>NZ_JBMHMG010000001.1:5857500-7459444 GCF_049179035.1 Micromonospora sp. WMMD1274
TGTTTCAGAGCCTTGGAGACGAGCGGGAGCTCGTCGAGGCGCCAGGCATGGCCTGGTCTCGCATACCGCCGGCGGTGGCCGGGTCGTTGGTGTGGGGCTGTGGGTTGTGGGTTGGTTGTTTGTTGAGAATTGCACAGTGGACGCGAGCATCTTTGTGGTCAAGTTGTCAAGGGCGAACGGTGGATGCCTTGGCACCAGGAGCCGATGAAGGACGTGGGAGGCCGCGATAGGCCTGGGGGAGCTGTCAACCAAGCTGTGATCCCAGGGTGTCCGAATGGGGAAACCCGGCATCAGTCATGTGATGTCACCCGCACCTGAACACATAGGGTGTGTGGGGGGAACGCGGGGAAGTGAAACATCTCAGTACCCGTAGGAAGAGAAAACAAATAGTGATTCCGTGAGTAGTGGCGAGCGAAAGCGGATTGAGGCTAAACCGGCGGCGTGTGATACCTGTCAGGGGTTGCGTGGTCGGGGTTGTGGGACCCTGCTGAACAAGCTGACACTTGTTCGAGGAGTTACAAAGCCAGTGGTTAGTCGAACAGTCTGGAATGGCTGACCGTAGACGGTGATAGTCCGGTAGGTGAAAGCTGCTGGTCTTCTGTGGGTGTTCCCGAGTAGCGGCGGACTCCTGAAATCTGCCGTGAATCTGCCAGGACCACCTGGTAAGCCTAAATACTTCCTGGTGACCGATAGCGGACGAGTACCGTGAGGGAATGGTGAAAAGTACCCCGGGAGGGGAGTGAAATAGTACCTGAAACCGTTCGCCTACAATCCGTCGGAGCCTTGCGGGGTGACGGCGTGCCTTTTGAAGAATGAGCCTGCGAGTTAGTGGCATGTGGCGAGGTTAACCCGTGTGGGGGAGCCGTAGCGAAAGCGAGTCTGAATAGGGCGTTTTTAGTCGCATGCTCTAGACCCGAAGCGGAGTGATCTAGCCATGGGCAGGCTGAAGCGCGGGTAAGACCGCGTGGAGGGCCGAACCCACCAACGTTGAAAAGTTGGGGGATGACCTGTGGTTAGGGGTGAAAGGCCAATCAAACTCCGTGATAGCTGGTTCTCCCCGAAATGCATTTAGGTGCAGCGTCGCGTGTTTCTTGCCGGAGGTAGAGCACTGGATGGTCTAGGGGGCCCACAAGCTTACCGAAATCAGCCAAACTCCGAATGCCGGTAAGTGAGAGCGCGGCAGTGAGACTGCGGGGGATAAGCTTCGTAGTCGAGAGGGAAACAGCCCAGATCACCAGCTAAGGCCCCTAAGCGTGTGCTAAGTGGAAAAGGATGTGGGGTCGCATAGACAACCAGGAGGTTGGCTTAGAAGCAGCCACCCTTTAAAGAGTGCGTAATAGCTCACTGGTCAAGTGGTTCCGCGCCGACAATGTAGCGGGGCTCAAGCACACCGCCGAAGCTGTGGCATTCACATAATAACTTCGCCTGGCCTTGATGCCGGGTGCAGGTGTGTGGATGGGTAGGGGAGCGTCGTGCCGGGGGTGAAGCAGCGGGGTGACCCAGTTGTGGACGCGGCACGAGTGAGAATGCAGGCATGAGTAGCGAAAGAAGGGTGAGAAACCCTTCCGCCGGATGACCAAGGGTTCCAGGGCCAGGCTAATCCGCCCTGGGTGAGTCGGGACCTAAGGCGAGGCCGAGAGGCGTAGTCGATGGACAACGGGTTGATATTCCCGTACCCGCGAAAGAGCGACCCTGACGAACCTCGTTGTGCTAACCACCCGAGCTGCCGGCGGTCTTCGGACCAATGGTGGGGAGCGTGGGAACCTGGCGGGTAGTAGTCAAGCGATGGGGTGACGCAGGAAGGTAGCTGAGCCCGGCCGGTGGTTGTGCCGGGGTAAGCGTGTAGGCCGGTGTGTAGGCAAATCCGCACACCACTAGGGCTGAGACGTGATGCCGAGCCGATTCAGGTGAAGTCAGTGATCCTATGCTGCCGAGAAAAGCCTCTAGCGAGTTCTTAGCGGCCCGTACCCCAAACCGACACAGGTGGTCAGGTAGAGAATACCGAGGCGATCGGGCGAACTGTGGTTAAGGAACTCGGCAAATTGCCCCCGTAACTTAGGGAGAAGGGGGGCCGGAGACGTGAAGCCCCGCGCGGGTGGAGCGTTGTATGGCCGCAGAGAGCAGGGGGAAGCGACTGTTTACTAAAAACACAGGTCCATGCGAAGAAGTAATTCGATGTATATGGACTGACGCCTGCCCGGTGCTGGAACGTTAAGGGGACCTGTTAGCTCTTCGGGGCGAAGCGGAGAACTTAAGCGCCAGTAAACGGCGGTGGTAACTATAACCATCCTAAGGTAGCGAAATTCCTTGTCGGGTAAGTTCCGACCTGCACGAATGGCGTAACGACTTCCCCACTGTCTCAACCACAGGCCCGGCGAAATTGCATTACGAGTAAAGATGCTCGTTACGCGCGGCAGGACGGAAAGACCCCGGGACCTTTACTATAGCTTGACATTGGTATCTGAATTAGCTTGTGTAGGATAGGTGGGAGCCGGTGAAGTCCATACGCCAGTATGGGTGGAGGCAATCTTGAAATACCACTCTGGTTGATTTGGGTATCTAACTTCGGACCGTTATCCGGTTCAGGGACAGTGTCTGGTGGGTAGTTTAACTGGGGCGGTTGCCTCCTAAAGGGTAACGGAGGCGCCCAAAGGTTCCCTCAGCCTGGTTGGCAATCAGGTGTTGAGTGCAAGTGCACAAGGGAGCTTGACTGTGAGACTGACAGGTCGAGCAGGGACGAAAGTCGGGACTAGTGATCCGGCACTGGCATGTGGAAGCGGTGTCGCTCAACGGATAAAAGGTACCCCGGGGATAACAGGCTGATCTTCCCCAAGAGTCCATATCGACGGGATGGTTTGGCACCTCGATGTCGGCTCGTCGCATCCTGGGGCTGTAGCAGGTCCCAAGGGTTGGGCTGTTCGCCCATTAAAGCGGTACGCGAGCTGGGTTTAGAACGTCGTGAGACAGTTCGGTCCCTATCCGCCGTGCGCGTAGGATACTTGAGAAGGGCTGTCCCTAGTACGAGAGGACCGGGACGGACGAACCTCTGGTGTGCCAGTTGTCCCGCCAGGGGCACGGCTGGTTAGCTACGTTCGGAAGGGATAACCGCTGAAAGCATCTAAGCGGGAAGCTCGCTTCAAGATGAGGTATCCCACCCACATTTGTGGGGTAAGGCCCCCAGCTAGACGACTGGGTTGATAGGCCGGAAATGTAAGCCCGGTAACGGGTTCAGTTGACCGGTACTAATAGGCCGAGGACTTGACTACTAAGCTGCTACGCGTCCACTGTGCAACTCTGAACAAACCACCACCCATGTTGTTGGGTTGGTTGACATGTTCATAGAGTTACGGCGGTCATGGCGGAGGGGAAACGCCCGGTCACATTCCGAACCCGGAAGCTAAGCCCTCCAGCGCCGATGGTACTGCACTCGGGAGGGTGTGGGAGAGTAGGACACCGCCGGACAATCTTCCAGTCGAGGGCCGCCCCAGCAGGGGCGGCCCTCGACTGCGTTAGCGTTCTCGGCGGAAACGCCATCAGGAAGGATGTACCTGTGAGCTCAGGACCCCAGGGCGGGGACCGCCCCCGTCGTTACGAGGATCGCGCCGACCGCGGCCAGGGGCGTGGTGACGCCGGCCGCGACGGCCGTCGCGATGACCGTCCCTCGTACCGGGGCGGCCGCGACGACCGCCCCGGTGGCTTCCGTGGTGGTGACCGTGACAGTGGCGCCCGTGGCGGCGACCGTCGCGAAGGCGGTTTCCGCGGCGGCGACCGTCGCGAGGGCGGCGGGTTCCGTGGTGGCGACCGTGAGGGTGGCTTCCGCGGCGGTGACCGTCGTGAGGGCGGTTTCCGTGGTGGTGACCGCCGTGAAGGCGGCTTCCGTGGCGGTGACCGCCGTGAAGGCGGCTTCCGTGGCGGTGACCGTCGCGAGGGTGGCTTCGGCGGCGGTGACCGTCGTGAGGGCGGTTTCCGTGGCGGCGACCGCGAGGGTGGCTTCCGGAGCGGAGGCCGCGACGGCGGCGACCGTCGCGAGGGCGGGTTCCGTGGCGGTGACCGTCGTGAGGGTGGCTTCCGTGGGGGCGAGCGCCGTGAAGGCGGTGCCCGTGACGGTGGTTTCCGTGGTGGTGACCGTCGTGAGGGCGGCTTCGGTGGTGGTGACCGTCGTGAGGGTGGCTTCCGTGGGGGCGAGCGCCGTGAAGGCGGTGCCCGTGACGGTGGTTTCCGTGGTGGTGACCGTCGTGAGGGCGGCTTCGGTGGTGGTGACCGTCGTGAAGGCGGTTTCCGCGGTGGGGATCGTCGTGAGGGCGGCTTCCGTAGCGGGGATCGTCGTGAAGGCGGATTCGGCGGTGGTGACCGTCGTGAGGGCGGCTTCCGCGGTGGCGACCGTCGTGAGGGCGGTTTCCGTGGTGGTGACCGTGACAGTGGCGCCCGTGGCGGCGACCGTCGCGAAGGCGGCTTCCGCGGTGGCGACCGTCGTGAAGGCGGCGGCTTCCGTGGCGGCGACCGTGACGGTGGCTTCCGCGGCGGTGACCGTCGCGAGGGCGGTTTCCGTGGTGGTGACCGTGACAGTGGCGCCCGTGGCGGCGACCGTCGCGAAGGCGGCTTCCGTGGCGGTGACCGTCGTGAAGGCGGCTTCGGCGGTGGTGACCGCCGTGAAGGCGGCACCCGTGAGGGTGGCTTCCGTGGCGGGGAGCGTCGTGAGGGCGGCACCCGCGAGGGCGGTTTCCGCGGTGGCGACCGTCGTGAGGGCGGCGGGTTCCGTGGTGGCGACCGTGAGGGTGGCTTCCGTGGGGGCGACCGTCGTGAGGGCGGGTTCCGTGGTGGCGACCGTGAGGGTGGCTTCCGTGGCGGTGACCGTCGTGAGGGCGGTGCCCGTGAGGGCGGGTTCCGTGGTGGCGACCGTCGCGAAGGCGGTTACCAGGGCGGCGACAACCGCCGGGAGAGCTACGCCGGCGGCGAACGCCGTGAGGGTGGCTTCCGGGGTGGTGACCGTGAGGGCGGTTTCCGTGGGGGCGACCGTCGTGAGGGCGGTTTCCGTGGCGGCGACCGCGACCGTGGCTTCCGTCGCGACGACCGGCAGCCGGGCGGCTACCGGGGCGAGCGGGACGGTGAGCGCCGTGGCTACGGCGACCGGCCGGATGGCGACGACCGCCGGACCGGCAGCTACGGCCCGCAGCGGGAGCGCCAGGACGAACGTGGCGAGGGGCGTACCGGTGAGGCGCCGGAGCTGCCCGACGACGTCGTCGCGAGCGACCTCGACTCGGCCGTCCGGGCCGAGCTGCTCTCCCTCGCCAAGCCGGTGGCGGAGACGGTCGCCCGGCACCTGGTCGCGACCGGTCTGCTGATCGACGAGGACCCGCCGCTGGCGCTGGCGCACGCCATGGCGGCCCGCCGGCTCGCCTCGCGGATCGCCGCAGTGCGGGAGGCCGTCGGGCTGGCCGCGTACCACGCGGGTGAGTGGCAGACCGCCATCGCCGAGCTGCGGACGTACCACCGGATGACCGGCCTGCAGAGCCACCTGGCGGTGCTGGCCGACTGCGAGCGGGCGCTGGGCCGGCCGGAGCGCGCCATCGACCTGTTCCGCGGCGCGGACCGGGACAAGCTCGACCAGGCCGTCGCGATCGAGCTGCTGATCGTGGCCGCCGGGGCGCGCGGTGACCTCGGGCAGAAGGACGCCGCGGTGGCGATGCTCCAGGTCCGCGAGCTGACCGGGGACTCGACCGAGCCGTGGGCGGCGCGGCTGCGCTACGCGTACGCGGACGCCCTGCTGGCGGTGGACCGGCGCGAGGAGGCGCGGGAGTGGTTCTCCCGGGCCGCCGACGTCGACTCCGAGGGGGAGACCGACGCCGCCGAGCGGCTGCTGGAGCTGGACGGCGTGGTCATCGAGGGCGACGACGAGCCGGAGGACGACGCGGACGCGTCCGAGCCGTCGGCCGAGGCCGCCAGCGACGAGGACGACGACCTCGACGATGACGATGACGACGATGACGACGATGATGACGACGATGACGACGACCTCGACGACGACGAGGACGAGGACGACGAGGACGAGGACGACGATGACGCGCGGCTGAGCGGCGGCGACGACGTCACCTCGGGTGCCGGCGGGGACGCGGCACGGGCCGGCTACCGGGACCGTGACGCCGGCGATCTGGCCGACGACGAGCTGACCGACACCGAGGCCGGCTCGCTCGCCACCAGCACCGCCACCACCCCGACCTTCGTCGCGGCGAACGAGGAACCGGCCAGCACCGCGCCGACCGGCACCGCCGCAGCTGCCGAGGCACCGGCCGCCACCCCGGCGGACGAGGCCGACGGCGACGACCGGCCCGCACCGGGTGACACCTCGGGCGGCGAGGGCGAGGCGGCGGACCGCCGATGACCGGGTACGCCGGTGACTCCGCCTCCGGCGCGGATCGGGGACAACCCGACCGCGCCGGGGCGGGCGGCCCGCTGGCCGAGGCGTACTCGCTTGTCGTCTTCGACCTGGACGGCGTCATCTACCTGATCGACCGGCCCATCCCCGGCGCGGTCGAGGCGGTCGGCCGGCTGCACGCCGAGGGGCGGGCGGTCGCGTACGCGACGAACAACGCCTCCCGCCGCTCCAGCGAGGTGGCCGACCTGCTCACCGGCATGGGCGTACCGGCGCAGCCGGCGGAGGTGCTCACCTCCGCGGCGGCCACCGCCGAGCTGCTCCGGGACCGGCTGCCCGAGGGCGCGGCCGTGCTCGTGGTCGGCGCGGAGGCGCTGCGAGCCGAGCTGCGCGCGGTGGGCCTGCGGCCGGTGTCCACCGCTGACGAGGAGCCCGCCGCGGTGGCCCAGGGCTACGGCCCGCAGGTCGGCTGGTCCGACCTGGCCGAGGCGTCCCTGGCGGTACGGGCGGGCGCACCCTGGTACGCCACCAACACCGACCGCACCCTGCCCAGCCCGCGCGGCCCGCTGCCGGGCAACGGCTCGCTCGTCGCGGTGCTGCGTACCGCGCTGGGCCGCGACCCCGACGTGGTGGTGGGCAAGCCGGAGCCGGCGCTGTTCACCACCGCCGCGCGGCGCGCCGGAACCGGGCGCACGCTCGTGGTGGGCGACCGGCTGGACACCGACATCGAGGGCGCCCGCCGGGCCGGGCTGGACAGCCTGCTGGTGCTGACCGGGGTCAGCGACGCCGCCGAGCTGCTGGCCGCACCCGAGGAGCGCCGCCCCGCGTACGTCTCGTTCGACCTCGCGGGCCTGTTCGACCCGGCCGCGGTGGTGGCGGTGCCGGGCCGGGCGACGGCCGGCGGCTGGTCGGTGACGGAGTCCGGCGCGGACCTCGTGCTCGACGGCGCGGGAGCGCCCCTGGACGCGCTGGCCGCGCTCTGCGCGGTGGCCTGGTCGACGGCGGCCGGGCCGCGCGTGCGCGCGCAGTCCCCGGCGGCGGCGGAAGCGCTCGCCGCGTTCGGTCTCGACGACTGAGGCGCCGGCCCGCTCAGAGCAGCTTGCGGAGCTTCATCAGGTCGAACGGGTTCGCCTTGATCGACACCCGCCGGGAGGCCACCGCCGACATGACGTCGAGCCGGCCGTGCACCAGCGCGACGAGGTCGTCGCTGCCGGTGCTCAGCGCGACCTTCGCCTTCGGGTCGTCGCCGTCGGCCAGGTCGACCAGCCGGCCACCCTCCAGCCGCCCGTGGAACGCGGTGCCGAGGTCGGTGATCCGGCAGGCCAGGGTGCGGTCGAGGTCGATGCGGCCCTGTGCCTCGGCGTTGCGGTCCAGCCGCGCGGCCAGGTCCTGCAACGCCTGCCGGCACTCGTCCACGCTGGCCACATCGTCTCCTCACCACGAACCACGCCGTTCCCGGCACCGTACCGCAATGGGGCGTCCAGGGTGCCCGGTAGCGTGGCACCTGCACACCTCGCCCCGCGGAAGGACTCAGG
Source organism: Micromonospora sp. WMMD1274 (assembly GCF_049179035.1). Classification (NCBI taxonomy): domain Bacteria; kingdom Bacillati; phylum Actinomycetota; class Actinomycetes; order Micromonosporales; family Micromonosporaceae; genus Micromonospora; species Micromonospora sp. WMMD1274. The sequence continues at coordinate 5,865,406 of NZ_JBMHMG010000001.1, forward strand.
CATGCAGGACGCGTGGCGCGCCTACCTCGAGCTGGCCATGGGCCTGACGGAGGCGCCCCGGAAGAAGGCACAGGACGCGGTCATGCGCGTCGTCGGCCAGGGCGGCGCGACGGCCGCCCAGCTCCAGACGCTCGCCGAGGAACTGGTCGCGACCGGCCTTGCGAACCGGGAGTCGCTGACCAAGCTGGTCCGCTTCGAGGTGGACCGGGCGCTGGGCGCGGTCGGGCTGGCCACCGCCGACGAGGTCGCCGAGCTGACCCGCCGGGTGCACGACCTGGAGCGGCAGCTCCGCGAGGCCCGCGGCACCCTCGAACCGGGCGCCACGCGGCCCGAGCCGTCCGCCGGACCGGCCGGGACCGCCCCGGCGCAGACCGAGCCGGACGCCGCCGAGTCGTCCGAGGCGGAGTCGCCCGAGGGCGGGCCGTCCAAGAGCGAGTCGTCCGAGGCCGGGCCGTCCGAGCCGGAGCCGTCCCACGCAGAGGCGTCCCCCGCCACGACGCCGCCGAACACCCCGGCCACGACACCCTCGAAGGCCCCGGCGACGACGCCGTCGAAGGCGGTGGCGAAGAAGACGGTGGCCAAGAAGGCGATCGCGAAGAAGCCACCGGCCACGGTCTCCCGCACTCCGGACGCCGCGCCGGCGAAGAAGGCCACCGGGCGCCGGGCGGCCGGCTCGTGACCGCGCCCCGGCCCGGTCCGCCGCCGGGTCCGCGGCCCGGACCGCCCCCGGGGGTACGCCCCGCGCCGGTCGAGGAGGTCGGCGAGGCGCGGCACCCGGCGGTGGACGCCGCGGTGCTCGGCATGGCCAACGCCGAGGCGCTGGCGCCGGCCGACCAGATCGCCCAGTACGAGGCGGCGTACGAGACGCTGCGCGAGACCCTCGCCACCATCGACCAGGCCTGAGCAGAGGCGGAGAGACACCTGATGGCTCGTCGTACCCGGCTGGACGCCGAACTCGTCCGGCGCGGGCTGGCCCGCTCCCGCGAGCAGGCCGCCGCGCTGGTGGAGGCCGGTCGCGTCCAGCTGCGCGGAGTGCGGGCGCGCAAGCCCGCGGCGATGGTCGACCCCGCCGATCCGCTGCTGGTCACCGGCGAGGACCCGGCGCAGGAGTACGTCTCCCGGGGCGGCCACAAGCTGGCCGGCGCGCTCGCCGCGTTCGCCCCCGGCGGGCTCACCGTCACCGGCCGGCGCTGCCTGGACGCGGGCGCGTCGACCGGCGGCTTCACCGACGTGCTGCTGCGCGGAGGCGCCGCCGAGGTGGTCGCCGTGGACGTCGGCTACGGGCAGCTCGCCTGGTCGCTGCGTACCGACGAGCGGGTCCGGGTGTTCGAGCGCACCAACGTGCGTACCCTCACGCCGGAGGCGATCGGCGGCCCGGTCGACCTGACGGTGGCCGACCTGTCGTTCATCTCACTGCGGCTGGTGCTGCCCGCGCTGGCCGCGTGCACCGGCCCCGGCGGTGACCTGGCGCTGATGGTCAAGCCGCAGTTCGAGGTGGGCAAGGAGCGCGTCGGCGCCGGCGGTGTGGTCCGCGACCCGGCGCTGCGGGCCGAGGCGGTGCTGGACGTGGCCGCGGCGGCCGCCGGGCTGGGCCTCGGCCTGGCCGGCGTGGCGGCCAGCCCGCTGCCCGGGCCGAGCGGCAACGTCGAGTTCTTCGTATGGTTGCGCGGGGACGCGCCCGCCGCGGATCCGGAGCGGGTCCGCGCGGTGGTGGCCGCCGGTCCGCAGGGCGCCGCCGCGACGGCGGCCACGACCGAGGAGGTGTCCGGGTGAGCCGTACCGCGCTGCTGGTCACGCACACCGGCCGTCGACGCAGCACCGAGCACGCCCGCGCGGTGGCCGCCGACCTGATCGCCGCCGGGTTCGAGGTGCGGGTGGTGGCCGAGGAGGCCGACGACCTGGACCTGCCGGGCGTGGTGCCGGTGACCGGCCCGGAGGCCGCCGAGGGCGCCGAGATCGTGTTCGCGCTCGGCGGGGACGGCACGTTCCTGCGCGCCGCCGAGCTGGCCCGCCCGGCCAAGGTGCCGCTGCTCGGCATCAACCTGGGCAAGGTCGGCTTCCTCGCCGAGGCGGAGATCGACGACCTGGACACCGCCGTGCGTGACGTGGTCGACCGCAACTACACGGTGGACGAACGGCTCACCCTCGACGTCACCGCCGAGTTCGAGGGCGGGCCGACCATCGAGTCGTGGGCACTCAACGAGATCAGCGTGGAGAAGGGCGAACGCGCCCAGATGCTGGAGCTGCTCGTCGACGTGGACGGCCGGCCGCTGTCCCGGTACGGCTGCGACGGCGTGATCTGCGCGACCCCCACCGGCTCGACGGCGTACGCGTTCTCCGGCGGCGGTCCGGTGGTCTGGCCCGAGGTGGAGGCGCTGCTGCTGGTGCCGATCAGCGCGCACGCGTTGTTCAGCCGCCCGCTGGTGACCGCGCCCACGTCGACGTTCGTCATCACCGTCGACCCGTTCACCACGCTGGCCGTGCTCTGCTGCGACGGGCGGCGCGTCTACGACCTGCCGCCCGGCGCCCGGGTCACGGTGCGCCGGGGCACGCTGCCGGTGCGCATCGTCCGGCTGCGGGCCCGCCCGTTCACCGACCGGCTGGTGGCCAAGTTCGACCTTCCCGTCCAGGGCTGGCGGGGCAACCGTCGCTGACCAGCGGCTCAGCGGAAATCTCCGTTCGGCCCACCGGTCCCGGCGCTCGCGCGCGTTACGGTGGGCGTACGGGCCGCGATGAGGTGAGTCCGGGCGCGGCGGTGAGGCCCGCCGCTTCCCGGATGCGGCCCACCTGTCGCGGGCTCGGCCAGGGGGTGGTCGGGGCCGCGACGGTCGGGACGCCGGAGCGTCGTAAGCCGGCCGCGGCGGGCGGACCGGCACGCCGTGTCCGGTCGGGTGTCGACCCCGGCCGGGCCGACAGGTCGCAGGGCGCCGCCGGAGGAAGCGGCGGCACGCGAGCTGGGCGACACGGTCTCCGGCGTCCCGGCCTCCACTCCGCCGTGCTCGTGTCCACTCGGCGACATGTCGCCGGTGCGGCGGCCCGTACCCGGTGACCCGGCAGCGGACGCCGTCGCAGACTCCGATCGCCGGCCTTACGAGGCCGGCCTCGGAGTAGAGGAGCGTCACATGCACCGGTTCCCCCGCTGGCTCGCCGCCGGCGTGGCCGGGGCGTTGGTGGTCGGGCTCGCCGTACCGGCGTCCGCCGTACCGCCCGCCCGGCCCGCCGGCCCGCCCCCGGGCACATCCGCCCAGGGTGCGCCGCCCGCCCGCGTCACGCTGATCACCGGCGACCAGGTCGAGCTGGTCCGGGCCGCGCCGGGCCGGATCGCCGCCACGGTCCACCCCGGGCCGGGCCGTGACCGGATCGTCTTCCAGACCACGCAGGTCGACGGCGGGCTGCGGGTGCTCCCCGCCGACGTCGTGCCGTACGTGTCGGCGGGCGTGCTCGACCCGGACCTGTTCGACGTGCAGGAGCTGGCCGAGCAGGGCTACGGCGACGCGGGCCAGAAGGCGCTGCCGCTGATCGTGCGCTACCGGGAGCCGGCCGCCGGGCGCGTGCGCCCGCTCGCCGTCGCCGCCGAGTCCCGTCCGCTGTCCAGCATCAACGGCGCCGCGCTGCGCGTCGACAAGGACGACCTGGGCGCGCTGTGGACGTCCCTGCGGCAGGCGCCGCAGGCCCGCGCCGCGGGCGCCGGAGCCGTCCGGCTCGGCGCCGGCGTGGAACGCGTCTGGCTCGACGGGCGGGCCCGGGTGGCGCTGGAGCACAGCGTCCCGCAGATCGGCGCGCCCGCCGCCTGGGCGGCCGGCCGCGACGGCGCCGGGGTGCGGGTCGCGGTGCTCGACACCGGCGTGGACGCCGGCCACCCCGACCTGGCCGGCCGGATCGCCGAGGCGCGCGACTTCACCGGCGGCGGCAGCGCCCGGGACGGCCACGGCCACGGCACCCACGTGGCGGCCACCGTCGCCGGCAGCGGCGCGGCCTCGGCGGGGCTGCGCAAGGGCGTCGCGCCGGGCGCGCGGCTGCTGGTCGGCAAGGTGCTCGACGACTCCGGCTCCGGCTACGACTCCGGCATCATCGCCGGCATGGAGTGGGCCGCGCGCTCCGGCGCGAAGGTGGTCAGCATGAGTCTCGGCGGCGCGCCCACCGACGGCACCGACCCGATGAGCCAGGCCGTCGACGACCTCACCGCCGAGACCGGCGCGCTGTTCGTGATCGCCGCCGGCAACGACGGCGAGCCGCGCAGCGTCGGCTCGCCCGGCGCGGCCACCGCCGCGCTCACCGTCGGCGCGGTCGACCGCGACGACGTGCTCGCCGACTTCTCCAGCCGCGGCCCGCGGCTGGGCGACAACGGCCTGAAGCCGGAGATCACCGCGCCGGGCGTCGGCATCGTCGCCGCCCGCGCCGCCGGCACCACGATGGGTACGCCGGTCGACGACGCCTACACCCGCGCCTCCGGTACCTCGATGGCCACGCCGCACGTCGCGGGTGCCGCCGCCGTACTGGCCCAGGAGCATCCCGGATGGACCGCCGCGCAGCTCAAGGACGCGCTGGTGAGCACGACCCGGCCGAGCACCGGCGCGACGGTGTTCGAGCAGGGCGCCGGGCGGGTCGACGTGGCCCGCGCGCTGCGCCAGCGGGTGTACGGCACCGCCACCGCCGACTTCGGCCGGCTGACCACCGGCGGGCCGGCCGCGACCCGGACGGTGCGCTACGTCAACGGCACCGCTGCCGCGCAGACGCTGCGTCTCGCGCTGGAGCTGCGCAACCTGGACAGCGGCGCGGCCGAGACCGACGGCCTGACGCTCGGCGCCGCCACGGTCACCGTGCCGGCCGGTGGCGGCGTGGACGTGCCGCTGCGCGCCGACCCGGTCCGGCTGGACCGGGGCCCGCACGGCGGCTGGCTGGTGGCCACCGGCGCGGACGGCGTGACGGTGCGCACCGCAGTCGGCCTGACGCTCAGCGGCCCGCAGCACACCGTGACGCTGCGCGCGCTGGACCTGGCCGGTCGGCCCGGACCGGCGCCGGTGGTGACGCTGTTCGGCGAACACCCCGAGTCGGACGCGCTGGGCTGGCTCGGCGGCGGAGACGAGTGGCAGATCCAGGTGGAGGAGGGCCCCTACCTGCTGCACGCGCTGATCGAGCACGGCGCGCCGCTGGACGAGCAGCTCACCCTGGTCACCGACCCGGAGCTGACAGTGGACCGGGACCTCACCGTGGTGCTCGACCCGCGGCGCGGCACACCGGTACGGATCGAGACGCCGAAACCCTCCGAGCAGCGGGCCATCCTCAGCTTCTACCAGCACCGGGTGTTCGGCAACGGCCGCCAGGTCGACCACGGCGTCATGACGTTCAGCACCGTGCAGCAGCTCAACGTGACCCCGACCCGGCAGGTACGCCGCGGCGAGTTCGAGTTCTCCTCGCGCTGGCAGCTCGTCGCGCCGATGGTCGACATCGACGTCAGCGGCGTGTCCGGCGCGCCGGACGTCAACCTGATGGGTCAGTCGCCGGCCCCGGCGGGGCGGCAGCGGCTGCGCCTGGTCGCGGCCGGCACCGGCGCGCCGGGTGAGCTGGCCGGGGTGCGGGGCGCGGCGGCGCTGCTCACCGCGTCCGCCGACCGGTCCGAGGAGGAGCAGGTGGCAGCCGCGGCGGCGGCCGGCGCGAAGGCGGTGCTGATCGTCCGGCCGGCGGACCAGAGCGCGTGGACGGTGTGGCGTCCGACCGGGGACCGGCTTCCGGCGCCGGCGCTTGCGGTGGCGTACGACGACGGGCAGCGGCTGCTCGCGGCGGCGCGTACCGGCCGGGCCCGCATCGACCTCACGCTGACCGTGGACAGCCCGTACCTCTACGACGTGTTCCAGGTGTCGCGGGGCCGGGTGCCGGAGCGGATCACCCACCGGGTGACCGCCGCCAACACGGCCGAGGTGACCGCGCGTTACGGCGACACCGGCGGCCTGGACTGGGCCACCGAGCAGCGGTTCGGGTGGCGGCCCTGGCAGGAGTTCTCCTGGAACGACGACCAGCGGATGGTGCGTACCGGGACGACCCGGCGGGAGTACGTCAGTTCCGGTGACTCGTGGTGGCAGCACCGGGTGCTGCACCGGCTGATGTTCTCCAGCATGGGGACGCTGACCGGCGGCCTGTCCGACCGGCCCCGGCGCTACGCGGCCACCGACCGGACCACCGAGTCGTGGCACGCGCCGCTGGTGCGCCCCGCGGTGCCGGCCGGCGCGGCCGCGCCGAGCCGGACCGCCGACACGCTCGACCTGCGGGTGGCCGAGTTCGTCGACGCCGACGGTCACGCCGGCGTGGACAGCCGCTCGGAGGAGCAGGACACGGTGACCCGCCGGGTCAGCCGGGACGGGCGGCAGATCGCCGACCTGTCCGACGGCTGGGCGCCGGTGCCTGCCACCGCCGGTCCGGCCCGCTACCGCCTCGACGTGACCACGGCACGGTCGTCGGCCCAGTGGCGGTGGGCGACCCGTACCGAGACGGCGTGGGAGTTCACCTCGGCCCGTCCGGCCGGTGACGCGGCCCGGCCGCTGCCGCTGCTGCAGGTGGACTACCGGGTGCCGGCCGACCTGCGTGGTGAGGTGCCCGGCAAGCGGAAGCACACAGTCGGACTGACGCTGCGCCACCCGGCGGGCCTGCCCGCGCCGGCCGGCGCGACGGTACGCGCCGAGGTGTCCTTCGACGGCGGACGCACCTGGCGCACGGCGCCGGTACGCGGCTCCGGCACCCGGTTCACCGTCGAGGTTCCGGCCGGACGCGGCACGGTGTCGCTGCGCGTGTCGGCGCGGGACCGGGCCGGCAGCGCCGTGACGCAGACCGTGGTCGACGCGTACGGGCTGCGGTGAGACGCCGGGGCGGGGCGGTCCTGGGGCCGTCCCGCCCCGGCCCCGGTCAGATCCAGCCGCGCCGGGCGGCCTGGAACGCCAGCCCGGGCCGGGTGTCGACGCCGGCGGCGGCCATCAGGTCGGCCAGCCGCCGCTGCACGGTACGGCGGCTCACGCCGAGCTGTGACGCGATCGACTTGTCCGGCACCCCGGCCACGAACAGCGACAGCAGCCGTGCCTCGTCGCCGTCGGGCTGGTAGCCGGTGGCGGCCCGGTCGGCCGGCGTGCCGAGCGGCGTGGCCATCAGCCAGTGGCTCTCGAAGAGCGCGACCAGCGCGTCCAGCAGCTGACTGCGGCCGATCACCGCTGCGGTCGGCTCGCCGCCGTCGCGGTCGGGCACCAGCGGGCAGACCGCGGTACGACCGTCCACCACGGCCAGTCGAACCGGCAGCCGGTCCAGCACGCGGGCCTGCTCCCCGGCGTGTACGCCCCGCTCCACGTCGGCCAGCGCGCCCGGCTCCAGCAGCATCGCCCGTTCGTAGATGGCCCGGTAGCGCACGCCGCGGGCGAGCGCGTCGAACTCCTCGACGTTCTCCGGTCCGGGCATCGCCAGCGGGTTCGCCCGGCAGAACCAGAGCACCTCCTCGCGCGCGCCGTTCTGCAGCTCGCGCAGCCGTTCGCGCAGCGCCCGCGCGCCGGTGACCACCTCGACCAGGTGCGCGGCGTCGTGGCGGCGCATCCCGGCCCGGTAGTCCTCGGCGAGCTGGGTCACCGCGGCGCGGGCCTCCTCCAGCGCCGACTGGCGGCGCAGCAGCGCCTCACCGAGCGGTACGTCCGGCGCGAGCGGCCGCAGCGGCGCGTCCGGTCCCGGCCCGGTCGGCAGCACGAGACCCTTGTCCCGCAAGGCGTCCAGCCGGGCGACGACCTCCGCGCGGGGCCGCCCCAGCCGCTGCGCGAGCTCACCGACCCGGGCCGTGTTCGCCCTGACCAGGCAGCGGTAGAGCTCCTCCTCGTCCGGGGTCAGGCCGATCTCCTCCAGCACGGGGCTGAACTGTACGGGTGCCCGCGCCCCGCCCTGCCGGCTGGTCAACTGTCACAGGGCGGGGCTACTGTCGGGTGCTGTGCTGGAAGAGCTGCGCATCACCGGACTGGGCGTCATCGAGGACACGACGCTGCCGCTGGCCGCGGGGATGAACGTCATCACCGGCGAGACCGGCGCCGGCAAGACCATGGTGGTGACCGGCCTCGGCCTGCTCTTCGGCGGCCGCGCCGACGCCGGCCGGGTGCGCGCCCAGCCGGGCCGCGCCGTGGTGGAGGGCCGGCTGCGCCTGAGTGGGCGGGTGGCCGAGTCGGTGCACGCCCGCATCGTCGACGCCGGCGGCGAGCCCGACGAGGACGGCTCACTGCTGCTCAGCCGCACCGTGACGATCGAGGGCCGCTCCCGGGCGCACCTGGGCGGGCGCGCCATGCCGGTGTCCACGCTCGGCGAGGTCGGTGAGCAGGTGCTCGCCGTGCACGGCCAGTCCGACCAGCTCCGTCTGCTGCGCCCGGCCGAGCAGCGCGCCTCGCTCGACCGGTTCGCCGGTCCCGAGCACGAGAAGCTGCTCGACGCGCTGCGCGAGACGTACGCCCGGTGGCGCACTGTCGTCGACGACCTGGCCGACCGGCGACGCAACGCCCGCGAGCGCAACCAGGAGGCCGACCTGCTGCGCCTGGGCCTGGACGAGATCACCCGGGTCGACCCGCAGCCGGGGGAGGACGCCGAGCTGAAGGCCGAGGCGCAGCGGCTGGAGCACGCCGAAGGGCTGCGCACCGCCGCACAGGTGGCGCAGCAGTGCGTGGCCGGTGGCGTCGAGACGACCGACGAGACGCCGGACGCGACGGCGCTGCTGGGCACCGCGCGGCGCACGCTGGAGGCGCAGGCCGGCACCGACCCGGCGCTGGGCGAGCTGGCGGCCCGGCTGGAGGAGGCGGCCACGCTCGTCACCGACGTGGCCGCGGAGCTGTCCACCTACCTGGCCGCGCTGGACGCCGACCCGGCCCGCCTCCAGACCGTCTACGAGCGGCGGGCCGCGTTGCGCGGGCTGACCCGCAAGTACGCCGACGACGTCGACGGCGTGGTGGCGTGGGCCGAGCGGGCGCGGACCCGGCTGTCCGATCTGGACACCTCCGACGAGCTGCTGGACGAGCTGGACCGCGAGGCGACCCGGCTCGCCGGTGAGGTGGCCGACCTCGCCGGCCGGGTCTCGGCGTCCCGGCGGGAGGCGGCGGTCCGCTTCGCCGAGGAGGTCACAGTCGAGCTGGCCGGGCTGGCCATGCCGCACGCCCGCATCGAGGTGGCGGTGCTGCCGCGCCCGGCGGGCCGGTCCGAGCCGAGCCTGCCGGTCAACGGCGTCGAGACCGGCGTTGGCGCGGACGGCGCCGACGAGGTGGAGTTGCGGCTGCTGGCGCACCCGGGCGCGCCGGCGCTGCCGTTGCAGAAGGGCGCCTCCGGCGGCGAGCTGTCCCGGGTGATGCTCGCCATCGAGGTGGTCTTCGCCGGTTCCGGCGGCCCGCCCACGCTGGTGTTCGACGAGGTCGACGCCGGTGTCGGCGGCCAGGCCGCGGTGGAGATCGGCCGCCGGCTGGCCCGGCTGGCCCGCAGCCACCAGGTGCTCGTGGTCACGCACCTGCCGCAGGTCGCCGCGTTCGCCGACCGGCACCTCGTGGTGGCCAAGGACACCGGGGGAGCGGTCACCACGAGCGGGGTGCGCGTGGTGGAGGACACCGAACGCGCCCGGGAACTGGCCCGGATGCTCGCCGGTTTGCCGGACTCGGATCTGGGTATCGCCCATGCCGAGGAGCTCCTGGCCGTGGCGGCCAAGGAAAGACGTCCGTGACGTCCCTATTGTGAGCGCAAGCACACCGCCGCGGGTTCCGGTGTGCTTCCCTGGGTAGGCGGCCCTGCTCAGGCATGTCGCGACAGCAAAACCTGCCTCACATGCCAGGATGGTCACGATGCGTCTACCCACACTGCGCCGGAGCCGGAACCCGGAGCCGGGCTCGATCATCGGCACCGCGCGCCTCGACCGCCGGACGAAACGGCTGGTCGGGCGCCTGCGACCCGGCGACATCGCGGTCATCGACCACGTCGACCTGGACCGGGTGGCGGCCGACTCGCTCGTCGCGGTGGGTGTGGCGGCGGTGCTCAACGCCAAGCCGTCGGTCTCCGGGCGCTATCCCAACCTCGGCCCGGAGGTGCTGATCTCGGCCGGCATCCCGCTGCTGGACGATCTCGGCGAGAGCGTCTTCGAACAGGTCCGTGAGGGCGACCGGGTCCGCATCGAGGGCAACACCGTCTTCGCCGGCGACGAGCCGGTCGCGCACGGCTCGTTGCAGGACGCCGAGACAGTCGCCAAGTCGATGGCCGACGCCCGGGAGGGCCTGTCGGTGCAGTTGGAGGCGTTCGCCGCCAACACGATGGACTACCTGCGGCAGGAACGCGACCTGCTGCTCGACGGCGTCGGCGTACCGGAGATCCAGACCCAGATCCAGGGCCGGCACTGCCTGATCGTGGTGCGCGGCTACGACTACAAGGCCGACCTGGACGTGCTGCGCCCGTACATCCGGGAGTTCAAGCCGGTGCTGATCGGCGTCGACGGCGGCGCCGACGCGCTGGTCGAGGCGGGCTACACCCCGGACATGATCATCGGGGACATGGACTCGGTCACCGACGACGTGCTGCGCTGCGGCGCCGAGGTGATCGTGCACGCCTACCCGGACGGGCGGGCGCCGGGCCTGGCCCGGGTCAACGGGCTCGGCGTACCGGCGATCACCTTCCCGGCGGCGGCCACCAGCGAGGACCTGGCCATGCTGCTGGCCGACGAGAAGGGCGCCTCGCTGCTGGTGGCGGTCGGCACGCACGCCACCCTGGTGGAGTTCCTCGACAAGGGGCGCGGCGGCATGGCGTCGACGTTCCTGACCCGGCTGAAGGTCGGTGGCAAGCTGGTCGACGCCAAGGGCGTCAGCCGGCTCTACCGGCAGAGCATCTCCGGGTCGTCGCTGCTGCTGCTGGTCCTGTCGGCGGTGGCCGCGATGGCCTCCGCGGTGGCGGTCTCCACCGTCGGGAAGGCGTATCTGGGCGTGGTCTCCGAATGGTGGGACAATTTCGTGTTCCAGCTCGGCCAGCTCTTCTAGCTCCCCGACGATCAAGAGGCTGCAAGCGTGATCAACTTTCGCTACCACGTGGTGTCCCTGACCGCGGTGTTCCTGGCGCTGGCGATCGGCCTGGTGGTCGGCACAGCCGCCCTCAACGGGCCGGTCGCCGACTCGCTCCGGGAGAACGTCAACGGCCTGCGCAAGGACAACTCGCTGATGCGCCAGTCGGTCAACAGCATGCAGAAGCAGCTGGAGACCGAGGAGGACTTCGCCGCCGAGATGGCCCAGCTCGTGCTGCCCGGCAAGCTGACCGGCCGCCGGGTGCTGGTGCTCACCCTGCCCAGCGGCCGGGACCAGGCCGAGGGCGTGGTGAAGATGCTCCAGACAGCCGGCGCCGACGTCACCGGCCGCATCGACGTGCAGGACAAGTTCGTCAATCCGGACAGCAACAACAACCTGCTGGAACTGGCGGTCACTGCGGCCCGGCCGAACAGCGCCCCCACCGGCAACCTGCCCGGCAACGGGCACGGCGTGGAGACCTCCAGCGCGTTGCTGGCCAACGTGCTGGTGGACCGCCCGGCCGGGAGCCCGCCGGTCAGCGACGCCGACCGGCGCGCCGTGCTGGAGCAGTACGCCACCGCCGGATACCTCACTCCGGCGGACCGGATCTCCACCGCCGCCGAGGCGGTGGTGATGGTCACCGGCCAGCCGTACGTGGACAAGGACTCGGCGAAGAAGGACGAGTCGGTGGTGAAGATCGCCGAGCAGTTCGACCGGGCCGGCGCGCTCGTGGTCGCCGGCATGGGCTCGACCGGCGGCAACCTCGTCTCCGTGGTGCGCGGCGACCCGGTGCTGTCGCAGACCATCTCCACCGTCGACAACGCCAACACCGTGCAGGGCCAGCTGGTCACCAGCCTCGCCCTGGCGCAGCAGCTCACCGAGAAGAAGACCGGCCAGTACGGCGTGGGCGACAACGCTGCCGCCCGGGTGCCTACACTGCCCCGGTGACCGCTCCGGGCCGCCCGGTCCGTGCCGCGTCGCGTTCGAAGTCCGGATCGAGGAGGTCCCGTGAGACTGGGTCGGCTGCTCGCAGTGGGCGCGGGGGTGCTGGCCGCCCGGTACACGCTGCGCCAGACGCGCACGTCGCCGGGCGGGCCGGCGCTGGAGCGCACCAACTACCGGGGCCGCACCGTGACCCTGGCCGCCGGTCCGGCCCTGGCCGTCGGCGCGGCCACCGGGGCCGCGCTGGGCGCCGGTAGCGCCCCGGCCGGCGCCGCCGCGCTCGTCGCCGGGCTCGGCGCGGGCGCTGTCGGCCTCTACGACGACGTGGTCGGCGCGCGCCCCGAACAGAAGGCCGCCAAGGGGTTCGCCGGGCACCTCGCCGCGCTGCGCGAGGGTCAGGTCACCGCCGGGATGGTCAAGGTCGCCGGGGTGGGCGTGGCCGGGCTGGGCGCCGCCGCGCTGCTCGCCGCCGACCGCCGGGTCGCCGCGCACCCGCGCCGCCGGCGCGCCGGGGCGTTCGGCCGAGGGCTCGACGTGCTGCTCGGCGCCGGCGTGGTGGCCGGCACGGCGAACCTGGTCAACCTGCTCGACCTGCGGCCCGGCCGGGCGTTGAAGTCCGGCATGCTGCTCGGCGCGCCGCTTACCACCGGCCCATACGGCGGCGTCGCCGCGGGCGCGGTCGGCGCGTCGGCCGCGCTGGTCGGTGACGACCTCGGCGAGCGGGTGATGGTGGGCGACAGCGGCGCCAACGCGCTCGGCGCGCTGCTCGGGGTGAGTCTGGCCGCGCGTACCGGGCCGCTCGGCCGGGCCGGCGTGCTGGCCGTGCTCGCCGCGCTCACCGCCGCCAGCGAGAAGGTCAGCTTCACCCAGGTCATCGCACGGACGCCGGGGCTGCGGCACCTCGACGAGCTGGGCCGGCTCCCGGACTGACGTGACGAAACCGGCTCCTCTCGCCGCCGCCGGCCGGGTCGCCGGGGCGGCCGCCCTCATCGCCGTCCTCACCGTCCTCAGCCGGCTCGCCGGCTTCGGCCGGACCGCGGTGTTCACCTGGATGCTGGGCCCCACCGATCTCGGCGGCGCCTACCTGGTGGCCAACTACGTCCCGAACTTCATCTTCGAGATCGTCGCCGGCGGGGCGCTCGCCAGTCTCGTCGTACCGCTGCTGGCCGGCGCCGTCGAGGCGGGTGACCGGCGCGCGGTGGCCGCCACCACCGGCGCGCTGCTGACCTGGACGCTGAGCCTGCTGGTTCCGCTGGCGGTGCTGCTGGCGGTGTTCGCCGACCCGCTGCCGGGTCTGATCGGAAACGGTCTCAGCGAGGCCCAGCAGGCGTCCGGCGCGCGGATGCTGCGGGTCTTCGCGCCGCAGTTGCCGCTGTACGGCGTGGGGATCGTGCTGACCGGTGTGCTCCAGGCGCACCGCCGCTTCGCCTGGCCGGTGATCGCGCCGCTGCTGTCGAGCGTCACGGTCATCGGCGTCTACCTGGGCTTCACCGCCGCCGAAGGGCGGCTGGCGACGATCGGGGAGGCCGGGCGCGGCGGTGAGCTGCTGCTGTCCGCCGGCACCACGCTCGGCGTGGTGGTGCTCTCGCTGTCGCTGCTGATCCCGGTGCGCCGGCTGCGGCTGCGGGTCCGGCCGGGCTACCGGTTCCCGGCCGACGCCCGGGCCCGGGTGGGCGGTCTGGTGGTCGCCGGGGCGGTGACGGTGGCCGCCCAGCAGATCGCCCTGGTGGTCGCGCTCAACCAGGTCACCTACGGCCGCACCGCCGACGTCAGCGTCTACAACCTCGCCCAGACCGTCTACTTCCTGCCCTGGGCGGTGCTGGCGGTGCCGCTCGCGGTGGCCGCGTACCCGACGCTCGTCGCGGCCCGGGCCACCGGCGACGAGCGCGCCTACCGGGAGACCCTGGCCCCGGCGGTACGCGGGGTCGTGCTGCTCAGCCTGCTCGGCGCCGCCGCGCTCGTCGGCACCGCCATCCCGGTCGGGCACTTCTTCTTCTCCGACCCCCTCGACGCGCGCACCGCCGCGGCCGGGATCGCCGGTTTCGCGCCCGGCCTGGTCGGCTACGGCTTGTTCGCGGTCCTCACCCGCGCGCTGTACGCGCGGGGCGAGACCCGGGCGGCCACCGTCGCCACCGCCGTCGGCTGGCTCAGCGTGCCCGTGCTGGCCGTCCTGGCCGCCCAGGTGGCGCCGCTGGCCGACCGGGTGCTCGCGGTGACGCTGGCGTCCTCGGCCGGCATGCTGCTGCTCGGCGCGCTGCTGATCGCCGCGGTCCGGCGGGCCGCCGGCGGCGACGCGCTGGCCGGGATCGGCCGGGCCGGGGCCGCCGGGCTGCTCGCCGCAGTGGTCGCCGGAGCGGGCGGGGCGGCCGTCGCGGCGGGACTCGCCGGGCTCGGCGACGGCACCCCGACGACACCGTGGGCCCTCGCGCAGGGCATGCTGTCCGGGGTCGTGGTCGGTGTCCTGTTCCTCGCCGTCGCCTGGCTGACCGACGCCCGCGACCTGCGGCCGCTGCTCGCGACCGTGACCCGCCGGCTGAGCCGGCGACGCCCGGCCGGCGGGGACGACGGCCCGCCGGCGCAGCAGCACCCCGGCGAGCGGGGTGACGGAAGGGAGACCGTTTCCTCATGACGGACGCCTCGCCGGCACCGCGCTGGCCCGGGTCGGTGGCCCTGGTGCTCGCCTCCAGCACCGGCGGGGTCGGGCAGCACGTCCGCTCGATCACCCGAGGACTGACCGAGGCCGGCGCGTCCGTACTGGTCTGCGGCCCGTCCGCGACCGAGGAACAGTTCGACTTCACCGGCGCCGGGGCCCGGTTCACGCCGGTGGAGATCCCGGCCAGCCCCACCCCGGGCGACGCGCGCGCGGTCACCGCGCTGCGCCGGGCGCTCGCGGACACGCCCGCCGACGTGGTGCACGCGCACGGGCTGCGCGCCGGCCTGGTCGCCGCACTCGCCCGTCCCGCCGCGCCGCTGGTCGTCACCTGGCACAACGCGGTCCTCGCCGGTGGCCTGCGCGGTGCCGTGTCCCGGCTGGTCGAACGGGTCGTCGCCCGGTCCGTGCGGGTCGCCCTGGGCGCCTCCGCCGACCTGGTCGACCGCGCCGCCGCGCTCGGCGCCGCCGACGCCCGCCTGGCCCCGGTCGCCGCGCCGGCGCTGCCCGCGCCGCGCCGCCGCCGCACGGCGGTACGCGCCGAGTTCGGCGTCGCCGCCGACCGGCCGCTGATCCTCTCGGTGGGCCGGCTGCACCCGCAGAAGCGGTACGACGTGCTGATCGACGCCGCCGCCCGCTGGCGGACCCGTACTCCCGCCCCGCTCGTGGTGATCGCCGGCAGTGGTCCGGCGTACCTGCCGCTGGCCGCCCGGATCTCGGCCGCCCGCGCGCCGGTGACGCTGCTCGGGCACCGCGGCGACGTGGCGGACCTGCTGGGCGCCGCCGACCTCGCGGTGGTGACGAGCGACTGGGAGGCCCGCCAGCTGTTCGCGCAGGAGGCGCTGCGGGCCGGCGTACCGCTCGTCGCGACCGCCGTCGGCGGGCTGCCGGACCTGGTCGGCGACGCCGCCGTGCTGGTGCCGCCCGGCGACGTGGACGCCGTCGACGCGGCCGTGCGCGACCTGCTCGACGACCCCGTACGCCGGGCCGACCTGGGCCGGCGCGGCCTGGCGCGGGCCGCGACCTGGCCCACCGAGGCGGACACCGTGGCCGCGCTCGCCGGCCTCTACGCCGAGCTGACACCCCAGCTCTCGACCGGGAACCGCTGATGCTGCGCAGACTCACCCCGGTGCTGCTGACCCTGGTCGTGGTGGCGCTGGGCATCACCGCGCTGTCCGCCCGCCCGGACGACGGCGCGACCCGGCCGAACGCCGACTTCGTGGTGCTCGTCGGCGCGGCGGGCCTGCGGTGGGACGACGTCGACCCGGAGAACACGCCGACGCTGTGGCGGATGGCCGAGCAGGGCGCGATCGGGTCGCTCTCGGTACGCTCCGCGCACCGCCCCACCTGCCCGGTGGACGGCTGGCTCACGCTCGGCGCGGGGAACTTCGCCGCCTGGCCCGGCGCCCGCCCGGGCGGTGGCTGCCCGGCCGCCGGGGTGACGATCGAGCGGCCCGATGGCATCGGCGCGAACCTGCCCGACCAGGCCAGCGCGGTCGTGCACAACCAGGAGCAGCTGTCCTGGGGCGCGACGCCGGGCGCGCTGGCCGAGTCGGTGCGCTGCTCGGTGGCGGTCGGGCCGGGCGCCGCAGTGGCCGCCGCCCGCCCGTTCGGCCGGGTCGACAGGTACGCCCCCTCGCTCCCCGAGAACCCGGCGGAACTGCTCGGCTCCTGCGTGCTGAGCATCGTCGACGTCGGCACCGTCGACGACGACGATCCGGCCGTACGGGCCGCTCAGGCGCGGCAGGCCGACGCCCGGCTGGCCCGGGTGCTCGCCGCCCGGCCGCCGCGCTCGCTGGTGCTCGTCGCCGGCGTGTCCGACACCGACTCCCCGTCCCGGCTGCACGTCGCCATCGCCGACGGTCCCGGCTGGGAGGGCGGCTGGCTGACCTCGCCCAGCACCGCCCGGTCCGGCTACCTGCAACTGATCGACCTGGCCCCGACGGTGCTCGCCGTGCTCGACAAGCCGATGCCGGAACGGGCGTTCCTCGGCCGGCCCGCGGTGACGGTCGACGACCGGCCGGACGACCTGCGGGCCGCGATCGAGGCGCCGGCCGACGCGGACCGGGAGGCAGCCGCCCAGCGCCGCGTCGCCGGCTGGTTCTTCACGCTGCTCGCCGCCGCCCAGATCGCCCTCGCGGTGGCGGTGCTGCCGCTGCTGCGCCGCGCCCGCCGGCTCGCCGGACCGCACGGGCCGGAACCGGTGTCCCGGCGGATCGTCGCGGTGGTGGAGTTGCTGCTGATCGCCGCCGCGCTGGCGGTGCCCGCGGCGCTGCTCGCGGACGCCGTGCCCTGGTGGCGCGGGGACCACGCCGGCCTCTGGTACGCCTCGGTGACCGCGCTTCTGATCGTCGGCGGCACCGCCGCGGTCCGGTTCAGTCCCGGGCACGAGCGCACGCTCGGTCCGCTCGGTGCGGTCGCCGGCCTGGCCACGCTCGTGGTCGGCGTGGACGTGCTCACCGGTTCCCGGTTGCAGCTCAACGGCGTGGTCGGCTACTCGGCGCTGGAGGGCGGCCGGTACGCCGGGCTCGGCACCGTCGGGCTGGGCGTGTTCATCGCCGGGGCGCTGCTGTGCGGCGGCTGGCTCGCCCAGCGGTTCCGCAAGGGCTGGCGGCCGATGGTGATGGTGACCGTCGGCGGGCTCGCCGTGGTGGTGGTGGGCAGCCCGTACCTGGGCGCCGACTCGATCGGCGCGATCGCGCTCACCGCCGGGGTCAGCGTCGCGGCGGCGATCTGCAGCGGCGGCTGGCTGACGGTGAGCCGGCTGGCCTGGGCCACCATGGCCGCGCTGGCCGTCACTGTCGGGTTCGCCCTGGTCGACCTGGGCCGTCCGGCGGACGAGCGCGGCAGCCTGGGCCGGTTCCTGGCCGCTGTGGGCGACGGCACCGGCGGGCTCACCGTGCACCGGTCCAGCAGCTCCAACATCCAGACGCTGGTGAACAGCCCGCTCACCGTGCTGGCCCTGGCCGGGGCCGCGCTGGTCTGGCTCGCGCTGCTCCAGCCGTGGGGTGGGCTGATGCGGCTGTTCGGCATCTACCCGGCGATCCGGGCGGCGATGGCCGGCACCGGCGTGGCCGTCGGGCTGGGCGGCGTCCTCGGCGGGTCGGCGCTGGACGTGGCGGGCGCGGCGGCGGCCCTCGTGGTGCCGATGGCGGCCCTGGCGGCGCTGCGGGTGCTCGACCACTCCACCGACCGCACGGTGCCCGACAGCGGCCGTGGCGGGGGCGAGACGGGGGCGGTCCCACCGGGCGGGCCGGACGGCTCCTCCAGGGGCGGCGCGGCCGGCGACGGCCCGGCCGCTGACCGTGCGAGTGGCGACGGTGCGGGTGGTGGTCGGTCGCCTGCCGGAGGCTCGGCCGGCGACGGTGCGGCCGGTGACGGCGCCGGCGACCCGGGGGAGGCCGGGGAGCCAGCCGGACCGGACGGGCAGGACTCCGCAGGCACGGAGGCGCCGGACGGGCAGGACTTCGCTGGCCCGGAGGCGCCGGACGGGCCGCGCGCCGCTGGCACGGCCCGTGGGGCGCAGGTGCCCGCACAGCCGACCCCGGCGTCCTCGGAGATCCCCGCCGGTTGACCCGGGCCGCCCGCGCGGCCCGCCAGGTCTGCCGCCCCGCCGGTCCGGGGAGGTGGCGGGGTCGAGGCCCGGTGGAAGGCACCACATCGGCGAGATGGTGTCGATCAAGGGCCCGGATCCGGGCCGGGGGAGGGCCGGCACCGGCCTCACGTGCGTCGACAGCGGGTGCGACGCCGGCTCACGGTCCGGATGGTGTTACCGTGGAATCCCGTGGATCGCGTGATCACTCTGCTGATCGGCACGGCGGTTCGCACGACCGCTACGGACGACACGGGAGCAGGCCTTGGCCCCAACAGCACGGACGACCAGGCACATTTTCGTCACCGGGGGCGTCGCCTCCTCGCTGGGTAAGGGCCTCACCGCCTCCAGCCTCGGCAGTCTGCTGACCGCGCGCGGACTGCGCGTGGTGATGCAGAAGCTCGACCCGTACCTGAACGTCGACCCCGGCACGATGAACCCGTTCCAGCACGGCGAGGTCTTCGTCACCGAGGACGGCGCCGAGACCGACCTCGACGTCGGCCACTACGAGCGGTTCCTCGACCGGGACCTCTCCGGCAAGGCGAACGTCACCACCGGCCAGATCTACTCGGCGGTGATCGCCAAGGAGCGGCGCGGGGAGTACCTCGGCGACACGGTTCAGGTCATCCCGCACATCACCAACGAGATCAAGGCCCGGATCCGCGGCATGGCCGACCCGGACGCCGACGGCCAGGTGCCCGACGTGGTGATCACCGAGGTCGGCGGCACGGTCGGCGACATCGAGTCGCTGCCGTTCCTGGAGTCGATCCGGCAGATCCGCCACGACCTGGGCCGGGACAACTGCTTCTACCTGCACGTGTCGCTGGTGCCGTACCTGGCGCCGTCGGGCGAGCTGAAGACCAAGCCGACCCAGCACTCGGTGGCGCAGCTGCGCAGCATCGGCATCCAGCCCGACGCGCTGGTGCTGCGCTGCGACCGGGAGATCCCGGACAAGGTCAAGGAGAAGCTGTCGCTGTACTGCGACGTCGACCGGGAGGCGGTCACCGCCGCGCCGGACGCGCCGAGCATCTACGACATCCCGAAGGTGCTGCACCGGGAGGGCCTCGACGCGTACGTGGTGCGCCGGCTCGGCCTGTCGTTCCGCGACGTGGACTGGACCCGCTGGGACGACCTGCTGGAGCGGGTGCACCAGCCCCGGCACACGATCACCGTCGCGCTCGTCGGCAAGTACGTCGACCTGCCCGACGCGTACCTGTCGGTGAGCGAGGCGATCCGGGCGGCCGGGTTCGGCCACCGCGCCCGGGTGCAGCTCAAGTGGGTGCCCAGCGACGACTGCGTGACCCCGGCGGGTGCCGCCGCCGCGCTGTCCGGCGTCGACGGCATCGTGATCCCCGGCGGCTTCGGCGTCCGTGGCATCGAGGGCAAGGTCGGCACCGCCCGGTACGCGCGGGAGAACGGCATCCCGCTGCTGGGCCTCTGCCTCGGCCTGCAGTGCATGACCATCGAGGTGGCCCGCCACCTGGCCAACCTCGACGGGGCGAACTCCCTCGAATTCGACGAGGAGGCGGTGCACCCGGTCATCGCCACCATGGCCGACCAGGAGGACATCGTCGCCGGTCGCGGTGACCTGGGCGGCACCATGCGGCTCGGTGCGTACCCGGCGAAGCTGGCCGAGGGCTCGATCGTCGCCGAGGCGTACGGCAGCACCGAGGTCAGCGAGCGGCACCGGCACCGGTACGAGGTGAACAACGCCTACCGCGACCAGCTCACCAAGGCCGGCCTGACCATCTCCGGCACCTCGCCGGACGGGCGGCTGGTCGAGTTCGTCGAGCTGGACCGCAACCTGCACCCCTTCTTCGTGGCCACCCAGGCGCACCCGGAGCTCAAGAGCCGGCCCACCCGTCCGCACCCGCTGTTCGCCGCGTTCGTCGGCGCGGCAGTGGCGTACTCGCAGGCCGACCAGCTGCCGGTGGACCTGGACGGCGCGTCGAAGAAGGCCGCCCGCGGCGGTGGCGCGAAGGCGTCCGCGAAGTGAGCGGCCGGTCCGCGCGAGCGTGCGGGGAGGCGCCGTGAGCGGCGTCGAGCACCGGTACGAGGTGACCGGCCGCCGGGAGATCTGGTCCGGCCGGATCTTCTCCGTGGTCAGCGACGACGTCACCATGCCCGGTGGCGGCAGCGCGACCCGCGACTACGTGCGGCACGTCGGCGCGGTCGCGGTGGTGGCGCTCGACGACGCCGGTCAGGTGGTGCTGATCCGCCAGTACCGGCACCCGGTCGGCCGGCACCTGTGGGAGCTGCCCGCCGGGCTGATGGACGTCGGCGGCGAGGACCTGGCCGCCGCCGCGCTGCGGGAGCTGGCCGAGGAGGCGGACCTGACCGCGGGCCGCGTCGACGTGCTCGTCGACCTGCACAGCTCGCCCGGGTTCGCCGACGAGGTGGTGCGGGTCTTCCTGGCCCGCGACCTGGACGACGTGCCGGCCGACCAGCGGCACGACCGGCACGACGAGGAGGCCGACCTCCAGGTGGTGCGGGTGGACCTGGACGAGGCGGTGCGGATGGTGCTGGCCGGCGAGATCACCAACGCGTCCTGCGTGGCCGGGCTGCTCGCCGCCGCCCGCGCCCGCGACACCGGCTTCACCGAGCTGCGCCGCCCGGAGGCGCCGCTGCCGCGCTGATCCGCAAACGGAAGGGGCCGCCCGGCGCACTGCGCGCCGGGCGGCCCCTTCCGTTTGCCGCAAGTCAGTCGCGCAGCGGGCGTCCCTGCCCGTCGACACCGCCGTTGACGAGGATCAGGATGCCGTCGACGAGGCCCCAGATCGCGCCGAAGCCGCACGTCACGAGCGTGACGATGAGCTGGATGACACCGGTCTTGGTGTCGCCCATGTAGAACCGGCCGATGCCGAAGCCGCCGAGCAGGATCTGGAGAACACCCGCGACGACCTTGCTCTTGTCCGAGACGCCCTGCGGGTACTGCTGATAAGGAGTGGTCATGAGCGGACACAATAGTGATCGGTTCACGTCCTGTCGGCCTCGCCACCCAGCCGGTGGGAAGATGTCATCGAAGTTTGTCCTCTCGGCGGATGGCGTCTCCACCGGGCAGTCCGACGCATGCCTGACACACCGTCAGGACCAACGGGCACCGGATGTCACAGTGTTGCCGTCCGTGGGCTTCCCACGGGCCTAGACTGCCGCCGGCGGGACAGGAGGACCGCGCCGGCAACGGAGCCGGCGCGGCCACGCAGTCGGGGGTGAGCCGCCCCGGAGGAAGGTGTCTGCATCGTGAAGGTCGGAATCCCCCGCGAGGTCAAGAACCACGAGTACCGGGTGGCGATCACGCCCGCCGGAGTCAACGAGTTCACCCGCCACGGCCACGAGGTCTTCGTGGAGGCAGGCGCCGGAGTCGGTTCCAGCATCACCGACGACGAGTTCGCCGCCGCGGGCGCGAAGATCCTGGCCACCGCCGACGAGGTGTGGGACACCGCCGAGCTGGTGCTCAAGGTCAAGGAGCCGATCGCCGAGGAGTACCACCGGATGCGCGAGGGGCAGGTGCTGTTCACGTACCTGCACCTGGCTGCGTCCCGCGAGTGCACCGACGCGCTGGTCGACCGGAAGGTCACCGGCATCGCGTACGAGACGGTCGAGCTGCCCGACCGGTCGCTGCCGCTGCTCGCCCCGATGTCCGAGGTGGCCGGCCGGCTCGCCCCGCAGGTGGGCGCCTTCTACATGATGCGCACCGGTGGCGGGCGGGGCGTGCTGCCCGGCGGCGTGTCCGGCGTGTACGCGGCCAAGACCGTGGTCATCGGCGCGGGCGTGTCCGGCCTGAACGCCGCCGCCATCGCGCTGGGCCTACAGTCCGAGGTGCTGCTGCTGGACAAGAACGTGGCCCGGCTGCGCTCCGCCGACGCCATCTACCGGGGCCACCTGCAGACCGTCGCCTCCAACGCGTACGAGATCGAGCGGGCCGTGCTCGACGCGGACCTGGTCATCGGCGCGGTGCTGGTGCCCGGCGCGAAGGCCCCGAAGCTCATCTCCAACGAGCTGGTCTCCCGGATGAAGCCGGGCAGCGTCCTCGTCGACATCGCCATCGACCAGGGCGGCTGCTTCGAGGACTCGCGCCCGACCACGCACGCCGACCCGGTCTACAAGGTCCACGACTCGATCTTCTACTGCGTGGCGAACATGCCCGGCGCGGTGCCGAACACCAGCACCTACGCGCTGACCAACGTCACCCTCCCGTACGCCCTCGAACTGGCCAACCAGGGCTGGCAGCAGGCGCTGCGCAACGACCCGGCGCTGGCGCTGGGCCTGAACACCCACGCCGGCAAGGTCGTCTACGGCCCGGTCGCCGAGGCGCACGGCATGGACGTGCTGCCGCTGGACGAGGTGCTGAGCTGACCGAGACCGCTGTGCGCGCGGCCGGCGCGGAACCCGCGCCGGCCCTGCGCCGTGCGGTCCGGACCTACCTGGACCACCTCACCGTCGAACGCGGGCTGTCCGCGAACACGCTCGCCTCGTACCGCCGGGACCTGGACCGCTACCTCGCCACGCTGGCCGCGGCCGGGGTGGACGACCTGGCCGCCGCCGGGCCCGCGCAGGTCGAGGCCCACCTGGCCCGGCTGCGCGCGGGCGACGACGACCACCCGCCGCTCGCCGTCTCGTCGGCCGCCCGCGCGGCCAGCGCGGTCCGCGGCCTGCACCGCTTCGCGCTGCGCGAAGGGCTGGCCGGCGCCGACCCCAGCCGCGACGTCCGCCCGCCCGCGCCGCCGCGCCGGCTGCCCCGCGCGCTGCCCGTCGACGCGGTCCTGCGGCTGCTGGAGGCCGCCGGCCCGCCCGGCGCCACCGGCGACCCCGCCGCCCGCGCGCTGCGCGACCGGGCGCTGCTGGAATTCCTGTACGGCACCGGCGCGCGCATCTCCGAGGCGGTCGGCGCCGCCGTCGACGACCTCGACCTGGACGCCGGCACCGTGCTGCTGCGCGGCAAGGGCGGCCGGACCCGGCTGGTCCCGGTCGGCGGGTACGCGGCCGACGCGCTGCGCGCCTGGCTGGTGCGGGGCCGCCCGGCGCTGCTCGCCGCCGGGCGCGGCACCCACGCGGTGTTCGTCAACGCCCGCGGCGGCCCGCTCACCCGGCAGGGCGCCTGGACCGTGCTGCGCAGCGCCGCCGCCCGCGCCGGCCTGCCGGTCGACGGACCCGACGCGGTCTCGCCGCACACGCTGCGCCACTCGTACGCCACCCACCTGCTCGACGGCGGCGCGGACGTGCGAGTGGTGCAGGAACTGCTCGGCCACGCCTCGGTGACCACCACCCAGGTCTACACATTGGTGACAGTGGAACGGCTGCGCGAGGTGTACGCGACAGCCCATCCCCGGGCTCGCTGAGCGCCGGCGTCGGGAGACCCGGCTGACGGGCGGCCGACACGCCGACCCGCTACCGAACGTGCTGCTGGCCGGTGGCGTACAGTCGGCATCGGCGCGGGCCTCCAGGTACGACGGACCGGGGGTGCGCAGCGGCGCCGCGAGGGACGTCGGACGGCTCCGACGCCGGGTGGTCGTCGGGAGGGGGCAACGAGGACATGGCAGGAAACGGTGACCGTGCCGAGACCTGGACGTCGGAGCTCCGTGAGCAGCAGGCGACGCTCGGTGCCGATCTCGGCCCCGCCGACCCGGCCGCGTACACCATGCGCAAGCCGATCCCCGAACCCATGCCGACCGACCGGCACGGCCCGGCGCGGATCATCGCGATGGCCAACCAGAAGGGCGGCGTCGGCAAGACCACGACGACCATCAACCTGGGCGCGGCACTGGCCGAGTACGGCCGCAAGGTGCTGCTCGTCGACTTCGACCCGCAGGGCGCCCTCTCCGTCGGGCTGGGCGTCAACCCGCACAACCTGGACCTGTCGGTCTACAACCTGCTGATGCAGGACGACGTCACCGCCGAGGACGTCCTGATCAAGACCGACGTGGCCGGGCTGCACCTGCTACCGGCGAACATCGACCTCTCCGCCGCCGAGATCCAGCTGGTCAACGAGGTCGCCCGGGAGATGGCCCTGGCGCGGGTGCTGCGCACCATCCGCAAGGAGTACGACTTCATCCTGATCGACTGCCAGCCCTCGCTGGGCCTGCTGGCGATCAACGCGCTCACCGTCGCGCACGGCGTGCTCATCCCGCTGGAGTGCGAGTTCTTCAGCCTGCGCGGTGTCGCGCTGCTGCTGGACACCATCGACAAGGTCCGCGAGCGGCTCAACTTCGACCTGGAACTCGAAGGCATCCTCGCCACCATGTACGACAGCCGCACCACCCACTGCCGCCAGGTGCTGCAGCGCGTGGTCGAGGCGTTCGGCGAC
This sequence comes from Micromonospora sp. WMMD1274, assembly GCF_049179035.1. Taxonomy (NCBI): domain Bacteria; kingdom Bacillati; phylum Actinomycetota; class Actinomycetes; order Micromonosporales; family Micromonosporaceae; genus Micromonospora; species Micromonospora sp. WMMD1274. The sequence continues at coordinate 5,889,921 of NZ_JBMHMG010000001.1, forward strand.
AAGGTCTACCAGACCGTCATCACCAAGACGGTGAAGTTCCCCGAGTCCACGGTGGCCGGTGCCCCGATCACCACCCTCGACCCGGCCTCCTCGGGCGCGCGCAACTACCGGCAGCTCGCCCGGGAGGTCATCGCCGCCCAGGCGGACCGGTAGGTCGCACGCCGGCCGCCCGCCGCGTCGTCTACGGTTTCCCGGTGACCGCACCGCCCCTCGACCCGCCGCACGGCACCGGCGACGCCGCCGTCGCCGCGGAGCTGGCCGCCGAGGTCGACGGTGTGGTGCCCGCCGATCCGGGCACCGGCGAACAGACGAGTGGCTTCACGGTCCGGCTGGACAACTTCACCGGCCCGTTCGACCTGCTGCTCCAGCTGATCAGCAAGCACAAGCTGGACGTCACCGAGGTCGCGCTGCACAAGGTCACCGACGAGTTCATCGCGTACCTGCGCGCCATGGGCGACCAGTGGGACCTGGACGAGACGAGCGAGTTCCTGCTCGTCGCCGCCACCCTGCTCGACCTGAAGGCGGCCCGGCTGCTGCCCTCGGCCGAGGTCGAGGACGAGGAGGACCTGGCGCTGCTGGAGGCGCGGGACCTGCTGTTCGCCCGGCTGTTGCAGTACAAGGCGTACAAGGAGGCCGCGGCGCACATCGCCGAGCTGGAGGCGGTCGGCGGCCGACGCTACCCGCGGGCGGTCACCCTCGAACCGCGGTACGCCGAGGCGCTGCCCGACCTGGTGCTCGGCATCGGTCCGGAGCGGCTGCGCAAGCTCGCGGTCAAGGCGATGAGCCCGAAACCGGTGCCCGAGGTCTCCATCGCGCACGTGCACATGGTCCGGGTCAGCGTCCGGGAACACGCCGGCATCATCGCCGACCGGCTGCGCCGCGCCGGGGTCGCCACGTTCTCGCTGCTCTGCGCCGACTGCGAGATGACGCTCGAGGTGGTGGCCCGGTTCCTGGCGCTGCTGGAGCTGTACCGGCAGGGCCTCGTCGCCTTCGTGCAGGAGCAGGCGCTGGAGGAACTGACCGTCCGCTGGACCGGCCCGGTCGACGGCGAGGCGGAGCTGACTGTCGACGAGTACGCCGGCAGCCCCGAACCCACGACCACGTCCGTCCCCGCCGCCCCGGCCGACGACTCGGCCGCGGTGGCCGGCGATGCCGCCGAGTCCGCTGGCGCCGCTGTGCCGGGCGACGTCGCCGCAGATGCCGCATCCGACGCCGCCGTGCCCGCCGAGGCGGCGGACGAACACGCACCGACGCAGGAGTGAACGGATGAGCGACCAGGAACGCCGCGACTCCCTGGCCGACCAGGCCGCCGCATGGGTGCCACCGTGGGAGCGCCCCGCCCCGCCCAAGCCGGCGCCGGACGATTCCGACGCACCGGCCGAGCACCCGGACCCCGACATCGCGGACACCACCGATTCCCAGGGGGCAGATCTCGACGCGACACCGGATTCCTCGGCGGATCTTGGAAGCGAAGGGCCCTCAGAGGGGCCCATTCCTTCCAAGATCGCCACGGTTCAGGGGGATCTTGGTACGGAGACGCCCCTCGGAGGGCGGGACCGTACCAAGATCTCGGCGGAGAGCGTGACGGAGGACGCGGAACAGCGGGCGAGCGGGGGAGCGGGGGCTGACGGCGTACCCCCGAAGCGGGGACGGCGGCGGGCCGCGCCGGAACCGGTGCCCGCGCCGGTCCTGGACGACGCGGAGCTGCGCGGCGCCCTGGAGGCGATCCTGCTCGTGGTGGACCAGCCGGTCAGCGAGCTGGTCCTGGCCGAGATCCTCGAACAGGCCCCCGAGCGGGTCGGCGCGATGCTCGACGAGATCGCCGCCGGGTACACCGCCGCAGGGCACGGGTTCGACCTGCGCCGGGCCGCGGGTGGCTGGCGTCTCTACACCCGCCCGGAATACGCGACGTACGTGGAACGGTTCGTACTGGACGGGCAGTCCGTGCGGCTGACCCAGGCCGCGCTGGAGACCCTCGCCGTGGTCGCCTACCGGCAGCCGGTGACCCGTTCGCGCATCTCGGCCATCCGGGGTGTCAACTGCGACGGGGTGCTCCGTACCCTGGTGGGTCGCGGCCTGGTCGAGGAGTGCGGCACCGAGGCGGACAGCGGTGCCTACCTCTACCGGACCACCACCATGTTCCTGGAGAAGCTGGGGCTGAACTCGGTGGACGACCTGCCGCCGCTCGCCCCGTTCCTCCCCGACGACGTAGAAGAGCTTGCCGATGCGACGCGATGACCGTGCCCCGAAGCCCGACGCCCCCGTGTACGAGGGCGCCGAGCGCCTGCAGAAGGTGCTCGCCGCCGCGGGGGTGGGTTCCCGGCGCGCCTGCGAAGACCTGATCTTCCGGCGCCGGGTCACAGTGAACGGGCGGGTGGCACAGCTCGGCGACAAGGCCGACCCGGCCCGCGACGTGATCGTCGTCGACGGGGAGCGGCTGCAGGCCGACGTCCGCCTGGTCTACGTGGCGATGAACAAGCCGCGCGGCGTCGTCACCACCATGGCCGACGAGAAGGGCCGCACCGAGCTCGCCGACTTCATCGGCGCGCGGCTGGAGCAGCGGGTCTACCACGTCGGGCGACTGGACGCCGACAGCGAGGGCCTGCTCCTGCTCACCAACGACGGCACCCTCGCCCACAAGCTCATGCACCCGTCGTACGAGGTACTCAAGACCTACCTCGCCGAGGTCGCCGGGCCGATCCCGCGCAACCTGAGCAAGCGGCTGACCGCCGGCGTCGAGCTGGAGGACGGTCCGGTGAAGGTCGACGGGTTCAAGCTGGTCGACACGCTGGGCAAAACCGCCCAGGTGGAGCTGACCCTGCACGAAGGGCGCAAGCACATCGTCCGGCGCCTGATGGCCGAGGTGGGACACCCGGTGAGCCGCCTGATCCGTACCTCGATCGGTCCGATCAAGCTCGGCGACCTGCGCACCGGGCGGATGCGGCGGCTGACCAACGCGGAGGTCGCCGCCCTGTTCAAGGCCGTGGGTGACTGACCCCGACGATCGGGGTACGGCTCCCGGTAGGCTTCGACGCGGTCCGCGGGCCGGCACACGCCGGCCCGGCGGGACGCCCGCGCGGCGCGGGCATGATTCAAGACGGAACATCCGCTCAACGGCGCCCGAAAACCGGGCGACCCGCGAGGTACGGGCTGAGGAGGACAACGGTGGAGGAAAACGTACCGGCCGGGCGATGCGTGGTCGCTGTGGACGGGCCGTCCGGTTCGGGGAAGTCCACCGTGTCGCGGCGACTGGCCACGGGCCTCGGCGCCCGCTACCTCGACACCGGCGCCATGTACCGGGCGCTGACCTGGGCGGTCCTGCGCTCCGGCGTGGAACTCACCGACACCGAGTCGGTGGCCAAGGTCGCCGCCGAGGCCGACCTCCGCATCGGCACCGACCCCCAGGGGTACGCCGTGACCGTCGACGGCACCGACGTGTCCACCGCCATCCGCGGCGCCGAGGTGACCAAGGCGGTGTCCGCTGTCGCCGCCGTCGCCGCCGTACGCGAGCTGCTGGTGGACCGGCAGCGGCGGGTGATCGCCGACGCGGGCCGGATCGTGGTCGAAGGCCGGGACATCGGCTCGGTGGTCGCGCCGGACGCGGAGCTGAAGGTGTACCTGACCGCCTCCGAGGCGGCGCGCGCGAAGCGGCGCAGCGCCGAGGACGCGGCCGACGTCGCGGCGACCGCAGCCGACCTGGCCCGCCGGGACCGGCTCGACTCGACCCGCAAGGTCAACCCGCTCCAGCAGGCCCCCGACGCGGTGGTGCTGGACACCACCGAGCTGGGCATCGACGAGGTCGTGGCTCGCTTGCGCGAGATGCTCACGGAGCGGGGCGTGGCATGAGTGACAATGACTTCGGTGGCTGGGTGGAGTTGCGCGAGCCGGAGGCCGACTCCGGTGAGCCGACCGGCCCGCAGCCCGTCGTGGCAGTGGTCGGCCGCCCCAACGTCGGCAAGTCCACGCTGGTCAACCGCATCATCGGCCGCCGCCAGGCGGTCGTGGAGGACATCCCCGGCGTGACCCGGGACCGCGTGCCCTACGACGCGCAGTGGAACGGCCGGTCGTTCACAGTGGTGGACACCGGCGGCTGGGAGCCCGACGCCAAGGACCGGGCCGCGGCCATCGCAGCCCAGGCCGAGATCGCGGTGGGCACCGCCGACGTGGTGCTGTTCGTGGTGGACGCCATGGTCGGCTCGACCGACGTGGACGAGGCCGCGGTGAAGATGCTGCGCCGCAGCGCCAAGCCGGTGATCCTGGTGGCCAACAAGGCCGACAACACCAACATCGAGATGGAGGCGACCGCGCTGTGGTCGCTCGGCCTCGGTGAACCGTTCCCGGTGTCGGCGCTGCACGGCCGCGGCTCCGGCGACCTGCTCGACGCCATCCTGGACGCGTTGCCCGAGGCGCCGAAGATCGTGGAGAACCGGCCGCGCGGCCCCCGCCGGGTCGCGCTGGTCGGCCGCCCCAACGTCGGCAAGTCCAGCCTGCTCAACCGCTTCTCCGGCGAGGAGCGGGCGGTCGTCGACTCGGTCGCCGGCACCACAGTCGACCCGGTCGACAGCCTGGTCGAGATCGGCGGCGAGACGTGGCAGCTGGTCGACACCGCCGGCCTGCGCAAGCGGGTCGGCAAGGCCAGCGGCACCGAGTACTACGCCAGCCTGCGCACCGCCTCGGCCATCGAGGCGGCCGAGGTCGCCGTGGTGCTGATCGACTCCAGCGAGGTGATCAGCGAGCAGGACCAGCGGATCCTCACCATGGTCGTCGAGTCCGGCCGGGCGCTGGTCATCGCGTTCAACAAGTGGGACCTCGTCGACGGCGACCGCCGCTACTACCTGGACAAGGAGATCGACCGGGAGCTGCGGCGCATCCCCTGGGCGATTCGGCTGAACCTGTCCGCGAAGACCGGCCGCGCCGTCGACAAGCTCGCACCCGCGCTGCGCAAGGCGCTGGCGAGCTGGGAGACGCGCATCCCGACCGCGCAGCTCAACCAGTGGCTCACCGCGCTGGTCCAGGCCACCCCGCACCCGGTACGCGGCGGACGCGCGCCACGCATCCTGTTCGCCACCCAGGCCGGGGCGGCCCCGCCGCGGTTCGTGCTGTTCACCACCGGTCCGCTGGACGCCGGCTACCAGCGCTTCGTCGAGCGCAAGCTCCGCGAGGAGTTCGGCTACGAGGGCAGCCCGATCGAGATCTCGGTACGCCCCCGCAAGAAGCTGGGCCCCGGCGGCCGGGGCAAGGCCCACGGCTGACAGGGCTCTTCGCTGCACGCCACCCTCCTAGGACGCTCTAGGGGGTGTGGCGCGCGGCGCGGTAGGGGCCTCTGCGCACGGTGCGAAGATCCTGCGCTAAGCTGTACCGGCTGCCGCGGGGGAGACCTGGCGGGGGCATCGGGACGTGGCGCAGCTTGGTAGCGCACTTGACTGGGGGTCAAGGGGTCGTCGGTTCGAATCCGGCCGTCCCGACAAAGAAAAAGCCCTGACCAGCGGGAAAACTGGTCAGGGCTTCGATTTTCTTCGATGGAGATTTGAACCGCCCCCCGAAAACCCCCCGTTTACGCGGTGCGGCAACCAAGTTCGTCATCGGTGTGCATCGTTCTCTCCTGGTGACGATCCTTGGTTGCTCGGGTGGCTGCCGAGCCGTTCGAGGATGCCGGATACGTCTGGGGCTTGTACCGGCTTGGCGATGTAGTAGGTGTCGGTGACCTCCTCGCTGGAGTGCCCGAGTTGCGCTGCCGCGCTCTTGGTATCGATCTCCTCCTTGATGAGGGTGGCGACGGTCTTTCGGAAGGTGTGCGGGGTGACCCAGTCGAGGTCGGCTTCGGCGCGGGCCTGGCGCCACTGACGGCGGACGTTGTTGGGGGAGAGCCAGGTGCCTCGTCGGGAAGCGAAGATCGCGTCGTGGGGGTTGTCCGCGGCGGTGAGTTTGCGGGCCATGAGCATGCCGACCGCGAACCGGGGGAGGACGACCCTCCGGTAGCCGACGTCGCTCTTGGTCCAGGGCTGTCGGAAGAAGCCCTGGCTCTTGATGAAGACCAGCGTTCCGCAGATCGTCAGGGTTGGTCGTTCGGCGGCGAGGTCCAGGTCCTCCCAGCGGAGGGCCAGGATCTCGCCGATACGGGCGCCGGTGGCGAGCATGAGGTCGACGACGTCGGCCAGGTCGCCGCTGTGCCGGGGCCCGGGCTTGCCAGGGATCGGTCGCTGCCATTCGCGGATCGCCGTACGGACGGCTTGGAGTTGCTCGGCAGTCAGGACGACGACCGTGCGGCGGGGTTTACGGAGTCGGCCGGTGTCGCGGACCGGGTTGGTGGGGATGGCGCCGTGACGTACGGCCAGAGCGAACATCTGACTGAGTACGACCTTCACGCCTTTGGCGGCTGAAGGGCGGTCCTTGGCGATGTCGCGCAGGAACCGGTCGAGGCGTCCGACGCTGGCTTCCCGGATTCGGAGGTTGCCGAGGGCGGGCAGGATCGAGGTGCGGACGCTGGTCGCGTATCGGTGGATGGTTTGTGGCGCGATGCGTTCCTCGGCGGTGATCTCTTCGACCCACAGTTCGGCGAGGGCGCTGATGCGGGTTTCGCGGGTGATCTCGTCGTCGGTGGGGGTGGCACGGTCGCGGAGTTTGACCTTCAAGGCCCGTTCGGCGGCCGGGCCTGTGGTGTCGGTGGCCTCGATGTCGCGGGTGATGCCGTCGTAGTCGCGGAACCGGGCGCGTGCCCGGAATCTCTTCGGACCGAGTTTCTCGATCCGGATTTTTCCGGAGGTGCCGATGGCCAGTTCAGGTCGGGCCATGGTTCACCGCTCCGCGTCGGTGTGGTCTTCGAGCCAGCGCTCGACCTCGCTGCGCCGGTAGCGCAGGGTGTTGCCGACGCGGATGGCGCGAGGGCCCTTGCCTCGGCTGTGCCAGGCGTAGAGGGTGTTCTTGGGCTTGCCCAACCAGGCCGCGAGGTCGTCGATGGTCAGGAGCGGGTCTGGCCGCCATTCGGAGGCGGCGGGGCCGTTCATCGCCGGTCCAGGACGTCGGTCGAACCGGGCTGCCAGCGCCGCGTCGTGCGGTTGGCAGTCGGCCGGCGTGGGTCGGCACCTGGTCTGAATTCCGGGCCGGTTCGGGGTCGGGGCGGGCATGGATCGTGCTTCCTTTCGTTGGCCCGGCGTTGCTGGGGCCGGGGGTGAACGGGGTCGTCGCTACGACCCGCGGGTGCGGCATCTGACAGCTGTGGCCGTCTATCCATCCGTTGTGTCCCCCAGGGGTCAAGCCAAGGGCTGGGCTTGTCCTCGAAGAGGCATCGCAGGCTCGGTGTCGATTGCAGACGGACGGCGTCCCCCTGGTCCTGCGGACCGCTGGATGGCGGACAGAGGGCGTCAGTCGAGCCCTCGCTCGCCAGTTGCGAGACGCGGTGCGTCCCCGTACCGAGCTGGGTGTGGAAACGTGCGATCCGGGGCGCGGTGCTTGTGCGCCCGGTCATCTCGATGCAGATTGGGAAGTTCTGGAGTGTTCTCATCGTCAGTTGCCTTTCGGTCAGGCTGATGTGTGGGTTGGTGCTGGTCGTGGTCTGCGATATCCGGGCGCGTGGAACCGGTGACCTCCTTGCGTCAGAGGGCATGCGTGGCTGGCCCGCCGAGCAGAGAGGCTCGGCAGGCTGGCTGGATTGAATGGACGGCCCGCCTAGATCGGCGGGCCGTCATCTGTTGGAGCGCTGCCTGGTGCTCACGCCGGTGGCGCCGTCATTGGCCGGACAGCGGTGAGTCCCGAGGGTTGGCGCCGTTGTTTGCTCTGACGACTCGTCAGGCTGTGTGGCTGCTGCCCGCGAGTCGGCGCAATGCCTGCCCGGCGCCGGGGTAGGCGAGCCGCAATGTGTAAGCGGCGAGTTGGACGGCCCACCAGGTGAGGGCGACGAGGTAACCGACCAGCAGGGCGCTGCTGGTGTCGCTGGTGAAGACGATGGCGTAGCCGATGGCGAGGCCGGGGACTGTGATGGTGCGGGTGGTGCGGCTTCGGCTGGTGGTCAGGGCGGTGGCGATGCCGAGCAGTGCTGCTCCGGCGCTGCCGATGAGGCCGGGCATGCCGGTCAGGTCGACCGGTGGGGTGAGGGTGATCGCCGCGCGCATGAGGCAGATGCCGGTGGCGGCTACGGCGGCGGGCAGGGCCGCCGGACGGGTGCGCGCGAGCCAGTTGGACAGTTGCGGAGCCGCGATGCGGGGAGCGGTGGCGGCGATGATCGCCGCGCAGGCGGCGAGGGGGAGCGCGGAGCCGAGGGTCCATTTCAGGTATGGCTCGTAGCCGAACTGGACGGCGGTGCCGGTGGCGAGGCCGTAGAGGGCGGCGGCGGTTGATCCGCCGACGGCGGCGGCGAGGTATCCGCGTCTGATGAGGTGGCCGGTGGTGGGTCTGGTGGCTGCGTCGGTGGTGCCGGCGAGCCAGGTGGTGGGGGCGAGGTGCGCCACGGCGAATGCGGTGAGCATGGTGAGGGCACCGGCGATGCCCAGTTGAGGCAGGGAGAGGCGGACGCCGACGACCTGGACGGAGTAGGTCGTGACGATGTCCGCGGTGAGGATGGTCTGTAGGAGCACGGTGAGCGAGCAGACGCCGAGGATGATGGCGCTGGTCAGGTCACGGACGCGGAGCCGAACTCGTGGCAGTGCGGTGTCGTTGGCGGTAGTTGCTGTCTGGTGATGGGCTGCGGTGAGCGCGAGGGCGCCGTCAGCGAGGGCGTGGGAGTGACCGTCGAGGGCGGTCGGCGTGTGCCCGGTGACGGCCGCGAGGCGTTCCTGCAGGCCCGGGATTGCTCTGGCTTCCCGGTGGATCACGTGGCTGAGGTGCTGCTGGCCGATGTCGGCGGCGTCGAAGATGTCTTGCACGGCATTGGCGGTCTCGTCGAGGAGGGGCTGCGCTGCGGCGGTGACGTCGTCGCGGGTCAGAACGGCCGGCGGGCGGGGCGAGGGCAGGAGAACGGGTGCGCGTTCCTGAGTTGAGAGGGCGGTCCTGGCCTGGCGGATGGACTCCAGCAGTGCCGCGTCGGCTGGCTCGGGTGTGGCCTCTTTTTCGGTGCGGTGTGAGGGGTCGTCCGTGATGCTGCGGGTCAAGAGGTGCTGCGCGAGGTCTCGGTCCAGGTCGCGGCTCGGCCTCACCTGGCGGGTGGCGAGTTCCCGGTACCCGTCGGGGCTGACTTGCAGGACGGTCAGCGTGATTGGACGCCGCTCGGCATCGCAGATCAGCAGACATGTGCCATCCGGGACGTGGCCTGTCGTCGCGTAAGCGGCGAGTGCTGCTGGCGCGGTGACCATGGCCGGTGCGGGCAGGCCTGCCCGGGCTGCCGCGTCGGTGAGATGCCCCCGTCGGCGCGGTCCCCAGGCCGACGGGATGGTCACGGTCAGAGCGGCGACCGGTACGGCGACTTGGCGGACTGCCTGGTCCGCGACGTACCACAGCTGCCCGGCGAGCAGCTGTACGGCGTCCACCGGCGGCTCGGCGTCAGCCGCGTGCAGGAGGTCCACCGGGTCGCGGATGAACCGGTGACCTACCGAGGGCTCCGGCAGCCCGTTGACGCCGGGGTGTAGTTGACCGGCGGGGTCGATCACGATGCCGTGCGGCATGACGATGCGGCCGTTGAGCAGCACGGGGATCCGGGTGCCATCGAGGTCGACGGTGGCGGCGATTACCGACGACGTGAGATCGATCGATAGTCGCGTGCCCCCGCTTGGCATGCGAGGCAGTCTCTCCCGACCGGGGAGTAGATCGTCAACCACGTTCTCGTCCCGTGATCGATTGTGCGCGCATGGTGAGAATCCTTCCTGAGGAGATGGCCCTCGATGGGTATCGCCGTGTATGCGAGAGGAAAGGGATCTACCAAGCGGGGGGACGGACAGGATGTCGCAGCAATCCCCGGACAGCGGCAACCGGCTAGCCGAATACGCGCGTCCCACGGTGTACGTCCCGCCCGCGTCGACACCGCCGCGCCACACAGCGGGGCGGGTGTCCTCCGTGATCCGACCGGTCCGGGCCACCGTAGCCACGGTCGTGTTCCTGGCCGGGGTACCGGCGTTGCTGGTGTCCCTCGACGGCAACCCGCTGAGGAGGTGGCCGTCCTGGACGCAGGTGGTGGCATGGTTCGATCAGCCGAACGAACGGTTCACCTCGACCGTCCTGGCCGGCGCGGCTGTCTGGGCGGTGTGGCTGTTGTGGGCCATGCTCGCGCTGCTGCTGATCGCCGAGCTGATCGCGCTGGCGACCCGATGGCGGATCCCGGTGCTACGGCTTCCCGCACCACTGCACCGGTTCGTGTTCGGCCTGGCCGGCACCGCGGCGATCGCCGTCACCTCCGTCGGCCAACTGAACACCGGCGGCGTTCGACCACCGGCGGCCATCGACGCGGCCGAGGCAGTAGCTGTTCCTCAGCAAGCTCTCGCGCAGGGGCCGGCACTGATTCAGGTCGGCAACACCCGCTACCTGTACACCGTCGAGCGACACGACACCCTGTCGAAGATCGCCAAGCAGTGGCTCGGTGACGCCGGCCGCTGGCCGGAAATCTGCCGCATGAACAAGCACCGCCACTTCCCCCAGGTCGGCGGCACACTGCGTGACTGCGACTTGATCTACCCGGGCTGGGAACTGCGGCTACCCGCCGATGCCCAACCCCCACAGACCGCCATCCCGGGCCGCCCGCGCTCACCGCGACCTGGCACCGTCGCCCCATCCCCACCGCCGAGCAACCCGCCGGAAGCCCCGCAGCCCACCGATCCACCCACACCCGACAACCATGAGACGGTCGCCACGCCCAGAAGCTCTTCGCCGACCACACCCACCGCACCGGACTCCGGGTCACCCACCGACGCTCCCACGCGGCCTTCGTCCTCGCCGGAAGCCGACGGCGCGCAACGCCCGCAGGACACCGACCACCAGCGGGGTCTGCAGCTGACCTCCGCGGAGTGGCTTCCCTGGTCCCTCGCCGCCGCCATCAGCGCGGCCGCAGTCCTGGTGTGGCGGCAGCGCCGGCGCCGCTACACCGGCGACCCCCACGACGATCCACCCACCGACCTGCCGCCCTCGGTGGCCGAGCTACGCCGTGCCGTGGCCCGAAACCCCGACCTCCCGCACCCCGACGACGGGGCACCACTGGCCGCCCTTGTCCCGCTGCCGTCCGGTGGCGTCGGCCTCGTCGGCGACGGCGCAGCTCCCGCCGCACGCGCCACCCTCGTAGCAGTGCTGGCCTCCGGCGACCCGCAACACCCCGACGCGCGCGGCGAAGTCGTCATCGACGCCGCCACCCTCACCACGCTGCTCGGCACCGAAACGACGACCGTCAGATCATGGCCGCGCCTGCACATCACCGACACCCTCGACGACGCACTCACCACGATCGAGACCCAACTGCTGCACCGCAGCCGCCTTCTCGACGAACAGACACTGACCGACCCCGACGAGCAGCAACAACCCAAGACTCCGGAAGCAAAGGTTCTGCCTCCGGTCGTCCTCATCACAGAGACACCAGCCGCCGCAGCCGCAGCCCGCGTCGAAGCGGCTCTGGCCGCGGGCGCCAGCAGGCAGGTATTCGGGGTACTGCTCGGTGAGTGGCACCCCGGCGTCACCATTGACGTAGCCCCAGACGGACAGACCACCCTCATATCCGGTCAGCCAACCGAACCACTGCCGCCGCGCCTACCCGTGCTCGAACCCACCACAGCGATCCAGACCCTGACCACGCTGCGAGAAGCGCAAACCGGCGAACCTCCAGCGAAAACCTCGCCAGCCGGACCGGCCACGGTCATTGCCCTGCACGCCAGCCGGAACGACGCGGCATCTCAGGATCAGCCCGCGGCAACTGCAACTCCCTCCGCCGCTGTCGTCGGGAAGGCCCGGCTTCGGGTGCTCGGCTCGCCGCGGATCGAGGACATCACCAAACCGGGACGGCCCCTGCGCGCCAAAGCCCTCGAACTCGCCGTCTTCCTGGCCTGCCACCCCGACGGCGTCACCACCCGCGACATCGGCGAATACCTCGAACCCGACGCCCGCCTCAGCCAAGCCGACCAACGCGTACACACCAACGCCTCGAACCTGCGACACGTCCTCGGCCGTGCCGGCACCGCCGAGACGAAAAGCGCCTACGTCATCAAAACCGCAGGCCGGTATCGACTCGACCCGACGACGGTCGACGTCGACGTGTGGACTCTCCGTGACCTCATGCGTCGAGCCACCATCGCCACCGGACTGCGCCGCCACGAACTGTTGACCGCCGCCTGCGAGCTCTACGACGCGCCACTGGCCGAGGGGCAGGACTACGAGTGGCTGCAGCCCCACCGAGAGACGGTGCGCCGCTGGGGTACCGAAGCCCACCTACTCCTCGCCGAAGACCTGCTTAAGAGCTCCTAACGAAATGATGTTGGGCGTGTCCTCGGGACGCGAGGATCGTTCTGTCTGAACGTGAGGAGGGGTGAGCAGCCGCCGTGGGTCGTCTCGGACGAACTCTGGGCCGAGGTCGCACCGCTGCTGCCGCCCCGTCCGCCCCGGCGGCGACGGTTCCCGGGCCGCAAGCCTCTCGATGACCGCAAGGTGCTGTGCGGGATCTTGTTCGTGCTCTACACCGCGATCCCGTGGGAGTACCTGCCCCAAGAGCTGGGTTTCGGCTCAGGAATGACCTGCTGGCGCCGGTTGCGGGACTGGAACGACGCTGGCGTGTGGCAGCGCCTGCACGAGGTGTTGCTCGGCAGACTCCGCGCCGCGGGCCAGTTGGACATGTCCCGGGCGGTGATCGACGGCTCCCACGTCCGGGCGCTCAAGGGCGGCCCAAAACCGGTCCGAGCCCGGTCGACCGCCGCAAGCCAGGCTCGAAACACCACGTCATCACCGACGCGGGCGGCATCCCCCTCGCCACGGCACTGACCGGCGGCAACCGCCACGACGTCACCCAGCTCATGCCCCTGGTCGACAAGATCCCCCGCATCAAGGGCATCCGCGGCCGGCCCCGGCAGCGACCCGACCGCATCTACGCTGATCGCGGCTACGACTTCGACAAGTACCGCCGCGAGCTACGGACCCGCGGCATCACACCTGTCATCGCCCGACGCGGCGTCCCACACGGCTCTGGGCTCGGCACCCGACGCTGGGTCGTCGAGCAGACCATCGCCCTGCTGCACTGGTTCCGCCGCCTGCGCATCCGCTGGGAGATCCGCGACGACATCCACGAAGCGTTCCTCACTCTCGCCTGCGCCATCATCTGCTGGCGCCGACTCCAACGCTTAAAGAGTTAGGAGCTCTAAGCCAGACCCGCAGGCCGCATCTGACCTGCTGAACAAAGCCATCGTCCTAGACCGGTACAACGAATCCCTCTACACCAAGGCTATGCAGGCCCGGCACGCCCTCGGCGATGCGGACGGCATTCGTACTCTTTCGCGCGCCCTGACGAGAGTGCTCGCCGACCTCGACGCTCAACCGAGCGAAGACACGATCGCCCTAGCCGTCCGGCTCGGTGCGGACTTGACCCGTGGGTGACCCGAACACATGAGAATCCGCGCGGCGGCGATGCGGATCCGTACCGGTGTGAACGGCACGGAGGACACCGACGGAAAGGTGGCTGGCGATGATCTCCTCCGGTGAGGCGAGCGAAGGATCAATCTTTCAGCATTAGCAGAACGCTCCTGGGATTGGGGCGGTGGACGAGACCACGACGTTCCAGTTCTTTGACCACTGCGGTACGAATGCCTTTGACCTCGCGCCTATCGAGGCGGAACTCTTCCATCATCCACGGATAGAGCGGCTCGCGACAGACCCGGCACCCATCCTCAATCGTGGCGTGTTCCTGAATGAACTGGTAGACGGCCTCCGCGTATTCGGACGTCCGCGGCATGAGTTCCTCCTCCGAGCGCAAGTCGGAAGCTACAGCTACGCCTAGCCGATCGGTATCGTTCTCGTGGCGGATTTCCGAGAGCCGTGTCCGGCGATCCTGCGGCTTGGCGGTCGAGCCTCCGCTGGCTCTCGCGCCCAGCCATGCCTCCTGTCCTGCTCTTCTGCCGCCCTCAGAGTGGGCAGCCGGCGGGAGGCATGTGCGCGCCGGTCAGCTCACGGCGGGACCGTCGAGACAGCCGACTTCGGTCGAGCCCGAAGCGACGCGGACGTAATACCCCAGTGGCGTAGGACCAGCGCGACCCTTGTGGCGCCGACTGGGTTGGCGGAGTGGACGTTGATGACGCCGACGTCAAAGGGGCGCTTGTCGAAGGCCGCCCGTTCCAGGACCTCCACGACCGGCCAGATCGTGTCATCCCCGCCGAGGTCATGGTCCAGCCACAACTCGTCCAAGCGCCGGTCTCGGTACCGACCAAGGAGCTCAACTCCGGCGTCGCTGGTGCGGGCCACCTCGGCGGTGCGGCCATCCACGAACGAACGTAGGTCATCCACCAAGACGATCATTCGGCCAGCGTTCACACGATGATGATGCCTGGCACCGTCGCGATCCGGCATTCGGATTAGCCGCGATCCGAGGGCCAGTGAACGCCCACCGAGCACTCGTCGTGAGTAGCGGACTTAGGCCGTCGAGTTGCACTTGAGGTCGTTGGTTGAGCAGGCGCGAGGGCTACGACGGTCGGCAAGCGGCATCCGGCGGCATCGACTGTCCCGAACCCAGGAATGTGCCCTTCTCAAGCAGGCTCCTGAACGATCCGTCGGATCTTGGCGATCTGGTCATTCCAGCTGCTCAGCTGAGTGATCTTGATGACGTCGCCGGTCTGCGGTGCTTGGATGATGAGTCCTTCGCCGAGGTACATGCCGACGTGGCGTGGGTGGGCCGGGGTGCCGTTGCTGCCGGGGATCAGGATGAGGTCGCCGGGTAGCAGGCGGGTCGGGCTGGCTACTGGTGTGCCGGCGTTGGCTTGGTCGGTGGTGACGCGAGGAATGGAGATGCCGGCTGCTCGGTAGGCCGCTTGCATCAGGGATGAGCAGTCGCACTGTTTGTGGGGGTCGTTGGAGTGCGGGTCGGTGCACGAGCCGCCGAAGTGGTAGGGCGTGCCGAGCTGGGCAACGGCCCAGAACACCGCGGTTGTCACCGCTGGCGAGGTGTCGGAGGGCAGCGTGAATCCGGCAGGTAGGGCGGCCAGTGCATCGGGGGTGCAGTCGGCGAGGGTGCTGGTGAGTTGCTCCACCAGGCGGAGGGCATCGTTGGTCCATGTGGCGTACGCATCGGGGAAGGCCGAGGCTTGGACCGCCTGGGCGACCTGGGTGAGCGGCATCGACTCCCAGCCGGGGATTGTGAGGAGCTTGTCGAAGAACTTGCCGGCCTGATACGCGGGTTCAGCCAGTTGTGCGACGGTGCCCCATCCCTGGCTGGGGCGTTGTTGGAACACCCCGATGGAGTCGTGGTCGTTGCGGGTGCCTCGGTGGGGCAGGTTGCGGAGGCTGGATTCCTGCATGGCGGTGGCGACGGCGATGACCCAGCCCCATTGAGGGACGCCTTTGGTGACGCCGGTGTCGATGATGGTCGCGGCTACGTCAAGTTGCTCGGCATCCCAGGCGCCGACGGTGGGCGGTCGCCCGGAGGGATGCATGTTGGGTGTGGCGGCGATGCCGCACCCTTTGGAGCCAGCGCCCGTGACGGCCGTCAGCAGGAGCATGGGCAGGCCGAGGCAGGCAACGGCGACGAGGCTGACAATGCCGGTGATGGCTCTGGTCATGGCGGCGGCCTCTCAATATGGCTGGGATGGCGGATCGGACAGGAGCCGTCGCGAGCAGGCTCGTCGGCGGCGCGGTAGGCGCGGTGCATGGAGGGCCTTTGAAGGTGATGAAGCGGAGAATGACCGTGGGCTGCCTACGTGGGCGGCCCACCTCATTTGCTCGACCGGCCGATGAGTGCGCGGCGCGTCAACACCGGCTGCCCTCAGACCTCTGTACCTCGGTTGTGCCTGGACTGGTCCTTGGCCGTCTGGTCCTCGGTGACGCGGCGGTAGATCGCGATGCATCGGAGGATCAGCTCGTGTGATGGCAGGGTCAGTAGCCGCTGCCGTTTGTCCTCGCGGAGCTTGTCCCAGATGAGGACGGTGACGGTGGCGGACCACACGTCCACGAGAACGCCGTCGATCTTGGCGTACTGCCGGGCGGCGACGATGCGTCGCAACGTGTCGATGAGCGTGGCGTCGCCCGGTGGATGGTTGGCGTCGTCGGGCCGGGCGGCCTCGGGCAGCAGGGTGTAGCAGTCCTCGCAGGTGTAGTCGATGCGCGGCGGGTTGTCGGTCGCCCACTGCTGCACGTCGGTGGCGGGTAGGCCACATACCGACTGCCGTAGATCGCGGGGGTGGCGGAGGTGGCCGGTCATCGGCGGGCCCTTTGGTATGCATCGAGCCCTCGGGTCCTGGGCGGAGTCACGTGAGGTGTCCGTTCCTTCGGGCCGGGGCAGCGGCGCGGGTGACCGCTGCCCCGGAGGTGTGGGTGTGCGGTCAGATCTTCAGTAGGTCGAAGGCGGCGACTTTCAGGTCGCCGGTGTTGCCGGTCAGCACCCGGTTGGCGCGGACGAGGTCGTTCTTGGCGGGCTGGTAGTGGTCGAGGTATTCGGTGATGGCCTGGTATCCGGCCCACCGGCTGCCGGTGATGGCTTTCTGGGTGTCGGCCTCGCCGATCAGGTACTTGAGGGTGCCGAGGCGTTGCTTGGCGTTGTTCTTGGCCTGCTCGGACGCGGTGTCCTTGACCGGCCATACCTGCGCGACGACGTTCTCGAACTCCCGCATGGTCAGCTCCGCGTTGAGCATCCGTTCGGCGGCCTTCTCGAAGGTCTCCATGTAGGTCCACATCAGGCCCAGGGCTTCGCGGGCCTGGCTGATCTGGGAGTTGACGTTGGAGGTGTGCCGGAAGGTGTAGTGGCCGACGGTGTGCTGGAAGGCGGCGCGTTGGGTGTTGGCGCAGACCACCCGGATCGGGCTGGCGTCTACCCGCAGGGCGGCGCTGCCGTCGTGGGAGGTGGTGCCGATGAGGTACAGGTCGAGGCGGTCTACCCCGGCGATCTCCATCGCGTCGGGCAGCTTCATCGTGACGAATACGCTCTTGCCGCGGCGCAGGCTGCCGGCGGTTTCGAAGTGGGCGCCGCCGACCTGGTCCACGAGCCGGTCGAGCATCTCGGCGCACTGCTCGTTCTGGACGACCGTGTAGTCGGTGCCGACGATGCCCAGGTATTCGGTCTGGCCGGTGACCGGGTTGCGGCGTACGGTCATTCGCTTGTCGTCGGCGGGGACCTGTACCTCGGCTCCGTTGACGATGTCGATGCCGACGGTGCGGATGGTGCGGACGCCCCAGTCGCCGAGGCGGGCGGAGGCCATGATCTCTTCGGCCTTCATCGTGTCCTGGGTGACGGTGCCGAGCTGGTGCCAGGCCGACAGGCGTGCGCTGGCAAAGGCAGTTGTTCCGTCGGTGAAGGTTTCGAGTTCGTGCGGCACGGATTCTCCTCTCGATGTGCTGGCGGGGGCCGAGTACGCGGCTCGGCCCCCGCAGGGGAGTGGCGTTGGTCAGGACTGGTCGGTGCTGCCCGCGTCGGTCTCGACGGGGTTGTCGCTGTCGGGTTGCGTCGGGTGGACGAAGGTCAGCGGCGCGTCGGAGACCAGGACGATCCGGCCGCTGGCGGCGGCCTTGGTGCAGTTGTTTCGCACGGCCCCGGAGCTGATCGCGCGGCCGAGTTGGCCGGCGAGCACGGTGGCGATGTCCTGCGGGGTCATCTGCTGGCCGGGGTTGGCGGCCAGGACGTCGAGGGTGAGTTTTTCCAGTTCGCCGCGGCTGAACGGTGGGCTGCCGTCGGCGTTGACGGTCCCGTCACCGCGCGGGCCCGTGCTGCGGGCGACGCGCGGCGTGCGGCCGGGTGCGCGCAGCGGCATGGCGACGACGTGGGTCTCGCCGTCTGCGTCGACGACGTGCAGCGTGCCGTCCGGTTGGATCAGGGGCAGCACCGCCGCTGCGGCGATCGGCATGCTCGTTTGGCCGCGGATGACCTGGGAGCACAGCGGGCAGCGGGGCGGCTCCGGGTTCGGGTCCACCTCACTGGCCCGGGTCGGGCCGGCGACCCACCGCTCGGGCAGGCCGGGCAGTCGACGGGCGGCGGCGGCCTGTTCCATCGCGGTCAGCAGCCGGGACGCGGTGGCGTGTCCGATGCCGCTTTCGGCCACGATCAGGTCGATGGTGGCGCCGGCGTCGCCGTAGTCGGCCAGGACTCCCTTGATGGCCATGACCTTGCGGTCACCGGGCCGCGCCGGCTGCACCGCAACGACGGCGGAACTCTCACCGGCCTCGCTGCTGTCGTCGTCGCGTCCGCGGCTGTCGTCGTGATCGGTCTCGTCTCCCGCCTCATCCGGCGCCTTGTCCGCGTGGTCGTCGCGGGATGGATCAGCTGCGCCGCCATTGGCAGGTCCGCTCGCCGAGGTGTCGAGATCCGATCCGATGAGCTGCTCGCTCTCGTCCGCGGCGGCGGTCTGCTGGTCGCCGAGATCGACGGCAGCGTCCGGTTCCGCAGCGGCGGCGCCGTCCGGGGCGGGCAGGGCCCACCGGGTGGACGCGCCGTCGGCCGCATCGGCGTCGGTGTCCACCGCAACGATCAAGCCGGCGTCGGCCAGGGACTTGAGTGCCTTGTCGGTGGTCGAGCGCGCCTTTCCGGCGCGGTCGGCCAACTCGTGCACGTCGCCCTGGCCAAGGTCGGTCAGGGCGTCGAGGACAGCCTGCGCTGCAGGCGTCAGGGACAGGTCTTTCATGGGGTTCCTCTCTTGGGGACGTAGTTCGGATAGCGGCGCGAGTGAGGCCGCCCGGATGGTGAGCCGGGTCGCGGGTGACAGCCGGGGCGGCAGGCGCGCGTCGGGAGCGCCGTGTCGTGCGAGGTGTGCCATTCGTCGCCCGGTGAAGGGCGCCGCGATGCGACCGGTCACGCGGGCTGCAGGGTGTAGAGGCGGTTCTCGGTGCGGTCCCGGTAGATGCCGGCGTCGCTGTGGGACAGCCGCACCGAGCTGACGCTGCCGGGCGGCCGAAATTTGACGTCGGAGCTGCCCACCCTGACGTCGGCCGTGTGTCCCGCGAGGTTGCGGGCGCGGCAGGAGTCGGTGTGCGGCAGAACGACCAGCACGGTGTCGCCGGGGTCGACGTAGCGCCGCCGTACCTGCTGCCCAGGGTGGGTTAGCGCGTAGGCGGTCCGTGTCTCGTCGCCGATGAGGGCGTCGATCCGAGCGCGGGCGTTGCCGTACTCGCCGGCCAGGTTCTGGAGCGTCTTCGCCGATCCCGTGATGGCGGCGGCGGATGCGTGTAGGTCGTCTTCGTTGAGGAGTCTGGTGCGCAGGTGGTCGACGGCGAGTAGCAGCTCGTCGCGTAGGTGTCGGAGATCGTCGGCGGCCTCGGGTAGGTGCGCGGCGGCGGGGACGGGGTCGACGGCGTGTTGGTCGAGGGTGCGGCCGGTCGCCGCGGTGATCCACCGCTCGACCAGGTTGAGGTGCGGCATCACGCTGCGTCGTCAGTCGGTGAGGTGGGCGAGTTCGGCGGGGGTGAGCTGTGCGGGGGTGCGGTTGTGCCAGGCGTCGGAGTGGCGCAGGTTCCACCAGCGCAGCAGCGTCCGGCAGGCCGCGGTGAGCTCACCCCGGATCGGCAGGGAGTACACCGTGGCGAGCGGGACCTGATGCGCACGGGCGACGTAGGCGGTCGGCGCCCATCCCCGTTCGGTGTGGGTGACTTCGCCGACGATGCGCTGCGGGTAGGGGATGTCGAAGGCGGCGGCGGCTTCGGCGTCGGGTATCACCAGCCACGTGTCGGGATCCTTGCGTTGCAGGGTCGCCACGCCACGTGACGGGTCGCAACGCCGCAGAAGCAGGTGTCGCTCGTCGCCTTCGTTCATCGGCCGGTGGTTGCGCCAGGCTCGATAGCAGGTAGTGAGCGTGACGCCGAGGACGGTGTGCCGCTCGCGGGCGGCGAGCGCATCGGTGACGACCTGGTGGTGACCGGGGAGGTGAAGGCCGGCGTGCGCAGCCAGTCCTCGTCGGCCTGTTTCGGCGAGTGCAGCCAGTCGGGTGAGGGCCTGGTCGAGGTTGGTGGTGCTGTCGGTGAAGTCGAGCGCGGTCTTGTGCAGGAGGCGGGCGAGGTCACCGATCGGTTGGGCGGTGGCGGTGTCGTGGCGCCACTGTTGCTCGGGGAGGACGTCGTTGGTGTCGGCGGCGATGCGCCGCAGCACCGGATCGGTCAGGAACATCAGGGGTCTCCTTCCAACGGTGGGGAGATGGCGAAGGCCGGTCGCAGCGGGGCTGCGACCGGCCGTGGTGTTTCGGGTCCGGGAGGGGTGTCAGGCGATGGTGACGGCGCACAGCCGCGCGCGTGGGTCGAGGCTGCGCAGGTAGGCGCAGGCGTCGTTGAGGAAGCGGAACCGGTCGGCGATGGAGCCGCCTGCGGGGGTGAGGAGGCGACCGTCGGTGGTGATCAGCGCGTCGCCGACCAGGGCGATGCGCCAGTGCAGGCCGGTGTAGGTGGCTTCGCCGGCTTGGTAGGCGGGCAGTTCGTATGGGTCGAGGTGGTGGGCGAGCATCGCCAGGACGCGGGGTTGCTGCTCGAAGCGTCGGCGGGCCTCGTGGGCGCTGACCTTGGCGGGATCGGTGTGGTGCTGGGCGAGGTAGTCCTCGAACGGCCGGGCGACGGGAGTGGTCGCGGCGACGTGGGTGTGCCAGGTACGCCAGCGCAGGGCGGCGTCGTGTGCGGCGGTGGCGGCGGTGCCGGTCAGGTCGAGGCGATTCTTGCGGCCGCCGGCGGCGATGGTGATCGCGCCGAAGCGGCGGGCGGCGTCGAGCAGGTAGTAGCCGATGAAGCGGGTCAGCCAGCCGATGAGGCGGCGGTGTCGGACGCGGTAGCGGCGCGACGGCGTGCCGTTGGCTTGCAGGAGTTCGTGGACCTTTTCGGAGGCGGCGAACCAGTCGGCGTCCTGGCCGGGGGCGAAGCAGACGGTGATGACCTGGTCGGTGAGGGACGTGTTGGTGGGTGCGGGCATGACGGGGTGCTCCCTTCGCGAAGGCGCGGTTCGACTGCGGGTGTGGTGGTGCCACCGGGATGCGGCGTCTGTGGCGAAGTGCTGCCGGGAATGGCGGGGGCGGGGTCACGGGGCCGACCGGATGGTGGGCTGAGGGGTGACCCGCTGGCGCGGGCAGATCCGGGGAGAACAGACGGGCTGCGGTGCGAACAAAGAGAAGAAGCTGCACCGTAGCGTCGTGACCTGACAGCACGCCCTCGACCAGGAATCGTGATCATGTGCTTCACCTGCGTTGACAGGTTCCGGCGGGTCGGCTGACAGGTCGTGTCAGAGGACGAAGACTCCGTCGTCGTCGAAGTTGGGGTTGTCCGCCACCGGCTGACCGTGGTCGGTGGGTAGCTGCGCGAGTCCGACTCGGCCGGTGGCGCCGGCCGGCAGCCACACCGCTTGCGCCGGGTCCGTGTCATGGGTGGCGGTGGCGACGAGGACGTCGCCGCGTCGCCCGCGTAGGAGCCGGTGCAGGTGTTCCTCCCGGGCGGCGCTGCCGAGCCAGAACAGCACCGGGTACCGGATACCGACGCGTCGGGTCAGGGTGGCGTAGCGGTCGAGTTTGCCGGTCAGCCGGCCCAGCGGCTCGGTGCCGGTGTCGGCCTCCAGCCAGAACCCGACGCTGGCGTCGGCGGCGGTCCAGATGCCGTGGCCGTCGGCGGTGATGGTGCGGAACTGCCGGGTGGTGGTCCGCTCCGACCACCACCGGTCCAGATGCACGTCGGGATGGCGCCGGGTGTGGGTCTTGAGCCGGACGAAGAACTCGTTGACGGTGAGCAGGTGGGTCAGGGTCGGGCTGGCTGACACCCGTTGCACGGCTTGCCGGCTCGCCCGGGCGGTCGGCTCGGGGCGTTCGTGGGCGGCGGCCTGGAAACGACGCCCGTTGTGGCCGAGGGTCCAGTGCCACGGCTGGCTGCCGCCGCCGGTGCGCGCGAACCGGAACCGGTCCAGCAGGCCCAGTCCGTACAGCTCGCTGAGGCGGATCTGGCAGGTACGTCGGGCCAGGAAGAACAGCTGGTGGATCTGATCGGTGGTCAGGACCTGATGGTCGTCGAGGAGGTGGAGCAGCTGCCGGTCCCGGCTGGTGATGTGCGGGTAGATGGCCAGCAGGTCAGCAGAGCGTGATTGCGGCATGGGTACCCCTGCAGAGAGAGTCCCGGTAGGGAGTCTGGACGAGTTGATCTCGCGGACAGGCCGACGGCAGGCCAGGTGCAGGCAGGTCAGGAACCTGACAGGCCGGTGGGGGAGGGCTCGGGTGAGGTCTCGTCTCCCGGACACCCCCAAGCGAGCCCTCACCGCAGCACCCGGACGAGGCCCGAAACGAGCAGGCCTTTGCTCAGCGCTCCCGGCTGGCCATCCGCCGTTTCATCGCCGAGCGGGCGACCTGCTGCATCGGCGGCTCACCGTCGGCGCGGCGGTGCGCGGCGGCGCACTCCTGACGGATCGCGGTCGCCTCACCCACCACCTCCGCCGGCGGGTTGGTGGTGAACGTGAACGCAGGCAGCTCCCGGTTGCCGACCAGCAGCCGCGCGGCGGCGGTGTAGACGTCGAGGTGGGCGAGGTCGTGCTCGTCGAGCTCCGGTCTGGTGTGGCGGGACAGTTCCCGGGCGTCGGCCGGGTCGACGTTGAAGAACAGCTTCGACCGGGCGTTGGCGGACACTGCTGCGGCGACATCCTTCGGGAGCTGGGCCAGGTCCTGGTGCGCCAGCACCAGACCCAGCCGGAACCCTCGTGCCTCGGCCAGCATGTCCCCGACCGAGCCGGGCAGGGTCAGGAAGTTGTGACACTCGTCGACGTACAGCACGGCGTCGCGGCGCTGGTCCTCCGGGATGCTGGCGCGGGCGATGGCGGCCTGCCAGACGCGGGCGACGATGAGCGAGCCCAGGATCCGCGTCGTCTCCTCCCCGAGCACCCCCTTGGGCAGCCGGCACAGCAGCACCCCGCCGTTGAGCACCCGACCCATGTCGAACGAGCTGTGCGCGTTGCCGATGACCGACTTGACGAAGTCGCGCAGCAGAAACGCGCGTAGCCGGGCCAGGACGGGGGCGATGACCTGCCCGCGGAACTGCTCGTTGATGCCATCGTACCAGACCCAGAACCCGCCGAGACCGTCCGGGTCGTCCAGGCCGTGGGTGAACCGGGCCCGGAAGTCCTTGTCCTGCAACAGCGACGGCACGAGGCTCAGCGTCGGTTTGGCGTGGCGCATCAGCGTCAGGCACGCCACCCGCATCGTGTCGTCCATCCGCGGGCCCCACTGCCCTTGGAAGATCTTCGCGAAGATCCCCACCAGGTTGTCCACCGCCAGGTGCGGGTCTCCCCGGTCGTCGAGCGGGTTGAAGCAGCCGGGGTTCTCCTGGTCCGGGTCGATGATCACGATCTTGTCTGCGGAGGTGGCGGGGAGCCGGTCGAGGATGTCGGTGATCAGGTCTCCGCGCGGGTCGATGACCACCGTGCCGCGGCCGGCTTTGATGTCGCCGAGGATCATGTTCAGCAGCAGCGTGGACTTCCCGACGCCTGTCTTGCCGACCACGTGCACGTGCTGGCGGGCGTCGGTGACGGTCAACCCGATCTTGTGGCGGCCGATCTGCGCGCGGCCGAGCATCTTGACGCCACGCCCGCCGCCGGGGACCTGCACGGGCGCCAGCACAGCTTTGGCTCGGGCGCGATCCAGGCCGGGCACGGCGAGGTCTTGCGGCAACGCGGCGAGGGCCGCGAGTTCCGCCACGGTGGCCAGGAACCCCCGCCGTAACCGGCGCCCGGCGAGGGTGGCGATCGGGTGGGGCATCTTCATGCGCCGTAGCCGGTTCGGGCCTGTGTACGTGGCGGCGGCCGAGGCGATGGTGTGTCCCAGCCCGATCAGCCGCTGACGGGTCTGCCTGGCCCGCTCCGTGTTTGGTGGTGTGGTGTCCGGGTCGCGGGCGACGGCGAACCGGACCGCGATCTCGAAGTGCGGTACCCGCACCGCCTTGTCCACGACCGTGCGGGCCTCAGCCGCGGCCACCGGATCCCGCTCGGCCACCCGACCCGCCGCTGCCGAGGCGCGCGGCGGCCTGGACGGGCCGGTTGTGAACACGTCGAGCAGCCACAGCAGCGGCTCGACGGCCAGCCTCGCCATGCCCGACACCGCCCGCGCGGCCAGGTCCGGCCGCCCGTGCGGGTGGGTGGCGGCGGTTGCCGCGGCCCGGCGGGCGGCGCGGACCCGGCGGGCTCGCGCCGGCCGGGCGAGGACCTGCACGCAGGCGTGCTCGCGGGGGCCGACCTCGGCGCCGGCGGCGAGCAGCGCCCGCAGCGGATCGGTGTCGTGGTCGCTGCGCAGCGGCAGCCCATCGGGGTGCTGCGGCCAGTGCGCCCCACCCACCCCCTCACCGACCTGCGGCGGGATCGGCGCGGCGGCGTCTGTGGTGGTGATGGTGGCGGCGGGCCAGGCCGCGCGGACGGCGGCCTCGACCGCGCCGGGCGGCACCGTGCCGGGCACCCAGACCCGGATGGTCAGCGCGCGGCCGTTCCACGTGTACTCCCAGCCGACATGCGGGTAGCCGAACACCCGGCGGCGCCACACCGACGGCGTGAGGACGCCGGTGAGGGTGGTCCAGAACGCTGCGGCGGCCTCGGCGGTGACCTGCGGTGGGGCGGCGATGGTCAGCCATCGCGCGCCGGCGGTGAACCGCCGGTGCCGCCAGGCGAGCATCTGGTCATGCCCGAACACCGCCGCGACAACGATTGCGGCGGCGACGAAGGCCAGCCACGGCCGGGCGAGCACCCAATGCCCCATCTCGGCGGGCCAGCCCGGGGTGGCGGTCACTCGGTCTCCCCGATGCCCGTGACGGCGATCGTGTGCTCCGCGGCCGACCCGACGCTGCGGAACGGGATCCGCGACCGGCCCGCGACGAGCAACCCCTCGCCCCGGGGCGAGGCCAGCAGCAGCCGCGCCTCGCCCGCGGTGAGGTTGAACGCCTCCACGACAGCGTCGATCGACTGGGTGCTCTGGCGCATCAGCACCTGCGTCGCGGCGTTGGACACCACGGCGAGCCCCAGGTCGGTCGACAGCACATCAGCCGCGTCCTGCGTGACGACGCACAACCCCGCCGACCGCTTGCGGGCCGCCTTCGCCATCCGGAACAGGAACCGCGCGCCCTCGCCGTCGCGCATCAGCAGCCAGGCCTCATCCACCACCACCAGATGCCGACCCCGGCTAGGGCCGGCTGGCGGGGTGTCGATGCCCGACCAGATCGAGTCGAGCGCCAGCAGCGTGCCGATGGTCCGCAGCTCGTCGGGCAGGTGCCGTAGCGACCAGACCACCAGGTGCCCGTGCGGGACGGTGGTGGTAGGCCCGTCGAACAGGCCGGCGAAGTTCCCCACCGTCCAAGGGGCCAGCCGGGCGGCCAGCTGCCCGGCGGCCGGATCGCCGTCCCCGGCGAGCACCTCGGCCAGGTCGCGCAGCAGGGGAGCGGGTTTGGTCCAGGTGGCCGGGTCGGCGTTGATGCCGGCGCGGGCGTAGGTGGCGGTGATGGCCCGGTCCAGGGCGGCACGTTCGGCCGGCAGCGGGGCCGCGCCGAGCATGACCGCGATCAGCGTGTGCAGGTACAGGCCACGTCGGGTGAGCGTGTCCGGCCGCCGGTCATCGGGCAGGTCGAGCGGGTTGATGCGCACCCCGGGCACGCCCAGCTGCACGACCGTGCCGCCGACGTGGTCGGCCAGCGGCGTGTACTCGTCCTCGGGGTCGATGACGCTGACGGTCGTGCCCTGATAGAGGTTGCGCAGGACGTCGAGCTTGACGAAGTAGCTCTTGCCCGCCCCGGAGCGGGCGAGGACGACCGAGTTGTGGTTGTCCTGCGCCCACCGGTTCCACACCAGCACCCCGTTGGAGGTGGTGTTGACTCCGTACAACACCCCCTCCGCAGAGGCTATGTCGCCCGGTGTAGGGGCGGGAAGGTCCGGGGAGGCGAGGGGAAACGCCGCCGCGAGAGCGGTGGTGTCCAGCACGCGGCGCATCCGCAGCGGATCCACCCCGACCGGCAGCGTCGACAGCCATCCCTGCTGGTGACGGAACGTCGCCGGCTGCAGGTCCAACAGCACGCTCGCCGCAGCGGACTTCACGCCCGCGGTGAGGGCGGCGAGGTCGTCGAGGGTGCGAGCGTGGAGGGTGACGTAGATGCCGACCTCGAACAGCTTCGCCGCCCCGCGGGCGACCCGCTCAGCCAGGTCCGCAGCATCGGCCGCGGCGGCCTCGACCATCGGGTCGCCCAGCCGCCCGGCGTCGGCGTCGAGCCGGCGCGAGGATTCGAGGCGGGCGCGTTGCCGCTTCAGCATCGGCGCGGCCAACTGCGGCACCACCGGGTCCAGGTGCACGGCGACGTCGACGCGTCCCGGGTAGGACAGCAGCGGGTCCAGCCACGCCGGGCCGACCTCCGCCGGGTAGCCGCACACGACGTAAGTTGCGGCGTAGCCGTCACCAACCCGCACATGCGACGGGGTGACCGACAACGCGGCCGGCGACGGCATGCCCTCTACGCCTCGGACACTCTTCTTGGGGGTTTTCAACAGGTTCATGTGCTGCTCCGCAAGGTGATCGGGACGCCGGGCACCGCGCGGGGGCCGGGTGCCGGTGGGGAGAACGGGTCGACCGCGCCCGCGAGCGCGGCGCACACCGCAGACCCGTCCAACACGGCGGCGTGCACGCCGAGCCCGGACAACGCCCGCACCGCGGTGTCGCCCGCTCGCGCGCCGGCGACGACCGCCAGGACCTGCCGGCGCAACGGATCACGCTCGCCGTCAAGCTCCAGCAAGAACGCGGCGTGGTCCTCGGCGGCGGCCTGCAGCGCCCGGTGCGGCAGGCGCCGGGCGTTATGGGCGACAGCCCGCGCATGTGCGGCCAGGTCGTGGCGCTGCGCGGCGACGACGATCTGCGCCGGCCCGGTCAAGCCGTTGAGGAACCGGCCGAACCCGTCCAGCAACGCGCCCTGC
This sequence comes from Micromonospora sp. WMMD1274, assembly GCF_049179035.1. NCBI lineage: Bacteria > Bacillati > Actinomycetota > Actinomycetes > Micromonosporales > Micromonosporaceae > Micromonospora > Micromonospora sp. WMMD1274. Next base: position 5,916,877 of record NZ_JBMHMG010000001.1, read on the forward strand.
TCCCCGCCGGTGCGCAGGTGAATGTTGGTGGTACCGCAGGCGATCACCACCTTGTCGCTGCCCCCGCTGGTGAGCACACCAGAGGGGCTGACCGCCGTCACCGGCGACCGCAACAGCGCCGGCACGATCGGCTTCCCCTCCACGGCCGCGCCCGGGACCGCGCGGGCCGTCCCGGGTGTCCGCACGCGAGGGCTGTGCGAGAGCGTGAAGGCGTACCGCAGCCACACGTCCAAGGGCAGACCGTCGCGGCGGCCGAGCGCCACCACGACCGCGACAGCGAACACGACAGCACCGCCGACGAGCCACACGGGCCGCGGCAGCAGATGCCCGAACGAGCGGTAGACACCGGCAGCGGCCAAGCCGACGCCGCCGATGATGCCGAGCTGACGGAAGGTGAGCCCGAACGCGACCCGGTCCGGCTCGTTGACGTTGGCCGGCACCACCGCACGCGGCGCCGCATCATCCAGATTGTTCATTGATCACTCCGGGCTGGGGTAGACGCCGGGCATGTGGCGGTAGGGCGGGCGGATGGGGTTGCTCGACGCCAGCGGCGTGCGCCGGACCGGGGCGGCTCTGAATCGGCCCAGGTTGCGGGTCATCCCCTGCACGGCCACCGTTCGCAGGACGACGCCGCCGATGCCGACGCTGCGGCCCTGCTGACCGGAGAACCGCCGCACCAAGCTCGGAACCTTGACCGTCATCCACAAGACGACGACCACGAGCAGCAGGTTCAGGGTGTCGGAGCCAGGCAGGCCGAGCAGGACCGGCAGGTTCCCCCGCGGATCGATCACCAGGTTGACGCCGGCCGAGAACGTGACCGCCTGGATCGTCGGGGTGGCCAGACAGCCCAGCACCGACCGCCACCACAACTGCGCGACCCCCTCGGTCCAAGGGGTCGCGTGGCACGCCAAGGCCACCGGCGCAACACCGGCCAACACGACCAGCACCGCGATGCGGGTCAGCCAGCCGCCGACGAGCAGGAACATCAGCACCACGATCAGCAGCCCGATGATCAGCATCAGCAGACCAGAACTCGGATCACCCACCGCGGAGGCGAGCCGCGCCTTGACGAAGGTGACCGCCTCGGTCGTCGGGGCGTCCACCCCGGCGATTGACGTAGTCAACGCGTTCGCCACCTCGATGAGCACGCCGGTCAACGGAACCGCGAACGCCGACAGGACCAACCCGACCACGAGCCGCGGCACGAGCTGCTTGACCGTGTAGCGGGTCTCGACGGAGTCGCCCAGCATGACCGCGGCGCCCGCGGCGACGATCGCGAGAATGAAGCAAGCGTCGACCACAAGGGCGCTCTTCCCGGCGATCGACTGCACCTGCGGCAGCCCGGTCACATCCGGCGACACGAAGATCCAGGACGTCAGGAAAGCCAGCAGCCCGCCGAGAAGATCGATCACCCGCTCGGCGAGCCAGCGGACCAGATCGTTCATCACCCAGGTGGTCATCCTCAGCCGCCGAGGATGCCCTGCAACACCTGCAGGATCACCGGGGCCAACACCGCCAAGGCGTAGCCGACCAACGCGGACTTGAAGTTGCCCTTGGCCTGCTCGACCTGGGCCGGGTCACCGCCGGCGGCCATGTACCGCAGACCACCAATGACCAGGAACATCGTCGCCACCAACGCGATAACGCCCATGATCCAGCCAGTGACGTTGGAGATGACCTGATTGATGGAATTGACCGCCACCGGCTGCGGCGCGGCGGCGATATCCGACAGGACGGACAGCGTCAGGTGCATGACGGCACTCCAGAACAGTTCTGTGTGCCGCCCGGCGGGGACCTCGGGGAGGGGCCGCTGTGAGTCGGTGGGGGCGCTCCTCCCTTGCTGTTTAGCGCAGGGACCACGGTGTCAGTACGCCGCGCCAGCCATGCCGAACTCACCTCAGACCCCGCCGCAAACGACCCCCGCCGGGCGGGCATGCCATGGAGGACATGCACCGCCCAGAACGGCGCTGTCAGACAGATCGAACTCGCCTGTCGCCTGTCACGCCCCGACACGACCAGTCAGCGAGCGAGCGAACATTAGACCCTTGGCCCTGCTCGGGCCGGCCCGGCGCCCGCTCAGCGCACGCTGCTGATGCTCCTACAACGCGCTCAACTGCCGATGAGCGGACGCCATTCTCGGATGATCAGCTGTGTACTGGTTTGATCACCTTCAGTATCGTGCGGGTGTGCTTCGCGCTGGGTTGAGGTGGGTCGGGCGCTGCTGGTGGGCGTTGCTGGTTCCGGCAGCGGTCGCTGCGGCGGCGGTGTGGGCGTTGGTCACGGATGACAAGCTGGGTTGGACGGTGTCGGCGGGCGCGACGGCGGCGGTGGTAGGAGCGTTCGCGCCGTCGGTCCTGGAGTGGGTTCGGGCCGCGCGGGAGCGGCGGGAGCGGCGGGAGCGGGTGGTCGCGAGGGCTTTGGTGGCGGAGTTGCCGGAGTCGGTGGTGTGGCTTCTGCGTCCGCAGGCGGCGGTGGTCGGGTTCGTCGGTCGTGGGTGGCTGCTGGCAGCGTTGGACGGGTGGTGCGCGGATCCGGACGCGAGCGTGGTGCGGCTGCTGGTGGGTGCAGGTGGGGTGGGCAAGACCCGGTTGGGTCAGCACTTCGCCGGCCGGTTGACGGGCTGGGTGTGCTGGCCTGTGGCACCCGGTGGGGAGGCGACGGTCGCCGGGCAGCTTGAGGCGGGTGACCGGCCGGGCCGGTTGCTGCTGACGGTGGATTACGCCGAGACCCGTGACGCGCAGGCGTTGGCGCACCTGTTGTGTGTCGCTCAGCGGGCCGGTGGTGTGCGGGTGTTGTTGCTGGCCCGATCGGTTGGGTTGTGGTGGTCGTCGCTGTCGGCGGCGTACCCGCCGCAGGCGCATCTGGTGGACGCGTTGACCGTGTCGGCGAACGTCATAGAGGTGCCGGCTCGTATTGAGGACCACTCCCCGCAGCAGATCGTGGCCCAGGCGATGGTGGCGTTCGCCGCCCGCCTGCGTCGCCGTCCTCCGGGTGATGTTCCACCGGGTGTGGCGGGTCCGGATCTTCCAGTGTTGCGGTTGCATGCGGAGGCGCTGCTGGCGGTGTTGGGCGGGCCGCGTGGGGATGACCGGTACGACGTGCTTGCTGAGGTGCTGGGCCATGAGGCTCGGTACTGGCGGCACCGGGCCCGCCGCGGCGGTCTACCGGGTGCGGGTGAGTCAGCTGCCGACGCCGTGTTGCGGCGGCTGGTCGCCGTGGCGGCGCTGCTGGGCGCGGACAACCGGGAGCAGGCCATGGAGTTGGTCCACCGGGTACCGGGCCTGGGCGGGGCACAGCCAGAGGTGGTCAACGGGTATGTGGACTGGTTGTATGGGCTATACCCGGGGACGGATGGCGGGCTAGGGGCGTTGCAGCCGGATCTGCTTGCCGAGTACCTCGCAGTCGCGGTCCTGTATGAAAGCACCCCGGCCGAGCGCAGCAGGATTCTGCAGGGGTTGGCTCCCGGTCAGGCGGGGCAGGCGTTGACGGTTCTGAGCCGCGCGCGCAGCCACCAGTCCGGCGCTGCGGAGATGATCGACGTGGCACTGAACGCGGATCTTCCGGTGATGACTGAGGCGGTGCTCCAAGTCGGCCTCCAGTTCCCCGGTCTGCTCGCTCCCCGGGTCACAGACCTGCTCGCCACGGCTGAACTCGACCCTGACTGGGCTTGCCGGACAGCGCGTCGGGTGCCGTACCCGTCGATCGAGTTCGGCCAGATCGCGGTCGCGTTGACCGCCCACGCCCTGCGCACCACGGCATCGGCGACCGCGCCGAACGACCGAGCGTCCTTACTGAACTGGCGTGCCCTTCGGTTGGGGGAGGCAGGGCGGCGTGTCGAGGCGCTGGCCGCCAGCCAGGAAGCCGTCAACGTCATGCGTAAGTTGGCCGACGGAAACCGCGACGCCCACCTGCCCAACTTCGCCACGTCGGTGAGCAACCATGCTCCTCGGTTGGCGGAGGTGGGGCGGCGTGTCGAGGCGCTGGCCGCCAGCCAGGAGGCCGTCGACTTGCGCCGTGAGTTGGCCGACGGAAACCGCGACGCCCACCTGCCCGACCTCGCCACGTCGGTGAACAATCACGCCATTCGGTTGGCGGAGGTGGGGCGGCGTGTCGAGGCGCTGGCCGCCAGCCAGGAGGCCGTCGACTTGCGCCGTGAGTTGGCCGACGGAAACCGCGACGCCCACCTGCCCGACCTCGCCACGTCGGTGAACAATCACGCTACTCGGTTGGCGGAGGTGGGGCGGCGTGTCGAGGCGCTGGCCGCCAGCCAGGAGGCCGTCGACCTGCGCCGCGAGTTGGCCGCCAGCAACCCCGACGCCCACCTGCCCAACCTCGCTGGGTCGGTGAACAACCACGCGAACCGGTTGGCGGAGGCAGGGCGGCGTGACGAGGCGTTGAACGCCAGCCAGGAGGCCGTCGACCTGTACCGAGGGCTGGCCGCCAGCAACCCCGACGCCTACCTCCACTACCTTGCCGGGTCATTGAGCAACCACGCGAACCGGTTGGCGGAGGCAGGGCGGCGTGACGAGGCGCTGGCCGCCAGCCAGGAAGCCGTAAACCTCTTCCGGAAGTTGGCAGACGGCAACCGTGACGCCTACCTACCCAGCCTCGCCAGGTCCCTGTGGGGCGTCGGATACGTAGCGCGCATTCTCGGAGTGGTGTCGGAGCAGATCCTTGATGCTGTTGCCGAAGGGGTGCGGTACTTCGACGAACTCGCAGCCGCCGAACCGCGGGCGTTCACCGCACGCCGAGACGCGGCGGCCTCCACCTTGACGGACCTGCGAAAAACACCGCTGTCCATCAGCGCGCCTACTGACACCACCCAGGACACTCCACTAAACAGCCCCTGACACTCGCGTAACTAGAACCTCAACTGGTCATCTCCACAAGCGGTCTCATCCAAGATCGGGTGCATGGACATGCGGCGGACCGGGCACCGCGCAGCGTCACGATCGCTTGAGTCAGGGGCCGTCCGGTCGCGCCGGTAACGGGCCGAAGGGATTACCGGTTGCGCTACGGATTGGCGGTCTGCTGGATGAACGACAAGACCCTCGGCAGGACGTGATAGAACTCGCCGCCACCCCACGAGTCTACGAGGCCACCGGCTCGTTCCATCGCATCCCAAAATGGCTCAGTCGAGCGGATGATGTCCTCAGCAGTAGCCGGATGGATGTCGATGGCAGCGCAGACAGCCGCCGTTAGCTCCGCGCGAGATTCGGCGGGCATGTCCTGCAGCGGATCATGAAGCATCCGCAGAAGCCACCTCAGGCGACGTCTACGCTCATGCCGTCGCGTGCGGAAGAGGCGCGGGTCGGTTCGTTGCGGGCTTCATGCCGCTGGCACCCGGTACCCGCAGGGAATTGGGCCGGACAGGTCGCCCCGGCTGACAGCGGCGGCCACGAGGTGCTCGGCGCGACGCCGGCGCATCCTCAGCGCGGGTGCGGTCACGCCTTGTTCGGCGGCTAGGTGCTCGATCAGGGCGTTGCCGAAGCGGGTCGCGCTGATCAGTTCGGCGGTGTCGGGGGTGATCAGGCCGGCGGCAGCTGCCCGGCCGAGCAGTAGATCCGGGTGCCCGTAGGGCATCCTGGGTGTCCGCGAGCCGGTTGCGAGCTCGGGTGGCAGTTCCTCACCGTCGTCGACCTTGACGACGGCGACTGCGGCGCGCCAGGCGGCCCAGCACAGCCGGAGCCATAACCGCGGCGGCGCCAGGTCTGCGGTGCGTAGAGCGTCAAGGAAGCCTGCGAGGACTTCGGAGTCGACATCGTCGGCGTGCCTCGGCCTGCCACGGCTGATCCTTGCTGCAAGGTGCGTCAGTGCGGGGAGCGCGACGCCGATCGCGCCGACGACCCAGGCAGGTCCCCACTCGCGGGCGTGGTGGGCCAGCTGTCGCCACAGCACGTCGGTGGTGTCGCTGCTGTGATGCTCGTCCAGCAGCAACGTGCGCAACTCGTCCAGTGGCAGTGGCCTGTCCGGTAGACCTGGGACCGGCCGTGCGTCGAACATCAGCGGTGCGGGTTCGTAGGTCAGCAGTTCGAATGCCTTCTCGGCGGTGGTCAACGCCGTGTGGGTCGGTGTTGCGTGCGTCGTTGGTGCCATGGTGAGGTCCCCTCGACCGGAGGACGTCGCCTGGTGCGACGTTCCCGAGGCCCTCGATTGGGTCAGCTCGGCCTGACACCAGGGTCGGTTGTCAGGGTCGGACGGTTCGTGTCTGGCCCTGACGGGTTCACAGCGGTCAGGGCGGGTCGTGCCTGCTGGCCTGGCGCCGCTTGCCGTCGGGGTGATGGGTCCTGTCAGACCGGGGGTGGGTTCGATCGGCCTGTCAGCGTGGTCCTGGGGATTGTCAGTACGTCCGCCGGTCCGGGGGCCACCGTGCCTATGACCGACAAGAAGCCGCGTCGCGCACCCGATCCTGTGGGGGATGTGGTGCCTGGCGACCCGCCCGTGCCGATCACCGTGTGGCCGGTTCCTGCGCCGCAGGTGGGGGAGACCATGTCCAACGCGATGGGGGTGCGGCTGGTCCACAATCTCAGCCACCGATCCGATCTGATCATCGATTTGGCGGTGGGGCCGCAGTTGGCCCGCGCGATCATCGGCACGCAGCGCCGTGCTCATCTGAATCTGGCGGGTCCCGGGGAGCGGGGCCTGGAACCGGCGACGCTGATTGTCTCCGGCTGGCCGCCCGCCGAGGCTGCTGCACCGGAGGAGTTCTTCACCCGCTGCCGGACGAGTCTGCTGCCTGGTGGCTGCGTCGCGGTGCTGCTGCCGCACGACGACGTTGCCCTGCCTGTCGATGTGGTCGTCGCCGCCAAGCGTGCCGGGCTGATGTATCTGCAGCACGTCGTGGCGGCTGACCGTCCGCCGTGGCGAGGCGTGCGCACGCATCTCGACATCCATACCGACGTGCTGATCCTGACCCGAGGCACCACGCAGCGCGGCGACGGCCATGGGTGACTCGCTGCCGGTCACCTCGGTGTGGCTGACCTGTCAGATACCCGCCCGTGACCAGCGGCGCGGCCGGTACGTTCCAATGACATCGAGCCATCCGGCCAAGATGCTGCCCCACGCGGCCGCTCATGCCATCACCACCTACAGCCAGCCGGGGGACCTGGTGTTCGACCCGATGTGCGGGGTCGGGACCACCCTGGTCGAGGCCATGCACCTCGGCCGTCATGGACTCGGCATCGACATCGAACCCCGCTACACCGCCATCGCCGAGGCCAACATCGCTCTCGCCGCCGAGCAGAACGCCCCCGGAACCGCGCGGATGTTCACCGGCGACGCCACCGGCCTGCTCGACCTGGTACCCGCCACAATCGTCGGCCAGGTCGCACTCGTGCTCACCTCGCCGCCCTACGGACGCGGCACTCATGGACTGGTCCAGACGACGAGCGCCGGCGTGCGCAAGCGACACCACCACTACGGGGACCGGCAGAGCGGCAACCTCGCCTACGGTGGTTGGTCGCGTCTACTCGACGGGTTCGCCGCGATCCTTGCCGCCAGCTACCGGCTTCTGCGCCCCGGCGGGATCGTCGTGATCACCTGCCGGCCGGTGCGCCGCCAGCGCGACGACCTGATAGATCTACCTGGCGAGCTGCTCACCGTCGCCCGGTCGGTCGGGCTGATTCCGGTGCAGAGGTGTGCCGCGATGCTCGCCGCTGTCCGCGACGGGCATATCGTCCACCGGGCCAACATGTTCGTGCTGCTGGCTGTGCGCCGCGCCCGCGACGACGGCATTCCCATGCACTTGATCGCGCACGAGGACGTCCTCGTGCTACGGCGACCATAGACGCCTGCGTTGGCGCCGCCGCCGAGCTGCCGGCATCGCGGTGGTGGGGCTGCCAGGGCCTGACAGATGGCCAGGTCTGACACGTCGGGCCCTGTCTGCGGGAGCCCGAATAGCCTGAGGGCTCCTTCATTTCTCTTCCTTTCGCGCTCGTCTGACGCGTCCGCGACGGCATCGCGCCCACCGCTTCCGGTCGGCCGCCACCGCCAGTGTCAGCCTCAGAACGCCGCAATCCATCAAGCCCGCTCGCGACTTTGGCGATCGGGCGCCCCATCCGTCAGTCAGGCGGCCACCAGTCGGGTGGCCGTCTGCTGCCGTATGTCACCAGCCGGACGCCGCCGCCGGTACCACCAGCCGGCATCAGGTCGACGAATCCCACCGGCCCGCATGCCGTCGGCAATCCCATCCCTCGACCCGAGTCACATCGTGGAGGTCATCGTGTCGTTACCCGAGAACAAAGTGACAGTCCGCTCGCCGGCCGATCTGGCCGCCGCCGTGCCGTATCTCATCGGTTTTCATCCCAGCGACGGCAGCGCCGTCGTCATCGCCTGCAACGACCGACGGATCGTCTTCGCCGCTCGCGGGGACCTGCCGACCGGCTCAGAGTACGCACACGAGCTGAACGCCTTCGCCGATCAGCTCATCCCCGTCGTGCAGCGGCAACAGCCACTCACCCACGTGGTGATCATCGGCTACGGCACGCCGGACCCCATCGACCCGGCGCTGCGCGCCCTCAGCGACGCCTTCGCCGCCGCCGGACTGCCCGTCGTCGACTTGCTGCGGATCGCTGGGGATCGCCTGTTCAGCCTTATCTGCGACAACCCTGCCTGCTGCCCGCCCCAGGGAACCCCGTTCGACCCCATCGCATCAACGGTCGCGGTCCGGGCGACCATCGCGGGCGTCGTGGTTCGACCCGACCGGGCGTCGGTCGCCGGCCAAATCACGCCGGTGAGCGGCGCCGCGCGCGACGCCATCCAACGGGCCAGCCGCGAGGCGCGCATCCGACTGGAGGCATTGCAGGTCGTCGGCGGCACCGCGATGTATGAGGCCGGTGAGCGGGCCGTCCGCGACGCGCTACGTCGACACGACGCGGGAGCGCGACTCACCGATGACGAGGTGGCGTGGCTGACCACATTGCTGGTCGACCGGGATATCCGGGACGTCGCCGTCGGCCTCACCGAGCCACACAGCCGGCACGTCGACTTCTGGGCCGACATCACCCGCCGCGCCGACGAGCCGCTCGTACCGGCGCCGGCCACCCTGCTCGCCGTCACCGCCTGGCGCTGCGGCGACGGTGTCCTCGCCGCCATGGCCGCCGAACACGCCCTCCACATCGACGGCACCTACCAGTTCGCCGAGACGGTCCTTCAAGCCCTACAGGCCGGGGTGCCCCCGACCGTCGTCGAGGAAGTCCTCGCCGACGCCGACTCCGAACCGACCGCCCTGCCCGACGACCCGGTGGAACAGGAGTAACGATCATGGATCCCGTTCGCGCCATCCTGCTGGCCCTCGCCCGTAGAGCACAAGAAGCCCGGCTGTCCTGGTATGCCGAGCGCGCCGCCCTGCGCGCCCGCGGCGAAACACCCACCCACGGCAACTCGTGGCCTTACAGCGTCCAAGCCGACCTCTGCCTGATCACCGCCATCACCGCAGCCGACCTGCCCGCGAACTTCCGTCTCTACGACACCTCGCTGTCCCGAGACCCCCTCGCCGCAGCCGCGCAACTCCGCGAGGTCGCCTCCGCCTACGACCACAGCGGCCCAATCGAGGCCGAACACGAAGCAGCCCGACTGGCGTACAAGCAGGCCTTCGCCGAACCGCTCACCCCACAGGAACAGCACTACGTCGACCTGCTCGCCGATCTTCCCGCCGCACGCCGAGACAAGATCATCGAGGCGGCGGAGGAACGTCTCCGACACCGCCCGGCTTGAGCCCCAGCTCGCCGCGACGCCTGCTACCAGGGAGGTCAGTCCCCCGTCGCGCCCGCCGCAGTACGCGCGTGACAGGCCCGAGCAGCGCCAGCCTTTCCCGCCGGGGTCAAGCAGGGGAGTGCGGCGCCGGAGCGCCAGTGCCGCTGGCGGCCTCCGGGCGGCCTTCGGCAGCCAGCAGGTCGTGGGAGGCAACGACTCGGCAACGTCGCGAGATCTCCACGAAAGGAACCCATGAGCCTCTACACCCTCATGCCCAAGCCGGGCTTCGACCGGTACACGATCCAGGTCGGCTGGAACCCACACCGCACCTACGTCGCCACCCTCATCGACTTCACCTGGGACCCGGTGACCGAACCCGATCGCCAACCCGACGTCATCCACCTCGGCCGGGTCGAGACCATCCTCGACCCGGCCGAAGTCCTCGCGGCCCTTGACCCCTACGCCGAGATCCCCGCCGACCTTCCGGCCAGACTCCGCGCCGACCAGGCCAAACACCCGGTACGCCGCTGACACCACCTCACGACCAGTCAGGAGGTGAAGAACGACTGTCATACCTGAAGCGCAGTCCGACGTGCCTCCGCCCGGCGTCGCCAGTCTGACCCTGGCCCGAACGCTCCCGTCACCAGTGCCACTAGCCCTTGCGGCAAGAACCGAAACCGGCCCGCCACTGGCGGGCCGTCGTCGTATCAGGACCCGGGACGCGCCGCCTGGAAACGACCGCGTCCCGGGTTCTCCAACAAGGGAGGACCCCAGTGTCCCGACCACTGCTCATGATCGCCACCGCGATGGTGGCCTACACCCTGGGCCGGCTCACCGCCTGGCCGACCATCCACCGCCTACGCCACCAACTCGCCGACACCCACCGCTCGATGCTCCACGACCCGCTCACCGGCATGCTCAACCGCGCCGGCCTTCACGCCGTCCACACCGCCCTCGCCGACGAGACCCCCGCCCAGCCGATCACCGTCGCCCTGATCGACCTCGACGACTTCAAGCACGTCAACGACACCCACGGCCACGACCATGGCGACGAACTCCTCATCGCCATCGGCGACCGCATCACCGACCTCGCCGCCATCCACGGCGGCGCCGCCGCACGGCTCGCCGGCGACGAATACGCCGTCCTCCTACCCACCCACGCTGGCGACCCGGACCGCATCGCCGACGCGCTCGCGACGATCATCGCCGAGCCCGTCGCCCTCGGCGCCAACAAGCACTCCGTCACCGCCAGCATCGGCCTGGCCCTCGTCGAAGCCACCGACCCGCTCACCGACATCGCGCTCCACCGGGCCGACGTCGCCATGTACCACGCCAAGCGCAACGGACGGAACCGTCACGCCACCTACCAGCCAGGCATGACCATGCCACCCGCCCCGCACCGCCGCGGACCACGCCTGCGCGACCGCCGTCGCCCGATCGACGGGACCCCAGCATGACCGCCCCGCCCGAGGAGATGGCCTGCCGCACCTGCCTGGTCCCGCTCAACACCATGGGCACACCACCCACCCACGTCCACCCGGTCCACCTCGCCACCGACGGACACGCCCCCGCGCCCGTCCCGGTCAGCCAACTCGCCACCGTCCGCCGGACCTGCGACTTCTGCGGCGACCCCTACCCAATCTGGACGCTGCACGGCGCAAACGTCACCGCCGTCGCCATCGGCTCCACCGCCACCCTCGTGCAGAACTTCGGCGAGACGTGGGCAGCATGCGCCACCTGCCAAACCCACATCGACGACGGCCGCCCAGATTTGGTCGTCGACCGAGCCGTCCAAGCCCTCGGCGTCGGTACCAACCCGGAGGTACGTGGGCGTATCGAGGAACTGCACCTGGCGTTCCTCGACGACCGCCTCCCTGGCCGCACGCTCCTCACCACGACCCCCTGGCCAGCGGCATCCATCGCAGCCAAGGACCTGCCCAAGGTGCGCGACCGGCTCACCCACTTCTACCGAGGCAACGACGACCTGCCTACTGCGCTCGGGCTCACCGGAGCACGCAGCCAGGTCGCTGACGGGCTCGACCAGTCGCGCCTGTTCTGGGTCGACGACGACTTCACCGACCTCGCGGAACACGCCGCTACCCAGCTCACCGCCCTCACCATCGGCCACAACCTCGGCCCGCCGGCCAACGTACTCATCACCTGGTCGCGGCCCATCACCCAAGACCAGATCACCGCCGCCTCCTGGACCTTGGCCAACGACGGCTGGCAGGTGGTCCTCTACCGCGCCATCGGGGCAGGCCTCGACGGCAAACCCCTGCAACGGCTCCGGGAGCAAGTCGGCTGGCTCGTACCCATGACGGCCGCCCACCTCGCCGAGCAGTATCTGATCGATGCCGACCACTCCGCGGCGACCCTGATAGCTACCTGGCTGCTGATCACCCAGAAGGCCGCGGAGGTCGACATCGCGAAAATCGACAAGCCCATCGCCAAGGCCTACGCCCGCTCCAAGCGGGACCTACCAGAGGTGCGCATCGTGCGGATCCGCGGCCGCCGCAGCCCGAGCGACGCAGCCGACGCGGGGCCAGGGGAGCAAGGGCGCCGTCAGAGTAGCCGGTTCTGGGTCTCCGGCCACTGGCGCAACCAAGCCCACGGACCAGGCCGATCACTTCGCCGCCCGGTCTACATCAACCCATTCCTGAAGGGGCCAGCCGAGTCGCCGGTGGAGACCAGCACCACCGTTCGCATGCTCAGCACCCACAAACCACAGGGTGAGAAGCCGACCCCACGACCAGCGTGACCTGATGTCAGGTGAGTGGCAGGGGCCTCGTCCCCTGTCACCACCAACAGCTCACCTCTGCGTACAGCAGCCTCCACGGCGAGACCATCGACCGACACTCACCAGGCACTTGCCATCGGAAGTCAAGGGGAGGATGCACCTCTATGGCTAGGGATGGTGACGCTTCGTCGTCCGGATCCCGGCCGAGTAGACGACTACGTTCACACCGAAGAGGTCACTGGTTCGATCCCAGTATCGCCCACCGTGAGTATGTGCAGGTAGGAAGCCCGTCACCGGTTCAGCCGGTAACGGGCTTCCGCGCTGTTGCCCCTTAAATTGGGAGCAGATTGGGAGCAGTGGCAACCGGCTCGCGATCTCGACCTCGGGGAACGCGGCACTCCTCTACGGCGCAGCAACGCGCTCGTCGATGTCGTCAACGACCTTCACGGCGACGCACCCGGTCAACCACCGGGTACCGATGTCGAGCGGTCCGCCCACCGTCTCTCTCAACGGCCCGCCCTGCTCAGGGCCGGCAGCTGAGCACCTTCGACGGCTGCTGGCCGGGCCTCGGCGGGGGGATCACCGTCCACTCGCTCAACGTCTGGCAACGCGCCGAGGAGCATGCCGTGATCGCCCAGCTCCGGGACCAGGCCGCGGCCGGACTCCTCACGCTGCGCGTCGCCGAAATGCTCTGGGCGAGGGCTAGAGGCGGTAAGAAGCCGGCTGCCGGCTGGTGGATCAAGCGTCGCGCGTGGGCAGGTAGGTGACGGTGTCGCCGACCGTGTGGGTGTGGCCACCTCCCGCCCAGTGTCCGGTGGTGAGCCACAGCTCGTAGTGAATGAGCCATTCGGCGGTCCAGGGCAGGATGGTGGCGGCCAGCAGCATGTGGTGGTTCCACTCGCCGGGGAAGTAGAGGCACAGTTCGTCGCCGGGGTAGACGTGAGGGAGCGCGTCCGCGCCGGGATGGAGCTCAAGTGGCGGATCGATAACGGTCACCCGAGGGCGGCGGCCGTGCCGGTAGATCAGGCGGACGGTGTAGGTCTGGCTGGCCGGGGTGGGCTGTAGCCGGGTGGTGCAGTCCAGCTCGCCGCGGCGGACGGTGCCCTCGACGTTGGGCAGCACGGCGGTGATCGCGACAAGCTGGCGGGTGAGGTTAACCGCGCGGGTCGGTGTGCTGGCCATGGAAGGTGTGCTGCCGGACCCGCGGCCCCGCCGTGGTCGTGGTGAGTAGGCCGCCGACGCCCATGCGGAGGGCGCCGGTCGTTGTCTGCTGCCGGAGGCGTTCGCCGTAGCGCTGCACCGAGCGCTGCACGGCGTCCGGGGTGAAGCTCTCCGACATCCGTGTGGCGAGCACGTGCAGCCCCTTGCGCTGCAGCTGGACGAGGTCGTCGAGGACGATGCTGAGGTCTGTGTGCCAGCGGATGAAGGCTTCGCGTCGCTCGGGGTACTCGTTCCACTTGTCGGCGAAGTTCTCCTCCTCGTGCGCGGGGTTGGGCACCCACCACCGGCCGTGACGGTTCTCGACGAAGTTGCCCATGCCATGGAGGACGTTGCGGGTGCCGGTGAACAGGTCGTGCTCTCCGGCGTAGGCACGGGCGGCCAGGGTGGTGATCAGGATCGAAGGGGGCCGGTTGTCCGGGTCGTCAGCGAAGTACAGCATGGCGTGCCATTTGAGGACCTGCACGAGCCGCTGCAGGGTGCTGCGGACGGCCCAGTCCGGCACGTCGGCGACGTTCGCGTGCCGCTTCGCCTCGACCAGGTGGCGGTCCAGCTGCGAGCGCAGCTGGAACCAGGTGGCGTAGCCGATCGGGTTGCTGTGCTGCCACGCGCGCAGCTGCTTGTCGGTGAGCAGGATGCCGGTCGGCGGGACCGCCGGGTCGGGGATGGTGGGCAGCACGTCGAGGTGGAAGCCGTCGTCGGGGTAGCTCAGCGTCCAGCAGCGGCGGGTGGCCTTACAGCTCGCGGGGCCGTCGCCGTGGCCCTGCCGCTGCTTCCAGTGCAGGAAGGCGTGCAGCATGCGCCCGACGCGCTCCTTCAGCTCGGCCTGCGTGGTGGACTCCTTGGCGATCGGCAGCCAGCACACGAGGTCGATGTCGTACTCCCCGGTCGGAGTGTTGGGGCGTACGACGGTGCCGAGCCGGAAGGATCCCTGGGGGTAGATGCGCCAGTCCGGCGTGCCGTGCTCGGCGAGCCAGCTGCCGACCTCCTCGTACTTGTCGACGGCGAGCTGGTGCAGGTGCGGGGAGATGTCGAGGGTCTCGACGGCACCGTCGAGCAGCATCGAGAGCATCTCTTCCATGGTGTCCACGGGTCAGTCCTTCCGGGCCGGGTAGTGGGGGACGTACGCCGGCGCGGTGTGGTCGGCGAAGCAGCGGGTGAAGGTCGGTGACGCGGCGCGGCTCTCGTGGCCGGCCAGGCCGATCAGGGCGTCGGCGTCGACCTTGTCCAGGGCGAGCGCGCCGGTGGGCACGGTGGGATTGAGCCGCAGCACCCGCTCCTTGCCCAGGAAGTGCCGGATCTGCTTATCGGCGCTCTCGCTCTGGGCTCGCATGAGGACCTCGACTGCGTCGCGGGCCCACGGCAGCAGACCGCCGCGGTCGAGGCGGCGGCTGCGGTGGCGCATGTCGGTCGTGGTGCCGAGGCTGAAGATCCGGATCTGCTCGAGCGGCACGCCGAGCGGGCCGACCGCCTCGGTCAGAGCGACCATGGCCGGATTGTTTGCCCAGACGCCGCCGTCGATGAGCCGCGCGCCGCCGAGCGCCATGCCGGGCAGGTAGGTCGGTGCGGCGGCGGTGGCCATCGCCACGTCGACCGCTCGTTCGCGCCAGTCCCGCTTGAGCGTCTCCAGGTGCGGGGTCCGGAACAGGTAGACGTCGTCGGCGCCGATGTTGTACGAGGTGATCAGAAGGCGCTTCGTGCTCTCGCCGAACGTGCGCTCCCCCAGCACCTCGGTCAGCGCCGCCCGCAGCGGTCCCGCCGCGTACTTGGCCCGCAGCATGTGCCGCATGCCGCGCAGCCGGCTGCGGTCGCGGAAGATCTGGGGACCGTGGTCGGTGTAGAACTGCAGGATCTGGCGGGGCGTGAGGCCGAGTCCGAGGCCCAGCGCGATGATCCCGCCGGTCGACGTACCGGCGATCAGGTCGAAGTGGTCCGTGACTTGCATGTCGAGGTCCTCCTCGAGACGCGCGAGGACCGCTGCGGAGAACATCCCCCGCAGCCCGCCGCCGTCCAGTGACAGGATCTGGAACCGCTCGCCGGTCACCGGACCGCACCCACTCTCGCCACGTCCGCGTCCTCCGCCTCTCCAACAGCCTCTTGTCGACCTTGGTCACCATACGCCATCGTCCGGGAATTTCATGCACCAGTCAGGTGTACGGAACAGTTCCCTGGATCGAACCCGTGCATGAAACGCTATAGTCCGGGGTGATGGACATCTGGTTCGGCGACGACGAGACCGCCGACTTGTGCAGCCGGGCCGCGAGGCTGACCGCACGCTGGGGATCGACGGGCGGTATGGCGGTCGGCCGCAAGCTCATCCAGATCGAGGCCGCTCCGACCGTGGAGGCGCTGCAGTCGCTGCCGGGCGACCTGCGCCGCGATCCGACCGACGGTTCCTGGATGATCAGCGTGGGCGGGGTGGCGATCATCAAGTTCGAGATCAACAACGGCACGGCCGACGGGACACACGTGGTCCGCGTGCTCGCCGTGACCGACCAACCAGCGGGAAGGACGCGCCGATGACAGGCACCAGCAGCACCCGGCGGTTCCGCCCCGACTACGCCATTCCGCCGGGCGAAACCCTGGTGGAGGTCCTCACCGAACGCGGCATGAGCCAGGCCGAGCTGGCCCGGCGGACCGGGTTGTCCACCAAACACATCAACCAGGTCGTCCTCGGCGCCGCCACGCTCAGCGCCGAGACGGCCCTGCGGTTCGAGTTCGTGACCGGCGTACCCGCACATGTATGGACGGCCTTGGAGTCGGCGTACCAGGTTGCCCAGACCCGACAAGACGAGTCCAACCGCCTGGAGAAGCAGGTTGACTGGCTGCACCAACTGCCAGTCGCTGAACTTATCCGCCGAGGATTCATCCGCAAAGACGCTCCACCAGTCGAACGCCTGCGCGATGCGCTCGCGTTCTTCAAGGTCGCATCACCGGACGCGTGGGGCCAGGTATGGGCAGCACCGACCGCGTACCGGCAATCCCGCGCGTTCGAGATCGACTATGGCGCCTTAGCCGCGTGGCTTCGGATCGGCGAGATCCGCGCCGAACAATCCGACCTGCCGCCGTTCGACCGCACCAAGTTCAAAGACGCGCTGCCCCGCATCCGAGCCCTGACCACACTCGAGGACCCGGAAGACTGGCTCCTGCAACTTGAAGCGCTCTGCGTCGGGGCCGGGGTCGCCCTCGTCATCGAACGCGAAATCGTTGGCGCACGCATCAACGGCGCCGTTCGCTGGCTCCCCAGCGAACGGCCGCTCATCCAGCTCAGCGTCCGGCACCGCTGGGCCGACATCTTCTGGTTCACCTTTTTTCACGAGGCGGCACACGTTCTGCTGCACGACCGCAGACGATTCACGATCGTCGACGGCGTGGAGCGCGCGGACGCCGACAACGTCATGGAGCAGGAGGCCGATGATTTTGCCGGGCGCATTCTGTTACCGCGGACATTCGACGCCCGACTGGCAACCGTCCGGTCGCAGGCCCAGGCAATAGCCCTCGCCGAAGAAGCCGGCGTCCACCCGGGCATCGTCGTCGGTCGACTCCAGCACGACAAAACCATCCCCTACAGCTATTTCAACCGGCTTCGCACCCGTCTCGCCTTCACCCCCTGACTTTCGTGTCCACCTGCCTCGCATCCGAGGGAGCTCGCAGCTGTCACAAAGTCGCCTCGACGTGCCCTTTCGGACAGGAATCCGGCGGTCAGCGACGCGATCACGCTCAGCCCGAACCAGCCCTTCACCTCTCATGCGATTTGGTGAGCGCCTCATCCGCCTCATCACGCTCGACCACGAGCGGATGAACAACACCAAGGTTGGCATCCTGTCCTGGCGGGCGGTGGCCCTTAAACAGCATGCAGCGTCGGTAGCCCGCCATCGCCGTGGGCCGCCCAAGCCGACTTCGCCCTCCACGAGCAGAATGCGGACTAAGGTGTTCCCTTCAAACCTCAAGCCCTGGTCGTTTCCTCACCCGCTGTCGCCCTGGGCCGACATCGCTGCTTGACCGACGCTCGAATTTCACCGGATTGCAGTCCGGCCTGCTGCACGAAGATGGTCCGTCGAGCGGTGGCATCGCCCTTGTTGTTGAGTTGATAGCCCTCGAGCCAGAGCCACCCGTCGTACGTCCGCCAGCCGAGCACCCGGATCACTCGGAAGAAGATCGGGTTAGTGAACTGCACGCTGGCCGATCGGGTCACGTAGAGAAGGTCACCGGAGCGGGGTGCGGTCACCGCACCCATCCGAGGAACCGGCGATGGAGGAGCCCGGCTGGAGCCCAACCCATGTCCTGGCTGGCGGCCACCAGGCACGACCCCATGTAGAGAGCTAGGGATATGGGCGCTTCTTCGTACTCGGCTTGCAGCTCCTGCCTCCGGGTGCGACACGGCCAAGGGGCACCACACCCACCACAACTCCAAATAGGCAGAACAGGCGCGTGAGATGTCATCACGCCTCCCCTGGCCAATGCCGGCGGCTGATGGGAATGCGGTGTCTCGATCGGCACGGCAGCTCACCGCCGCAGCGACAAATCCTCCGGGCTCTCCTCAATGACCACACCGGCCGATGTCGACGCGCCAGGGTCAGGGCGACTGCGATCACGTACTGGTCGTAGGAGACCTGTCTGCCCACCGTGACCCCTCTCGCATATGGGGCATGGCAGCCGGGCCACGCTCGGTCATCCGGCCACCACGCCCGGCAAACACGTTGCCACGCATGACGGTAATCCGCAATATGCGGATCACCGTCATGCGATCCGCGTGTCTGCGAACGGGAGTCAGGTGTCCCGCGTGGCAGTATGGCCACGTGCCTCAACGCCAAAGCCCTACCGTCAGGCGCCGACGACTGGCGTTGACCCTGCGGCAGCTCCGTGACCGGGCTGGCATCACCTCGGCCGAAGCGGCCAGGCGGGTGGACCACGATGCGAGCTGGCTCAGTCGTATCGAGACGGCAGAGGTACGGCCCCATCCCAACGACGTGCGGGCGCTACTGGCTCTGTACGGGGTGGAAGGTGACCAAGCGGAAGCCGTTATCGCGGTAGCCCGGCAGGCGAAGCAGCGCGGCTGGTGGCAGCGGTATAGCGACGTCTTGCCGGACTGGTTCGCCGCGTACGTCGGGATGGAGTCCGAGGCGTCGGTCATCCGCACCTATGAATGCCAGATGGTGCCTGGCCTGCTGCAGACCGAGGAGTATGCGCGGGCCGCGTTCGAAGGTGCGCCGGTCCCGATGCGCGAGGACGAGGTAGAGCGCCAAGTCGCGCTGCGGATGGAGAGGCAGGCCATCCTGTCGGGTGACGATCCGCCGCTGCTGCGCGTGGTCATCGACGAGGGAGCAGCTCGGCGGATGGTCGGCGGACCCGAGGTGCTGCACAGACAGCTCAATCGCTTGATCGAGGACTCGACCAAGAGCAACGTCCAGATCCAACTTCTTCCGTACTCCGCCGGAGTTGGCTTCGACGGGAGCTTCGTGATCCTCGACTTCCCGCCGATGCCCGAGCCCTACCCTGACGCCGCCGAGGAGCGGATGGTCTACGTCGACACGCTGACCGGCGCGCTGTATCTGGACCGGCCATCTGAAATCACCGCATACGCCGCAGCCCACGAGCAGCTCCAAGCCCTCGCACTGGCACCCAAGCCGACGCGAGATACGCTGCACGCGATTGCTGGGGAGTTGATGACGTAGGAGGGCGAGAGCCATGGACCTGTCTCGCGCTGTCTGGCGCAAGAGCACCAGGTCCGGCTCAAGCGGCAACTGCGTCGAGGTCGCCGCGCCGGCCCAGGTTGTCATGGTTAGAGACAGCAAGCAACGGCAGGGACCGGTGCTGTCCTTCTCCCCCGGCGAGTGGGTCGCCTTCATTCAGGGCATCAAGGCCGGCAACTTTGAAGCGTAGGAGCGGATTGCTCCCGCGCCACAGCCCGATCTTCAGCTTCACACCGTCGCGATCGTGCTCGCCTGCGGCGGCCTGCCGGGCGGCCTCCAGATCTTCGTTGAGCGGCTGCCGGGCGCCCCCGAAGCAACAGGTGGTGCCCGTGAACTACGGCGGGCGCCGCGGGCGGACCGAGCACGAAGACCGGTCACGGACTCGATCTTCTAGCTCCGTCGACGTGGACCGCCTGATCGCGATCGTCAAATCCGTCCGAGACACCGCCGCCCCTGTTGGCAAGGTGGCTAACTAGCGCCAGGCCAATTGGCCAGTCGGCGTCGAGTCGTCGCCATCCGGCCCGATCAGCCGTGCCCCGACCGCCATGGCAAGACAAACCGCGCCGTTGCCCGTCTGCCCGCGCTCTCGACCATCGGCTCGGCGTCAACGGCCTCAGCACGACATCCCCGGCTACGCTGGCCACTCCCTCACCCGCTTGGTGGTGCGCGGCGCGCATCGCGCACGCGAAACGGATCCGTTCACTCGGCGTGACAACCTAGCCTATCGGCGCCATGCCTGGCTGCAGTGGCCGATATCTATACAGCAGCCTGGCCGTTATCCGCTCACGACACGCCTTCGCGGCCGACCAGGGCCCCTGGCTACCCGAGGTTGCGGCTACGGTAGGACCGAGTGCGGATACGTGACCGCAGCTCGCGAGGAGACAACAGCAATATGCCCCTTTCTCGGGTGACCGGTGTTAATGGCCGCTATGCGCGACCCTCCGCGACGGTGCATGACACGCTCGCCGTTCCTATGAGCCTGTCAGAGTTGGAGCAGTATCTCGGCCGGGCCGCCGATTTGCTGCGCGGCAGCATCGACCAAGCGGACTTCAAGGCGTACATCTTCCCGCTGATGTTCTTCAAGCGGATCAGCGACGTCTACACCGAGGAGTACGAGCGGGCCCTGGCGGAGTCCGACGGCGACCACGAGTACGCGTCGCTCCCCGAGAACCACCGCTTCGGCATCCCCACCGGCAGCCTCTGGGAGGACGCGCGCGCCCGCACCGAGAACGTCGGGCAGGCCCTGGTGACCGCGTTCCGGGCAATAGAGAAGGTCAACCCAGACGTGCTGTACGGCATCTTCGGCAGCGCCGCCTGGACGAACAAGGACAAGCTGCCCGATGCCAAACTGCGCGACCTCATCGAGCACTTCTCCACCAGAACGCTGAGCAACGCGGCCGTCGAGCCGGACGTGTTCGGGCAGGCGTACGAATACCTCATCAAGCGGTTCGCGGACCAGTCCAACAAGAAGGCCGGGGAGTACTACACACCGCGACCCGTGGTGCGACTACTCGTCGACATCCTCGACCCGCAGGAGGGCGAGACGGTCTACGACCCGGCCTGCGGCACGGGCGGCATGCTCATCGAGGTCATCGAGCACGTCAAGCGCCAAGGCGGCCGGCCGCAGACCCTCTGGGGCAAGCTCTACGGCCAGGAGAAGGTGCTCGCCACCTCCGGCCTCGCCAAGATGAACCTGCTGCTCCACGGGGTCGAGGACTTCAATATCGCCCACGAGGACACCCTGCGCTCGCCGGCCTTCTACGATGGCGCGCGCCTTACCCGGTTCGACTGCGTCATCGCCAATCCGCCGTTCTCGCTCAAGAACTGGGGTGAGGTGGCGTGGGGCGCCGACCGGTGGGGCCGTAACCGGTTCGGGGGCGTGCCGCCCAAGGGGTACGCCGACTGGGCCTGGGTCCAGCACATGATCGAATCCACGGCGACCGGGACCGGCCGGGTCGCCGTCGTACTGCCGCAGGGTGCGCTGTTCCGCCAGGGCGCCGAGGGGCGCATCCGCGAGTTCGTCCTGAAAGCGGACCTGGTCGAAGCCGTGATCGGCCTCGCGCCCAACCTCTTCTACGGCACCGGCCTGGCCGCGTGCGTGTTGATTCTGCGCCGACGCAAGGCCGACGACCGCAAGCGCAGGGTGCTGTTCGTCAACGGCGAGACCCTGTTCAAGCGCGGCCGTAACCAGAACAGCCTCGAACCCGAGCACGCCGACACCCTGCTGCGGACCTACCATGCGTTCGCCAACGCACCCGGCCTGGCGGCGGTGGCCACGCTCGACGACATCGGGGCCAACGGATTCAACCTCAACATCCCGCTGTACGTGGCTCCCGCCGACGACGGTGAACAGCGCACGCTGGAGCAGGCCCTGTCCGACCTCGAAGCGGCGCACGCCGCCGCCCGCGAGACCCGCGCCGCGCTGGAAGCCGAACTGGCGAAGTGGGGCTTCTGCCAGAGTGAGGTGACGGCATGAGCACCCGCATCACCCAGCGCGAACTGGAGTCCTACCTGTGGGGCGCGGCCGTCGTGCTGCGCGGTCTCATCGATGCCGGCGATTACAAGCAATACATCTTCCCGCTGGTCTTCCTCAAGCGGCTGTCCGACGTATACGACGAGGAGCACGTCGCGGCGCTGGAGATCTACGGTGACGACGAGTTGGCCGACCTGCCGGAGAACCATCGCTTCGCCATCCCCGACCGCGCCCACTGGCAGGACATCCGCGAGGTCAGCAGCGACGTCGGTACGGCGGTCCTCGCCGCCATGCGGGCGATCGAGTCGGCTAACCCGGAGACCCTGACCGGCGTCTTTGGCGACGGCGACTGGGGCAACAAGAACCTGCTGCCCGACCGGACGCTCAAAGAACTCATTGAGCATTTCTCCGCCAAGACGCTCTCTGTGGCGAACCTGCCCGAGGATGAACTTGGTCAGGGGTACGAGTACCTGATCAAGAAGTTCGCCGACGACTCCGGCCACACCGCCCAGGAGTTCTACACCAACCGCACCCTCGTCCATCTGATGACGATGATGCTCAAGCCCGAGCCAGGGGAGTCGGTCTATGACCCGACGTGCGGCACCGGGGGAATGCTCATCTCTACCGCCGCCGAGCTGCGCCGGCAGGGCAAGGAATGGCGGAACCTGCGCCTCTACGGGCAGGAACTAAACTACGGGACGTCAGCCATCGCCCGGATGAACCTCTTCCTGCACGGCATCGCCGACGGAGACATCGCGCACGGCGACACGCTCACCAAGCCGGCCTTCCTCGACGGTGCCGGGCTGCGCACCTTTGACGTGGTGCTCGCCAACCCGCCGTACTCCATCAAGGCGTGGAACCGAAACGCGTTCGCCAAGGATCCGTACGGCCGCAATATGTGGGGCGTCCCGCCGCAGGGCCGTGCCGACTATGCCTTCTTCCAGCACATCGCCGCCAGCCTTGACCCGAAGACGGGCCGCGCCGCGATCCTCCTTCCTCATGGCGTGCTGTTCCGCCGCGACGAGGCCGAGATGCGGGCGGGGCTGGTCAAGTCGGACCTCGTCGAGTGCGTACTGGGGCTGGGAGAGGGCCTGTTCTACAACTCGCCCATGCCAGCTGCCGTCGTGGTCCTACGGGCGCGCAAACCAGTCGAACGGAAGGGAAAGATTCTCTTCATCGACGCCCGAACGGAAGTCGCGCGCGAGCAGAGCCAGTCGTTTTTGCGTGGCCACCATCAGCAGAAGATCCTTGCAGCCTACGAGGGCTTCGAGGACCAAGAAGGCTTCGCTGCGATCGCCACCCTCGACGAGATCGGCGACAAGGGCCACAGCCTTGCCATCCCGCTCTACGTCACCCGCACTCCCACGACCGAGGCAGCCGGAGCCATGAGCGTCACCGACGCGGTCAACGCTTGGCGGCTCTCAGCAGCGCAAGCAGACCTCGCCATCCACAGCGTGCTCGCCATGCTGGGACAGGAGGTCACCAAGTGAGCCTCACCCTCGACAAGAGCGGCTGGAAGCGAGTTGCGCTCGGGGACGTGATCAGACACGTCACAGATCGGGTCGACCCGGCGACCTCCGGCCTCGAACGTTTCTTGGCCGGAGAGCACATCCCGAGCAACAGCCTTCATATCAAGGAGTGGGGCGTCATTGGGCGCGACCCAATCGGCCCCATGTTCTACAAGCGCTTCCGGCCCGGCCATGTCCTCTACGTGTCGCGCCGTTCGTACCTACGCAAGACGGCCGTGCCCGAGTTCGAGGGGATCACCGGCGAGAAGACCTTCGTCCTCGAAACCCGCGATCCAAGCATCCTGCTTCAAGAGTTCATGCCGTTCCTGCTGAGCGCGGAGGTATTCCACTCCTACGCGGTGGACAACTCGCGCGGCTCAGTCAACCCCTACATCAACTGGACAGACCTAGCGAACTATCAGTTCGACCTGCCACCCGTCGACGAGCAGAAGCGCCTCGCCGACCTACTCTGGGCCGTCGAACGCCACCGCTTGTCGGTCGCCTCTCAGCGGGAGGCTCTGCGTGCCGTACGAATGCGTTGGCTTTCAACGGCGATTGATGGGCTGCTTGCGGAGGGGACCGCTCCCTTCGAAGAGACATGGGCACGTTCACCTGAAAGCGGTTGGTCCACTCCACCGGTCGACAACGCGACAGGGCGTTATGTGTTGTCGTTGGCGGCCTTAGGACCCGACGGCTATCGAAGGGGTCAGCTGAAGAACGTCCCGGACAGCCCGGAGTTGCGATCGGCCACTCTGGCCGCCGGGGACCTTTTGGTCTCAAGAGCGAATACTGTTGACGCCGTGGGGCGAGCTGGGATCTTCGACGAGCGGCGAGAGGACGTCTCCTTCCCGGACACCATGATGCGGCTCCGACTAGTGGACGGTATTAGGCCGAAGTTCGCTGAAGCGGTCCTTTCGAGTCCACATGGACGTGCGCATATGCGACGCACCGCAGCTGGCAGCGCGACGAGCATGGTGAAGATCAATCGACGATCCCTTGCAAAGCTGGCCTTTCCGGTCGTATCGATCGACCGGCAGGAACAGTTGCTTGGAGAACTCTCGGGATTCGACAGTGGGGTGACGTCGCTGGACAGCCTGCTGGTCGAAACCAGAGCTCTGAACAGCAGTCTTCTTGCGCAGATATTCGGAGGCCCCCGATGACCTTCAACGAGGCCAACACGGTTCGGGACTTCGTACGGGACCTTGTCGCGTCCACTGACATCCAGTTCGTGCCTGGCAAGCAGTTGCCGCGCCGGGAGGATGAGGCGCTCCTGGAGGGGCCGGTCAAGGAGGCCCTGATTCGGTTGAACCGGGTCATCGAGGCCGATCCGCGGCTGGCCGACGAGGTCATCTACCACCTGCGGGCGGTCATCCTGTCCGCTCGGCGTACGCCGAATCCCGTGGTGGCGAACGAGCAGTTCGCCGCCTGGCTGACCGGGCAGAAGTCGATGCCGTTCGGCCCGGCCGGAGAGCACGTCACCATCCGGCTCATCGACTTCGACAATCCCGAGCCGAGCGCCAACCAGTGGATGGTCTCCACGGAGGTGACGTATCGGGTCGGGCTGGTCGAGCGGCGCTTCGACCTGGTGCTGTGGTGCAACGGTTTCCCGCTGGTCGTCGGCGAGGCGAAGTCGCCGGTCCGCCCCGCGTACTCCTGGATCGACGCGGCGGCGCAGATCGACGAGGATTACGAGGTCAACGTACCGGCGTTCTTCGTTCCCAACGTCTTCAACTTCGCTACTGAAGGCAAGGACTTCCGGTACGGCTCGGTCGGCATGCCGGTCGGCCTGTGGGGCCCGTGGCGGGAAGAGACAGACGACGCCCCGGCGCGGACCGGCCTGGCGGTGGTGCGCGAGGCCGTCGAGGGCGTGCTGTCGCCGGCGGCGGTGCTGGACTTCCTGCGGTTCTTCACGGTGTTCGCCACCGACAAGAAACACCGCAAGATCAAGATCATCGCGCGCTTCCAGCAGTTCCAGGCGACGAACCTCATCGTGGAACGGGTGCTGCACGGCCGGATCAAGCAGGGCCTGATCTGGCACTTCCAGGGTTCGGGCAAGTCGCTGCTCATGGTCTTCACCGCGCAGAAGCTGCGCGCGGCGGCCGGTCTGACCAATCCCACGGTGATCATCGTGGTCGACCGGATCGACCTGGACACCCAGATCACCGGCACGTTCAACGCCTCGGACGTGCCGAACCTCGTCTCGACCGACAGCCGCAGGGAGCTACAAGCGCTTCT
This sequence comes from Micromonospora sp. WMMD1274, assembly GCF_049179035.1. Lineage (NCBI taxonomy): Bacteria > Bacillati > Actinomycetota > Actinomycetes > Micromonosporales > Micromonosporaceae > Micromonospora > Micromonospora sp. WMMD1274. The sequence continues at coordinate 5,942,434 of NZ_JBMHMG010000001.1, forward strand.
CAAAGCGGGCGCTCGGAAGGTCATCATCACCACCGTGCACAAGTTCGGCGAGGCGCCGGGGGTGCTGGACGACCGCGACAACATCATCGTCATGGTCGACGAGGCCCACCGTTCGCAGGAGGGTGACTACGGGCGCAAGATGCGCGAGGCACTGCCGAACGCTTTCCTCTTCGGCCTGACCGGCACCCCGATCAACCGGCGGGACCGCAACACCTTCATGTGGTTCGGGGCCACAGACGATGACGGTGGCTATCTCTCGCGGTACTCGTTCCAGGATTCGATCCGCGACGGGGCGACGCTGCCGCTGCACTTCGAGCCGCGCCTGTCGGAAATCCACCTTGACGAGGCCGCGATCGATGCGGCGTTCGCCGAGCTGGCCGAGCAGCATCGACTCACCGAGGCAGACAAGAGCACGCTGTCGAAACGGGCCGCATCGCTCGAGGTGTTGATCAAGGCGGACGAGCGGGTCCGCCGGATCGCGGCCGACATCGCCGAACACTTCCGGACCAAGGTCGAGCCACAGGGGCTCAAGGCACAGGTGGTCGTCTACGACAAGGCGACCTGCGTCGCCTACAAGGCGGAGTTCGACGAGATCCTCGGTCCCGACGCCTCCACGGTCGTCATGAGCCGCACCGCTCGTGACCCGGAGGAATGGACGGAGTACACCCCCGACCGGGACGAGTTGGAGCGCATCACCGCCCGATTCAACGACCCGGCCGACCCGCTGAAGATCATCATCGTGACGGCGAAGCTCCTCACCGGGTTCGACGCGCCGATCCTCTACGCGCAGTATCTCGACAAGCCGCTCAAGGAGCACAACCTGCTCCAGGCGATCACCCGCACCAACCGGGTCTACCCACCGAACAAGACGCACGGGCTGATCGTCGACTACCTGGGTATCTTCGACGACGTCGCCAAGGCGTTCGCCTTCGACGAGAAGAACGTCCAGCAGGTAATCAGCAACATCGCCGTACTGCGAACCCAGCTCGGCCCGGCCATCCAGGCCGCACTGGCGTTCTTTCCCGGCGTCGACCGCACCGTGGGCGGCTACGAGGGTCTGATCGCCGCCCAGACCGCAATCAGCAGCGACGAGGCCTGCGACGCCTTCGGCGCATCCTTCAGCGTCGTCGCCCAACTCTGGGAAACCCTCAGCCCGGACCCGATCCTCTCCACCTACGCGGCCGACTACCGGTGGTTGACCGACATGTACGAGTCGGTGCGGCCGTCGGACATCGCCGGTCGGCTCGTGTGGCACACCCTCGGTGCCAAGACGTTGGAACTTATCAACGAACACGTCACCGTCGAGGTGCCCCGTACCGACCTCGACATGATCCTCCTGGACGCCCAGGTGATCGAAGACCTCATGACGGGCCGGCGGAAGGACGTCGACCCGGTCGAGGTCGAAAAGTGGATTACCGCCCGTATCGCCAAGCACCTCGGTAATCCTGTCTTCATCGAACTCGGCAAGCGGCTCACCGCGCTGCGGGAGAAGTACGCCCACTCCCAGCAGGCCAGCCTGGACTTCCTCAAGGAGCTATTCGCCCTCGCCCGGGACACCGTGGCCGCGGAGAAGGCCGCCGCCGAGGTACCCCGCGAGGACCAAGGCAAGGCGGCGCTCACCGAGCTGTTCCAGTCCCTCAAGGGCAACGGCACCCCGATCATCGCCGAGAGAATCGTCGACGAGGTCGACGAGGTAGTTCGGGCGGTGCGGTTCACGGGCTGGCAGGACACCCGCGAGGGTGACCGTCTGGTCCAGCAGTCCCTCCGCAAGACGCTCTGGACCAAGTTCAAGATCCGTGATAACGACGTGTACGAGCGGGCACTCGGCTACATCCGTGAGTACTACTAATGCTGCGCACTCCGCGCTGGCGTAGACCGCAACGACGGGCCATCTCGTCACTGATCTCAATCAGCTTCCAGCCGAACCGGCGCAGCTTCTTGAGACGTGCGGCTAGCACATTTGTGATGCCGCTCCTCCGCTGCTCCTGCCCTTCGTAGGTGCGGCGAAGCCGGTACAGATGCGCGGGCAGGGTCGGGCGGAACCCGGTGACGTGGCACGTGGGATATCCATGTCCCGTGCCAGCCGGGCCGGACCAGGCGCCACGAGCCGGTGCGGCGGATCGTCGGGGACTTCCTCGGCGTCGACGAGCTGACGGCCGCCGGGCGGTGGGGGCCCCGCTCCTCGCCCGGATCCAGACGGCGGGCCGAGACCATCGGTCGAGGCCCCCTATGCCAGGATGCCGGCACGGCGGCCTGCAGCTCAGTAGAGCCGCGGGTCGCCGTCCTCGTCCGGGCCGATCGTTCGGTCACCCCGCTCCAAAGCATCAAGGTCGAGTTCGATGTCGTGAGCGGCCAGGTCTGACAGCTTGGCGGGGCCGAGCACGAAGACCTGATTCGGCCCAGCGGCGACGCCGACGTACTCGGGGTTGGGAGCTACGCAGAACTGCAGGTCCCAGCCGATCTTTCTCCCGACTTCGCGGGGGCGGTCGTTGAGGCGTTGCACGTCCTCGGGCTCCAATGCCATCCCTCGCCTTTAGCACGGTCGATCAAGGAGTGATGACGGCAAGGCCCGGCCGAATGCGCTCGGCGCCGAAGTCCGCATCGCTCTGCTGCCTGGTCGGGTGTGGAATCCCTATCGAGTCTTACGTGGGGGAATGGGTCGCAGCGTGGCCCGCTTCATCTTTTGCGGTGGTATAAGGCGCGTGGCCGCCTCGTCGAGCACCGGGTCCGGTCGCGGAGGCCGGTTGTCGTAGAGGAGCCGTAGCAGGTCCCTACCGGTGGGATCGAAGAGCATGCACGTGGCCCGGTAGGCGCCTGTCTGATGCTTCTTGGCATGGAGGTATTGCCACAGGTCGGACGCAGCGGTGTCGGCGTCTTCGTCTGGTCCGTGGCATACCCAGACGAGCAGGATGTGCTTGCCGGACGTCTCGCCCATCAAGTGAGTGATCGAATGGTGTTGGCCATCGCGACGTACGCGTTTTGCGAGGTCGCCAGCGTATCGGCCGAATGCTCGGTGGACTTTTACGTTGCCTTCCAGCAGGGATGTTGCCGTCGAGAGCCAGCCCGGCGCTCCGGTGCTGGTGACCTGGTCGACGAGTTCGAGGAGCTTCTGGTCAGTGGCGAGTCGCGGCTTGTCGGCCGGTGTTGCGGTCGGGTTGAGTTGCGAGTCGTACCAGGCGTCGAGTGGTTCGGTGTGGCTGGCGACCAGTTGGGGGTGCTGGGCGGCGTACCGACGCAGGTCGGCGGTCGACGGCGGCCCGGTCCACGGCAATGCCTGTGCTGTGTGGTGGGGGTCGGGTTCGACGTAGAGGCCTCGGGCGAGGAAGAGCAGGAAGAGGTCAAGCTCGTCAACGGCGCGGTATTTCCAGGTCGCTTCAAGCTGGGTGCGGCGGCGCAGGTAGAGCAGCAGTTCGCTCGGGCGGTCCAGCAACTCGGTCACGATGCGCAGGTCGTGCACGGACACTGTCCAGGGGATGTTGTCTGACTTGAGGATGCCGGCGGCGACCAGCATCGTTGTCGCGGTCGTGACACCGGAGAGATCTTCGAGCCCGACCGCGATCGTGTGTATCTCGCGGACTTCGCTCACGTCGATCCAATGGCCATCATCAAGCCGTATCCGCTGGTCGGTGATGATGCGTTCACGGAGCCGAGCGGCCTGGTTCGCAGCGTTGGTCACAATGTCGCGCAGCTTTCCTCGCAAACGACGAGCGACGCCGCCGCGTGCCTCGGCTGTCAACGCGACGGACTTAACCTCGATGATCAACGCGACGTCGTCGATGAGGATGAGGCCGTCGCCTTCCACTCGCTTGGTGAACCTGTCGGGATCGGTCTGAGGTGTGGCGGCTTTCGGGTCGGGGACGAAGTAGTTGAAAGCCCGGAAGACCTTGGCATCAGGAAACACGCCGGCCAGCAGATCGATGGCGGCGTTCTCGACCCACTCGCCACGGTGATGCTCGTAGGCGTCCTTGCGGTTGGCCGCTTTGAGTCTGGTTTCGATCACCTCGCGCACGGCAGGCAGCGCGAGGGCGTCGTGGACGAGCATGCGCCGGCCCTGTGTGTCGGTGACGATCGGCGCGGTGCGCAAGGGGTTGTCGCCTCGGAAGAACCGGTCGAGGGCCTGGTCGATGTCAGTCAAAGGGCTCAGAGTGAAGGCGTCGAGAACGGCCTCAACGGTGGAGGGCTCGTAGCCCGTGTGCTCGGCGATGGCGTCAGGGTCGATGACAGTCGCTTGGGCGATGTTCGTGGTGAGGTCCTGGACCGCGTCGAACACTTCCTGCGCGGCTGCGCGTTGCTCGTCGGATGGCGGCTCCGCCTCGTCCTTGTCACGGTCCTTCCACGACCGGATGTACGGGAGGCTGGCATCCCGAGCAGCCTCCATTCGCGCAAACCGCTTCGCCAACTCAGTGGTGGACAGCAAGCGGGCCGCTTCCATCACGTTGACGGCTTCCAGGCCTGTAAAACCCAGCGTCGCCCGGCAGCCGTCGTTCACGGCTGGGTCGCCGAACAGGCCACGCAGGGTGTCCAGCAACATGTGCGGATACACCGGGTTGCGGAGGGTGATTTCGCGTTGGACTGAGTGGAAGAGGATTGCGCTCTCGGCATCTGACGGCGGTGAGTCGAACAGCGCAACCATGCTGCCGGCGGCCAGAGCCTCCTGAGCCGCTGCCTCCACGTACGGTGGCATGAACTCGGACTCCCGAGTCACCGCAGAGGCTTCAGAGGCGGATGAATCTCGGCACACCAGCGCCAGTGCGATCAGCTCTAGGACCGCGGCCGATGGCTCGGCTCCGGTTATGGCGCGATTCATGATCATGCCGACGCGGACACTCGAGACGACTTTGCTCAGATCGAGACCGCACGCCAGCCGAGAAACGACCTCGACCGCCGCTTGCAGGTCCGCCCGCGCCGCCGCGGCAGCTTCCTCGTGACTGCTGGCCGACTGTACGTACCGAGCGAAGCGGCCGAGTGCCTCTGCGGCCGCCATCTCAATCGAAGGCACGGCGCGCTGGTCGGGGCGCGACCGATGGGTGTCTGCTCTTTTTCTCTTCGCGCGACGTGCCCGCCGTTCCCGTCGCCTGCTCATCGCTTGCTCACGCCGGCAACATACATCCCGCGGGCGACAGGCTCTGCCCGCAGTCCTTCCGGCCGGATACCAATCCGGAGGTTACGCACCGGCCCGTAAGACCGACCTCGGAGCGTCGGTGGTCGTTGCTACCGTCGTCGTGAACAAGAAATGGCTGCATTCGAAGAGCCGTCGCAGCCGCGCTCTTACTTGACCGCCGAGGGCTCTGGGGGTGCGCAGTGGACAGCCAAGAAGTCGGTTTCGTCTACGTTCTGGTGAATGCGGCAATGCCGGGCATGGTCAAGATCGGCCAGACCAGCTTGCTGTCGGAGGATCGGGCGAGGAAGCTGTTCGGCACAGGGCTTCCTGTGCCGTTCGAAGTGGCATTTCGTGTCTTGACTGCACGCCCCGCCGAGCTGGAACGCGCTGCACATGCGGCGCTAGCGCCGTGCCGGGTCGCGAGCAACCGGGAGTTCTTCAACATCGGCGCCGAGGAGGCCGCAGAGGCTATCGTCAAGGTCCAGCAGGGCGTGGACGGCATCGCGGCTTGGGCGCCTCATCCGGTGCGACGCGTAAGGTCACGCGAGCGGCTTGTGCTTTCGTTGCGTGCCGGTCAGATCTTCGTCGTTCTGGCCCGCCAGGGCATCTGGAGCCCAATGGAGGTGTTTGACCTCTGGCAGGCCCACAGTGACGGTGACATCCTGGAGATCAACGGACACGACGCTAGCTATCGGAGCGTGAGTCTCAGCGACGGTGACGTCGACCTGTCCGATCCTGTTCCTTATCTCAACCGCGAACACAGTGCCCGCAATGTCGAGCCGATCCTTCTAGAACGGCTGGTCTCCGGCGAGCGACTGGTGTGGATAGACCGGCCAGACGCTGACGGAGTGTGCGCAAGCCAGGTCTTCGAGGCCACCGATGATTGTCAAGTAGTCGGTCGTACACGCAATCCCCAGTTACATGAAGGCCGGCCCCTGCTGCTGAATCATGTCATCGGCCAGCCTGCGCCAGGCATGGGAGACGCGCTCCGAAAAGCACTGGCACTGCCAGAGCCTCGCGTTTGGTCCAAGCGCCCCGAGCCATCCAGTTGGCAGGTTGTCTATCCTCGTGCCGCCCCGTCCCATTACTGGCTGCCCCAGCTGGCGAGCCGGGACCGCCGTCGGGGACACAACGCGTAGCAGGTCGTGCAGCCATACATCCTTGATTCCGTCAGGTCGGAACGGCGGCGTGACAGCTCTGGTGGAGGAGGCTGGACGACTAACCGTCGGCGGAAGCCAACGTTGCCGCATGACGCAGTTGACGATAGGAGTTTGCCCTCGGCGGCCGGCGAGTCGGGTACCGCCATCACGCGGCGTCATGAGCCCTTTCAACCGAGGGGCCGGGGCAGCTGTGCAGTTTGGCCGGGATTTCCAAGTCTTGAGGGTCGGGACTGCCACAGTGCGAACCGTCGTTTCGCCGATGCGCTCTGCCTATGCCGGCGTCGCTGAGGCCTCCCAAGACTGCCAGGCGCCACACCAAGCCGCGGACGTGATGCCACTGCCCAATCCCGCGAGGGCCGACGGTATACCAATAATCGTCACTATGCTCGAGGTGTAACCATAATTGTCATTCTATGGGCCATCGCCCAGGAGTCGCTCTCGCGGTAGTCACGGAGGGGCTGGCGTCACCGTCGGCGCATGATTGCGTAGACCATCCTGCTGCTCGCGAACTCGGAGATTGTGATCAGTTCCCAGCCGAATCGTTCCAGCACCTCCGCAGCGGCGACGGCCTGGGTGACCTGGTCACCGCCCACTCCACGATGCGACAGGACGGTGAGAAGCCGGTACGGGTAGACGCGTAAGTCGACACTGCCGCCGAGGACCGCTTCGGCGGTGACCGTTCTCGTGCGGGCTATGTGCTCCGGTGTCTCACGGGCGGCCATACGTGAACCCTAGTCGTCGCTTGCACGGACAGTCGCGTTCGGTGACAGCGGGTATGTTCGGGTCGTGCCTACCTCGGTCCGTCTCCCGGCCGTCGCCGCTGCCGTCCTGCTCGCCGTGGCGGTGGCTGGCTGTGACAACGCCGATGATGGTCCAATCGCGGCGCCTACCCCGCCATCTGTCTCGGCTTCCGGCGTCACGGCCAGCCCGACAGCACCTGCAGAGCCGGCGTACACCGCGGATGGGTTGGACTTGTGCGCGAGGACGGATGTGAAGGTCGTGGCGGACCTGGCGCCCGAGGTGACGCGCGAAGATCCGCGGCCGCCGCTGGCTCGGCCCGGTGCCGCCTGCCTGTTCGAGATGCGGACTAAGGCCGGCTACCAGGCGAATCTTCGGGTCGAGGCGTCGACGCTCGCGACGGCGGACGAGGCGCGGCAGCTGTATCGCGGGACGCGGCGGGCTACGGGGATGACGCCCGCCGGAGCTGTGCCGGGCGTGGGGGAGGAGGCGGAGGCTTTCACCAAGCGGTCATCACCGGGGTTCAAGTACGCCGAGTACATGGTGCACGCGCGTACCGGCAACCTGGTGGTGAAGGTGTGGCTCGCCGTCGGCGGCGAGTCTTACGTTGCGAACTCGGTGTTGGCGGAGAAGTCGTTGGCGATCCTGCGGGCCACGCAGGCGGCGGTGCCGACGGCCTGAGAGGACTTGACTCGTCGCCCCGGGCCACTGCCTTTCCGATTTGGGGTGGGACACCCACGCTTGCCGGGTAGCGCACGCTGTGGCCTTTGGAGAGGGGTGCCTTGTGCTGGGTCAGTCCCGTACGGCTTGCGGCCATTGGCTTCCGGGTAGCTTCGAGTAGTCACCGACCTGGGTGGCGATGTCCCGGATGTTGCCCAGGGCGTCCATGAAGCGCTGCCCGACGGTGAGCAGGGTGTTGAGGCCGGCGGTGACGAGGTCACCGACCGATTTGGCGAGGGTGGAGATGGCCCAGGGGATGTCGATGACGGTTGCGGCCTCGGTGGCGGCCTGCGCCAACTTGCCGGCGAGTCCGGTGACGATCTTGGCCAGCTCGACGGCGTAGTCGACGTTCGAGCGGGCGATCTTGAAAAGCCATTGGCTGATGAACTCGGCCTTCAGCACCGACTCGTCGATCGCGGCTTTCTGCTTGGTGGCCTTGGCGTTGTAGGCGATCGCCGCGTCACCGCTCCACTTGGCGATGTTGTCGCTGCGCGGCTCGGTCGCGGTGAACGACAGGTCGGAGACGGGAGTCTTGACGTCGTTGACCCACCGGAAGCTGACGTTGATCAGCGACAGCACCGGCACCTGGCGTTCCAGCGCGTGGTCGACCTGGTCGAGCACCGTGTTCATAGCCCGGCGCGTGGCGTCGAGGTTCTGCTTGATCCACCACAGCCCGGCGGGGCCGAGAAGCCAGCTGTGCTCGTTGACGCGTTCCACGATGTCGTTGAAGGAGCCGACGGCTCGGTCGATGCTGGAGCGGATCTGGTCGAACGCCTTGTTGAACGGCTCACCGTACTCAAGGTCGCTGCTTGCGGGCTGCACCTGCACTGCCTTCCATCGTCATGCGCGGTAGATCTTGTCGAGGTCCAGGGAGACGACCTCGTCGGCCCGGTCGTACTCGTCAGCGATGCGCCGCAGCGCCGCGCCGATCTGATCGAACTCCGTGACGGCGCCGCTCAGGATCCGCACCATGAATGTGTGGAAGTCCCGGTAGGAGCCGGCGTGCAGGACGACGCTCGCGTCGCCGATGAAGAACGCGGACGGCTCAAGATGCAGCTGTTCGGCGGCTGTCTTGACCTCCGCGATGCTGTCGGACATCGCCAGCCACTTCTTGCCCTCGTCGCGCAGCGCGTCGGTGATGACTTCCAGGTCTTTCATGATCGCGCCTCCGTCTCGCCGGGGCGGGCGAGCTCGTAGGTCCGGAAGAGTGATCGAGCCTCGAGCCGGAGTTGTTCGGTGTCCATGCGGGCGACTCGCGCGGCGTCCGCGGTGATCGCCGTGATGCCCGTGCCGCGCAGGTGAAGCGTCAGGCATCCGTGTGGACTGGAGATCGTCCGTTGCTCGGGCTGCTCCGGTGCGTGGGTCAGCCGGGCGAGTTCGGCGTCGATGTGGTGCAGGGCGCCCCACGTGCGCTGCAGCCAGAGGGCTTGGTCGAGTTCGGGCTCCGTGCTGGTGGCCGGCGGCTGCGCTGGTTGTGTTGGAGGCTGGTCTCGCTGCAACTCCTCGAGTGCGGTGGTTTCGAGGAGGCTTCCCAGCGCGCGGGTGTACGCCTCGTAGACGGCATTCCCGATACGGGTCACGCCGGCCTGGCGTCGCCAGTCGCGGCTGATCGTCACGTCGTCCACCTGTCCGGACCTGGCGAGGACGAGGCGCACGGACGCTGTGCGGTCCTGACCGGAGTGAAGCCTCGGCGCGGACCGGGAAGCGAACTCGTCGACAGCGTGTGCGGCGTTCGTGCGCAGCGTCTCGTCGTCGCCGAGGAAATCGAGGTGTGCCATGGACAGCCGGACGTTGGCTCTGTCTCCGAACATCAGTCTCAGCCCCCGCGAGATGGCCAACGCATACGGTGATTTGCTCGTTACGGCGCAGGGGACACCGTACGGGAAATGCGAGAGCCTATGGGGGTGGCTTGCTCGGCTGGTGGTGAGGCAGGCTGCCGCGGAGGCCGAGGATTCGTTGCGGTGGAGGCGATGCTGACCGCAGGAGCGGCAGGGTGTGTGCCGGCGGCGGTAGGCGGGGAGGGCGCGGCAGTGGATGCTCGTATGCGGTGGAGGCTAGCCGTTCCGTTGATCGGTCTGAGCCTGCTGATGGTCGTTCCCGCTATCGTCGGTACCTGGGTGTTCTGGTTCGAGTTCGGGAACACGTATCGGGTGCTGAGTGTCGCCGTGTGTGTGCTATTGCTGGCTCAGTTGGGACTGGCTGCATCGATCGGTGTCTGGCCGACACGGGATGTGCCCTGGCTGCGGATGGCGATGATCGCGCTCGCGTTCGTGGTGGCCTGCGGAGTCGCGGCGGTCCGCAGGTCGCTTTGACCGGATACGGGTTGGGCTGCGGTGTGCTGCGGGGATAGCAATTGGGCGCTGCACCGTCATGGGCCGGCCTGCCGTCCTCTGTTTGCGACGGTGTTTCGCGCAGGCGTGGAGGGTTCGTTGCTGGTTATGCGGGCTGGCCGTTGCTGGTCCAGGTGATCGCGATGGTGGTGTGCGGGCGGGGGATCAGTAGCCGCAGGTGGTTGGTGGGGTGGGGTGCGGTGCCGGTGGGGTAGACGGCGATGCGCGGGCCGGGTAGGTGTCGGTGGTGACGGTCCCAGGCGCCGATGAGGTCGAGCATTCGGCCGGTGAGTGCGGCGGCGTGGGGTCCGTAGCCGTGGGTGCCGAACTGCCAGGTGGTGTCGTCGAGTTGGCGGGTGGCGAGGTAGGCGATGCTGTCGGCGGTGAGCAGGGCCGGGCAGGCCACCCAGTTCTGCGGTGCCAGGTCGGCGGCGCGCTGCCGGTCGACGGCGAGCAGACCGTGAGGGTGGGGTTGGCTGGCCAGCCACAGGTGCAGGGTGTCGAACGGGGTCGCCGGTGGGGTGGTGACCGGCGACCAGGCGTCGTGCCGCGGTCCGTCGAGGGCGGCGGGCAGCGCGTGGAGATCCAGGGCCTCGGTGACAGGGTCGTCGATGAATACGGTGACGTCGTAGCCGCGTAGGTGGTGTGGTGTGACGGGGTTTGCACCGGCGCCTTGCATTGGGACGAAGCCGCAGACGAGGGCATTGGTGGCAACGAGGTGTACGCCGTCGCGGATGAGGGTGAGGCATCGGGTGTGGCCTCGCATCCGAAGCGGGGCGACGAGGACGCCGTCGGGGGCGAGCTGGTCGGTCCAGGCGGGTGGGATGTCGCTGGTCTCGACGGTGACGATGATGGCGTCGTACGGGGCGGCCGCCGCCCATCCCTCGTCCGCGTCGGCGTGCACCGCCGCAACGTGCGGGTAGCCGGCGGTGTCGAGGGCGGTGCGGGCGTGGGCGATGACGGCGGGGTCGATGTCGATGCTGGTGACCGTGCCGTGCGGGCCTACGACCTCGGCGATGAGCGCGGCGTTGTAGCCGCCGGATCCGACCTCCAGCACCCGTGCGCCGGGCTGAAGGTGAGCGGCGTGCAATATGGCGGCTTGAAGCCACGGCGCGGAGATCGAACTGGTCGCCTTGCCGTCCGGGCCGCGGCGGGTGACCACCACGTCGTCGGCGTACGCGGCCTCGACACTGACTCCCGAGGGCGTGAACAGGTGCCGCGGGACCTGTCTGAATGCCGCTTCGACGGCCGGTGAGGTGATCGCACCGTCGGCGAGCAGCTTGTCGACCAGTCGAGCGCGAGCCGTCTTCGTGAGCTCGGTGTCGAGCGGATCGGCCATTGTTGGCTCCCTGCGGTTCGGGCGCTCAGCGCGCGTGTTCATCCCTGACTTTGTCGGGCCGAGATCCTGGGGCGTGGGGTGACCTTGTACAGCCTGTCGGTTGTCAAGACTGTCGGGCCCTCGGCCGTGGCTCACGGCCTTGAGCTACGCGCCCGTGGGCCCGGTGGATTGCCCACTCTCCGGTCCATTGGGCGAGGTCGTGTACCCAGCGCTCGGTGTTGTGTCGGGCCTTGGTCGCCCACTTCGCGGCGTTGGCCGAGGCGAAATGGTTGAGCACGTCAGCGCTTGTGGCGGTCCAGGCCGGGAATTGCCCGAGCCAGTCTTCGGCTTGGTCGGGGGTGTGGCCGCTGCCGATCAGCCATTGGACGAGTAGTGCGAGTTCGACCCAGGCAGCTGCTTTGGTGGCCCAGGCCCAGTCGACGATGCGCAGGCCGTGCGGGGTGGCGATCAGGTTGGTCGGGTTGAGGTCGGAGTGCACGAGTGTCCCGCCGTCCATCGCCGGGTGCGCGAACCCGAGCCGGCCGGCTGGGGTGAACCACCGATCGCCCGGCGCCGGCGTCTGCTGAAGGTCTTTCAGGGCGGCGGTGAGCAGGTCGAGATCGGGGCTGTCGGGGGTTAGGTCGGGGTGGGGGCCGGCGAGATGCTCGGTCCCTACCACCAGCCAGCCATCGGCCTCGAAGTGCCACCGCAGCGCTGGCGGGTACCGGTCGACGGCCTGGGTGACGGCCAGCTCGTAGCGCAGCGACTGGACGGCCCATTCGCCGTAGGCCGCTTTGACGAAGACCGGTCCGGACGGGCCGGTGATGGTCGAGGCGATCTGTGCGTGGTTGCCGTCGGGTGCCGGGGATGCCTCGAACGCTCCACCGACCTGTTCGGTGATCCTGGTGATCACGCTGCGGGGCAGGGCCGTCCAGTCGCTGCGCATCAGGTTCTCCTGTTACCGGCCGGGCTGTGGCGGGTTCGGCGGACAGCAGGACTCGGCCTCACCGTCCCAGAATTCCATGTCGATCTGGTAGCCGGTGTCGTGCAACGCCGCGAGGGTGTAGGTGATCGCGGTGCCGTCTCGCATGGCTTCGGTCAGGATCGGCCGGTGGTGCACGTAGTGGCCGGCGATCTGGTGGCAGGCGGCGGTGTAGGGCTCGCTGATCTGCAGTAGGGCGTGCTAGACGGCGTCGACCGGTCGGGTGGGCACGACCCGGTAGGACTCGCCGGTCGGCAGGAGCATCCCGAAGTTGGGCTTGCCGGCCTGGTCGGCGTGGGCCTTCAGGAAGACCAGGAATTGCCCGACGGCACGCTCGGCGTAGGTGTGGCTCACCTCCTGCCGGGCGGCGAAGTAGCGGGTCAGCTTGTCGAACACCTCGCCCGACACGAGCGTGCGCGGGTCCTGTGCGACGGTCGTGCCGGGTCTGTCTGCGGTGATGCTCAAGATTCCTCCTTGATCGCGAACGGGGATGAGCGCGTATCACGTCGCCTTCGGGGCGGTGATGCGAGCGTTTGTCGGGCGGTGATGTGAAGGTGACGTCGCGGCCGGTCGTCGCGGAGGTCCCCTCACCATGGGCAGGCTGCGGTGCTTGCTCACCGCTGCTCCAGGATCGATCTGCGGAAGGGGCCCCAGGCCACGAAGCGGTCGAACATCTCCTGCGGGCTCGGTCCGTCGTGTGGGTTGAGGTGGAACAGGTCGCGCATCGCCTCGAACATCAACCCGCTGAGGTAGATCGAGAGCGCGGGGAGCGCCGATTCGTTCTCCACTTTCAACAGCAGCCGGGCCTGCGGGCACGGCCACGGCTGACCGCATGCCCGGCATGCCCACGTCGGCCGCAGCGGGGTGTGAGGAGGAGTCGTCTCCGTTCTGTAGCGCGGCCGATCTGGCGTGGGTCCGGCGCCCGGCGTCTGCAGCTGCGACGACATCACCGACGGCTCCCAGGTGCTCGCACCTGCCATTCCTGGCGGGGTTGCTCGCTCGGGCCCGTTCGACGGCCAGAGCCGGCCCACGTTCGTAGATCCATGAGGAAGTACCTCTTTCCGTCGCCGCTGTCGGTTGGCGGTGGCGATGATGCGGTGGCCTGGTGCTGCAGTGGCTACGCGTCGCAGCTCCGGTGACCCCTGCTGCTGATCGCGCCTGAGACGGTGGAGGTTGGTGGCTGGCCGGTCAGGGTCCGACGGGGCGCCGGCGTGGGTGGTGTGGCCGCGTTCGAGGATGAGGACGTACGAGAACAGGCCCGCCCGGCGGCCGGTCAGCCGTCCGTGCGCGGCGAGGACCTCGCCGCTTTGCGGGTCGACCAGGAGCTGCGAGGTGGATCCGTCGGCGGTGACAGCGAACGTCAGGCCGGTGCTCTGGCCGCGGTCGGTGATGCCGGGGATGTCGGCGAGGACACGCAGGATCGTCGCCCGCGGGGCCTGGTTGAGGTAATGGCTGCTCGCGAGCGCGACGACGCCGCTGATGAGCAGCCGGGGATAGGCGAGGTCGGTGGCCCGTTCTCGGGGCGCTACCGCGCCGGCCAGCACGTCCGCGTCTTTCAGGAGTGCGTTGAGCAGATATGGGTGCAGGCCGCCGGGCAGGTGCTCGTTCGTTTTCTTCGGCGCCTCGCCGGGTGTGGTGTCGATGGGGTCGGCGAGGGCGGTGAGCCGCTGCCACGGGGTCAATCCTGGCCCGATGGCGCCGGGATGCGTGGTGGCGGATCGGCTGCCGGTGGCCGCTGGCGCAGTCGACGCGGGCCTCGGATGGCCGGGGGCGCTGGCGAAGCACTCGGCGAGCAGGGCGCTGCCGACCGGGTTCACCGCCAGGCGCCCGGGGGCAGCCGAGGGGAGCATCACGGTGTCGGGGGTTCCTTCCTCGTGATTAGCGGTAGGTGGCGGTAGCGAGGTCGCCGACGGCGGCGTCGACGGCGGTAGTGATGTCGCGCACGGGCCGGTGTGTTGGCCGGCGATGGCGCGCAGCTGGTTGGCGACGGTGGTGGTGTCGTCGTGGAGATAGAGGTGACCGGTGAGGTTGAGGGCGACGACGAGTCCGGCGAGGGCGGCGGTGTGGTTGTCGGGTTGTTCGCGGCCGTCGGCGAGGTAGCGCAGGCGAGCGCGCGCGATGACGGGCCACCGCTGATGGGTGGGTAGGTAGGTGTCGGCGCGGATCAGCCCGGCGAGTCGGCGGTGGCTGGTGTGGCGGAGGATTCCTGCGGCGTGCAGGCCGGCGCGGGTGCGTTCGTAGAGGTCGTCGGCGAATCCGCGCAGCCAGTGGCGCAGCGGTGGGGCGGGCCGGGTGTGGCGCAGGCTGGTGAGGGCGGCATCGGTGATGAGGTCGCCGACGGGCCGGTCGATGTGCAGCCGAACCCGCTGCTCCCCAACCTGGCCGTGGCCGTCGAGGACGGTGCGGCCGGTGAGGACGAGGTCGATGAGGACGGCGCCGGCGAGACCGACGGCGAGGGCTTGGCGGTGGATGTGGGGTTGGCCGGTGTCGTCGTTGTGGGCGAGCAGGTACAGCTCGTCGCGCAGCGGCAGCCCGGGCACCGGCGCGGTCATGGCCGCCCCTGGGTGAGGTCACGGAGCCGGGCATGGGCGTCTGCGTAGGCGGGCTGCGGCTGGGGGAGGTGGGCCTTGCCGATGGCGGCCAGGATTGTGTAGTTGGGGTCGCAGACGTTGCCGATCGGCGCCCGTCCGGCTTGGGAGATGAGCTGGTAGGCGTCAAGGGTGTCCAGCCCGCACAGGTCGGCGGTCCAGCCGGTGAGGTCCTGGTGGGCGATGCGGTAGGCGTCCTCGAGTGGTCGGGCACAGCCGACGGACATGATCGCGGCGTCGGTTTCCAGCCGCGGCCAGGCGGTGGGAAGGCCGCCCTTGATGACCTCGACGGCGAGGGTGGTGACGGTCGCGATCTCCACCGCGACCCCGCACGCTTCACCCTCGCCCTGGCGGGCGTGTCCGTCACCGAGCGCGAGGAGCGCACCGTGGACGTTGACCCCGAGGTAGAGGGTGGTGCCGGCGCGCAGTTCGGGTGTGTCGAGGTTCCCGCCGTAGTAGTCCGGAACGATCGTGGCGCGGGTCTCCATCGCGGCGGGGGCTACACCGATCGTGCCGATCATCGGATCCAACGGCAGCTCAACCCTGTGGTCGCTCGTGGTGGCGCAGTACCACACGGTTCCGGCGGTG
Source organism: Micromonospora sp. WMMD1274 (assembly GCF_049179035.1). Classification (NCBI taxonomy): domain Bacteria; kingdom Bacillati; phylum Actinomycetota; class Actinomycetes; order Micromonosporales; family Micromonosporaceae; genus Micromonospora; species Micromonospora sp. WMMD1274. Next base: position 5,957,959 of record NZ_JBMHMG010000001.1, read on the forward strand.
GGATCGATGTGGTAGACCCAGACGCGTTCGTCGAGGGGTGGTTGGAGGGTCGCGGTGTGCCCGGTTGAGGTCAGCGCCCCGAAGTACGGGAACGTCGCGGACACCCCCCAGTCGTGGGCCGGGACGATCGAGGCGATGTGGACGGCGAGGGTGTCGCCGGGTTCGGCGTCCTCGACGAAGAACGGCCCCGACACCGGATTCAGGTACGGCATCGCGCACACCTGCGACGGCAGGTCCGCCGGCCCTCGTACCCGGCCGCCGAAGCAGTCCTCGGTGTGCACGGTGAAAACGTCACCGGAGCGCACATGCGCCACCGGGATCCGCCCGCCGAAGGTGTAGGCCAACTCGTCGCGCGCCGGCCGGTAGGTGAAGTGACTTCCGGAAGACATCGTGGTCACACCCGCTCCAGGTCACGAGCGGACCGCTGCACTGGCGCCAGGCCGGACAGCGACGGGCGGCGGCCGGACAGGTAGAGGCCGGCGAGCACGACCATGCCGAGGGCGAGCCAGGCCAGGCCGAGGCGCTGCGCGGCGATGTTCGCGTTGACCACCACATAGGCCAGGATCGCGAACCCGATACCGGGCATGACCAGGTGCGCCCACCAGTTGCCGCTGCGCCGCCGGATGAGGTGGTGCACGACGACGGAGACGTGCAGGACGAGGAACGCGACCATCGCCCCGAAGTTGATCAGTGATGACAGCAGGGTGATCCCGTCGGCGCGGGTGGCCATGTACAGGCCCAGGGCGAGGGACACGACGCCGGTGAGCAGGGTCGCGTTGATCGGCACGTTCCGGCGGAGCGACACCTTCGCCAAGAAGCTCGGGAGCTGCCGGTCGCGGGCCATCGCGTACAACAGCCGGGACGTCGCGACCTGCGCGACCATCGAGTTCGGCAACCCCCACGCGATGGCCGTCGCCACCGCGCACAGCGTCGCCAGCCAGCCGCCGCCGGCAACTGCGGCGGCATCGTAGAAGGCGGTGCCGTTCGGGTCACCCTGCGCCAGGAGCACGCCGGGGTCGGGGACGAGCATCGCGGCAAGCCACGTCTGGGCGATGAACAACACCCCGGCCAGGATCAGGACGGCGGCCATCGCCCGGCCGATCTGCCGAGAGCCGCCCCTGGTCTCCTCGGCCAGCATGTTGATGCCGTCGAAACCCAGAAAGCTGAGCACGGCGATCGACACCGCCCCCGCGACCACGGCCCAGGTGAACGTGTCGGAGTTGTAGAACGCGTCCCAGCTGAACCGGCCCCTACCTGATGCGAGAGCCCAGCAGGCGACGGCCAGAAAGACCGCCAGGACGATCAGCTCGCCGACGAGCATCACCCGAGTGACCATCGCGGTCATGCGGATGCCGACCGAGTTGACGATCGTGTTGACCGCGACGAACCCCAGCAGCCACAACCACACCGGCACCGCCGGCACGGTGGCGTGCATCGCCACCGACGCCACCAGATACAGCAGGCCCGGTACGAGGACGTAGTCGAGCAGGATCACCCAGCCGGCCAGGAAACCGACCGGTGCGCTGATGCCCCGGCCGGCGTAGTTGTAGACGCTGCCCGACATGGGGAACGCCTTCACCATCTGCGCGTACGAGAACGCGGTGAAAACGAGGGCCACCACACCGACCGCGTACGCCAGGGCAACCATCCCGCCGGAGCCGGCGTACACGCTGCCGAAGATCGCCATCGGCGCGATCGGCACCATATACACCAAGCCATACGCGACCAGGTCCCGGAACCGGAGGCGACGCGCCAACTCCTGCGTGTAGCCGTAGCGCGCCAATTCATCCTGTGGCTGCATTAGACCCTTCCATCAAAGTCGTAATCGGGGCCGGAAGATCAATCACCGTGCCACCCGTGAAAGGCTTATCGCTCCGAATGGTGGCTCGCGCTGAATGGCTTGGTCGATACCGGAGATGCGGACAAGGATTGTTGTCCGCATCGACGCTGCCTCGAGAGCCGACACGAGAGGGCGGGCACGTTACAGGGACGCCTCCAGCGGCAGGGACACACCGCTCGGGCGTAGAGTCGGTCGTCTGAGCACTCGCGGCACCTGCAGGACCGAGACCAGCCGCTGGCCTGGCCGACGTCCGGACGACCGGTTGAGGAACCTGCCGTCGCCCGGCCCGCTGGATGGTCGTTCGAGGAGGACATGTGAGGGTGGCGCACAGGACCGCCGAACTATCGGTCGACGACGCCGTCCGCGCCTCGGTTAGCTACGACCAGCTACGTACCGGTGAAGATGGCCTTTATTGGCTTGAGACCCGCCCCGGAGCGGACCGAGGTACTACGGTGACACGCTGGCGGGCAAGCGATGGCAAGCGTGACGTCAGTCCGAAAAACCTCGATGTCGCCAGCGAAGTGCATGCGTACGGAGGCGGATCGTTCGCTGTTGCCGCGGGGACGTTGTGGTGCGTCGCTAGAGACGGCCTGTACCGAAGCCGCCCTTATAGCAATGAACCCGAATTAGTCAGCCACGGATGCTTCGGCGACTTAACAATCGGTGACGGCGAGTTGCTGGCTGTACGGGAGTCGGAGCAGAGTGACCAGCTCGTCGCTGTGTCGTTCACTTGCGCCTCGCAGATGCGGACTCTCGTCTCGTCCCCAGGGTTCCTCGGTGCTCCTCGGCCAGGCCCAGGTCGGTTGGCTTGGACCGCTTGGAGTGAGCGCGACATGCCATGGGATGCCTGCGAGGTGTGGACCGCCTCCTACTCACCGCAAGGTGAGGTCGAGAACCCTGTGAAGCTGGCCGGCGGTCCAGAGGAATCCGCGGTGGAGCCGCAGTGGGGGCCCGACGGAGCGTTGTACTTCGTGTCGGACCGTAGCGGCTGGTGGAACCTCTATCGATGGAACGGCCTTGAGGTAGAGGCTGTGGCGTCGATCGCAGGTGAGTGCGCTGCAGAGCCGTGGGAGTTGGGCTACACGTCGTATGGGTTCCTCGACCAGGGTCGGATTGTCGCGGCGGTGCAGGAAGGGCCGCGACACCGTCTTGTCGTAATCGAGCCCGACGGCACTGTCCGCCCGGTCGACCTTCCTTACACGTCGATCAAGCCCTACCTGGCCGTTCGAGGGACGACAGTGGCGTTGATCGGATCGTCGCCGACCGCAGCCCCGCAGGTCGCTCTCGTGGACCTGGCGGGCGCTGACCCCCGGGCGGAGGTACTTGCCAGACCGGAGCACGCGGGACTCGACCGTACGCGAGTATCGACGCCGACGGAGCTGCGCGTTCGAGTGGCCAGTGGGCGAGAGGTGCTTGGCCTGGTGTATCCGCCGACGGGCTCGGCGGCGGACTGGCGGGCGCCGGTGATCGTGCGGGCGCATCCTGGGCCGACCGCGTCCTGCCTGCTGCGCCTGGACTGGCAGGTGCAGTTCTTCACCAGTCGCGGGTTCGCCGTCGTTGATGTCGACTACCTGGGCAGCACCGGGTATGGCCGGCTATTCCGGGAATCGCTTTACGGCCGGTGGGGCCTGGACGATGTCGGCGACTGCGCGGCGGTGGCGGTTCACCTGCTGTCGAGGGGGCGGGCGGTGCCGGGGCAGGTGTTCATCCGTGGTGCCAGCGCCGGCGGCTACACCGCGTTGCACGCGGTGGCCCAGGACGGCCCGTTCGCCGCTGCCACGGCCGTGTCGGCGATCGTGGATCCTGACCGGTGGGCGCAGACGGTGCCCCGGTTCCAGCGGGCGCACGCGATGCGGCTGCGAGGTGGTGCTGGCCGGGTCCGTGCCGCTGCTGTCCAACGGCCGGTGCTGCTTATTCATGGCACCGCCGACGAGGTGGCCGTGGTCGAGGATGTCCGCGAACTCGCCGGCGAGTTGACGTCTCTCGGCATGGCACCTGAGGTGTTGCTTCTTGCCGATGTCGGCCACTATGTGGCGTCGTCCCGTCGAGCGGGCGCGGCGCTGGAGGCGGAGCTGGGTCACTACCGCTCGGTGATGGCGGATGCGGCCAACGACTAACGGGGGGCTACACGGCCGCCAGCGGTAGTCGGTGACGCACGTACTCGCCGAACTCGCGGACCTCCGGCTCGCACCGGTAGGGCTCGAGGTCGGCCTGCACCTCGACCATGCGCTGCAGGCAACGGTGTGAGGTGGTTCGTGCGGCGTGGTCGACTGCCTCGCGTGCGGTGGCGCAGGCTTCGTCGATGCGGCCGGCGGCGGCCAGCGACGAGGCCAGGAGCGCGGTGTCGATGGCGAGTCGCCGGACGTGGGTGGGGCTCAGGGCGGTGAGGGCGTCGCCCAGGTGCCGTTGGGTGTGCTGCGGTCGGCCCAGGTCGTGGAAGCAATGGGCGATCTCGTCGGCGAGGTACGCCGCATCGAAGTACCCGATCCACGCCGGCTCGTCCTCGGGCTTGGCACGGGCCAGGTGCCTTTCCGCGACGTCGAGGTGGGCCAGGCAGTCGCCTTCGCGTCCAAGGCGGGCGTGGGTGCGCGCTACCACCGCGTGCAGCGCGGCTGCCACGGCGGGCGTCGCCTGGGTCTCGCTTCCTCTCACCGCCATCAGCGCCATCCGGCGTGCCGGCTCGGGATGGCCGCAGTGCAGCGCGAGATGGCCGATGTTCACGGCGAGCAGGTAGCTGCCGTACGGGCGGTCGTCGGCGGCTTCCGTCAGACGTAGGGCGCGGAGGTAGCGGCGCTGGGCGAGGCCATGGGCACCGGTGTCGACTGCCTGGTACCCGCAGAGCTCGAAGAATCCCGCCGCGAGCGTGTAGAGGTGCCGGCCGACAGCCTCGGAGGTGGGAGTGTTCGCCAACAGCCGGTTCAGTTCGCCTTCGACGTACCGCTGCACCTGCGCGTGGACTCGTCCGGCGCCGTGGGTGTGGTCCAACTGCCGGAACATCGCCAGAGCGGTCTCCGCCGCATGAAGATCCTCTTCGTCAACCTGGTCAGGCGATCCGGGTCGTCCGACCACGGGCGGCCGAGGGTCCGCCGCAGCGTCCAGCCAGTCAAGGGCGGCGCGATCGAGGACACCGGGCTGGAAGGGAACACGGACGACCATGCCCGCCACCCCGGGCTTCTCCTTCAATTGGGCGGGCAGCAGGGTGTCTGCGTTGCCAGAACCGCTCGGGAAAGTTGTCCGCATGTTCTCCCTGTTGCGACTTTCCTCGAGAAGAGGTAGCAGGCGGGTCAAGGCCCCTCCGGCTTCCAACGCCCTGTCGCAGGCCTCGACGAATTCCCGGGATGGAAAGCGGTCCGCTGTCTCGATCCGACGCACCAGGTCGGCGCTGAAGCGGATCATCGCGCCGAGTCGCGCCTGGGAGAGGTTGGCCCGCTCCCGCAGCCGACGCAGCTCGGCACCGAAGAAGTGGCGCTCGGACAGGGACGGCTGGAGCATCCGCGGGGTCTGGCCCATAGCACCGCCTCCTCGGGACTGTGCGCACCACTATGGCGATGATCAGCGTGACTATCGCGCACATAGGGTCACTCGATGTTCAGCGCGGCGCAACTACGAACACCGAGATGTGTAGGTACGGGAGACGCTCACCGGTGGCGCACATGCGGACAGCTGCTTCGTCCGCATGCTCGGCATTCACTCCACCGACTCGACGGGCGATTGTGGAGACGTGCCGTTGGCTGCTCGTCAGATCCGCCACCGATTTAGCACGGGAGGCTGCAGCGCAGCAGGAGTCCGCTCCGCGCCGCGATCTTGGTACAACGGCTGCGCCCCGGCCTTCCCGTCGCACGAACGATCACGCCCGTGGGCATCTGGGCGCTAACCCGGGCATCTATGACCGTCAGTAGGACGCGAGCGGGTCCGCCGGGTGGCTGCCGGGCTGCGATCTTCGATCGGCACCGCATCGACTTGAGATACCCGTGTGACTTGGCGAGTCCAGCGGCTTGACGCTCTGTTGAGCCCGAGAAGAGCGCTACGGCGGGCCACCCGATCGGGAGGTCCTGATGGAGGGGGGGTCCGCAAGCGGCCCGGCCCCGGCCTGCTGGCGACCTCCGGCAGGCGTCGGCCGGCCGGCCAGGGACGATCAGTTGTTCCACAGCCAGTTCGCGAACAACCCGCCACAGCACAGGAGCGGCATGAGGAGCACTGCCATGAGGACGACAACGTGCCCCGCCACTTGCAGCCGATCGCTCAGTGGGTCGTCCTGGTTCACGACGGGAGTATGTCGGAGCGTCCAGGATCATGAAGACCTCGGGGCTCCGCCCCGAACCCCCGGCCCTCCTCAGGGATGCCGCTCCAAACTGACAGTGCGGACTGCGATGATCGCGCCGTGGGTGGTGGCGATGACAGCAGCGAGGACTGGCGTGAACTACGCACGCAGTTGCACGTAGGCCAACGCCTGACCGGTCGCGTGTTTTAAGTTCCAAGTCCCGGCGTAATTGGGGTCGGTGTTGACCTCGGTCTTGCCGTGAAGGGCTTCGTGGATGTCCTGATGCTGCCCTACGACGCGGCGCAGTGGCCGACGCTCGACACCGTTACGGAGTTCGAGATCATCGATATAGCTGAGCGGCGGCCTCAGATCCGTCTGCGTCCCGTCGAGCCGAGCTACCGAGCGGATCATCCATAGGCGGGCGGTCCGCATCCAGTCCGCAAGAGGTCGACGGACAGGGGGAGTAGTGCGAGATGCCGAAAAGTGTTTCCGCTGCTAGACAGCCATGTGCCAGGCCGACGGAATGGGCGATTTGATCTCATAATCCACAGGTTGGCCAGCGTCAGCCTGCTGGCATCTACCGCTGCATCGGGCATGGCGGGCAGACTGCCGGCATGAGTTACGACTTGGCGGTCTGGGAGGGCGAGCTGCCGATTGACGACGGCGCTGCGGGTGAGGCCTACGACCAGCTCTACGCCCTGTACATGGAGGATGAGGAACTTCTGCCGACCCCGCGTATCCGTGCCTACGTCTTGGCGCTGCTTGAGCGGTGGGTCGATATGTCTGATGACGAGCACGATGTGAGCCCGTGGTCTGCTGGTCCTTTGATGGACGAGGCGTCGGGTCCTTTCGTCTACTTCACCATGCGGTACAGCATGTGCGAGGAGGTGTCGGCCGAGGCGGCTCGTATGGCGGCAGACCATGGGCTGGTCTGTTACGACCCGCAGTGGGAACGCCTTCGCCCGACGGCCGACGAGCGAAGCATCGCGTGCCCCTCGCGTGCCCGATCGAGTGGGTGAGGACGGTCAACGGCGGTCAGCTCCTGGACGTGGCGGCAAGCGTGGCGGCGCAAGTCCTTCCAGGTCATGCCGTGCGGCTTCCGCCTGCGTCCACACTTCTAAACCGGCGTGGCCGGTTCGTATTCTGCGGGGGCACCTCGAAGATCAGCTAACGGCCGGTCACGTGCCCTGGGAGACGAGAGGCCGCAGAGTCAGTCGTGTCTTCTGGACGCCCTCGCCCAACGAACGTTGCCATTTATCGCGTCGCCACCGCCGCCGAGCTCGACGACATCTTGGCGCAGCGTCGGTCGCTGCGTTTCCCCGGCCGCCCGTCTTACCCGTGGAATCGGGCGACGACGGGGGCGTGGTCTGGTACGACGGCGTTCTCTCGGCTGCGGGTGGAGGCGCCGATGGAGGTGATGTCGTCGACGAGGGAGTCGATGTTGGTCAGCTGGAGTTGGAGGTCGCGGGTTGCCAGGATGTGGTCGATGAGTTCGCCGTTGCCTTGGTAGATGCGGGAGTATGCGCGGGTTGGGGGGAGGCGTCGTCCGAGGTTGTACAGCCGGACGGCGTCGCCTTTGTCGGGGCGGTTGACGTCTCCGTCGGCTGGGCCTTCGAGCAGGACGGTGGTGATGGCGTCGGGGCCGTCGTTGAGGTCGCCGCAGAGGATGGTCGGCATGCCTGGTTGCCCGTTCGTGGCGGCTGCGGCGAGGGCCTCGTTGAGGTGTACGCGCAGGGCGACGGCTTCGGCGGTGCGCCGCAGGAGGGCGTAGCCGGCGCCGCGGGCGCGTTCGTCTTCGTTGAGGGGGTAGCGTCGCCCGCCCGGGTAGGTGAGCAGTTTGCTTTTCAGGTGCGCGGTCAGCAGGCGCAGCCCGGCGCCGCCGCAGTCGACGTGTACTTGAAGTGCTCCGCGTCCCATGTGGGTGAGGGTGTCGCCGTCGACGTCGGGGACCGCGGGCAATCCGGAGGGCGGCAGCGCGAGGATCTGCGCTTCCTCGGTGAGGGGATGGCGGGCGAGAACGGCGACGCGGATGCCGCGGCTGTCCGGGTGGGAGGACACGACGGCCTGCCAGGGCTCCCCGAGGGCAGCTTGCAGGTCCTGTGCGGCCCGGAGGCTGCCGATCTCTTGAAGGGCGACGACGTCGGCGCCGGTGCCGGCGATCAGACCGGCGAGGTAGGTGAGCTTCGCGGTGTAGGTGTCGGGCGCCGACGTGTCGGTGTCGTCGGGTGGGAACAGGTTCTCGACGTTCCATGTCATGACGATCAGGTTGTTGGCCACCGTCGCTCCCGGAATTGCAGGTGTCGTGCCAGCCTGAGAGTCGCACTCTAAGGGATGTCTCGTAACCCTGGTGTCTGTCTGTTGAGGACGATCGGGCAGGATGCCTGGGTGCAGGTGATCACCGCGGCCCACTCTGAGTGGATCTTTCCGTTCACCGGGTTGCAGCCCGCCCAGTTCCGCAGGCTGGTCCGGCTGGTCGCCGAGCGTGGCGGTGACGGCATCGCTGACGGCCGGCCGGGTCGGCAGTGGGCCCTGGACCTGGCCGATCGGGTGCTGCTGGTGGCCACCTACTGGCGGACGAACTTGACGATGCGGCAGGTCGGCCCGCTGTTCGGGGTGTCGCACTCGGCTGCGCATCGGGTCATCGACACTCTCGCGCCGCTGCTGGCCCTGGCGCCGGTGCGTAAACGGCCGGTCGAGCAGATCGCGATCGTCGACGGGACTCTGATCCCCACCCGCGATCACCGGCTGGCCGCCCGGAGTAAGAACTACCGGTACTCGACGAACCTGCAGGTCGCTATCGACGCCAGCACCCGTCTGGTCATCGCCGTCGGCGACCCGCAGCCGGGCAACCGCAACGACACGATCGTCTACCGCACCTCGGGCATCGCCGAGAAGCTGGACGGGCGGCCGGTGATGGCTGACGGCGGCTACCGCGGTAACCCGGAGGTGATCATGCCGTACCGCAAGCCCGCCGACGGCAGCACTCTGCCGGACTGGAAAGAAGCCCTCAACATCGAACACCGCACCGTTCGAGCAGGGGTCGAACACGCCCTGGCCAGGATGAAGTGCTTCAAGATCCTGCGCGACTACCGCCGCGCCGCCCACACATTGGCCGACGCCGCTTCCGGCATCGCCAACCTCCACAACATCATCCTCGCCGGCTGACCACCAGCCCGGTGCCGGGCAACGCCTTCAACCAGTTACGAGACGTCCCTTAGGACGTCGGATCGTCGCTGATCGCCGGTTCGTCGCCATCTCGACAGGCGCGATCGGCGGCGGGGCAGCGGACCGGCGTGTGCTCCCCCCGGGGCCGGTGGTGCGGACAGGGAATGGCTGTGATCAGTGTTCGCGGGAGCCTTCCCCACTCTTCACAGTGGTGACTGTCGATGGACATGATGGGGTGAGATGGTCGCTGTCCACGACGGATGCCCGAGGAGGCACTCATGCGACTCACCCGACGACTCACCACATCTGCGTTGGCACGGCGTGCCCTGACCGGCGCAGCGGCCGTGATGGTCGCCAGCGCCGGCCTGGCCGCCGTCGACGCCTCGGTGGCTTCGGCGACACCTCCCGGCATTCCGTCCAAGGCGAGCGCCCAGTCGCAGCTCAACGCTCTGACGGTAAAGAGCGAGGGGTCGACGAGTGGGTACTCCCGGGATCTGTTCCCGCACTGGATCACCATCAGCGGTGCCTGCAATACCCGCGAGACGGTCCTCAAGCGCGACGGCACGTCCGTGGTCACCGACAGCAGCTGCGCGGCGACCTCGGGCCGCTGGTACAGCCCGTACGACGGCGCAACATGGTCCGCCGCCTCCGATGTCGACATTGATCACGTCGTGCCCCTGGCTGAGGCGTGGCGCTCGGGCGCCAGCGGTTGGACCACCAGCCGGCGGCAGAGCTTCGCCAATGACCTGACCCGCCCGCAGTTGATCGCCGTGACCGACAACGTGAACCAGGCCAAGGGTGACCAGGACCCGTCGACGTGGCAGCCGCCTCTGTCGTCGTACCGCTGCACCTACAGCAAGATGTGGATCACCGTGAAGTACAACTGGGGGCTGAGCCTGCAGTCGTCGGAGAAGTCCGCCCTGCAAAGCATGCTGAACACCTGCAGCTCCTGAGGGGCAGCGTGCGGCTTCGCCTCAACTCGGCGCACCGGTGACTGTAGGCCGGGTAAGCGATTGCACCACGCGCCTGATGGGAGGCGACGTGGTTGAGGGCATGCCGGCAAACTGAGCCTGCCCTCGACCACCGCAACGGCTCCGGTGATCTCGCTCCGGACCGCCCTGCGTCACCGGATTTCACAGGGGCTGCAGAGAGCTACCGCCGCTGCCTCTAGGACGCGTCCTGCCGATCCTGTAGTGGTTGATCGTTGACGATGTGCCGGTGGTGCGTCGCGGTGAGTTGACCGATGAGGCGTGGGCGGTGATCGGGCCGCTGTTGTCGGGGCCTGGCGGGTCGCGAGGACGATGGAGGGATCACCGGCAGGTCATCAACGGGATCTTGTGGAAGCGCACGGGTGCTCCGTGGCGTGACTTGCCGGAACGGTATGGGCCGTGGAAGACCTGCCACGAGCGGCTGCGCCGGTGGACCGCGGACGGGACGTGGGATCGGATCCTGGCAGCGGCGCAGGTCCATGACGACGGCTCACCGGTGCAGTGGACGATCAGCGTTGACTCGTCGATCGTGCGGGCGCATCAGCATGCCGCTGGCGCCCGCAAAAAGGGGGCTCTCCGACAAGTGAGGCGACACCTGGTGCGCAGGATGGCGGGGCCATCGGCCGATCACGAGGCGGGCTGAGCACGAAGATCCACCTCGCGGTCGACGGACGCGGACGCCCGTTGCCGATCACTACTGGACGCGATCCGGGTCAACGAGCCTGGACCAGGGCGGCCCCGCAAACGCCCCGATGCGCTGATCGCCGACAAAGGCTACGCGCACGACTCGACGCGCCGGGCGCTGCGGCAACGCGGGATCCGACACGTTATCCCAGAACGATCAGACCAGGTCGCTCGCCGGGCCGCCAAGGGCAGCACCGGCCGGCGACCACCGGCCTTCGATCGAGCGGTCTACAAGAATCGCAACGTCGTGGAACGTTGCTTTAACCGACTCAAGCAGTGGCGTGACCTGGCCACCCGCTACGCCAAACGGGCGTCGCTCTACCGCGCCAGCCTCGTCCTGACCGCCGCCATCATCTGGCTTCGATGATCGGATCCGGTCGCCGCCCGGATCCGGAGGGCTGTGCAAGGAAACGTGGGGGGACTTCGCGCATCGATGCTCGATCTGTTGGGCGCAGGCTCTCAGACGAACGAGGCGGCGACGGTGTTCTCCGACGGCACGCTGGTCGGCACAAACTGGGAAGAGGTCCTCACCCTCAACGAACGGTACTCCTGACCGGCGCCGGTGGCAGACGGCCCTGCTCGCGCCGCACAGGCTGGCCGGTACGCGGTCGAATGAGGGCTCGCCGACGGCGATCTCCGTGGTGCTGGCCCTGCTGGACAAGGCCGCCGTGGGCTACCTCGGTGAGGCTCGGCATGGCCAGCGACGAGCGGTTCACTTCACGGGAGGCGACTGTCGTAAGACGGCCTCTACCTGCTGGGTCGTGACACTCAGGCCATACCGGCGCTTGACCGCCCGCCTTATATCTTGCGGCGGCCTGTTCCGGTCTTCGTGGTAGACCTCAAAAATCCGCTTCTGAGCTTCCTCGGCGAGCTCCACCGGAGGATCGGAGCGGGCGCGTCGCGGGTCGAGCCGTGCCTCGTCGTCGAACCAGAGCCGCCGATACGGGTCGTCTCCGCGTTCATCGTCAAAGACCATGGCCGCCCCCTAAGGTCGTCTCAATCGACGCTAGGCATCGCCCCCTTGGCAGGTCCACGACGTGAATGCGAGCGGAAACCTGACCGGCAAGCGGCCGGATGATGTCTTTCTCCCGGCCGTTTGAGTGGATCGCCGCCGCGTCGCGTAGAGCGGACAGGGTGCTGTGAGACCCTGGTTCGACGAGCGAGCGACAAGCACGTGAAGGGGTTCTGACGACGACGTGGTCTGGATAGCCGTCGCGGATCCCCTGCCGCTGTTCCGGGCGGGGGTGGCGGCCACCCTGACTGCGGAGGGCCATCAGGTAGTGGCACCCTCGGACCTCGCCAGTTGGGTCCGGGCTCGGGACGGGTGCATCGTCGTCATCACGTTGGCGGCCGGACCGGATTGGTTGCTGCTCTCCGACATCGCTGGGATTGGCAGTGACGCTTTCATCGTGGCGCTGCTTCCGGAGCAGGACGGTGTCTTGGGCTCGCAGGCGGTGCGAGCCGGTGCCCACTCGGTGCTCGGGCGGGATGCGCCGCCAGCAGGGTTGCAGCGGATAATCCAAGCTGCGGCCGCTGGTCTGGCTCAGCTTCCGGTCAACGTGGTCCGCGAGTTGCGGGTCACACCGGCGTTGACCGCTTCTCCACAGCGCCCGACCGCGCGTCAGCTCTCGTGGCTACGCGCGCTCGCGGCCGGTGGCACAGTTGCCCGACTCGCTGAGCTGGAAGGCTACTCGGAGCGCGCGATGTACCGCATGCTCCAGCGCCTCTACGCTCAGATCGGGGTCAAGACGCGAACCGAGGCATTGATTCGTGCCCAGACGCTCGGCTGGTTGGTCGCCGATGGCCGCGAGTAGCCCGTGTGGTTGCTAGGCATCGAGCGCCTGTAGTGCTCGGTCGAGCGTTCTCGGCCGAGCACATTCGGCGAGGCAGGTGAGCAGGGTCCGCAAGCGGGCGGTGAGTTGAGCCGGGGTCCGCCGCGTTGCTGCCTGGTCGTTATCGCATGTGGGGTGCGCGTACCGGCTCAGTGAGCGAACGGCGTGCTCGAGCGGTTCATCGGTGCAGACGTGGCGGCCGCAGAGTGCGAGGCCCAGGAATCCCTCGGCGGCGAAGTCGCGTGGGTCTTGCCGGATCCGATCTGCGGCCTCGTCCCTTAGCAGGCCGAAGTCCTCGCGTGCCGAGAAGCGATCGCCTGCGCGCAGGGCGGTCAGCGCGCGCAGGGCCAGGATCAGCAGGTTGCGCCCGCCCGGGCGGTCCCGGGCCGCCAGCACCGCCCAGTGTCGGGCTTCGCTCGGCGTGCCGGACTGCAGCGAGGCGAACGCGAGTGTGGTTCGTGCACGCTGGAGCAGGATCGGGTCACCAACTCGCCGGGCAATGACTTCCGCCTCCGTCGCGCGGGCCGCCGCCGCCTCGATGTCCCCCTCGGCGAGCAGCTGGTCACCGAGTTGGTCGAGGTACGCCGCGCGGGCCCGGTCGCCGGCCTTTTCCTCCGCTACGGCTGCTAGATGCTGTCGGGCCCGCGGGTCGCCCTCCATGGCATACCAGCGTGCCAGGCGCAGGTTCAGCCGGAACCGGGTGTCAACGCCGGCGTGCGCCAACGCTCGGTGTAGGTGGTCGAACGCTGCGTCGAGCTCGCCCCACCGGCGGTGACAGTTGGCGATACCTTCCAGGGCAAGGACCTGCTCCGCAGGGTCATGCCGCGTTTCGGCGATCGCCAGCGCCTGTCGGTACTGAGCGAGGGCGTCCTTCGTGCGTCCCACACGCATAAGCGCCGTGCCCAGGTTGACGTGCGTCGCCCAGTTCAACTCCTCGGACGGAATCGAGGCCGCCAGCGTTTTGGCCCGCAGCAGGATCATCAAGGCCTCGCGGTACAGGCCGTTATCCAGGTAGATTTCCCCGATGGCCGTGTCGTTGACGAACTCCAGGAAATCCCGGGGGAGCCGGCCGCGGAGCCGCAGGCGCTGCTGGAGCAACAGAGGGCTGCGATTCCACCGGACGAGATGCCGGTCGATCTCGTCGATGCGCCCGGCGGCGTCCTCGTACTCCTCGGCAGTGATCAGCGCATTGATCGCCGCGATGGGGTGGTCGAACTCGTCGGTGCTGCGGGGGCGCTCCGGACGCTGCCGCCAAAGCACGTCCGCGGCCGTGGTCAGCAGGGTCCAGCGGCCCCGGCGTGGCACGTCCAGGGTGTCGTCGTCCTCGAGCGGCATCCATCGCAATATGCGCTGCCGGTCCGGATCCTGGAGGTAGAAAAGGCCTGCCGCGGTGCTGATGGCATTGCGCGAGACCAGCCAGCGCAGGATATTGCTCAGCCGCCGTGGCTCGAGCGTGATCGTCGCGGCTTCAACGATCATGTGCCGGATCGTCGCTTCGTCAACCGGCGTCCCGAGCGCGGCCAGCGCCTCCAAGACGATCCTGGCATGGCCATCGAGGGCGGCAATGAACTCGTCGAAGACGTACTCCGCCGTGCCGGATGGATCGATCGCCTCAAGTTCGGCAACCACTTCATGAATGGTGTCGAAGCCGCGAGAGGCACGGGCGTAGACGAACTCGGCGAGCCGCGGGCGCCCGTGCAACAGCCGGCACGCGTCGGCGATGACCGTGTCCGGCGTGGTCGGCGGCACCAGATCCGACCGTCGGTCGAGGTCCTGCAACAGCCGGCCGAAGCTCTCCGGATCGAGGCCGTTGTCGACGCGAACGTGCCGAGCGGTGAGCAGCCAGTTGCTGCGGTGCCGCGGCCGCGGCAGGTCCCGGGTAACCACCAAGACTTTGAGGCGATGGCTTGGCATCCGGGAGATCCTCTCAAGCAGTTCCTCAAGGTCGAGGTCGTGCACACCGGTGCCGTGACGGTCGACGAGGTTCTCGAAGGAATCGATGGCGAGAATGGCGTCCGTGTCGCTAGCCAGGTCGAGGAGTTCGTCGATGTCGGGAGCAGGGTTGTCGCTGGCGGAGCCGTCCTGCTCGCGGGCTCGGGCCGGATTCGTGATGACGGACTCCAAGATCGCGGCGCCGAGCATCCTGCCAGGCCGAGCCACGTGGTAATGGATCGTCGGACCGTCCATGCCTTCGAGCTCCGCCAATTCGCTGCGGACGATCGCGGACTTGCCGATGCCCTCAGGCCCCGACACGACGATGATGCCGACGTCGTCGCGGGCGAGGAATCCGCGCAGGTCTTGGCGGGGCCGTTCGTGGCCATGTATCTGGATCGGCCAGGGATCGCCGCGCGTCTCGCCGGCCTGCCACGTCGACGACGCGGGCGTGCCTCCCCGCCCACGCAGCTTCCGGTCCTGTGCCCGGTGCAGGCGGTAGCTTTTCAGTTGGTCCTGCACCTCGGGGCTCTGCCACTGTCGAACGCGCTCGTGGAGCGTGGCCAGTCCGAGTTCCCGGCCCTGACTGAAGTCGATGCTGCTGTACCGGTCGGTGTACTCGTACGGCGGCGTGTCGGCCTCTATGTCGAGGACCGCGATCAATAAGGCGTAGTGATCGGCGACCTCCACCTCGAAGCGGCAGTACGGCGAGCTAAGGCTGAACCGCGACCGGACGAAGAGCAGGATGTCGCAGCCGCGGATGAGTACCGGCAGGCTCTCCCGCCACGGCGGTCCGAGCGCGAGGTTCTTACGGTCGATGAGCGGATCGAGGGCTGAATCGTCTCCCTTGAGCTTGTCGTAGAGCCAAGATGCGAATCGCCGATCGTCCGGTACGTGCGAGTAGCTGATGAACGCTCTCATTGCGTTGTCGTCCCCGGGTTCATCGGGGCGAGCTCGTCCGCGTCGGGAATCTTGAGCTGGTGGCGTACGGCGCGGTAGAAGGCGAACAGGCTGTCGAGGGTCCGGCTGCGATGCCGAGCGGCGTCCGCGGGTTTCGTGGACGCCGTCATACGCAGGCCGTGCGTGGATGCCACGATGCCGCGGGCCGCCGCCTGTACATCGAGCCCGCCGAGGATACGGACCTCCGCCATGTGTACCTGAAGCATGCGGTGCTCCGCTTCAAGGGCATCCTCGTTGCCGGTCGGCTCCTCGGCCAGATCGATGATGCGCCGGGTGCAGGCAGCGAATTCAGCACATACCTTCTGCAGGTCCTGGTCCCAGCGGGTACGCAGAGCGGATGCGATCCGGATCCGCTCCAGCAGCAGCGTCGGAAAGACGCCGATGACCGCGCCAGCGAGGACTGGGAGCAGGAGCAGCAGCAGTTGCGCCCAGGTGACACCCATGCCAACCTCCGGAACGAAGGACCACCGACGGCGCCGCTAATGAGCGACTCTTCCCGATGGCGTGGATCGATGCAACGGCGCCAGCTGAGTCTGACGCGAATTTGACAGACCCGGTTACCGAAGTTGCTCGCGTAAGAAGGGGCACCGGTATCGACTCGGCTCACCTGGTCTGGCCAGCCCTGAACGCGGTGCTGCGAGCCGCACTCATTGCAGCGGAAGCGATGCTATCGGGCCGCCCTCGCAACGAGGGCTATGTCTGCCGTTGTCCATGCCGCGGCAGTATCCACGGCGACCATCGATGTTTCGGACATCAGGTGCTGCTGCTCCTTGATCAGGGGGTTATCCCGTTCGTCTTACAGTCCCATTCCAGATCGATGCCGCCACGGTGATACCTGCTGGTGAACCGCCTCGCCTCGTCCTGCCCGACGGCATGGAGGTGCGGGGAGCTCGTACCTTCTGCCGCGGTCTCGAGCTCCACGTCATCATCGGAACATCCTGGTACCGCACCGATCTTGGACTACTCGGCCAGCGCTTGGGGCTTCGACATCTCCTCGCTCAAGACCTCGTCGCCCGTTGCGGCTCGGGCACCCAGCGTGGGGCGCACGCTGAAGCACAATACGTGCGTGCAGTTTGACGATCGCCAACTCACGGCACGCCTCGGCGTCACCCTGGTTGATCAACTCGCGCATGGCGACCATTCGGTGGATTTCCGGGAACTCCAGGTCAGTGACGTCGGCGTCGACGGGCACATCGAGCAGCGAGTCGCCGGCAAGCCGACAGGCCGCCCCCGCCTCACCCCTGCTGAGGGGTGAGGCGGCTTCATCGCGCCCTGATCGGGCCAACGCCCGGAGCCGGGCAGTCAGCTAGCCGACAGCACCACCCCTCCGGCAGGTGCCCGCCGCTAACGTCCACCCGGTGAGCACCGAAGGTGTTGCCGGTCTCGTCGGACTCCTCGCTGTCGTCGGCATCGGCTACGCCTGGTTCAACCGCGACCGCAGCGACGACTACGACGGCGGCGGCTACGAAGAAGTCTGGTACGAGGAAGAGTGGCACTACGAGGAACACTGGCGCGAAGACTAAGCCCGCGGGGCTCTACGCAGCGATCCTCGGTACCCGGGCTTCCGCCGCGCAGTGTGGTGCGGCAATTGGCTATCGTCGCTCCATCCGCATAGCCTTGACGCTCTGAGACCCCGAAGGCGGTGGCGTCGTGCAGGGCAAGCAGGGCAGTGCGCAAAGCCTCGAAGATGTCGTTCCTGTGATCTCAAGTTGGGTCAGCGGCGCGCTAAGCGATTTCCGTGCGAGTGACCTGGACCTCTTGGATTACTCCGTAGGTGAGTGGTCCTGTGCCTTCCGAATTGCTGTCTACCTCGAGCAACGCGTTGATTCAAGATGGCGCGTTGACTGCGAATACGACAGGCAGGGGGTTCGCGGTCAGCAAAAGAGGCGGGGGCTGGACTCCGACGCCTCGACGATGCGGCCGGACGTTGCAATCCATCGGCGCGGGTCGAAGGATGTCCGAGACAACCTGCTGCTCATGGAGATCAAGAAGATCTGGGCGCCAGGTGGCGACCCTGACGACCTTGCGAAGATTCGCCAAGCCGTGTCTGGCGAACTCAAGTTTCAGTACCAGTTTGCGGCAGCCATCGGTCTGGGTGACTCGGGGTCGCGTTTCAACCCGACATGGACGCTGATGGCGGTCGGTGGTGTGGTGATAGTCGATGAGAAGCGCATCCCTGAGTTGACCAGCTGAGGGCAACGGACCAGGTTGTTTCTCGTCGAGGTGATGCAAGCGTCATCTCGTGGCGGGGTCATCGGTGGCATCGGGTACGAGCGACGCCCTCGATCAGACCAAGGTCAGGCCTGGGTGCCATAAGGGCCAGCGCCCTGAACAGATGCCGTCTCGGCATGTGCAGCGTTGAGTGCAGTGAGGGCAGGTGGGAACATGCTCGTATGGAGCAGGCGCGGGTGTGGTTCTTCCAGTCGAACGCCAAGCTGTACGACATTGACGCCGCGCTCACTGCTCTAAGAGCTCCTAACTCTTTAAGCGTTGGAGTCGGCGCCAGCAGATGATGGCGCAGGCGAGAGTGAGGAACGCTTCGTGGATGTCGTCGCGGATCTCCCAGCGGATGCGCAGGCGGCGGAACCAGTGCAGCAGGGCGATGGTCTGCTCGACGACCCAGCGTCGGGTGCCGAGCCCAGAGCCGTGTGGGACGCCGCGTCGGGCGATGACAGGTGTGATGCCGCGGGTCCGTAGCTCGCGGCGGTACTTGTCGAAGTCGTAGCCGCGATCGGCGTAGATGCGGTCGGGTCGCTGCCGGGGCCGGCCGCGGATGCCCTTGATGCGGGGGATCTTGTCGACCAGGGGCATGAGCTGGGTGACGTCGTGGCGGTTGCCGCCGGTCAGTGCCGTGGCGAGGGGGATGCCGCCCGCGTCGGTGATGACGTGGTGTTTCGAGCCTGGCTTGCGGCGGTCGACCGGGCTCGGACCGGTTTTGGGCCGCCCTTGAGCGCCCGGACGTGGGAGCCGTCGATCACCGCCCGGGACATGTCCAACTGGCCCGCGGCGCGGAGTCTGCCGAGCAACACCTCGTGCAGGCGCTGCCACACGCCAGCGTCGTTCCAGTCCCGCAACCGGCGCCAGCAGGTCATTCCTGAGCCGAAACCCAGCTCTTGGGGCAGGTACTCCCACGGGATCGCGGTGTAGAGCACGAACAAGATCCCGCACAGCACCTTGCGGTCATCGAGAGGCTTGCGGCCCGGGAACCGTCGCCGCCGGGGCGGACGGGGCGGCAGCAGCGGTGCGACCTCGGCCCAGAGTTCGTCCGAGACGACCCACGGCGGCTGCTCACCCCTCCTCACGTTCAGACAGAACGATCCTCGCGTCCCGAGGACACGCCCAACATCATTTCGTTAGGAGCTCTAAGGCGTGTTTCAGAAGTCGTGGGTGGCCGGTGAGGTCACGGCGTGGCGGTGATCGATAACTGAAGAGGTCTCCGGTAAACGGTTCAGCGACCAAGCTCGAACTTCATACCGGAGACCTCGTGGCCACCTTAGCGGTGACGAGGCGGCACGACCTCACCGACGCTCAGTGGCAGCGGCTTGCTGCGCTGCTGCCTGCCGCGTCGGTGAGGGGTCGTCCGCCGAAGTGGGAGAGACGGCAGCTCATCGACGGGATCAGGTGGCGGATCCGGATCGGGTCGCCCTGGCGTGATGTGCCGGCCGAGTACGGACCCTGGCAGACGGTCTACGGCCTGTTCCGTCGCTGGCAGCGCGACGGAACCTGGGACAGGATCTTGGCCGCTTCACAGGCGATCGGCGATGCGCAAGGCCGGATCGCCTGGACGGTCAGCGTGGACTCGATGACCAGCCGCGCACACCAGCACGCCGCAGGCGCCCGCAGAGACGGCCACCTGCAGAAAGAGCCACCCGGCGGTGTGCATGACGAACCCGCCGATCATGCCCTCGGACGATCTCGCGGCGGGCTGACCACCAAGACGCATCTGGCCTGCGAGCAGGGACAGAAGGTCCTATCGATGGTCGTGACCGCCGGGCATCGTGGTGACAGCCCGCAGTTCATTCCGGTCCTGCGCCGTATCAAGGTGACTCGTCTCGGAGTGGGCCGGCCTCGCACCAGCCCCCACCTGGTCTTGGCCGACAAGGCGTACACCAGCCGAGGCAACCGCGCCTACCTGCGCAAGCGTGGCATCAAGGCGTGCATCCCGAGCAAGAAAGACCAGGACGCCTACCGCAAAGCCAAAGGCAGCCGCGGCGGACGGCCGCCGAAGTTCGACCCAAACCTCTACCGGATGCGACACGCCGTCGAGAACGGCATCAGCAGGCTCAAGCGCCACCGCGGCGTGGCCACCCGCTACGACAAGTTAGCCGTCCGGTTCCAGGCCGTCCTGACCATCACCATCATCTGCGAGTGGCTCTGACCCGGCTTATGAAACACGCCTTAGTCCCAGAGCCGGTGGACCACCTGTCGTACTCGATCGTGATGACCCGCACACCGTCGCCGATGACCTCCGGGTGGACCACCACCCATTCCTGCAGGTCCTCGCGTTCCTTTAGCCCCGCCTCAGCCAGGGAGACGCGGACGGCGGGGGTCGCTACCGACCCCTCGACGAGATAGACCAGATCCTGCGCCATCGGCTCCCCGCATACGGCTTCTGTCGACTGACACCGAGCCTACCGGCCGGCTCAACCACCTCTTCCGAAGCAGTTCGGCTAAGAAGTATGGGCAGTTGAGACTCGAGTCTCACAGGCAGCCATCTGACCAGGGTTTCTTTGGGCGGTGATCTTTGGGCGGACCGAAGAGATTACCGGAGCAGCTGTGGGTGCCCGCTGAGGAGTTGTACGAGTTCAACCGGCACACCCTCGGGCCGATCAAGCCGCCCACGAGTTTCGTGGTCAGGACGCGGAGTCGGCTAGCGCGGTGACCTCATGCTTCAGGGCGGTACGAAGGTTGTCCGCAGCGCTGTCGCTGATGACGGTGATGTTGGCCGCCGTGGCGCTTCCGCCGATGGTGACGAACCGCACCTTGGGATAGGCGGGCGCGGCGGCCACGACGGCGTCGATCTGGGCGGGGCCGGTGGCTATGACGAGGCCGCATTTGCTGCCGGCCAGCGACGCGACGTGGTTTCGGGCGTTGTCGACCGTCTGCGGGCCGTTGACCGCCAGGTACTGAACCTTGACGAGGCTGGAGACCGAGGCTTCCTGCATGGCGGCCCAGACCGGCTTGGCCGCATCGTCGCTGATACCCGCGCCGTCGGTGAGCAGGCATGCGGTGGCGTTGAGGTATTCCCGCTGGCGGGGCTCGGGATCGGGCCACAGCATCCAGGTCGTTGCGACGGCTGCGACGAGGAGGCCCAGTGCAACCAAGGCGATGCGCCTCGGCCACCCGTCCGGCAGCCGGGCAGCCGGGCGCCGTCGGGGTGGCAGCTTCTGAAGCCGCCGTCGCCGGTTTGCTGCTGCTGGGCGCGGCCGTACGCGGTTGGACATCGGCGCACGTTAAGGCACCTGAGGTTCGAAAACAAGATCTTGCGCCGACGTCATCGGCAGGCGAGACTTCCCGAGCTGTTTGATCATCTTCAATAGTGGAGGGCCCATGAGGCGCCGGATCGCTGTCGTCACCACGTTGGCGCTGGCGCTGTCGTTGGGTGTGCCGCAGGGGGCGGTGCCCGAGCAGGGCGGCTTTCCGCTTCCGTCGCTGTCGTCGTGGTTCCGGCAGTTGCCGGCGTGGGCGGCCGTCACGGGCGTGCCGGTGCAGAAGTCGGCTGGTGGCGCTAAGAACCGCGACCACTACGTGTCGGCGGAGCAGACTCGGGCCGACGGCGGACAGGGCCGGGCGCCTGGTCGAGGGCGTGGCGCAGTCGACGCGGAGGTCCCGACCCCGGATCCGAAGAAGCCGTGGACGACGCCGGTGCTGTCCGGCGAGAACAGCTTCAACGAGCAGACCAGTAAGCGGGTGCCGCAGCGGTCGAGTGCGCGGTACGACGAGTTCCAGAACGCTGACGGTTCGTTCACGCGTCGGCTGTACGGAGCGCGGGTCAATTTCAAGGACAAGAGCGGCACCTACCAGCCGATCGACACGCAGCTGACCCGCCGGGACGGTCGGTGGGCGATGCGTGCCAACTCCATCGAGGTGGACCTGGCCCCGCGTGGTGCCGCGGATGCCGCCGATCCGTTGGCTTCGGTGACGACCGCGTCGGGTCATTCGTTGGCCTACGGGCTGGCCGGGGCGGCGGAGGTGCCGGCGATCGTCGATGGTTCCACGGCGACGTATCCGGAGATCCTGCCGTACACCGATGTCGAGCTGGACACCTTCGGTAACGGTCTCAAGGAGACCTTGATCCTCAAGTCGCCGATGGCGGGTAACCAGTGGGTCTTCCCGCTTCGGCTGAAGGGGCTGACCCCGCAGCTGCGGGCAGACGGTTCGCTCGCGTTGCTGAACGCGAGCGGCGATGTCGCGTTGCGGGTGCCGCAGGGCTACATGGAAGACTCCAACGTCCACCCCAGGTCCGGTGCGCCGGCCCAGTCGTCCGCTGTCACCTACGAGCTGATCACGGTCGACGGTCAGCCGGCGCTGCGGGTGACGGCAGACGCGGCGTGGCTGGCCGACCCGGCTCGCCGGTATCCGGTGCGAGTCGATCCATCGACAGTGGACACCTTCGACACCGGTGACGTCTTCGTCGACAACGATTCGAGCACGACCAACCACAACACCAACGATCTGCCGGTCGGCACCTGGAACAACGGTACGTCGGTCTCCCGCTCGTTCATTCACTTCGACGAGTTCGACAACAACGGGTTGGTGGGTACCCAGATCAGGGCAGCGAAGCTGTTCCTGTACCACACCTGGTCATGGAACTGCGGCGACAACACCCCGTTCTTCGTGCGGCAGATTCACGAACCGTGGACAGTCGATTCGCTGACCAACAACGCAGGCCTCGCCGCAGGCCCGACCTTCGGCACCGCGATCGGAACGTTGACGATCACCAACAACTCGCCGGCGTGCGGGAACACGTCGGGGGACCGCAGCGTCGGCAGATGGTGGTCGGTTCCGCTCGCGGTGACGACCTTCAACGCCTGGTCGACCCGGGACATCGGCAACAACGGCCTGGCGATCACCGCGTCGGAGACCAGTTCCACCGGCTTCAAGAGGTTCACCTCCGCCAACTACGGCGCGGCGTACAAGCCCTACCTTCAGTTGACCTACGACTCGAACGAGCCCCCTCAGGTCAACGAGCAGTACCCGGGCTACGGGCAGGCCACGCAGACGTTGACGCCGGAGCTGCTGGCCGACGCGCACGACCCGGACAAGTTCCCGAAGTCCCTGCAGTACAAGTTCATCGTCTACGGCAGCGACGGCAAGACCCAGATCGCCACCTCGAACTGGCTTACCAAGAAGTCGTGGACCGTGCCCTCCGGCGTACTCACCTGGAGTGAGTCGTACTACTGGACGGTGCAGGTTTCCGACGGCCTGCTCACCAACGCCGACGCCCTGACAAAGCACCTGCTGGTCACCCCAGTGCCACAGCCGTCGATCACCTCCGGGCTGTCGCAAAACTCGGGACGCGGGTTCGACCCGAGCATCGGCAATTACACCACCGCGACCCGGGACGCGATGGTGAACACGGTCGGCCCACCGCTGGAGATCGTGCGGTCGTACAACAGCATCGACCCGCGCAGTGGTCACGCGTTCGGTGCCGGCTGGTCGACCATGGCCGACGCCCATGCGATTGAGCGGTACGCCAGCGGAACCACCACCGTCAACACCGTCGTGGTGACCTACCCGAACGGCCGACAGATGGCCTTCGGCCGCAACGGCAACAGCACGTTCTCGTCACCAGCCGGGCGTACGACCACGCTCGCGACAGTCACCGGCGGTTACAAGCTTGTCGAGAAGGACGGCACCAGCTACGAGTTCCTGAGCTCCCAGGGCTCAGGCCGGTACGCGGTGACCAAGGTCAAGGATGTCTCCGGGCGAGCCCTGACTTTCACCTATACCAGCGGCCGGATGACCAAGATGACCGCCGCATCGGGACGGACCTTGACGCTGAACTGGGCCACCCCACCGGGGGCCAGCGCGCCGCACGTAACATCGGTCAGCAGCGATCCCGTCACTGTCAACGGTCAGACCACGCAGAACACGTGGACCTACAGCTATTCCGGCGACGCGCTGACCCAGGCCTGCCCGCCGACGTCCAGCACGCAGTGCCACACCTACAGCTACACCGGCGGCTCTCTCTACCAGACCGCGGTGAGCAACGCCCTGCCCCACTCCTACTGGCGGCTGACCGAGACCAGCGGTACGACCGCCGCGAGCTCGGTGCTGGAGAACGCCGGTGCCGACAACGGCGTCTACAGCAATGTGACCCTCGGGCAGCCCGGTCCGCTGGCGGCCTCGACGGCGACGGCGGCCGGTTTCAACGGCTCCTCGTCACGGGTGTCGGTGCCGGCCAAGCTCGTCGGCGACGCCTCCGCGCAGGCGATCAGCATGTGGGTGAAGACCTCCGGCGGCGACGGTGTCCTTTACGGCCAGTCCTGGGAACCGGCCACGGCGAGCGCCGCCAAGGGGGCTTACAACCCGACGTTGTACATCGGCTCGAACGGGAAGCTCGTGGGCGGTTTCCCCACCGCCCCGACGCCGGGCACCGCCATCGGCAGTCTGCTCGCGTACGGGCAGGGGCAATGCCTGGAGGTGCCCGGGAACTCGTCGGCGAGCAATGTTGTGCTGGCGCTGGGCCCCTGCACGGGGGCGGCGAACCAGCAGTGGACCTGGACCGCGGACCGGGAGTTGCGCGTGACCAGCGGCGGTTCGGTGAAGTGCGCGGGCGTGTCCGGCGGCGCCACCGGTAACGGCGCGGACGTCGTCACGTGGGCCTGCACCGGCGCGGTCGACCAGAAGTGGGACGTGCGGGCCAACGGCCAGGTCATCAACGACTACTCGTACAAGTGTCTGGACTCGGTCGGGGACGGGACCCAAAACGGTGCCGAGATGCAGATCTGGGCCTGCGGCCGGTTCAACCAGGCGGACCAGTCGTTCGTGGCGCGGACGCACAACCCGATGCAGTCACCGGCCAGCGTCGCGGACAACCAGTGGCACCACGTGGTGCTGTCGGCATCGGGCAACAAGCAGCAGATGTTCGTCGACGGCGTCCAGGTGGCGCAGCAGACCGGCATCGCCGTCCAGGACATGAGCCCGGTCTACTCGTATATCGGTACCGGGTTCCTCGGCGGCGGCTGGCCGAACCAGTCGCGCGGCAGTACGGTCAGCAATCTCGGCACGCCGGACCATTTCACCGGGTCGGTGGCGGAGGTGGCGCTGTTCGACACGCCGGTCACTGACCAGATGGTCGGTGACATCTACGGGGCCAGGACGCCGGTGACCCCTTTGACGGAGGTGCGGCGTCCGTCGGGCAACGCGACCGCGCAGGTCTCCTACGACGGCGTGACCGGCCGGGTCAGCCAGATGACCGACGGCAACGGCGGCGTGTGGCGTCCACTCCCGGCGTCCGTGGCCGGCACCACGAAGATCTATGAGAGCGCCGTGCTGGGCGGCGCGCCGTCGAACTACTGGCGGTTGGCGGAGACCGGCACGATCGACGCGGTCAATGAGATCAACGGGGACGTCGCCAGCTACAGCTCGGTCACGCTCGGCAGCGCGCCCGGGCCGTTCGGGTCGTCCGCCCCGGCGGCATCCTTCAACGGCACATCCTCTTACCTGACACTGCCGAGCACGGAGATCCCACCGGCGACGGCCGATGACCGTTCGATCGGGTTGTGGTTCAAGACCAGCAGCTCCGCTGGTGGCGTCCTGGCCGGATTCCAGACCAACGCGCTCGGGCAGGGCGGGGACGCCCAATGGCTTCCCGCGCTGTACGTCGGGATCGACGGAAAGCTGCGCGGCACCTTCTGCTACTGCACCGGCGCCGGGGCGATGACCTCGACCACCACGGTCAACGACGGCAAGTGGCATTCGGCGGTGCTGACCCGCACGGCGAACGGTCAGGCGCTGTACCTCGACGGCAAGCAGATCGCCACCAAGACGACGACATCGACGGAGACCCGCACCCTGGGCTACGGCTACATCGGCGCCGGAAAGATCAGCACCCACTGGCCGTCCACCCCGACGAACCTCAACGGCCACTTCAACGGCCAGATCGCCGAGGTCGCGTTCTACCGCACCTCACTCGACACCAAGCACGTCGAGACGCAGTTCAAGGCCCGGGACGCGGTGAAGGCCGCCGCCGTACCGGGAGTCACCTACACGGTGGTGCACCCGGACGACGCCCAGAGCAAGGACGTGCACGACCTGCAAGCCGGGCGCAAGGTCGCCGAGGTCGACGCACGCGGCTTCGCGACCCGATTCGGCTACAGCAGCAAGGGCTACCTGCGCACGGTCACCGACCCCAACGGCAACATGACGATCAACGAGCACGACGTGCGCGGCAACGTCGTCTCCACCACCACCTGCCAGGACAGGTCGGCGAACAAGTGCTCGACGAGCTACTCCACCTACTACCCGGATGCCACCACTCAGAGCCCTCCGGCGAACGTGCTCAACGACCGGTTGCTCGAGAAGCGGGAAGCAGGGTCGACCTCCGCGTCCGACAACACCTACCTGACCACCTACACGTACGACCCCGTCACCGGCAACCGCACCGCCACGACCGACCCGCTGGGGCGCAGGACAACCGTCGCCTACACCGACGGCACCACCGTCGCGGCGTTCGGCGGAGGATTCGCTCCGCCCGGCCTGCCGTCGACGATCACCAAACCGGGCGGTGGCGTGGTGCGCATCGTCTACTACACCAGCGGCGACATCGCCGAGGTGACCGACCCGGCAGGCCTGGTCACCCGGTACGAGTACGACCAGCTCGGACGCACCACCAAGGAAATCGACATCGTCGGGGGCGTCCCCCGCTCAACGACCGCCTTCAAGCACGACGCGCTGGACCGGGTGGTCGAGCGGACGGATCCAGCGACCACCAACCAGGTCACCGGCGCGACGCACACACCGGTCACCAACGTCACCTACAACGAGGACGGTCTACCCGTATCGGAGACCGTGTCGGACAGTACCGGCGGGGACGCACCGCGAACCGTGACCTACGGCTACGACAGCCACGGGAGGCGGGTGACCGAGACCGACGCCAACGGCAAGACGCTGACCCTCGGCTACGACCCGTACGGCCGGGTGCACCGGCAGACCCACGCCGACGGCAGCATCCTGCGCACCGACTACGACGCCATCGGTAACGAACTCGCCGTGGTGGTGGAGGACTACACCGGAGACCCCAACGATCCCTCGCCGCCGACGGATCTCGTCGTCAAGTCGATGGCGTATGACCCGGGCGGCCGCCTGGCGTCAGTGACCGACGCGATGGGCTGGAGGACGGAGTACACCTACACCGACAACAACCTGCTCGCCACGGTGACCCGGAGCGACCCCAGCACCGGCGCGTCGTTCACCCAGGAGAACAACAGCTATGACGCCGCCGGCAACCTGGTCTCGCAGATCACCAACAACGGCCTGACCAGGACCGATCGTACGTACGACGCGGCCGGCCGGGGCCTGACCGCGACTCTGAATCCGGGTGGACTCAACCGCACCACCAGCCACACCTACTCGGCCAACGACGACGTGCTGTCCACCGTCCTGACCCAGGGCGGCACCTTGGTCGGCGCCTCGGAGGCCCTGTACGACCCGCTGGGCCGGGTGCTGTCGAACACGACGTACACCGGCAACGCGGCAACGCCGGTCGGCCGGTGGATGCTCGACGAGACGACCGGCGGCAAGGCCGCCGACTCGACCGGCAACAACGCCGGCATGCTGCCGGCCAGCGGAGTCGGCTGGTCCACCGACCACGGCGGCTCGGCGCAGTTCGACGGCACCAGCGCCATCGAGACGGCGGGCCCGGCCGTGGACGCCACCGCAGGGTTCACCGTCGCGGCATGGGTCTACCTGACCGACGGCACCGCCAAGCACAAAGTCGTCGCCGCGCGGGGCGCGATGCAGGACGCCTTCTCCCTCGGCTTCGACGACGCCACCGTCGAGTGGCGGTTCAACATGAAGGACTCCGACACCACCAGTTCGCCGGGCAAGGCCGCCAAGACCTCAGCGGCCGGGCAGCTGAACACCTGGACCCACCTCGTAGGTACGTACGATCCCGCCTCCGGCACGATGAGTCTGTACGTCAACGGGGTGCTCAAGCACACCGCCACCGCCACCACGACGTTCACTCCCCGCAAGTCGATGCTCATCGGCGCCGGCACCTGGAACGGCGTGTTGGAGAACTTCTGGCAGGGCCGCGTTGACGACGTGCAGGTCTACTCGCGGCCGCTGAGCGGTAGCGAGGTGGGACAGGTGCGCTCCGGCGCCCTGCCGGCGGCGGACGCCCGGGTGATCCGCACGAGCTACACCCTGGACACCGACGGGTCGATCACGTCGACAACCAACCCGAACGGCGACACCACGTACGTCACGAACGACGAGGTGGGCCGCGCCGTGGTCACCACCTCTCCAGCGGCAAGCACGGTGGCGGGAGAGCAGGCGCCCGTCACCGCGGTGTCGACGGTTCGACTCGGCTACAACACCTTCGACGAGCTGACCGAACAGCAGGACCCCAACGGCAACGTGACAGTTGTCCGCTATGACG
The DNA here is from genome assembly GCF_049179035.1 of Micromonospora sp. WMMD1274. NCBI lineage: Bacteria > Bacillati > Actinomycetota > Actinomycetes > Micromonosporales > Micromonosporaceae > Micromonospora > Micromonospora sp. WMMD1274. The sequence goes on from NZ_JBMHMG010000001.1 coordinate 5,986,229, forward strand.
CCGCTGGCCAGCCGGTGGAGACACAACTGCCTGCCTACACCCCGCCGGGCTCGTCCACCCCGATCGTGGCCAAGACGACCAACGTCTACAACGCCGTCGGACAGGTGGTGTCCACGTCCGACCCACTCGGCGCGGAGACCTCGATCGTCTACGACCAGCTCGGTCGCACCGCAAAGGTCACCGCACCCGACGGCGGCGTGAGCCGCTTCGAGTACAACCTCAACGGCGACCTGCTGTCACAGACCGACCCGACCGGGGCGAAGGGCACCGCCACATACGACTACCTGGGACGCACCGTCACCTCCACCGAGGTGGTGCGCCAGACCGCAAAGGCCCACACGACCACCTTCGGGTACGGGACCGGACCGTGGCCGACGTCGATCACCTCGCCGACCGGCGTGGTCACGACGCAGGACTACAACACCGCCGGTGAGCAGACCAGCGTCACCGACGGGGCCAACAACACCACGACCACCCAGTACGACGGCGCCGGCCGCCCGATCAGGGTCACCGCCCCCGACCAGACCTACCAGACCATGGTGTACGACCTGGCCGGACGCGCGATCAACGCCAAGTCGTACTCGCCCGGCCCGACCAACGCGCCGGCCGACGACGTGCTGCTGCGGACGGTGTCCAACCAGTACGACGCCGCCGGCAACCTGGTAGCGGCCACCGACGCGCGGGGCACGACGAAGACGTTCGCCTTCGACGCGCTCGGGCAGATGGTGTCCCAGACCGAGCCGATCAGCGGATCCGACCAGATCGTCTCGACGTTCGGCTACGACCTGGCCGGCCGCCAGACGCGGTTCACCGACGGCCGGGGCAACAAGTTCATCACCACCTACAACCCCTGGGGCCTGGTCGAATCGCAGATCGAGCCCGCCACGACCGCCCATCCGGCACTCGCCGACCGCACATTCACCATGTCGTACGACGCGGCCGGCCAGCTGGTGCGACTGGACTCACCGGGCGGGGTGAGCGTCACCTCGGAGTACGACGACCTGGGCCGGCTGGTACGCAGCTCCGGCACCGGCGCGCAGACGACGACGGTGGACCGCACGTTCGACTACGACGCGGCAGGCCGGATGACGTCGTTCGTCGGTTCAGCGGGCCAGACCACCGTCGAATACGACGACCGCAGTCTGCCCGTGACCATCGGTGGGGTGTCGGGTGCCTCGTCCTACAGCTACAACGGCGACGGGGCATTGACCTCCCGCACGGACGCGGCCGGAACGACGTCGTACACCTACGACACCGCTGGCCGCCCCGCCACGGTGGTCAACCCGACCGCGGGGACGAACCTGACCTACGGGTACAACACCATGTCCCAGGTGTCGTCGATCACGCACGGCACCGGCGGCAACGTCCGGTCGCTCAGCTACGACGAGCTGCACCGCATGACAGCCGACGAGCTGAAGACCAGCGGCGGCACCAGCATCGCCAAGATCCAGTACGGGTGGGACCTCAACGACAACGTCACCTCGAAGACGACCATCGGACTCACCGGCGCGGCAGCCAACACCTACACCTACGACCTGGCCGACCGGCTGATCGGCTGGAACAACGGCACGAACCCCGTGGTGTACGCGTACGACAAGTCCGGCAACCGTGTTCAAGCGGGCAGCAAGACGTTCACCTACGACGCGCGCAACCAGTTGCAGTCGTCGTCGGACGGGACGAGCTACGAGTACACGCCGCGGGGCACGCTCACACGCACCAGGTCGGGCGGCCAGGACACGACCACCGTCACCGACGCGTTCAACCAGGTGTGGTCGCAGGGCGCGCCTGGCGGTGCGGCCTCCACCTACACCTACGACGGCCTGGGCCGGCTCATCCAGCCGAACCTGACGTACACCGGTCTGAGTAACACGGTGGCCGGCGACGGCGGCGCGGTGTACGTGCGCGACGCCACGGACGGGCTCGTAGGTGTCGCATCCGGCGGTACGCAGCGCTACGCCTGGACCGATCTGCACACCGACGTGGTGGGCGAGTTCACCGGCACAGGCACGGCCCTGACCGCGTCGGTCGCCTACGACCCCTGGGGCAAGGTCCTGTCCAGCACCGGGATGCTCGGCAAACTCGGCTACCAGTCCGAGTGGACCGACCAGGGCACCGGCCGAGTCAACATGTGGGCGAGGTGGTACAACCCAGAAACCGGCGCGTTCGACACCCGCGACGATGTCACGCTCAACCCCACTCCCAGCTCCGGGGCGGCGAACCGGTTCGCGTACGCGGAGGCGGACCCGCTGGGTAACACCGACACCACCGGACATGCGGTGGACGGCAAGTGCGGCCAATACGACTACGCGTGCGAGCTGAAGAAGTACGACGCCGCGATCGCCCAATACACCCGTGACCTCACCCAACACCAGCGAGACGTCAAGTTCGCCGGCGAGGAGATCGCCCGGCAGGAAGCCGACTACCAGCGGGCAGAGCGGGAGAGCCAAACCTCACTGTTCGACATCCTGCTCCAGGTCGGTGTCGGGATGCTCCTCGACATGATCGGCTGGACATCGCTGATGGGATGCCTCGACGGAGGCGTCTGGGACTGCATCGACCTCGCGACCAACTTCCTCGGACCGATCAAGGTATTCAAGATCGGTAAGTCGCTGTTCCGGGCGGTCGACCGTGCCTTCAGTGGGTACCGGATGTGGAAACGCATCGTTGAGGGCGCCCGCACGATGATGCGCCGCGCCCAGGACCTGATGAATCAGGCCCGAAAGCACCTCAACGACCTCATGCATAAGGTGCCCAAGAAACCCAAGCCTCCCAAGAAGAAGCCCAAGCCACCGGTCAAGCCGAAGCCCAAGCCGAAGCCGAAGCCGAAGCCCAAGCCGTCCAAGCCGGCCACGCCACCGAAGGCGAAGCAAGCGCCGAAGCGGCAGGAGAAGCCCGAACGGTCCTCGCCGAAGCAGAACCGGCCCGAGCACCAGCGTGACCGAGATCGTGTTCAGGACAACGAGCCGAAGGCGGCCGGATGCGACCGGCACAGCTTTGACCCGGACACCCGGGTCCTGATGGCCGACGGCACCGCACGACCGATCGCTGAGGTCAACATCGGTGACACGGTAGCCACAACCGACCCCGCCACCGGTGAACACAGCGATCAGCAGGTGACCCTGCTACACGCCAACCGAGACACCGAGCTGACCGACGTGACCGTGTCGGCAAAGCCTGCCGACCAGCCGGCGAGGTCCACCGGCGAGGGTGAAGGGGAACGCAGTACCCGCGGACCGACCGCGGCGGTTCTGCACACCACCGCGCACCACCCCTTCTGGGACGCCACCACCGGCGACTGGGTCGGCGCTGCCGACCTGATTCCAGGCGAGTCGGCCCTGGTCGGGCCCGACGGACAGATCCAGTACGTCACCGGCGTCCGTAACTTCACCGGCGCCAAGGTGATGCGAGACCTCACCGTCGCCATCACCCACACGTACTATGTGATCGCCGGCAAAGAGCCGGTCCTCGTCCACAACTGTGGGTATGAGCAGGAGGCGCGGGCGGCTCAGGATCGGGCGCAGGCGTTGAAGGATATGTGGACCGAGAGCACGGGATACAATGGTGGAACTGTCGCAGTTATCGGGGTCCGAAACCTTGATACCGGGGAGATCGTCAACCGAATCGCAGTAAATGGGAATCGGCGTATGCCGAAGTGGGTTATTGGTGCTGGTGAGGAGTTCCATAAGGGTCCCGGGCATGCGGAACAGTCGATCTTCAATAGTCTTGCTGACAATGAAGAGATCCTTTACGGCGGAACTTCTCGGAATGTCTGTAAGCGAATATGTGCACCGAACATGAGGCCGCGAGGTTTGCGACTCGATGGCGATGCATTCAGAGGTAATGACGACAAAACCGCGTTCCGAATGTTCTGGCGGACCTGGCGCTATTAGATGGAGTGAGGATGAGCTACGCAAAATATGCGGCAGGTTTTCCCGATGATGTGGACGTCGACAATTTGATCGCTGACGGTTCCAGGTTCCTTGAGGTTCCGGGTTTTTGGGCAGCGCATTATCTGAGTCAGACCATGGACGATGAGGCTTTCGTCGACAAGGTCTGGGGCCTTGATCGTGTCGCCGTCAGGGCCGTGCAGGATCGGCTCAGCGACCCGGGGACTTGGCCGGCTTTCGAGGTAGATCTCGGTGTGGGTGGAAAGCTCGTCGTCGTTTATCGGAACTTCGACGAAGATGCCGGTGTCGACTACCTGCTTGTTCCAAGCAACGAATCGGACTGTCTGAGGGTCGCCACGACCGAAGGGGAGTACGAGGGGCCCGGCATTTCTTGGCCGGAGTTGATGGCGGTGGCGGGCGGTTTTACTGATCCCGCACGGCGGGCCGAGGTTCTGCTGCTAATTGCGCCGATGCTCGGTGACGTCGAGGCGGACAGCCCTGCAGCAATCTCTCTGCTGACTGAAGCCTTGCGGCTGACCGGTGCAGTGGACAGCGTCGAGGAAATGGCTCGGTTGATCGTTTCGGAGAACCTGCAGTGGGAGCCGGCGAGCTGGTACGTGACCGAGTCGGGGGCAATCTGTTGTGACGGTGAGGCGAGTCCCCGAAACCCAGAGAGCGCATGTGCGCTGGAAGAATCGGAACTGATCGCGGTCTCAAATCTACTTGGCGGAGCGGACCGCTAGTTCGTTGACTTTGACAGGTTGCCGAGTCGTGAGTGGGAAGGCGAGCGGAGTAATTGGCTATCAAGCCATTGCTCGACTCCTCAGCACGTCTTCGTCAAGTGGTGTCGAAAGTCGCTCAGTATGTATCTAATGCTCTGACCGGGAAGGTTCACCGGGTTGTGGCAGGACGTGTAGCGTTCGCGGAAGTCCGTTTCGAGCGTTGCTGCGGTGCCTCTACTGTGGCGCGGTGACGACTGAGGTGATCGTTCTCAACGGTGGTTCCAGCTCGGGGAAGTCCGGGATCGTTCGGTGTCTGCAGGCAGTCCTGCCGGATCCGTGGCTGGCCCTGGGGACAGACACGCTGGTTGAGGCGATGCCCGCGTCCATGCAGGCATCGGATGCCGGATCGAGTTCGCTCCGGACGAACAGGTGATCGTCGAGCCGGAGTTCCGGACGCTGGAAGCGGCATGGATCGAGGGGGTCGCCGCGGTGGCCCGTGCGGGTGCCCGGGTCATCGTTGATGAGGTCTTCCTCGGCGGAGCGGACTCGCAGAAGCGATGGCAGAAGGCTTTGGGCGAACTGCGGGTGCTGTGGGTCGGCGTCCGATGCGACAGTGCGGTTGCCGCAGGCCGTGAGGTCGCACGAGGTGATCGGGTCATCGGCGAAGGCGCTACTGCGTAGGTCGGCCGATCGCCTGGTCGTGCCGGCCTCGCGGGTGGTGGCGGTGGCGCCGCACTGTCAGCCATCGACCCGGACATGCCGAGCAGACCGCCGCCCGGCGCGCCAGCGTAGGGGAGGACGTCCAGCTTCGCGGCGGTGGCGGGCCGGGCACCGGCCCGCTCCCCAGCGGGCGGGTCGACGGCAGACAGGACGGCGAAGATCTTCGGTGACCGGTGCGTCTTCATTGGGCTGCTTCTGGCGGGGCGCTGCGGCTCCAGGATGACCGGAGGTCGCCTGTGGCCGCAGGCTCTGTGGGTGGCAGCTGCCCAGAACCCCCTCTGTTGCGTCGAGGTTAGGTGATGGCCAGCAGCACGGCTTGGCCTTCTGCGGCTGCGCCGCGGTAGAACCGGCGCAGTTCGGTGTAGTGCGACATGAGGTAGTCGAGGGCCTCGGTGCTGTTCGTCCAGATGTCCGGGTAGATTTCGGCCGCAGTCATGGCGTCCGTGTCGTAGCGGACGCGCAGCACCTTCGCGTCGAGCGCGTCGAGCGCGGTCGCCACGGTGCGGACGGCGTCTCGGTCGAGCAGTCGAGGGCCACCATAACCGCCATCCTGGCCGACCTCGACACCGCCGAGGATCGCCGCGCCGGCGCCCTCACCGATCTGCCAGGCAGTGCCGGTGAGAAGGTAGTGGATGCCGTGCCATGACTTGTCCAGGTCGAGTTCCGGCTCGGGCATCTCGGCATCATCGTCGTCGAGGTCGCCGTAGAGCAGCGCGTCGACCGCCGTCGGGTCGGCGCGTACCACCGCCAGTTGCTCGGCCGACAACCTGCGCCCGATCAACACCATGCCCACGCAGCGGTCCTCTTCCCTGTCGGTGGCGCTTGTCCCCACGTTCAAAGGCCTCGTGGAGCGGACCGTACCTCAACCCGGTTCTGCGCCGACAAGACAGGAGCCGCGCGTGGGCGAACAGGATGGCGCGTAGGCGGGTCGACGCCGTGAGGAACAGGGGCAGTGGCGGGACCGTCGGGCAGCATTGCTGTATCGGCCGGGCGGACGGTGGCCAGGGGAGCCGAGGGTGGGGGCCGACAGTACATGGCCCCCCGTTTACCCCCCGAAAATCCCTGCCTGCAGTCAACAATCAGTGACAAGGAGTGCCCAATGCCTGGTCGCGTCTACACAGGTCAACGCAACTATTTGATAGTCAACGACAAGTCCAGTCCGGCTACGGTGGGTAACAAGGGGTTTTGACAACCAATGACAAGTCCTCAGGGGACTCGACAAGAGGTTGTCTTGGGTTCGAGCCCCTCGTTCCTCAGAGCGGCTGGTGCTAGTCGAGCGTCCCAGAAAGCGTACCGCCGGTTCATAGCAGTCTCGATAGGTAGCCCATCTCGCAAGGCGATCAAGGCTGAGCTTCGACGCCGTCGCGGCCGCCGCGACGGCGTCGAAGCTCAGGGCAGGGCGGCATGGGCCTCGGTGAGGAAGCGGTCACGGTCGTCGCCGTGGGCGAACGCTGCGTCGTAGACGGCGTCGATTGCGGCGGCCAGCGGGTCGACGTTGGCCAGCGCGGTCAGGGCGGGGAATGCGGCGGCCTGCTGGAGCATCTCGGTGACAGCCTGTGAGCCGAACGCGGTCGGGCTCGGCCGCAGCGGGATGGTGGTGCGGGGTACCTCCGGGTCGGACAGCAGCCGCCGGTATGCGGCGGCACCACGCTGCTCGGTGAAGGCGGGGGGCAGTGGGCGGCCGTCCTCGGCGGCGGCGAGAGCGTCGGCGATCCAGCCGAGTTGCTCCAGGCCGGCCACCCGCATCGCGCGGCGGGCTGCCCAGCAGGCCACCTGCCGCTGGCGCTCGGGGGGCAGCGCGTCGATCCGGTCGAGCAGCCGACGGTCGAGGCGCGCCAAGGGTTGGGCCTGGCCGCGCAGTTCGCGGACACGCCTCGACGGCGGAGGACCTCCCCACCGCTCGGCTTCCTGTTCGGCCCGGAACCGGCGGAGCTCCTCCGTCCGTGCGGTCGCTTCGGCGGCCCGCGCCCGCAGAGTCTCGACCCACGGGTACGTCCCGGTGCCGTCGAGCAGGTGGTCCCAGATCAGGCCGAGGGCGGCGGCGTGCCGGCCCTGCACTCCCTCGTGCCGCAGCGTCACGCCGTCGGGGCCGGTCGTCAGCCGTACCGTGGTGGGCTCGTCGTCCGGCAGGGTGGTCAGCGGTTCGGGGAAGATCGGTGCGTCGGCGGTCTCCCATGACCACCGGAGGGTTTCTGCGTCGATCCGTTCCAGGCGCACCTGCAGATCACCGACGGGCAGCACGCCCACCGGCAGGCCGACCGGTGCGGGCCGGTGGCGCACCACGGTCACCCGGGCGAGACCCGTGTCGTCCTCGTACGGGTCGGGCGGCAGCGGCGGCAGGATCGCCGGCCGGGTGGACGGGCGGGGGACAAGGGACAGCATCGCCCACTCGGCGGCCTTCTCCGGTTTCTGCTCCCAGCCGCGACGCTCGGGGCCGGCCAGCACGGTGCGCCACGGTGTCTCCTCACGCGCCGCCCAGACGTGCAGCTCGTGTTGCTCGGGCGGGTCGTCGTCGGTGCGCACCGTCTCGTGCAGGCGGTGACGGGCGTGCACCCGTACCCGGATCAGCCCGCGCGGGACGGCGACGTCGACGAGGGCCTCCGCGACGCCACCCATCAGGCCGATGACCGACAACCGGCCGCTGGGGCTCCACAGGGTCGCCTCACTGATCGCATCCCAACCGGCGTCGATCTGCGTCGGGGGCTCCGGCAGCACCCGGAGACGTGCCTCGATCGGCCCCGTGTGGATACCGCAGAAGCCGGTGAGCCGGCTCGGCCCGCCCACCTGAAGGAGGGTGTCACCGATGGTGTGGATGCCCAGGCCGGTCACGCCGGGCACGGTGGTCACCTCGTACTGGCAGTAGCTGACGTGCAGTCGCGCCCAGTTGGTCATGAGGCGAGCTGCCGCAGCACGGTGGGGTCGGTGATCGTGTCGTCGGCGGCAAGCATGATCGCCTTGGACAGGATCGTCGACAGCATCGGGTCGTCCTCGAACGGCAGGTGTAGCCGTCCGATGCCGCCGCGTGCGGGGACGATGCACAGGTAGATGTCGTGGGGCTCCATCATGATGTTGCCCGAGCCGAGGTGGATCCGGTAACTCCGCAGGTTGCCGCGTACGTGCAGGTATCGGTCCGCGAGGGTGACCCGGTCGGCGATGGCCATGCGGGGGAGCAGCCGGGCCAGGGCGTCGCGACGTACCTGCGCCGACGGGTTCAGCGCGCCGGCCACGGTGCGGTGCCAGTAGTCCCGGAACCGGTCCTCGCCGCGGTCGGCCCACTGCGGGTCGGTGGCGATCGAGGTGACGCCGACGAACAGGTCCACGTCCCGCATCGCCTCGGTGAACACCAGCGGCGGTACGTCCGTGACCGGTGCGGGTTGCCAGGTCGTGCCGTCGGATCGGGCGAAGCGCACCTGGTCGGTCGAGCAGTAGTGGGCGTCGTAGTCGCGCGGGTCGTCGGTGTCGACGAGTTGGTGGTGGAAGGACGCCCGCCACGCACCACCGCCGAAGAGCTTGGTGGCTTCGCTGTCGTACCCGCCGTCCCACGTGCCGAGGTAGCCGGCCTGCCAGCCGCGGGCGCGCATGAGCGCGTTCGCCTGGCGGTAGCGCAGGATGTGCGCGGCGAACCGGTTGGAGTAGGAGCCGGTCCGCTCCTCGGCCGGCGTGAGCAGGTAGACCTCACGGAAGGCCTGCTTGAACGGCTGCGTCAGGCCGGTGGCGAGCACCCGTTCCCGCCAGGCGAGGGTCTCGTCCACGGTGGCGCGGATGGGATGCCACAGCCGGACCCGCTCACCACGCGCCGGTCGCCCGTCGAGACCGGCGAGCGTCCACCCGTCGCCGTCGGTGTGGGGCAGGCCCGCCGACCAGTCGCGCCCGTCGGTGCTGGTCTCCCAGAGCAGCCGCCGCCCGTACGTCCCGGTTATCGGGTGGTCGAGGAAGCGGGACACCCAGTCCGGGTACGACCAGACGCGGTCCTCGGACAGCAGCGTCTCCACCCTCTGCCGCTCGGCGGTCAGCGTCGCGCTGATGCCCTTCACCACGTCACGTAGCTGCTTCAGCTCGTCGGCGTGCGTCTCCTTGAGCACGGCCGGGACGCCCTTCAGCCCAACGCCGCCGCGAGCGAAGGTCAGACGGGCCTTCTCGCCCACGACCCGCACCGTCGCCTCGTACGGGCCGACCTCGGTCAGTCGGCTGCCGGTGGAGTCGAGCCCGTGGTCGTCGACGGCGAGCCCCATCACCTCGCTGAGCGACCACCCCCGCGACGCGCCGAGGTGCGCCAGCGCGGACTGCACCCGGGCGCGCACCGCCTTGTTCTTCACGGTCACCGCGAGCCGGGCCAGGGTCCGCACCGGTGCCTCACCGTCGCGCCCGGCGAGCAGCTGCACGGCCGCGATCGCGGTGCGCTGGGCATGGGGGAAACCGGACGCCTGGCGGGGCGCGGCCGAGGCGGTGGCGGTGACCCGGGCCAGCAGGTCCGTCGCCGCCTCGTCCGACTCTCGCGACAGCGCCCACACCAGGCCACGCAGGAGGCGGTCCGAGTCCTCGTGCACGCGGCGACGGTGCGCGGTGAACGCCTCCAGGACCGCGCGGACTGCCTTCGCGCCGTCGGCCGCGGTCGTGAGCCGTTCGTCGAGGACGCGCAACCACTTCGCCGGTGGCGCCGGCTTGTCGAGCGAGGCGCAGTGCGTCAGCAACTCGGGCACGCCCGGCGCGGCGAGGACGTCACCCATACCGGCGCGTACGAGGGGCCGAACTCGTCGCCGTGGTGCAGCAACCAGGACGGCACGCGGCGACCGGTGGCACGGTCGAGCGCCCCTCCGATCAGCATGGCGACGCGCCGACGTGGCCCGGCTGCCATGAAGTAGTCCTCGGCGATCTCGTCGAACAGGGCCGAGAGCGCCGGCGCCAGATCCGCCAGGTCCGCGGGAGCCAGACGCACGGCGATCATCGCCGGCAACTCCAGGTGGGCGCCGTTGTCGTAGCCGTGCCCCTGGCCGGCAACCTCCAGACTCCATAGGAGATCCGCCCGGGTCCAGTCGTGCACGCCGTCGGCGAGGCTCCGCACGACGTCGTTCAGCGCGGACGGGATCGAGCTGTTGTTCGCCTTGAGGTGCACGGCGAGCGCGGCGCGGCGGCGAAGCTCACCCGGCCACGCCTTGGTGGCCGCCCATTCCGGCGTGCGGGTCACCGACGTCGCCCAGAAGTAGGTGTCCATCGGACGGAGCAGCGGCCGAACGTGGACGTCGGCTTCGGCGATTCCGGTTTCCACCCGCCGGCGATCCGGGGCGCTCAGCGCGGGAAGCAGGCGCGTCCAGTCACCCATCTCAGCCACCTACCAGGGGGACGAGTCGCACGAAGGCCACCTCGGGGTCCGCAAGCAGGTCGATCTCCTCGTCGAGATCCTCGACCTGGCGGTCACCCACCAACAGCACGAAGCCGTTGCGGGCGAAGGCGGCACACGCGGCGTCCGCCTGACGCTCCCAGTCCAGCCGCCGTCCCCGACCGACCCGATAGCCGTTCAACGTCGCCTCCGCGTTGGTCGGTCGCACCAGACCCCGGAAGAGGTCGGCCTGGTCGGCGTTGAACCGCGCCACCTCCTCGCGCACGCGCAACCGGACCAGCTCCCGCGCGGAGATGCGCTCGGGCAGGCCTGCCAACGGCCACTGATCGATCGCCCTGCCTGTCGCTGTCTCGTCCCGAACCGTAACCGTGGCCATCGCGCCGTGCTCCTTGCCTTGAGGTGAGCGGCATCATGGCACGACAGTCCGACGGAACCGCCGCGGTCATCCGCCGGGCAGCGGGTGTCAGCGCCGCTGTGTTCAACGCAGTGCCCCGGCGGGCCGGGCGACGTCGCTGCCGGCGCCGGAGCGAGGTCCCGGCCGGCGAGCACGATCAGCGCGGCGGCGGCATCGACAATCCGCTGCCGGCTGAGCAACGCCTGCCTCGGCCGGGTCTGGACGTACTTAAACTTGCAGCGCTAGTTTATGCCGCATGGACCTTCATCTCTCCGCGGAGCAGGCGGCGGTTCGTCAGCTCGCCGCCGAGTTCGTCGACCGTGAGGTGGTCCCGCACGCCGCGGCCTGGGACCGGCGCGAGTCGGTCGACCCGGAGATCGTGGACAAGCTCGGCCGGCTGGGCTTCCTCGGGCTGACCATCTCCGAGGAAGACGGCGGGTCCGGCGGCGACCACCTCTCCTACTGCCTGGTGCTGGAAGAGCTCGGCCGGGGCGACTCCGCCGTCCGGGGCATCGTCTCGGTGTCGCTCGGGCTGGTCGCCAAGGCCATCGCCGCGTACGGGTCCGCCGCGCAGCGGGCCGAGTGGCTGCCCCGGCTCTGCGCCGGCACCGCGCTCGGCTGCTTCGCCCTGACCGAACCGGACAGTGGCTCGGACGCGGCCGCGATGACCACCCGGGCGACCCGCGACGGCGGCGACTGGCTGATCACCGGCGCGAAGACGTTCATCACCAACGGCACCGTGGCCGACGTGGTCCTGCTCTTCGCCCGCACCGGCGGACCCGGACACCGGGGCATCAGCGCGTTCCTGGTGCCCACCAACGTCGCCGGGCTCACCCGGAGGGAGATCCACGGCAAGCTCGGGCTGCGCGGGCAGGCAACCGGTGAGCTGCGCTTCGACGCCGTCCGGGTGCCCGACTCGGCGCGCCTCGGGCCGGCCGGCGGCGGGTTCCGGCTGGCCCTGGCCACCCTGGCCAAGGGCCGGATGTCGGTGGCCGCCGGCTGCGTCGGCATCGCCCAGGGCTGCCTCGACGCGGCGGTCGGCTACGCCGGGCAGCGCACCCAGTTCGGCAAGCCGATCGCCGGGCACCAGCTGGTGCAGCAGTTGCTCGCCGCCATTGCCGTGGACACCGCCGCCGCCCGGCTGCTGGTGTGGCGGGTGGCCGACCTCGTGGACCGGGGCGAGGCGTTCGCCACCGAGGCCTCGATGGCCAAGCTCTTCGCCAGCGAGGCAGCGGTCCGGGCGGCCAACAACGCCGTCCAGGTCTTCGGCGGGTACGGCTACATCGACGAGTACCCGGTCGGCAAGTACCTGCGCGACGCCCGGGTGGCCACCCTCTACGAGGGCACCAGCCAGATCCAGCAGCTGCTCATCGGGCGCGCACTTACCGGCGTCAACGCCTTCTAGCAAAGGGGAGAACCGTGACCAGATTCGCCGACCGGGTGGCCGTCGTCACCGGCGCCGGGCAGGGCATCGGCGCGGCGACCGCGCACCGGCTGGCCGCCGAGGGCGCCGCCGTCGCCGTGGTCGACCTCGACGAGGAGCGCAGCCGGGCGGTCGCCGACGAGATCACCGCGGCCGGCGGCCGGGCCGTCGGCATCGGCTGCGACGTGACCGACCCCGCGGCGGTGGCCGCGATGAGCGACCGGGTGGTGCAGGCGTACGGCGGGTTGCACGTGCTGGTGAACAACGCCGGCATCACCCGCGACGACCTGCTGTTCAAGATGCCACTGCCACACTGGGAGGCGGTGCTGACCACCAACCTGACCAGCATGTTCCTCTGCTGCCAGGCCGCCCAACAGCACATGGTCGCGGCCCGCTACGGCCGGATAGTCAACCTCAGCAGCCGCTCCGCCCTCGGCAACCGGGGCCAGGTCAACTACGCGGCGGCCAAGGCGGGGGTGCAGGGTCTGACGGCCACCCTCGCCATCGAACTCGGCCCGTACAACGTCACGGTCAACGCCGTCGCCCCGGGCTACGTGGCCACCGCGATGACCGCCGCCACCGCCCAGCGGGTCGGCAGCAGCCCGGAGGAGCATCAGCGGACGGTCGCCGAGCACACCCCGCTTCGCCGGGTCGCCCAGCCGACCGAGATCGCTTCGGTGATCGCCTTCCTGGCCAGCGACGACGCGTCGTACGTCAGCGGACAGACCCTGTACGTCAACGGCGGCGCGCGCTGAGGCGCGCCGGCGGACCAGCACCCGGAGGGGACATGGACTTCGCGCTTTCCGACACCGAGCGGGCGATCCGCGACACCGCCCGCGACTTCATCACCCGGGAGGTCATGCCGCTGGAGCAGGAGCTGCTGCGACGGGAACGGGCGCACCGGCCCGGACTGGAGCACAGCGAGCTGCGCGAGTTGCAGCTCAAGGCGCGCAAGTTCGGGTTCTGGGGGCTGGCCACCCCGGAGGAGTACGGCGGCATGGACCTGCCGGCCGTCACCCAGTCCCTGATCTGGACCGAACTCGGCCGCTCGTTCGTGCCGTTCCGGTTCGGCGGCGAGGCGGACAACATCCTGTTCCACGCCAATGACGAGCAGAAGCGTGAGTACCTGGTCCCGACCATCGAGGGGGAGCGGCGCAGCTGCTTCGCGATCACCGAGCCCGGCGCCGGCTCCGACGCGGCCAACATCAAGCTCAGCGCCCGCCGTGACGGCGACGACTGGATCCTCAACGGCGAGAAGACCTTCATCACCGGCGGTCACGACGCCGACTTCGCCATCGTGATCGCGGTGACCGACCGGGAGAAGGGGGCCCGCCGCGGCGGCGCCACCGCGTTCCTGGTGGATCGGTCGATGGGCTGGCGCTCGGAGTTCATCCAGACGATGGGCGAGGGTGGCCCCGCCTCGCTGGTCTTCGACGACGTCCGGGTACCCGGGCGCAACATCCTCGGCGAGCCCGGGCAGGGCTTCAGCCTCGGCATGGAATGGATCGGCAAGGGCCGTTACATTATCCCGTCGCACGCCGTCGGCATCGCCGAGCGGGCGTTGTCGATGGCCATCGACTACGCCAACACCCGGGAGACCTTCGGCGCGAAGATCGGCACCAACCAGGCCATCCAGTGGATGATCGCCGACTCGGAGACCGAGCTGGAGGCGGCCCGCTGGCTCATCCTGCGCGCCGCCTGGACCGTCGAGCAGGGCATGGACCCGCGGCACGCCTCCTCGATGGCGAAGCTTTACGGCGCGGGCATGGTCAATCGGGTGGTCGACCGCGTCCTGCAGATCCACGGCGGCATGGGCTACACCAGGGAGCTGCCGATCGAGCGCTGGTACCGGCAGGTCCGGCTGTACCGGATCTTCGAGGGCACCGACGAGATGCAGCGACTGATCATCTCCCGCGACCTGCTGCGCGGCTACACGAAGCTGGGAGGGCACCTGGCATGAGGGTCTTCGCGTCCATCGAGGAGTTGGCCGAGGCGACCGGCGAGACCCTGGGTCCCGGCCCTTGGTTCCGGATCGACCAGCAACGGGTCGACCGGTTCGCCGACGCCACCGACGACCGCCAGTGGATCCACATCGACCCGCGACGGGCCGCGGCCGGCCCGTTCGGCGGCACCATCGCGCACGGCTACCTCACGTTGTCCCTGCTGCCGGCGCTGGCCGGTGGCCTTTACCGGGTCGAGGGGGTGGCCATGGGGGTCAACTACGGCCTCAACCGGGTGCGCTTCCCGGCCCCGCTCCGGGTCGGCAGCGCGGTCCGCGCCACCGCGACCCTGGCCGGGGTGTCACCCGTGGACGGCGGCGTGCAGGTGGTCACCGCGGTCGCCGTGGAGAGCGACGCCGGCGGCAAGCCGGTCTGCGTCGCCGAGACGGTCAGCCGCCTGGTGCGGGGCGTGGCCCGATGACCGCGCTGTCGCTGGCCATGGTGCTGGCCGAGTCCGCCCGCCGGCACGCCGAGACCGTCGCCGTGGTCGACGGCGACACCCGGGTGACGTACGCCGAGCTGTGGCTGGAGGCGCGCAGCTACGCCGCCGGGCTGCGCGAGCGGGGGGTCGGCCCCGGCGACAAGGTGGCCCTGCTGGCCCCGAACGTGGTGGACTTCCCCCGGGTCTACTACGGGGCCCTCGCCGCCGGCGCGGTGCTCGTCCCGGTGCACCTGCTGCTGACCGTGGACGAAGCGGCGCACGTGCTGACCGACAGCGGCACGAAGCTGCTGGTGTGTCACAGCTCCCAGCTCGCCCTGGGCGCCGCCGCCGCGGCGGCGGCCGGCGTGCCGCTGGTGACCGTCGGGCCGGCGGCCGCCGGCGCGGTCGCGCCCCGCCTGGAGGAGCTGAGCCACCCGCTGCCACCGCTGCCGTCGTACGTCACCCGGTCGGCGGAGGACCCGGCGGTGGTGCTCTACACCAGCGGCACCACCGGGGTGCCCAAGGGCGCCGTGCTCACCCACCTCAACCTGGTCATGAACGCCACCGTGAACGTCTTCGACGCCAACGACGCGCGCAGGACGGACGTAGTGCTCGGCTGCCTGCCGCTGTTCCACAGCTTCGGCCAGACGGTGGCGATGAACGGCACCTTCCGGATCGGCGCGACGCTGGTGCTGCTGAGCCGGTTCACCGGGCCGGCCGCCATCGACCTGATGCTGCGTGAGGGGGTGGACGTCTTCCACGGCGTGCCCACCATGTACGTGGCGCTGCTCGACGCCGCCCGGGACCGGGACGACCTGCCCCGGCTGCGGCTCTGCGTCTCCGGCGGGGCGTCGCTGCCGGTGGCCGTGCTGGAACGGTTCCACGCCGCCTTCCAGACGACGGTCTTCGAAGGGTACGGGCTCTCCGAGACCTCACCCACCGCCACCACCAACCAGCCGCACTTCGGCACCCGCGCCGGGACCATCGGGCACCCGGTCTGGGGCGTGGAGGTGGAGATCGCCCGCGCGGAGGTGGACGAGCGAATCGAGCTGCTGCCGACCGGAGAGCTCGGCGAGATCGTCATCCGGGGGCACAACGTCTTCGCCGGTTACCTGGGGCGGCCCGAGGCGACCGCGGAGGCGGTGGTGGATGGCTGGTTCCGTAGCGGTGACCTGGGACGCAAGGACGCCGACGGGTTCATCACCATCATCGACCGGAAGAAGGACATGATCATCCGGGGTGGCTTCAACGTCTACCCACGCGAGGTGGAGGAGGTCCTTGCCGGGCACCCGGCGGTCGGCCAGGTGGCGGTGATCGGGGTGCCCGACCCGCGTCACGGCGAGGAGGTCTGCGCGGTGGTGGTGGTGGACCCGGCCGGCCCGGACCTGCCTGACGAGCAGGAGATGATCGACTGGTCGCGGGAGCGTCTGGGCCGGCACAAGTACCCGCGGCAGGTCCGGTATGTCGACGACCTGCCGCTCGGGCCGAGCCACAAGGTGCTCAAGCGGGAACTGCGTCGCCGGATGGCCCCGCCCGACTGACCACCGCCCGCCGTCCACTGCCACCCGCCCAGGCCGCGGCCCTCGTCGCGCTCACCGCGCATCGAGGGCCGCTTCCTCCGGCTGTCGCGCCGGCGAGCGTCGCCCGCCGTCGTGCTCGGCGGGCGGTCCCGGCGGTGGCGTCGAATACTGAGCCGATGACCAACCCCGACCTCGATCCGAGGTGTACCCGCCGATCGACCCGCGTGTGGACGTGCCGGACGGTCCCGGCGCACTCCTCCCGGACACCCCCGGGGTGACGATCGTGCTGACCGAGGACGGGCTGCCGCAAGTCCGGGCGGGCTGTGCGAGCGGTGAGGCCGAAGGGCGGCGTGCGACATCCCTGCTCGGCGACCATCGAGCCTGCTCGCTGGCTTGCGACAGATCCACGCCCACCTGCCTCAGTGGGGTGGCAGTGGTGCGGCCGGGCGTACGGCCGTGAAGTCGGCGTGTTCGTACCGGGTGGCGGAGAGCAGTAGCAGCCACTCGTCACAGCCCTGCCACGGGTATAGATCGGCGGCTCCGCCGCGTACGGACCGGGGCCCGTCTCCGGTCCGCGGTCGCGCGTCTGACGGCGCGCCGTCGAACCCGGGGATCCATACGTCGGCGCAGAGCTCGTTCGCCGAGCCCATCGCCACCAGCCCGAACGCGTTCTCGCCGGCGGCCGTCCGCGTCTCGTCGCCGAAGTCGTCGAGGAGTTGGCCCTCGTCGGGTTTCCCGTCACCGTGGAAGGTCAGCGTGGTGGTGCCGGCCCGGGCTGCGTATTCCCACTGCGCCTCGCTGGGCAGGTCGAACGGCAACAGCTCGAGCAGGCCCTCCAGGTCGCCTTCGAGCCGAGCCGTGCCGGTGTCCGCCTCGGCGTAGTCGTCTTCGTACTCGGGCAGCCAGTACCGGACCTGCGCCACGGTCAGCGGGTGCCGGGCGAGCAGGAACGACTCGACGCGCACCTCGCGGACCGGTTGTGCGTCTGTGGCGCTGGCAAGGAACGGGTCGATGGTGTCCTCGACACCGCCGCTGCGTTCGATGGCGCGTACCGCGTCGAGCTCCGCCTCGGACAGGCCCATCCGGAACGCGCCGCCGGGAACCTCCCGGAACACGACTCCCGACGGGATGTGCCGCCACGCCGGTCGCCCGGCCACGATCTCCTCGGTCCACATGGCGGCGAACGCTAGCAGCCAAGCCGTCCGGAAGTCTCCCGATGCCCCGCAGCTCGCGCACAGACCAACTGCTGTCGATGCTTAAGGCCGAAGCTGGCAGAGCCCCTGGATGGGCCTGGCTATAAAGCTGGCAAGACCGGTGGATAGACGGTCAGACGTGGCGGACGTTCAACCTTCGCCCCCCGTTTACCCCCCGAAAACCCGGGCCAAATGTTGGCGAAGAGTGACGAGAGCCGGTGAGGTCCTAGCAGCGTCCTTGCAGCTCAACGACTATCTCAGGCAAGTAATGACAAGCCGACTTCGGCTACTTTCCGTTACAAGGGGTTTTGGCAAGCAATGACAAGCCTTGAACGAGGCTCGACAAGAGGTTCTTCTGGGTTCAAATCTTCTCGTTCCCACGTGCCGCCGTCGTCCGTGCGCTTGAGCTCGATGACCACGAGATGCCCGGCCTTGTCTACGGCGAGCAGGCCAACCCGGCACCGGGTGTCCTTCCAGTTGCCGAACTCCTCGGCCACGACCAGAAGGTCGGGGTGAGCACGGCGATGTCGTTCCGGGAGGAGCCGTTGCAGGTCCTTGCGTTCGTACAGCCCGAGGGTGGTGAACCGGGCTGCGTCGTGCCGCCGCAGGTGTCCGTCGTTGATCTCGTGCAGTGGCATGCCGCCTCCTCGCCGCTTCCCCTCACCGAGGATGGTGCACCGCTAGGGAGTGATGAGCGGGGCCAGGCCACCGGCTTCGGCTATCGCCAAACGAAGGCGGGTCTGAGCATCGATGAACCAGGTTATGTACTCGGGCCAGTCGTCCCCGTTGTTGATGTCACCCTTGCGGTACTCCGCGATGCGGCAGCCCTTCCTGGCCTGTAGTGGTTCGTACGACAGGGTGTTTCCGAAAGTCGGCTCCAACTTCGCGCGGGCGGCGGCGAAACGCGCGTCGTTGACCGCAGGATCGGGGTCCTGAAAGAAGATCTCGCTCGACAGGCCGGATCGGCCGAACGTGCACGTGTACGACATGCCGTTCATGCCGGCGGGCAGGGACTGCCAGTTCTGCGGCGAGCCCTTGGTCGACGTCGTCCACCCGAGCTTGCGGTCATGGACCGCCTCAAGGAACCTCGTCCAGAACTCCTGGTAGGCCAATGCTCGTTCGCTTGCCGTGGTGTCACCCTTGGCGATCGCCTTGACCTTCTTGCCCCAGTCGTTCGGCTGCACAACTAGGCGCATGAGGGGCGCCGGCATCGACTCGCCGATCCGTACTGCACTGATCTCAATACCGAAGAACCGCGTGTTCTCGTCCGTACGGGTGTTGAGCCAGTCCAACGCGGCCCGATGCTCCTCGCGAAATTCGGTCGCGATCCACACCACGTTGACCGGGTCCGTTCCACCGGCGTAAGTCAGCAACTGACCCAGGTGGCCGTGGTCTGTCCTCGTCAGCTGGTTTTCGATGATCACCGTTTCGTTCGTCGCCTCATCGACGCCGATCAGGTCCAGCGAGAATCCGCCCACTGGATGTTCCGCTGACGACAGCGCCAGGTCCATGCCCAGCAGATCGCCGAGCACGTCCGCGTTCACCAGCAACCAAGGCGTGAACGTGTGCGCCTCGTGCTTCCAGACTTGCCGAACGTCGAGTAGTTCGAGCTTGCCGAGCGTGGGCAGTCCCTCGCCGGAATCCACAGAGGTCATATCGGCGACCGTATCGCTCAGAGGCCGGTCCTGACGCCCCATGACCACCCTATTGGTGCTGGTGTCGCAGGGTCGACGGTCACGAGGCCGCTGAAGTCCTTCGGTCCGGCATCCAAGCGAGGATGTCCAGCAGGCGTACGTCCGACAGGCGATCCGCCGCCTCGGCGACCAGCGGATCGCCGTGGTCGCGTGCCGCGCCCCGCAACAACGCGAGGCCCTCGGCGGCCTGTAGCAGATCCGTGCGGTATGCCGCCCAGTAGGCCCGCCGCGGTGGTGCGTGCCTGCTGCCTGCCTGCTGCAGTTCACGTGCCGCGACCTCGGCGGCCCGCCGGTACCGCCGCAGCAGTGCGCTGTCGAGGATGAGGAACAGGCCAGGCCGCACCAGGTGTAAGGCCTTGCTCACCTTCGCGTGCCCGAGCCCTCGCGGACGATCCTGGAAAAAGTGCTGGTACAGCCGAAGCGCACTGTCGTAGCGACCGTCGTTGAGCATCGGGTCGGCGTCGCGGAGGTGGGCGTTGAGCGGGACGTCGTCCCAGGGCGCGGTCTCGCTCAACCGGAGCAGGTGGCGCTCCTGCTCCCGACTCATTCTGCTGCCCATGTACGGTGCGCGAGTTACCTTGATGAGCTTCGGCGTCAGCACGGGGTGCGTGCCGGCCAGCCAGTCGTAGGCGCGGACCGTGTGGGCATGCCGCTTGCAGTAGCCGACGAAGACGCCAAGCGGGTCGTTCACCGGCCGACCGGCGACCTCGATCGGGACCACCGTGGCGCCTGCTTCCTGTTTACTCGGCGGAGTCTCCATCAGTTCCCAGCCTGATTCCGTCCAATAAGCCGTGCCAACCTCCCCGGCGGCCACCGAGAGGAGCGCTTGGGTGACGACAGCCACCCGGGCGGGCCGTCCCACATCGGCTGTTGGTCCCGTTCTGACCCCCGACCTTCTCCGGTGGCAGCGTGCTCGTCAGCGCATTTACTAGCATCACCATTCCTTCATCGCCCACTTGGGGGCGCTCGGGTCGTCGGCCTCAAGGCCGGGACGAGGAGTCGGCGAAGCATATGGTGGCCAACGGCAAAAACCAGTTCGAGCGGCTGAGCGAGAGCGGTTACTACTCCGCCGTGGTCGAGGCGAACCGGGCGTACCTGGACGTCGCGGTGCCCAACCCGGCCGGCACGGAGCGGGAGTACTGGACCCTTTCCTGCCTGCCGAACACCAAGAGCAGCCCGCGTCGGCTGTCCGCGGTGTGCATGCGAACGCTGGAGACGTTCGTTCTGCACCAACCGCTCGATCCGGAGAACCAGGACGTAGCCGAGGGGTTCGTCGTTGTCCGGCGGTCCGTGCTCCGCCGGCACTGGCCGACCGGCCGAGCCCTGGCCCGGGAGTTTCCGGGTCTCACCGAGGAGCGGTCGGACTACCGGGACGCGGGACCGGACCAGGCGCGGGTGTGCGGTCCGTACGACCAGTTGGTTGCGGCGCTCGCCGACGAGCGCTTCGCTGCCGCAGTCCGGCACCTGACCTCCGCTCTCCTCACCGCGCGGACCATGCAGGGCGCCGGGCATAGCCCTCGGCTTGTCGACGAGGTGCTGGGCCGCGCGCGCCCGGACGCCGAGTGGATCTATCCGGTAAGCGACCGGACCGAGATGTGGGGCTACGACCAAGACGTGCCGGAGATGTTTGGGAGCCTGCCAGCCGACGGCGCATATGACGACTGGCACCTCTCCTCCTGCTTCCATCAGATCCGGGCCGGGGACCGCATCTGGGTCTACGCCAGCACCCCATACCGGCGGATCGTGGCCGCTGGGACCGCCTGGGCTGACCCGTACCTCCGCGCCGACGGCGACGGTTCGGAGTGGCGGCTGGAGATCCGCTGGGAGGTGCCGCTGACCCGTTTCCTGCTCAGACGCGGCGTAGCGGGGACAGACGTATTGGAGAAGGTCGTGCAGGGCGTTCGCGCCGTCCAGCCGGTAGAGTCGGACCGCCTGGCCAAGATTCTGGACGAGGCCCGGGCGCCCGAACCCGAGGGACTGCCGGAGGGCCGCCGTCGGCGGCTGGCACAGGTGACGGCCCGACAGGGGCAGGCCGACTTCCGTCGCCGGCTCATCGAGGCGTACAAGGGCCGCTGTGCGATCAGCGGTTGCAGCGTGGAGGCGGCGCTGCAGGCCGCGCACATCAAGCCGTACGACGGACCAGCCACCAACCGAGTTTCCAACGGCCTTCTACTCCGAGCAGACCTACACAACCTCTTCGACCAAGGGCTGCTCTGGATCGACGACTCATACCGGGTCCAGGTTGCAGAAGGGCTCGACCACTACGGCGAGTTCGCCGGGGTCGAACTGCCGCCGACGGCGGATCCCGCGCACCGGCCGGACCAGCGGGCGTTGGCGGCGCACCGCCGCGACCACGGCGTTGAGTGACGATTTCCGCAGCCGACCGATCCGGACGGTGCGGTCGAACGCAGGGCGGTACTTACGAGGGGCACGTTCGCGTCGGGGCCAATTCCGGTAGTCGGTGCCTGAGCCGGCAGATCCCCTCGTCAATGAGGGCAGACCGGCGGCCTTCGTCGCCAGTTGACGCGTCTGACAAACGACGCCCGGTTGGCTTTCTAGCGCGGGCGCCGGTAAGGCGCGGTTGTGCGCCTCGGGGCGCAGCTACACGCTCGGTGGTGCGGCGCCATCGGGTCGCCAGTCGGTAAACAGCTCGGCAAGCCGGGCCTTGGTCTGATCGGTGACGATCTTGGTGACATCTTCTCCGAGTGGCTTCAGAGCGAGTTGCCGTACTGCGGGGTGCTGTGCTGGTGCGGGGCAGATGAACACGGCGAGAATCCGGAGGGCGCGCAGGGCTTCGTCGTTGGAGATGAGGTCGAGCAACGGAACACCTGAGAACGCTGCGATTTGGAGCCCGTGCCATGCCTTGTCGACGATGAGAGAGACGACCGCCTCGGTGACGGTCGGTCGGTCCGCTTGTAGCGGTGAGCGCAGGATCATGTCTTTGACCTTGCCGGGGATGCTGTCGAAACCGTGCCGGGTCACCTCGATCACCTCCGCCATGGCGATGAAGAGGTCGCACCAGCCGTGGTGGGTGAGATCGCGCTTGACGGCGGTGGCGTCTGGAGCGGCGCGGTCAAGCTCCGCCACGATCTCGCGCCATGCGCCGCGAGTCATCTCTTCGGCAAGTGCGGTCACCTGCTCGGCGGGCGACGGGTAGGGCTCGCCGTCCACGAATCCGGTGTGCGGGGGCGGCGGGGTGGCAAGCCAGTCCGCGACGTCCAAGCGGGCCAGGTCCGTGGTGATTTCCCGGTTGACGCGGGTCTGCTGCAAGCTCCGCGGCTGATGCGGCGTCCAGGTCAGTTTGCTCTCGAAGTTCTCCCGTCTCCTGCGACGGCTCGCGTGGTCATAGTCGACGTGGTCGAGCCATCCCTGCACACCGTGCTGGGAGCCGCCGCACTCGGTGCAGCGGCAAAGATGTCCTTGAGCTGTCGCGCAACCAGGGTTGTGCCTGCTGGTGTCCATGTCACGGCCACCTCGATCGTCCGGCAGACCCGAGGTCGCGGAATGGCCGGAAGTTGACTCAAGGGAATTAGAGCGATACCTTACGTCACTATCCCATTGATGCCAATGGCACCTCGCTTTACCAAGGCGACAGCATCAGCCGCCGTGCAGCCAGCCTCGTACGGCTGGCGAAGCCCGCTGCTGGCCGCTCTGTGATGCGGAGCCCGAGGACCCGGCCCCCGAGGTCGACGGGCTGAGACCCCGCCCCGCGGCCGCTCTTCAATCCCTTCGCTGCAGTCGCCGACGGACGGCTGCCTGTTCATGCACTCCTTCGCAGCGCGTCGCTTGACCCGTTGGCGTCGCCTCAACCCGTAAAGAGCGCGGCGACATCCAGGCAGGCCCTCACCCGGAAAGGAACGCTCACTGATGACCTCGCACGCTATTGGCCCTGGTAGGGGACCAGAGTCGAGGCGATGGCTCGCCCGGCAGTTCCCACACCGGAGCTGGCTCATCGCCGATCTGCAACGACGCATCGACCGCGCCCCTGCCCCCATCCACGCCTACCCTCCGAACCCCGACCGATTCGGTCAGGCGCTGGAGAGAACGCTCGCTCTCGACCTGTGCGACGACCCGCCATACCCGTACCTGATCGCCAAACTCCCCGAGGCCGGACGCCGACGCCTACTCACCGCCGCCGGCTACACACCCACCACCTGCGCCGCGGACGGGCCGTGGCGCAAAACAACCGATCACATCCCCGGCGCTCGACTCTTCACCGTCGGCAACCTCTTGCCCGACCTAGACCGGGCAGTACACGCACTCGGTCAGGCCGCACCCGACCCAATCGGCCAGGCGATTCACGCCGCGGTCCGCGACCGACGGACCATCACCACGTACGCGACCGCAACACACGCCGCGCGCCCTGCCTTCGCGGCCTTCTGGGCCAGCTACACCAGCGGCTTCCGCGACACGCTGCGTGGCTACGGGCCTGTCACCGCTTCCCTGAACCTGCTGGACGGACTCCGGATCGTCGACTTCCTCGCCGGCACCACCACTGTCGAACTCAAGACGGGACACCTCGACGACGCCCGCGCCTTCGACGCCCTGATCGACCAAGTCCTGACCTACGCACTACTTGCACCCGTCTGCGGCCATCCAGTCACCGCAGCCGCCATTTACCTGGCCCGCTACCACGTCCTGGCCCACTACACCCTCGACTCGCTGCTCCGCCGCCTCGCCGGACAACCAATCAACACCCTTCAAGCAGGGCGCCACCTCACCGCCCTTATCCGAGCGGAAGGCCGACGCCCGCTGCCAGCTGGACTCCCACCCGAGGGGCGACGCTCGTACGCGGTATGAGCGAGAGAAATCCGGATCGTTCGTCTTGGAGCCAGGTGGTCATTGCCTTGAGGTGAGCGGCATCATGGCACGACAGTCCGACGAAGCCGCTGCGGTCATCCGCCCGGGCAGCGGGTGTCACCGCCGCTGTGTTCCACGCAATGCCCCGGCGGGCCGGGCGTCGTCGCTGCCGGAGCCGGAGCGAGGTCCCGGCCGGCAAGCACGGCAACCGGTCCGCCGGGCACGGCGATCACGACGGCCAGCACCAGGAAGACGACCGCGGTCCGGACCAGCCGCAGCCGGTACGCGACGAGCGCGATGACGGCCGGTCCGGCCATCGCCACCGACGCGGCGACCATCAAGGCCCGGCTCGCCCGATGTCGAAGGTCCGCGAACTCGCCGGGCTGGTCGCCGTAACTGACGCTCCACTGCTCCAGGCCGATGCCCGCCCACCACATGGCCGCCGCGATCAACCCGCACACCCAGACCAGGACCAGGAATCCCACGATCGGGCCACCTCGCCGACCGGTACCGATCGCTTCAGACGTCATGCAGCCAGCGTGGACGGCTCAACCCGGCCGAGCATGAGTCGGCGTACTCAGCTTCACCGGGCGAGAACGAACATTCCGAAACTTGCTCGTGATCAGGCTCGTGGTCGGGTAGGACGATGTCATGGTGGTTGAGGAATCGCGGTCCGGGACAGGCGGTCTCCGTGCCCGTCGTGAGGATCTGGTGCGGGGCGACCGCTGGCAGGGCCTGCTCCTCGACGTCACCGCCGCGCCCCGGTGTCCCGGGATCGTGGTGGAGGTGACCGGGGGTGGGCGTCTGCAGATCCGGCAGGGGCCGACGGTGGTGTTCCTCGCTCGCCTCGACGCGAGCCACTACCACGTCGACTACCGGGCGGCTGCCGGGCTACGACCCGATCTTGCCGCCGGTGCGGTCGGCGGATGCGCGGCGCATCGGCGGGGGCCCGGCAGAGGATCGTGGTTTGCGGTGGGTGTACCGGTTCGCCGATCTGCTCACCGCCAGCGGGGTGGGGCCGCTGTATCCGGGCCGGTGGTTGTTGCAGCCCAGCGCACCGAACCTGCGGTACGTGGAGGCAGCCGCGTCGGTCCGGAAACCTGCCGGGACCGCCGAGCGGTGGTCCGAGCTGCTGGTTGACGACGATGCGGGGCAGCTCGACTGGTACGTTCACGGCGGCAGTGGCCTCGTCCTGGCCATGCGTCCGATGTCCCGGGCCGACGACGCGCGGGTGAAGAGCTACCGCAAGCAGGTCCGCAGCGGCACGCTGCCGCCGATCCTGTTGTGGTGGGTGAGCAGCCTCGACTCGTACCTTCTTCTCGACGGTCATGATCGGCTGGCCGCCTGCCTGGCCGAGGTGGTCGAGCCACCCCTGATGACCCTGACGGCGGTCGTCGACGCCGACGAGGTGCAACGGTGCCACGCCTGGTCGGTTCGCCGTCATGCCGAGACCACCGCGCACATCGAGCGTGAGATCTCCAAGGGCACGCCGGGCGCCGCCGACGCGCTGGTGGCTGAGCGAGGGCGGTTCGCCGACGATCTCGTGGCACCGCAGCTTCGGGCGAAAACCAGCAGGGCCTGGATGCTCCCCGGCGGAGTGGCGCAGTGGGAGCGTGTGGCAGCCGTGACCGATCTCGCCCGGGTAGAGAACCATCGTTGAGATCGGCGGTTCACGAGACGGGCGGTTCAGGGGTGGCCGGGCCTGGTCAGCCTCGACGTCGGCCCGGAAAACCGGGTTCATCGCCATGAGTGGCGGGGCAGGATGTCGGGGTGATCTGGGGAAGACGTGACGGCCGGGTCCTCTTAGCTTTGCCGGTGGAGGAGGATGGGCTGCTTCCGGTGGTGCGAGTTGTGGTCGAGCACGCCGGGGCCGGTGGATGGGAGGCGTTGGACCGGTTGGTCGACGTGCTGCTTGAGGTCGATGCTCATGGCGATGAGGTGGCGGCGCGATCGGCGTTGGCGCTGGTGACCGCTGCGCCCGGGCTGGTGGTTCGGCTCGACGAGCACGCGCGCTCGGCCCCGTGGTACGGCCGGCACCGACAACCCTCGTGGCGGCGGATCGCGGAACGGGCTTCTGCGCCGCCGTCGGGGCCGGTGACGACGGCGATGGCGAGCATGCATGGCGATGGGCGAGTCCGGGAGCGGGCGGTCGCGGCGATGATCGCCCGCCCATACACGGAGGCGATGCCGTTTCTGGTGTTGCGTACCGCCGACTGGGTGGCCCCGGTGCGGGATCGGGCACGGGCCGGAATCGCGCTGCTGCTCGCCGACGACGCTGATGTCTACCTGCCTGCAATCTTGCCGACGGCGCTGCGCATCGAGGCCCGCGCTCGCGCCGGCTTCGCGGTCGCCCAGGCGCGGGTGGCGGTGCTAGCGGCGACGGAGCAGTCGTGGCGTGGCCTGCTCGCCTCGGCTGGTCGCCGGGAGCGGCGCTTCGTCTTCGATACCGTGCTGGCGCGCGGTGGGCTGCGTACGCCGGAGCTGGTGACCTTGGCCGAGTCGGATCCGGACGTGTGGGTGCGAGCGCGGGCGGCGGAAGCGGCGTGCCGCGACGCGGTCTGGACCCGCTGGCACGACGTCCTTCGTCGGCTGGCTCGCTCGGCTCGGGCGGAGGTGCGGGTTGTGGCGTTGACCGGGCTGGTTCGGGCCGGTCGGGACGCCGACGTCGCCGGACACCTTGACGACGACGCGCCGTTGGTGCGGGCCGTGGCCCGCGACGCGGCCCGCCGTCTCGGTCGGGACGCGCGGGAGCACTACCGCGCAGGCGTTGACGTCGATGAGCCGGTCGTGGGCGCGATCGCCGGGTTGGCCGAGACCGGCTCGGTGGCGGACGCCCCGCGGTTGCTTCGCCTGCTCGGCCACGAGAAGCCGAAGGTCCGGGCCCACGCAGTACGAAGTTTGCGGTTGCTGGACGCGGTCGTGGTGGGGGAGTTGGTGCCGTTGGTGCGGGATCCGTCGCCGGCGGTGGTGCGGGAGGTGACGCTGGCGCTGCGCCCGGTTGCCGGCGCGTTGCCGCCGGCCCTGCCGTGGGAGTTGCTCCGGGACGGCCGGGTGGAACTGCGGCGCGCCGGCTACAAACTCCTGCGTGGTCGTGGCGTCGGCGTGGAGCTGCGGGCGGCGTTGATCCTGGCCGCTGACAGGGATAGGCGCTTGGCCGAACGGGGCAAGTCCGATGCGACCCGCCTCGCCAGGGACGCGGCGAGCACGACCTGGCGCCGTTCTCCTCTGCCGGAGTTGCGGGTCACCGAGGCAGAGCGCGTGGAACTGCTCGCATTGGCGGACCGAGCGGCGGTGATGCTCGGAGACGAGACCAGCCGGCAGCTCGCCGGTTGGATCGCGGATAGCAACCCTGTCGAGTGACTGAGCGCCACACGCCGAAGGTTCTCAGCAATCTCGACGTTGGCAAGGGCGCAACACCCTAGCCGTCGTCCCCTTCGCCGCTCGTCGGCCCGAATGAGCACGATGATCGCTACGATCGCGCGGTTTCGCCTGGCGCAAGTCCCGAGATCCAGTCGGCGAAGATCTCAGGTAGGCGATTCAGATCCGGTGGCCGGACCGTGACCAGCCGGATGCCCGAGAGGTCGGCGAGCTCGGTCTTGCGCTGGACCTTGGCGGCGTAGTCGTCCTCCTGCAGCATGCCGAGGGCCTCGACGTACGTCCCGTCGCTCAGAAGCCAGTCCGCACGCAGGCCGGTGGTGTTGAGCAGATGGTGCCTCGGGTAATGCGGCTCCACGTCGTGCGCGATGCCATGGTGGTGCAAGAAGTCGTCGATGTGCCGCTCGAACATCGACCGGCACAGGTGCCCGTCCGCCGCGACGGAGAGGATGCCGCGTGCCGGCCGGGAGGCGTCGGTGAGCAGCCCGGCGACCGTGAGCCAGTCCGTCCAGGTGCGTTGCTTGCGGCCGGGGCGGGCGGTGAGGGCGTAGGTGCGGGGGATGAGGAACCGGCAGAGCATCGCCTCGTCGGCGCGGGCGGGGTCGGTCAGGGCGATGCGGGAAAGTTGCTCCTGCGATGGCGGACCGGAGAACTCGATCTCCGCGAGCTGGCGCAGCGCCCAGATCGTCGCGTCGGTCCATGGTCCGTCGGTGCCGTTGTCGCGAAGCACGCCCCTACCGGCGAGGATGCAGCAGTCGAAGCAGTACGCGAGCCCGGACCGGGTGCTGTGCGCCGACGTGCCGCAGAGGCGACACGGGCGGATGTTGTCGTCGATGTCATTGGTGCGGAACAGGTCGCTGAGGGTCTTGCGCTGCAACTGCAGCGTGAAGGCAGCGACATTGGGTGCGGGTTCGTGCTTTGCTCGTACGTTCAGCCAGACCCGGTGTGGCTCCGGCACAAGATCGGTGGCCCGCGCCGTCAGGCTGCACGACGCGGGGACGACCGCCAGATCGTCGACGATCGGTCCGTCTCCCAGCGGGTAGATCGAGTTGTCGCGGACGACGGGACGAAACGGTCCGACCCCTGATGCCAGGAAGGCAGCGGCCCGTCGGTTCCGGCCGATGGTGATGGTCGACGGCGCCGCCCAGCGCACCTGCCCGGGATGGACGTCGTGCCGTTTGAGCAGCGTGGTCATTGGGGTGCGGTGGGGGCGGGCGTAGACGGTCAGGACGTCGGATTGCGGGTCGTACATGCCCGCCTCCGGTAGTTCGTCGAGGTCGACGCCGTCGCGCACCAACCGGATGGACCAGATGTGCTGCCGATCCTGTGGGTCGTCGCGGAACCGGTCCGTCGTGACGATCGCGTCCGGGAACTCGCCGAGTTCGGCGAAGTCGTCGGGAAGCGACACGTCTACGCCGTGCTCACGCAGGGCCACCACGGCGTCGGGCCGGGCGCGTTCGTCGATCAGCGTAAGGGGACCCCCGGGCAGCTCGTACCGACCGATCTCAAGGCCTGATCGGTCGGTGACAACGATCCGCTCGAAGCCCCAAGCGGACCGGCTGATGGCGCGAACTCCCTCGTACGGGTGCGGGATCTGCCGGTAGTCCGCCCAGGCCCGCAAGTCATCCGACGCCGCGGCGTCCCGCCGGTCCTGCTCCCGGCTCCGCGGCGTCGGGGCGCCCCAGCGTCCCGTGGCCACCCGGGCGGCGAAGGCACCGCCGAGCAGGCGAGCAAACTTGGCGGTCAAGCCCGAGCGGACGTCGTCGACGGGGGCATCCACCGTCGGTGCCGTCACCTGCTGGAACCTGTCGACGAGCAGGCGCAGCGCGCCAGCGTCCGGCAGGTCCAGGCGGACACGGCCGATGCGGTACCCGAAGCGGCGCTCCTCCTCCGAGGAAAAAGGGGTGTGGCGGCTGGGCTGCCACGCCCTCTCATCCTCCTGCTCATCCTCCCAGTCGTCATCGCCGATCCGGGACACGTCGATCCAGCCGTGGCAGCCGATGGCATGTGGCGTGGCGGTCGCCGCGAGCCGATGCAGGCTCTCGCCCACCCAGTGCAGGGTGCTGTCGTACAGGAAACCCATGTGCCGGTCGACGACCGAGCCGCCACCGCCCGGCGGTGCGGCTGCCGAGATCGCCTTACGGTTGTAGGTGTTGTCCGGGCGAGGCACCAGACCGAGCACCACGGGAAGCCGCAGTTCTATCTCGTCGTGCCGGTTGCGGGCCTCGACGATCTGATCGGCACGCGTTAGGTTGTCGAACACGAAGCGGCGCAGCGCTGCCACGGAGTCGTCGAAGACCGCGATACCGGCTCGGGAGGATGTGTTCCCGCGCGGGATGACGACCATCCCCACCTGGGGCTGGTAGGCGATCTGATCTTGCTCGGCAGGCATCAGCGGATCATGCCAGAGACCTGAGCAATGGCTCAGTGGGTGGGTCGCTTCGTCCCTGCTGGTCGAAGAGGGCGTAGCCGAGGCTCGGACGCCGAGACCAAAGTCCTAGGACGCTTTAGGGGACGTGTCAGCTATCTCGCTGTGCCGGTCCGAGCGCGCCTCATCTAGACCCTCGCAGCGCTCGTTCCCTCTGCCCGTCCCGTGGGTTGTCGTCGATCTCTACGGTGTGGTTGCGGGTGTTCGGCAGGGGAGGGCATCCATGGGCATCTGTGTCGTGTGTCGGGCGGATCAGCGCACGGTTGTGCTCATCAGCAGTTGGGGTGTCCCGCACGGTGCCTCGGGGCACCAGGTCAACTATCGCTGGAGCAGGGTGGTGGCCTGCCCGGAGTGTGGTGCTGGTCTTCTGGTGCGCTTTGATCACGATTGCTTCCACCCGCCGTGGGAGGAGCCGTGGGACATGGACTGGTCGTGGCCGGTCGACGTCGACGGGGTCCAGCGGCTGATGTCTGCCCTCGTCGGGTGCCCTGACCCGCTGCAGCCATCGTGCGAATGTCCCGCGCACCGCAGCTTGCGCGAGACGACCGAGCGATCGTCACCTCGTGAGGTTCCGGTGACGATCGTGTTGACCGAGGACGGGCTGCCGCAAGTCCGGTCGGTACACGATCTATAAAGCTGGCAGGACCGGTTGATAGACGGTCAGACGTGGCGGACGCTCAACCTTCGACCCCCCGTTTACCCCCCGAAAACCCAAGCCAATTGTTGGCGAAGAGTGATAAGAGCCGGTGAGGCGTTAGCGACGTCCTTGCAGCTCAACGACCACCTCAGGCAAGTAATGACAAGCCCACTTCGGCTACTGTCCGTTACAAGGGGTCGTCGGTTCGAATCCGGCCGTCCCGACGCAGGTCAGAGGCCATTCGGAATCTTCCGGGTGGCCATTTCTGATCTTGTACAGCACCGAAGTGCAGCAACGGCTCATTGATCGAGGCTCTGGCCGAGTTTCCGCAGGGCCTCCCGTCGCCTTCGATGGGACCTGGCTGTAGATCTCCATCGTGATCGAGAAGTCCGCGTGGCGCAGGATCGCCATCGCGATCCGGGGATGGACGCCACGACCAGCACCGCGTCGAGATCGCCTGTCAGACGTGGTCGGAGCACCGCGGCGTCTATGGCGCCTGCCGGCTTACCGCTGAGCTGCGCGAGCGCGGTCACCGCTGGAGCCGCAAGGCGGTAGCTCGGTTGATGTGGCTGGCAGAGATCGAGGGTGCTCACCGGCGGCGGCGCGGCAGGCCCCGCCGCAAGGCCGCGTCCACGGCGACCGCACCGGATCTGGTGCGGCGGCAGTTCCACGCAACTGCCCCGAACCGGCTCTGGGTTGCCGATATCTCCTACCTGCGCGCCTGGGAAGGCTTCCTCTGCCTCGCCGTCCTGTTCGACGCCTACTCGCGCCGTGTTGTCGGATGGGCGATGGCCGATCACCTGCGCACCGAGCTCATCCTCGACGCGGTCGGCATGGCCATCCAGCATCGCCGACCGGCCCGTGACCAGCTCATTCATCACTCGGATCGGGGAACGCAGTAAACGTCGTTCGAGTGCGGCCGCACCCTGCGCTCCTGCTGCATCCTCGCCTCCATGGGTTCAGTCGCCGACTGCTACGACAACGCCATGGCCGAAACGTTCTTCGCCACCTCAAGACCGAACTGGTCTACACCCGAGCCTGGCCCAGCCGACACGAACTGGAAATGGAGGTCTTCTCCTAGATCGAAGGCTTCTACAACCCTCGCCGACGGCACAGCCGGCTGGGTAACTCAGCCCCGACACCTACGAGAAGATCCACCGAGAGTCCCCGACAGACATCAAGGTGTCCGGCCGATAGGGGTCACTTCAAACGGGCTGCTGCCAACGCCGAGGTAAACGCAGGTGCGAGATGTTGCTCAGCCAGCCAGCCAGCCAGCCAGCCAGCCTGGCCGCCCGCTCGACGGTTCCTACCATGTCGAGAGCCTAGGGCTCGTGGAACTCCGGCGCTAGGTCGGTCCTTCTTCCAAGACGGACAGTCGATACCTAGAGTAGTCGGATCGACAGTTATCGTAGTGGGCGGAGGTGTCGCGTGGCTCAAGGTGGTCGCTCAGGTGAGGCGCGCCAGTTGGCGGCGGAACGGCGAGAGGCTGACCGGCTGGCACGGGAAGTTGCCCGTCAGTCCAGAGAGCAGCAGAAGGCTCGACAGGCGGAGCATGTCGCGAAGCAGCAGCGCCTGGCTGAGACGAGAACCGCAGCGTTGGCCAAGGAAATCGATCTACTTGAGAAAGTGCTTGTGAATGTATTAAATCGCCCGACATTGTCTTTTGCCGGACTTGAGGCGAAGTTTGAACCGCCGACTTTTCAGCCAGGACCGTTGGCAACCCCTCTTGCTGAACCGATATGGCAGCAGTACGCCCCTGTGGAGCCCCGAGGGCTTGGACGATTTTTCGGCGGAATGAGCCAGTACCACCGAAACCTCGCCCAAGCGCGACGTTCATTCGAAACTGCAATCGCCGACTTTCAGCGGGCCGAGGGTGAACGTTTGCGCAAGCTAGCGGCGGCCCAAGCTGAGCATCATCGAAAGGTAGCAGAGGCGCGCGCCGGTGCTGATCTGTACAACAACAATCTGGAGGCTCGTCGACAAGGGTTCGTTTTGGGGGAAGCCGAAGCTGTCGAGTGGTTTGTAGATAAGGTGCTTCGGGCTTCTGTATATCCGAAAAGCTTTCCACGTAAGTGGCAGGTTGCGTACCGGCCCGAAAACCGAGACGTGGTTGTTGAGTTCGAGTTGCCGGCGCAGCAGGTGGTGCCGAACGTTCGAGAGTATCGTTACATAAAGAGCCGCGATTCAGTGGATCCTGTGCCCAGGCCGGTAACAGAGGTCAAGCAACGGTACGCGCGACTCATCGCGTCTATGGCGCTCAGGACGCTACATGAGATTTTCCGCAGCACGCCGACCGAGGTCGTCGAGGCTGTGGTATTTAACGGTCGCGTCAGCACCACCGACAGAGCCACTGGTAAGAAAGTTCGCCCGCACCTCATCAGCGTCGAAGCTGAACGATCCGCATTCGCCGAACTGAACTTGGCCGAAGTGGATCCGGCTGCGTGTCTCAAGTACCTCAACGCGTTGGTGTCGCCCAACCCGTTTGACCTGGAAGCGGTCGAACCGTTTATCGCTTTTGATCTCAGAAGATTCAGATTCGTCGACGCTGCGGATGAACTGGCCGGACTCGACTCTCGACGGAACCTGTTGAAACTGTCGCCAACTGAATTCGAGCATTTAGTCAAAGACCTGTTTGCGGCGATGGGGGCAGAGGCTTGGCGGACGGTTCCGTCGAAAGACGGGGGCGTCGACGCCGTCGCAACGAGTAGGAACTTGTTCTTCGGCGGGGTTTGCCTGATACAGGCCAAGAGGTGGACCAAGCTTGTTGGGCTTGACGCTGTGCACGCGCTCACGGGCGTGATGACTGATCACAATGCCACCACCGGTGTACTCGTAACTACGTCGTGGTTTAGTAGGACCAGCGAACAGTTCGCGCAGCGGAACCGAATCACTCTGATCAACGGTGCCGAGTTGAAACATCTAATCAAGGAGCACTTGGGATTTGATGTAATCCCGGGCACAAGTCCGCCGACTAGGATCCGCGCGTCCGATAACAACCAGACTGGCCGGCCCGGACCAGCCGGGTAGATAAGCGTTTGCGCAATTGGGGGCGGCATGTCCACGACGCAACTGGCTGACACGCGCGACGAGGGTTGTCGGGCTCCACTTTGATGCGTGACGCATTGGTGTCAGATTTTGGGTGACACGTCCGGCTAGACGATCACGTGCCTTTGCTTGACTTCGCCTCGGGGCTCAACCCGCGAGACTGTTTTGGTAGCGGATCCACAGCCTCATGATCCATGGGTTGGAGCCTTCGGTTGGCTCAGACGTCACCGGTGGGTTGGGGGCAGACTCTACGAGGTGCAGTAGGGTCCAGGCTAGTCCGAAGCAGTTGTCGTCTCCGAAGCATGTCGTGAGAAGCCGGGCCTCTTCGTTGGTGACGGGTGGGGTGATGGCGTGTAGGAGCTGCTCCCGGTTTTCGAGGTCGGCGTCGGCATGCTCTGAGTCGTCCTGCTCTGAGGGCAGCGGGCCGTGTCGGCAGAACTCTCGGACCTCGTCTGTGATCGTCACGGCTTCTCCTCGGGATTGACTGTTTCGCTCGCCGCATTATCGCGGGGTCGGCGTGGAGGTTCGGGTTTGCGGACCGTGAATCGTGCGATGGGCTTGGTGGTGGTGCGGGGCACTTCGGTGAGGAGTTGGTCGCCGTCGTGGATGCGGAAGGTGGTGTCGGCGGCTTCGACGGTGAGGATTGCTCCGGCGTGGGCGATGTCGACGTGGATGCGTTGGCCGGCGACGACCAGGGTTCCTCG
The DNA here is from genome assembly GCF_049179035.1 of Micromonospora sp. WMMD1274. Taxonomy (NCBI): domain Bacteria; kingdom Bacillati; phylum Actinomycetota; class Actinomycetes; order Micromonosporales; family Micromonosporaceae; genus Micromonospora; species Micromonospora sp. WMMD1274. Next base: position 6,020,530 of record NZ_JBMHMG010000001.1, read on the forward strand.
GCAGCTGACGCGGGTTCGACCCGCACCGGTTCGGACGCCGGGATGGGTGGGGGTCCGGCGGGGCGGGCGTCGCGGACGCGGGCGGTCTCGGCCGGGGTGAGGGGGTTGGGCAGGCTGCGTAGCAGGATGCCGTCCGTGGTGATCTGCATGAGGTCGCGGTCGAGTCGGACGGTGACGCGCCTGCCGGCGAAGTGGTAGCCGACGGGGGCGTTGTCGACCGGCGAGGCTGATCAGTCCGGTGGGCGTTGACCAGCCGTTCGACTTCAATTGGGGCGCCGGCGTGGATGGGGCCGGTGGTGATTGGTGGTGGCCCGGCCGGTTGACCATCGTCGGCGCGAAGTTGCCGCAACTCCACCAGCACTCGGCCGAATATCACCCATCAAGTGAAGCCACCGTGTAACGCATCATCCGGAGTCGGACAACGCGCGACGAGGGCTCATGTGAGAACTTTCTGTACGAGATCAAGGCGGCCCGCTTCGCAGGCCGCTCGCGCCGCCGACCAGGGGCCGACCCAACGGGCCGCCGATCGGGGGGCCGCGCCCTTAGCGCAGGCGTACGGGCGCACCCTGAACGGTTTGCAGCCCGCCGGCGGCGCGACATACGAAGAAGTCCGGGCCGCTATGAGTGATGGCAGATCCGGAGCTTTGATATCGATGGCAACGACCAACGTGTGCCTCCGGCGGGGCGCTCAGGCGCTCCAGGATGGTTGGCGCCATCCCAACAACCTCCGTCCGGGCAGAGCCGAGTTGGTGGGGCCTGCTCGGTCAAGGTCGTTCAGACGGTGGGGTGCTTCACCTTGACCGGGCAGGCCCCACCAACTCCACAAGTGTGCGGACGAAGGCCGACGGGATGGCTAGACGCGAAGTGAGGGGAGTCGGGCACAACATGATCAGGCCACGGTCACCCTTCGAGGCCAGCTTGGACTGTCCGATCAGGTGGTCGGACCGAGGGTGTATCTCTGCCAAACTGTGACGATGGGTTCTACCGATCAGACGTCCGGTAGCGAAAGACCGGAGAAGCAATTCGGGTCAAGCGTACGCGGCCCTTCGCGAGCATTCCCGGAGCAGCAGCAGCCGACAGATGGTGTACAGGCCGATGTGGCGGATGAAGTTGCAGCGGTGGAATTTTCTCCGCAAGGAGAGCAACCTGCCTCAGTCTCCGACTCCGCAGATGACCACCTACAAGAAATAGCCAACCGGCTAGAGAGTGATACTGCATGGCTAGACTCGGCAGAGAGACGCCGGCTCATCAGAATCTCTTACTACGTCGGAGGCCTGGTGGTACCCGGCGGGATTGTCGTTGGATTCGCTACATATGTGCTGGCTAAAACGATTAATCCATCGGCTTACTACTATGAGTCGCAGTTCAGGAATATGGCCGCCATCGTTGCGGGGGTATACGCCGCCGCCGTGCTCTATCTCGGGCTGTTCTTCCTGTTCCAAGAACGCCTCAGGGCCCGACGGATGGTCCGGGACCGACTCTTGCTTGCGAAGGCGAAGAAGGAGGTCAGGAAGGCCGAGGATGCGCTGGTGGAACATAAGACCAGTGCCGAGCTGGACCTAGTGTCGTTGTGGGCACTGACTCATCGACGTTTGGACTACTATCACGAGTTGGCTACCAGGCAGGCTGATACAAGTTTCCGGAATGCTCAATTTGCCATGACGGCTGGCTTTGCAATTCTGGCGCTGGCCGTAGTGCTGATGCTGCTGCCGACGTCGACAGCAGGGCGCTTAATAATGGGTTCTTTGGGTGCTGTTGCTGCGCTTCTGGGCGGATATATAGGAAATACATTTCTGCGATCTCAAGAGAACGCAGCCTCGCATCTTCGTGCCTACTTCCTTCAGCCGCTTGAGTTCTCCAGGTATTTGGTTGCAGAGCGCCTGGCGGCCTCGCTCTCGACGGAAAACCGTGACTCCGGATTTCTTGAGATAATTCGCGGCATTTCTGGTGTTCCTGTAGAACATGAGCGGGAATGATAACCGAACGAACGCGTTTCTGTAATCGACACGCCCGATCTTGTGCCGACGATGCAGGCAGCTCTTAATCGATGAGTGCAATTGCTGAGTGGTGGCGGCAAGCTAACCTACGCAGTACAGCAGCAAAGTACAGCAACCGACGGCATCAATCGAACCCTCGATAGCCACCAGTAGACCGTGGACTAGCGGTGCGAGCCGAACCGGACTGCATTGCCGATCCATGGGGGTCAAGGGGTCGTCGGTTCGAATCCGACCGTCCCGACAGCACGAAAAGAGGCCGTCAGCCGGGGTGAAATCCTGGTCGCCAGCCGGGAGTCATTCACGTCCCGCCGACTGCCATGCGGCCCGCTGGCGTCCGCAGCCCGTTGAAGAAATATGACGCGAGGTGTCAGGTTTTGGGTGGAGCATGGGTTCATCGGTCGGCGCCGGTGAGAGGCGCGGACCACGGCGCAGACAGATGCGGAGAGACAAGAACTTCCATGCGCGAAACCCCAGAAGATCTCGAAAAGCTCCAAGCCCTCCTTGACGCCTCCCTTGCCGGCTCCACCGCCCACCTCCGCTCGATCATCAACACCGCGCGCACACTGAACGCGGAGCAGCTCACCCAGGTCCTCACCGGCATGTGCACCCTCGCTCTGTCCAGCGTGACGGCGAAGGGTGAGCCGCGGATCAGCGGTGTCGACGGGCACTTCCTGCGAGGCAAGTGGTACTTCGGCACGGCGCCCGACGCCGCCAAGGCGCGTCACCTCGCGGCGCGGCCCGCCGTCAGCGCCGCACATATGCGCGGTGAGGACCTCGGCGTCTTCACGCACGGCAAGGTGGAGATCCTCAACCCCCGCAACGGCGACCAGGCCACGGACTGGCCGGACGTGCTCGCGTACTTGAAGGACTTCTACGGCGACGACCTCTTCGACTGGGACAACGACGTGGTCTACTACCGGCTGCATCCGCACTGGATGGCCGTCTATGCCCCAGACATCGCAAAGCTCACCGTGGCGTCCCAGCCCTGAGCCCAGGGCCAGTCCTGCCGATCATGGCAGCCCGATGACAGCGGCGACACGACATCCGGTTTCCGCCACTCGTGGTGGTCGGACATCCCTGCGGGCGACCAAGACGGCCGGCAGCGGCGACGGTACGTCCCACACTGCCGGCCACCTAGGTGGATTCATCGAGCGGGACGCCACCAGGGCGTGGTGCCGCCCAGGTCGCGCTGGACGTTGGTGACACAGTGGATGTCGCCACCGGCCGTACCGACGTAGTGCGAGTAGTCCCAGTCCCGGTGCCCGTGCTGATGCCGTTGGTTGGCGGCGTCCGGCAAGTACGTGACGGTCAGGTCCTTGCGCGGGTAGTCGTCGGGCCCGGTCACGACAATTCAGTCGTCGAGCGTCTTCAACAGTCCAAGCGTGCGCGACTCGATCAGGCGGTAACCGGCTTCGTTCGCGATGCGTAGCGCGGCCTTGGCGTGCTCGCGAGCGACGTCGGGCTGCTCGGTGGCCAGGCACACCGCCGCCAGCCCCACCAGCGCACTCGCCTCGCACCACACGAACCGGGTCTGCCGGGCCAGGTCGAGCGCCAGGCGGTGTTCCTGGGCTGCCTCTGCCGGCCGTTCAGCGGCCAGCAGCACGCGGCCGTACGCCTCGCGTGCCCACGCCTCGGTGCCGGCGTCGCCGATCTCCTGCGTCAGCGCCACTGCACGTCGCGCGTCGGCGCAGGCACCTGGTGCGCGGTCCGTCATCGACCACAACAACGCACGTCCGCTGAGCGCCGTCGCCTCGCCGTACTGATAGCCCAGATCGCGGTTGGCGACCAGCGCCCGGTCGTACAACTCCTCGGCGGCTTCCCGGTCTCCACGGTCGCGGCGGATGCCCGCGAGGTCAACCAGAAGTACCGCTTCGTTGTATCGTGAGCCGCTCCGTTCCGCGCAGGCCAGTGCGTCCCGGATGTGCTGGTCCGCCTGTGACAGCGCGCCGAGCTGCCAGTGTGCGAAGCCGAGGTTGGCGAGGGACATGGCCTCGCCGCCGTCGTTGCGGTATTGCCGGTTGAGCTCCAGGGATTGTCGGGCGCAGTCGATTGCGGCTCGGGGGTTGCCGAGGCGCTGGTGCACCGCGCTGAGATTGTTCAACAGGGCCGTGCGTCCCTCCGGCCACCGGTCATGGGCGTTGATGCGGAGGCCGTCGAGGAGATGTTGGCGGGCTTCCTCGTATCGGCCGGCGGTGACGTGGGCGAGGGCGATGCTCAGATGCATGCTGGCCTGGGCTGTCAGGTCGTTCGCGGCCTCCGCGGCGGCCAGCCCTCCGGTGGCTGCGGACAGCCACTCGGCGCGGCGTCCACGCTGGTGGAACCAGGCGCGTAGGGCGTCGGCGAGCTGCCAGACAAAGCGTGCATGCCCGTGGTCGGCGGCGTGGTTGATCGCCGCGATGACATTGGCTGCTTCTGCGTCCAGCCACGCCGATGCCTCGTCGGCATCGGGAAACGATTGTTGCGGGGCCGGCCCGGGGAGCCTGAGGAAGTGGGGGATGAGTTGACGTCCGGCGGCGTCGGCTTTGCTGCGATAGTGCTCAAGCAGACGCTGCCGGGCGTCGTGACGGGTGGTGTCGTCGTCCTCCGTGACGAGCCGGTCCACGGCGTACTGGCGGAGCAGGTCGTGAAACCGGTATCTGTCGCCTCCCTGATGCTCGATCAGGTGTGCGGACGCGAGGGCGCGGAGTGTTCTCGTCGCGACGGGGGGCGCGACCCCCTCGATCGCGGCCGCGACGTGGGCGGTGAAGCTGCCACCGGGGACCAGCCCGATGTGACGGAACATTCGTTGCTGAGCGGTGGGCAGGGCCCGATACGACATCGCGAAGGCCTTCGTGACCGCGCCCTCGTCGGCACCGTCGACGGTCAGGCTGGTGAGAGGACCGCCCTCGTCGAGTTCCTCGGCCAGTCCGGCGATGTGGGGATGGCCGCTCGTCTGCAGGTTCGCCGCCGCTATCCGCAGTGCCAGTGGCAGGTGCCCGCAGAGGTGGGCGAGGCGGGCCGCGGCGCCGGCCTCGACCCGAACGGCCTCGTCGCCGAGCATCGCCGCCAGCAGCCGTACGGAGTCCGTCGGGCTGAGCACGCCCAGCAGCAGAGATCGGGCGCCGGCCCGGACGACCAGCTCGCCGAGTCGGCGACGGCTGGTGATCAGAACGGTGCCGCTGGGCGGGATCAGCGGTATCACCTGGTCAGCGTCACGAGCGTTGTCCAGCACCAGCAGAATCCTGCGGCCGGTCGTCGTCGAGCGGAACAGCGAGACCCGGCCGTCCTGATCGTCCGGAACGACGCGGGGGTCGACACCGAGCCCACCAAGTAGCTGTCCGAGCGCGGCGGACGGCGTGACGGGTGGGCGCTCGACGTCGAAGCCGCGCAGGTCGATGAACAGCTGACCGTCGGGGAAGGCGTCACGTACCCGATGCGCCCAGCGCACCGCCAGCGCCGTCTTGCCGACTCCAGGGATTCCGCTGAGAACCCAGACCGTCGTGGCGCTGGATCCGCCCGACAGCTGGTCGAGACGGGTCATCTCGTCAGTTCTACCGATGAAACCCGGTACGTCCTGTGGCAGCTCTTCCGGACGGTGCGGGACGCTCGACAGCGCGTCGTCGCGTTCCGCCGGCAGCACCGGATCACCCCTGAGGATGAGCCGGTGCAGGCGGCTGAGCTCGCCTGACGGTTCCAGGCCGAGATCGTCGTTCAGCCGGGTGCGGAGATTGCGGTAGACCTCCGATGCTCGATCGGCCTGGCCCTCCAGGTACAGGGCTGTCATGAGCTGGCCGACGAGGCGATGCCGGTAGGGCTGTCCGGCCACCTGGTCGGACACCTCGCGCACCACTCTCCTGGTGCGACCCAGCCGCAGCAGCGCGTCCGCCCGGTCCTCCGCAGCCGTCCAACGGGCCTCGATGAGACCCGAACAGAGCAGTTGGCGTCCGGAATCGTCGACGACGTCGAGCAGTGGCTCACCTCGCCACAGGTCCAACGCCTGGTCCAGCAACTCCACGGTGGTGAGATCGTCGGAAGCGCCTGCGGCCTGCTGGACGAGGGCGGAGAAGCGGTGCGCGTCGACTGTCGCCGGATCGGTGTGCAGCCGGTAGGCGCCGCGCTCGCTCAGCAGCTGCGCGGATGCACCGATCTGCCGGAAGGTGGCCCGTAGGCGCGAGACCATGGCCTGCACCGTCGCTCGTGCGCTGGGTGGGGGCGCCTGCGCCCAGATCAGGTCGATGAGCCGGTCCGCAGGAACCGGTCGATTGGCCTCCAGGACGAGCGCCGCCAGGAGCAACCGGGGCTGTCGCCCTCCGATGGCGACGCGGACACCCTCGGACCAGATCTCCACCGGCCCGAGGACCCGAAACTCCATGTGCACTTCCCTGCCGTCGCTGCGTGTGCGGGCCGGCGCGACTCCTCTGCAAGCATTTTGCAAGATCGCTGCATGCGCCGGCCCTGATTATGGTCGAGCCCGCTGACGGTGAGCGGGCGGTACGAGCGTGCGCTTCGCGGCGCGGCCAGCACGGGGTGGCTGCGAACGACGAAGGGTGCGCAGAGTCCGGTGCGCTCATCCGGGGGGGCGATGAGCGACGCATCGCCGGGGTGCGACGCCTGCTGGCCGAGCACAACGATCCACCGGCCGGACGCGCCGTCCACCGGCCGGCACCGGCACCGGCCGGTGATCGAATAGAGGGAGTGCGATGAGAGACCCCCTGGCCCTGCTCGGCGCGACAGTTGTGCTGGCAGCGGCCGTGTTGACCAGTGGCGCCGCGCAGGCGGCGCCCGATTCGGCCGCGGCGCCAGCCGCCGTGGGAGCCGTCGCGCCGCCGCAGACCGAGCCGCGAGTCGCCACCCCGCCGGTCCCGCAACCGACGCCGTTCAAGGAGGCGCCGCTCAGCACCACCACCGGCAGGACGGCCGCCCCGCCCGACTTCGGCCCCGGGGAACGCGTGCTCTCGGCGTACCACCGGGGGAAGCTCTCCCGCGACGACGCGGTGCGGTACGGCCTGGGCGCGGTGCGCTCGCCCCGGTCGGTGCCGGCGCACCTTCGACCGACCGGGGCCATCCACGACCCGCAGCGATATCTGACATACCTGTCGATGTTGGCGGCGAGCGCCGATCCGGAGGCGGCGCGGACGATCGCGCCAGATGTCGCGGTGCCCGCCGGCGCCGCGACGGCCGCCGGCTACGACGACTGCGCCGCCGAACCGTACGACTACCTCGGGGTCACCTATCGCTGCCGGGCGTCGGCCGGCGAATTCCTCGTCCTCTACAACATCGCCGGCGGAGGCAGGCCGGGCATCCCGGCGGACGCCAACCCGAACGGCCGGGCGAAGGCGGTGCAGCATCTGCTGAACGCGCTCTCGATCGCCGTCGACGAGTATCGCGAGATGGGCTACCCGCTGCCCGTGCGGGACGGCAAGCCCTGGGTGCTGGTCTACGGCGTCGATGAGATCCCGCTCGTCGGCGGGGCCGGCCTGCCGATCGACGCGCCGTTCGTCCTGCCGTTCGGCTTGAACCAGCAGGCGACCATGCTGGTGCCCAACGGGCAGGACGACTGGGACTACCTGCCGCGGCATGAGCTGTTCCACGTCATGCAGTACCAGTACTGGGATCGGTCCGACGTCGGCCTGGACTACCTGGCCCTCTTCGTGGGCGGCAAGGAGTTCGGCTCGATGAACTGGTGGATGGAGGCCACCGCGGAGTGGGCGACCCGCCAGACCTACGCCCGGGCGCCGTACGTGCCCATCCCCGGCGAGGAGAAGCTGTACGCCCGCAACGTCTACGACGTGCTCAGCAAGCCCGGGGCGGCACTGAACTCCTGGGGCGGGCTGGGCGGCGGTCCCCAGTATGGCGCGTTCCTGCTGCCGACCTACCTCACCGAGCAGGTCGACGCCTCCTTCGTGCGACGCACGTGGGAGAGCATCCGGGACCACGACCATCTGCCGATCGAGGCGATCCGGCACACCGCTGAGGGCTACGGCCTGAACTTCGCGGACATGCTCCTCAACTACCACATCGCCAACTATCGACTGGCCAAGGCGAACGCCGCGCCCGCCCCGACCGTGGACGCCTGGCGCATCTACGGCTACTCCGACTCCGACGCGAGCCTGTGGCGCAGCAACCTCACCGGCGCGAGCGGGACGAGCGGCGACACCCTCGGGGGCGCCAGACCGGCCCGCAAGAGTCACTCGACGCCCGCAGGCACCCAGGCGGAGTACCAGGACATCCTGCGTAAGGGCGGTGCTGTCTACCACGACTTCCGCGCGGTCAAGAACTCCGGCGACGCGAGCTGCGGATACTGCTCGACACTGATGGTGGACACCACCAGGGACACCAACCGCAGATCAGCCGTCGTCGTCTGGTCGCCGACGGGAAGCACCGGCACGCTGGCGAAGTACCCGAGCATCCACACCGTGCGCCATCCCGACGCGGGTGGACTGATCACGGTGCCGGACTTCGCGTACCCCATGGTTGCCACTCTGGTGACCACCTGGACCGAACTGGACATCCACTCCGCCGACGCGGACAGCAGCCCGAAGACGTTCACCACGAATGTGGAGAGCGTGCTGCCACTCACCGCCCGCTCGTGCGCGCTGCGCCCGCTCTCGGTGCGCAGCGTCGAGACCACGGTCGAGCCGGAGGGCGCGTTCAACAGATACGCCGCCAGCACGCCGGACGGCTGGACCGGTGGCGACTCCACGTACTCGGTGAAGCTGCCCGACGGCCGGATCGTCTGGCTGTTCTCCGACACCTGGATGGGCCCGCTCAACAGCGACGGCACCCGCCCGGTGAGCGCCCCCCTGGTCAACAACACCTTCGTCGTGCAGAACGGCGCCAGCCTCACCACCTACCAGGGCGGCACCGCCGGGGCGCCGCGGGCGTTGATGCCGCCGTCCGGGCCCGGAAAGTGGTACTGGGTCGGTGACGGCCATCTCTCGGGCGGACAACTTCAGGTGGTGTACCAGGAGTACGAGCGTTTCGGCTCCGGCGCCTGGGACTGGCGGTTCAACCGCAACGTCGTCGCCAACTTCGCCCTGTCCAACCTGCGGACCCCGGTCAGCGTCCGGGAGTTGCCCTCTGCCAGCGGGGTCGCCTGGGGCTCGGGGCTGCTGCCGGCCAGCCGCAGCGGCGACGGCTACACCTACGTCTACGGCGTCGACGACTCCCCGATCAACAAGCAGATGCGCATCGCCCGGGTGTACGGCAGCGACCTCGCCAACGGCACCTGGCAGTACCACACGCCGTGGGGCTGGACGCTCCGCGAGCAGAACTCCCGCAACCTGCTGACCGGCATCGCCAACGAGTACAGCGTCAGCCCCTGGGGCGGACAGTTCCTCCTCCTCAGCCAGGACAGCACCGAGGCGTTCAGCGGGCAGATCAACGCCTGGACGTCCTGCTCACCGTTCGGCCCCTTCACCCAGAAGACCCCGGTCTACCGCATGCCGGAACCCGGCCCCTACGGCAGCTACTGGAACCCCGACGTCATCTCCTACAACGCCCACGTGCACCCCGCGCTCAGCTCCGGTGACACCTTCATCGCCTCCTACAACGTCAACAGCATGGACACCCGCGTCTCCCCGGACGCGGACCACTACCGCGATCCGGGCATCTACCGCCCCCGCTTCTTCCGATTCGTCCTCGGATAACTACTGCGGTTCCGCCGGGCGTAGGACACGCCCGGCGGAACCATCGGGCATCACCGGTACCGGTGTGTGCCTGCAAGAGCGCGACCGCGACGTGGGGGCAGCGACCTCGACGACCTGCGGGACCCCCACGTCGCGGCGTGTCTGGGGGCCGCCGATGCCGGGCGTGCCGGACCCCGGCCACGTACCTGCTCATCGCCGGCGACCTGGCGCCCGCCGGCACCGCCGATCTCGAACCAGGCCTGGTCACCGTCGAGGGGCGGGCCGACCGCGGCCGGCGACGCAACTGGTCAACCGAGCCGGCCCACCCCGCAGTATGTGGCGAAACGGCGCGGGTCCTCGTCCGGGTCCACCGGCCAGTCGGGCCGCCACTCGGGCAGCTGCACCAGCCCCGGCGCAACGAGCGTGTAGCCGGTGAAGAGCCGTTCGATCTCGGGCCTGCTGCGCAGGGTCATCCGGGCGGTGTTGGCGTACCCCTGGTTGTAGGTGTCGCGTAGGGCCAGCGCGTCGGCACGCTCGTCGGAGGAGGCGTGCGACAGGGCGAGGTAGCTGCCCGGGGCGAGCCGGTCGCGGTAGTGGGCGATGATCGGCGCCGGGTCGGTCGTGAGCTGGTGCAGCACGCCGACCAGCAGCACCGCGACCGGCCGTTCGAAGTCGAGCACGTCGCGCAGCGTCGGGTCGTCGAGCACAGCGTCCGGCTGGGTGAGGTCAGCGTGCAGCACCACGGTCCGCGGGTCGTCGACGAGGAGGCGTCGGCTGTGGTTGAACGCCACGGGGTCGATGTCGACGTACGCGACAACGGTGTCCGGGGCGAGCTGGCCGGCGACCTCGTGCACGTTGCCCGCCGTGGGGATGCCGGAGCCGAGGTCGAGGAACTGCCGGATGCCTGCGTCGACGAGCGCGCGGACCGCGCGACGCAGGAACGCGCGGTTGGCCCGCATGATGTGCCCGATGTCGGGCATGGCCTTCTCCATGCGGGCCGCCAGCGCACGGTCCGCGGCGAAGTTGTGCGACCCGCCGAGGAAGTAGTCGTAGACCCGCGCAGGGCTGGGCGTGTCGAGATCCGGGGTGAGGTCCATGACACAAGTGTCAGCCGATACGCCTGTTCCGCGCTGCCCGGCCCGATCGGCGCGGGAGGTGTAGGCGCGATCTGCTCGTCGCTGTAGCGGGCGCGGGTGGTGGTCTTCTCTTCGAATGGCGTGTGCTGGTGGCGATCGGCGCCCTGACGTTCTGCCTGGGCTTTCGGCGATCCGACCGGCGACGACGGGCGGGTCGATCGCCAGCGTCGAGTACCGCCAGGTAGCGGGCGAGTTGGCGTCGTACTCGGCGATTGTGGTTGTGTTCCGCCGGGCACGTCCTGGCGACTGCGGTGGGCGTGCCGGTGTAGGCCTGGTCGAGAAGCGTCAGGCCGTACCTTGGCGGTTGACCCGCCCCTCCCGGGCCACCTTCGACCGGCTGTGGTCGCGCTCGGTGCCGGCTGATCCGGTCGCGGTGCGCTCGTGCCGCTGATTCGGGGAGTGCTCCACGGTGGACCCCTGCCGGCCCCGTGCTCCGCTGCCCGGGTGCCGGCGGCCCCTCGCCGACTCGCCACCGCTGTCATGCTTGTTGCGCTGTTGGCTTCCCATACCCGGGGATACCCGGTGCCTGGGAGCCCATGCTTTCGCGCGACGGCTCGTGAAGGATGTCGCCCTCTTCGAGTATGACGGTCAGCGGCTGAACGGGCAGTTGCCGCCGACGCCCGGTACCAGCCCTGTGAGGCTCAGGGACGACCACTACACAACTCGGTCCTCGGAGCCTCCGCGATTCCGGAGATTCACGCCCAATCCGGTGATAGCTCCAGATTTTCCGTGCCCCACCCGGCCCAGCCGGAACGCTCGACGGATGGAGCAGGGATCGGGAGGGCGGGATCAGGGGCGTCTGCTGTCGGTCAGGCGTGTCCTGTGGTCGCTGGTCGTCGGTGTTGTCGCCGGGACGGTCACCGCACTGACTGGGGCGCCGGAATTGACGCCGCTGGTGATCTGGACAATCGCGGCGGGCACAATCCTCGTGTGGGTGTGGCGGTCCTGCTGGCCGGCGAGCCCGCAGCGTACCGAGCAGCTTGCCGAGGCGGAGCAGCGCTCCCGATCCACCGACACGGCGATCCTGATCGCGTCTGTTGTCAGTCTCGCCGCCGTGGCCGAGGCGCTCGTCCGCGCCTCGGACCGGCAGGACGTGGTGGCTGTCACGCTGGTGATCCTCAGCGTCGTTGCGGTGGTGCTGGCGTGGACGCTGGTGAACACAGTCTTCGCGTTCAAGTACGCCCGGATGTACTACTGCGACGACGGCCGTGGCATGGACTTCAAGCAGGACGATCCTCCGGCGTACGCCGACTTCGCATACGCCGCCTTCACCGTTGGCATGTCCTACGCGCCGGGAGAGAACGAACCGACCAGCAATCGCATGCGCCGGGTGGCGCTCGGACACGCGCTGCTCTCGTACACCTTCGGAACCGGCATCCTGGCCGTCGCCGTCAACCTGGTAACCAACCTGGGCCAGTCGTGACGCACGGGGGATGTCCTTCGCGCGCTGCGGCGACGGAGCCGAGTGGGCGAAATCGACCCGTGCTTCGTCCATGCCGCGACGCGCGGCGGACATCCGCGCGGGCCGCACCAGGAGGGGCGAACGGCGGCGATCGGATCGAGGCTCCGACCGCTTGGGCGCGCCGCGTGACCGCGAGCGTGACGGATGGGAGTGCTTCGGTGAGGGCCGCCGCTAGCAGGAAAGCTGGTTGATGACCACGAGGATGGTCGCGGTGGTCGCGGTGGCCGTGGTTGTCGCGGCGGGCCTGCTGGTCCGCGTGCTGTTCCGGCGTCGCGCCGCTGTTCATAGTTACCGTTGGCTGCTTGCGCCGCTGTACCGCGCGTCCCGACGCCCTGCCGTCGCAGTGCTGCTTCTCGCGGCGCTGTATGCCGGGATCCGCGCATTCCCCGGTTCGGGGCCTCGTGTCGTCCAGCGCGTCGTCGTGGTGCTGTTGATCGCGGCCGTGACGTGGCTGGTGCTTCGCGCCCTGCACATCGCCGAGAGGGCCGCGTTCAGCCGGCTGCCGGGCGAGACACGGGCCGACCGCCGGGCCCGCCGCGCCCGCACCCAGATCCGACCGGTACGGCGGCTCACCTCGGTCGTGGTGACGGTCGTGGCGATCGGCCTGGTCCTGATCACGTTCCCTCCGCTGCGCACAATCGGGTTGTCCGTGCTCACCTCGGCGGGTGTCGTGGGCGCGCTGCTCGGGTTGTCCGCACGCACCGCGCTCGGCAACGCCTTCGCCGCTGCAGATGGTGGATGCGACGCCCCAGACCGTCGTCGTGCAGGTCCAGGCATCGGCGGCCGACGGACCGAGCGCGTGGGACCTTCGCTGCGACGTGCGTGAGGGGCTCATTCGGTACCTGCGCGACCACCACCCCGAGTGGCTGCCCCGCACCCGCGGCGAGTTCCACCCTTGAGCCGCCGAGGTCCCGAGCCCGCTTCTCAGTTCTCCGGCCGGGTACCGGTCGGCCGCCTGGGTGCCTGACCGCGCGCTCGAACCTCCGCCATCCCCTGAGCAGAAGCAGGTCCTCCATGTGTGCTGTTCCGTCAGCTCTCGACGAGATGGAACGATGGGCGCTCGCGCTGGATCTGCGCCGTGGCCCCGCTCCACCGCCGAGTCGTCCGGACGCTACAACATCTCCAGCGGTTGCGGGCCGGCCGGCGGCGGGAACGCCGCGTCGAGTGCCGCCACATCCTCCTCAGCCAGATCCAGGTCGCGCGCTTCCGCGTTCTCCCGTGTGTGTTCGGGGTTGGACGACCGGGGGATGGCCGCTATCGCCCCCTGCCGCAGCAGCCAGGCCAGCGCGACCTGAGCAGCGGTGGCCTCGTGCCGTGCGGCGACCTCCGCGACCTGGGGGTGCCCGAGCAGCCTGCCCTGCTCGATCGGCGAGTACGCCATCACCGGGATCTGGTGCTCGCGTAGCCACGGCAGCAGATCGAATTCCGGACCCCGGCGGGTGAGGTTGTACAGAATCTGGTTGGTCGCGCAGGCGCCCCCGCCCGCCTCCAGGAGGTCCTGCATGTCAGAAAGGTCGAAGTTGCTCACGCCCCACTGCCCGATGTCACCGGCCTCGACGAGTTCGCCGAAAGCCTCGATGGTCTCGGCGAGCGGATGCGCACCGCGCCAATGCAGCAGATAGAGGTCGATGTGGTCGACGCCGAGCCGTTGCAGGCTCCGCCGGCAGGCCCGCACGGTTTCTCGTCGGCTCGCATGGGATGGCAGCACCTTGTCGACCAGAAACACGTCAGCGCGTCGTCCGACGATCGCCTCGCCGACGAGCTCCTCGGAAGCACCGTCACCGTACATCTCGGCAGTGTCGATCATGGTCATGTCCAGGTCGAGCCCGGCGCGTAGGGCGGCCAGCTCATCCCGTCGCCTCGCGGGGCGCTCACCCAGGTACCACGTGCCCTGGCCGAGCACGGGCATCGTCTGGCCGGACGGCAGTTCGATCGCGTCGGCGGCGAGGGTCATGTCGTGACCTTTCCCGAGCCTGGGTACCAGTGGGTTGTCGAGTGCCTTCCCACTGGGACAGCAAGCACTCTCGAGGCAGGACCATTCTCGGCGCAGCGGCGAGCGCATGTCCGGACTGTCTGCCCTCGAACGCGTGCGTCGCCCTGTTTTACGGTGCCGACATCGGGAAGGCGGCCGCGACCGAGCGATGCGCCGCCGACCGGGCGGCACCGCGAAGGGAGGCCCGCAAGATGGCGCAGAGCCAGCAGCGACTGACCGGCAAGCGAGTCGCATGCCTCGCCGCCGACCGGGTGGAGGACGTGGAGTACACGCAGTCGAGGGCCGCTGCGGAGGTCAGGGAGCGGTCTGCAAAACCGCGTACGCCGGTTCGAATCCGGCCACGGCCTCGACTGCCATCCACTGCGGATTGCGGGCGGGATGCTGCCCGGGATGCCGTTGCCGCCGGTTGACGCATGGCGATACCGGGCCGCGCGGTGCAGGTGGTCACATTCTCGGCGGCTACCGCGACCGGTCCAAGAGTGGTCGGCTTCCGGCTGAACGTAGGTGTCACCGCCGCGGCCTGCCCCTCGGCCGGAGCCGCCCGCCGCATCGCGATCGCCGCGCAGTGTCAGCGGCATGAACGCGCACCTGATCAAGCGGTCCTGGCGACCGCGCCGCGCCTGGTCGGCGGTAGATGTGCGTACTGGCCCCGACTCTGTGGCCGTGTGTTATGGGTCGAGTGGTTCGATGACCTGTTTTCGGGCGTGTTGGTAGATGACGGAGCTGCGGAACCCGACGATCTCGCGACGTCCGCTGAACTTGTCCATGAGGAAGGAGTGCAGGCTGTCGACGCTGGGGACGGCGACGTGGACGAGGAAGTCGTCGCCGCCGGCCACGACGTACACCGACAGCACCTCGGGCAGCTCCATCGCATATTTCTTGAAGCCGTCGATGACGGTGCGGCTCAGGGGCCGGACCTGCACGTGCAGCAATGCTTGTACGCCGCGGTTGAGGGCGGCCAGGCTGATCTCGGCGTGATAGCCGGTGATCACGCCGCGGTCCCGCAGTGCGCGCACGCGTTCCAGGCAGGTGGACGGCGCGATGCCGACCGCGCGGGCCAGTTCGCGGTTGGTCTGCCGCGCATGTGTCTGCAGGTGCTCGATGATCGCCGTATCAAGTTCGTCCACGACCGGGATCTTGTCATCTTCTCCGAACGATGTTCGCTTTGAGCTGGTCGGCGCCAACCACCTGCCTACTGTCGATCCCGTTCCGGCGAGCGCACGACAGGAGCCCTCATGGTCGCGACCCACCTCGACACCGAGTCCATGCACGAACACGTCGTCATGAAGCGGGGCGTACGATCCGGCCTGCCGATCGTTGTCGCGGTGCACTCCACCGCACTCGGTCAGGCCATCGGCGGCTGCCGGATCGCGCACTACCCGCACTGGCGTGACGGGCTCACCGACGCGCTGCGGCTGTCGGCCGCGATGTCGGACAAATGCGCGCTGGCCGGGCTGCCCAACGGCGGCGGCAAGACCGTCGTCGCCCTGCCCCCGGGCAGGACACTCGACGCGGCCGCCCGTCGGGCGGTGCTGCATGACGCGGGCGACGCGATCGCCGGGCTGGACGGCGCCTATGCCACCGGACCCGACGTGGGAACCGGACCGGACGACATGGTCACGATCGCCGGGCGGACCCCGCATACGTTCTGCCGACCGGTGCACGCCGGTGGCAGCGGCGACTCCTCCGGACACACCGCCGTCGGCGTCCTCGCCGCGCTGCATGCCCTGTGCGCCGAGCGATTCGGGTCAGCCGACCTGTCCGCGCGCAGCTTCGCCGTGCTCGGCCTCGGCCGCGTCGGCGGCCACGTACTGCGCATGCTCGCCGACGCCGGCGCGACCCTGGTGGCCGCCGACATCGACGAGAGTAGACGAATGCTCGCCGACACAGCGGGTGCCGCCTGGACCAGCCCGCAGGACTGCCTGACCGCCGACGTGGACGTCCTCGTCCCCGCCGCCCTCGGCGGTCTGCTCACCCCGCACACAGTGCCGACACTGCGCTGCGCCGCGATCGCCGGCCCGGCCAACAACCAACTCGACATCCCGGCCACCGCCGACCTGCTGCACCAGCACGACATCCTCTGGGCACCGGACATCATCGTCAGCGCAGGCGGCATCATCCACGCCACTGCCGTCGAACTGCACCAGGAAACCTCCACCCAGGCCACCGCCCGGGTTCAGGGCATCGCCGACACCCTCGCCGACATCCTGCGCACAGCCCGCGCCACCGGCTCGACCCCGGCCGCCGCCCACTCCCGCGCCCGCCACCGCATCGAACACGGCCGCCGCTGACACTGCCGCCACCCGACCGCAAGACAACGGCCAACCGCCACCGTTCTCGACGCAGCCGCACCACCGATACCCGGCCGAACGCCCTTCCCGTCATGATCAGGTGCACCGTTCTCGGCATGACAGCGCACAATGCCAGGCGCTACCAACACGCGACGGCGGCAGATGAGGGCAGTGCAGAGCGAGCGCTCCACCAGCTAGAGGCGGAGATGGAGCTGGGAGCTCGTTCTTGCCGAGCTAGCGCGCGTATCACGTTCAAGGAGCCGTCTCGCCAGGCCGCGAGGCTGCTCAGCAGCTGGATTGTCGCTTCAGTCGCTGTCTGCCGAGGGCGGCCGAAACAGGCCCGAACCCGGTCGCCCGCGGCAAGCCAGGCTCGAAACACCACGTCATCACCGACGGGGGCGGCATGCCACCCCGCCGCGTTTCTGCCCGGCGGCAACCTCCACGACGTTGCCCAACTACTGCCCCTGGTCGACAAGATCCCGCCGATCAGAGGCATCCGCGGCCGACCCAGACAGCGACCGAAACGCATCTACGCCGACCTTGGCTGACGGTGACTGCGGCGGACGGGTTCGGCCTGAGCTGGCACCAGGTGATGACCCGGGCGCGGTGGTGGCGGGGCGTCGGCTGAGCGCGATAGCCGCTCACCGTGAGCTCTCACCCGATATACGACCGGGCGGTGGCGTGCCGCGCACGGGGACCTGAGCGAGAATGGGCCGGTTCGAACTCCGCGCAACCCTGGAAGGACCCCTCCCTTGGCCGGTGGACTCGTAGCCCTGCTGGATGACGTGGCGGTGCTGGCCCGAGCCGCTGCCGCGTCGATCGATGACATCGGGGCGGCCGCCGCGAAGGCCGGCGCCAAGGCTGCGGGCGTCGTCGTCGACGATGCTGCCGTCACGCCGCAGTACGTGCGGGGCCTGGCGGCCGAGCGTGAGTTGCCGATCATCAAGCGCATTGCCCTGGGGTCGCTGCGCAACAAGTTCTTCATCATCCTGCCGGCGGTGCTGCTGCTCAGTCAGTTCGTGCCCTGGCTGCTCACTCCGATCCTCATGCTCGGCGGCGCCTACCTCTGTTACGAAGGCGCGGAGAAGGTGTGGGCCAAGATCGCCCATCACGATGCCCACGGCGCGGGCGAGGAGAAGTTGCAGGACGAGACGACACTGGTGTCCGGGGCGGTACGAACCGACCTGATCCTCTCGGCGGAGATCATGGTCATCACCCTCAACGAGGTGATCGATGAGGCGTTCTGGTCCCGCCTGGCGATCCTGGCTGTCGTCGCCGTCGTCATAACCGTCCTGGTGTACGGCGTGGTGGCCCTGATCGTGAAGATGGACGACGCCGGGCTGCGCCTGTCGCAACGTTCCGGCGCCGTCGCCACGTTCGGCCGCGGTCTGGTGAGGGCGATGCCGGTAGTCCTCACCGTGCTGACGGTAGTCGGCACCGCGGCGATGCTGTGGGTGGGCGGGCACATCCTGCTGCTGGGCACGAACGAGCTGAACCTGCACTTCCTGTACGAGGCCGTGCACCACGTGGAGGTCGCCGCCCACGACGCCACGGGTGTTCTCGGCGGGCTCGTCGGCTGGCTCGTCAACACGGTGGCCAGCGCGATCCTCGGGCTGATCGTCGGAGCGTTGGTCGTGCTGGTCATGACTCTCACGCTCCACCGCCGCAAGTCCAAGACTGCGGCTGCGACTGCGGCGGCCACGACTCGTACTGACGGCATCATCCCCGCCCCGCCGAGCCGTGCAGCTCAGCGTCGCGACGCTCCTGCGGACCGAGCGCCGCGCGGTTGACCGCAAAATCATCGCCACTCGACCACGGGGTCAGGCGTTCTGGTGCTGAACCGGGCTCAGTACTCCAGCCGCACCTGGCGGAGTCGGAGTCTTCGCTGGTAGTGGGCCGTCTTGGCGCGGTATTGGTGTCGCCGTCGCCATCGTGACCTACCGACACAAAGGCCGCGCCCTCGTCCGCGTCCCCGCAGCCAGCAAGACCAGCAATATCGGGTTCGGCCCGGGCGGTTCTCGGGCCGGACGGGATTGGCGGGGCAGCCATCGGGGAGGGGAGCGGCCGTGTCGGGCAGGATAGCGGGGTGGCGGTGGGCTTGGACTGGGCGAGCTTCGAGCGCGTGCTGGTAGACGGCCTGGTGCAAGCCGTCCGGTCGACCATCGCCGAACATCCTGACGAGCGGTTCTACGCCGCGGCGTTGGACCGGATCTACCGCGAGACCGATGGCCAGATCAGCCTGCCCAGCCTCGCGATGAACAGTGTCGAAGCGTTGGCGCGGCTTCCCGCCGAGGAGCAGACGGATGTGCGGTGGAACGCCGCCGACTGGGACCACTACGACGACGAGTGGCTCGCCGAGGACCTGACCCGGGATTGGGCACGGCAGCTGACCGCGGAGGCCTGCCGAGGGACGCCCCGGCAGTGGGAGGCGACGTTCCGCCGGTACCTGTCGATGCTCGTGCGCGTGTGTAAGCGAGCCAGGGTCGCACTTCGCACCAGCGGCTTCACCGACCGGGACTTCGTGGTGCTGCTGCTCGACGACGAGTACCACGAGACGCTGATCAAACGCGTCCTCACCGAACGTGAGGTGAGCCGGCACATCCCTGAGTACGACCAGCGGGCGGTCGTGATGGCCCGGGTCGCCGCACTACCGGAGGCCGAACGCGCCGCGTACTACGTCGCCCGGCTGGACGCGTTTGACGGCCCGATCAGCGGCGAGGACGCCCAAGTGGCGCTGCGTGATTTCGGCCCGGCCGCGTTTCCCGCCTTGATCCCCCTGCTCTCTGCCAAGGACCGGGCGTGGCGGGCCGCCAAGCTGCTGGCCGACATCGGCCAACCCGACGACGGCGTCCTGCGGGCACTGCACGAGGCGCTGACCGAGCGGGAAGGACCGGACCAGTCGTGGGCGGGCCGTGCGCTGGCGCGGCTGGGCCGCCTCGATCTCGTGCTCGATCAGATCCACCGTCTTCCGCAGGAGGTTGTGATCACCGCCGTCGCCGCCCCGTACACCAGCTTCCGCAACCAGGCGGTCATCGCACGGCGGTTGGACTACCGGCCCTTGCAGGACGTCATCGAGCGCCGGCCGGCGTATGTGCCGGCGCTGGCCGAGGAGCTCAAGCCAGGGCGGGGGTACTGCGACATCACCGTCGACGAGGCCGACGAAGCGATCCGCGGACTGGCCTCGCCGCACGTCGTCATCCGCCGGCACGCGGTGTGCGTGCTCGGCGAACGGCGTCTCGGTGCCGCCGTCGCGAGGCGGGTCCTTCCGCTACTCGGACAGACGGTCAGCCAGGACCCGGACGCCACCGTGCGACGGCTGGCGATCCTCTCCCTGCGTGGCTGGCGCAAGGAGTCCTACCGGCACGCGAACGTGATCAGCGAGGCGCTCAACGACCCAAACGAAGACGTCCGCGAAACCGCCGCCTACTGGCTACGGGAACACAACGGGCGACCCGCGTGACCGCGTAGGGGTTGAGCTGCCGGACCTTGAAGGAGCGTTAATTGGTGGACGAACGGACCCGCGGGCTTCTCGACGCCGCGGTGCGCGAACAGCTTGACACTCACAGCCGGGTCCTACCGCCATGGCGAGCGCACCCGGAGATCGAGAGGTACAGCATCGGCTGGCGCATGGGCGACGGCGAATGGCACCTGATGCTCTGGTGGCACTGGTGGGAGTCCGCCCCCATGGACCAGGCGGCGCGAATCGCGTACTTCCAGGCCGACGAGCCGCCGCACCAGTGGCTGGACTGGGCCGCGGACCAGATCTGGCCGGATGAGGACTTCGGTGAGGCGAGGGTACGCCGCCTCGCCGCACACGGGATCGGTACGCGTCCGCTGTTGTTCCTGGACGTGGACGGAACACTCCTGCCGTTCGCCGGCGCCGCGTGGCAGATGGACGACGACCCCAACCCGTTGCTGGCCGGACTCAGCCCTGAACACGGCCGTCGCCTGGCCGCGTTGCCGTGCGACCTGGTCTGGGCCACGACCTGGATGGCCGAAGCGAACGAGGTACTCGCGCCGCGGCTCGGCCTGCCTCAGCTGCCCATCGTCGACTGGCCGGACGAAGATGACGACGACGGTCGGCTGCACTGGAAGACTCGCCACCTCGTCGAATGGGCCGCGGGACGCCGGTTCGTCTGGGTCGACGACGAGATCACCGACGCCGACCGGTCCTGGGTGGCCGCGAACCACAGCTCTCCCGCGCTCCTGCATCGTGTCAACCCACGCCAGGGCCTCACCGATGCGGACTACAACACCATCGCAGGATGGCTGATGAAAGACGGCTCCGCATGCATGTACGAGGAGACCACGTCCTAGGACGCTCTAGGGGGTGTGCCAGCAACCCCAGGCTCCAGTCGGTCGCTGAGTAACGATCGGCGGCAGATGCGTGCGACCGGAATCAGTTGAAGCGCGTCGCTCGGCGCTGGCTTGATAGGTCGGGAACCTGTTGGTGAGGGCGTACTCCTGCGGAAGCGGCAGCGGTAGTAGGCGTCGCCGTGGTTGTACTGGCCCTGCATGCGTCGGTTGCAGGCTGCGGAGTAGATGAGGCTGCGGAGCACGTACGGGTTGCGGGTGCGCTGCCGGACGTGTTGTCCGCGGGTTCCGGTCGGCATCCGGACGGACCCGTGCGGCGCTCCGGGGTCGATGCCGGGCCGGCCGTCGGTACCGCATCTCGCCCTCAATCGATATCCTTCTATAAATGTTCGTGCGAGGGAGCCCATCGGGACGGCATTCGCCGTTCCTCGGAAAGGAGTGCGGATGAGAGACATGTTGCGGCGCGGTCCGCGATACGCGGCGGTGGTGCTCGGCGTGTGGGCGCTCGGGGTGAGCATGCTGCCGGCGTCCGCCTCCGGGGCGGATCCGACCCGGCCGGTGGCTCCGGCGTCGGTCCGGGCGCCGGAGGCGGCACAGTTCTCCGCCGAAGGCGTCACCACTGTGGGTGAACTGCGCACACTCGACACCACCCGCACCGCCGACCGGGCGGGTGCGCGTCAGCTCATCCGGCATCCCGGCGCCACGTACGTCAAGGTCCACTTCAGCGCCCTGCGGCTGAACGATGGGGACTACGTCACGGTGTCCAGCCCGGATGGCCGGGAGACCTACCGGTACGACCGGAGCCTCGACCGGGCGACCGGCTCGGACTACACCACCGACGGCGGGCCGGGCTTCTGGGCGATGTCCGTGACAGGGGACACCGCCGTGGTGACGCTGCACAGCGCGCGGCCCGCTCGCGCGGTCGTCGACATCGACCGGTTCTGGCGAGGGTACGACCAGGCCGAGATCGCCCAGCACAACTTCTCGACCACGTCCGTCTGTAGCACCGACGCCCGCCGGGACGTGGTCTGCTACCAGAGCACCCACCCCACCGAGTACGCCCGTGGGCGGGCGGTGGCACGGTTGCTCATCGGCGGCGGCGGACTGTGCACCACCTGGCGAGTCGGGAACACCAACCGGATGCTGACCAACAAGCACTGCTTCTCGACCCAGTCCGCGGTCAGCGCCAGCGAGGCGCAGTTCAACTACCAGTGCGCCACCTGTGGTGGCAGCAACCCCGGCCCGGGCACGAAGGTGAGCGGTGCGACCCTCTACCGGGTGAGCAGCGGTGGCTCGGGTGAATTGGACTACGCGCTCTACTCGGTGAACAATTTCGCCGCGATCCAGGGGTTCGGCACGCTCTACCTGAGGACGACCGCGACCAGCACCGGCACCCGGATGTACGTGCCCGGGCACGGTGATGGCAGCCCGAAGCGGCTGTCGATCTACGAGGACACGCAGAACGGCGGCGTCTGCACGGTGCGCAACGCGAACTACAACACCTGGAACATCAGTTACAGCTGCGATACCTCGGGCGGCAACTCGGGCTCCCCGGTACTCGACGCCAACCACCGCGTCATCGCCCTGCACCACCTCGGTGGGTGCCCGTCCAACCAGGGGGCGAAGGCACACCTGATCTACAACGAGATCGCCGGCCTGATCGACAACGGCTGACGGGCGCTTGCCGGTGGCTCGCCGACCGCACCCTGCGGGCGGGCCACCGGCGCGTCGCGTCACGCGAGGGCGGCTGGCTGTCCGGGCCCGACCGGTCGTCCGGCGCGGCGGTTGGGCTCCCCGGCTGCCAGACATCCCGCCGTGCTGCCGGTGAGCCGCCCGGGGCGCCTGGATCAGGCCCGCTGGTGGTTCGCCTCGAACCGCTCGCGGGTCAGGAACGCCAGCTGTGCCCGCTTGTCCGGCATGTCGATCTCGGAGGCGAATGTGAAGCCCTCGGTTCGTAGCCGTCGCAGCGCGGCCTCGTTGCGCACGTCCGGCTCGACCACGATGCGCTGCGCGGCGGGATCTCGCAGGAGGAAGCGGGCCAGGGCCGGGCCGACGGCGGTGGTGAGGCCGCGGGCGTAGCGCCGAGGCGGGTTGAGGAGCAGGTGCATCCCGACGTCGCCGGGCTGGACCGGGTAGCGTTCACCGACCGGGTCCGCCTCGGGCTGGTAGGTCTGGAACAGCCCGACCGGCTCGCCGTCGAGCAGGACCAGGTACGCGTGATGGGTGTCCAGCCCGTCGAGGAAGGTGTAGATCTCGCGCACGTCGTCGAGGTTGTGTCCACCCATTCCCCAGAACGCGTTGCGGGGCAGGGTGACCCAGCCGTGCAGCAGTACGGCGTGCTGGTCGGGGCGCACCGGCTCCAGCGTCAGGTCGCCAAGGTCGGGAATCTGCTCCTGGTAGATCACGATCGTGTCCTCCTTCGGGGTTCGGGCGAGGGCGGTGGGCAGCGGGATCAGGTCGCCGACGGCCCAGTCGGCCAGACACTGCTGGGTGCCAGCGGGCGTCGGAGACGCCCTGGACGCTGCTGGTGTTCAGCCCTCGCAGCCGTATCGGCGAGGATCACCCGCCAGCCCTGGAGTGGCAGTTCCCCCAAGTGGTCAACTTAGGGTACCCTCACCTAACTAAGGTGGACCTTACATGGAGGGGCTCGTGAAACGGAACTGGGAGGGCCTGGTGCTCAAGGCCATGGGGGGCCGGGACTTCCGGCTCACCGTGCTGGACACCGAGTCGGTCGATGGGCACTACCAGCGCCTGCTCCTTGATGACGGCGGGCTGCTGGCGGCCTGCGGCACGCACCCGACGATGTGGATCCGGCTCTGGTTCGACAACGACGGACGGGCCCACCAACGGGCCTACACGCTCGTCGATCCTGACCCGGCCACCGGGCGGTTCACCCTCGAGTTCGCCGTGCATGAGGGATGCGCCGCCCGCTGGGCGACCACCGCGCGGGTGGGCGACACCATCGACGCGACCGTGCAGGGCAGTGCGTTCGCGCTGCCCGACCCGGTGCCCGAACACCTCTACCTGGTCGGCGACGCAGCCTCGCTGCCGGCGGTCAACAGCCTCCTCGACGCCGGCGCGGACATCCCGGCAACGGTCTGGCTCGAGTACGCCCACGAGGGCGAGAAGGCGCTGACCCTGCGCACCCGCGCCCACCACGACGTGACGTGGGTGCGCCGCCGCGACGACGGCCGGCACCTGGTCGACACCGTCTGCACAGCGCTGCCCGCCGTCGGGACCGCGCACTACTGGGTGGCCTGTGAGGCGGCCAGCACTCGCGGCATCACCCGGCACCTACGGCGCACGCTCGGCGTCGGCAAGCACCAGCTCACTGCGCTCGCGTACTGGCGTGCCGCCTGATGGGCCGCCTCGGGACGCTCACCGCGCTCTACGTCACGCAGTATCTCGGCATCGGCTTCACCACGGTCGGGATGTGCCGAACGTGATCGCCGGCGAGGTTCGGATGACCGCGGAGATCAGAGATGCGGAGCCGGAGCGCCTCCGTACCGCCGAGATGGCGGTCCGTGCCGCAGTGGAGCTGATGTGCGACGCCACTCCGCCAGGTGATGTGCGACCGAATCCAGCAAGCTAGGGGCGACAGGATGGCCGCCCACGCAACGTCCTGTCATGGCCGATAGGCGGATGCTGTCCCGGTCAGGTGCTCGCAGGACGGCAACCCGTCGGGGCATCGCCCCGTTGAAAGTCACCGAGCAGCAGGCGGGCACCTTCGCGGACGAGGTACCAGTCGGTCCTCGGGGAGCGGTCGAGGTTCTTGGCAAGCCACTGCCGTCGGTCCTCGTGTTCCCGCCTCAGATGGACGAGGTCAAGGTCCACACCAGGTATCCCGCCGCGGCGCTTCAGCTCCTCGACCCGCTGCCCCATGGTGTTCAGCAGCTCGCGGTTGAGGGTGTGCACGGCCTCAACGTATGCGGTGGTCGGGACGCTGATCCGGACTGAGGGGTCGGCGGTGAAACCGATCTCGCCGTCGTCCTCATGCCGCCAATCAACGGTGACCTCGTCGTGATCGCCGCGGATGGTACGCCAGAACCGGAGCTTGGGAGGATTGCGCAGGTAACCGAAGTCCAGATGGTGCTCGCCGTGCCAGATCGCGGCCGTGACGACTGGATGGTCGGGCGCGTCCGCGTTCCCGTCGTCGGTCCGTTCCTCACCCGGTTCGGCCACGAACTCGAGCGGGTCACACGCCCACTGCCCGGGGTGGGAGGCAATGAATGGCTGCAGGTCGTCGGGCACCGGCTCCAGCACCTCGGGTGTAAGGACAATGACGTCTTCCCAGAGCCGGGCCAGGTAGTAGTCGATGTAGGGATGCGGGTGAGCTTCCCGGCTGCGGCGCAGCAGCTCCTGCCCGCCTGCTTCGAGCCAGTACCAGCCCTCGGTGAGCCCGAACCAGTGGAGCTTCGGCTGGTCACTGCCCCACGGCGATATCTCGTCCAGTGGGTACAGCTCGAACCGGAACCTGATCATTGAGGCAGTATCCCGTAGCGCCCGGCGGTCGATCGAGAACCCGGATCTGCCGCGATCAGCGCGTGGAGGTGTCGCAGATCAGCTGACGGACAAGGTCGCGCGTCAGTCCACGGAGGGCAAGTGTCCAGCCGGGATGATTGCCGAATCGCTTGCTCTTTACCAAGGCGGCTCGGCCTGCTGGCGGCGCAAGCGTCGGCATCGGTCGGCGCGCCAGCCGATAGTTGCAGACTGCGCCGAGGGCCGGAACCGATACCTCCGGCGGGGATCTTCGACAGAGCTGGGCTTTGAGGCAGAGGAGCGGTACGTGCCAGACGAGGTGTTCCCCAGCGATCTTTCCGGCCACTTCTGGGCAACGCTGGAGTGCCAGCCGGAACTCGATCGATGGCGCTTCGAGATCCTCGACTATCAGAACAACGTCCTGCTCAGCGGCTTGGCCTGTAGCGAGCGGCAGGCCGCAGCCATCGTCAACGCGTGGGACCAGGTGATCGCAACGTCGCCCGACGAAGAGGACCCAAGCATGGACTGGGTCGATGACGCCGAGTGATGGCTGGATCACTGCCCCTGGGGCGCGCGGTCCCTAAAGCAGCGCGATCTGGCCGGGCAGTTCGGGCGGACCGGACAGCGCTGCGCGGAGCTTGTTGATTTGCGGGAACTCACTCGCTCCCGCCTCGCCCCACAGGCTCCGCCACTCCGAGTCGTCGCCGAGCACCCGGTCAAGTGCTTCGACCGCCAGCCGTGGCAGGTCGTCGTCCAAGGCAAGGGGCTCACCAGCAAGCAGGAAGTCCGGCGCGTACGGCGAGGTTATCGGGTCTCCGCCGGGCATCTGAGACGCCACGATGGCTGCTGCGGCGATGGCCGAGGCGGCGTCGTCATGGTCGAGGTACCCGGTGTTGAGCGCTGCCGTTGTCAGAGCAGCACGAACCATTGCCGGCCGGGCAGGCGGATCGGCATCGTGGAGATCACCGCACCAGTCGGCGGCGCTGTCGTTGTCGAACGGGCCGTCATCCCAGGCGCCCATGTGCTCCTCCTTCACGTTCCCGGTGAGCGGATCATGAAGCCAAGCGAGGGCGGACGCAAGGGCGCGAGAGCGCCTGGCTGTACAGCCATCGCAACAGCCGAGCTGGCCGACAGTCGTGGGTGACGAGCGACAGAGCCGGCAAGCGGAGCGGGTCAGCTACACGGCCTGATCTTGGGGACAGCGTGCGTGACGTGCGGGAAACGCTTACCGGATCGTCCTGTGGATCTCACAATTCATCACGTACGCGCGTACTGCTGATGTGTGCCACGCGAGTCAGCCGAACCGGCCCGATTCGAGGTGCTCGGCTGCCACCTTCAGGTGGCTGCTGTCGGGGTGGACGTAGACCCGCTTGGCGAGCGTGCCGCCGTCGGCGTGACCGGCCCCAGGCCGCCAGCACGACATCGGGGTACCCCGGCGCCAGCGAGGTAGGTCACGAAGGCTCGGCGACAACATCAAGCGTTTGCAGGACCGCTGACCGGCAACGGTGCGAGGGCATGCCTGCCGAACCGCCCTCTCAATCCAGCTTCGGTTGTTCGTACAGTTCGCGGGCGGACAGGTTCACCGCGCTGCCGTCTGCGAGGCGGACGGTCAGTGTGGTGGTGTTGCTGCTCGACTCGTCGAGGCCCTCGGGGTACCAGGCGCCGAAGTAACCGTCGCGAACGGTTGCCCGCGCCGTCCGTGACGAATGGCCATCCTTGGTCCGCAAGTTGATCTCCACACTCGTCACCTGTGAGCCGACGTGTCCCGCCATGATCCGGACGTAGCCTTCGTCGGTGCGGAGTTGACCCCACGAGTACAGCTCGACACCCCCGGCGCCGAGCCGCTCGGTGCTGGTCAACACGGTAAGGATGCTGGTATTCGTCACGTCTCCGTTGCGGTCGCGGAAGCACGTCTGGCTTCCAGCCGGCGACACGGCGTTCACGTATGCGTACTCGCCGCGTTTTTCACCGATGACCACCCTTGCGACGCTCGCGTCCTGGCCAGGCAGGCATTTGGCGGCGAGGTCGCGTGCCTCGGTATCCGAGATCGGACTCGGCTCGGGCGTCCACGACGCAAACGCGGGACCAGCGTTGACAAGTGTCAGGGTGAAGGCGACAGCGGCGGCGAGCGCTCCGGCCGCGCCGGCGATCGCCAGGCGAGGCCGACCGTGCGGTTTGCGCGCTGGTGCTGGGCGTGGTCGCCGATCAGTGGCGACGATCCGCTCGAGCAATTCTCGCGCGGGTTCCTGCCCGACGCGTGCGGGCACCGGGACCGCGGCAGCGCGGATTGTCTGGTCGAGGACATCGTCGTGGGTCATGCGGAGCCTCCGCGTCGTGAAGGGCCGGCCGGTGCGGGGATGCTTGTGGGTTCGCTGTTCGGCCGCTGACCAAGATGCTGACGTAGGCGGCGGCGGGCACGCAGCAGGCGCAGGCTGAACGCGGGCCGGGAGATGCCCAGGACTTGTGCTGCCTGCGGCCCGGTGAGGTCTTCGATCGCGGTCAGCGTCAGCACTTCCTGATCGGCGGATGACAGGCGCTGCCACGCCTTCACCAGGTCGATGCGGGTAGCCGCGAGGTCGGCCTCGGCGCTGCTCGGAGCATCGGGTTCCCGTAGGACGCGAAGCGCGAGGCTCTGCTGCCGCTGGTCGCTGCGCTGCCGATTGTGCAGAACATTGCGGGCGACTGTGAACAGCCAGGCGCGGGCCTCGCCGAGTGATTTCGGTACTTCGTCCAAGCGGCGCCACGCTATCAAGAACGTCTCGGCGACCACGTCTTCGGCGACGGCGAGGTGTGCACGGCGTTCGACGAAGAGCAGCAGATCGTCATACGCGGCCTCGAACAGCTCGCGGAAGGCGGAATCGGCATCCGCGGTCGTCGGATCCACACTCTTCCTCGTGTTCGGCGCGTTTCGTCTGGTGGTCATTGTCGTCGCTGGTCCAATACGAAGCCGCGAACCAAGGGTGCGAGTGGGCGCTCGACGAAGCGATGGACAAGCCAGGCTGCCGCCAGCAGCCCGAGCACGGTGCCGCCGATCAGTATCGACGCGGGGAGGTTGGTTTCCTCGTACACGTTGCGGATCACGCTGTATCCGATGCGCGGGTGCAAAAGGTAGAAGGGGTAACTGAGTGCACCCGCGGTGGCCAGCCAGAGCATCTTTACCCGGTCGGTGTAGCCGAGTGCGATGATGAGCATCAGAAGGTACACCCCGGTGAGCAGTACCGGTGCCGGCCAGACGGGCACCTCGAAGCCGGGCTTCAACTCCAGGGTCCGCTCGTGCACGCGCTGCAGGCTGACCAGCCACGTGGCGAGCAACAGCACCCACAGCCATCGATCGGATCGGTTGCGGCGAAGCAGGAACAGGGTAATCCCGGCGATGAAGTACGGCGCGAAATCGGACATCACGATCTCATCCAGGGCGGCACCCCGGAAAACGGGCATGACCACGGCGACGGCCAGCCACACGGCAGCGAATATTTTTGCTCCCCGGTCGGTCAGCTTGGCTGCAAGAATGCACGCCGCGATCAGATAGAACCGGAGCTCGATCCAGAGGGTCCAGTACACGGTGTCGACAAGCGGCGTGTTGAGGGGCTCCGCCAACATGGTCAGGTTGACCAGCACGTCCCACCTGTCCGGCGGAGGTGGGAAGGGGAGCCCGCCGCTGATGGGCAACACTGCCGTTACGGCTGTCGTGGTCAGCACGCATGCCCAGAACGCCGGATAGAGTCGTGCGGCGCGGGAGGCAGCGAACTCGCGAACGGTGCGCCCCCAGCCGCTCATGAGGATCACGAATCCGCTGATCAGAAAGAACGTCTCGACTCCGAGGAAGCCATAGATCAGCACCGGTGCCGCGTCCGGCAGGAAGTATGCCGGCGGGCGCACCCCGTCCAACCTCCACGAGTCGCCGAAGTGGTATCCGGCCACCGCAAGAGCACAGATCAGCCGCAACCCGTCCAGCACGTACAACCGTGGCGCCCGCCCGGGAGGGCTGCTGACGGGCGGCGGCGTCGGCGCGCGGTCGAGCAACGCGGTCGTCATGCTCTGCTCCTGTCCTGGATACAGGACTGCATCCAGGACAGACATGTGCAGCACCGCGTCGAGTGCTACAGGTGATCACCGTCACCATCCTTCGACGAAGCCGGGCCAGTGTCGCGAACCAGAACGCGGTCCCGCTGCGACAGGTGGGCATGGCCGCCCAGGACGACGCCGAACTCCTGGCCCTGACCGCAGGTGGCGACCGGAGCGTTCGAGGCGTTCTACCGCCGGCAACGCGGACGGACCGCCGCGGGGAGGACGTTCTCGCCAGGGTCGGCTGCGGCTGGCCGTCGGCGACCAGCGGCCAATCCGCGTGAGCGTGAGGGTGTCGTAGGGCCTGGAGGCTCGAGGCGCATGACGGCTTGACCAGTCATCCGAGACCTTCTTCTAATCCCAAGGCACCCTGCCCCGGTCAGGGTCCTCCCTGTGGCAGCAGGTGGCGACTCCGGCGAAGTCTGGCGGGTCTACGGTGCCGGCGGTGAACCACTCGGCGAGGTCGAGGTCGAGGAGCACGACATGCCCTGACATCGGGGCAGGTTCAGACCTCAGCCAGCGTTCGAGCAGTTGCGACCGCTCTTTGATGAATGGAACCGTGCGGTTGACTCCGGCGATCCGGAGCCGATCGACCAGGCGTACGAGGCGATCCGCGCCGCAGTCACGATGACCTGTCCCGAGGGCCGCCAGGTCCCCGAGTGCGTGCTTGGAGTCGAAGGTGACCAGGCGGGGTTTCGATGGCACGACGAGCCCTTCGGTGACGACTTGCTCGCCTCGGGATCGCCCAACACCGAGTGGGACGGGCCATCCGTGGGAACAAGGCCGGGTTACGGAGGCCAAGCTGGGCCGCCAGCGACCAGGCCGAGCAGGAGAATCGCCGTAACCGAGCCCGATCTTGCCCAATTCCCAAGCTGTCAGTCCGCCAGGTCGTCCTCGACCAGGTAGCCAACACCATCGCAGGTGGGGCAGGGCCCGAAAACGCTTCCCATCCCCTTACCCATGCCGGTGGTCTTCACCATGCCTGGAAGCCGCGCAGCCCCACGGCATTCCGGGCACCGGCGACGAACGCTCCAGCGAGACGCAGATGGCTGAGTGCCCTGAGGATCTGGTTCCACACTGTCGAGGGTATGCGTAGGGCCCACCCGGGCCCAGGCGAGCGATCAGCATCTGGTCCGCAAGAGGCCGACGGACGACGGGGGAGCGGTGTGAGATGCCGAGAGGCGTTTCCGCTGTCGGAAGCCCGTCCACGCAGCTCGCCGAGTCGCCCGTCCTGATCTCATGATCCCTCGGTCGCAAGTTCGAGTCCCGCACGCGGTCGCAGCGGGTCCTATCGACCGATTCCCGTGGCGTACCTACGTAGCTAGCGTCCGTTCATGCCCCCCTCTCCTACGCCTTGGCCATGGATCCCGCCCCGCGATTCCGCCGGGACACCCCATCCGATGCCGGGTGGCGGCCGCTCTGCCCCCGTTTCCTATCGAGCGGTGTACGTGTTGGCGGGCCTGGCGACGTTGTGTTGGTGCGGCGCGGCGTACGGCGGTCGGATTGTCTTTCTCGGCCGCGACATGGTCGAGGGCCTGCTGAGCTTCGTCGGACTCCTCTGGCTCGCCGCGTTCGAGATGCTCGCGTTGCTGTTCACCCTCACCACGGCCTTCGAACTGCGCCGGCGCAACTCGCCTCGTGCCGCCCTGGCGACCGGGCTGGTCGCAGTCGCCGGGGTGGTCGTGACGATCGTGTTCGTGCTCTGGGTCGCAACGGCGACAAGTCAGACGGGCCCGTAGCGAGGCTCGGGGCTGGCATCGCCTCGGGTCGCTGCCGAGCCGTTCGGGGACGCCGGACACGTCTGGGGCTTGCACCGGCTCGGTGATGTAGCAGGTGTCGGTGACGGTCGACGTCAAGATCGAACGCCACGGCTCGCTCGCCCAGACGCTCCGCCGACCGCTGGGACGCGCTCAGCACGGCAGTGGGATCCGGACCGACGGGGAGACGGTAGGATTTCGGCTCCTGCACGGAACGGGGCCGTGTTCGGCCGGTCGCGCCGATTCGGCCTCGCCGGGCGCCGTGGCGTCCGGGACGAAGGGTGGACACCCCGGATGCACCAGCGGATCCTGCTGCGAGCCCGCAAGGGCCCGTTCGACGTCGTCACCGCCGAGGAGACCTACGAGCGGGACTGGATCGGCAAGAACAGCGGCAACCTGGTCTTCAGCCACGCCGCGCACAAGCTTCTGGCCACCTCGGCGGCGGAGATCACCCCGTCGCGGTTCCGGGCGGACCCGCGCGATGCCGACGAGATCAACGAGAAGTACGACGTCTTCGTGATCCCGCTGGCCAACGCGTTTCGCCACGACTACGCGAACCGGCTGGTGTCGATGACCCGGCTGATCGAGCGCCTCAAGATCCCGGTGGTGGTGCTCGGGGTCGGGGCGCAGACCGACGTGGACGGCGACCTGGAGTACCTGCGCCCGATCGACGAGCCGGTGAAGGCGTTCTGCCGGGCGGTGCTGGACCGGTCGCACAGCATCGGCGTACGGGGCGAGATCAGCGAGACCTACCTGCGTACGCTGGGTTTCTCCGCCGTCGAGCAGATCGGCTGTCCGTCGATGTTCCTGCACGGCGACAGCTTCCGGGTCGAGAAGGCGAAGGCGACCCTGGGTGCCGAGGACCGGCTCGCGTTCGTCATCTCGCCATACGTCCGCGCGTTGGCCCCAATCGTCCGCCACCACCACCAGCGCTACCCGAACCTGCGCTACCTGGCGCAGGGCCTGTACACCCTCGGCACCCTGCTCTACGGCGACGCACCGAATTTGCGCGGCAAGACCGACGACATGCCGATCCACACCTCGCACCCGCTCTTCGTCGAGGACAAGGTGCGGATGTTCGTGGACCCGTGGCCCTGGATGGAGTATCTCGCCGGATTCGACTTCGCCTTCGGCACCCGGATCCACGGCACCATCACGGCGCTGATCGCCGGCACTCCCGGGTATCTCCTCGCGCACGACTCGCGCACCCTGGAACTGGCCCGCTACTTCGACATCCCGCACCGGTTGATGCGCGACGTACCGGCCGACGTCGACGCCGCCCAGCTCTACGAGGAAGCCGACTACACGGCGCTGAACGAGGGTCACAAGGAGCGCTTCGCGCGGATCACCGCGTTCCTCGCCAAGCACGACCTCGGCCTCTCGTTCGCCGACGGGGACAGCGCCACCCGCTTCGACGAGCAGGTCCGCCAGACCGTCTACCCGCAGGCGGTCCGGCCGGCCTCCGCCCACACCACCGACGAACTGCTGGCGCGCATGCAGTGGCTGCGGGACGAGAACCGGACGCTGCAGCAGAAACTCAAGGCACACCGCGCGCAGCCACTGCGCGAGCAGGTCAAGCAGGCGGTGGGCGGCCGGGTCCGCCGGATGCTGTCGCGCTGACCGTCGTACGCCTGCTCAGCAGCGGAGTAGCCGGCGCCGGCGCCGCGACGGCGCCCGGTCCGGTGACCGGCGTCGATCACCCGCCGTCCGGCCCGGCGGATCGGTCAACCGGCCTGACGCGCTGCTCCCGCAGTTCGTCGGCGGCCGGCAGTTCCTTCGGTCGGCAGTCATGCCCCGGGTGCTGCAGCACCGCCACACAGCGCCACAAGTCAGGTGTCACCTATCCGTGCGGCAGACCCGGCCGGGACCGGTGACCGTGCGTGGACACGTCGGCTCAACGGCACGAAGCCAGTCGGACCATGGGTCACACGTACGGCCACCAGGACACCGCCCAGCACGATCAGGCTGCGACAGCCATCCTCACAGTCAGCCCAGGATCGCTCGGATGACCGCGGTGTTCCCGTCCAGTGCCAGCAGGTGCACTACCCACCCTCCCGGTCCGGGCTCGGCTCCGGGTTGGTCGCATCCGACTCGCCCGCCGCCGTCGGCGTGAACCGCCACACTGCACCCGGGCCCTGCCATGAAGCCGCCACCGGCGCCCCTGCCATTGGCGTCGGTCAGTCGCACACTGGCACCGCCATCCTCCACGGAGGACGACACCGTCCACTTGCCGAGCGGGAACTTGACCGAACGGGAGAAGGACACTTTGCAGTCGCCGTCGGCACACGCCGCGTACGTGGTGCCGCCCCCGCTCGGCGCCTCCGTCCTCTTTGCCGCTTTGGTCTCCCCTGCCGCTCTGGTCTCCGGCGAATCGTTCGCGATGGGGGAGGAGGACGCGGAAGGTCCGGCGTCACGGGGACTTGGGGAGGAAGGAGCGCGGGAGGCGGTCGCGGTAGCGGCGGTGTCTTGGCTCGACCAAGTGGCATCGGAGGACGATTCCACTTTGGAGTCGCAGGCGGCCACGGTCAAGACCAGCAGTAGCGCCCCGATCGCTGTGCGTTTGGTGGCGGAAAGTCGGCAATGCTGCATGCGCGGATTTTAGTGGCCCGATTCTGCCGGAGCTCCTGGGGTGGGACCACCCTGCCACGTCGATATCGAGGGGATGCGGACAGGCAGGGGCGCGATCGTGAAGATCGTCGTCATCGGTGGCAGGAGCTCGTCGGCTCCAAGCTCGTGCGAGAGGGTCGCCGGCGGCCTCCTTCCGAGAGGGTAGCGCCATCCGCTCCGAAACTTTCGGTACTCGTCCGGTCGGAAATCCACCCCGCCGTCCGGCGCTCTTGCTGGCAGCGAGGTCATTGACGGATGACGGGGCAGTTAGTAGCCTCAGCGCACAAAATCATGGCATGTAAATATCTCGATAAGTTTCGGAGGCGACGAGCTCACCGTCGGCGGGACAACGACTGACCCGTCGGTGAGGCCGCTCGCCGGATCCCGCCTGCGCGTCCGCGCCGGCGGGAACCCGCCACCCCCACCACCGCCGCTCACGATCACACCGCTGGAGGGCCGTTGAAACGCGTCCGGACCACCGCCACAGCAGTCATCGCCGCCGCCGCGCTCCTCCTGGCCGGCTGTGGGGGATCAGACGGCAAGTCCGACCCGAAGACCTTCGAGTTCTGGTCGTTCGCCAACATCAACCAGAAGGCCGACGTCGACGTCTACACCAAGGCGCACCCCGATGTGCGCGTCAAGCTCACCGAGGTGGGCAGCACGACCGAGACCGCGCAGGCGCTCACCGCCGCGCTGGCCGGCGGCAAGGTGCCCGACCTGGTGCTCATCCAGGCCGACGACCTGCCGAAGTTTATGCAGTCCCCGGACAACTTCGTCGACCTCACCACGCTGGGCGCGAACGACATCAAGGGCAACTACCTCGACTGGGTGATGGCGCAGTCGACGACCAGGGACGGCAAGATCATCGGCGTGCCGACCGACGTCGGCGGCTTGGCGGTGGCCTACCGTACGGATCTGTTCAAGGCGGCCGGCCTGCCCACCGACCGGGACGAGGTCTCCAAGCTCTGGCCGACGTGGGACGAGTTCATCAACGTCGGTAAGCAGTACGTCCAGAAGACCGGGAAGCCGTTCGTGGACAACACGCCGACCAGCGTCTTCTTCCAGGCGGTCAACCAGGGCAGCCAGCGCTACTACAGCGCCGACCGCCAGCTCGACTACGACAACGAGCAGGTCAAGGCGGCGTTCGACGTGACGCTGAAGGCCTTCGACGCGGGCATCTCCGCCAAGCAGGGGTCGTTCTCGTCCGGCTGGTCCGCGGCCATGAAGAAGGGCGACTACGCGGTGGTGTGCTCACCGTCCTGGATGCTCAGCCAGATGAAGACGAACGCCCCCGAGACGAACGGTAAGTGGGACATCGCCACCATTCCCGGTGGCTCGGGGAACTGGGGCGGCAGCTTCCTCGCCATCCCCAAGCGCGCCAGGAACGCGAAGGCGGCGTGGAACTACATCTCCGAGATGCAGTCGCCGAAGGGCCAGCTGGACCACTTCCTGATGCAGGGGTCGCTGCCCACCACGCCGTCGGTCTACACCGACCCGCAGCTGGTCGGGAAGACCGACCCGTTCTTCAGCAACGCACCGATCGGCAAGATCTACACCCAGTCGGTGCTGGGGATCAAGCCCTTCTACTTCGGCCCGCAGGACGGCCCCATCGGCACCGAGTTCCTCAACACGCTCACCAGCGTCGAGCAGGGCAAGGTGGCCCCGGCCAACGCCTGGAACACCGCGCTGACAAACGTCAAGAACGCCGTACGGGAATGACGGAGGGCTGATGCGCGGCGGCCGGGTCCTGCCCGGCCGCCGCACATCGGGAAGGTGACGCTTTGACCACCATGCTCGGCCCGGCCCCGGTCCCACCGGACGTCCGCAGGCCCGCTCGCAACCGGCGGATCCAGCAGGGCGTACGGGAGTTCCTGGCGCCGTACGCGTACATCTCGCCGTTCTTCGTGCTCTTCCTGATCTTCGGCCTCTTCCCGCTGCTGTTCACCTTCTACATCTCGCTGTTCGACTGGGATCCCATCGGCGAGCACCGTTTCGTGGGGCTGGACAACTTCTCCGAACTCCTGGACGACCCGCGCTTCTGGGGGGCGCTGCGGAACACGTTCAGCATCTGGGTGCTGTCGACAGTGCCGCAGTTGCTCCTGGCGCTCGGCCTGGCCCACCTGCTCAACCACGCGCGGCTGCGGCTGGCCGCGTTGTTCCGGATGTCGGTGCTCGTTCCCTACGTCACCTCGGTGGCGGCCACGACCATCGTGTTCGCCCAGATGTTCGACCGGGACTACGGCATGATCAACTGGTTTCTCGGGCTGCTGGGCTTCGACCACATCGACTTCACGGCGTCGCTGTGGGGCAGCCACGTCATGATCGCCACGATGATCGCCTGGCGCTGGACCGGATACAACACACTGCTGTACCTCGCCGCGCTCCAGGCGGTTCCCCGGGAACTGTACGAGGCCGCCGCCGCCGACGGTGCGAGCGGCTGGAGACAGTTCCTGCACATCAGCATCCCGTCGCTGCGGCCGATCATCGCGTTCACCGTCGTGACGTCGACCATCGGCGGGTTGCAGGTCTTCACCGAGCCGCTGCTGGTCAACCCGGTGGGCGGCCTCACGTGCGGGGCGGCGCGGCAGTGCCAGACCGTCACCCTCTACCTGTACGAGCAGTCCTTCGGGCAGTTCCACTTCGGCTACGGCGCGGCGGTCGGCGTCGCGCTCTTCGTCATCGTGGTGGCCTTCTCCGCACTCAACTATCTGCTGACCACCCGAATCCGTTCGGAGCGCCCATGAAGCCCGTACCCCCGACCGCCGTGCCCAGGCGGGCCCGGCGGCGCCAGGCCAATCGCGTCCCGATCCCGGTGTACGCGCTGCTCACCCTCATGGCGCTCGTCAGCGTCTTCCCGCTCTACTGGATGTTCGTGGTGGCGACGACCGACTCCGCCACCGCGACGACCCTCCCCCCGACCCTCACGCCCGGAGGCAACTTCCTGCACCTGGCGGAGCTGGTCTTCACCATCGTGCCGTTCGTGCAGTCCCTGCTGAACAGCCTCATCGTCGCCGGCACGATCGCCGTGGGCCAGGCGGTGCTCTGCGCGTTGGCCGGCTTCGCCTTCGCCAAGCTGTCCTTCCCGGGCCGCAACACGCTGTTCCTCATCGTCGTGCTGACCATGACGGTGCCGGCGCAGCTGGCAGTGGTGCCGCAGTACCTGATCATCTCGCAGCTGGACTGGGTGGACAGCCTCCAGGCGGTGATCGTTCCCGGGCTGGTGAGCGCGTTCGGCATCTTCTGGATGCGCCAGCACATCGGCAGCACCATCGACGACGAGCTGATGCAGGCGGCGCGGGTGGACGGCGCGACCACCTGGCAGATCTTCTGGCGGATAGCCTTCCCGCTGGTCCGGCCGGCGGCGTACGTGCTGGGGCTGTTCACGTTCGTCTACGCGTGGAACGACTTCCTGTGGCCGTTCATCGTCCTGAAGTCGCCGGAGAACTACACCGTCCAGATCGCCATCAAGGCGCTGCAGCAGAACCGGGACATCGATCTGGGCCTGGCGATGTCCGGCTCCTTCCTGGCCACCATTCCGCTGCTGGTGTTGTTCGTCTTCGTCGGACGCCGTCTGGTGCAGGGAATCATGGAAGGCGCGTTCAAGGGGTGAGGTCCCGTGCCGGTCTGTCATCCGGCCGGCCGGTAGTCGAACCAGTCGAATGCGGCGGTTCCCTCGGTGACGTACATGCCGATGACCCGGCCGGTGAACCCGGAGGCGACCTCGGTGGACAGGTAGCGCCCGTCGAGTTCGGCCAGGGACGACCAGCCGTCGCCGGTCTCGACCTCGAACCGGATGGTGTCGCTGCCGGCAGCCGTGACGCCCAGGAGGCCCGCCTGCGCGAGATCGTCGGACGAGGTGACGGTCGGTGGCAGCACGTCGGCGGTCCGGGTGCTCAAGGCCACGGTCACCGCCCCCGCCGGCACGGGACATTCCCCGAACACCTGGCGGAACGGCCCCACCCGGCCGATGACCCGAGCCCGCCCCCGCGCGAGTTCCAGGTCGTAGTGGTGGGCCTCGTCGATCCTGATCGTCAGGCCGGCGCGGCCGGAGCCGGGATCGACGCGGGCGCTGACCCGGCAGTCGTGGTGCTGCTGGCGGCGGCCGACGACGGTGGCGCCACTGCGGTCGAGGCTGTCGCCGGTCGCGTGCAGGGTCAGCCAGCCGGGCCGGTCGGTCAGCGACCAGGCGGCTGCGGGCCGCTCACGGGGAGAGATCCACTGTGGCCCCAGCCGGTCGTCGTCGAAGTCGTTCCGGTCGTCCCACCGGCCCGTCTCCGCCGGGCCGGTCGCGCGCGAGACGGGATCGACCACCGGCCACCCGTCGACCCAGCGCACCGGGACCAGGAACGTCTCCCGCCCCAGGACGTGGTACGGCGGCCACTGGCCCCTCGGCCGGATGCCCAGCAGGACCATCCACCAGCTGCCGTCGGCGGCCTCGACCATGTCGGCGTGCCCGGTCGCCTGCACCGGCCGGTCGGTACCGCGATGCGTCAGGATCGGATTGGCCGGCCCGGGCTGGAACGGCCCGCGCGGCGAGCGCGCGCGGGCGACGCTCACCGCGTGGCCGGTGTGGGTACCACCCTCCGAGACGAGCAGGTACCACCAGTCGCCCACCCGGTACAGATGCGGAGCCTCGGGGTACTGGCCACCCGTTCCCGACCACATCGGCACCGGGCCTTCGAAGACCTCTCCCGTACGCGGGTCGATCCGGTACGACTCGACCCCGGACACCGTCATCCAGCAGTTGCCGTCGTCGTCCCACGCCAGCGACGGGTCCACGTGCGGCAGGTCCAGACAGACCGGATCCGACCACGGGCCGGCGGGATCGGTCGCCGTGACGATCAGGTGCCGGTCGAGCGTGACGTTCGTCGTGACGACCCAGAACCGGCCGTCGTGGTAGCGGATCGTCGGCGCGTAGATGCCCCGCGAGGCGAGCGTGTCGGCGGGCAACCGGAGTTGACCGGGGCGGTCGAGCACGTTGCCGATCTGGCGCCAGCGGAACAGGTCGCGACTGTGGAAGATCGGAACGCCGGGCGTGTACTCGAAGCTCGAACACACGAGGTAGTAGTCGTCGCCGGCACGGCAGATGCTCGGATCGGGCCAGAAGCCCGGAAGGATCGGGTTGCGGTAGCCACCGTCGGCGGGCTTCGGTTCCATATCCGCTCCTTCTCGTACGGGCACGGCGCCGGCCGGTGGCAGGGCGCGCATCCGCACAGCCGGCCCGGCGTGAACTCCAGAACCAAGGATGAGGGATGAGGAGTCTCCGCCGCCGACTGTCCGGGCGGCTTCGCCGCGCGGCCCCGGAGCCCTCGTACGCCTTCACGGTGCGGCGCGGGCTGCGCGTGCCGATGGACGACGGCGTCGAACTGATCGCCGACCTCTACCTGCCGGCCGGCCCGGTGGAACCGCCGTTGCCCACGATCGTCGTCCGCTCGCCGTACGGCCGGCACGGCTCGCTCACCCACGCGCCGGCGCTGGCCGGCGAGGGGTTCACGGTCCTGGTGCAGAGCTGCCGCGGTACGGGCGGCTCCGGTGGCAGCTTCCGGCCGCAGCTCGACGAGCAGCGCGACGGCATGGCCACCCACCGGTGGGTACGCCGCCGGCCCTGGTTCACCGGCACCGTCGCGACGTACGGGGAGAGCTACCTGGGCTACACCCAGTGGGCCGTGGCGGGACGGATGTGCCGGGACGACCCCGGTAACGCCCCCGATGCCCTGTGCCTGAACGTCACGATGGCCGACTTCGGCGCGGTCACCTGGAACAACGGCGCCTTCTCGCTGGGCGGCTCGCTCGGCTGGTCGCGCCTGATGGCCCTGCGGGGCATGCGCGGCGCCCTGGTCCGGGCGCGGCTCGCGCGGCGGCCGGACCGGAAGCTGGCCGAGGCCTTCGACGTCCTGCCCCTGTCCCGTGGCGACACCGCGGTGGCCGGCCACCCGATCGGCTGGTACCAGGACTGGCTGGCCCACGAGAGGCTCACCGACGACTACTGGACCCGGCAGTCGCACACCGCGTCGGTGCCCGACGTCACCGCACCGGTGTACATGGCCACCGGCTGGTACGACATCTTCCTGCCCTGGCAGCTGCGCGACTACGCCCGGCTCGCCGCGGCCGGTCGCCCGCCGTGGTTGACCATCGGCCCGTGGGGCCACAGCAGCGAGCAGAGCCCGTTCCTCGCCGAGTCGGTCGCGTTCCTCAAGGAACACTTCGCCGGTACGCCCGCGGCCCGGCCGGCGCCCGTGCGCGCCTTCCTCACCGGCGCGGAACAGTGGCGCGACCTGCCCGCGTGGCCGCCGCCGGGCACCGCCGCGCAGCGGTGGTACCTGCATCCGGACGGGCTGCTCGACCCCGCCGCTCCCGACGGGGGCAGCACCCGCTACACCTACGACCCGGACCGGCCCACGCCCGCACTCGGTGGTCCCGGCCTGGGCCCGGCCTCCGGGCCGGTCGACAACAGCGCCCACGAACGCCGTACGGACGTGGCGGTCTTCCGCGGTCCGCCGCTGGACCACGCCGTCGTCCTCGCCGGGGAGCCGGTCGCCCGTATCCGGTTCCGTTCGACGGCAGCCAGCGCGGACGTGTTCGTCCGGATCTGCGACGTGCACCCGGACGGCCGCTCGATGACCGTGTGCGACGGCATCCGCCGCATCGGA
This sequence comes from Micromonospora sp. WMMD1274, assembly GCF_049179035.1. Taxonomy (NCBI): domain Bacteria; kingdom Bacillati; phylum Actinomycetota; class Actinomycetes; order Micromonosporales; family Micromonosporaceae; genus Micromonospora; species Micromonospora sp. WMMD1274. The sequence goes on from NZ_JBMHMG010000001.1 coordinate 6,060,888, forward strand.
GGCGTCGGCACCGTGGCGACCGACCCGCGGCCCGACGGGGAGGGTTACGTCGAGCTGGACGTGCCGCTGTGGCCGGCGTTCCACCGCTTCGCCGCCGGCCACCGCGTCGCCGTGCAGGTCAGCTCCGGAGCGCATCCGCGTTACGCCCGCAATCCCGGCACCGGCGAACCCGCCGCCACCGCGACCACCACGGTACGGGCGCAGCAGGAGATCTCCCACGACGGCGCCCACCCGTCCGCGATCGACCTGCCGGTGTGGACGTGAACGGGTGCGCCCGCGCCGCCCGCGGCGCCGAAGGCATCTTCATCAATCGACAAGGAGGGCTCCCCGGATGACATCCGTATTCCATGTGGCGACCAGCGGTTCGGATCGCGCCGACGGCTGCGCCGAGCGGCCGTTCCGGACGATCGACCGGGCGGCCCGCGTCGCGCAGCCCGGTGACACGGTGGTGGTGCACGCGGGGGAGTACCGCGAGTGGGTCAAGCCACGCCGAGGCGGTCTCAGCGACTCCCGCCGCATCACCTACGAGGCGGCGCCCGGCGAGCACGTGGTGATCAAGGGATCGGAACGCGTCACGGGCTGGGAGCCGCTCGGCGGGACGGTATGGCGGGCGGTCGTCGACAACTCGCTGTTCGGCTCGTTCAACCCGTTCGCCGAGGAGGTGACCGGCGACTGGATCGTGTACGGCAAGGATGCGCCGCGCAGGCACCTCGGCGACGTCTATCTGAACGGCCTGAGCTTCTTCGAGGTGGCGAGCCGGGCGGAGGTCGACGATCCGCCCCGGCGCACGGAGGCCGTCGACGACTGGACCAGGCTGCCCCGTCCGGTCGGCGATCCCGACCAGACCCGGCTCGTCTGGTACGCCGAGGTCGATGAGCGGACGACGATCTGGGCCAACTTCCAGGGCGCCGACCCGAACACGGAGCTGGTGGAGATCAACGTACGCCGCAGCGTCTTCTACCCGGAACAGCCGCACCTGGACTACATCACCGTGCGCGGATTCGAGCTGGCACAGGCGGCCAGCCCGTGGGCGCCGCCGACCGCCGACCAGCCGGGCCTGATCGGGCCGAACTGGGCGAAGGGGTGGGTCATCGAGGACAACGTGATCCATGACGCCAAGTGCTCGGCGATCTCGATCGGGAAGGAGGGGTCGACCGGGCAGAACCATGCGGCTCTGCGCGGCGACAAGCCGGGCTACCAGTACCAGTTGGAGTCGGTCTTCGCGGCCCGCCAGATCGGGTGGGACCGGGAGCACATCGGCTCCCACGTGATCCGCCGCAACACGATCTACGACTGCGGCCAGAACGCGATAGTCGGTCACCTCGGATGCGCGTTCTCCACGATCGAGGACAACCACATCCACCGCATCGGCGTGAAGCGCGAGTTCTACGGCTACGAGATCGCCGGCATCAAGCTGCACGCCGCCATCGACGTGGTGATCCGGCACAACCGGATCCACGACTGCTCACTCGGCACCTGGCTGGACTGGCAGGCCCAGGGCACCCGGCTCTCCCGCAACGTCTACCACGACAACTGCCGGGACCTCTTCGTCGAGGTCAGCCACGGCCCCTACCTGGTCGAGCACAACATCTTCGGCTCGCCCGCCGCGCTGGAGCTGTTCAGCCAGGGGGGCGCCTTCGTCTGCAACCTGATCTGCGGCACGGTGCGGCTGGAGCCGGTGCTCGACCGCGCCACGCCGTACCACCGCCCGCACAGCACTCAGGTCGCCGGGTACGCGGTGATCTACGGCGGCGACGACAGGTACGTGGGGAACCTCTTCGTGGGCGGCGACCCGGGCGCGGCCTACGGGACGGGCGCGGAGGGTGAGGGACCGCCGCTGGCCGGCACCGCCGGATACGACGGGCATCCGGCGTCGTTCGCGGAGTACCTGGCCCGCCTCGCCGACCAGCCGCCCAGCGACCAGCAGAAGTACGTCGAGGTGAGACAACCGGTGTACGCCCGCGCGAACGCCTACGCCGCGGGTGCCCGCCCGTTCGAGGGTGAGCGGGAGCCACGGGTGCTGGGCGCCGCGACGGCGACGGTCGTCGTCGAGGGCGACGCGGTCTGGCTCGTCACCGGCCTTCCCGAGGCGTTCGACGAGGCACGTGTCGGTGTGGTCACCGGCCGGGACCTGGAACGGGTCCGGTGCGCCGACGCGGATTTCGAGGAGGCGGACGGCAGCCCGGCCGTCATGGACGTGGACCTGGTGGGAGAGCGCCGGCAACCGGGACACGACGGCACCGTCGGCCCGATCGCGGGCCTCGCGTCCGGGGCGCGCCGCACTCGCGTCTTCTGACCGCGGACCCGCACGTACGCGAAAGGAGACGGTGACGTCCGGCCGGACGTCACCGTCTCCGTCGACCTCAGCCGCGTGCGGCCCAGTCGCCGAGGGCCCAGTCGCGGACCTCGGGCATGTCCTCCAGGTGCTCCACCACGTACGCCTCGTGGCGGTCGAGCTGACTGCGGCACCACGCCTTGAGGTCCGCCGCACCGCGTGGCAGACGCTTGGCGTTGTTGATGGCGTCCATCACGAGGTGGTACCGCGACGCCTTGTTGCGCACCGTCATGTCGAACGGGGTGGTGGTCGTGCCCTGCTCGATGAAGCCGCGAACGCGGAACCGGTCCGCGTCCGGGCGGCCGTGGACGAGCTGGTGGATCGCGCCGGGGTAGCCGTGGAAGGAGAAGACCACGTCGACGTCGTCGGTGAACAGCTCGGTGAACAGGGTCTCGCTCATGCCGTGCGGGTGGTCCTTGGGCCGGACCAGCGTCATCAGGTTGACCACGTTGACGACGCGCACCTTCAGACCGGGCAGCCGGTCGCGCAGGATCTGCGCCGCCGCGACCGTCTCCATGGTGACGACGTCACCGGCGCAGGCGAGGACGATGTCGGGGTCGCTGGTGCCGTCGTCGGTGCCGGCCCACTCCCAGATCCCCGCGCCGCGGGCGCAGTGTTCGATCGCCTCGTCCATGGAGAGGTACTGCAACTGCGGCTGCTTGTCGATGACGATCAGGTTGATGTACGACCGTGACCGGAAACAGTGGTCGGCCACCGACAGCAGGGTGTTGGCGTCCGGCGGCAGGTAGACCCGGGCGACGTCGCCGCGCTGGGTGAGCACCACCTGGATCAGGCCCGGGCCCTGGTGGGAGAAGCCGTTGTGGTCGTTGCGCCACGCCGTCGAGGTCAGCAGCACGTTGAGGCTCGGCACCTTCGCGCGCCACGGCAGGTGCTTGGCCTCCTGCAGCCACTTGCCGTGCTGCACGGTCTGCGAGGCGCTGACCATGGCGAACGCCTCGTAGGTGGCGAACATGCCGTGCCGGCCGGTCAGGTTGTAGCCCTCCAGCCAACCGTGGCAGTTGTGTTCGCTGAGTACCTCCATGACCCGGCCGTCGCGGCTGATCGCGACGTCGTCCGGCGTCACCCGCTCCATGAAGGCGCGGTCGGAGACGTCGAAGACGCCGCCGAGGCGGTTGCTGTTCGTCTCGTCCGGACAGAACAACCGGAACCGGTCGGCGTTGCGGGCGTAGATGTCGCGCATCATCTCGCCCAGCTTGCGCGTCGACTCGGCCCGCTGCCGCGCCGGCTGGGGCACCTCGATCGCGTAGGAACGGAAGTCCGGCAGGTCCAGGTCCCGGGTGAGCAGCCCGCCGTTCGCGTGCGGGCTGGCGCTCATCCGCAGGTCGCCGTCGGGGGCCTGGTCGCGGACCAGCGCCACGGGCGCGCCGGTGGAGTCGAACAGCTCCTCCGGACGGTACGACCTGAGCCAGCGCTCCAGCAGCGCGAGGTGCTCCGGATTGTCCTTGACGCCGGACAGCGGCACCTGGTGGGAGCGCCACGTCCCGGTGACGGTGACCCCGTCGACGGCGTCCGGCCCGGTCCAGCCCTTCGGCGACCGCAGGACGATCAGCGGCCAGGTCGGACGCGTACCGCCCCAGGAGCCGCCACGGGCGGCGGTCTGGATGTCGCGGATCCTCGTCCAGGCGGTGGCCAGGGCGGCGGCGAAGCGGTGGTGCATGCCGGGCAGGTCGGAGCCCTCGACCTCGATGACGTCGTAACCGTGGCCCCGCAGCAGGTGGCGCACCTCCTCGGGGTCCTTGCGCCCCAGCACGGTGGGACCGGAGATCTTGGCGTCGTTGAGGTGCAGGATCGGCAGGACCGCGCCGTCGCGCTCCGGGTTGAGGAAGGACACGCCCTTCCAGGAGCCTTCCAGGGGCCCGGTCTCGGCCTCGCCGTCGCCCACCACCGCGATGGCCAGCAGGTCCGGGTTGTCCATCACCGCGCCGAACGCGTGGACCAGGACGTAGCCCAGCTCACCGCCCTCGTGAATGGAACCCGGGGTGGTCACCGACACGTGCGAGGGGATACCGCCGGGGCTGGAGAACTGCCGGAACAGGCGCAGCATCCCGGCCTCGTCCTGGCTGACGTCCGGGTAGATCTCGCTGTAGGTGCCCTCCAGGTAGCCGGCGGCCACCAGTGCCGGCCCGCCATGACCCGGACCGGCCAGGTAGATCGCCTGCTGGCCGGTGTGCCGGATCAGCCGGGAGACGTGCGCGTAGATCAGCGACAGGCCGGGGCTCGTTCCCCAGTGGCCGAGCAGGCGCGGCTTGATGTGCTCAGCCGACAGGGGCTCGCGCAGCAGTGGGTTGCCCTGCAGGTAGATCTGACCGATGGTCAGGTAGTTGTTCGCCCGCCACCACGCGTCCAGACGGGCGAGTTCGGTGTCGTCGAGTTCGGCGAGCGTACGGAGTTCGGATTCGACCGCGGTCACCGTGCTTCCTTCCACTGATCTCGTCTTGTCCGGACCCAGCCTAGGCCGGGCGGCGCCCGGCCGCGGGGGGCCGCAGGCCGGAAGCCGCGGGACCTTCGGCCCTCGCCGGCGACCGCCGCGCACCGCCGGGCACATTCATGACGTTCGTTCCGCGCGCTGCTTGATCCCCAGCAGCATCCGGCGCTCCATGACCAGACTGCCCGGTTCCATCACCATTCGGTACGCGGTCCGGCCCGGCCCCGGACGCCCGGCCAGGGAGATCCGGTTGCGGCTGATCAGCCGGGTGCCCGCGCCGTACCGTCGCAGGTGGAAGCCCCACACCCAGGCGCCGTCGGCGGACCGGAACACCAGCGTCCGGCGGGGGTCGAGGATCTCCACGCGCATGGCCGGGCCGTCGGAGCACTGTTCCGGTTCATGACCTCTCCCTCCTGAACGAAGCGGCGGTCACCGCGGCGTCAGCCGGTGGTCGCCGGTCCGTGGTACGCGCGCGCATCAGCTCCCGTAGGAGTCGTAGCGGGCCGGCGCCGTGAGACGGTTCTCCACCAGGGTTCCGATCATGCTTCCGCCCTCCACCGGCCCGCGCCCGTACGCGTGGGCTACGTGACCCTGTGCCGGGACCGGCGAGGCACAGTCACGGCGCCGGCTGCGGCGCCGCGGCCGGCCCGCGCTTGGCCCGCTGGATCTGCTCGTACACGTGGGTCCGCAGTTCGGTGAACCGGGGCAGGGCCCGGGTGGTGAGCTGATCGCGTTCCCGGGGGAGGTCGATCACGAGGTCCTCCTGCACCCGGGTCGGCGAGTTCGACAGGACGAGCACGCGCTGGCCCAGATACACCGACTCGTCGATGTCGTGCGTCACGAATACGGTGGAGATGCCACGGGTCAGGTGCAGTTCGCGGACGAGATCCTCCAGGTCCGCGCGGGTCTGCGCGTCCACGGCGGCGAACGGCTCGTCCATGATCAGCACGTCCGGCTGATACGCGATGGCGCGTGCGATCGCCACCCGCTGCTGCATCCCGCCGGAGAGCTGCCACGGATGGCTGCGCGCCGACTGCGGCAGCCCGACCGCGTCGAGGGCGTCGGCGACCGCCCGGGCACGTTCGGCACGGGACAGCTTCTTGTGGCGGAGCGGAAGCTCCACGTTGCCCCGGACCGTCAGCCACGGATACAGGCTGCGGCCGTACTCCTGGAAGACCACCGCCATCGCCGGGCTCGGGCCGGTCACCGGCGACCCCTCCATCTCGACGAGGCCGCTGGTGGGCCGGAGCAGCCCGGCCAGGCATTTCAGGAGCGTGGTCTTGCCGCAGCCCGAGGGGCCGACGACGCACAGCAGTTCGCCGGCATCCATGGTGAAGCTGATGTCCCCGATCGCCTCGACCTCGCCCCGGCCGGACGCGTACACCTTCCGCAGGTGCTCGACCCTCAGCAGAGGGCTCCCGTCAGCCACGGCTCACCTCCTTCATTCCGTGGTACCAGCGCAGAACGCGGCGTTCGACGACACCGAAGACGACGGCGAGGACGACGCCGATGAGGCCGAGCAGCAGGATGCCGCTCCACATCTCGGCGATGAGGTAGTTCCGCTGGAAGTAGGCGATCCGGTAACCCAGACCGGCGGACGACGCGAACATCTCCGAGATAACCATGAGGATCAGGGCCACCGAGAGCGCCTGCCGTACGCCGGTCATGATGCGCGGACTCGCCGCCGGGAGGATCAGCAGCCACAGCCGGTCCCACCGGGAGATCCGGAACGAGCGCGCGGTCTCCATCATCACGCTGTCGGTCGCCCGGACGCCCTCGATCGTGTTCAGCAGGATCGGCCAGATCGCGCCGGACACGATGACGACGACCTTCATCGTGTCGGTGATGCCGAGCAGCAGCATCGCGACCGGGATCAGCACGGGTGGCGGAATCGCGCGGAAGAACTCCAGCAGTGGTTCGAGGATCTCGCGTAGCGGGCGGAGCCGGCCGATGACGACGCCGGCGGCGACGCCGAGCAGGATCGACGCGAACAGTCCGATCAGGAGCCGGTACAGGCTCGGCAGGACGTCGTCGACGAACGCCGGGCCGATCCAGGTCTGCCGGAACGCGTCGAGGAGGGCGCGGGGGCCGACGAGGAACCGGTTCGTCGACCGGGTGGACCAGACGGCCCAGAGCCCCACGGCCAGGACGGGAAGCCCGACCGCGAACAGGACGTTCTCGGCGACCCGGACGCCCAGGTCGCGGGGACGGGCCCGGCCCGCGCCGAGGGCGGTCACCGGGCCGCCTCGTCGGCGAGCACCGACTGGTGCCAGGCCAGCGAGCGGCGTTCGACGAAGCGGAACACGACGTTCACCAGCAGGCCGAGGACCCCGGTGACCACGACGAGGCCGTACAGGCCGACGGCGTCCCCGGAGGAGCGGGACAGCTCGATCATGCGCCCGAGACCGGGGTTGCCGATCACCATCTCCGCGGTGACGGCCAGGATGAGTGCGACGGCCGCGCCCAGGCGCAGCCCGGTCATCAGGTACGGCAGGGCGGTCGGCAGGACGAGGTAGCGCAGCCGTTCGACGCGGGTGAGGCCGAAGCTCCGCGCGGTGTCGCGGGCGACGGTGTCGACGTCGGCGACGCCGTAGATCACCTGCACGAACACCTGCCAGAACGCGGCGTAGACGATGATGACGAGCGCGGCGCGCATCTGCAGGCCGAACATCAGCACGGCGAGGGGGATCAGCGCGACCGACGGCACCGGCCGCAGGAACTCGACTGTCGTGTGCGTCGCGCGACGCAGGAACGGCACCATCCCGACCACGGTCCCCAGTGCGAGGGCCGCGAGCGTCGCCAGTGTCAGGCCGATCGCCCAGGACGTCATGGTGAGCCGGAGCCGCCGCCAGAACGCCAGGTCGCGGACCTCCTGGAACAGCCACCCGAACACGTCCGTCGCGTACGGCAGGTCGTGCGGGTCGGCCAGCCCCAGTGTCGGGATCAGTTGCCAGACGACGAGGAATCCCAGCAGACCCACGGCGCCCAGCAGGATCTTGCGCATCGGCCGGCTACTGCTGCTGGATGAGGCGGTCGAAGTCGGGTCGCCGGTCGAGGACGCGGTACTTCTGGGCGAGCGCCGCCAGTTGCTCCAGGCCGGCCCGGTCGAGTTCCCACCCGAATGCCGGGAGCCGTACCGAGTCCGCCACCGGCTCCGGCAGTTCGAGGTTGTCCTTGATGGCCTGGCGGAGGTCCTTCTCGTTGGCCGGATCCTTGGCCCAGGTGAGCGTCTTCTTCATCGCCGCCGAGAAGTCGGCGATCAGCTCGGCGTCGGAGTCCTTCAGCTTGCTCGACGTGATCGTCGTCAGGGTGGTGAGCCCGGGAACGGTGGCCTGGTACGGGGCGACCACAAGGACGTCACCGCGCTTGCGCATCTGGGTGATGAACGGCTCGGTCACCCAGGCGGCGTCGATGTTGCCGGCCGCGAGCTGGGCCGGCGCGTCCGGGAATGCCACCTCGACGAACTTGATTCTGGTGGGATCGCCGCCGTCCTTCTCGACCGCCGCCATGATCGTGACGTCGCCGGCCGCGCCAAGGCTGTTGACCGACACCTTGCGCCCCGCGAGCTGGGCCGGCCGGGTGATGCCGGACTTCCCCGACGCGACCACGGCGTTGATGTCGTCACCGTCGGCGTAGGACGACGCGTAGTTCCCGATGATCACCACACCGAGGTTCTGCAGATCGGCACGGAACGGGCCGAACGGCTGACCGATGGCGAAGTCGATGTCGCCGTTGATCAGCGCCGGGATGGCCTGCGCGCCGCCCTGTGCGGGCACCACCTCCACGTCGAGCCCCTGCTCCCGGAAGATGCCCGCCTTGATGCCACCCCACAGCGCGGCGGTCTCGCTGATCGGCAGCGCCGCCACGCGGACCTTCCGCAGATCGCCGCTCGTCCCGGGGGACGGATCGGTGGCGTCGGAGTCCGTACAGCCGGTCAGGGCGATCGTGAGGCCGGCGAGAACAGCGAGGGCGGTGACCTTCTTCATGGACGAGCCCTTCCAAGCGAAGCGCTGGTGCATCCGGAGGAGTGAGGGCCGGTGAGGAGAGGTGAACCATCCGACCGCGTCGATCAGCGTCATGCAGAGATGATTGATTGTCAAGAATTCCGATAAGGCGAATCGCAATGCGGGACGAGTGGTCCGGCTTCGATGTGAATACGTCTTGACGCGTCACGATTTTGTGACCAAACTGTGTGGTTGGTGGTGCGGCGGCGGAGGGAGCGACGACTTGGCGATCGTGGTCGTGGGCGCTGGTATCGGTGGCCTCACCACCGCCCTCAGCCTGCATCTGGCCGGCTTCCGGGACATCGCCGTCTATGAGCGCGCCGCCGCGCTGCGCCCACTCGGCGTCGGGATCAATCTGCTTCCGCACGCCGTCCGGGAGCTGACCGAATTGGGTCTCGGCGAACGCGTGGAAAGGCTCGGCGCCGCCCCCGGTACATTGGCGTACTACAACCGGCACGGTCAGCAGATCTGGAGCGAGCCGCGCGGGCTGGACGCCGGATATCGCTGGCCGCAGCTTTCCGTGCACCGCGGCCGGTTCCAGATGGAACTGCTCGCCGTGGTGCGGGAACGGCTGGGGGCCGACGCGGTGCGCACCGGGCACCGGCTCGTCGGCGTCCGGGACGGCGTCGCCCGCTTCGAGACGGCAGCGGGGGAGGTGAGCGTCGCGGGCGACCTGATCGTCGGAGCGGACGGCATCCACTCCGAGTTGCGCCGGCACCATCAGCCCGGCGAGGGGCCGCCGATCTGGAACGGGCTGACGCTGTGGCGGGGGACGGCGCGGGCGCCCGGATTCCTGGACGGTCGAACCATGATCATGGCAGGGGACGCGGAACAGAAGTTCGTCGCGTACCCGATCGGCGCCGGCCTGATCAATGTCGTCGCGGAGCGGCGCGGGCCCGGTTTCGCCGGGCCGAACGCGGACTGGAACCGGGCGGTCGACCCCGCGCCGGTCGTCTCGCTCTTCGCGGGCTGGCGTTTCCCGTGGCTCGACGTGCCGGAACTGCTGGCCGCCGCCGACGAGATCCTCGAATACCCCATGGTGGACCGCGACCCGATCGACACGTGGACCCACGGGAACACCACGCTGCTCGGCGACGCGGCGCACCCGATGTATCCGAACGGCTCCAACGGGGCGTCGCAGGCGATCCTGGACGCGCGTACCCTCGCCTTCCACCTCGCCACCGCGCCGACGGTCGGGCAGGCGCTCGACGCCTACGAGGCGGACCGGCGGCCGGCGACCACGGCGCTCGTGCTGAGCAACCGGCGGCAGGGCCCGGAACAGGTGATGGTGCTCGCCCGCGAGCGCGCGCCGGACGGGTTCGACCACATCCACGACGTCATCCCGCCGGAGGAGCTGACCGAGATCGCCACCGGATACAAGAAGGCGGCCGGCTTCCTGCCCGCCGACCTCAACGAACGGGCCTCCCTGACGCCGACGGTCTTCTCGGGCGTCCTGCCGTGACCGGCCCGGAACCGACCGAGCTGGACGCCGCGCGACTGGCATCGGTGATCTCACCGCTGCGCCGCACGCTACTCGCCGCCGCCCGGGCCGCCGAGCACCTGCCGGAGATCCCGGACGCGCAGATCGAGATCGTGCGGGCCCTGCCCCGGGGCACCGTCTCCGGTCCCGGTGAGCTGGCCGAACGGCTCCGCCTGAGCCGCTCGACGGTCAGCAACCTGCTCACCACGATGGAGGGCAGGGGTCTCGTCGAGCGCCGTCCCCGTCCCGGCAACCACCGGCACGTCGACGTGCTCGCCACCCCGAAGGCCCTCGACCTGTTCGACCGCTTCGACCTCGCGAGCGGAGACCTGGTCGCCCGCGCCGCGGCCACCCTGCCGGCGGCGGACCGCGCGGCCCTCGCCGCCGCGGTGCCCGCGTTGGAACGCCTCCGCGACGCCCTCGCACAGACCAAGGGCACCCCATGAGTACGCGCCGACCCGCCGGCCGGACGCCGTGAGCGCCCCGCCGGTGCCCGGTCTGGAGGCCGCGTTCGAGGTGGAGGCCCGGCTCGGGGTGCTGGAGGACCACGGGACGACCCGCGCGGGTCACCGCCGCGTCGTGCCGATCGTCGGCGGCCGGGTCACCGGCCTGTTCGAGGCCGACATCCTTCCCGGCGGTGCCGACTGGCAGGTGATCCGCCCCGACGGCGCGATCGAGATCGACACGCGCTACTCGGCGCGCACCGCGGACGGCGGTCACGTCTACCTCCGGACGTTCGGCGTCCGCAGCGGCCGCCCGGCGGTCCTCGAAGCGCTGCTGCGCGGCGAGGAGGTCGACCCGGCCGAGTACTACTTCCGGCTGGGCGTACGGCTGGAGACGTCGGTGCCCGCGCTCGCAGTCCTGGAGCAGTGCGTCTTCGTCGCGTCGGCGATCCGCGAGGCCGACCGGGTGCGCTACACCGCCTACCGCGTCACCTAGGAGTTCCCGGCCGACGCGTTGTACGCGTTCGCCCTCCCCGTGCCCGGTCGCCGTGATATCCCATCTACTATGCGCCTGTAGTAGACGCTGGCGCCTGCGGAGGGGGTGGGATGGGACGCGCTCACCCGCTGCTGCGGTCGGCGCTGTTCGTCGCCGTGGCGTTCGGAGTGTTCGGGATGCACACCTTCGGTCACCCGGCCGGACCCGACGCCGCGCACGCGAGCGCCGTTCACGCGAGCGCCGCCCACGCCGGCACCGGCCACGCCGCCGGCGCCGGCCACGAGATCGCCGCCGCGCCCGACGCCGCACCCGGAGACGGCGGCTCGCCCGGGCACCGCGACGGCCTGCACGCGTTCACCGTGTGCCTGGCGGTGCTGGGCGGCGCCCTGATCCTCGGCGTCCTGGCCCTGCTACGCCGACGCCGCCGGGGCGCCGGCACGCCGGCCGGCCCCTGGTCCCGGGTCAACCGCCCGGACCGGGGTCCACCCCGTCCGCCCATCGGGCTGCGACTGCGCGCCGCAACGGTCCTGCGCACGTGAGGAGAGCACGGTCCGGCGTCCCGCCCGGACCCGACGACTCCGTTCCGGCACACCTCACGACAAGGACCACGTACCGATGAAACCGACCATCCTGCGCCGCGCCGCCCTCGCGGGCGTCGCCCTGTCCGCCCTGCTCGCCGTCGCCGCCTGCGGCGGCGACGACACCGGCGGCATGACGCACGGCACCGGTAGCAGTTCCGCTGCGGGCGCCTCGCCCTCGGCCGGCACCACCTTCAACGACGCGGACGTGATGTTCGCCCAGATGATGATCCCGCACCACCAGCAGGCGGTCACGATGGCCGACCTGGCCCCGACGCGCGCGAGCGACACCGAACTGAAGGACCTGGCCGCCAGGATCAAGGCGGCGCAGGATCCGGAGATCACCACCATGAAGGGGTGGCTCACGGCCTGGGGCAAGCCCACCGACCTGCCCGGCGACCACAGCATGCCCGGGATGAGCGCCACGCCCGGGCACGACATGCCGGGGATGACCTCGGGGATGCCCGGCATGATGTCCGAGCAGCAGATGAAGGACCTCGCCGCCGCGAACGGCGCCGCCTTCGACAAGATGTTCGCCGAGATGATGATCGCCCACCACGACGGCGCCATCGACATGGCCAGGACCGAGCAGGCCGACGGCCGCAACCCCGAGGCCAAGGCGCTCGCCGCCAGGATCGCGGCGGATCAGGCCACCGAGGTGCAGACCCTGCGGAAGATCCTCGACCGCCTGTAGACGGCCGGGTGCGGCCGGTCCCGGCCTCGGCGTCGGGACCGGCCGCACCGCCACGACAGCTGACGTACCCTGACCGGCACGAAGGGAGAGCACGTGGCGGAACTGGGCAGACTCGAGTCGGCAGTGATGGACGTCCTGTGGCGTGCCCCCGAGCCCGTGCTCGTACGCGACGTCCTCGACGCGGTGACCACCGACCGGGCCCTGGCGTACACGACAGTCCTCACCGTGCTGGACAACCTGCACCGCAAGGGCTGGGCCGTACGGGAGAAGGACGGCAAGGCCTACCGCTACCGTGCCGCCGGCACCCGCGAGGAGATCATCGCGCGGACGCTGCGCCGGGTCGTCGAGACGAGCACCCATCCCGACCTGGTGCTCCTGCACTTCGCCCGGTCCGCCTCCGACCACGAACTGCACATCCTGCGGCAGGTCCTCGACGAGCGGGAGTCCGAGGCGTGAGCCTCGCGCTCGCCCTCGTCACCGGCGCGGCAGTAGTCGCCTGGTGTGGCCCCGCCGCGTTGCGGCTGTGCTTCCGGCACGTCGCGGACCCCGTCGCGATGCTGCTCGGCTGGCTCGGCCTGATCGTCGCGGTGATCGGCACCTTCGTCCTCGCCACCGTGATGCTCCTCGCCCCCGGCAGCACCCGGCAGTGGGCGCTGCACGACCTCGCCCGCATCTGCTGGCACTGGGCGCAACCCAGCCGGCCGCCCGCCGTCGACGAGATCGTCGGGGCGACCGGAGCGTTGCTCCTGCTGGCCGTGCTCGCCCGGTTCACTGTGGCGTGCACCCGCCGGGCGATGCGTGCCCACCGTGCTCGCCGCGCCCACGCCGACCTGCTGACGCTCGCCGGCGGCCCCTCGGAGCGCGGCGAGGCGCCGGTGCTGTGGATCCCGCACCCCACCCCGATGGCCTACAGCCTCGGCGGGTCCGGCGGGCTGACGGTCCTGGCCAGCGCCGCCGGTGACCTGCCGGCGGACCAGCTCGCCGCGGTGCTCAGCCACGAGCGGGCACACCTGCGGGAGCGTCACCACCTCCTGGTGGCCGCCGTGGAAGGGCTCGCCGCCGCCGTACCGTGGCTGCCCCTGACCCGTCAGGCGCCCGCGGCCGTGCGCCTGCTCGTCGAACTGCGCGCCGACGCCGCCGCCGTCCGCGAGTGCGGTCCGACCGCCGTCCGCGACGCGTTGCTGACCTTCGCCGGCGCGCCGCGCCCGCCGTCCGCGCTGTCGATGGCCGGCGCCGACGTGGCCATCCGGCTGCAGCGCCTCCAGGGACGCCGCCCGCACCGCCGCAACCTGGTCGCCCGTGCTCTGCTCGCCTCGACCGCCCTGGCGGCACCCCTGGGCACCGGCGTGGCCACCGGCATCCTGTTCTGCCTGTAGCCCCCGGGACGCCCCGGCGGCGCGGGCCCGACTACTACATGCCGGTGTTGACCAGGATCGCGGTGACCAGCAGGACGGCGACCATCAGCACCGCCTCCGCCAGCACCGTACGGCGCAGGCGACGCATGCCCTCCGGGGTGGGGTCGTCCAGCCGGGGGACCACCCGCCTGCTGTTGTAGAGCCCGACGACTGCGACGACCGCCACCAACGCGACCTTGACCAGGAGCACCCGTCCCCAACCGGTGCTCACCAGGTGAGCGGGCCGGTCCAGGATCGCCACCGTCAACGCGGCACCGGCGACGCCCGTGAGCGTCACCGCCGCGGTTGCCGGAACGGAGAACCGCACCGCCATCTCGGCCGCGCCCGTCGGCACACCGAGGCGCGCACGCCCCAGCAGCAGCGCCGCCAGGAGCAGAACCCCGCCGACCCACACCGACGCGGCGACCGTGTGCGCGACGTCCGCCGCCACGACCATGGCCCGTGGCCGGGCGGTGACGGTGTGCCCGTCGAACAGGAACGAACCGACCAGCAGAGCCACCGTGACGCCGAGGAGCACCGGCCGGACCGCTCGCGCGCGTACCCGTTGCGTCTCCTCGCCGTTCGCGTCGCCGGCGGACGGCACGACCAGAGGGCGAGGGGCGGTCGGGATCGCGGCGACTGTGGCCACGGCGTGCCGCCCGGCCGCGTGCCGGCCCCGGATCAGCGCCGTCTCCAGGGAACCGGCCACGAGCAACCCGGCCGCGCCGGCGAACCGCAGACCCAGCCCGGCGGCCACCGGCGTACGGCCGAGCGCGGTCAACGCCTGCACGCTGACCGCCGAGGCGAGACCGTCCCCGCCGAACACCGCCGCCAGCGCCGCCAGTTCGAGCACCACGCCGGCCGCCACCGTCAGCCCGGCGGCCCGCACCCAGACCTGGACCAGCCGGATGTCGCTGCGCGTCCCCACCAGTGTGGTCAGCGCGAAGACGAGACCGCCCACGCCGAGCAGGATCGCCCCGTAGGACAGCCAGCGCCCCGCCGTGCCGACCAGCCGCACCGGACCCTGGTCGGCGTCGGCGGTGTGACCCACCGCGTGAGCGCCGGAGTGGGCCGGTGGAGACGCCGACGGAACGCCCGGTCCACCGTGACCGGCGTGCCCCTGCGCACCGGCGGTGGGCCGAGGCGTGGCGGTCGCGCCCGGCGGCGCGGCGGCCGGGACCACTGTGAACGTGACGTCGCCGGTCAGCGGATGGGCGTCCGGGGCGGCCACGCTCCAGCGCAGCGTGAACTCCCCGCCGGTCAACGCGGCGGAGGGGTGGACCAGCCACGTACGGCCCCCGTCGGGGGTGTGACTGGTCACCGGGACGGCAGCGCCCTCGCGGGAGAGTTTGAAGCCGGCCGCTGTGGGCGTGCCGGGGGCGCTGAACGTCAGCCGGATCTCCGCTACCGCGCCGTCCACGCGCGCGTCGTCCGCCGGTACGACCTTGAGCAGCTTGAAATGCGCGGCGGCGGGCGAGGCGAACCCGAGCACCACGAACACGGCGGGACACAGCGCCAGCCACACCAGCAGCACCCATCGGGCCACGCCGCGCGCCGGCAACCGATGACGCCGCGGGAGAGGCACAGATGGTCCCTTCGTCGGGGAGACCTGGACCCGACGCCCATAGCTCCGACCTGATGCGGTCGCCATCCTAGGGGAACTACTAAGAATTGGTAGTAGACCCCGACCGCGCCGAGGGCCGCGGTCAGCCGGCCGTCATGTACGCCAGGGCGCGCTTGTCCGGCTTCCCGCTGGGCGCCACCGGGACCCGGTCGATCGGCTGGATCGTCCGCGGGACCGACGCCTCGCCCAGCGCCTCCGCCACCACTGCCCGCAGCCGCCCGGCATCAGGCACGCAACCGGCGGCCGGCACCACGTACGCGTGCACCGCCTCCCCGGTGACGTCGTCGGGACGGCCGACGACGTACGCCTCGGCGACTGTCGGGTCGGCGGCGAGGACCCGCTCGATCGGGCCGGCGTACACCAGGTTGGCCTGCACGATGACGACGTCCCGGATCCGGCCGAGCAGGTGCAGGTAGCCGTCGCCGTCCAGCCGGGCCAGGTCGCGGGTGCGGACCCAGCCGTCCACGAACACCTCGGCGGTCTCGACCGGATCCTTCCAGTAGGCGGCGGCCTGCGCCGGTGTCCGGACGAACAGTTCCCCCTCGGTGGCGGGACGGCCGTCGGCGTCCCGGATGGACAGCGTGGTCACCGGGGGAGGACGGCCGACCGAGGCGAGCGCGGCCGGGTACGCCAGCATCTCGCCCGGCGTCACCATCGTGATCATGCCGGTCTCGGTCTGGCCGTAGCCGTGGAAGACCACGGGGCCGAGCACGTCGAGCGCGTCGGCGAGCCGGCCCGGTGGGAGCGGGGAGCCGGAGACCAGCAGGGCCCGCAGGCTGCTCAGGTCGGCCGGATCGGTGCGCTGGTCCCGCACGAGCTGGTTCAACTTGCCCACGGTGATCACGCTCGCGGTCGCCCGGTGCCGGGCGATCATGCCCGGGAGACCCGGGGGCCGGGCCGCGACCAGGGTGCCGCCGGCGGCCAGGGTGAGGATGCCGTACTCCAGCATCACCTGGCTGCTCAGCGAACCGAAGACGAGGTAGCGCTGGAGCCGGGTGGCGAGGTCCGCGACCGCCGGCGGCCAGCGATCCGGGTACGGCGCCCAGGCCGCGCTCATCGCCGCGTACGTCTGCGCGCAGCCCTTCGGACTGCCGGTGCTGCCGCTGGTCCAGATGATCCGGGCGACGTCCTCCGGGCGTCCGGCGGCGACCAGCGGCCTTCCGTCGTCGGGTGTGCGTGCCAGTTCGGCGACCCGGGCGTCGTCGACCAGCAGCGCGTTGCCGCCGAGCTGCCAGGCGCGGTGGGCCGGGGTCAGGTCGGGGCGGATCCCGGAGACCCGGGCGCCGACCGCGAACGCCGCGATGATCGTCGCGAACGCCTCCGCGGTGACGCCGAGCCGCAGGGCCACCCCGACGCCGGGACCCGCGCCGGCGGCCCGGAGACCGGCCGCGATGCGGCGGACCATCCGGTACATCTGGGCCGTGGTGACGGTCCGGTCGCCGTCCTCGAAGACGGGCCGGTCGTCGCCGGCGGCGAGCAGGTCCAGTACGGGCTGCGGCCAGACCTCAGCCGGCATCGGAGAGCACGCCCTTGACGAAGAGCACGAGCGGCTGGTGGTGGACGTCCGGCAGGTTCCAGTGGTTCTCCAGGTTCTCCGCGAGGTGGTGCACGGCGACGACCCGGCCGCCGCGGTGGACCCGGACGACCGGGTGCAGGTAGCTGGCGTCGTGCGCGTGCGCGGCGTCGTTCTCGGCGATCCGCGGCACCGTGATGTCGAACGGGTCGACCTGGTCGTGGTCCGGCCCGTACTCCAGCGTGGCCACGAACGCGAACGGTTCCGGGCCCAGGCCGCCGTCGTGCAGGTACGCGACCGGCACCTCCTCGTGGTACCGCGCGGTGTCGCCGGAGATGACGACGACGTCACCGAGGACGGCGAACTGCTGCCACAACGCCGAGGTGCGGTTGATCCGCCCGATGATCGCGTCGGTGATCGCCTCCGGGGTGACCTCCAGTGGCGTGGCCGGCCAGGGCGTGTCGTGGTGGCGGGCGTCGAGGATCCGGTGCAGGGCCCGCACGCCGTACCGGAAGCCGTGGATGAACCCGTTCGTCGAGCGCTTGAAGTCGCGCTGCTGGGTGAGTGTGCCGGCGAAGTACAGGCCGGGGACGTTCACCGACTCGTACGCCGAGGTCTGCTCGGGGAAGCGGTCGTTGATGACGAGCCGGGGCCGGGCGGACGGGTCGAAGATGCTCGCGTCGAACCGGAATCCGGTGCAGAGGATCACCCGGTCGTAGTCGATCTGCCGGATCGCCTCGACCGTGCGGGCGTACCGGAAGTCGATCCGGTAGCCGCCGTCGTCGCGCCGGGCGATCCGCTCCACGGTGCCGTCGAGGACCGCGTTCTGCGACTTGAGCTGGTACGTGTCGAGGAAGTTGTTGTTCACCGCACGCAGGTGCCCGACGTAGTGCGACTGCCACGCCAGCTTGACCGAGTGCGGGCCGGCGACGTGGATGACGGCGGCGGTCTCGACGAGCGCGTCGGCGGTCTCGAAGGCGGAGTTGCCCTTGCCGATGATGAGGACGCGCTGGTCGGTGAAGTCGTCCGGGTCGACGCTGACCGTGTCGTACCGTTCGGCGAGTTCGGCGCCCGCGATCGGCGGCACGTACAGCTGGGAGACGCCGGTGGCGACGACCACGCGGCGGGCGGTGAGGGTGTCGTCGCCGGCGTGGACGGTGAACAGGTCGCCGTCGCGCGCGACCCGGGACACCCGGGTGTCGTACCTGACCCGCAGGCCGCGGGCGACGTCCGCGAGGTAGCGCACCAGGTCCGCGGCGTCCGGGAAGTAGCGCCGGCTGTAGTTCTTGAACAGCAGCGCCGGATCGTCGGTGAGCAGTGAGTTCCAGTCCGCGCGCAGATTGAACTCCGGGTCGTCGGAACCGGTCCACACCTTGTTGATCGAGATGAGTTGCCGGTGCCGGGGGTAGGTGGTGAAGAACGTGCCCGGCGCCGGGCCGGCTTCCAGGACCAGGTGGTCGCGGCCGTCGCGCTCGAGCAGGTGAGCGAGCTGCAACCCGGCCGGTCCGGCTCCGATGATCAGATAGTCGAGCGTCATGCGCCGCAACGTAGCGACCCGATCTCAGAGCGTTCTGAGAATTCGTCTCTAGGGTGCGATCGCATGACGACAGAGGTGGACTTCGATGTCCCGCTGCGGATCGCCGATCTCCGCGCCGCCCGTGACCCGATCAAAGTCGTGGTCGGACCGCAGGCCCGCGACCGGGTCACGGCCGCCCGTACGTTCCTGTCCACCGTGCTCGGCGACGACCGCGCGGTGTACGGCGCCACCACCGGCTTCGGCGCCCTCGTCGGGTACGCGGGCCGCGCCGACCTGCGTGACCAGGCCGACAACACGCTCGCCCACCTCGGCGCCGGTCAGGGCCCGGACCTCGATCCGGAGGTGGTCCGCGCGACGCTGCTGCTGCGGGCCGCGTCGCTGGCCCGCGGCGCGTCGGGCGTGTCCCCGCACGTGATCGACGCCCTCGCGGCGATGCTCGCGACCACGTTCGTCCCCGCGATGCCCCGGCTGGGCTCGGTCGGCGCCAGCGGTGACCTGATCCCGCTCGGCGCGGCCGCCCAGGCGTTGCGGGGCCGCGGCCACGCCTACCTGGACGGGGTGCGGATGCCCGCGGCCGAGGCGCTGAAGCGGGCCGGGCTGGAACCCCTGCCGCTGGACGGCCGGGACGCCCTCGCCCTGGTCAACGGCACATCCCTGACCACGGCGGCGACGGCGCTGGCGCTGGACACGGTCCGCGCCGCGCACCGGGCGGTCCAGGTGCTCACCTGCCTGCTCGCCGATCTGCTCGGCAGCGACACGCAGTTCCTCGACGCCCGGCTGCTGCGCGCGTACGGCCATCCGGGCACGGTCGACGTGGGCGCGCGGATGCGCCGGGTCAGCGACGGACTCGTCGCGTCCGGCCGACGTCCGTTGCAGGAGCCGTACAGCATCCGGTGCACGCCGCAACTGCTCGGCGCCGCCGAGGACGCCCTGCGCTACGTCGACGCCGTCGTCGCGGCCGACCTCGCGAGCGTCACCGACAACCCGCTGTTCTTTCCCGACGACGACCTCGTGGTGCATGGCGGCAACTTCTTCGGGCAGCCGGCCGCGTTCGCCGCCGACGTGCTGTCGATGGTCACGGCGCAGGTCGGCAACCTCGCCGAACGGCAACTGGACCTGCTCGTCGACCCGAACCGCAACGGCGGCCTGCCGCCGATGCTGGCCGCCGGGCCGGGCCGGCAGCACGGGCTCCAGGGGGTGCAGCTGGCGTCGACCGCGCTGGTCACCGAGATCCGCCGGGACACCATGCCCGCGAGCATGCAGAGCGTGCCGACCAACCTGCACAACCAGGACGTCGTCCCGCTCGGCACCCAGGCCGCGCTGCGGGCACTGGACCAGGCCCGGCTGCTGCACCTCGTCGTCGGGTCGCTCGCGCTGGGGCTGCGCCAGGCCGCGTACGTCGGGGCGCGTGAGCCGACCGCGTCCGGCTGCGCCGGGGCGCTCGCGGCGGTGGCCGCCGTCGTACCGCCGGTCGACCCGGACCGGCCGCTGGACGGTGACGTGCGGCGCGCGGCCGACGTGATCGCGGATTTCTCCGTTCTTTCTCCTGAGAGTGGGCGCACATGACGCTTGACTACCTGATCGTCGGGGCCGGGCCGGCGGGCCTGCAACTCGCGGCTCTGCTGGAGGCCGACGGCAAGCGCGACTACCTGGTCCTGGAACAGGCGGACAGCCCGGGGGCGTTCTTCGCCACCTTTCCCCGCCACCGGCAACTGATCTCCATCAACAAGCCGCACACCGGCTCGGACGACCCGGAGCTGAACCTGCGGCTGGACTGGAACTCACTGCTCAGCGACGACCCGGCACTGCGGTTCACCGGCTACACGGAACGGTACTTCCCCGACGCCGACGTGATGCTCCGCTACCTGGCGGACTTCGCCGCGAAGACGGGGGCACGGGTCCGGTACGGCTGCCGGGTGACGTCGATCGGCAAGGTCGACGGGGTGTTCGAGGTCCGGGCGGGGGAGGAGGTCTTCCGCGCGCGCCGGCTGGTCGTCGCCACCGGCGTCTCCCAGCCGTACCGGCCGGAGATCCCCGGGCTGGAACTCGCCGAACAGTACGCGGAGATGTCCGTCGACCCGCGCGACTACCTCGACCAGAAGGTGCTGATCATCGGCAAGGGGAACTCCGCGTTCGAGACTGCGGACAACCTGATGGAGACCACCACGCTGATCCACGTCGCCGGCCCGAGTTCGGTGCGGATGGCCTGGCGCACCCACTACGTGGGGCACCTGCGCGCGGTGAACAACAACTTCCTGGACACCTACCAGCTGAAGTCGGCGAACGCGATCCTCGACGGCGACGTCAGGCGGATCGAGCGCGACGGTGCCGGTTACAAGGTGACGTTCTCGTTCTCCCGGGCGAACGAGGTGGTCAAGGAACTGCGGTACGACCGAGTGCTCGCCTGCACCGGGTTCGCCTTCGACGCGTCCGTCTTCGACGACACCTGCCGTCCGGCGCTGGCGATCCGGGACCGCTTTCCGGCGCAGACCCCGGAGTGGGAGTCGGTGAACGTCCCCGGCCTGTACTTCGCCGGCACGATCAGCCAGGAACGGGACTTCAAGCGTTCGACGAGCGGCTTCATCCACGGCTTCCGGTACGCCGTCCGGGCGCTGCACCGGATCCTGGAGCGACGGTACGGCGACACGCCGTGGCCGGCGGAGAAGCTGGACGCCACCGCAGAGCTGATCGCCGACGCCGTCGTCGCGCGGGTCAACCGCACCTCCGCCCTGTGGCAGCAGTTCGGCTTCCTCGGCGACGTGGTCACGGTGGCCGGATCCGACGCGCGCTACCACGACGAGGTGCCGGTCGAGTACTTCACCGGCACCGGCCTGCGTACCGCTGACCACGACTACACGGACGCCTTCGTCGTCACGCTCGAGTACGGGCCCGAGCACGACCGGGTGGATCCGTTCGACGTCACAGTCAGCCGGGTCGCCCAGGACGTCCCCGGCCAGGCCCACGACGCCGCCTACCTGCAT
The DNA here is from genome assembly GCF_049179035.1 of Micromonospora sp. WMMD1274. Taxonomy (NCBI): domain Bacteria; kingdom Bacillati; phylum Actinomycetota; class Actinomycetes; order Micromonosporales; family Micromonosporaceae; genus Micromonospora; species Micromonospora sp. WMMD1274. The sequence continues at coordinate 6,082,413 of NZ_JBMHMG010000001.1, forward strand.
CCGGTCGTCCGCCACCACCGGGCGGGCCGGGTCGTCGCCACGCACCACCTCGCGGAGAACCTGGAGAACCGGTGGGATCGGCCGGAGACCCACGTCGCGCCGCTGGTCGCGTTCGTCGACCGCTGCCTGAGCGGCGTCGAGGGCTGAGATGCGTCCGCTGGACGGCACCGCGCTGGACGGCCCGGCGCTGAACCTGGCCGAGCTGGCCGCCGACGCGCGGGGCCGCCTGGACCCGGTGCACTGGGACTTCTTCACCGGTGGGGCCGGCGAGGAGCGCACGGTCCGCGCCAACGAGGCGGCGTTCGCCCGGCGCTACCTGGTTCCCCGCGTCCTGCGCGGCGCGGGCCGGCGCGACCTGGGGACCTCGCTGCTCGGCACGCGGATCTCGATGCCGGTGCTGATCGCGCCGACCGCGTTCCACCGGCTGGCCCACCCCGAGGGCGAGGTGGCCACCGCGCGCGCCGCCGCCGAGGCGGGCACGATCATGGTGGTCAGCATGGCGGCCACCCGGCCGGTCGAGCAGATCGCCGCCGCCGGGGGGCCGCTGTGGTTCCAGCTCTATCCGCAGGCGGATCTCGACTTCACCGCGTCGGTGGTGCGGCGGGCGGAGGCGGCCGGCTGCTCGGCCCTGGTCGTCACAGTCGACTCACCCGTGTTCGGCCGGCGGGAGCGCGATCTGCGGCACGGCTTCGCCGACCTGCCGCCCGGGCTGGTCTGCGAGAACATGCGCGACGCGAGCGGCCGGGTGCGCGACATCGGGATGGACGCCGGGCTGGACTGGGCCCGGATCGCCTGGCTGCGCGAGGTCACCACGCTGCCGATCCTGCTGAAGGGGGTGCTGCATCCCGCGGACGCGGCGCTGGCCGTCTCGTACGGTCTCGACGGTCTGCTGGTCTCCAACCACGGCGGCCGGCAGCTCGACGGGGCGCTCGCCACCCTGGACGCGTTGCCGGCCGTCGTCGAGGCGGTCGGCGGGCGGCTGCCGGTGCTGCTCGACGGCGGCGTCCGCCGGGGAGCCGACGTCCTGGTGGCGCTGGCGCTCGGCGCGAGCGCGGTGCTGGTCGGCCGCCCGGTGCTGTGGGGGCTCGCGGTGGGCGGCGCCGCCGGGGTACGCCACGTGCTCGACCTGCTGCACGCCGACCTCGACCGGGCGCTGGCGCTGGCCGGCGTCACCGGTCCGGCCGACCTGCGCGGTGACCTGGTCGCCACGGTGGCATGCGGATGAACGTCCTGATCGCCCTGCCGGTCCTGGCGGGGATCGCGTGGACCGTCCCGTACTGGCTGCCCCGGACCGTGGTCCGGCTGCGGGAGTGGGTGTTCGTCAAGGTCAACGGCGTCGAGGGCGTACCGGTGCCGGGCCCCACCGTCGGCATGGAGCACTTCGAGCGGGTGTACGCCGATCCGGCGGCGGACGGGCGCAGCCGGGGAGCCGGGTTGTCGGACCTGTTCTGGTACTGGCTGGCGCCCGGACCGCACATGCACCAGGAACATCTGGAGCCGGGGGAGCGCTACCGGACCGTGGCCGCCACGACCCGGCGGGTGCTCGCGGTACGCCGCCAGGGCTGTGACGACCTCGCGACCGCCGCCACCCGCCGGGTGCTCGACCGGCTGCCGGCCGGCCGGACCAGCCACGTACGGCTGCGCGACCTGATGATGCCGGTCTGGGCCGAGGTCTACTACGAACTCGTCTTCGGTGAGGCGTGCCCCCCTGACGCGCGGGCGCTGATCGTCGCCAACGCCGACGACGTGGTCAACGGGCTCAAGTGCACCGGCCTGCGGCACATGCGGCGGCGCGACCGGCTGACCGCCTATCTGCGCGACCGGATCGAGGCGGGTACCTGCCCGGTGACGCTGCCGCCGCCGTTCACCGTGCAGGAGACGGCCTGGTATCTCCAGGGCGCCTTCTTCAACACCGCCGTGGTGCAGATGTCCGAGGCGATGGCGCACGTGCTGCTCGCCCTCGCCACACATCCCGATCTCCAGCGAGGACTCGACGACGACGAGGCGCTGGACAGGGTGATCGACGAGACGCTGCGGGTGCATCCGCTCTTCGGCGTGGCACACCGGATCACGTCGGCGCCGATCACGCTGCCCACCGGCGTGTCCCTGCCCGCCGGGACGGTACTGCTCTTCAACTATCTGGCGTTCCACCGCGGCGGAGCCGCCGGGGACGACCGGTTCGACCCGGACCGGTGGCTGACGCTCAGGCGCGGCGACGCGCACTTCATCCCGTACGGGGTCACCGCGAACCGGGCCTGCCCGGCCCGTGGCGTCGCGCCGGTGATGCTGCGCGCCGCGACCCGCGAGGTGCTGCGCCGGTACGTCCTGACCTCCTCGGCCGCGCACACCCGCTCGCTGCCCAGCCGCGGTCCGGCGTATCTGACTCCGGCCGGGTGCACCGGTCCGGGGCGGCTGCGGCTGGCCGCGATGCGGTCGCGGGACCGGTGGGCGGACGTGGGCCGCAGCGTCCGGCAACTGGTGTTCGGCACCTGGATGGTGCTCGACGCCCGCCGGCAGCGGTTGTGCACCGACTACTTCGAGAGGGCGGTCCGATGACACCAACGGAGCTGGCGCCGCGGTTCTTCATCGCGGTCACGGTGATCCTGATCTTCTGCAAGGGGGTCGCCTGGCTGCTCGGCAAGGCGGGCCAGCCCGCCGTGGTCAGCGAGATGCTCGCCGGCGTGCTGCTCGGCCCGTCGCTGCTGGGGCTCCTCCTGCCGGACGTGCAGAACGCCCTGTTCCCGGCCCCGCTGCTGCCGGTCCTCTACGTGGTGGGTCAGGTCGGCCTGGTGCTGTTCATGTTCCAGGCCGGGTACGCGTTCAGCGCCCACCGGGTCACCGGGCTGGCCGGCACCGCCGGCGTGATCTCCCTGGCCGGGGTCACCGCGCCGCTCGTGCTGGGGGTGCTGCTGGTGCTGGTGACGGCGGGCGCTGTGCCGATCCGGGCCGACGGGACGTCACTCGGGGTCTCGGCCGCGTTCGTCGGCGTCGCGCTGGCCATCACCGCGTTCCCGATGCTGGCCCGGATCATCACCGAACACGGGCACGCCGGCACCCGGCACGGCACGCTCTCCCTGGCCAGCGGCGCGATCGACGACATGGCCGCCTGGATCATGCTGGCCGCCGTCCTGGCGTTCGCCTCCGGCGAGGCCGGCCCGGCGATCGTCACCGCCGGTGGAGCGGTCCTGTTCGGACTGCTGCTCTGGCTCGGCGGGCGCGCGGTCACCTCCGTGCTGATGACCCACCGCGCCCTGGGCGACCGCGCCCGGCTGCTCGGCACCGTCGCCCTGCTGTTCCTGGTCGCCTGGTACACCGACGAGATCGGGCTGTACGCGGTCTTCGGCGCGTTCGCGGTCGGCGTGGTGATGCCCCGCACCGACAACACCGACCGGGTCGTGGACACGCTCACCCCGGTCGCCGCGACGCTCTTCCTGCCGTTGTTCTTCACCTACTCGGGGCTGCGGACGGAGTTCGGGCTGCTCGGTTCGCTGCCGGTGCTGCTGTTCGCGCTGGCCTGCGTGGCGGTGGCGATCGCCGGCAAGTTCGGTGCCTGCTGGGCGGCGGCGAGGCTCCGAGGTGAGCCGTCCGGTGTGGCGTTGCGGGTCGGCGCGCTGATGAACGCCCGCGGCCTGATGCAGCTCATCGCGCTGAACGTCGGGTTGGAGGCGGGCATCGTGAACCCGTCCCTGTTCACCGTGCTGGTGCTGGTCGCGCTGGTCACCACGCTGATGACGACGCCGGCGCTGAGCTGGATCGAGCGGCGGGAGGCGCAACGGCCCGACGACGTCCGCGCGCCCGCGCTGGCGGTTTCAGATAGTTGAAGATGCAAATACTGATGATTGCATCGACCAACATCTATGGGATCGTTAACACATGCGGGGCGGAAGATCGAACCGGCTGCTGCTGGTCGAGGACGACGCGGATCTGACCGAGATGCTCACCGAGACGCTGGGTCACGAAGGCTACCTGGTCGACCGGGCCTTCGACGGCCAGCGCGGGCTGCATCTCGGGCTGACCCGCTCGTACGACGTGATGGTCATCGACCGGATGCTGCCGGCGCTCGACGGCCTGGACCTGGTCGCCCGGCTGCGCGCCCGGGCGGTCCCGTCCCGGACCCTGATGCTCACCGCGCTCGGCACCGTCGACGACCGGATCGCCGGGCTGGACGCGGGCGCCGACGACTACCTGGTCAAGCCCTTCGACCTCGACGAACTGAGCGCGCGGGTGCGGGCGCTGTGCCGGCGTACGCCCGAGCCGACCGATGTGCTGCGCATCGGTGCCGGGGTGCTCGATCTGGGGCCACGCGAAGCGGTGCTGCCCGACGGCACCCGGGTGGCCCTGTCCACCCGTGAGTTCGAGCTGCTGCGTGTGCTGGCGGCCCGGCCGAACACGGTGCATCCCCGCGCGGTGCTGCGCCGCAAGGTCTTCGAGGAGGCCGCGGCGGCGTCGATAGTCGACACCTACGTCTACTACCTGCGGCGCAAACTCGGCCGCGCGGCGGTACGCACCGTGCACGGCCTCGGCTACCGCCTCGGCACGCTCTGATGGAGGCGGCCGAGCAGACGATCGTGCGGCGGACCCGGCTCCGGATCGGCCTGTTCGTGGGCCTCACCATCGGCGCCCTGCTGCTGCTGGCGGGCGGCATCTCCTACGCGGTCCTGGTCCGCGGCCAGAACGCGCAGATCCAGCGTGAGCTGGCATGGGGCACCGCACACGGCACCATCGCCGGCCCGCCCGCCTGCAGCTGGATCTTCGAGTACGAGGGCGCCACGGTGCACACCGGCGCGAACCCGCCACCACCGGGCTTCCCGTTGCACGACGCGCTGGCCACGGTGGCGGCCACCGGGGCCACCGAGATCACCACTGTCACGCGTGACGGCACGACCTACCACGTCCGCACCGAGGCCCGCGGCGACGGTGTGGTCCAGGCGGTGTTCGACGCCCGTTTCCAGCTGTCCGACCGCCGGCACCTTTTGCTCGCGTTCAGCCTCGCGGCGGTGGTCGGGCTGCTCGCCGCCGTGCTGACCGGCATGGTCGTCGGCCGTCGAGCCGTCGCACCACTCGCGGAGGCCCTGACCCGGCAGCGCCGGTTCGTCGCGGACGCCAGCCACGAACTGCGAACCCCGATCGCCAGGTGCACACCCGGGCCCAGCTGATCGCGCGGCGGGCGCGCCACGACGGCGCCGCCACGAACCTGGAGGACCTGGAACGGCTGATCGGCACCACCCGCCGGCTCGGCGAGATCGTCGACGACCTGCTGCTCTCGGCCCGTCTCGCCGCCGCTCCCGCCGACCGGAAACCGGACCCGCCGGTCGACCTCACCTCGCTGATCGGCGCGACGCTCGCCGCCGAGGCCGAACGTGCCGCCGAGCGCCAGGTCACCCTCACCCTGGACACCCCCGCCGCACCGCTGCCGGTGCCGGGCGTCGAGTCGGCACTGCGCCGGGTCGTCGGCGAACTGCTCGCGAACGCACTGGCCCACACGCCCGCGGGCGGCCGGATCGACGTGACGCTTCGGGCCGTCGACAACGTCGCCGAGATCGTGATCGCCGACACCGGAAGGGGTTTCGACCAGGCGGACGCCCGGCGGATCTTCGACCGGTTCCACCGGGGCGCGGGCGCCGGAGAGCGCCGCTTCGGCCTGGGACTGGCCCTGCTCCAGGAGGTCGTGACGAGTCACCACGGCACGATCGAGGCGGAGGGCCGGACGGGCCGGGGAGCCCGCTTCACGGTGCGCCTTCCCCGGACGCGATCGCCGGGCACCACGGGCCGGGCCTCGCGGATCAGGAACCTTCGGATGTGGCAGCTCGGCGCCGGTACGTGAGCGCCGGATCGTGGAACGCGTCCCCCGGCCCGCCGCCGGGAGGCCCGAGGTGCAGGATCGCGGTCGGCGCGTCGGCCAGGTTCCCGCCGGCCGGCAGCCGGGTCGCCGGGGGAGTCACCTCCGCCGCCGCGCCCGGTGCGCTCCTGCGCCGGACCAGCACCAGTGCGAGCGCGCCCAGGCCCGCGGCGACCAGCAGGCCGCCCAGGAGGAACATCGACGTACTGCCGCTCTCCTCGCCGGTGGCCCTGAGCGTGGGCGGCGCGGCCGCGGGAAGGTCGTCGCCGGCTGCCGCGGCGGGAGGGCTCGCCTCCTCGGCGGGCGACGGTGACGCCGTGGCCGGCGTGGCCACCGCGGCAAGGGTCAGCCGTACGGTGGCGACGTCACCGGCCCGGCCCCGCACGGTCGCGCGGGCGGTGCGGTAGCCGTCCATGGACGCGCGGACCGTGATGGACCCCTCCGCGATCGTCCGGCCGGCCTTGGAGGTGATCGAGAACTGGCCGCTGCGGTTACTGGTCGTCCGGTACTCGTGACCGGCGCTGTCCCGGATGGTCAGATCGGCGCCGCCGATCGCCTTCCCGTCGGCGTCGCGGACCCGGCCGGAGACCCCGCTCACCCCGGCCGCCGGTGAGGCCCCGCCGGTGGGCGAGGCACCCGCCCCGTGGACGTAGACCATCTTGTAGGCGTAGCTGTTCTGCCCGGCGAGCCGCACGCCGATCGAGATGTTGAGGCCGGTGGTCTCGCCCGGCCGGGCATCCGGGGCGACGAGTGTCGCGTCGAAGGTCCGGCTCTCGCCGGGCCCGAGGTTCGGCTCCGCCCGGCATCCGGCGGTGCACCGCAGGCCGCCGCCGACCACCACCACGGCCTTCTCGGCCCGGCGTCCGTTGTTGGTGACGCGGAACTGCACGCGTACCGTCTCGCGGGGTTTCACGTTCTCCGCCGACACGCTCAGGATGCTCACCGTCTCCGGCGCGGCCGTCGCCGGTGCCGCCGCCACCGCGAGCGTCCCCCCGGCCAGCACGGCCAGTACGGCCGCCCGGACCCGTCGCACACGTGAGCGCGTCGTCACTTCCCACCACCTTCGCCGAGAGCGGGCAACATCGGTCGATGGAGCCGCGGGCCACTATGCCCTGTGGCGGACGGGTTGCGCGACCCGCCCCCGAGAGCAGCGACGGCTGCCCGGCGTCGATCGACGTCGACGCTCGCGAGGCCGCCGCCGGTGGCTAATCGGTTGCTGCCACGGTGCGGACTGCCTAGATTGCCGATCATGCACGACATCGACGGGTATGCCCGATGAGCGGCCGTCTCCGCGAGATCGCCCGGCAGACGGTCGCGATCGCCGAAGCCGGACGCTATCGCACGACGCCGGTGACGACGTCGAGATCGGGGCGGCGGTACGCGCCGCGGTCGCCGGCACCCGCGAGCACCTGCCCGACGAAGTCCTCCACCTCGATGGCGCGCAGCCGGGTGCCGGCGCCGTGGAGGTGACGTACGAGTCGACGTTGCAGGCCGCCCACCGGCTCGGGTCCGGCGCGGCGTGCCTGGTGTTCGCGTCGGCGAAGAACCCGGGTGGCGGGTTCCTGGGCGGGGCGCAGGCGCAGGAGGAGAGCATCGCCCGCTCGTCGGCGCTCTACCCGTGCCTGCTCGCGGCGCCGGACTTCTACGCCTTCCACCGGGCGCAGCGGGACCTGCGGTACAGCGACCGGGTCGTTTACTCCCCCGGCGTGCCGGTGTTCCGCGACGACAAGGGCAACCTGCTCGACCGGCCGTACACCACCTCCTTCCTGACCGCGGCGGCGCCGAACCTGGGCGCGATCCTGCGCAACCAGCCGGACCGCGCCGCCGATGTGCCGGCGGTGCTGGCACGGCGCGCCCGGCGGGTGCTGGAGGTCGCGGCCGCGCACGGGCACCGGACCGTGGTGCTGGGCGCGTGGGGGTGCGGGATGTTCCGGAACGACCCGGCCACTGTGGCGGGCGCGTTCGCCGACGCGCTCCGGGTGGTCGACCGGTTCGACCTCGTGGTGTTCGCCGTTCGCGACGGGCTGCCGGGCACTCCGGTGTACCGCACGTTCGCGGAACGCTTTTCGGTAGGTTCGTCGCATGAGTGACGACACCTTCCGGTCGGTGGAGATCGAGCGCACCAGCGTGGGCAGATACGTCGCGCGCAACGCCCGTGGCGGCGAGCTTGCGATGGGTACGGGGGAGGACGCGACCTTCACGCCGGTGGAACTGCTGCTGGCGGCCCTCGGCGGCTGCACCGCTGTGGACGTCGACCACGTGACCAGCCGGCGCGCCGAACCGACCCGGTTCGCCGTCACGGTGAGCGGCGACAAGATCCGCGACCCGGAGACCGGCAACCGGATGGAGAACCTCACCGTCACGTTCGCGGTGACGTTCCCGGGCGGTGCGGACGGCGACCGGGCCCGCGAGGTGCTGCCACGTTCCCTGCGGCAGTCGCACGACCGGCTCTGCACCGTGTCCCGGACGGTGGAGCTGGGCACGCCCGTCTCCATCGTGGACGCGACGGCCGCCCCGGAGTGAATACCTTGACACCCGTCTATGTTAACGAGAACATTGCCGTAACTTGAAGGTAATGCCGTTGCCACGAGCGTCACGGGTGAGGCGAGCCGCCACGGCCGGCCGGTGACGACCAGGCGCAGGAGGTTCTCGGTGACAGGGACCGCTCGGAGGACGCGGACGGCGGCGGTCGTGGTGTCGGCGGCGCTGGTCCTCGCCGCGGGGGTGGTGGCCGGGACGCCCCCGGCGTCGGCGGCGACGGTCGACACGTCCGCGTCGTACGTGGTCGTGAACCGGCACAGCGGCAAGGCGATGGACCTGTACGACTGGTCGACGGCGGAGAACGCGCCGGTGAACCAGTGGACGCGCAACGACCTCGCGGTGCAGCAGTGGCAGTTCGTGGACGCCGGCGGCGGGTTCTACAAGGTGCGGTCCCGGCACAGCGGGAAGGTGCTGGAGTTGCCGGCCGGCGGCGACGGCACCCAGCTCGTGCAGAGCACCGACCGCTCGTCGGCCACCCAGCAGTTCCGGTTGCAGGACTCCGCGGGCGGGTTCGTGCGGTTCGTCAACCGGCAGTGGAACAAGGTCGTCGACGTGTGGCAGTGGTCGACCGCCGACGGCGGCCGGCTGGCCGGCTACGCCGATCTCGACGGCGCCAACCAGCAGTGGCAGCTGATCCGGCTGGGCGGCGGCACGCCCACCCCGGCGCCCACCACCCCGACACCGGCCTACCCGCAGCCCGGCCGGGTGTCCGGCGACGTCGGCGTCCACGACCCGACCGTGGTCAAGCGGCCCGACGGCACCTACCTCGTCGCGCACACCGGTGACAACGTCGCGCTGAAGACCTCCGCCGACCGGGTCACCTTCCGCAACGCGGGCGCCGTCTTCCCTGGTGGCGCGCCGTGGACCAGCACGTACACCGGCGGCGCGCGCAACCTGTGGGCACCGGACCTGTCGTACCGCAACGGGCGTTACCACCTGTACTACTCGGCGTCGACGTTCGGTTCCAACCGCTCGGCGATCTTCCTGGCCACCAGCACCACCGGCGACTCCGGGAGCTGGGTCCACGAGGGACTGGTGGTCGAGTCGCGGACCACCGACGACTTCAACGCCATCGACCCGAACCTCACCGTCGACGACCAGGGCCGCTGGTGGCTCAGCTTCGGCTCGTTCTGGTCCGGCATCAAGATGATCCCGATCGACCCGGCCACCGGGCGCCGGCTCGGCAGCACCATGCACAGCGTGGCCGCCTACGGCCCCGGCATCGAGGCGCCGGTCCTGGTCAAGCGCGGCTCCTGGTACTACCTGTACGTCTCGTTCGACCGCTGCTGCCAGGGCGCCGCCAGCACGTACCGGATCATGGTCGGTCGTTCGGCGAGCCCCACCGGGCCGTTCGTGGACCGCGTGGGCCGGGACATGCTCGCCGGGGGCGGCACGCAGATCCTGGCCTCGCACGGCAACGTCCACGGCCCCGGCCACCAGGCCGTCCTCGCGGACACCGACGGCGACGTCCTCTTCTACCACTACTACGCCGACGACGGTGCGTCGCTGCTCGGCGTCAACCGCATCGGCTACGACGCCGCTGCCTGGCCCTACGTGTACTGAACCCGGCCACCTGGGAGGGCGCACATGTCGCCTCGGCACTTCCTCCACCCGGCCCGCCGCCGTACCGGCGAACCGGCCCGCCGCTGTCTGCGGCCGATCCTGGCCGCGGCGCTCGCGCTGCTCACCACCTCGGCCGGCCTCGCCGTGCCCGGCCCCGCGCGGGCGGCGCCGGCGGCGAACTACACCAACCCGCTGGTGAACCAGCGGGCCGACCCGCACATCGTCCGGCACACCGACGGCTACTACTACATGACCGCGACGGTGCCGCAGTACGACCGGATCGTGCTCCGGCGCGCCACCACCCTGCAGGGGCTGGCCACCGCCACCGAGACGACGATCTGGCGGCGGCACACCAGCGGCGAGATGGGCGCCCACATCTGGGCTCCGGAGATCCACTTCATCAACGGCAGGTGGTACGTCTACTTCGCCGCCGGGCGGACCGACGACGTGTGGCGGATCCGGATGTACGTGCTGGACAACGCGAGCGCCAACCCGCTGACCGGCTCGTGGACCGAACGCGGCCGGATCACCACGCCGTGGGACACGTTCAGCCTGGACGCCTCGACGTTCGTGGTGAACGGGGTGCGGTATCTGACCTGGGCCCAGCAGGAGCCGGGCATCTCCACCAACTCCAACGTCTACCTCGCCCGGATGGGCGCCGAACCGTGGCAGATCACCGGCCCGGTGGCCCGGCTGGTCGTGCCGGCGTACGACTGGGAGACCCGCGGCTACCGGGTGGCCGAGGGACCGGCGGTGATCCAGCGCAACGGCCGGGTCTTCCTCACGTACTCGGCCAGCGCCACCGACGCGAACTACTGCCTCGGCATGCTCACCGCGTCGGCCGGCGCGAACCTGCTCGACCCCGCCTCCTGGAGCAAGAGCCCCACTCCGGTGTTCGCCAGCAACGCCGCCACCGGCCAGTACGGCCCCGGCCACAACTCCTTCACCGTCTCCGAGGACGGGCAGAGCGACATCCTGGTCTACCACGACCGCAACTACCGGGACATCAGCGGCGACCCGCTCGACGACCCGAACCGGCGGACCAGGATCCAGAAGCTGTACTGGAACACCGACGGCACGCCGAACCTCGGCATCCCCGTGCCCGACGGGGCCACCCCGGTCCGGTTGCGCTCGCACGATCTCACCGGGAGCTACATCCGGCACTACGACTACCGGGCCCGGGTCGAGCCGAACGTCACGAACCTCGCCGACTCGCAGTTCCGCATCGTCCCCGGTCTCGCCGGCGCCGGATCGGTCTCGCTGGAGTCGACGAACTTCCCCGGCTTCTACCTGCGTCACCGGGCCTTCGCCCTCTACGTCGAACGCGACGACGGCTCGGCCCTGTTCGACGGCGACGCGAGCTTCCAGCGCCGGCCGGGGCTGGCCGCCGCCGAGGGTCTCTCACTGGAGTCGCAGAACTACCCCGGCCGGTACGTCCGCCATCGGGACGGACTGCTCCAGCTCGAAACGGTGGGCACCGGCGCGGACCGGGGCGCCGCCACCTTCCACCTGGAGTAGGCGCCCGACAACCGCTGCGCCGGACTCGGCGTACCCCTTTCCCGGAGGTCGAACGATGCTCAACCCCGCAGTGACGGCACCGCCCGGCGCCCCACGGGTCCGGCGCCGCGCCGGCCTGGCACTGGCCCTGGTGGCGGCGCTGGCCGCCGTGGCCGGCGCCGCCGTGGTGGCCGCGCCCTCGGCGCAGGCGGCCACCATCGACACCGGCGCCTGGTACGTGCTCGTCAACCGCAACAGCGGCAAGGTTCTCGACGTCCGGGACACCTCGACCAGCGACGGCGCGGCGATCCAGCAGTGGTCCCGCAACGACGGCGAGTGGCAGCAGTTCCAGTTCGTCTCCTCCGGCAGCGGCTACTACCGCCTGAAGGCCCGCCACAGCGGCAAGGTGGTCGACCTGTGGGAGTGGAACGTCGCCGACGGCGCGGAGTACCGGCAGTGGCCCGACCTCGACGCCGCCAACCAGCAGTTCCAGGTGCGCGACTCGGACAGCGGCTACATCCGGCTGATCAACCGGCACGCCGGGAAGGCCCTGGAGGTCTGGGAACGGTCGACCGCCGACGGTGCCCGGGTCAGCCAGTACGCCGACCTCAACGGCACCAACCAGCAGTGGCAGATGGTCCGGGTGGGCACCGGCGGCACACCGACCACCCCGCCGCCGTCCACCGGGTGCGGCAGCGGCTCCTACCAGGCCGAGGCGGTGCTCAACGGCGGCACCTGGACGGTCCGCAACGGGTCGTCGACGGTGTACTCGGGCGGGGACATGCTCGCCGCGATGCAGGCCGCGGTGAACTCGCTCTCGGCAGGACGGACCGCCAAGCAGCGGGTGGTGGTGCGCGGCTCCGGCTCGATGAGCGCCGGGTCGCGGTTGTCGCTGCCGTCGTACACGACGCTCGCGGTCTGCGGCACGATCAACGTGACCGGCTCGGGATCGGGCGACTACGCGCCCGTCTACTCGCGCGGGACCACCGACGTCGAGGTGCAGAACCTGACCCTCACCGGGGCGCCGCTGTACGGGATCTTCATGCGCAACGTGAACAACCTGACGCTCGGGCAGATCGACATGCGGCTGTCCGGCGGCCTGGGGGTGCGGATCGACAACCACGGCGGTGACCGGGCGGTCAAGGTGCGCAACGTGCGCATCGACACCGTGTACGTGTCCGGCACGGGCGCGCACGGCGTGGAGACGTACGGCGTGGACGGCCTGACCATCGGCACCGTCACCGCGCGCAACACCGGCTACTCCGGTCTGCTGCTCAACGACACGATCAACGCCACAGTGGGCACCGTCGACGCGCAGGGCGCCGGCACCGGAACCGGGTACGCGGCGTTCCGGATGGCCAACCGCAACGGCCGGATCGGCAGCTCGTACCCGACGAACATCCGGGTCGGCACCGTGATCGCGTCCGGTGGCGGGCGAGGGATCTTCTGCGTCTCGGAGTCCGGCGGCGCGGTCGTCGACCGGGTGACCATCTCGAACACCGGCAACAACTCGATCCTCGTGGAGAACTGCTACAACGTCACGATCGCCGGGGTGTCCGGCACGGTGACCGGCGGCGGCGAGGTGCGGATCGCCTCGCGGACCGAGTTCCCGATCTCCTCCGGTATCCGCTTCCAGAACCTGACGGTCACCAACACGAACATCACCCAGAGCCCGTGCGGCGGGGCGAACAACACGATCAGCAACGTCACACGGGTCAACTCGACGCTGACCTGGTGCTGACGATCCGGCTGCCCCGCAGCGCCGGTGGCGCGCGGGGCAGCCGGTCAGGCCCGGGGCAGCACGCCCAGCAGGGTCGCGGTCAGGGCCATCGTCAGCGAGCCCGCCATCTCCAGGTGCAGGCGGGCCAGTTCGGGCTCGGCCCGGTAGGCCGCCGCCAGGCTCGGCGGCGGTGTGCTGTACGCCGACAGCGCGCCGGCCAGCACCATGGTCTGGAGGCTGAACAGCGTCGCGTTCTCGCCCAGCTCCGGCAGGTGCTTGCGCACCAGGCCGGTCATGGTCGCGAGGCGGTCCAGGGAGGCGCGCTTGTAGCGCGCCACGACCTCGACGGAGACGTTGTGCTCCAGGACGCTGCCCTGCGCGCCGAACAGGTCGCACATCACCGACCGCCGGGCGAGCGAGCGGCTGAGGATCCCGGCCACGGCGGTCGCCCGCTCGGTCATCGGCAGGTTCGCGTCGACGCCGTCGGCCAGCTCGTCGGCCAGCTCGGTCAGCCACTCCCGCAGGTAGCGGTCCAGCAGCTCCAGCAGCACCGCCTCGCGGGACTCGAAGTAGCGCAGCACGTTCGGCTTCGCCAGGCCGACCCGGCGGCTGAGCTCGTTCAGGGTGACAGCGGCCACCGGCATCTCGTCGAGCATCGCCGACGCCGCGTCGAGGATCGCCTGCCGGCGAACCTCTCGCTGCTCCTCGGTCCGCGCCCGCTGGAATGTCACGCCGCCAGCCTAACTTAAGTACCTCCGGTACGTTGACAACGTACCGGAAGTATCTTAGCGTCGCCGATACAAGATACTTCCGGTACTTTAGTTGGAGGCGTGGCATGGGCGAGACGTGGACGACGGCGAACATCCCGAACCAGCGCGGGCGGGTGGCGGTGGTGACCGGGGCCAACACCGGACTGGGGTACGAGACCGCGAAGGCGCTCGCCGAGCGCGGGGCCTCGGTCGTGCTCGCCGTACGCGACGTGGAGAAGGGCGCGCGGGCCGCGTCCGGCATGCCCGGCGACGTGACGGTGCAGGCGCTGGATCTGACCTCGCTCGACTCCGTCCGTACCGCCGCGGCGGCGCTGCGGTCCCGGTTCGACCGGATCGACCTGCTGATCAACAACGCGGGCGTGATGTACACCCCGAAGCGGACCACCCGCGACGGCTTCGAACTCCAGTTCGGCACCAACCACCTCGGCCACTTCGCACTCACCGGGCTGCTGCTGGACCTGATGCTGCCGGCACCCGGCTCACGCGTGGTGACGGTCAGCAGCACCGGCCACCGCATCCGCGCCGCGATCCACTTCGACGACCTGCACTTCGAGCGCTCGTACGGCCGAGCCGCCGCCTACGGTCAGTCCAAGCTGGCCAACCTGATGTTCACGTACGAGTTGCAGCGCCGGCTCGCCCCGTACGGCACCACCGTCGCGGTGGCCGCGCATCCGGGCATGTCCAGCACCGAACTCGCCCGCAACACCCCCGCGGCCCTGCGGCTTCCGCTCACCTGGCTCGCGCCGCTGATCACCCAGACGCCCCCGATGGGCGCGTTGCCCACGCTGCGGGCCGCCACCGACCCCGCCGTGCTCGGCGGCCAGTACTACGGCCCCGGCGGACGGTACGAGGTGAAGGGTCACCCCCGGCTCGTCACCTCCAGCCCGCAGTCGTACGAGGTGGCCGTCCAGCAGCGGCTGTGGGCCGTGTCCGAGGACCTCACCGGCGTGCGGTTCCCCGTCCGGCCCGGGCAGCGCCCGGTTTCGGCGGGACCCTCCGGCGTGAAGTAGCCCCGGCTCTCTGTTCCGCATTCGGCAGCGCGGGACGGGACGTCTTTGTGACGCTTCGATCGTGGAGATACCCGGCGGCGACAGAGGCGTCGAGCTGCGCATCCACGGGGTGTCCGGCGCGTCGGCGGAGACGATCGTCGACCATCCGATAGTGGTACGCGTGGCCGGCGACGGGCACGCCGGGTTCTACCGGGTCCGGGAAGGGCTCGGCTCGGCCGGCGGCGCGACCGCCGGAGTGGTGGTGGAGGCGTACCGCTGGGGGACCCTGACCGCCGGGGTGGCGGTGCGGACGGCGTCGATGCTGGTGCTGCTGCCGTTCATGCTGAGCAACCTGGCGGTGTGGATGCGTTCCACGCCGGTGGACCGCTGCGGCCTGCTCGGCGGGCTGTGCCGCCTGCTGGCCGGATCGCTGACCGTGGCGTTCACGCTGGCACTGGTCGGGGTCACCATGAACCTGACCGGCTGGCAGTGCGTCCCGTACGCCGAGTGCCGGGAGGGGAGACCGTATCTGTCGTGGCTGGTGGCGCTGCCGATCGGCCCGCGCCTGGCCGTGCTGGCACTGGTTCCGCTGCTGGCGCTGCGGGTGTTCTGGGCCGTCGGGAAGCGGTCGGCCGCCGCTTTCGAGGGCTTCGGATCGGCCCCGCCGCGCGGGCGGTTCCTGGAGTCGACCGGGAGTCTCGCCGCCCCCGGGGTCTGGCACGACGAGCAGATGACCTCGTGGCTGCGTCAGATCCACGTCGGTCTCGGTGCCGGCACCGTCGGCGTCAGCCTCGTCGTCGCGGTGTCGCACGGCCGGTGGAGCGCCGTCGCCGTCGGGCTGCTCGGCCTCGCCGCCGGGCTCGTGGTCCTCTGCGCCGTGCTGCTGACCGTGGCCGTCCCCGCTGGGTGGGCCGGGCCGTTGCGCCGCGTGGTCTGGAGCCTGGTCGTGGTGGCCACCGTGTCGAGCCTGGGGTACGCCGTGTCCCGGCGGGAGGTTCCCGTGCCGGCCGGGCAGATGCCGGGCTACGAGGGTGCCGTCGCCGGTCTGGTCGCGGCGCAGGGGCTGATGCTGGTCCTGATCGCCGCGGTGACGCTCGTGCGCCGGCGCGCCCGGCCGGCCGGCTCCCGCGCCCTGCTCCGTGGGCTCGGCACACCGCTGGTCGCGGCCATGTCGGTCACCGTCGCCTCCGCCTACACGGCCACGCTCGTGTTCCGGACGGCGGACCAGCTCGACCGGGGTCGCATCCCCGACCCGATCCGGAACAACCCACCCGCCCTGGGACCGCTGGAACCACCCGTCGCGTACTGGTGGGCGGCGCTGGCCGGGCTCGCCGCTCTGCTCGTCGTCAGCGCGGCGATCGCCGTCACCCTGCCGGTGGCCCGGCGCCGGCGGCGGGCGTACGCGCGACGCGTGGTCGAGCACGACTATCCCGACGCGCCCGCCGAGGCGACGCCACGCCTCGACGCGGTCCGCTCGACGATCGCCCGGTCCTTCGTGACCGACGAGCTCGGACCGACATTCGTGGCGTTCTTCGTGATCTCGTCGGTCGGGCTCGCCACCGTCGCGCTCGACCTGATCGGGATCGGCCCCACCCAGCTCGTCGCCCGCCTCGGCCGCCGGCACGACATGCTCGCCGTGCTGACCGCGTACGTGACAGACGTCGGCATCTGGGTCATCAGTCTGCTCGTCATCGGGCTGCTGATCCTGGGCTACCGGGCGTACCGGTCGCCGGAGACCCGCCGGCTCGTCGGCGTCCTGTGGGACCTGGGCACGTTCTGGCCGCGTACGGTGCACCCGTTCGCGCCGCCGTGCTACGCCGCCCGCGCCGTACCGGAGCTGGCCCGGCGGGTCACCGCGCTCGCCGCACAGGGCCCGGTGGTGATCTCGGGACACAGCCACGGCTCCGTCCTGGCCGCCGCCACAGTCCTGCAGCTGCCGGCGGAGGCCCTGCCCCACGTCGCGTTGCTGACCCACGGCAGCCCGCTGCACCGCATCTACGCCCGCCTCTACCCGGTGTATCTCGGTGAGCAGGCGCTGCGCGACCTCGGCGACCGGATCGGCTGGCGCTGGCGCAACCTGTGGCGCGACACCGATCCGATCGGCGGCCCGATCTTCGCCGACCCGGGTCTGCGGGCCCACCTGCCCCCGGCCGCCGGGGCGGTCGACGTCCGGCTGCGGGATCCGCGCAGCGTCGTCGTGGAGACGCCGGACACCGTGCCGCCGCCGGTCGAACGCCACTGGCACTACCACACCGAGCCGGAGTACCGGGAGGCCGTGCGGGAACTCGTCGACGACATCCGGGTCGGCACCCCCGGCTGAGGCCGCCCCGCGTACCGCCGCCGGCCACCGCGACGACCGGCGGCCGCCGCCGCTCACAGCAGCCGTCGGCGGGTCAGGAGCCGGAAGGCCAGATACCCCGGCGGTACCGGGAGCCAGAACGTCGCGAGGCGGTAGATCAGGGTGCCCGCGACGGCGGCGTCCAGTGGCACTCCGTAGAGCAGCAGCCCGGAGACGAGCGCGGCCTCGGTGGCGCCGAGCCCGCCGGGGGTGGGTGCGGCGGACGAGACACCCTCGCCGACGAGGCAGACCAGGATCACCGGGGGCAGGTGCGCGAGGGGGAGCGGGCCGGTGGCGAGGAGCGCGAGGTAGAGACAGAGGCCGTAGGTGAGGGTGAGCGCCGTGGACGCGACGACGAGCCACCGCAGGCCGTGCTGACGGGTCAGGGCGCGCAGGGCGGTGACGACCTGGCCGGCCGCGTCGCGTCCGCGCCGGCGCAGCCGTGGCGCGGCGAGGACGGCCGCCAGGACGAGCAGCACAGCCAGGGCGCCCAACAGCAGCGGTATCGCTCTGGTCGCGTCGTGGGCGAGGACGCGGGCGGGCCGGCGGGCGAACGGCAGCAGCACCGGCAGGAGCAGCACGACCGACACCGCACCGGCGGCGCGGGAGACGCCGACGGCAGTGGCCGCTTCGGCGGTGGCGAGTTGCTTCTGGTGCAGGTAACGCAGGCTGAGCGCGGCGCCGCCGAGGCTGCCGGGAGCCAGCCGGTTGGCGAACGACGCGGCCACCTGCACCAGGGTGGCCTCGCCCAGCGGGATCCGCTTGGCCGCGGCGAGCCGGAGCACGAGGCCGCTGAGCAGGTAGGTCAGGGCGGAGCCGAGCAGCGTCGCGGCGACCGCGAGCGGGTCGGCGTGCAGGATGAGACGCGCCGCGGTGCGTATCTCGCCGAGCTGCGGGAGCAGCAGGTGCACGATCAGCCCCAGGATCAGCAGCTCCAGGACGGTGCGGCGGTTGATCCGGACCACCTTCGCCGCCGGGCGGTCGCGGCCGGGGCAGCGGCGCACGATCTCCTGGCGGAGGCTGTCGAGCACGCCGGGACGGCCGCGCAGGGCGCTGCGGCCGGCGCGGGACAGCACCGCGGGCTGCAGGAACGGCACGCTGTCCGCGACCGCCGCGGCGCCCAGACGGTCGACCGCGGCGGCGACCACAGCGGCGGGCGCCACCCGCGCGGAGAGGGCGACCATCAGCTCGACGACGTCGCGGGCCTGCTGGTCGGCCGGCGCGTCGTCGGTGGCGAAGCCCAGGTCCACCAGGTAGGCGTGGTCCCGGCCGACGAGCACGTTCGCGGCACGCAGGTCGCGGTGTGCGATGCCGGCCCGGTGCAGGCGAGCCACCTGGTCCCACGCGTCGCGCACGGCGGCGAGCGGAACCGGTCCGACGACGGCGTGCAGCGGGGCGGCGTCGACGAACTCCTGCACCAGCACGGCGTCGCCGCCGGACATGGCGGCGGTCGTGACGACCGCCGGGATCCGCACGCCGGCGCGCTCGGCCAGCAGGGTCATACAGGTTTCGTGTTCGCTCTGCTGGCGGGCGCTCAGATACGGGGGCGCGTCGGCCACGTGCCGGTACCGCGCCCTGCGGTAGAGCTTGTAGGCCCAGTCCGCGTCGCGTTGCTCGCCGCCGGTCACCTTGACGAACAACTGCCGCCCACCGGTGGTGACCGCCCGCCACGGCTGCGACCCGCGGGCGTCGCCGTGGATCGGCGTCAGCCCGGCCGCGTCGATCCCGCGCCGCCGCAGCGCCGCCCGCAGGGCGGGCGCCGACCGCTGCGGCCCGACCTCGCCGACCACGAGCCGTGTCACGCAGACCGCGAGCCAGCCGACGAGAAACCCGCCGACCACGTCGACCGGCAGGTGCGCTCCGACGTGGATCCGGGCCACGGCCACCAGGGCGATCGCCGCCCAGGCCGCCCGGCGCCACCGGGTGCCCCCGGCCCGCGCCGCGACGAGCGCCAGGGCGGTGGCGACCGCGACGTGTCCGGAGGGGTATCCGTACCGCCCGGTGATCGTCTCGCGCAGGACCACGTCGGTGAGCAACGCCGACGGCCGCTGCCGGGCGACCACGGCCTTGGCGGCGACCGCGAGCCAGTACGCCAGGTTCCCGGCCAGCAGCAGGCTCCACGCCGTGCCGATCCGGCGGGCGAGGGCGGCTGCGGTGGCGGCGACGAACACCGCCGGGTAGGAGCCGAGCTGCATGACCAGAACCAGGACCGGAGTCAGCCCGGCGGGAAGGTGGTTGAGAAGGGAGAACAGGTCCCGTTCCCAGGGCGGCACCCGGGGGCTCCGCACGGCCGCGCTCAGCGCTGCCAGCAGACCGGTCGAGGCGGCCAGGCTGACCAGCAGGGCGGGCGACGGGCGATGCGTGCGCGCTACCACCGGTCCTCGGCCGCCCCTCAATCGGCGCAGATGCCTGCTGTCGACCCGAACCCTACGGATCGCCGACCCGCCGGATGGTCCTGTTCGCCACCGGCCAACCCGTCGGGGGCGACAATCAGCGGGTGGTGGACAAGGCGGTGGAGGCGCTCGCCGCGCTGCCGCCAGTCCTCGTCCTGACCCTGGTGATCGTCCTGCCGGCTCTGGAGTCCTCGACGCTGCTCGGGCTCGTCGTACCGGGTGAGGCGGCGATCCTGATCGGAGGGCTGGTGGCCCACGACGGCGGGCTGCCGCTGTGGGCGGTGGCCGCCGCCGGGACCGTCGGGGCGTGCCTCGGGGACCAGGCCGGGTACGCCCTGGGCCGCCGGTACGGCCCGGGAGTGCTCGCCCGCGCCCCGCGGGTGCTGCGCCGGCGCCTCGACCTCGCGCGGGCCCGGCGCCTGGTCGCCCGCCGCGGGGCGTGGGCGGTGGTGATCGGACGCTGGGTGGCGGTCCTGCGGGCCGTGGTCCCAGTACTCGCGGGCACCGCCGGGATGCGCTGGCCGGTGTTCCTCCGGGCCAACCTGGCCGGTGGGCTGGTGTGGGCGACAGCCGTGGCGGTGCTGGGCTATCTGGGCGCCGCCTCCTACCGGTATCTGGAGCGGGAACTGGGTATCGGGGAGTGGGTTCTGCTGACCTTGATCGCCGCCGCTGTGGCGTCGCGGGTCTGGTGGGTCCGGCGGAGGGCGGCCCGCCGGTGAACGGTGGCGTCAGCCGCGACCGCGCACCAGGGGCAGGAACACCTCGTCCACGATCTCGACCAGCACCTCGTCGGGGACGGAGGGGACGCCGCGCATGGCGTACTCGGCGCGCAGCAGCATCATCGGTACCGTCGCCACCCGGTGACGGACGGCCGCCGCCGGCGCCTCGCCCCGGGCCGCGGCCCGTTCCAGCATCCCGATCCAGGCGCGGTCCATGGTGTCGGCGCCGGACCGTTCGCGCATGAGCGTGAGCAGTTCCGGGTCGTCGGCGGCGGCGGCGAGCAGGCCGCGCAGGACGGCCCCGTGCGGGGACGACCACGTCTCGTTTGCCAGCCGGAGCATCTCGAGCGCGTCGCCCCGCAGCGTGCCCGTGTCCGGGTCCGGCATGGCCGCGTCGGACAGGTGGCGGTACGCCGCGACGCCCAGCGCCGCCCGGTGCGGCCACCGGCGGTAGATGGCGTTCTTGTTGGTCCCGGCGCGGGCGGCGACCCGGTCCATCGTCATCCCCGCGTATCCGGACTCGCGCAGTTCCTCCGCCGCGGCCCGCAGGATCGCCTGTTCCAGTTCCTCGCCCCGTCGCCTCCTGCTCATGCCTTGCAGGGTACGCGGCGTACCTTATAGGGTACGGCGCGTACCCTGAGAGTGGAGTTCTCGATGCGCGTCTTCGGCATGAACTACGACACCGGCTTCGTCAGCGCCGGATCCACCACCCACGAGCCGTTCGACCCCGACGTCGTGCGCAGCGACCTGCGTGTCATCCGCGACGAGCTGCGTTGCGACGCGGTCCGCGTCACCGGCGGCGTGCAGGACCGGCTGGAGCTGACCGCGCGGATGGCGGCCGAGGCGGGGCTCGAGGTGTGGTACTGCCCGTTCACCAACGGCCTGGACCGCGACGGTCTCATGGCGTTCCTGCTCGACGGCGCCGAGCGGGCCGAGCGGCTGCGGCGTGACGGCGCCCCGGTCGTCTACCTCACCGGTTCCGAGATCTCCCTGTTCACCGACGGCTTCCTGCCCGGCCGTGACCTGACCGAGCGCATGGCGGTGTTCACCGACCCGATGCGGATGCGGGAGGCGGTCCCGGCCGCGCGGGCCGCGGTGCGGGACTTCCTCGCGGAAGCGGTACCCGCGGTGCGGGAGCGCTTCGGCGGCCCCGTCGGGTACGCCTCTATCCCGCTCGAAGACGTCGACTGGACGGCCTTCGACATCGTCGCCAGCGACGCCGGCTACCGCGACGCGACCAACTCCGCGGTGTTCCCGCAGTCCCTGGCGGCGGCCGTGGGACAGGGCAAGCCGTACGCGGCGACCGAGTTCGGCTGCTGCACGTTCCGCGGCGCGGCCGACGTCGCGGGCGCGACGGAGCCGGTGGCCTACGACGAGCACGGCCGTGCGGCGAAGCTCACCGCGGAACTGGAGCGCGACGAGGACGGCCAGGCACGCTACCTCGTCGACCTGCTGCGCGACTACGAGGCCGGCGGGGCGGAGGCGGCGTTCGTGTACACGTTCGCGAACCGGCACCTGCCGACCACCGGCGACCCCGGGCACGACTACGACCTGGCGTCACGGGGGATCGTGCGCGTGCTGCCGGACGGCTCGTGGACGCCCAAGGCCGCCTTCCACGCCCTGGCCGAATACGGCCGCGCCCGTGCGCTGAGCCGGACCGAATTCGGTGGTGGCGATCGCGGCGGGCGGGCAAGGTAGGACTGCACACCGGCGGCGAGCGCCGCCACGACGACGATCACCAGGAGAGACGATGCGAGCAGCTTCCACGCTTCGGACCCTTGCCCGTCCTACCGTGGAGCTCCGCCTTGGCCCTGTTGAACCTCGGAATCGTCGCGCATGTTGACGCCGGAAAGACCAGCCTGACCGAACGCCTGCTCTACGAGGCGGGCGCCGTGTCCGAGCCGGGCAGCGTCGACGCCGGCACCACCCGGACCGACTCGATGGACCTGGAACGCCGCCGCGGCATCACCATCCGCGCGGCCGTCACGTCGATCACCATCGGCGACCTGAGCATCAACCTGCTCGACACCCCCGGCCACCCCGACTTCATCGCGGAGGTCGAGCGGTCCCTGGCCGTCCTCGACGCCGCCGTGCTCGTGGTGTCCAGCGTGGAGGGCGTCCAGCCGCAGACCGTCGCGATCTGGCGGGCGCTGCGCCGCATCGGCGTGCCGACCGTGTTCTTCTTCAACAAGGTCGACCGTGGCGGCGCCGACGTGGACCGGGTGACGGCCCAGGTGCGGCACCGGCTCGGAGCGCGGCCGGTGCTTCTCGGCACGGTCACCGGCCAGGGCCGCCGCGAGGCCCGGGTGCAGGCCGTGGACCTCGACGCCGAACCCGTGGTGGCGGAGGTGGCCGAGGTCGACGACGCGGTGGCGGCGCGCTGGCTGACCGATCGGCCGGTGCGCGTCCGCGACGTCCGGCGGGCGCTCCGCCGCGCGGTCGGCCGCGCCGAGCTGGTCCCCGCGGTGTGTGGTTCGGCGATCACCGGCGCCGGGGTACGCCAGTTGTGCGACGTCCTGGCCGACCTGCTGCCGCACGGCGAGACGCGGGACGGCCCGCCGGCGGGCACCGTCTTCGCCGTCGACCGGGACGGGCGCGGCCGGCGCGTCTGGCTGCGGCTGTGGTCCGGGCGGCTGCGGGTGCGGGACCGGGTGCGGCTCACCGGCGGCCGTCCGGAACCGGTGACCGAGATCGCCGTCATCGAGCCCGAGGGCATGCTGGTGCGCGGGTCGGTCTGCGCCGGGCAGATCGCGGCGGTACGCGGGGTGTCGGCCCGGATCGGCCAGCACATCGGCGACCCGCCGCGGCGGCACGCCTACCGGTTCCCGCCGCCGACCCGGCAGGCGGTCGTCGAGCCGGTCGACCCGGCGCAGCGCCTGGCGATGTTCGCCGGCCTGGCCGAGCTGGCCGACGAGGACCCGCTCGTGCACCTGCGCCTCGACGAGCAGCAGGCCGAGGCGGTGATCCGCCTGCACGGCGAGGTCCAGAAGGAGGTCCTCGCAGCCCTGATGGAGGACCGGTACGGCGTCCGGGTGCGGTTCTCCGGCACGCTCACCGCCTGCATCGAACGGGTCGCCGGCACCGGCGGCGCCGAGGAGCGGGTACGGGAGCGCGGCAACCCGTACCTGGCCGGGCTGGGGTTGCGCATCGAGGCCGCCCCGGCCGGGCACGGCATCGAGTTCCGTCCCGGGATCGAGCCGGGCCGGCTGCCGCCGGCGTTCGTCGCCGCCACCGAGGAGGGCGTGCGGGCGGCGCTGCGCCAGGGCCGGCACGGGTGGCCGGTCACCGACTGCACCGTCACCATGACGGCGTCCCGGTACTGGCCCCGGCAGAGCCGGCCGCACCAGAAGTTCGACAAGTCGATCTCGACGGTGGCGGCGGACTTCCGCAACCTCGCCCCGGTCGTGGTCGCCGCCGCGCTGCGGCAGGCCGGTACGCGGGTGTGCCAGCCGATCGAGCGGTTCGACGTCAACCTCCCCCGGCACACGGTGGAGACGGTGCTGGCGCTGCTCGGCCGGCTCGGAGCGGTCGTCCACGACACCGCCGTCGCGGGCGGATACCTGGAGGTGAGCGGCACCCTGCCGTCCGCCCGGGTGCCGCGGGTCGTCGCCGCCCTGCCCGACCTCACCGGCGGCGAGGCGGTCCTGACCACCACCTTCGACCACTACGCGCCGGTCAGCGGCGAGGAACCGCCGAGGCTGCCCCGGCGCGGGCCCGACCCGGACGACCGGGAGGCGTGGTTCCGGGCCGTACCGAGGTAGGCGGCGACGGGAGCGCTGCGGCGATAGGATCACCGGCGCCCGCCGCCGCCCGTACCCGTTGGAGCCCCGCTGTCAGCGCAGCCGGCCACCCGCCCCGCCCGGCGTGTCCGCCGGGTGCTGGCCGCGGTGTGCCTGCTCGTCGTGGCCGGGCTGCCCGCCGGGTCGTCGGGCGCCGGCGCCACCGGCACGGGAACGCTGCGGGTGCTCCAGATGAACCTGTGCAACAGCGGCCGGGCCGGCTGCTACACCGGCCGGGCCGTCCGCCAGGCCGCCGACGTGATCGCCGCCGAGACGCCCGACGTGGTCACGCTCAACGAGATCTGCCGCGACGACGTGGTGACGCTGGAGCGGACGCTGCGGGCCGCCCGTGCCGGCGGGACGGTGATGTCCGCGTTCCAGGCCGCCGGTGACCGCCCCTCCCGCGGTCCCACCCGGTGCAACAACGGCGAGCCGTACGGGATCGGGCTGCTGACCCGCCTCGACGACCGTGACGCCCGGCCCTCGGTGCACCGGGGGACCTACCCGGCGCAGGACCTCGCCGACCCGGAGGAACGGGTCTGGCTGTGCGTCCGGGCCGCCGGACTCCACGCCTGCACCACGCACCTGGCGAACACCAGCGCCCAGGTCGCGCTGGCCCAGTGCGGACATCTGCTCGGCGCGGTGGTGCCGGACGTCCGGGGCGACGCCGGGAGCGCGCCGGCCGTCGTCGGGGGTGACCTCAACCTCCGTGCCGGTGGCACGCCGGACGTGCGCTCCTGCGTGCCGGCCGGCTACCGGCGGATCGACGACGGCGCCCGGCAGCAGATCGTGACGTCGAGCGGCGTGACGATCTGCTGCCGCCGCGCGGTGGACATGCGCGGCACGACCGACCATCCGGCGCTGCTGGCGACCATGATCCGCTCGTGGTCCGTGCCGCCACCGGGACGGTACTGACCGGGGTCTCCGTAAGCGCGGTGGAATTGGTCCGCCGCCCGTGCAACGTCCCGGGCGGGTCCGGCCGTTCTACCTCCGTCACGAGGAGGCAGTCGATTGAAAGCCGAAGACGAGCAAGCGTTCCGCGAGTTCGTGACGTCACAGATGGCGTCCCTGCGCAAGCTGGCGTACATGACCTGCGGCGACTGGCACGCCGCGGAGGACGCCGTGGCCAACGCGCTGGTCAAGCTCTATCCGCGCTGGCGGAAGCTGGAACGGCCCGATCTCTACGTCAAGACCATGGTGTACCGGGCCGCGATCGACGAGACGCGCCGGCCCTGGCGGCGCGAACGGTCGGCCGGCGACGCCATGCCGGACGTCACGGTGCGGGACACGGCGGCGACGACCGACGAGCGGATGCGCCTGCGGGCGGCGCTCGAGACCGTGCCGGCGCGGCAGCGGGCCGCCGTGGTGCTGCGGCACTACCTGGACCTGAGCCTGGAGGACACGGCCGCCGTGCTCGGCTGCACGGTGGGCACGGCCAAGAGCCAGGTCTCCCGCGGGCTGGCGAAGCTGCGCGAGTCACTCGGCGGCGAACACCTCAATCTCACCGGCATGCCGATAGGGGAGTGGACCAATGCAGTTGCGTGAACTGGTGGACGCCGTGACCGGCGACGAGCCGCCGATGGGCCGTACCGTCGACGACATCGTCGCGGCTGGGCGGCGCGCCGAACGGCGCCGCCGGACCCGGTTCGCCACAGCCGGCGCGGCGGGCCTCGTCGCGGTGGCGGTCGCCGCCGCGATCACGGTGCCGACCCTGGACGCGAGGCGCACCTCCTCGGCGCTGTCCGGGGCGCCGCGTCCGGGCGTCAGCCCCTGGCCGGACGCCTCGCCGTTCACCTTCACCTTCACCGGATACGACGCCGGCACGCTGCACGTGCAGGACCCGATCGTCGTGTCGACCGCGTACCAGATCGCTCCCGTCTACTCCGACCGGCACACCTCGAACGACAGGCCCGTCGGCCCGGACGAGGCCGAGGCGATCGAGCAGGAGAAGACGGCCGCCGGGGCGAAGCCGAGCCTGTGGGCGTACCTGACCGTCTACCGGCCCGGCGCCTTCGATCCGGCCGCGGTCAAGGACGGCCGGAGCGTCCGGGTGGCCGGGCGCAGGGCGGTGCAGGCGACGCTGCCGTTCGGCTTCGAACCACGCAACCCGGTGGATCCGGGCAACAAGCTGTTCGCCTGGGAGTACGCCCACAACGCCTGGGCGGCCGTCACGTCGATCTCCCGCGACGCGGCGACGCCGAGTTTCGAAGACCTGGGCGGCCTGGTCGCGGGCCTCAAGCCGGCCGGGCCGACGCCGGCTCCGCTGCCGTTCACGGTGGGCTACCTGCCGCGGGGTTACGTGCCGCTCCAGGTGGGCACGCACGCCATGCCCGGCCTGAGCGGCATCGCCACCGCCCGCGCCGGTGACTACGGCGGCGCGACGTACACCAGGCCGCCCCTGCGCACCTCGGGCCTGACCGCGCCGTTCGACTCGGTCGAGGGCGGGATCAGGGACGGGTTCCACATCTTCGTCACGCCGAGCACCAGCTCCAACCAGTCACCGGAGCCCGGCGCGACGAGGTGCTATCCGGGTGCGGCCCGCAGAGGCGGGTTCTGCAACGTCTGGAGCGCCGACGGCAGTGTCGTGGTCCAGGTCAGCTCCGAGGGCGTCGGCGGCCAGCTGCCCCAGGCCGAGCTGCTGCGGATCGCCGAGGGGATCACCGTCGCCGACGACGTGCGGGACGAGTCGACTTGGACGCCCGCCGGGGACGCCCTGACACCCTGACCCGAGAACGCCCCGGTGACGGTGGGAGCGGCCGGACCGCTCCCACCGTCACCGCCTGATCTACAGGAACCGCCAGCGCTGGTGCGCGGCCCCGGTGTCGTCGGCGAGGACCGCCTGCGCGCCCTGGGCGCCGGAGCCGCCGCTGAGCCCGAGCACCCGGCCCCCGTTCGCGCACTGGATCCGGAACCAGCCGCCTCCGCCGTGCCGTAGCCGCCACCTGTGGTCGGCGGTGCCGTTGTCGGCCCACTGGACGATCCGGGCGCCGGCCGCTGTCGACCCGCCCTCGACGCCCAGCACCTTGCCGCTGTTGCCGTTGCGCAGCCGCAGGTAGCCACCGGTGTCCACGAGCGCGGTCCAGAGGTGGTCGGCGGTGCCGGTGTCGCCCCACTGGATGACCAGGCCACCGTCGGCGGTGGACATGTTCTGCACGCCGAGCACCAGCCCGCTGCCGAGGTTCTGGATCCGCCGCGCCCCGTTGGGCAGGAACCGCCACTGGTTGTCCAGGCTCCCGTTGTCCGGGTCCTGCACGGCGAACGCGCCCTGGGCTGTCGAGCCGCCGGAGATGCCGAGCAGCTTGCCGGTGTGCACGTTGCGCAGCTTGTGGCTGCCGTCGCCGACGTCGACGACGGTCCACAGGTGGTCGGCGGTGCCGTTGTCCGCCCACTGCAGGATCCGGGCGCCGTCGGCGGTGGACATGTTCTCCACCCCCAGCACCTTGCCGCTGTTGACGTTGCGCAGCCGCAGCGCCGACCCGTCGACGACGAGCTGCCAGTCGTGGTCGGCGGTGCCGGTGTCGCCCCACTGGAGCGCGAGCCCGCCGTCGGCGGTGGACATGTTCTGGATGCCGAGCACGAGGCCGCTCGCCGCGTTGGCGAGCCGGAAGCTCGCCTCCCCGCCGCCGGCGCCCGCGCCGACCCGCCAGTAGACCGTGTAGTTGTGCCCGTGGGCGTCGTAGAACGGGCCGAGGTTGACAGTGGCGCCGTCCGCCCGGGCGGTGAACGCGAGACTGCCGGTGCCGGTACGGGTGACCGAGGCGGGATCCAGCGCCGGCAGGCCGCTCAACGTGGTGTTGCCGTAGTTGCCGGAGAGCACCACCGGCCCGTACGTGACGGCCTGCACCGCGGCGTCGTCGTTGGCGGCCACCGTGGCGACCCGCATCGGCAGCCGGACCGTGACCGTGTCGCCGGAGGTCCAGGCGCGGGTCAGCACGGCGTAGCTGCCCGGCGTGGTGGCGATGCCCGCCGCGACGCCGTTGACGCTGACGGACGCCCCGCTGGTCCACGCCGGGATCCGGATCCGCATGGTCCACGAGCCGCCCACCGAACCGGTGACGGTGAGCGTCGTGGTGTCGCCGACCGGGTACGAGGTGGCCTGCGTGACGGTGATGCCGCGCTGACTCCAGGTGAGCACCGAGGGGACGAACAGGTTGACCGTCAGCGTGGTGTCGTTGTGGAAGTAGATCGCGTCCGCGAGCGTCGTGTTGGTCTCCAGCCCGGTGCCCTGGCAGCACCAGAAGGAGTTGTAGTCGGTGCTCCAGGTGCCGCCGCCCCACGCCGGGCCGACACCGCGCCGCCCGCCCGGGTTGAGCGGGGTGAAGTACGTGACGTGGCCGTGCGCGTCGGCCGGGTTCTGCTGGCCGATCATGTGGTTGAGCAGCGCGCGTTCGTAGAAGTCGGCGTACGCGACCCGGTCCGGGTCGAGCTGCCACAGCTCCCGGGTCAGCTTGAGCATGTTGTACGTGTTGCACGCCTCGCAGGTGTCGTTGCGCAGGTAGCCGGCGATCGCGTTCGGGGCGCGGAAGTGCTCGGCCTGGCTGTTGCCGCCGATGGCGTACGTGTGGGCGCCGACCGTGATGGCCCACGCGTTCACGGCGATGTCCCGGTAGCGGGTGGCGCCGGTGGCCTTGTACTCCCGGGCCGCGCCGATCCACTTGGGCACCTGCGTGTTGGCGTGCAGCCCGTTGAGCTGGTCGGAGTTCGCGGCGAGCGGGTTGAACACGGCGGCGTGGTCGAACCGCTGCGCGACGGTGAGCCACCGTCCGTCACCGGTCTGCTGGTAGAGGTCGGTGAGCACCGCGTTCATGCCGCCGAACTCGGTGCCGAGCATGGCCTGCATCTGGGCCGAGGTGAGCCGGCCGGTGCGCTGGTCGACCCAGCCGGCCAGCGCCAGCAGCACGTCCCGGGCCTGGGTGCTGCCGATCAGCCGCCACACGTCCAGCAGCCCGGCGAGCGTCTTGTGGATGCAGTAGTAGGGGACGTTGCCGTTGCTCAGCGTCCGGGCCTCCAGCGCGGTGAAGTCGGACTCGGGGAAGCCGGACAGGTATCCGGCGCTGAATCCGGCCGCGCCGTTGTTGGCCTGGCAGCGGGCCAGCTCGGTGACCATGGTGAGCGCCTTGTCCCGGCAGGTGGTGTCGCCGAGCACCGCCCACGCCTGTGCCCAGGCGGTCAGGAAGTGCCCCTGCATGTGGGTGCGGAACGGGAAGTTCGGCGCGTCCCAGCCGCCGTTGGCGGCGGCGCCGCCGGTGGACAGGCGGTGGTTGGCCCGGAAGTTGTAGAGCAGCCGGTTCACGTCGACGAAGCGCAGGTAGGCGACCGTACGGTTCTGGTTGTCCTGCCAGCGGCCGGCGGTCAGCCGTACCTGGCCCGGGTCGAACGCGTACGCGGACACGCCGATGTCGGGGCGGGCCGGTGGCAGCGCGGCGTGTGCCGTGCCGCCTGCGGCGACGGACCCGGCGGCGGCGCCGGCGGTGGCCGCGACGGCTGTGGCGGCGGTGGTGCGCAGGACGAAGCGGCGGTTCACCAGGGGAGCGGGCATGTCGGCCTCCGTGGCGGGGGACGGTGGGGGACGGTGGTGGTGGGGAACGGTTACGCGGTGACCCGGAACGTGGCGTCCTGGCGGTCGATCGCGGGGGAGCCGGCGCCGAGCGGGTCGATGCGCAGCCGGTAGTCGTAGTGCCGCAGGTGGCGGGTGGGGAAGTTGTGCGAGCGGAACGACGACCAGGTGCCGTCCGCCAGGCCGGCGGTGCGGTGGAACGTGGCGTCGGCGCGGAACGTGGCGGTGCCGTCGTTCGGGTCGAGCCGGACCGCGTAGTCGTAGTGCCGCAGGTAGTTGCCGGGATAGTTGACCGACTCGAACGAGACGCCGGCGGAGTCGGCCAGGCCGGGGACCATGCGCCACATCTGGTCCTGGTAGGGGTCGAACGGGTACGCGTCGACGCGGGCGATCCGGTCGGTGTGCCGGACGTAGCGGTCGGGGAGGTTCGACGACTTGAGCCGGACCCAGTTCGGCGTGCCCCAGCGGTTGACCATGCCGGCGTACTCGGCGTCGCTGATGCCGATCATCGAGCCGTGCTTGGAGTTCAGCGGCGGGGTGTAGTCGCGCTGGTTCAGCGGCGTCCACGAGTTGCCCGAGATGGTGGTCGTGGACCAGGCGTAGTAGTCGTTGTTGACCGGGCTGAACGAGTCGCCCCACAGCCGCCAGCCGCCCTCGTTGGTGCGCAGCAGCAGCGGTGCCTCGATCGCGTTTCCCTGCCGCAGGCCGCTGGTGTACGTGGTGAAGCTGTTCGGCGCGCCGGTGGCGGACCGGGCGCCGTACAGGTAGCCGTCGTCGAGGTTCTTGTAGTAGAGGTACGTGGTGCCGCCGTCGACGACCACGTCGCCGTCGAGCACGCCGAAGCCCGGGCTGAAGTAGACCTGCGGGGCGCTGACGGTGCGGAAGTCGCTCGTGTAGTTGACGAACAGCACGTCCCGGCCGTTGTTGGCGGAGTAGACGATCGCGTACTGGCCGCGGGCGGCGTCCCAGAACGCGGTCGGCGCCCACGTGTGGGTGTCGAGCGTGTGCATCCGGATGCGCCGGTAGCCGGTGAACGCGGTGAGGTCGGTGGAGTCCCACACGTGCAGGTACTGGCTGGTCAGCCCCCAGTTGGTGCCCTTGAGGTCGGTGGCCAGCACCACGAACGTCCCGTCGGTCCTGCGCAGCACGAACGGGTCGCGCAGGCCGAGCTGCCCGGCGGTCGGGGTGACCACGGGATTGTTCTGGTTCAGCGGGGTCCAGTTCAGGCCGTCCCGGCTGACGGCCAGGTGCAGGCCGTAGTCGGCGCCGACGCCGTTCGGCGTCTCGGTGAAGTACGCCATCGCGTAGGCGGTGTTCGGCGCGGCGAGTGCGCCGCGGGGCAGGCTGAGCGCGCCGGATGCGGCGGCGGACAGGGCGCCGACTGTGAACGCGCGTCGGGTCAGGGGCACGAGGGGGCCTTTCTCTGCGGGGGAGATGTCGGCCGAGTTAACGCTAACAACGCCCTCTAGCCTGGCGTTTGCATAGCTGACTGTCAATCGATTCGCAGCGTTAACGCGGCCGGCCCGTCCGCCGGAGGGCGGCGGTCTCCACGACCACGATGGCGATCAGCAGCGCGGCCATCAGCGCGGAGCCGGCCAGCAGCGGCAGCCGGTGGGCCAGCAGTCCCAGCGCCACCAGCGCCACCAGCCCGGCCGGCCGGTGCCAGGACACCCGGTGATGGACGGCCGCCGCGAGCAGGATCCAGCCGATCAGGAACAGCGCCGGGCCGCTGAGCGTCACCAGGAAAGCGGCCGGGTCGCGGGACAGCGGCTCGGCGATCATCACCTTCGCGCCGACGGCGGCGGCCACCACGCCCGCCACCATCACCAGGTGCAGGTAGCCGGCCAGCAGGCCCAGCCGGCTCCCGGTCGGCCCCAGCGCGTCGATCGCCGTACCGAGCCGCATGCCGCCCGGCACCAGGTAGAGCGCGCCGATGCTGACCGCGTTGACGAACACCAGCGCGAACGCCAGCGTCCGGTAGCTGTCGAAGCCGGTGGCGCTGTAGACGATCCCGGCGGACAGGATCAGCTCACCCAGCGCGATGATGTAGATCTGCTGGTAGCGCTCGGCCAGGTGCTCGCCGACGATCTGGAGGTCGCTCCAGGTCGCGCGGCCCAGCCCGGGCGTCGGCCAGCGCAGCCGGGCCAGCGCGAGATCCAGCACGACCGCCGCGGTCCAGAGCGCCACCTGCGCCGGACCGGCGAGCGCGCCGGCCACCCAGAGCACCCCGGAGACCGCGAACCAGATCGCCACCCGCAGGCTCCGCAGCCGCAGCGGATGCCCGCGCAGCGCCGGCAGCAGGAGGGCGGGCCGGCCGAGGTGGATCGCCACGTACGCGCCGGCGAACACGAGCGCGTGCCCGGTGTACGCGGTGGGTGCCGAGGCCGCCATCAGCAGGCCGCCGAACATCACCCAGATCAGCAGCGCGACGATCACCGGGGAGCGCGGGTCGAACCAGTCCGTCGACCACGCGGTCACGAACCACACCCACCAGATCGGCGCCAGCAGCAGGGCGGTCCGGAACGCCCCGCCGAGGCTGAGGTCGTGCTCCAGAGTCAGGGACAGCCGGTTCAGCGCGAGAAGGAACGCCAGGTCGAAGAAGAGCTCCAGGAACGACGCCCGGCGGGAGGCCTCACGTGGCCGCAGCAGATGTCCTCGCAGCCCACTCGCCATCCGGTCCCCTCGGTACGCGCCGTCGCCGACACCAGTCGTACCAGCCGGTGCGGCGCTCGCGCGGGCGAACGCGGCAGGGCGGGCCGATCGTCGTCACGGCCCGCCCGCGGCGGTCAGCGGTTGCGGTAGTGGTTCATCGCCAGGGTCACCCCGCACGCCAGCGCCAGCGCGCCGAAGGCGGAACCGGCCCACGGGTTGTCCAGGACGGCCGACAGCGTCACGTTGGCGGCCACGCTCACGATCAGCACCAGCCACAGCAGCGGGCGCATCCGGGTGACCGGCGTCGGGGCTGCGGCGGTCTCGGCGGTACGGTCCAGGTCGTTCACGGCTGCCTCCTCGGGTGATCTCTTCTGCCACCACGCTAGGCGCGCGGCCGGCCGGGAACGATCCCGCCAGCACGACGGCCGGGGTACAGCAGGCTGTACTTTCCGCGTCCGGCAGTGACAGGCGGCGAGGGCGGTGACCTATGGTGGCGGCCGGGGGTGGGCCGGGGATGGAGTACGTGCGCAGGCGGTTCCGCGCCGCGGTGGACGCGCTGGAGCACCTCGTCGGCGGGCTCGGCACCGCCGTGCTGGCGCTCGGCGCGCTGCTCGGTCTGGTCGTCGTGGCCGCGGCCTGCGTCGGTGGGGTCGGGCTGCTGCTCGTACCCGGGATGCTGCGGGCGGTGCGGTCGGTGGCCGACCGCGAGCGTGCCCGGCTGTCCCGGTGGGGGTCGCCGATCCCGTCGCCCGGTCCGGCGCCGGAGGCCCTGCGCCCGGCCCTGCGCGATCCGGTCGTGCGGCGGGAACTGCGCTGGATCGCCGCCCACGGAACGCTCGGCTTCGGCGCCGGGCTGATCGCGCTCGCGCTGCCGATCTACGCCGTGCAGGACATGACGTTCCCGCTGTGGTACCGGCTGGTGCCACCGGACGCGGGCGAGCCCGGGATCGGGTGGTGGCGCATCGACGGGCTCGGCGACGCGCTCGCGGTCGGCGTCCTCGGAGTCGGGTGGCTGGTCCTCGCGGTCGCGTCCGGCCCGGCGCTGGCGCGGCTCCAGGCCGGGCCGGGCCGCCGGCTGCTGCCCCCGCCGCCCGGTGTCGACCTGTCGCTGCGGGTCGCCGAACTCACCGCCACCCGGGCCGCCGCGCTCGACGCCCACGCGGTCGAACTGCGCCGGATCGAACGCTCGCTGCACGACGGCACGCAGAACCGGCTGGTCGCGGTGAACGTGCTGCTCGGCGCCGCGCGGCGGGCGGTACGCCGTGACCCGGCCCGCGCCGACGAGATCCTGGAACGCGCGCAGGACGCGGCCGAGCAGGCGCTCGGCGAGCTGCGTACGGTGGTGCGCGGCATCCTGCCGCCGGTGCTCGGCGACCGGGGGCTGGCCGGGGCACTCGACGGACTCGCCGCGGCGTGCGCTGTGCCGTGCCGCCTGTCGGTGGACGTCGACGTGCGCTGCGCGGCGTCGGTCGAGGCCACCGCGTACTTCGTGGTGGCCGAGGCGCTGACGAACGTGGTCCGGCACAGCGGCGCGAGCGCGGTGGAGGTCGCCGTGCGCCGGGAGGGGGACCGGCTGCTCGTGACCGTCACCGACGACGGGCGCGGGGACGCCGACGAGACGCGCGGCTCCGGGCTGACCGGCATCCGCCGCCGGGTCGGGGCCTACGACGGGCGGATGACGCTGACGAGTCCACCGGGAGGACCGACGAGGATGCACGTGGAGCTGCCATGCGGATCGTGATCGCCGAGGACGACGCGCTGCTGCGCGAAGGGCTGGCGCTGCTGCTGCGCGCCGAGGACCTGGACGTGGTCGCCACCGCCGGCACACCGGGGGAGTTCCTGACCGCTGTGGACGACCACCGCCCCGACGTGGCGATCGTCGACGTGCGGATGCCGCCCACGCACACCGACGAGGGCATCGTCGCCGCGGTCGAGGCCCGCCGCCGCCGGCCGGGCCTCGCGGTGCTGGTCCTGTCCGCGTACGTCGAGCAGGCGTTCGCCACCGAGCTGTTCTCGGTCGGCGCGTCAGGGCTCGGCTACCTGCTCAAGGAGCGGGTGGGCCGGGTCGAGGAGTTCCTCGCCGCGCTGCACCGCGTCGCGGCCGGCGGCAGCGTGATCGACCCCGAGGTGGTCGGGCAGCTGCTCGCCCGCAACCGGCGGCCGGACACCGCGCTGGCCGAGCTGTCGCCGCGTGAGCACGAGGTGCTGGCGCTGATGGCCGAAGGGCTGGGCAACAGCGCGATCGCGGAACGCATGTTCGTCACCGAGGGCGCGGTGCACAAGCACATCCGCAACATCTTCGCGAAGCTGGGCCTGCCGCCGGACGACCGCGCC
Source organism: Micromonospora sp. WMMD1274 (assembly GCF_049179035.1). NCBI lineage: Bacteria > Bacillati > Actinomycetota > Actinomycetes > Micromonosporales > Micromonosporaceae > Micromonospora > Micromonospora sp. WMMD1274. Next base: position 6,117,104 of record NZ_JBMHMG010000001.1, read on the forward strand.
GACCGCCGGGTCACCGCCGTGCTGCGCTATCTCGACGGCCGGCGGTAGGCCACGCGCGCAGGCGCGCCGCCTCGCGGGGAGGCGGCGCGCCTGCGGTGACCCGGGATCAGCGGCCGGTGCCGCACAGGACCGCGTCGACGGTGCTGCTGACCGCATCCAACATCTCCAGACCGGTCGGCAGCGCGGTCACCGCGACCACGGCGCTGCGCCCGTCCGTGGTGGACAGGTTGCGCGTCTCGAAGCCCTGGATGTCGCCGCCGTGCCCCCAGGCGTGACCGCCGCAGGGCAGCTCGTGCCGGGCGATGCCCAGGCCGTACTCCCAGACGCCGGTGGGCTCGAAATCGGGCGCCGGCACGGTACGCGTCATGGCCGCCTGCTGGGCCGGCTCGAGCAGCCTGCCCGCCAGCAGCGCCTCGAAGAACGTCCGCAGGTCCGACGGGGTCGAGACGAGCTGGCCGGCGGCCCAGCCCAGCGACGGGTCCATCCGGGTCACGTCGACCCACGGCGCGCCCGGCTCCACCGCCACGTATCCGCGCGGCAGCCGGCCGGGCAGGTCCTGCTCGCCGGTCTGCGGCCAGTACGTGTCGCGCAGCCGCAGCGGCTCGATGATCCGCCGGGTGATCTCCTCGCCGACCGGGCGCTGGGTGACCCGCTCGACGATCAGCCCGGCCAGGACGAAGTTGGTGTTGCTGTACTCCCACTTCTCGCCCGGCGGGAAGTGCCGCGACTGGGTGAGCGCCTCGTCCACCAGCCGGCGCGGGTCGAAGTAGTCGCTGCGCCGGTCCACCAGGTCCTGCGCCTTGCTGAACACCACGTCGTCGTAGTCGGGCAGGCCGCTGGTCTGCTGCAGCAACTGGCGTACGGTGATCCGCCGCCCGTCGTTGCCGTTGCCGCGCACCATGCCGGGCAGGTAGCGCTCGACGGTGGCGTCCAGGTCGATGCGGCCCTCGCCGACGAGCTGGAGGACGACCACGGCGGTGAACGTCTTGGTGTTGCTGCCGACGCGCACCCGGGCGTCGCGGGGGATCGCGGCGCCGGTGCGCAGGTCACCGACCCCGGCGGTGTAGTCGCGCACCCGGCCGTCGCGGCGTACGGAGGCCAGCGCCCCGGGGAAGCCGTGCTCGGCGACCAGGCCGTCCAGTCGCTGCTGGACGGCGTCGCCGGCGGGACGCCGGGCGTCGGTGGTCGTGGCGGACGCGGCGGGCACACCCAGCGCGGCGACGGTCAGCAGGGCCGTGGCGCCGACGGCGACCGGGAAGGTACGGCGGATCATGGGAACTCCTCGACGGAGGTGAACGGGTACGGCCTCAAGCCTCGGAGAATCGGGCGCCACGCTCCATACCGCCTGCTGCCCGAAGCGGGGTAGCGCTGGCACTACTTGATGGCGCCGGTGCCGCCGGTTAGGCTCCGCGCAGCGTCGCGTGCCGGTGGCAGACCGTGTCAGGCATGGAGGCGCCGGATCGAAGGGAGTACGACGATGACACTCGTCGTCCCTTCGCCCTCGCCACATGGCTGAGGGCGGACAGACCAGGCTGGTGGCCTGGAGCCGCGAGATGCGCGCCGTCCACGAGCGGCTGCGCGAGGCGCTGGAGCTGACCCGGCGGGCGCTCGCCGACGGTGAGCCGGCCCGCCCGGCGACGCGTGACCTGCTGTTGTACTGCCACGGGTTCTGCGCGGCGCTGACCGCGCATCACGAGGGCGAGGACCGCAGCCTCTTCCCGGCGATCGCGGCGCGGCATCCCGAACTGCGCGCCACGCTGGACCGGCTGCGGCAGGACCACTCGATGATCGGGTACCTGCTGACCGGGCTGGGCGCGGCCGTGGCCCGCGACGCCCCGCCCGGCGAACTGGCCCGGCACCTGGAGGGCGTGGCGGCGATCATGGAGTCGCACTTCCGGTACGAGGAACGGCAGCTTCTGGCGGTGCTGGAGACGCTCTCGCTGGACGACGACCCGGGCGACGTGTTCGGGCCGCTGTGACAGCGGTCGCGGCCCGGCGGGATGCGCACCGCCGGGCCGCGACCGGGCCGGATCAGTTCAGGCCGCAGGTGGCGAGCGCGTCCAGGTCGGGCCGCTGCGCGCCGACCCGGTTGAACGCGATCTCGATGCGGTCGAGCGCCGCGACGCGCTTGCTGCGCAGCGGGCCGAGGATCGCGTTGTCGATGAACGCCGGCCCGCCCTCGGGGCGTACCGCGAGCCGGGCGAGGCGGGCGTCGGCCTCGGCGATCTGCTTGTCCAGCGTGGCCAGTTCGGCCTGCACCTGGGCAGCGGCCGCCGCCGGGACGGCGGGCAGGTCGACCCGGGGGCAGTCGACGGTCCGGGCCGCGCCACCCGCGTTGCCGTCCTGCCCGCCGGCGTTGCCGTTGCCGCCCTGACCGTTGCCGTTCTGACCGTTGCCGTTCTGACCGTTGCCGTTCTGACCGTTGCCGTTCTGGCCGGCCCCGTTCTGGCCGGCCCCGTTCCGGCCGTCGCCGCCCTGGGTGGCGCCGCCGTTGACGGCGCTCGGCACGCCCGGGGCGTTGAGCGAGCAGGCGGCGAGCGCGTCCAGGTCCGGGCGCTGCGCGCCGATCCGGTTGAAGGCGATCTCGATCCGGTCGAGCACGGCGATCCGCTTGTTGCGCAGCGGGCCGAGGATCGCGTTGTCGACGAAGTTCGGGCCGCCCTCGGGGCGTACCGCCTGCCGGGCCAGCCGCTCGTTCTGCCGGGCGATCTCCTGGTCCAGGTTGGCCAGTTCCCGTTCCACCTGGGCCGCGGCCGCCGCGGGTACGGCGGGCAGCTTGTCGCGTACGGTCGGGCAGTTCACGGTCTGCGCGGCGGCGGTGGTGGCCGGGCGGCCGTTCTCGCCCGCCGACGCCAGTTGCAGCCCACCGGCGAACAACAGCGCCGCGAGGGCGCCCACCCCGCCGAGTTTCAGGACCGCGGTCTTGCGCGTACCCCTGGCCATGCACCTCTCCTCTGGTTGACCGGGAGACCGGCGCGGCGGCTGCCGCCCCGTCTCCGCGGTGCGAAGTGACGACTGGAGGAATCTGCTCGTGCCCGCTCCGGCATCGCGGTTCCGGCCGATGTTCCGGTCGGCAGTGGATACGGGCGGCGCGTCGACATCGTTCAGTGCGTACCGAGGTTTGACCGCATCGACGCCCATCGCTAGGCTGCGCTGAAAGCGCTTACTGTGCGGGAGACGTGAGCGTTCGGCATGGCACTGGCGTCCGGGTATCAAGGCCCACCCCCGACACCGACCGGGCATCGGTGCCGACGTGGGCACGGCACCACCACCCGCAGGAGACCAGCATGATCAACCGACACCGCCGTACGGTGTTGTGGACGTCCGCCGCGGCGACGGCCGCGCTCGCCGCGTCCGGCCTGGCCGTCGGCGCGACCGCCGCCCAGGCGGCCGCCGGCTGCCGCGTCGACTACGCCGTCACCGCGCAGTGGGGCGGCGGCTTCACCGCCAACGTCAACCTGACGAACCTCGGCGACCCGCTCACCGGCTGGGCCGTCACCTGGACCTTCGGCGCCGGGCAGACCGTCACCCAGGCCTGGGGCGCCGAGATCACCGCCAGCGGCGCCTCGGTGCGGGCCGCCAACGTCAGCTACAACGGCAGCCTGGGCACCAACGCCAGCACGTCGTTCGGCTTCAACGGCACCTGGAACAACAGCAGCAACCCGGTACCCTCCGCGTTCGCGGTCAACGGCGTCACCTGCACCGGCGGCGTCACCCCCACCACCGGCACGCCGCCCACCAGCGCCCCGCCGCCGAGCACGCCTCCGCCCAGCAGCCCGCCACCGAGCAGCCCGCCCCCGAGCACGCCTCCGCCCAGCACGCCTCCGCCGACCGGCGGTGCGATCTACGCCGCTCCGAACGGCACCGCCGGGGCCGCCGGCACCCAGGCCAGCCCCACCACGATCGCCGCGGCGATCACCCGGGTCGGCGCGGGCGGCACGATCTACCTGCGCGGCGGCACGTACAACCTGTCCCAGACGGTCACCGTCGCCGCCGGCAACAACGGCACGTCGAGCGCCCGCAAGAACCTGTACGCCTACCCGGGCGAGACGCCGATCCTGAACTTCTCGGCGATGAGCGAGGACCCGGCCAACCGGGGACTGGCGCTCAACGCCTCGTACTGGCACGTGCGCGGGCTCGTGGTGGAGCGGGCCGGTGACAACGGCATCTTCGTCGGCGGCAGCAACAACATCATCGAGCGCACGGTGACCCGCTTCAACCGCGACACCGGGCTGCAACTGTCCCGGATCGCCTCCAGCACGCCGCGCGACCAGTGGCCCGCGAACAACCTGATGGTCAGCGTGGAATCGCACGACAACGCCGACTCCGACGGCGAGGACGCCGACGGCTTCGCGGCCAAGCTCACCGTCGGCGGCGGCAACGTCTTCCGGTACGCGGTGTCGCACCACAACATCGACGACGGGTGGGACCTCTACACGAAGTCCGACACCGGCGCGATCGGCGCGGTGACCATCGAGGACTCGCTCGCGTACAGCAACGGCACGCTGAGCAACGGCACGCAGAACGGCAACGGCGACCGCAACGGCTTCAAGCTCGGCGGCGAGGACATCGCGGTCAACCACACCGTCCGGCGCACCATCGCGTACCGCAACGGCAAGCACGGCTTCACGTACAACCGCAACCCGGGCACCATGACGATCTCGAACAACCTGAGCATCGACAACACCGAACGCAACTTCTCGTTCGACGCCGGCACCTCGGTCTTCCGGAGCAACACGTCCTGCCGCTTCGCCGGCAGCGGTTCCAACGACAAGACGGTCGGCAACGTGGACGGCTCGAACCAGTTCTGGTCCGGCACCAACGGCTCCCGCTGCGCCACGTACTCCGGCGCCCTCGCCTGGTCCTTCACCACCACCGACGGCCGCCTGACGGTAACCCTGGGAGGCCGCCCCGTCTCCCTCTAACCCCCCGCACTCTCCCCCCTAACCCCCCGCCCTCACCCGGTCGATCATGAAGTTGGCGGCCGAATCGGAGATCGACATCGCCGTCAACTTCATGATCGACGGGGTGTGAGGGTGGGGTGGGACTAGGATCGCGGGCAGGGGCGGCTAGGTGGGGGAGCGTCGCGGGTGGGGTCGTCGCAGCTGCTCGTGGTGCTCGACCGGGACAGCCCGGTGCCGTTGCAGCAGCAGCTCTGCGACCAGATAAGCGGCTCCGTCCGCGCCGGCCGGCTGCGCCCCGGCGACCCGGTTCCGCCCAGCCGGGAACTGGCCCACCAGCTCGGCGTCTCCCGCACCGTGGTCACCCGCGCGTACGAGCTGCTGCGCGCCAACGGCGTCCTCACCTCCCGGCGCGGCTCCGGCACCCGGGTAAGCGACGCCCTGCCCGACCTGCCGCACCGCGACCCGCCGGCCCGCACCCCGCTGCGCCCGGAACCGCCGCTGCCGACCGACGCCGGCAGCCCGCTGTGGCGGCCGTGGGAACCGGCGCCCATGCACCGGCCGGACGGGGCGTACGACTTCCGGCACGGCACCCCGGCGCTGGCGAGCTTCCCGGTGGCGCGCTGGCGGCAGTCGCTCGCCACGGCGGTGAGCCGCGCCGACGCGGTGGCGCTGGGCTACGGACCGGCCGAGGGCTCCCCGGCGCTGCGCGCCCAGATCGCCGCGCTGCTGCGGCGCAGCCGGGCGCTCGACGTCGCACGCGAGCACACCATCGTCACCAGCGGCGCCACCCAGGCCATGGACATCCTGGTCCGGCTGCTCGTCGGCCCGGACGACGTGGTGGTGATCGAGGACCCCAGCCACACCGTGCTGCGGCAGATCTTCGGCTACTCCCGGGCCGCCGTGGTGCCGGTACCGGTCGACGAGGAGGGGCTGCGGGTCGGCGAGATCGAGGACCGGGTACGCGGCCACGGCCTGGACCCGGCCCGGGTCCGGCTGGTGTACGTCACGCCGTCGCACCAGTTCCCGACCGGGTTCGTCATGTCCGAGCGGCGGCGGCGGGCGCTGCTGCGCTGGGCGCGCGAGCACGCCGTCACGGTGCTGGAGGACGACTACCACAACGAGTTCACCTTCGCCGCCGAGCGGCTGCCGTCGCTGGCGGCCGACCCGCAGGGCGCGGACGTGGCGTACGTGGGCAGCTTCAGCAAGACGCTGTTCCCGTCGCTGCGCATAGGCTACGCGGTGCTGCCCCCGCACCTGGTCCGGCCGTTCCTCGGCATCAAGTGGATCACCGACCGGCTGACCCCGACGCTGACCCAGGAGGCGCTCGCCGAGTTCATCGACTCCGGCGCGTACGCCCGGCACATCGGCCGGATGGACCGCCTCTACCGGCAGCGGCGGGCCCGGCTGCTGGAGGCGCTCTACGAGCACTTCGGCGCCGGGGTACGCGTGTCCGGCGCCGCCGCCGGGCTGCACGTGCTGGTCACGCTCGGCGGCGCGTCCGGCGCCGGCGAGGCGGCGATCGTGCGCGCCGCCGCCGCGCGCGGCGTCCGGGTCTATCCCGCCTCCGGCTACTACGTCACCCACCCGCCGCCGGAGCCGACGTTCCTGATCGGGTACGCGGCGCTGCCCACCGCCCGGATCAGCGAGGGAGTGGCGCTGCTGGCCGGCGCGGCACGGGAAGCGACGGCTCGGTGAACCGGGGCCGGCGGAACCGGTCCCGCTGGGCGTACGGCACCGTGCAGTCGAACACCGCCTTCGCGGTGCGCCCGTCGGCGGACAGCGACCGGGAGTAGCCGGTGTGCTGGCTCGGGTCCAGCGGGAAGCCCTCCCGGTCGGCCAGGACCCGCAGATCCTGGTCCGCCTGGAACCGGGTCACCATGGCCCACCACAGGTCCTGGTCGGACTCCGCGTCGACGTCCTCGTCCACGCAGAGCACCAGCTTGGCCATCCGGAAGCCGTCCAGCACCGCCTCCGCCGCGTCCCGTACCGCGTCGTCGTCGGCCGGGCCGCGCTTGGCCGGCCACTGGAGCACCACCATGAGCTGGCCGCCGCCGGCGGTGTGGCAGTGCGCGGCCAGCGCCGGCGTGCCCCGGCGGCGCAGCAGGTCCAGCACCGCGGCCTCCATCCCGAAGCCGAGCAGCACCGACTGCTCGTGCCCGGGGCCGGAGACGGCCTGGAGGATCGGGCTCTCCCGCGCGGTGATCGCGGTGACCCGGATCAGCGGCAGCGACGGGTGCGCGCGGCCCTGGTAGCCGAGGAACTCCGGGGTGGCGACCGCGCCGTGCCGGCTCTCCGGCGCGTGCTCGGCCAGCAGTTCGCCCTCGATGACGTACTCGGCGTGCGCGACGAACTCGGCGTCCACAGTGGCGCAGGGCAGCAGCTCGACCGGGCGGCCGGCGAGCGCCCCGGCCACCGCCAGCTCGTCGACGTCCGGCGGCACCAGCGAGGTGGGGCAGCAGGAGGACAGCAGCACCGCCGGGCCGAGCCCGAGGTGGATCGCCACCGGCAGCGCCGCGCCCCGGCGCAACGCGGCCTGGTGGGCCAGTTCCAGGTCGCGACCGGGGACCATCCAGATGGTCAGCGTGTCCGGGCCCTGGACGCACATCCGGTGCACGGACAGGTTGCGTATCCCGGTGTCCGGGTCGGTGGCGAGCACCGCCCCGAGCGTCAGGTAGGGGCCGGCGTCCTCGTCGGTGAGCACCGGCACCGGCAGCGCGGTGAGGTCCAGCGGCAGCCGGTGCCGGGGCCAGCGCGCCGGGGCGGCGGCGGGCACCGGCGGCCGGGGCGCGGCCACCGCGTCGAGCAGCCGGTGCGGCAGCTCGGCCGGGGTTACTCCGAGCAGTCCGGCGGCGCGGCGCCGGGTGCCGTAGAGGCCCATCAGCACGGCCCGGGTGGGGCCGTGCGCGGGGCGTACCCGGTCGAACAGCACCGCCGGGCCGGGGCCGGTGGGCGGCGCGGCGGGCGCGCCGGCCCAGCGGGCGTAGTGCGCCGAGACGCCGTAGCGGGCGGGCAGTTCCTCGGCGACGCGGACCAGTTCGCCGGGCAGCGGGTCGAGCGTGGCGAGCGCGTGCCGCAGGTCGACCGGCGCCCGGCCGCCGGTCATCGCCGCTCCGGCGCCGCCTGGGCGGCCGGCGCCGCCCCGGCGGCACGGCGGTCCGCCAGCATGTCCATCTGCATCCGGGTCAGCTCCTCGATCAGCGTGCGGTACGTGGCCACCGCGGCCTCCGGCGGCATGCCGTGCCGGCCGGCCAGCTCGGCGACCCGGTCGAGCACCTGCCGGACCCGGTCCGGTGACCGCACGGCCGCCTCGTCGGACTTGTGCGCGGTCAGTTCCCGGACCACCCGGGTACGGACCGCCAGCAACTCGACGATGCGCTGGTCGAGCCGGTCCACGGCGGCCCGCAGCTCGGTGATGCGGGCCGCGCCGTCGGTCCCGGCGCCGGGCGCGTCGCTCACGGCTGGTCGACCCGGTCGACCACGAACACGACGGTGGGCTCGTCCGCGCTGCCCTGCGAGCGGTGCTCCTCGTCGTCCGGGATGACGAAGCCCATGCCCGGGCGGCAGGGCACCGAGCGGTCCCGGAAGTGGATGGTGAACTCGCCCCGCAGCACGTAGCCGGTGTGCCCGCGCAGGCACCAGTGGTGCTCGTCGAACCCGGCGGGCAGCTCCAGCAGGCGCAGCCGCTGCCCCCCGACGTACGCGATCTTGACCCGGCCCTCGGCGCCGGGCTTGTCCCACTTCTCCCACTCGGTGGCGGGGAAGTCGATGCCGACCGGGACGGTCGCCTGCTCAGTGGACATTCTCGGTGTCTCCTCTGGTGGGAAGGGATTCGGCGCGGCGGGGCCGCGGCACGCGTTCGTTGCGGTCCCGGCAGGGCAGCACCGGGCCGCCGGTGACCCGCTGGTGGCGCTTGAGCAGCTGCACCATGTCGACCATCCGGTGCACCATGCGCTCCAGCGCGTCGACGCCCTCGGGGTCGGTCAGGCCGGGCGTGCCGGTGGTGTTGCGCAGCAGGACCGGGAAGCCGCTGCCCACCAGGATCATGCGGTTGAGCAGCAGGTTGTTGACGATCTGGTTGTGCACCGACGAGTCGCTGTAGCGGCGGCCGGTGACGATGATGCCGCCCACCTTGTCGGCCAGCGGGCGGGTGAAGCGCAGATAGCCGACCCCGGCCCGCTCGATGAAGATCTGCATCAGGTGGGCCAGGCCGAACCCGTGCACCGGCGCGGCGTAGATCAGCCCGTCGGCGCTGACCATCTGCTCCACCAGGGCGGGGACGTCGTCGTCCACTGTGCACGGCAGCGTACGGCTGTTGCAGTCGCCGCACGGGCTGCACGGCGAGATCCGGTGCTCGCGCAGCCGGATGGTGCGCAGGACGGCCCCGCGCTCGGCGATCAGGCGTCCGGCGTGCGCGACCGCGAGGTCGGTGTTGCCGCCCGCCCGTTCGGAACCGTTGATGGCCAGGATGGTGGCTGCTTCGCTGGGCAATCGCACCCCCGAGAGCTCGTCGGCCGGGACGCGGCGCCGCACCGCGCCGCGTCCCGCCCGGTGTCAGTCCGTCAGCTTTCCGGCGAAGTAGTCGATGTACGCCTGCATGTCGAAGTGGCCGTGCCCGGACAGGGAGAACAGGATCGCCTTCTCCTCGCCGGTCTCCCGGCAGCGCAGCGCCTCGTCCACGGCGACCCGCACCGCGTGGCTGGACTCCGGCGCGGGCACGATCCCCTCGCTGCGGGCGAACCGCACGCCCGCCTCGAAGCAGGCGGTCTGCGGCACGGCCCGCGCCTCGATCAGGTCCACCTCGCGCAGCGCGCTCACGATCGGCGCCATGCCGTGGTAGCGCAGCCCACCGGCGTGGATCGCGGGCGGCCGGAAGTCGTGGCCGAGCGTGTGCATCTTGGCCAGCGGGGTGAGCCCGGCGGTGTCGCCGAAGTCGTAGTCGTAGCTGCCCCGGGTCAGCGACGGGCAGGACGCCGGTTCGGCGGCCAGGAACCGCACGGTGGGACCGCCGTCGAACTGGCGGCGCAGGAACGGCAGGGCCAGGCCGGCGAAGTTCGAGCCACCACCGGCCGCGCCGACCACCACGTCCGGGTAGTCGCCGGCCAGCCCCATCTGCGCCAGCGCCTCCTGCCCGATGATCGTCTGGTGCATCAGCACCAGGTTCAGCACCGAGCCGAGCGCGTACCGGGCGGCGCCGCCGCTGTGCAGCGCGGCCTCCACCGCCTCGGAGATGGCCAGGCCGAGGCTGCCGGTGGAGTCCGGGTCGGTGGCGAGCACCGCCCGGCCGGCCTCGGTACGGTCGCTGGGACTGGCGGTGACCGAGGCGCCGAACGTCTCCATCAGGCCGCGCCGGTACGGCTTCTGGTCGTAGCTGACCCGCACCATGAAGACCTCGCACTCGAGGTCGAAGTAGGCGCACGCCATCGACAGCGAGCTGCCCCACTGGCCGGCGCCGGTCTCGGTGGTCAGCCGCCGTACGCCGTCGAGCTTGCTGTAGTACGCCTGCGGGACGGCGGTGTTCGGCTTGTGGCTGCCGGCCGGGCTGACCCCCTCGTACTTGAAGTAGATCCGCGCCGGGGTGTCCAGGTCGCGTTCCAGCCGCCGGGCCCGGACCAGCGGGCTGGGCCGCCACTGCCGGTAGATGTCGAGCACCGGGCCGGGGATGTCCACGTCCCGTTCGGTGGAGAACTCCTGCGCGATCAGCTCGGACGCGAACAGCGGCGCCAGGTCGGCCGGTGTGATCGGTTCCCGGGTGCCGGGGTGCAGCATCGGCGGCAGCCCCTTGGGCAGGTCGGGAACCACGTTGTACCAGGTCGTCGGGATGTCACTCTCGGGCAGGACGAACTTCGTGGCGGTCATGGGCCTCTTCCGGTGAGGGGTCGGGCGGTCAGGGACGGGCGGGGGCCGGCGCGGCGGGCTCCGGCACCGGCCGGGCCTCGGGCCGGATCCGCAGCGCGGCGAACGCGAGGACGCCGGCCAGCGGGGTCAGCAGCAGCAGGAGCAGCACGGGCCGGTGGCCGTGCGCCTGCCAGACGAAGCCCAGCCCCATCGGCACCACCAGCCGGGCGGAGCTGAGCACGAAACCGTTGAGCGCCATGAAGGCGCTGACCCGGCGTGGTTCGACGTGGTCGGCGATGTAGGTGGGCACCACCACCGAGGCGATGATCTCGCCGAGCGTCCAGACGACTGTGGACAGCAGCACGGCGGGCAGCGAGAACGCGAACACCAGCACCGCCATCCCGGCCGACCAGAGCAGGCCGGCGACGACGAGCAGCGTGCGCGTCGGGTACGCCTTGATCCGCTTCTCGATCAGCATGCCGGCGCCCACCACGACGATGCTGTTGATCGTGTAGACCGCGCCGACCACCGCCACCGACGAGTTCAGCACCCCGGTGACCGCCAGCGGCAGCGTGTACTCCAGCCCGATCAGCGGCGCCACGTAGCAGAACGAGAGCACCACCAGCACCGCGACGTCCAGGTCGCGCCGCAGCGCCGCCCGGCGCAGCCCGGCCTTCGCCGGTGTCCCGGCCGCGTCGCGGCGGGTGTCGGCGGGCACGCTGAGCCGGATGGTGAGCGCCGCGAGCAGCCCGAGCAGGATGTTCCCGGCGAACATCAGCCCGTACGAGTACGCGGCGGCCAGGCCGCCCAGCAGCGGCCCGACGCCCATGCCGAGGTTGTTGGCGATGTAGCTGACCGTGTACGCGAACGGCCGCTGCTCGGGTTCGGCGAGGTCGGCGATCAGCGTGTTGGCTGCGGGCGCGAACATGCCCATGCCGACGAGCGCGACGAACAGCAGCGCCGCGTACGTCCACGGCGGCCCGTCCAGCACCGCCAGCCCCAGGTAGCCGGCCGCGTTGAGCAGCAGGCTGGACACCAGCGCGGCCCGCCGGCCGGCGCGGGCGCAGACCGGGCCGCTGAGCAGGCTCCCGGCGAGCAGGCCGGTGCTGCCGACCGAGATCAGCACGCCCGCCTCGCCGGTGCTCAACCCCCGGCTGCGCACCAGGTAGACAGCGAGCAGCGGGAAGACGAACATGCCCGCGCGGTTGATGAACGAGGCGAGCACCAGCATCCGCAGCGGGCGGGGCAGCGCCTGGAACCGGCTCAGCCACATGACGCCTCCCCGGCCGGTTCGGTACGCACCTGGAAGGCGTCCCGGATGGTCTTGAACCGGGCGCGTACGTCGTCGAAGTCCCGGCCCTCGCAGACGTACCAGCCGAGCACGTCGTTGGAGGCGGTCGGCGGGGCGAGCACGTCGCCGACGCCCTTCCACACGTCGGCGTCGAGGACCGAGTCCAGCGCCCGCAGCTCGTCGGCGGTGGTGATCGCGGTGATCCGGCCGTACCGGTCGGAGCAGAGGTATTCGGTACCGGTCTCCGCGCCCAGCGCGGCGGCGGGCCGGTGCCCGGGGTCCAGTTCCAGCCGGCACCACTCGCCGGCCAGGTTGATGCCGCGCCCGGCCTCGATGGCCGGGACGATCGACCCGCCGCCGGCCCGGGCCGCCGCCTCGCCGAAGACCACCTCGCCGTCGTCGCGGAGGAAGAACTCCACGTGCGCGACGCCGGTACGCATGCCGAAGCCGCGCAGGAGCCCCGCGTTGGCGGACAGGATGCGCTGCTCCGCGGGGGTCAGGTCGTGCTTGCGGGAGATCGTGCCGCCGGGCTCGTCGCGGAACTCCAGCACCGAGTACGTGTAGCGGGAGAGCTGCTCGAAGACCACCTCGCCGTCGCGCAGCAGCGAGTCGACGTGGTACTCCGCGCCGCGGACGTACTCCTCGACCCGGTAGTCGTGGCGCGCGTCGGCCACCAGCGGCCACACCCGGGCCAGGTCGTCGGCCGAGTCCACCCGGTGGGTGTCGCCGCACGCCCAGCCGGCGTACGGCTTGACCACGACCGGCCAGCCCACCTCGGCGGCGAACTCGGCGACCGCGCCGACGGTGTCCGGGCGGCAGGAGCGGGCCACCGGCACGCCCAGCTCCACGGCGCGGCGGTGCATCACGTTCTTGTCCCGGAAGGCGAGCGCCTGCTCCGGGTCCAGGCCGGGGATGCCGTGGTCGCGCCGGCACCGCGCCGCGGTCAGCACGTCGCCCTCGAACAGCGGGAAGATCCGCTCGACCGGGCGGTCGGCGACGATCGCCGCGACCGCCGCCCGGACCGCGTCCGGGTCGTCCAGGTCGGCCCGGTGGCAGGACAGGCCGGTGGTCTCCGGCGCCGGCTGGCCGGTGGGCAGCAGCACCAGGCTGTCCACGCCGAGGTCGGTGGCGGCGGCGACCACGCTGCGGAACTGGGCGGCGTAGCGGCCGGCCGCGGGCCGGTAGACGATCAGGATCGCGCGGTTCACGAGCGGCCTCCCGGGGTGCCGGCGGGGCTGAGCGGGGCCTCGACGGCGAACACGGCGTCGCGGGTGTCCCGGTCCAGCACCGCCCGGTGCCGGGGCGCGGCGGTCAGCTCGCCGAGCACGGCGTCGAGGCGGTCCAGCGCCGCCTCCACCTGCGCCCGGCCGCCCGGGTGGGCCGCCTCGACGGTGAGCAGCAGCCGCCGCCGGCCCAGGTCGGTGCGGACCAGGTGGCCCTGGCGCCAGTTCCAGCGCCGGGAGTGGGCCCGCCCGTGGTCGTCGGCGTAGACGATCTCGCCCGGTTCGGGCCGCTCCGGCGCGTCGGGCGCGCCCAGCGGCAGGTACGTCTCGGTGCCGTCGGCCGGCCGGACGGCGACCGCCGCGATGTCGTCCACCGCGCACGAGGCCACCGGCAGCGCCGAGTCCAGCGAGACGGCGTTGCAGAGGTCCACGAGCGCGTTGATCCGGGGCAGCCGGTCGCCCCGGGCCACCCGCCGGGCGATCGACTCGGCGGCGCACGGGAACCGGTTCGGGTTCACCGCCACCGCCCGGTACGCCGCGCGCCACCCGGCGATGCCCGGCAGCTCGGACACCCTGGCCTTGTCCAGGCCGGCCCGGTGCAGCGCGTCCTCGGCGGCGGTCAGCCGCCGCGCCACGGCCGGGTGGGCCGGCCCGACCTCGATCGCCGGCACGGCGAGCAGGCCGAGGACGTAGTCCGGCACGCTCGCCGTCACCCGGTCGTCGATCCGGACGGACAGCCGGTCGGCGCCGTCGCTGAGCTGGGTCATCGTCATCCCCGTCGGTTCGGTTCACACGGTCGCCCCGACCGTACGAAGCGGCGCCGCCACCGGTTGTGGCCAATCCCCGCCGATCCGGTGAGGCCAATCCGGGACTGTGGGCCGCTTTGCCGTGCCGGCCGCATCAGGCCACCCCGGCCGGCCGGCGGTCCCGGTAGGCGGCGGCGTCCCCGGCGACCACCCGCCCGCCCAGCAGGACCATCTCGATCGCCTCCGGCCGCCCCAGCACTGTGATGTCCCGCGCCGGGTCGCCGTCGGTGACCACCAGGTCGGCCAGCCGGCCCGGCTGCACCGTCCCGGCCTCGTCGCCGCGCCCGGCCAGCCGCGCGCCGTTGGCGGTGGCCCAGGTCAGCACCGTCGGCGCGGGGATGCCGGCCATGCTCACGTACGTCTCCAGCTCCTCGGCGTACCGGCCGTGCGGGGTCCAGGCGAAGCCGAAGTCGTCACCGGCCACGATCGGGATGCCCATCTCCACCATCAGCGGCAGGATCCGCAGCGTGTTCTCCACCTCGGCCCGGAACTCCAGCGTCTCCAGGTATTCCGGGGTCTTGCCGTGCGCGGTGCCGGTGGTGAGCAGCCGGTGCGGCTGGTGCAGGCTCGGCACCACGAAGATGCCGCGCTCGGCGATCGCCTCCAGCGCCGCGTCGTCGGCGTACGTGGCGTGGTCGATCACGTCCACCCCGGCGGCGATCGCGTTGCGGATGCCGCCCAGCCCGCGCGAGTGCGCCCGGATCCGTACCCCCCGCTCGTGTGCGGCGCGGGCCGCGACGACCAGCTCCTCGGCGGTGAACAGCAGCTCGTGCGAGCGGCCGTTGGGGAACGTGTCGTCGCCGGTGGAGAACACCTTGATGATCTCGGCGCCCTGGGCGACCTCGGTGTCGACGTACTCGACCAGCTCCTCCGGGGTGTCGGCCAGCCGCATCAGGTCGGTGGGGATGCGCTGCCTGACCGCCGGATTACGCCGCTGGGGCGGCCCGGAGACCATCAGGTCCCGGCTGCACGGCGTGATCCGCGGTCCGGGCAGCCGCCCGGCGTCGATCGCCCGGCGCAGCGCCATGTCGATGCCGGCCACCGAGCCGGCGCCGACGAACGCGGTGTAGCCCAGCCGGAGCATCTCCGCCGCGTTCGCCGCCGCGCCCAGCGTCACCTCCGGGATCGAGTGCTTGAACAGCGTCTCCCGGCCGTCGAGCACGTTCAGGTAGGCGATGTGGGTGTGGCCGAGCGTCATGCCCGGCATCACGGTCCGCCCGTCCAGGTCCAGCACGTCGACGTCCGGGTCGTGCAGCGGCGCCTGCGCCTCGGGCAGCACCGCGACGATCCGCTCCCCGTCGAGCAGCACGCTGTGGTGCGGCCGGGACGCCACCCCCAGCCCTTCCTGGACGGTGGCGCGGTGCAGCAACGTTCGTCGGGACACGACTGTCACTCCGGTTCTCCTCGAAGGTGCGGGCGGCGGTGGCCGAAGAGCAGCCAGACGATCTCCGCGCCGGGGCGGCGGACCACCCAGCGCAGCGCGTGCCGGCGTACCCCCGGCGCGTTCGTCACCGCGAGGTCGGCCGCCCCGGCGGCGAGCAGCTCGGCGGCGTGCTGGGTGGACTCGGCGTCGAGCCACCGCATCGGACGGTCGCGCAGCGCGGGCGGGGCGAGGTCGGCGAAGATCCGCCGGACCTCCCACAGCGCGGCGACGGTGACCTCCCCGTCGCCGGGCGGCGCGTCCCGCTTTCGCGCCGCGATGCCGTACTCCGGGGTGGCCTGCGCGAAGTAGGCGTCCAGACGCAGGTCGCGGTGCCAGTGGAAGCGGGTGGCGCCCTGGTACGCGCTCGGCACCAGCGCCTGGTCCACGCGGCGTTCCACGAGCGCGCCGAGCACCTCGTCGAACGTGTCGCACAGCTCGATGCGCAGGCCGTGCCGCTCGGCCAGGAACGCGGCGGTCAGGTGGCTGGACGTGCCGGCCGGGCCGAGCGTAGCCACCGCCGTGCCGGGGTGGCCCGCCCACCGGTCCACCACCGTCCGCCACCGTCGCCCGTACGCCCCGGCGAGCGGCCCGGGCAGCGCGGGCACCGGCTCGGCGGCTGTCGTGTCGGGTGTCGCCGTGGTGTCAGGTGTCGTAGCCACGCCTGCCCGCCATCCGCCGGGCCACCCGGGTCTCGTGGTCGTCGGCGACCCGCCGGTCCACGATCCGTGCGGCCTTCCAGCTCACGAACGCCCCGGTGCTGACGATCGGGTCCAGCCCGTCGCTCAGCTCGACCTCCACCGGCACGCCGAGCGCGGCGGCGGCCCGCCGGCGCACCCCGTCGGCCACCGCGGCCGGGTCGTCCACCAGGTCCTTGAGCAGCTCCAGCCGGACGGTGAGCCGGTCGCCGCCGGCCGGGTCGTTGTCGATCACCACCTGGTAGCCGGCCGAGCCGGTGACGCCGGTGAGCACCGCGCTCTCGATCTGCCCGGCGGTACGCCGCTGCCCGCCCAGGTCGATGCGGTCGAGCGTCCGCCCGACGATCTGCACCAGGTCGCCGGGCATCTCGCAGTCGCAGTCCGACGCGCCGACCACCACGGCGTCGCCGGTGCGGTAGCGGATCAGCGGCTTCACGCCGTCGACCAGCATGGTCACGGTCAGCTCGCCGGTGCCGCGCGGGCCGTGCGACGCGCCGGTCTCCGGGTCGACCACCTCGATCAGGTAGTTGGTCTGGGACAGGTGCATCCGCTTGTTGCGGCAGGCGGTGGCGATCACGAACGCCTCCTGAGAGCCGTACAGGATGTTGTAGACGTCGGCGCCCCAGACCGACTCCAGGTTGTGCGCGAGCGCGGGCGTGCACATCTCGCCGGTGACGAACAGCAGCTTGACCGCGAAGTCCTCGCGCAGCCGGTAGCCGTGGTGCTCGGCGGCCTTGGCCAGCATCAGCGCCACGCCCGGCGTGCAGCAGATCACCTCCAGTTCCAGGTCCCGCATGAGCTGGAGGGCCTTGGCGAACCCGATCACCGGCGAGTACGGCCAGATCTTGGCGTTCATCGCGCCGGTGTTGCGGGCCACGTCGCCGAGCGTGTCGCCGAACGAGTGCACCTCGGTCGGGCCCATCAGCCCGACCCGGGGCGCGTGTTCGCCGAAGTGGTGGCGGAAGATCGACGCCCAGGACTCGGTGACGTGGGCGTTGCTGGCCACCACCTCGCGGCCGTCGCGGGGGCACGGCGTGGCGGGCCCGGTCGTGCCGGTGGTCTCGTAGAAGAAGACGGCCTCGGCCAGCGGGCGGCTGAGCACGTCGAGCATCTCCTCGCGCAGGTGCGCCTTCGTGGTGAAGGGCAGCCGGTCGAGCGTGGCCGGGGTGATCGTGGTCAGGTCGATCCCGGCGAGGTGCCGGGCGTAGAACGGCGAGCCGGTGCCGACCTGGTCGAGCACCCGGCGCAGTTGCCGGTCCCGCCAGTCACCGAGCTGCTCGTCGGTGAGCGTGCGGTCGTAGAACGCGCGGTGCAGGCGCAGGTAGTCGGCGGCGAAGCCGGCCGCCGGGCCGGTGGTGGGAAGCCACATGGATTGGGGTCCTCTCGGTGTGCGTCAGTGCAGGCCGCCGTCGACGTCCAGCACGGAGGCGGTGACGTAGCTGCTGTCCGGGCCGGCCAGCCAGGCGACGGCGGCGGCGATCTCGTCCGGGGCGCCGAAGCGGCCGGCCGGGATGCGGGCCCGGTAGTCGTCCCGGCGGGCCGCCGGGATCCGGGCGGCCATCGGCGTCTCGACCAGCCCGGGGGCCACCGCGTTGACCCGGATGCGGTGCGCGGCCAGCGCCCGGCCGAGGCTGCGGGTGAGCGCGACGACAGCGCCCTTCGAAGCGCCGTACGCGGCGTCCGGGCTGCCGATCCGGCCGCTGATCGAGGCGACGTTGACCACGGTGCCCGGACGCCCGGCGGCCACCAGCGCCCGGGCGTACGCGAGCGTGCCGAAGAACGTCGCGCCGAGGTTGGTGTCCAGCACCTCGGCGTACGTGCGCGGGTCGTAGTCGAGGAAGTCCCGGGCCGGATAGACGCCGGCGTTGTTGACCAGCACGGCGGGCAGGCCGTACCGCTCGTGCACGTCGTCCAGCAGCCGCTGCGCCTGCTCCGGCACGGCCAGGTCGGCGACGAGCGCCGCGTACGCCGACGGGTCGGCGGCCGGCTCGCGGTCGACGCTGAGCACCCGGTGCCCGGCCCGGGTCAGGGCCGCGGTGACGGCCCGGCCGATGCCGCCCGCGCCGCCGGTGACCACGGCGAGCGGGGGAGGGGAGTCGGACATGATCGGTCTCCGCCGCTCAGCCGGCGACCGGCAGCGCCGCCGGTACGCCGCGCAGGAAGTTGTCGAACAACCGCAGCCCGTCCTGGGTGGTCACGCTCTCCGGATGGAACTGCACCCCCTCGACGGCGAGCGTGCGGTGGCGCAGGCCCATCACGTAGCCGTCGTCGCCGGAGCGGGCGGCCACCTCCAGCGGGGGCGGCACCGGGTCGTCGACGATCAGCGAGTGGTACCGGGTGACGGTCAGCGGCGCCGCCGCCCCGGCGTAGACGCCCCGGCCGTCGTGCGTGACCTCGCTGGTCTTGCCGTGCATCAGGTGCCGCGCCACCGCGATCGTGCCGCCGTACGCCAGGCCGATCGCCTGGTGGCCGAGGCAGACGCCGAGCAGCGGCACCCGGCCGGCGAAGGCGTGGACCAGCTCGACGTGGCCGGAGTCGCCGGGGTGGCCGGGACCGGGTCCGAGCACCACCGCGTCCGGGCGCAGCGCGGCGAGCTGCCGGGGGCTGCGCACGCGCGACCGGACCACGACCGTCCGGGCGCCGAGCGTGCGCAGGTACTGGTCGATGATGTGGGTGAAGCTGTCGTACGCGTCGACGAGCAGGACCTTCACGGCAGCAGCTCCTCGCCGGTCAGGGCCCAGTAGGCGGCGCTCATCTTGGCCAGCGTCTCCCGCCACTCGGCGGCTGGTGTGGAGTCGGCGACCACGCCGGCGGACGCCTGGGTGTGGTAGCGGTGGCCGTCGTGCACGACGGTGCGGATGCAGAGCGCGAGCACCGCGAACCCGCGGACGTCGACCAGGCCGATCGCGCCCGCGTAGATGCCCCGGGGTGCCGCCTCCAGCCCGTCGATGATCTCCATCGACCGCAGCTTCGGCGCGCCGGTCATGGTGCCGGCCGGGAACGCGGCGCGGACCGCCGCCCACACGTCGGCGCCGTCGTCGAGGCGGCCGGAGACGGTGGAGACCAGATGGTGCACGTACGCGAACGGCTCGACGTCGAGCATCGCGTCCACCGACAGCGTGCCCGGCTCGCAGACCCGGCCGATGTCGTTGCGGCACAGGTCGACGAGCATGACGTGCTCGGCGCGCTCCTTGTCGCTGGCCCGCAGCTCGGCCACCCGGCGGCGGTCGGTCAGCGGGTCGGCCGAGCGGGCGGCGGTGCCGGCGATCGGGCGCATCGACAGCCGGTCGCCGCTCAGGCGCAGGAACAGCTCCGGGCTGGCGCCGATCACGGTGCGCCCGGCCCAGGGCGCCAGGTACATGTACGGCGACGGGCTGCGGTGCCGCAGGCGCCGGTAGACGTCCAGCGGGGTGAGGGCGGTCTCCACCTCGATGCGGTGGCCGATCTGCACCTGGTAGCTGTCGCCGACCCGGATGTGCCGCAGGCAGCGCCGCACGCGTTCGGCGAACGTCTCCTCGTCGACGGTGTCGCGTACCCGGGTCGGCGTGGGCGCGGGTGGCGGCGGCTGGTCGCCGGGCGCGCCGGTGAGCAGCCGCGTCACCGGCGGCGCCGGCTGCGGCGGGAGGTGCGGGCCGGTGGCGTGCAACTGGTGCGCGGTGCCGGCCCGCAGGTCCCACCAGACGGTGTGCCGGAACAGCGTCAGCGCGAACCGGGGAAGGTCGTCGTCGGCCCGGCCGAGGGTCAGCTCGTCCATGTCACGGGCGGCCTCGTAGGCCAGGGTGGTGAGGAAGCCGAAGGCGAACCGGTCGGCCGGCACGGGCGTCTCGACGGTGAGGGCGCGCTGCACGGCGCGGACCACCGACCAGAGCTGCGCCGGGCCGGGGACGTGCCAGGCGGACGTGGTGCCCTGCCGCCGGGCCGGTGCGCCGAGGACGCCGGTGACCACCGCGCCCAGCGCGTCGCCCAGCGGCCCGGCGGCGGCCAGCTCGCACCCGTCGGCCAGGAACCGCAGCTCGGCGAGACGGCCCCAGCCCACCGCCGCGGCCTGCCGGTCGGCGGCCGGTCCGTCCAGGCTTTCGAAGAGGTACGCGTCGTGTGCGGCATGGCTTTGTGTCAATGCGGTGTACAACGTGAGCGGATCGATCGACGGCAGTGTGATTGAGGTCACGGAAATCGGAATTCGGCCGGTCGGCGTCGTGCGTCCCGGCGTCTCCGAACGGTGGTCTGCGGTTTCCGCGCCCACCGTGGTCGACAATGAGGACACTGTGGAACCCCCCTTTGAGCAGCCCGGATGTCCCGACGCGGACCGGCTGGACCGCGTTCGGTGACAGATCGGACTTCCCCCGTTGAAAAGGACGCGCGGCACCCCCCGGTTGCGGCCGGGAATCGGTTGCGGTCCCGGGAAACACTTTCACCAAGTGCGGTTCCCGCTGTCCATACCACTTCGGAGACCGGGGAGAGGACCAATCGGTGTGGCATCTGAATCTGTCAATTGACGGCGATGCGCGTGAAACGTTGTCGGCGCAGCTCCGCAACGCTCTGCGCGGGCGGATCACCGACGGCACGCTGCGCCCCGGGACGCGCGTGCCGTCGACCCGTCAGCTCGCGACGGACCTCGGCGTGTCCCGCACCGTGGTCGTCGAGGCGTACGAGCAGCTCTGCGCCGAGGGCTACCTCACCTCGCAGCGCGGCTCCGGCACCTCGGTGGCGGACTCCGCGCACGCCGGCGTCGCCTCCGCGCTCACCGCCGACGAGGCACCCGCGCCCGAGGTGTGGGACCTGCGCGCCGGCGGCACCGACGTGTCCACGTTCCCGCGCCAGGACTGGATCCGTTGCGTCAGCTCGGTGCTCCGCTCGGCCGGGCCGCAGGAACTGGGCTACGCCCCGCCGTCCGGCCTGCCGGCGGTCCGCCGCACGCTCGCCGGCTACCTGGGCCGGGTCCGGGGCGTCCGCGTCCGCCCCGAGCACCTGATGATCACCTCCGGCTTCGCCCAGGGGCTGGCGCTGCTCTGCCGGGTGCTGCGCGACCAGGGACACGAGGCGATCGGCGTGGAGGATCCCGGGCACCCGGGGGAGTGGGCGTTCATCGCCGACGCCGGGCTGCGGCCGGTCGGTGTGCCGGTGGACCGGGAGGGCATCCGCGTCGGCGAGCTGGCCGCGACCGGCGTACGGGCCGTGCTCACCACCCCGGCCAGCCAGTTCCCCACCGGTGCGCCGCTGAGCCGGCGGCGCCGGGAGCAGCTCGTCGACTGGGCGCGTGCGGTGGACGGGTACGTCGTCGAGGACGACTTCGACGCCGCGTTCGTGGCGCCGGCGCAGCGGATGCCCGCGTTGCAGAGCGTCGCGCCGGACCGGGTGGTGTACGCCGGCAGTGCCAGCAAGGTCCTCGCCCCGGCGCTGCGGCTCGGCTGGCTGGCCGCGCCGACCGGGCTGGCCGCCTCGATCGAGCGGGTCCGGGCCGGCTGGGACATCGGCTGTTCCGGGCTGGACCAGCTCGCCTTCGCCCGGCTCGTGGACACCGGCGCGTTCGACCGGCACCTGCGCCGGTTGCGGGCCGAGTTCCAGCGCCGCGGCCAGGCGGTACGCCAGCACGTCGCACGCCATCTGCCCGGCGTGGCGCCGCTCGACGCCAGTGGTGGCCTCCAGACGTACCTGGTACTGCCCCGCTGGTGCGCCGAGGAGTCCATGGTGGCGGCCGCGCGGCGCCGGTCCGTGCTGGTGCGCGGCGGCCGGTTCTACGCCCTGCGCGCCGACGACCGGCCCCCGGCGCTGGTCATCGGGTACGCCGGGGTGCGCGGCGCCGAGCTGGGGCGGGGACTGGCCGGGGTCGCCGCGGCCTACCGCGACGTGACCGCGCGCCACGCGCCGGGTGTCAATGTGCGGCGGGCCGCGGAATCCGACCGAAGGACCGGCTTGACAGCGTGATCAGCGCTTAGGTTAGCCTAACCTCCGTGACGAGCAGAACGGTGCGAGCCGACGGCTTGAGCGGCAGCGACCTGCGGCTGGGCTACCACGGCACGACGGTGGTGCACGACGCCGCCATCACGCTTCAGCCCGCGGCGGTGACCGCGTTGGTCGGCCCGAACGGCAGCGGCAAGTCGACGCTGCTGCGCGGGCTGGCCCGCCTGCACCCGCTGGAGCACGGCGAGATCGTGCTGGCCGACGGCACGCCGGCCCGGGCGCTGTCCGCCCGGGACTTCGCCCGCCGGGTCACGCTGCTCGCGCAGAGCCGCCCCACCCCCAGCGGGGTGACGGTGCGCGACGTGGTCGGGTACGGCCGGCACCCGTACCGCCAGCGGTGGCGCGCGAACGACCTCGACGGACCGGCCGCGATCGACCGGGCCATGCGGGTGACGGGCGTCGACGCCATGGCCGGCCGGCCGGTCGACGAGCTGTCCGGCGGCGAGCTGCAACGGGTCTGGCTGGCCACCTGCCTGGCCCAGGACACCGCGATCCTGCTGCTGGACGAGCCGACCACGTTCCTGGACCTGCGCTACCAGGTGGAGATCCTCGACCTGATGCGCGAACTCGCCGACACCGCCGGCGTCGCCGTCGGTGTGGTGCTGCACGACCTGAACCAGGCCGCGGCCGTCGCCGACCAGGTCGTGCTCCTGCACGAAGGCCGGGTCCGCGGCGCCGGCACGCCGCACGAGGTGTTCACCGAGGCGGCGCTCACCGAGGCGTACGGCATTCGCGTCGAGGTGACTGTCGACCCGGTCACCAACCTGCTCTCCACTCGTCCCGTCGGCCGGCACACGACCCGCGTCTCCGCCTGACCGACTCCTGCCCACAGAAGAGAAACCGATGTTGCGTACCCGCCTGACCCTGCTCGCCGCCGCCGCGGCCAGCGCGCTGCTGATCGCCGGCTGCGGCACCACCGAGGAGCCCGCCGCCGCACCGTCCCCCTCCGACGCCGCGTCCACCGGCCCGGTCACCGTCACCGACAGCCGGGGCAAGACCATCACCCTCAAGAGCCCCGCCACCAAGGTCGTCGGCCTGGAGTGGGGCGAGGTCGAGATGCTCGTCGGCCTCGGCGTGATGCCGGTCGGCGTGGCCGACCCGAAGGGGTACGCCACCTGGGTGACCGCCGCCCCGCTCGACGCGGGCGTCAAGGACGTCGGCACCCGGGGTGAGCCGAGCGTCGACTCCATCGTCGCGCTCCAGCCGGACCTCGTGGTGATGGAGGCCGAGCGCGGCTCCGCCGTCGTCACCCAGCTGGAGAAGTACGTCCCGGTGCTGGTCACCAAGGGCAGCGACGCGTCCGACAACATCGGCCGGATGCGCGCGGACCTGAAGATGATCGCCACCGCGACCGGCCGGACCGCCCAGGCGGACAAGCTGCTCGCCGACTTCGACGCCGCGCTCGCCGACGGCAAGAAGAAGATCGCCGACGCCGGGGCGGCCGGCAAGCAGTTCGCCATCGCCGACGGCTGGAAGGAGGGCAGCACCGTCTCGATCCGGATGTTCGGCCAGGGCGCGTTCGTCTCCCAGCTCGGCATCCAGCTCGGCCTCAAGAACGCCTGGACCGGCAAGACCGACGAGATGTGGGGCCTGGGCCAGACCGACGTCGAGGGCATGAACGTCCTCAAGAGCCAGGACCTGCACTTCTTCTACAACGCCTCGGACGGCAACGACGTGTTCGCCGACGGCCTCGCCGGCAACGCGATCTGGCGCTCCCTGCCGTTCGTCCAGCAGAACAAGCTGCACAAGATGCCCAACGGCATCTGGACGTTCGGCGGCACGCTGTCCGCCAAGCAGTACATCGACGAGCTGGTGAAGGTCTACACGGCTTGAGCGCGATGACCGCCCCCGCCCCGCCGGGGCCGGCCACCCGGCCGGCCCCGGTCGGGCCGCCGCCCGTCCGGCGCAGCCGGGTCGCCGGCGCGTTCACCCTCGCCGCCGTGGTGCTCGTCGCGATTACCGCGGTGCACCTCACCCAGGGCACGTCGTCGGTGGGGGCGCTGGACCTGCTCCGGCTGCTGACCGGCGGCGACGACGAGGCCGCCCGGATCCTCGTCGCCTCCCGCCTGCCCCGGCTGCTCACCGGCCTGGCCGTCGGCGTCGCGCTCGGTTTCGCCGGCGCGGCGTTGCAGTCGACCACCCGCAACCCGCTCGCCTCGCCGGACACGCTCGCCGTCAACGCCGGCGCGCACCTGGCGATCGTCGCCACCGCCGCGTTCGGGATCGCGCTGCCGGCGCTGCCCTCGGGCGGCCTGGCGTTCTGCGGCGGCCTCGCCGCCGCCTCCCTGGTCATGCTGCTCTCGGCCGGCGGGCAGGCCGCCACCACCCGGCTCATCCTCGCCGGCTCGGCCACCGCGATGGCGCTCGCCTCGCTGACCATGCTGCTCCTGCTGCTGTTCGAGCAGTCCACCATCGGCCTGTTCGCCTGGGGCAACGGCTCGCTCGTGCAGGGCGACCTCGCCGCGTTCACCCAGCTCGCCCCCGTGATCGGGGTCGCCGCGCTGCTGCTCGTGACGCTCGGGCACCGGCTGGACCTGCTCGCCCTCGGCGACGACACCGCCACCGTGCTCGGGCTCAACGTGCGCCGGACCCGGCTCATCGTGGTGCTGCTCGCAGTGCTGCTCTCCGCCGCCGCGGTCACCCTGGCCGGGCCGATCGGCTTCGTCGGCCTCGGCGCGCCGGTGATCGTCCGGCTGCTCGGCCGGTGGGTGCCCGAGGTGCACCGGCACCGCATCCTGATGCCGCTGGCCGGCATCGTCGGCGTCGTCATCGTGCTCGGCTCCGACGTGCTGCTACGCGCCGTGCTCGGCGGGCAGGCCGGTGTCGACGTGCCCACCGGCGTGGTGACCACGCTCTTCGGCGCGGTGCTGCTGATCTGGCTGGCCCGCCGCCACCGCGACGCCGGGCCGACCCGGCAGGCGCCCGGCGGCCACGCCGCCGTCCGCTCCCGCGGCTTCGTCGCCGCCGTCGTCGCGGCCTGCGCGGTCGTCGTCACCGCCGCGCTGGTGCTCGGCATGCTCGCCGGTGACACGTGGGTGCTGCTCGGCGACATCGTCAACTGGGTGCAGGGCCGCACCGGGCCGGCGTACACCTTCGTGCTGGACGCCCGCTGGCCGCGGGTCACCGCGGCGCTGCTGGCCGGGGCCGCGCTGGCCCTGGCCGGCACCACGGTGCAGGCGGTGTGCCGCAACCCGCTCGCCGAACCGGGCATCCTCGGCATCACCGGCGGCGCCGGCATCGGCGCGGTGTCGCTGCTGACGTTCGCGCCGATGGCCGGCGTGCTCGCCCTGTCCGGCGCCGCCGGTCTGGGCGCGGTCGCCGCGTTCGCGTTGGTCTACGGCCTGGCGCGGCGGCGCGGCCTCAACTCCGACCGGCTGGTGCTGATCGGGTTCGCGGTCTGGCAGGGCGGGACGGCGGTCATCACGTTCATCGTGGTCTCGTCCGACCCGTGGAACACCGGCAAGGCGCTGACCTGGCTGTCCGGCTCCACCTACGGGCGTACCGCACCGCAGGTGCTGCCGGTGCTGATCGCGTTGCTGATCGCGCTGCCGGTGGTGGCCGCCGTACGCCGCGAGCTGGACCTGCTCGCGCTCGACGACGACACGCCCCGGGTGCTCGGCGTCCGGCTGGAACGCGCCCGGCTGATCGCGCTCGGCCTGGCGGCGCTGCTCACCGCCACCGCCGTGTCGGCAGTCGGTGTGATCGGCTTCGTCGGCCTGGTCGCGCCGCACGCGGCCCGCGCCCTCGTGGGCGGGCGGCACACCCGCGTCCTGCCGGTCGCGGTGCTGCTCGGCGCCACCCTGGTCAGCCTCGCCGACACGCTCGGCCGCAGCGTGATCGCCCCCGCCCAGGTCCCCGCCGGTCTGGTCACCGCCCTGATCGGCACCCCGTACTTCGTCTGGCTGCTGTGGCGTTCCCGCGCCGCGGCGGCCGCCCGTTAGCCCGTTCACCGACGTACCGCCCACCGGCCGTGAGAGGAATGACGCATGACCAGCACCCTGGCCGTCGCGCCCTGGCGAGTCTTCACCGTTGAGGTCCGCGCGCTGCGGCGGCTCGGCCCGTCCTTCCTGCGGGTGACGCTCACCGGCCCGGATCTGGACCGGTTCGCCGACAACGGGTACGACCAGCGGATCAAGCTGGCCCTGCCGCCGGTCGACGGGGCGCCGGGGGAGCTGCCCGACGGGCCGGACTGGTTCCCGCGGTGGCGGGAGCTGCCGGACGGGCTGCGCAGCCCGATCCGCACCTACACGGTGCGCGCGGTCCGGCCGGAGGCGTACGAGGTGGACGTGGACATGGCGCTGCACGGCGACGGCGGCCCGGCCACCCGGTGGGCACGGCGGGCCCGCCTCGGCGACCGGATCGCCGTCGTCGGCCCGGACGCCGGGTGGGACGGCCCGCACGGCGGGGTCGAGTTCCAGCCGCCGGCCGGCGCCACGCTGCTGCTCGCCGGCGACGAGACCGCCGCGCCGGCGATCTGCGCGATCCTGGAGCGGCTGCCCGCCGACGCGCGCGGGCACGCGCTGGTGGAGGTGCCGGAGACCGGCGACGAACTGCCCTGCGCGGCGCCGGCCGGCGTCACGGTGACCTGGCTGCCCCGCGACGGCGCCCCGCACGGCAGCCGGCTCACCCCGGCCGTGACGAGCCTGGCCGGCCGGCTGGTGCCCGTACCGGCCGGGCCGGGCGCGCCGCCGCTGGCCGAGGTGGACGTGGACCGGGACATCCTCTGGGAGGTGCCGGAGCGGCCCGACGGCGCGGCGCTCTACGCCTGGCTGGCCGGGGAGGCGGCGGTGATCCGCGGCCTGCGCCGGCACCTGGTCACCGAGCGGGGCATGGACCGGTGCGCGGTGGCGTTCATGGGCTACTGGCGGGCCGGTCGCGCGGAGAACTGATCGTCCCCACCGCCGTCGAAGCGGGCCGGCGCACGGCGCCGGCCCGCTTCTTCGTCGTCCCGTCAGTCGCGCGGCGCGTACGGGGCGAGCGGGTTGACCAGCGTGCCGGCGAACTGCAACGCGGCCGACGGGTCGGACAGGTCCACCATCTGCTGGTTGTTGCGCAGCTGGAGCCGGTTGAGGCAGGACAGCGTGAACTCCGGCGCGAACAGGTCGTGCCGGCGCATCCGGTCGGCCAGGTGCGGCACCGTGGCGGCGTAGCCGGCGGCGCACTCGGCCACCGTGCGCCAGAACCCGTCCTGGTCGAGCACGCCCTGGGTGTGCAGGGCGGCGCTCAGGTGCCGAAGGAAGCAGTCGAACACGTCGGTGAAGATGGACAGGATCTTCTCGTCCTCCGGAATGGCGGCCCGGATCCGCCGCACCCGCTCGGGCAGGTCCGCGTCCGGGTCCATCACCACGATCTCCTCGGCGATGTCCTTGAACACGACCCGCTCCACCACGCCGCCGTCCAGCACCAGGATGACGTTCTCGCCGTGCGGCATGAACGCCAGGTCGTGGGCGTACAGGCTGTGCAGCAGCGGCACCAGGTAGGCGTCCAGGTAGCGGCGCAGCCAGTCGGCCGGGGCCAGCCCCGACTCGTCGATCAGCGCCGCGGCCAGCGAGCGCCCGTCCCGGTCCAGGTGCAGCAGCGAGGCCATGGTGGCCAGCCGCCGCCCGGGTTCCAGCCCGGGCACCGGGCTCTCCCGCCACAGCGCCGCCAGCATCTTGCGGTACGGGGAGTACCTGTCGGTCGCCGCCTCGTACTGGCGGTGCCGGTAACCGATCGCGGCCCGCTCCCGGATGATCGACAGGCCGGTGCGCTTGAGCACCGGGTCGCCCTCGATCAGCCCGGCCAGCCAGTCGTTGATGGCCGGCGTCGCCTCCATGTACGCGGCGGACAGCCCGCGCATGAAGCCCATGTTCAGCACCGACAGCGCGGTCTTCACGTAGTGCTTGGCCGGGTCGGTGACGTTGAAGAAGGTGCGGATGGACTGCTGCGCGAGGTACTCGTCCGGCCCCTCGCCGAGGCAGACCAGCCGGCGCGCGGCCACCTCACCGGCGAACGTGACGGCGAGCTTGTTCCACCACTGCCACGGGTGCACCGGGACGAGCAGGTAGTCGGCCGGGTCCAGGCCCAGCCCGGTGAGCGTGGCGGTGAACCCGGCCAGCGTCTCCTCGCCCAGCTCGGCCCGGACCAGCGTGTCGTAGTCCAGGTCGTCGGCGCAGGTGAACGTGGTGTGGTCGCGGTGCGCGGCGAGCCAGAGCAGCCGTACCGGCGCGGCGGCCTCCGGGGCGTACGCGTGGTACTCGTGCACGCCGAAGCCGATGCGGCCGTTGTTGGCCACGAAGCAGGGATGCCCCTCGGTCATGCCGGTCTCGATCGCCTGGAAGTCGGCGGCGGCCAGCTCGGCGGCGCTCAGTGCGGGCTTGGCCAGCTTGTACGCGGTCCCGGCCAGCGTGGAGGTGATCTCCTCCAGGTAGACCGGCAGGATCGCGTCGGTGAGGCCGAGCGCGCCGCGCAGCTCCACGCAAAGGTCGACGGCGTCGGGCGGCAGTTCCGCGCCGTCGCGGCGGCGCACGATGCTGTCCGCGTCGACCTGCCAGTGGTCGAGCGCCAGCCGCTGCGCGGCGAACCGGTACTCGACGGCGCCGTCGTCGCTGCGCACCAGCCACTGTCCCGGGCCGGCGGGCTCGGGGGTGATCAGGCGCTCGTGGGCGAACTCGGCGAGCGCCTTGCGCACCAGCAGCCGGTTGGCCGTCGCCCACGCCTCGGGGGTCAGGTGGTCCACGGATGCGCTGGCGTTCACGCCGGTGCCCCTTCCTCGCTGGCGGGCGCGCCGGTGGCGGCCCGGAACTGGTCCCGGGTGCAGACGCTGAGCAACGCCTCCTTCTCGGGCTTGCGGATCGGGCCGACGACTGTGAAGCCGACTGCCGCGTTGAGCGCGTGCACGGCGGTGTTGCGCACGTCCGGCTCCACCACTACCCGGCGCGTCGCCGGGTCGGCGAACAGCCAGGCCATCACCGTGGTGATGACGGCCCGGGTGAAGCCGTGGACCGGCGTGTCGGCGGGCGCGCAGAGGAAGTGCATGCCCACGTCGCCGGGCTCCGGGTCGTAGAGATCGACCAGCTCGACGTGCGCCGGGTCGTACCGCTCGGCCAGGAACGCCGGGGTGCCGCGCCACGACCCGAGGTACGCGTCGTGGTGCGGGTGGTCGGCGATGCGCCGGTACTCGGCGGCGACGGCGTCCACGTCGGCGTCCTGCATGAGCCAGAACGCGGACTTGGGGTGGGTGACCCAGCGGTGCAGCAGCGCGGCGTCGGCGTCCGGGTCCAGCGGGCGCAGTGTGAACTCGCCGAGCGCGTCGTCGACGCGGGTGAACGCGGTCATGCCGGTCATGCCGGGGCCCCGGCCGGGGCGCCGAACTCCTGGAACGCGATGGTCTTCTCCACCGGGTAGTGCTCCCGGCCGGTCATCTCCCGGATCAGCCACGAGTTGCGGTACGGGCCCATGCCCAGGTCGGGTGAGGTGATGCTGTGCGTGTGGGTGCCGCCGTTCTGGAGGAACACGCCCCGGCCGGTGTGGTCGACGCTGTAGTTGCGGGCCACGTCGAAGCGGCCGTGCGCGTCGAAGCGGAGCCGGTCGCGGACCGGCGCGAGGAACTCCGGCACCCGGTAGTGGTAGCCGGTGGCCAGCACCAGTCCCGCGGTGTCGAGCGTGAACGCGCGGTCCTGCTCGGTGTGGCGCAGCCCGAGCCGGTAGCGGCCGTCGGCGTACGCCGCCTCGACCAGTTCGGTGTTGGTCAGCAGGCGGCTCGGCACCGGCCCGTGCAGGCTCTTGGCGTACAGCAGGTCGTAGATGTCGTTGATCAGGTCGGCGTTGATGCCCTTGAACAGTGGCTTCTGTGCGGCCTCCAGCGCGTAGCGGGTCGGCTCGGGCAGCGCGTGGAAGTAGTCCACGTAGTCCGGTGAGGTCATCTCCAGCGTGAGCTTGGTGTACTCCAGCGGGAAGAACCGCGGCGAGCGGGTCACCCAGGTGAGCTGGTAGCCGTACGTGTCGATGTCGCCGAGCAGGTCGTGGTAGATCTCCGCGGCGCTCTGGCCGCTGCCGACGATCGTGATGCTGTCCTTGGCCCGCAGCGCCTCCCGGTGCTCCAGGTAGCGCGAGTTGTGGATCATGTCACCGCCGAGCCCGGCGCAGGCCGGCGGCAGGTACGGCGGGGTGCCGGTGCCGAGCACGAGGTGCCGGGCCCGGTGGGCGACCGGCCCGTCCGGCATGTCCGCGTGCACCACGTACCGGTCGTCGGCCTCGTCGTACTCGACGGCGGTGACGGTGTGCCGGAAGCGCAGGTTCGGCAGCTTCCCGGCGGCCCAGCGGCAGTAGTCGTTGTACTCGGCGCGCAGCGGGAAGAAGCTCTCCCGGATGTAGAACGGGTAGAGCCGGCCGGTCTCCTTCAGGTAGCTCAGGAACGAGTACGGCGAGGTGGGGTCCGCGAGCGTGACCAGGTCGGCGATGAACGGCGTCTGGAGCCGGGTGGATTCCAGCAGCATGCCGGGATGCCAGTCGAAGCTGTCGCGGGCCTCCAGGAACAGCCCGTCGAGGTCGTCGATCGGCGCGGTGAGGCAGGCCAGGCCGAGATTGTAGGGGCCCAGCCCGACGGCGATGAAGTCGTGGGTCGACATGTTCTCGTTCTCCTCGGCGGGGGTCAGACCGGGCAGGACAGCTCGGCGGTGGCCGCGGTCCGGGCGTACCAGGCGGCGTGGTCGGCGATGAGGTCCAGCACGTGGGCGATGTCGTCCACTGTGGTCTCGGGGTTGAGCAGGGTGAGCTTCAGGTGGTGGGCGCCGTCGACCTTGGTGCCGGCGACCAGGGCCGCGCCGGAGGCGGCGAGCGCGTCGCGGGCGTGCAGGTTGGCCTCGTCGACCAGGTCGGGCGCGAGGCCGGGCGGCCGGTACCGGAAGACCACTGTGCTCAGTTGCGACGGCGCGGCCACCTCGAAGCGCGGGTCGGCGTCGAGCCGCCGCCACGCCTGCGCCGCGAGGTCGACGACCTGGTCGAACAGCGCGCCGATCGCGTCCGGCCCCATGATCCGCAGGGTCAGCCAGAGCTTGCACGCGTCGAATCGGCGGGTGGTCTGGATGCTCTTGTCGACCTGGTTCGGGATGCCCTGCTCGACCGCGCGGGCCGGGTTGAGGTAGTCGGCGTGCCAGGTGGCGTGGCGCAGCGTCCGGCCGTCGCGGACCAGCAGCGCGCTGGAGCTGACCGGCTGGAAGAACGACTTGTGGTAGTCCACAGTCACCGACGCGGCCCGTTCGATGCCGTCGAGCAGGTGCCGGCGGGTGGGGGAGACCAGCAGCCCGCAGCCGTACGCGGCGTCGACGTGCAACCAGACGCCCGCGGCGGCGCAGATGTCGGCGATCTCCGGCAGTGGGTCGACGGTGCCGAAGTCGGTGGTGCCGGCGGTGGCGACGACGGCCATCACCACCTGGCCGTCGCGGTGGCAGCGGTCGATGGTGCGGGCCAGTTCGTCGGTGCGCATCCGGCGGGTGGCGTCGGTGGGCACGGTGAGCACCGCGTCGGCGGCCAGGCCGAGCAGCTTGGCGGCCTTCTGCACGCTGAAGTGCCCGGCCGCGGAGGTGAGGATGCGCAGCCGGGAGAGCACCTGCGGCCGGTCCGGCCGGCCGGTGGAGCCGCCCACCACCGTGCGGTACGCCTCCTCGCGCGCCAGCAGCATCGCCTGGAGGTTCGACTGGGTGCCGCCGCTGGTGAACACGCCGTCGGCGCCGGCGCCGAACCCGATGCGCCCGGCCGTCCACTCGATCAGGCGCCGCTCCATCAGCGTCGCGCCGGCGCTCTGGTCCCAGGTGTCCAGGGAGGAGTTGACCGCGCTGAGCACCGCCTCGCCGAGCAGCGCCGGGATGACCACCGGGCAGTTCAGGTGGGCCAGGTAGCGCGGGTGGTGGAAGTAGACCGCGTCGCGCAGCCACACGTCGTGCAGCTCGTCCAGGGCGGCGTCGGTGTCGCCGAGCGGCCGGTCCAGGTCGATGGCGCCGATCAGCGGCGCCAGCTCGTCGGGGGTGACGCCGGTGAACGGCCGGTCCGCCTCGCCCACCCGGCGGGCGACCCGGTCGACGCCGCGCGCCAGCACGTCCCGGTACCGCGCGAGCGTGCCGGCGTTGAACAGGTGGCCGCGTGCCGTGGCGGCGGCGCGGCCGGTGTCGGTGGGCGCGGCGCCGGTCGGGCTCCCGATCGAACTCATGCGACTTCCCAGCGGTCGTACGGACAGGACACGCGGCGACAGCCGCGGCGATCAGGTTAGGTTAGGCTGGCCTAACTAGCAAGCACGACTCGGGGTGCTTTGTCCCGGATGCGCCGGTGGTTGGCGCCTTGGCCGCGTCGCGGTAAGGTCGCCCTCGGTTAGGGGAGGTTATCCTAAGTTGACTGTGGAGCGGAACCGGCGCCCGGCGCGCCGAGGCGGCGCGAGACGATGACGTACGTCGATCGCGACAGGTGGGGTGTGCCCCGGTTGTGGGCCGCCGACGTCGACGCGCTCGCGCGTCTGCAGGGGCGTGTCGCCGCGCTGGACCGGGCCTGGCAGATCAGCGTCGAACGATGGCGTGCCGAGGGCCGGCTGGCCGCCCACGTCGGCGCGGCCGAACTGGCGTGGGACCGGTTCGCCCGGCGCGTACGGCTGGACGACACCGCCCGGCGCTGCTACGAGGGCCTGGACCCGGACACCCGGCGGTGGGTCGAGGCGTACGTCGACGGGGTCAACTCCGGACTCACCGAGGGTGCTGCCGGCGCGCCCGAGTTCGCCGCCACCGGCACCGCGCCCGAACCCTGGCAGCCCTGGTCGCCGCTCGGCGTCTTCCTCGTCCAGCACGTGCTCTTCTCCACGTTCCCGAACAAGCTCTGGCACGCGCACGTGGCCCGCACGCTCGGCCCCGAGGCGGCCGGGCTGTTCGCGGTCGAGGGACCGGCGTCCTCCGGCAGCAACGCCTGGGCGCTGCCCGCCGACCCGGCCACCGGGCGCGGCCCGGTGATCGCCGGGGACCCGCACCGGCTGCTCGAACTACCCGGCGTCTACCAGCAGGTCCGGCTCGCCTGCCCGGAGTTCGACGTGATCGGCCTCGCCTTCCCCGGCGTACCCGGCCTGCCGCACTTCGGCCACACCGGCCACGTGGCCTGGGCCGTCACCAACGCGATGGCCGACTACCAGGACCTCTACCGCGAACGGCTGCGCCGCGACGGCGACCGCGTGCTGGTGCGCGAGGCGGACGGCTGGACGCCCGCCGCGCGCCACGTCGAGGAGATCGAGGTCCGCGGCGGCGCCCCGGAGACGGTCGAGGTGATCGAGACGCCGCGCGGGCCGGTGATCGACCACGACCGGGTCACCGGCGACGCGATCGCCCTGCGCACGCCGAGCCGGGTCGAGGCCCGCCTCGGCTTCGAGGCGTTGCTG
Source organism: Micromonospora sp. WMMD1274 (assembly GCF_049179035.1). Taxonomy (NCBI): domain Bacteria; kingdom Bacillati; phylum Actinomycetota; class Actinomycetes; order Micromonosporales; family Micromonosporaceae; genus Micromonospora; species Micromonospora sp. WMMD1274. The sequence goes on from NZ_JBMHMG010000001.1 coordinate 6,150,631, forward strand.
CCACTGCTGCGCGCCCGGCACACCGGTGACGTCGCCGAGGCGCTGCGCCACTGGGTCGAGCCGGTCAACAGCGTGCTCGCCGCCGACACCGGGGGCAGTGTCCGCCGCCTGGTCGCCGGCCTGGTCCCGGTACGCGACGAGCGGTGCCGCCGGGAACCCGTACCGGCCTGGGAGCCGGCCTACCGGTGGCGGGGCGACTACCTGCCGCTCGTGGACGAACCGGTCGACGGCGTGGCGGTGTGCGCGAACGACCGCCGCGAGGACGTGGCCGCACACGGCGCCGACTTCGCCCCGCCGCACCGGGCCCGCCGGATCCGGGAACTGCTCGCCCAGGGCGCCGACGCGTCCACGGTGCACACCGACGACCGGCTCCCGGCCGGGCCGCTGTACCGGCTGCTCGACCGGCTCGACCCGGGCCGGCTCGACGAACCCGCCCGCGCGCTGCTGCTGCGGCTGCGCGGCTGGGACCGGGCGATGGCGGCCGGCTCGGCCGAGGCCGGCGCGTACGCGGCCTGGCGGGCGGCGCTCGCCCGGCGGTTGCGCGTACACCCGAGGTTGCGTGCCCTCGGCGAGCCGTGCGGTTTCGACGAGCTGTTCGCGCCCTGGACCGACCCGGCGGCCCGGATCGGCCTGGCGCTGGACCACCTCGCCGCCGAGTTCGGCGCCGGCCTCGCGGCACCGGCCGCCGAGGCGCTGGCCGAGGTGGCCGCCGGCCCGGCGCCCGGTGAGTGGGGCGGCCGGCACCTGCTGCACCCGGTGCATCTGGGTGTCGCCCCGGCGGTCACCGACGCGGTCGCGGCGATGCGGCAGCGGGTGGCGCTGGCCGGTGACACCGACTGCGTGCTGGCCACGTCCAGCGTGCCGGGCGTCTCCGACGCCTGCTGGCGCGGCCCGGTGGCCCGCTACGTGTGGGACCTGACCGACCGGGCGGCCAGCCGCTGGATCGTCCCGTTCGGCGCATCCGGGCGCCCCGGCCACGCGCACTTCGCCGACCAACTCACCCACTGGGCCGCCGGGACGCTGATCCCGGTGCCCGCCGGCCCACTGACGGGAGACGAGTCGACGTGATCCACCTGGAACGGATCCCCGGCCTCGGCGAGCTGGCGCTGGAGCCGGTACGCCCCGACCGGCACGCCGAACTGCTGCACGGCTGGGTGGTCCGGCCCCGCAACCGGTTCTGGGGCATGGGCTCGCACACAGTCGACGAGGTACGCGAGATCTACGCGTTCGTCGACGGGCTGGACACCCACCACGCGTACCTGATCCGGCTCGACGGCGAGCCGATCGGGCTGTTCCAGACCTACCAGCCGGAGGCGGACCCGGTCGGCGACCGCTACCCGGTGCTGCCCGGCGACGTCGGGATCCACCTGCTGCTCGACGCGCCCCGGCGGTATCCGGGTTCGCTGACCGGGGCGGTCTTCCCGGCCCTGGTCCGGTTCCTGCTGCGGGATCCGGCCGCGCGCCGCGTGGTGGTCGAGCCGGACGTCCGCAACGACGTCATGCTGCGCCGGCTGCGGATCGAGGGATTCACGCTCGGCGACGAGATCGACATGCCGGACAAACGGGCGAGGCTGGCGTTCCTCACCCGGGAACGGTTCGAGGCGGACCACCCGGCGGCGTGACGCCCCGCCCGCGTCAGGGCTCGACGGCGCGCAGCCGCCCGGCCAGGTCCCGCACCGTCTCGGCGTACGCCGGGTCGTCCTCGGACGGAAGGTGACCCTTGATCGGCGGCGGGACGCTGTCCCAGGGCGGCGCCACCAGGCTCTCCGGATCCCGGAGACGACGGTCCACGGTCGCCTCCGGGCCGGTGACGCGGGCCGGCTCGTCCGCGCGGTGCGGGGAGAAGATCCAGCCGCCCAGCGCGTCGGTGTCCCGCCACAGGTTGCGCCACCGCCAGCCGAGCCGGCCGCCGATCCCGCGCAGCATCTCGTCGCCGACGTAGGCGGGGAACAGCCGGGCGTAGAGCCGGCGCAGCGGCGAGCTGTACGTGAGCAGGGCGACCCGCGCGCTGATCTCCGCCGGCAGTTGCAGGACGGTGGCGGCGACCAGCACCGAGCCGTGGCTGTAGCCGGACAGCAGCACCCCGTTTCCGCTGCGCACCAGGAACGTGATGCGCCGGGCCAGCTCCGGCACGGCCCGCTCGGCGTAGCAGGGCGGTGCGAACGGGTGCGCAGCCCGGGGCCAGAACGTGGCGAGGTCGAAGAGCACGCCGACGTGGTGGCGGAACCCGGGACTGCGGTAGGCGAAGATCCCGGCCACGACCAGGGCCAGCACCGCCGCCGAGAGCGCCACCCCGCCCACCTCGATGCCGAACATGACCAGCTCGGCCGGCACGTGCGTGCGGCGTTCCAGGGCCTCGCCCGGCTCGGGGCGGACCAGCGCCATCGCGGTGGTCGCCGCGCCCGCCCCGGCCATGACGGCGAACAGCACCGCCAACGGCACCAGCAGGTCGGTGAACCGGGCCCGCACGATCATCGTCCGGACCTGCCGCAGCCGGGGCGCCGCCTCGGCCGGCGGCGCCGGGAAGTCGCGCTCGACGACCGCCTGGGCGGCCCGGATCCGGCCGCGCCGGGACACCAGCGCCACCACGGCGGCGGCCGCCAGCGTGACCAGCAGGGCGCGGAAGAAACCGTAGATCGCCCAGGTGTACGCGCGCGCCGGACCCGGTATGTCGTCCGCCGGGGACACGCCCCGGTCCAGCAGGTCGGCGGTGCGCTGGACCAGCTCGGCGGAGTACGCCACCGCGAGCCCGCCCGCCGCCGCCGCGACCACGAGCGCGCCGAGCCCGTTCGGCGGCTGGTGGCCGCGTACCCGCAGCCGGTGCCAGAGCAGCACGGCCCCCAGGCCGCCGAGCAGGACCGCGTGCGTGACCAGCAGCCAGGTCAGGATCGAGCCGTAGCCGGGCAGGCCCCCGCCGGTACGCCAGCGGACCGGGGCGAACAGCAGGTACCCGGCCACCACGACGGTGAGCCCGACCGCGGTGCCGCGCAGCACCCGGGCGACCCGGTCGCGTCGCGGGTCGGTGGGCGCCCGGTCGACGAGCGGCGGCACGCAGACCAGGACCACGCAGGCGAGCAGCACCGCGCCGGTGACCGCCAGCAGCGCCGCCACAGTGGGCGGGACGCCCTGCGCGGCCCGGGCGGCGAGGAGACAGCCGTCGAGGGTGGCGAAGGCCGCCGCGATGTGGATCGAGCGCAGCCGGCCCATCAGCGGCTCGGTGTCCCACTGGCCGATCGTGCTCAACGGAGGGCCGGCGGATGCCCTCTCCGGCGCCCGGAACGCGGTGAACGAGCGTCCCGGACGCCGGGCGCCCCACCAGACCAGGCTCACCGCGGCGGTCGGGACCAGCGCCAGCACCACGAGCCGCAACCCGACCGGCCGCCCGCCCATCCAGGACAGCCACTCCCGGTCGGAGATACAGGCCGGCACGGACAGGCACTGCCAGGCCACCAGGTCCAGCGCCACCCCGGCGCCGGAGAGCACGTACAGCGCGGTCAGGCTCAGCCCGAGCACCCGGCACAGCCCCCGCACCACCGCGCCGCCGACCGCGTCCCCCGGCCGCATCCACACGGCCACGTTGAGCAGCATGAAGGGCATCAGGAACAGCAGCGACAGGGTACGCAGCGCGGTGCCGGACGGCAGGTCGTTCCACCGGTACGCCTCCAGCGTCACCCCGCCGGCGCCCTGCGCGTCGGCGAGCCCGGGGCGGGGCCGGTAGAAGCCCGCGCTGCGGTCGCCCGCGACCTGCCGGACCAGCGGCCGGCCCAGCACCTCGGCGGCGCCGGCCGAGGAGACGCCGTGCACCCGCAGCTCCACCACCTCGCCCGACGGCGCCTGTGCCCGCCCTGGTCCAGCCGTCATCGACCCTCCGCGACGTCCCGGCCGCCCACGCCGCCTGGCACGGCCCGCCCTCGGGTGGCGCAGCGTCCTACCCGGCCGGGCCGGGGGGCAAACGCCCGTGGGCCCGGCGGGCGGCCCGTTCGAAGCCGCGCCGTCCGGGTAACCGCCGGCGGACGTCCTCGGACGAAGGGAGCCCGCATGACCGGCGCATCGTTCCCGCGCGACGGCTTCGCCGTCGTGGAGATGTTCACCTCCCAGGGCTGCGACAGCTGCCCGCCCGCCGAGGAGGTGCTGTCCGAGATCGACCGGGACGCGCGTGAGCGCGGGGAGCGGGTCTACACGCTCGGCTTCCACGTCGACTACTGGGACCACCTGGGTTGGGCCGATCCCTATGGCGCGCAGGCGCACACGCTGCGGCAGGAGCGGTACGCGCGGACGCTGCGCACCGGCGGGCTCTACACGCCGCAGATGATCGTCAACGGAACGGTCGAGTTCGTCGGGTCGGACCGCCGGCAGGCCGGCTCGGCGATCGACGCCGCGCTGGCCGCGTCGCCCGGCACGCCGGTGACGCTGTCCGTCGTGACGGCCGACGCCGGGCACGTGGTGCTCGACTACGAGACCGGAGCGCTGCCCGAGCAGGCCCGGCTGAACGTGGCGGTGGTGGAGCGCGGCCTGGAGAACGACGTCCCCCGGGGCGAGAACGCCGGGCGGCGGCTGCGCCAGGACACGGTGGTGCGCGCGTTCTGTTCCACCGAGCTGAACGGGGAGCGGGGCCGGATGGAGATCGACGTGCCGGCGGCGCCCGACCCGCGCCGCGCGTCGGTCGTCGGATACGTGCAGCAGGGCGACCGGGCGGTGGTCGGCGCGACCGCCGTCGACCTCGGCGACGGGAACCGCGGATGACCCGGGCCGCGGTGGCGACCCGGCTGCCGCCGATCGACGTCGGCCGCTGGGTGAACTCCGCGCCGCTGACGCCGCAGGATCTGCGCGGACGTGTGGTCCTCGTCGACGTCTGGGAGTACACCTGCGTGAACTGGATCCGCACCGCCCCGTACGTGCGGGCGTGGCACCGCGACTACCGCGACCTCGGGCTCACTGTCGTCGGCGCGCACGCGCCGGAGTTCGCGTTCGGCCGGCTCCCGGAGAACATCGACCGGGCGATCCGCGACCACGGGCTCACCTACCCGATCGCGATCGACGACGACTACACGTTCTGGCGTGCCCTGCGCAACGACGCCTGGCCGGCGAAGTACCTCTTCGACGCCGACGGGCGGCTGGCCGACCGCTGGGTCGGCGAGGGCGACTACGACCGGACCGAGGCGCTGATCCGGCGGCTGGTCGAGGCCGCCGCGCCCGCGACCGCGCTGCCGCCGGTCACAGCGGAGGTGACCGCGTTCGTGACCGGCCCGCAGCCCACGTACGCCGGGATCACCCCGGAGACCTACCTCGGCGCCGACCGCGGTGTGCCCGGCACGTACGCGCTGACCGGCGACTGGCGGGTCGAGGGCGAGTACGTCGAGACCGGCGATGCCGGCGCCGAGCTGGTCCTGCCGTTCACCGCCGGTGAGGTGAACCTGGTGGCCGACCCGGGACCGGAGGGACCGGCCGGGATTCGGGTGCTGCTGGACGGGAAACCGGCCGCTGACGCGCGCGGAGCCGACGTGGGCCCGGACGACCGGGTCCTCGTCGACCGGGCGGCCATGATCCGGCTGGTCGACGGCGCGACGCCGGGGGAGCACCGGCTCACCCTGCGCGCCGAGCGGCCCGGCTTCCGCGCGTACGTCTTCACGTTCGGTCCCTGACCCGACCCGAGGAGGACAACCCGTGGCCGTCAAGACCATGACGCCGACGCGTACCGGCGCCGGCATCCGTGAGTTCCGCGTCGAGGTGCCGGAGGCGGACCTGGAGGACCTGCGGGTCCGGATCGCGGCCACCCGCTGGCCGGAGCGCCAGACCGTGGACGACCAGTCGCAGGGCGTGCCGCTGGAGACCAGTCAGGCGCTCGCCCGCTACTGGGCCACCGAGTACGACTGGCGCCGGGTCGAGGCGCGGCTCAACGACCTGCCGAACTTCGTCACCGAGATCGACGGCCTGGACATCCACTTCATCCACGTTCGCTCGCCGCACCCCGATGCGCTGCCGCTGATCGTCACGCACGGGTGGCCCGGTTCGGTGATCGAGCAGTTGAAGATCATCGGTCCGTTGACCGACCCGACGGCGCACGGCGGCAGCGCCTCGGACGCGTTCCACCTGGTGATCCCGTCGATGCCCGGCTACGGGTTCTCCGGTCAGCCGGACCGGCCCGGCTGGGATCCGCAGCACATCGCCCGCGCCTGGACGGAGCTGATGCGGCGGCTGGGCTACACCCGCTTCGTGGCGCAGGGCGGCGACTGGGGCGCGCTGATCACCGACATGCTCGGCGTGCAGGCCCCGCCGGAGCTGGCCGGCATCCACACGAACATGCCCTGCGTGGTGCCGCCGGAGATCGACGCGCTGTTGCAGAGCGGCATCACCGGTGTCAACAACCCGCTCGCGGAGCTGCCGGCCGGGCTGTCGGCCGAGGAGCGGGCCGCCTGCGAGCGGATCGACTTCTTCTGGAAGCACTCCGCGTACGCGCTGATCATGACGACCCGTCCGGAGACGCTCGTGGCGCTCGCCGACTCGCCGGTCGGCCTGGCGACGTTCATGCTCGACCACGACGCGGCGAGCCTGGACCTGATCTGCGCCGCCTTCGCCGGCCGGCCCGGCGGGCTGAGCCGCGACGACATCCTGGACAACGTCACGCTCTACTGGCTGACCAACACGGGCGTGTCCTCGGCCCGGCTGTACGCGCAGAACGCGCTGTCGTTCTTCGCCGCCAAGGGCGTCCGGGTGCCGGCCGCGGTGAGCCAGTTTCCGGACGAGATCCTGCTCGCACCGCGCAGCTGGGCCGAGCGGGCGTACCCGAACCTGATCCACTACAACAAGGTGGACCGGGGCGGGCACTTCGCCGCCTGGGAGCAGCCGGAGCTGTTCGCCCAGGAGATGCGGGTGGCCTTCCGGTCGCTGCGCTGACGTCGGGACGGATGCGGCCGGGTGGGATGCCACCCGGCCGCATCCCCGGGTTCAGACCTCGGTCAGCCGGACCGCGTCGGCGATGACCAGGCCGGCGGCGGAGCTCCACCGGCTGACCGCGACGCGGTTGGCGTCGCCGGCCGGCAGCGTGAACGTGCCGAGCGAGCGCCACTGCCCGCCGGTCGCCCGCTGGTCGACCACGATCGTCCGGTTGCCGGTGGTCGTGGCGACGATGTACGGCGTGGCCGCGTTGTAGCCCGCGTTCGCCGGCCACCACGCCTCGACCCGGTAGTTGCCGGTCCGCGGGACGTTGAACTTGTACCAGGCCGCGTCGCTCGCGGCGACCGGGTCCGCGTAGCGGTAGTCGGCGCCGTAGCGCTGCCCGGAGTACGTCGAGGTGCCCCAGCTGGCGCTCGCGGTGAACCGGCCCGCGGTGGCGTTGTCCACGATCGACGTCCAGCCGGTGCCGCCGCCGGCCATCTTGGCGGCCACGTCGGCGCGCATGGTGTTCAGGTCGATGAAGGACGGGTCGATCTTGCCGGTGGTGCTGGTCTCCCGGTGTCCCCGGGCGTAGCTGGAGTCCCGGCCGAGCCGCTTGAGCACGGCGGCGGTGGCCGCGATGCTGGCGTTGTACTGGGCGGTGGTCATCCGCTGGTCGACGCCGTTGTAGTCGATCTCCCACCCGATCATCAGCGTGTTCCCGTCCCCGGCCGGGATCGGGCCGCTGCCGCCGCTGGTGCCGGCGTGGTTGCACCGGCCGGCGGAGATCACGTGGAACACGCCGTTGTAGTCCACGAGCGCCTGGCAGAGCGGGCCGGGCAGGTCGGAACGGCCGTTGATGCAGATGTTCAGCGCCGGGTGCGGGTTGGTGGCGCTGGAGGTGGCCGCGGTGTGGTGCCAGAGCACCCCGATCGGGTCGAAGGAGCCGGGGCGCATCCGGTTGAGCCAGTCGCCCTCGACCACGACCTGCACACCGGCGGCCCGCAGCACGTCCACGAGCCAGGGAATGGTGGCCATCACTGCTCCCCGAGCAGGTCGGCGAGGCACTCGGCCTTCGGCGCCGCGAGCGCCGTGCCGGGCCGGACGGCCACGGCGAGGGCGGCGGCCACCAGGGCGGGTACGCCGAGCAGACCTCGGCGTCGCAGACGGGGGGATCGTGACGTGGGCATGGCGCTCCTCGGGTGACGGCGCTTCACCGATCGACGGATGTGAGTGCGGGAACGCTATACCGGCTTCCGGCGTCTTGTCGATACCCTTCATTGATCGTTTCTTCGGTGAAAACTTTCGCCACCATCATCTGTCGTCATCCGTCGATGCGTGGTAGAAATCCTGCCCATGTCTCGCCGTCGAGCGAGGAATCCCGCACAGGAGGGGCGCCGATGAGAGCGATCGCCACGGCCCTGACGTTTCTCACCGTGGTCGCGGCCACGGCCGTCCCGGCAACGGCATCGGCCGTCCCGGCCCGGGCCGGGACACCGGCTGTCGCCGGCCCGCAGCCCGCCGCCGAGTCGCAGTCCGCCCTGGCCGCGGTCGGCCCGCAGCCCGGCACGTTCACCGGCAAGGGCTTCGACACCTGCACCGCGCCGTCGCAGGCCGCGATGGACGCCTGGCTCGCCGCCTCGCCGTACCGCGCGGTCGGCGTCTACATCAGCGGCGGCAGCCGCACCTGCGCCCAACCGAACCTGACCGCGACCTGGGTCGCCGACCAGACCCGCAAGGGCTGGCGGCTCATCCCCATCGAGCTCGGCTACCAGGCGCCGTGCGGCACCCGTACGCCGAAGATGTCCGCCGACGCGGCCACCGCCCGCGGGCAGGGCAGGACCGCGGCGGACAGCGCGGCCGCCGCCGCGGCGGCGCTCGGCATCGGCGCGGGCAGCACGCTCTACAACGACATCGAGCAGTACCCGTCGAACGCGAGCTGCCGGGCCGCGGTGCTCTCCTTCCTCTCCGGCTGGGTCGAGCGGCTGCACACTCGCGGCTACCTCGCCGGCATGTACTCCAGCGGCTCGTCCGGCATCACCGACGTCTGCGCCGCCTACCACGACACCCGGTACCTGCGGCTGGACCAGATCTGGATCGCCTGGTGGAACGGGGTCGCGGACACCGACGGGGGCACGTACTGCGCCGACGACCGCTACGCCGACCAGCAGCGCCTGCACCAGTACGCCGGCGACGTCACCGAGACGTGGGGCGGCGTGACCATGAAGATCGACCGCAACTACCTGGACGTACGGGCCGGTACGCCGCCCGCGTCGTGGAGCGTCACGGTCGACAACGCCACGGCGGGCGGGTTCACCGCCGGCGCGGCCTGGGGCACCTCCGCGTACTCCGCGCAGCGCCACGGCGCCGACTACCGCTTCGCGGCACCCGTGGCGTCCAGCGACGTGGCCTGGTTCCGGACGACCCTGCCCGCGACCGGCGCCTACGAGGTCTCGGTGTGGTACCCGGCCGACCCCGGCTACAACGACCGCACCCCGTACCTGGTGGCCACCACCACCGGCAATCGGACGGTGACCGTCGACCAGCGCGCCGGCGGCGGCCGCTGGGTGTCGCTCGGCGTGTTCACGCTCGCCGCCGGGACCGGGGACAAGGTCGGGGTGAGCCGCTGGAGCGCGGGGACCGGCTACGTGGTCGCCGACGCGGTACGCATCACCCGGGTCTGACGCCCGCACCCGTACGGATGCACTGCCGCTGTAGCCGCCCGGCCGGTCCGCCGGGCGGCTAGAACGGACGGTATGGCGGGGCGACGGGCGGTCTACGGGGACACCGGCGACGGCGGCGTGCAGCTCGCCGCCAGCACCGACAGGTGGCACCTCTATCCGGATCACGTCCTGTTCGCCCCGGACGACCCGCCGGAGGACCTGCTCCGCTTCGACGCGGAGCTGATGCCGTTCGCCGACAACCCGCGACGGGGCGCGCTGGCGGTGGTCGACATGCAGAACGACTTCTGCGCCGAGGGCGGCTGGACCCACCGCTCCGGGCTGGACTACCGGGCCTGCCGGGAGGCCATCCCGGGGGTGGTACGCGCGGTCGAGGCCGCCCGCCGCCACGACATGTTCGTCATCTGGGTGTACTGGCACAACCGCCCCGACCTGCGCAACCTGGGCGCACCGACGCTGCACTCGTTCAAGCACACGCCCGACCAGTGCGGCATCGGCCAGCCGCTGGACCACGGGCGGGTGCTCACCGCCGGGGAGTGGGGCGCCGAGATGGTCGACGAGCTGAAGCCGCTGATCCGCGACGACGACGTCATGGTCGAGAAGGTGCGGATGAGCGGGTTCTACGGCACCCATCTCGACCAGGTGCTGCGCACCCAGGGCATCCACACGCTGTTCGTCTGCGGCGTCAACGCCGACCAGTGCGTCAGCACCACGATCGAGAGCGCCTACTTCCGCGACTACAACCCGGTCCTGGTCGCCGACGCCACCGCCACGTCCAGCCCGGCGTACTGCAAGGACGCGGTCGTGTTCAACACCAAGCAGTGCTGGGGGTTCGTCACGACCACCGACCGGTTCGCCGACCCGTCGCCCTACCGGCGGTGAGCCGGTCCCGACACGGCGGGACCGGCTCACCCGGCCGGGTCAGTTCAGGTGCGCCAGCAGGGCCGTGGCCATGCCCTGCTCACCCCGGGCGTTCGGGTGGAACGGCGCGGCCGCGTTCTGCGGCACCAGCCCCTCCACCCAGCGGGTGCCGCTGCTCTTGCACGTGTCCCGGCCGATCGACGGCGTGTAGACGTCGGCGTAGCTCGCGCCGCCCGCCGCCGCGGTGTCGGCGAGCATCGTGTTGAGCGCCTTCTGGACGCCGCGCAGGTACGGCACGTCCTGGTAGGCGATCGGCACCACGGGCCAGCAGCCGTATCCGCTGTCGGGCAGGATCGCCGGGTACCCGAGCACCACCACGCGCGCGTTCGGCGCGGCCTGGCGGACCGCCCGCAGCACCGCCGTCACCTTCGGCGCGGTCGCGGCGATCCGGGCCCGCAACTGGTCGGTGCCGCCCGCGGTGAACCGGTCCTTGCAGGGTGACCCGAGCGGGCTGCTCACGCTCGCCTCGGCGCAGTCGCCGATGATGCCGGAGAAGCCGATGTCGTTGCCGCCGATCTGGACGGTCACCAGCGCGGTGGTCGAGGTGACGGCGTTGACCTGCGGCGGCAGCGCGATGCCCAGCGCGCCGTCGCCGCCGTACAGGATGTCCTCGGTGGTGGCGCCGGAGCAGCTCACGTCGGCGAACGACGCCGAACCGGCGGACGCCGCGACCAGGGACGGGTAGTTGCGGTTGGAGCGCAGGCAGTTCAGGTCGACCTGGGTGGGGACGAGCGGGGCGGAGGTGTAGGAGTCGCCGAGCGCGACGTAGCGCCCGGAGGGTGCGGCGGCGACGGCGGGTGCGGCGGCGGCGAGCAGCACGCCGGCGGCGGCCGCGACGAGCGCGGTCATCCGGCCGGCGGTCCGCAGGAGCGGCAGGCGGGGACGGTTCATGGGGCCCTCCCGGAGGGGTCCTGGTGGTGGTGCTGGGATTCTGTCCGCGCCTGTGACATGCGTCAATATCGATAGGCCTCACTAAATCCCGTTCCGGGATGTGGTCCACCGCCGTCCCTCCGGCCGGCCAGAGGTGTCGCGTACGTCACACTTTTCGGCGTCGGTGATGTCGGGTACGGGTCCGGGGCCGAACGGTCGATCCGTTGCGTCACAACGGTCCCCGGCGCGTCGCGCCTGATGGGCGGCCGGGTGCCGGATCCGGGCACGCACGCACCGGAGTGACCCCGGCACGGCTCGTGAAGAACGCATCGAGTGTCGGCGATCGTGAATTTGCAGGCGTCATTACGCTGCGGGGTGGTTGATCGCCGGAACCACGGACGACAGGTGGAAGAACCTCAGATGAGTGACAATCACCCTCCCTACGGAGGCTATCCGGACCCGAACGCCGGAGCGTGGGGCAACCAGCCCGACCCGAACGCCCCGTACGGCGCGCAGCCGGCCTCCGGTGCGCCCTACGGTTCGCAGCCGGCGTCGGGCGCCCCGTACGGCGCCCAGCCGGGGTCGGGCGCGCCGTACGGCGCCCAGCCCGGGTCGGGCGCTCCCTACGGCGCGCAGCCCGCGGCGCCGTTCCCCGGCCAGCCGGGCTACCCCGGGCAGCCGGCGCCGTACGCGCCCACCCCGCCCCCCAGCGGCGGCAAGAGCAAGGGCCTCATCGTCGGCCTCGCCGCCGGTGCGGTCACGCTGACGCTGCTGTGCTGCGGCGGCGGCCTCGCCTACGTCGCCTTCAACGGCGACGAGGAGGACCCGAAGCCGGTGGCCTCGGGCAGCGCCACCCCCGGGCCGGACAACAGCCCGTCCGCGACCCCCAGTGCGGGCGGGCCGGAGTCGACCGGGCCGGACGGGCCCACCAACAACGACTCGATCACCGCGCGTTACGCCAGCGAGATGTCGGCGGTCTGCGACGGGGGAGCGATCCTCAACGCCGCCCCGTACACCGCGCCGGCGGGTTCGAAGGCGTACGTCTTCTCCAACTCCCCGGACCGGCCGTCGTTCTGGTCGCAGAAGACGATCAGCTCGGCCAAGCCGTACTACGCGAAGTCGGCCGACTTCGCCACGGTGTCCGTCATCGGCTGCCTCAAGATGGTCGAGGGCAGCGAGGGCACGCCGAAGAAGTGCCAGTACAAGAACAGCGAGGACAAGGTCGTCACGGTCGACTACATCTCCTCGCGGTACACCCTGACCTTCCACGCCGCCAAGACCGGCGAGAAGGTCGGCGACGGCGGCACGGTGACCGCGCCCGCCGCCCGGTGCCCGAGCTTCATCTCCTACAACAAGGTGACGATGAAGTCGTACGCGTCCCCGGACAGCGGCACCATCGAGGCCGCGCTGGACCGCTTCCTCAAGTAGCCACACCCGGATCGCGGTGTGCGGGCCGGGCGGCCCGCACACCGCGTACGGCGGCTCAGGCCGCTGGCAGCGGCCGGCCGTGCGCGTCCACGCACTCGCGGGCGAAGATCCGCAGCAGCTCCGGCAGGTGGAAACGCTCGCCCGGGGCGCCGGAGTCGACCGGCACCAGCAGGTTGTGCTGGATCAGGCGCTCCACCATCCGGTTGGCCTGCTGCCGGGGCAGGCGCAGGATCTCCACCGCGCTGGACGCGGTGATGAACGAGTCGGCGCGGGCCAGCGCGTGCAGCGCCCGGCGGGCGTCCACGTCCAGCGCCTGGTAGCTGACCGAGAGGCTGTCGCGCACCGAGATGTCCCCGACGGACAGCTCCGACAGCCGGTTCTCCTCGTCCTCGAGATGCGCGGCGAAGCCGGGCAGGGCGACGTCGGGCTGGGTGACGAGCCGGCTGCCGACGATCCGCAGGGCCAGCGGCAGCTGGTCGCAGGCCGCGGCGATCCGGCCGAACACCTCCGGCTGCTCGCGTACCCGGCGCTCGCCCGCGATCGTGGCCAGCAGCTCCACCGCGTCGGCCCGGTCGAGCGAGCCGAGCGTCAACCGCCAGCCCACGTCCAGGTCCAGCAGGCGCTGCCGGCTGTTGATCAGCACCAGGCTGCGGCCCGCCCCGGGCAGCAGCGGGCGCACCTGCTGCGCGCAGTCGACGTCGTCGATGATGAGCAGCAGCCGCCGGCCGGCGAGCGCGCAGCGCAGCGCGGCGGAGCGTTCCCGGATGTCCTCGGACACGTCGGTGAGCGGCACGCCCAGCTCGACCAGCAGCTCCCGGATCAGCTCCCCGCTGCCGCGCGGCGGCTCGTCGCCGCTGTCGAAGCTGACGAAGAGCTGACCGTCGGGGAAGAGATCGGCCAGGTCGTACCCGCTGGTCACGGAGAACGAGGACTTGCCGACGCCCGGCGCGCCGGAGACGAGCACGACCCCGGCGTGCTCGTCGGCGTCGGCCGGGTCGGCGATCCCCTCGGCGATCGCGCGCAGCTGGCCCGCGGTGGTGTCCCGGCCGACCAGGGACGGCGGCTTCATCGGCAGGGCCTGCGGGCTCGGCGGCGGGCCGGGCGGCGACGCGGGCCCGGCGCCGGCGGCCGTCGGCCGGCCGGCCGGCGGGCGGGCCTCGGCGGAGTCCGCGTCCAGCGCCGTGTGGAGGGCGCCCTGGAGCGTGGGACCGGGGTCGACGCCCAGTTCGTCGACGATGCCGCGCCGGGCCTGCTGGTAGACGGCCAGCGCCTCGGCCACGCGTCCCTCCTGCGTCAGCGCGGTCACCAGCTGCGCCTGCCGGCGTTCGTCCAGCGGCTCCTCGGCCACCAGCCGGCGCAGCGACGGGATGACCCGGGCCGGCTGGCCCAGCCGCAGGCGCAGGTCGATCAGCTCGGTCGTCATCTCCCGGTGCTGCTCCCGCAACGCCGTTACGGTCGCGCCCAGGTCGGTGCCCGGATCCGCCAGGTCCTCCAGCGGGTGCCCGCCCCACAGCTCGACCGCCCGGTCGAACAGGTCGGCGGCGGCCTCCGGCCGGTCCCCCCGCGCGGCCCGGCGTGCCTCGTCGGCGAGACGCCGGAACCGCAGCAGGTCCAACTCGTCCTCGTCGACCCGCAGGTGGTAGCCGGTGCCGTCGTGGACCAGCCGGCCGGCCGAGTCGCCGCCGCGGTCCAGCGCCTGCCGCAGCCGGTGCACGTACGTGCGCAGGTTGCGTACCGCCGACGCGGGCGGCGAGTCCGGCCACAGGCCGTCGACCAGCCGGGAGGTGGCGACCGTGCGCCCCGGGCTCAGCAGCAGCACGGCGAGCAGGAGGCGGGGCTTGGTGCCGGTGAGCGTGACCGGGCGGTCGTCCACATGAACTGTCAGCGGGCCGAGAACACTGAACCGCATCGATGCATTCCCCCGCTCCGCAGTACCGTCCACAGTGTGGTGTACCGATGGATTTCCCACCTTCGGCTGGGGAATACCGCGCTCCCAGATGGTGCAAGTAGTCACCGATCGGTGTGTACTTCGTGACCCCGGGTGAGTTGCGCCGTCGCCCGCCGCGCCGCGTCGAGCACCGCCACCGCGTCCGCCACCCCGGCGCCCGCCGACCGGCCCTCCCGGACCAGCCCGGCGAAGTCCTCCGCCTGGCGGGCCAGGGCCGCGTACATGGTGGCGTCCCCGTCGGCCGGGTCGAGGAAGGTCAGCCGCTCGTGGTCCCGGGTGCCGAAGACCTCCACCGTCGCCATGTCGCCGCCCCGGTGGTGCCGGCCGAGCGAGACCAGCGCGGTGCCGCCGCCGGACAGGCCGAGCAACGCCTGGGCGCTGTCCACGTCCCGGCCGCGTACCGCCGGGTCGGTGACCGGCCCGGCCGGCTGCACCGCGACGCGGTCGACCTCCTGCCCGGTCAGCCACCGGATCTGGTCGAACTCGTGCACGCCCATGTCCACGAAGATCCCGCCGCTGCCGGTGCGGAACGCCGCCGCCGGCGGCTCGCCGTCCCACTGCGCCGCGGCCACGAACAGGACCTCGCCCAGTTCGCCGTCGGCGATCCGCTCCCGCAGCCGGTGCAGCTGCGGGACGAACCGGCGCCAGTAGGCGACCTGGAACGGGATCCCGGCGGCGGCGGCCACCCGTCCCGCCTCGGCCGCCTCGGCCGGGTCGAGCCCGGCCGGCTTCTCGCACAGCACCGGCAGCCCGGCCTTGGCGGCGGCCGCGACCAGCGCGCCGTGCCGCCCGGTGGGCGCGGTCACCAGCAGACCGTCCGGCACGGCGTCCGTGAGCAGGTCCTCCACGCTCGGGTACGCCGGCAGCCCGCCCGCGGCGACCGCCTCCCGTGCCGCCGGATCCGGGTCGACCACGTACCGGATCCGGACCGCCGGGTGGTCGGCCAGGGCCCGCAGGTGGTGGTGGCCCATCCGGCCCGCTCCCACCAGCGCCAGCCGGAACTCATCGCTGCCGGTCATCGTCGCTTCCCCTCTCCTCGTCGGTGCCGTCGGTGCCGTCGCGGCCGTCCGTGCGGCTGTCGCCCAGCCAGCCGGCCAGCGCGGCCACCACGGCCGGCGCGCCGGTGCCGAACACCTCGAACCCGTCGTGGCGCCACCGCCGGCTCACGCCGCCGGCGGCCTCCACCAGCGCGGCCCCGGCCGCGATGTCCCACGGCGCGGGGTCGAAGCTGAGGAACGCGTCCAGTTCCCCGCGGGCCACCGCGGCCAGGTCGCAGACGGTGGAGCCGGTGTTGCGCAGGTCGGCGACGCGCGGCGCGACGCCGACGAGCGCCTGGTACGCCCGCCGCCGCGGACCGGGCGCGTTCGGTACCGCGAACGCCACCAGGGCGTGCCCCGGCTCGGCCTCGCGGTTGACCGCGACCGGGGCGTCGCCGTCGAGCGCGCCGCCGTCGTCGAGCACCAGGCAGGCGCCGGTGGCCGGTTGCAGGACGGTGGCCGCGACCACCTGCCCGTCGCCCACGTCGCAGCCGGTCGCCACCGCGATGCTGACCGCGTAGCGGCTCGCGCCGTGGCTGAAGTTCAGCGTGCCGTCGAGCGGGTCGACGATCCAGCGCAGGCCGGAACAGCCGTCGCTGGCCCCGGACTCCTCGGCCAGGACGGCGTCCTGCGGCCGGTCGCGGGCGAGCAGGCCGAGGATGGCCCGTTCGCTGGCGTGGTCGGCGCTGGTCACCGGATCCTGGGCCGCGCCGCCCTTGTGTTCGGTTTGCAGGCCCCGGCCCCGCGCCTCGCGGATCGCGTCCGCACCGGCCCGCGCCGCGCGCAGGCTCAGGTGGCGCAGGTCGCCGGGAGCGGCACTGATGCTCATCGCGCCACCTGCGCTTCCCGCGGCGCGGCGAGCCGCGCGTAGTCGCCGTCCACGAACAGCAGCGGCGGCGTCGGCCGGAGCAGGCCCGCGGAGCGGACCTCGCCCATCAGCACCGCGTGGTCACCGGCCGGGTCGGCGGAGACCGCCTCGCAGCCGAAGTACGCCACCCCGTCGGTCAGGCGCGGGCAGCCGGTCGCCCGTTCGTGGTCGTAGGCCACACCCGCGAAGCCGTCGGCGCCGGCCGGCCGGCCCCGGCTGGCGAACCAGGCCGCCTCCTCGCGCTGGTCGTCGCCGAGCACCGTCACCGCGAACCGGCCGGTACGCCGCACCGCGCCGAGCAGCCGGCAGTCCCGCCGGAGGCAGACCAGCAGCATCCGTGGTGACAGCGACACGGTGGTGAAGGAGTTGACGGTCATCCCCACCGGGCCGTCGGGTCCGACGGCTGTCGCCACGGCCACGCCGGTGGCGAAGCGCCCGGCCACCGAGCGGAACGCCCGTTCCTGGTCCTGTCCGTTCCCTGTGCTGGTCATCACCGTGCTCCTCTCGTCGCGCTGCCGACCAGGTCGGCGGTCCGGCGCCGGTCGGTCTTGCCGTTGGCGTTCGTGGGCAGGGCGGCCACGTGGTGGATCCGGGCCGGCACCATGTAGCCGGGCAGGCGGTCCGCGCACCGGCGGGTCAGCTCGTCGGTGATCCCGTCGGCGCCGGTGTAGACCGCCCGCAGGGAGACGTCGTCGCCCGCGCCGAACGCCAGCACCACCGCGTCCTGCACGCCCGGGTGGCCACGCAGGACCATCTCGATCTCGCCCAGCTCGATCCGGTAGCCGCGCAGCTTCACCTGGTCGTCCAGGCGCCCGTGGTGCACGAGCGTGCCGTGTTCGCGGCGGACCCGGTCACCGGTGCGGTAGTACCGGCGGCCGGCGTCCGTGACGAACCGGTCCTCGTCGTCGGCCGGGTCGAGGTAGCCGTCGAACCGCTGCGGCCCGTGCACGCACAGCTCGCCGTCGTCACCGCCGACCGTGCCGTCCTCCGCGCGCAGGATCGCGTCGAGCCCGGGGTGCGCGTCGCCGATCGGCACGGTGCCGTTCGAGGTCGCCGGCCAGGCCGCCGGATCCGCGGGCAGCCGGTGACCGGTACAGGTCACGGTCAGCTCGGTGGGACCGTAGAGGTTCTCCACCACGCTGCCCGGCGCCGCCGCCGCCCACGCCCGCGCCTGCTCCAGCGTCAGCGCCTCGCCGGCGAAGAGGCTGTGCCGCAGGCCGGGCATGGCGCCGGGGGAGAGCATCCGCATCCGGCGGGCCAGCGAGACCACCGAGGGCACCGAGAACCAGTGCGTGATCCGCCGCTCGTTGACGAACCGCACCGGCGTCAGCACCTCGTCCGGCTGCGGCACCACGAGCGTGGCGCCGCCACCCCAGGCGACGAACATGTCGAACACGGACGGGTCGAAGGTCAGGTCGAAGGTCTGCGACAGGCGGTCGCCCGGGCCGACCGGGTAGCGGTCCCGGCAGTGCGTGAGGAACGCGTCCACGTTGCGGTGGCGGATCGGCACGCCCTTGGGCCGCCCGGTCGAGCCGGAGGTGAACAGCAGGTACGCCACGTCGTCCGGCGCCACCGGGGCGGCCGGCGGCGGGACGCCCGGCGCGCCGTCGAGGCGTACCGTCACGGCGTCGCCCGCGACCTGCGCCGCCGTCGCGGCGCCGGCGTCGTCGACCACCAGCGCGTCCACGCCGGCGTCCCGGCACGCCCGGGCGGTGCGGGCCGGCGGGAAGGCCGGGTTGAGCGGCACCACCACCGCTCCGGCGCGCAGCGCGGCCAGATAACCGGCGTACGCGGGCAGGCTGCGGGCGGCCAGCAGGCCGACCGCGCGGGGGCGCCGGCCCACCTCGGCGTGGATCCGCCCGGCGAGGCCGTCGGCGAGGTCGCGCAGCCGGCGGTAGGTCACCGGCTCCCCGCCGACCTCCAGCGCGACCGCCTCGGGCACGCGTTCGACGGTCCGCTCGAACCAGGAGTAGAGACTCACGGCGTTGCTCCCTTCACTGTGCTGTCGTCGATCGGTCTTGCGGCGCCGCCGGCGTGGGACGCCGCGCTCAGGTCACCGCGCCCGCCAGTTCGTCGGCGTGGTCGGCGATGCCGGCGAGCATCGCGCCGGTGGCGCCACCGGCGATGCCGAACATGGCCGCCTCGGTGCGCAGCTGTGCCTCCCCGCCGTCGCGGAACGCGTCCGCGCCGCGCAGGCGCACCGCCTCGGCGGCGACCCGGTCCACGGTCTCGGCGGCGCTGACCTTCAGCAGCATCCCGGTGACCGCGGACGGGACGGCGGCCGGCGCGTCCAGCAGCGGCGCGCACAGCGCGTCGAGCTGGTGCGTGGCGACCAGGCATCGGGCGTACCGCTCGCGGACCGCCGGGCGGTCCCAGAGCGTGCCCGCCCCGGCCGGTCGCCGCCGCAGCCAGTCGCGCAGGCCCGCCAGCATCCGGTGGCACATCGCCCGGGCCCACAGCGCTCCGGCGACCCGTTCGACGCCGACCTGCCGGGCGAACCCGGCCAGCGCCCGGCCGGGGCGGCCCAGCACGGCGTCCGGGCCCAGCGCCACGCCGGCGAAGCGCAGGTGGCCCACGCCGGACCCGGCGAACGCCCGGCCGGCGGACCCGACCGTCACGCCCGGCGCGCCGGCCGGCACCAGCAGCCAGCAGAAGCTGGTGAAGTGCCGCGCCTCGCGGTGCCGGGCCAGCACGAGCGCCGCGTCGCAGCTCGTCGCGTTGGTGATCCAGTCCTTGCCACCGTCCAGGACGGCGCCGTCGTCGCCCAGCTTCACCCGGGTCGCGGCGTCGAGCAGGTCCGAGCCCGACCCGCCGGCGTCGGTGACGGCCAGCGCCACCACCGTCTCGCCGCGCAGCATCCCGCGCCGCGCGCGCTCCGCCGGCCCGGTCGCGTCGGCCAGCAGCGGCAGCACGGTGGCGACCTGGACGCAGACCGACAGCGTCACGCCGAGCGGGCACCGGGCGTCCAGTTCGGTGAGCAGCACCGACAGCCGCCGGGGGTCCGGCTGCACGCCGTCCGGGTAGAGCGCCTCGACGATCCCGGCGGCGCCCAGCGCGCGCCACACGGCGCCGGGGTCGCCGAGGTCCACTCCGGACAGCGCAGCCCGCACGGAGGCGGCCTGGTCCCCGGGCGGCGGCATCGTCGGCGGCGGTGTCGGCGTCCTCGGCGTCGTCGGCTCAGGCAAGACGCACCCCCGGGTCGCGCAGCGACAGCGCCCCGTTGGCCAGGCGCAGCCGGTCGTTGGCGTAGTTCAGCGAGGCTGAGCGCAGATCCCGGAACGTGCGCTCCAGCGTCAGCGGCGAGTCGGTCAGATAGCCGTGGCGCAGGCCCGCCAGCTCGACCAGTTCGTGCGCGGCGGCGAAGGACTCCTCGGCCGCGCGGATCTTCAGCGTGTTGAGCAGCATCTGCACCGGCGCCGCCGACATGTCCGGCGCGTCGGTGACCACCGAGACGGTGTGACGCAGCAGCGCGTGCGCCGCGTCCAGCCGGGCCCGGATGCCGGCCAGCCGCAGCAGCACCAGCTCGGAGGAGGGGGCGAACTGCCGCCGTCCCGCCTCGCTGCGGGCGTGCCGCAGCACCCGGCCGTACGCGCCGGCCGCCGCCCCGATCCAGGCCGCCGCCCAGCCGACGTGCGCCAGCGGCGCGAAAACGGTGGTGGCGATCTCCCGGAAGCCGCCGTGCTCGCCGACCACCTGCCACTGCGGCACCGCGCCGCGCAGCCGCATCGGCACGCTGTGCGTGGCCCGCATGCCCAGCGGGCGCCACCCGCCGGTCACCTCGATCTCCACCTGGTCCCGGTCGGCGTAGACCAGGTCCACCTGGGCGGCCGAGTCGGCCCCCGGGGCGCGGGTGGTGATCAGGAAGGCGTCGGCGTACGGGCCGCCGGTGACGATCGGCGCCTGCCGGTCGACGCGCAGCATCTCGCCGTCGTGCTCCAGCGCCGACTCGGCGGTCATCAGGTGACCGCCCTTGCCGGCCTCGGTGGTGACCGAGCCGAGATACCGCTCGCCCCGGGCCACCGCCGGCAGCACCTCGGCGCGCAGCTTCTCCCCGCCGTACGCGGTGATCGCGGCGACCTGCTGGCAGTGCATGGCGAAGACCATCGCCACCGACATGTCCACCCGGCCCAGCGCCAGCGTGACGTCGACCAGGTCCGGCAGCGTACCGCCGGCGCCGCCCTCGGCTTCGGGGACCAGCAGCCCCAGCAGCCCGGTACGGCGCATGGCGGCCAGCGCCTCGGTCGGGAAGACGGCGTTCTCGTCGGCCTCCCGGGCGTGCTCCGCCGCCACGTCGGCGACGGTCTCGACGGCCGGGGCGTACCCGGCGGGCGCGGTCATCGGGAACCACCGCCGACCGGGGTGCGCAGTTCCTCGACCACGCTCCACAGTCCACCGGCGGTGGCGAAGGTCGAGTCGACGAGCTTGTCGTCGGGCACGGCGACCCCGAACGTGTCCTCGATGGCGAACAGCAGCTCGATCTCGCGCATGGAGTCCAGGCCGAGGTCGCGCAGGCGGGACTCCTCGGTGATCTCGTCCGGGCCGGCGAACTTGAGGAACGGGCGGAGCAACTCGGTGAATTCGGCGTTCATTGACGTCACCTTTCTTCTCGGGTTTCGGCAGTGGCGCCCGGCGCGTCGACCGGGTGCCGCGTCAGGGTCAGCCGGGACGTCTCGACGACGCGGTCGCCGTCGCAGACGACCTCGACCGGCGCGGGGTGGCCGAGGAAGGCCAGCAGGCTGGCCGAGAGCCCGTAGGCTCCGACGTTCGGCACGGCCAGCACGTCGCCCGGCCGTACGTCGGGCAGGTTCGCGGCGCGGGCCCAGGTGTCCAGCGGCGTGCACAGCGGCCCGGCGACGATCGCGGCCTCCAGCGGCGGGCCGTCGCGGCCGTCGGCGGCGTGCAGGGCGGGTACGAGCGGCGGCAGCCGGCGCAGGCCGGACATCCCGCCGAGGTGGTTGATGCCGGACTCCAGCACCACCACCGGCGTGCCCTGCGACCGCTTGACGTCCAGCACGCGCGTCAGCAGCGTGCCGGCGGTGGCGGTGAGGAACCGCCCCGACTCGAAGGCGACTGTCGGCGCCCCGTCGCGCCAGCCGGGGAAGAGCTCGTCCAGGGCCGGGGCGACCCGGTCGGCGAGGCCGGTCAGGTCCGCGTTGTGGCCGGGCCGGGCGAACGGCGCGCCGAAGCCGCCGCCGAGGTCGAGCAGCGCCAGGTCGACGTCGAGCAGGTCCCGCAGCCGCCGGGCGGTACGCGCCGCGGCGGTGAACTGGGCCACCAGCGCGTCCACCGAGTCGACGTTGCTGCCGGTGTAGAGGTGGAATCCCCGTACCGGGGCCGAGGGGCGGGAGCGGAACCGCTGGGGTTCCCGCTCGATCCAGTCGGCGTCGGCGCCGAACTGCGACGCGACGCCGGTCATGGTGAGCCCCTGACCCGGGTTGGGCACCCGGTCGTTGACGCGCAGCAGGCACCGCAGTTCCACGCCGTGCGCGGTGGCTATCCGGTCGGCCTGGTCCAGGCCCTCGGGCGAGTCGACGGAGAACCAGCGGACACCGGCGCGCACCGCCTCGGCCACCTCGGCGTCGCGCTTGCCCGGTCCGGTGTAGAGCATGCGGTCGCCCGGCACGCCGGCCCGCAGTGCCGCGGCCAGCTCGCCCTCGGAGCAGATTTCCGCGTCGCAGCCGGCGGTGTGCAGCGCCGCCACCAGTGCCGGGTGCGGGTTGGCCTTGAGCGAGTAGAACAGCCGGCTCGGTGCGGGCAGCGCGGCGACCAGGGTGGCGTGGTTGGCGCGCACCCGGGCCAGGTCGTAGCGGTACGCCGGGGTGTCGAAGGGCAGGTCAGCCATCGTGCTCACCCGCCAGTCGGGCCAGCGCCCGCCGGTCCACCTTGCCGTTGCCGGTCAGTGGCAGGTCGGGCAGCACGACGCAGTGCGCCGGCACCTTCATCTCCTCCAGCTGTTCCCGCAGCCGGCGCAGCACGTCGGCGGGGGTCAGCTCGGCCACCACGAACAGCGTCGCGCCGTCGCGGCCGTCGGCCGGCGGCAGCACCCCGGCCGCGTCCACGCCGTCGACCCGGTACGCGGCGGCCTCCACCTCGGTGGCGCTGACCCGGGTGCCCTTCTCCTTGTAGACGTCGTCGCGGCGGCCGGCGAAGTGGACGTACCCGTCGGCGTCCACGTGACCGTGGTCGCCGGTGTGCAGCTGCGGGAACAGTCCGTGGGCGCGGCGGAACCGCTGGGCGGTCAGCTCGGGCCGCCGCCAGTAGCCGGCCATCACGTGCGGGCCGCGTACCACCAGCTCGCCGCGGACGCCCGGAGGCTGGCGCCGCCCCTCGGCGTCCACCGTGAAGATCTCGGTGCCGGGCAGCGCCCGCCCGCAGGCGCCGGGCCGGCGCAGGTCGGCGTCCGGCGGCATGATCGCCGCGCGTTTGCACTCGGTGAGGCCGAACATGAGCTGGACGGCCAGGCCGGGCAGCAGCCGGCGCAGGCCGGCCAGCACCTCGGGCGGCATGGCCGCGCCGGTGTTGGTGAGCAGGCGCAGCGGCGGGCGGGGCGCGCCGGCCCGGCCGAGCAACCGCAGCAGGTTGATCGCGAGCGACGGTACGCAGGGCAGCACCGTGGCGCCGGACTCGACAAGTGTCGCCAGCAGGCGGCCACCGGTGTCCCCGGCGTCGCCCAGGCGCAGCCGGGCACCGGCGACGGTGCTGAGGAAGATCTGGTAGAGGCCGTAGTCGAACGAGGGCGGCAGCAGGACGTGCACCACGTCGTCGGGCCGGTAGCGCAGCTCCGACTGGATCGCCCGCACCGCGAACGTGACCTGGGCGTGCGTGGAGACCACCGCCTTGGGCATGCCGGTGCTGCCGGAGGTGTAGATCAGGCAGACCGGGTCGACCGAGAGCGGCGCCGGGCCGGTGGGCGTGCCGCTGATCGCCGCGGCGGACGCGGCGCGGCGTGCCTCGTCCGCGCCGCGCACCGGGACGCCGCGGGCGCGGGACAGGCCGGCCAGGACCGGGTCGTCGGTGAGGACCAGGCCCGGCTCGGCGTCGTCGAGCACGTGGGCGAGGGCGACCTCGGGGGCCGGCGTGCGCAGGACGACGAAGACACCGCCGGTACGGGCGACCGCGTACAGCAGCGCCGGCAGGGTCGCGTCGGTGGGCAGCGCCACCAGCACCCGATCGCCGCGCCGGACGCCCTGTCCGCGCAGCCACCCGGCGAGGCGCAGGCTGTCCGCCCGCACCTGACGGTACGTGCGCTCGACGGTCCCGTCCCCGGCGGCGGGCGCGTCGGGGCGCGCGTCGGCGGTGCGGTCCAGCAGGTCGTGCAGGAGTTCGGTACTCATCGGGCACCTCCGGTGGCGGCGCCGAACATGGCGCACAGGGAGCCGACGTCGCGCAGGTCGGCCGCGGACAGCGCGGTGGCCGGAACCTCGACGCCGAGCCGACGTTCGACCCGGTCGATGACGTCGACCAGCCGGAACGAGTCGAAGCCGGGCAGTTCCCGGAGCACGTCGGTGGTGCGCAGGGCCGAACCGTCCAGGTCCAGGGTGTCGCCGAGCGCGCCGAGCACCGCCGCGCGTACGCCGTCGTCACCGGCCCGGTCCGGCGCGGCCGGTGCGGCGTCGTCGGCGGTTCCGGCGGCCGGTCCGGCGATCGACTCCAGCGCGGCCAGGTGGTCGGCGATCAGCGCGCCGAGCGCGTCCGCCAGTTCCGGCGCGGCCGGCCGGCCCGCCTGGGCCCGCCGCAACGCCACGTAGCTGCGCGTGGCGAGTTGCTGCCAGCGCGCGGCCTGCCCGGCCAGCGCGGCGGCGGCCTCCGGCGCGACCGCCGCGAGCCAGCGTTCGTGCAGGTCGCGGGTGCGAGCCAGCAGCCAGACGTCGAGTACGAAGCGGTGCAGCCCGGCCACCGTGTCCAGGGCGGCGGCGGTGCGGGCCAGGTAGCTGTCGATCTCCGGGCGGGCCCGTCCGGCCCGGGCGGCGTTGCCGGCGAGCATGGCGGGCACGTCGATCGCCGGGGCCGGGTGCGCGGTCACCGCCAGTGTGTGCGCGCCCCCGGCCAGCGCCGCGTCGAATGCGGCGTCGGGCAGCCGCCACACACCGGGCCGTGCGGGCCCCCAGGCGGTGTCGTTGTGGTACGCGTCGACCACTGTGACCTCGTCCGGCCCGGCGGCCGTGACGAGGAAGCTGTGCCGCATGTGCTCGTGCTCGTGGTAGGGGCACCACGGCAGGTCGTACGCGTCGGCGGTGACGTAGAGCGGCTGGCCCGGGGCGCACAGCCGGCGTACCTGCGGGCCGTCGAGCTGCATCCACCGGCCCTCGACCCGCAGGCCGAGCAGGTCGACCGCCTCGGTGGCCCGGTCGTCCGAGGTCGCCTCGACGGTGACCAGGCCGTCCTGGTCCCGGGTGCGGAACCCGTACCGGGCGCCGAGGGCGAGGTGGCTGCCGGACCCGTTCGCGTGGTCGGCCAGCAGGGCGAAGCTGGTCTGGAGACAGTCCAGCGCGGTCGCGTGCAGACCGGTCAGGATCGGTGTCCACACCGGATCCGTGGTCGGCCGGTCCGGCGCGTTCGGGACGTGGTGGGACATGGGGAACTCCTCGATGCGGATACGTGGGGCGGGGCCGCCGGCGCGGAGGGTGCCGCGCCGGCGGCCGGTGCGAAGGTCAGCTGTCGGCGCGGCCGTCCAGACCGTTGGCCCAGGTGGAGAGCGCCTGCGCCTGCTCGGCCAGCGCGTGCTCGTCGGTGCCGATCGGGTCCTTGAAGAAGAACCCCAGCTCCTCGATCGGGCCGACGTGCCCGGCGCGGTGCGCCGCAGCGGTCAGCCGGGCCAGGTCGAGCACCAGCGGCGCGGCCAGCGTCGAGTCCACCCCGCTCCAGGTCAGCTGCATGGACATCCGGACGCCGAGGAACCCCTCGAACGAGACGTGGTCCCACGCGGTCTTGTGGTCGCCCAGGTCCGGCACGTTGTCGATGTGCAGCGGGGCCGTGACGTCCTCACCGAGCAGCGCGGGCAGCACACCCGACTTCGAGCTGAGCTTGCTGCGGGCGTTGCGCGGATCCTCCAGCGTGGCGCCGTCGCCGCCGCCGAGCAGGTTGACCCCGGCCCAGGAGAGCACGTGCAGGGCGCGGGAGGTGAACATCGGCGCCAGGGCGGTACGCAGCAGCGTCTCCCCGGTCTTGCCGTCGGAGCCGGCGAACGGCACGCGCTCCCGCTGCGCCATCATCTCCAGCGCGGGCAGCCGGGCGCCGGTGGACGGGGTGAAGTCGACGAAGCCGCAACCGGCCTGGAACGCCGCGTACGCGACCACCGAGCTGGCCGGCAGCGCCTTGTCGTCCGGGTCGGCCATGGCGCGGGTCAGCGCGTCCAGGTCGTCGTGCTCGGGCCGGTGGTCGGCCGGCGGCTCGGTCGAGGACACGTTGATGACGACGACCCGGGACAGCCCGTTGCGGCTGCGGAACTCCTCGATGTCGCCGGCCAGCCGGTCGACCACCTCGGCCAGCGGTGCGGTCTCGGTACGCGCGTCGTATCCGGTGCGCAGGTTCTGCTCGACCTCGGGCAGGCTGCCGCGCACGGCGGCCAGCACGGGTGCCGGGATGACGCCGGAGTCGACGAGCGACTCGGCCTTCTTCTCCAGCGGCGTGTCGACGATGTCGTGCCCGCCGACGACCAGGTCGTTCCAGCTCGCCAGCGGCGCGTCGCGCAGCATGCCGGTGTCGGTGACGCAGCCGGTCGAGTCGGCCATGCCGGCGCGCAGCGCCAGCAGACCGGTGATCGCGGTGGTGGCGACCGAACCGCGGGCGCCGTTGAGCCACACGCCGACGGGCGCGTCCGTGTCGGGGGACGAGGTCGGGGCGTGCGTGGTCTCGCGATGGGTGACGGTCACGGGAAGACTCCTTCTGTGGGTGCGCCGGTGGCGGCGCGGATCAGCGGGCGAACACCTTGGCGACGGCGGCGGCGATGTCCTCCATGTCCTGTTCGGTGCCGAGGAAGGTGCTGTGGTGCGTCTGGACGGTGTGGGCGGCGAGCCATTCGGTGTTCGGGTACGTGCGCTCCCGGTGGATCGCCGCGAAGCGTTCGGCCAGCGGTGCGAGCAGCGGCTTCGTCCAGGGCTGGAGCAGCCGGCTGCGGTGCAGCGGCTCGTCGGTGCAGTAGAAGCGCCGGCCCAGCTCGGCGGTGAGCGCGGCGGCCACGGCGGCGTTGTCCATGCCGGCCGGCAGCTCGTCGAAGACGAC
The DNA here is from genome assembly GCF_049179035.1 of Micromonospora sp. WMMD1274. Classification (NCBI taxonomy): domain Bacteria; kingdom Bacillati; phylum Actinomycetota; class Actinomycetes; order Micromonosporales; family Micromonosporaceae; genus Micromonospora; species Micromonospora sp. WMMD1274. Next base: position 6,177,478 of record NZ_JBMHMG010000001.1, read on the forward strand.
GGTGCCCTCGTAGATGGAGATGCGGGTCTGGCCCGCCGCGGGTCGCAGCAGCCGTACGCCGTCGACGCCGGCCAGCATCTCGCCGAGCAGCCGGTAGTTGTGGTTGCGGACGCCGTGCTGCTCGTCCAGGGTGGTCAGTTGCGCGCAGGCCACGGCCGCGGAGAACTCGTTCAGGCAGAAGTTGGCGCCCTGCACGCCGGCGCTCTCCTCCAGGTCCAGTTCGCCGGCCGGCGTCCGGTCGCCCCGGTAGCGGCGCGAGTCGGCCCGCAGTTCCTGCAGCACCGGCGCGAGCGTGTCGTCGTCGGTGACCACGGCCCCGCCCTCACCGCAGGTGAGCACCTTGCCGTGCTGGAAGCTGAAGCAGCCGAGCCGGCCGAGCGAGCCGGCCTGACGGCCCTGCCAGGTGGCGCCGTGGGCCTGCGCGCAGTCCTCCACGACGGAGATGCCGCGCGGCCGGGTGACCGCGTCGAGTGCCGGCACGTCGGCCATGTTGGAGGCCCAGTGCACGGCGACCACCGCGCGCGGGTCCACCGACAGGTCGAGGTCGTCCGGCCCGACGCACCCGGTGTCCCGGTCGACGTCGACGAGTACCGGGACCAGGCCGGCGCGCAGCGCGGCGGTCGCGGAGGCGGTCCAGGTCAGCGCCGGTACGAGCACCGTCTCGCCGTAGCCGAGGCCGAGTGACTCCAGGGCCACCACCAGGGCGCTCGACCCGTGGTCGACGGGTACGCAGTGGCGGGTGCCGACGTAGCGGGCGAAGTCGGCGGCGAAGCGGCGCTCGAACAGGCCGGTGTCGCCGACGGACGGGCTGCTGATCGCCCACCGGCCGCCGGTCAGCACCGCGGAGAGGTTGCCGGCGGCGTCCGGTGCGGGGATCGGCCAGCGTGGCCATGGACGGTCGGGTGGGCGGACCGGCCGGCCACCGTCCACGGCGAGCCGCCGGTCGAGAGGAATGGAGGTCGTCATGTCTTCGACCTTGATGGTCATCGATACATCAGCGGTACACGTGCGATTGCCGGGACGGCCGGCGCTGTGTATCGGCGTTGTATCCGGGTGGTCGAACCTCGGGGCATGAGCCGATCCGTATCGCCTGTGAGTGAACCGACCGAACCCCGCGCCGTCGCGCGTGGCGTCTCCGTCGTCATCCCGGTCAAGGACCGGGTGGCGGAGATGCGCCGCCAGCTCCGCAGCCTGCGTGACGCCGCCCCGAACTGCCCGGAGCCGGTGGAGGTGGTGGTCGTCGACGACTCGGCGCCCACCGCGGCCGCCGCGCACCGCGCCGCCTGTGCCGAGTACGGCGCCCGCTACGTGCGCGGGCCCCGGCACGTCGGGGCCAAACGGAACCTGGGCGCCCGGCACGCCCGGTACGACCTGCTGCTGTTCACCGACTCCGACTGCCGGGTGCCGGCCGACCTGATCACCCGGTACGCGGCCCGGCTGCGCGCCTCCGGCGCGGAGGTCGCCGGCGTCACCGGCCCGGTGATCGTCGAGCCCGGAGACAGCGCGTTCTTCCGCGTGATGCGCCGCTCCTACCTGCTGCTCGGCGACCTGACCCGCCCGCTGCACTACGAGCGCGTGTCCTGGGGCGCCAGCGCGAACCTGGCGGTGAAGCGCTCCGTCTTCGAGGCGGTCGGCGGCTTCCCGGAGGACTCCCCGATGCCGCTGGGCGGGGAGGACCTGCACCTCGGGCTGCTCCTCACCGACGCCGGCTACGTGCTGCTCGCCGACCCGGACGGGGTGGTCACGCACGACACCGGCGTCGCCGACACGTTCCGCGCGGTCGCCTACCGGTTCACCACGTACGGACGCTCCGAGCAGTGGCTCTGCCTCGCCCACCCGCACCGGCGCCGGTTCGTGCTCAACACCGCCAGCACGCTCGCCGTGACGGCCCTGGCCGGGCTGCTGACCGCCCGGCGCAGCGGGGGACGCAGCCTGCTCGCGGTGCCGGCCGTCGCGGCCGCCGTGATCGCCGCGAAGACACCCGGCCGGCTCGGTGGGGACCGGGGACCCCGCGCGGTGGCCGAGTCGATGGCCTGCGCGGCCGTCGAGACGCTCTTCGACGGCGCCGCGTTCGTCACCGCGCTCCGGCTCGGCCGCCCCGACCTGCTCTTCACCGGCTTCCGCGCGCCGGACGAGGCGGACTACCAGCCGGACGTGGCCGATCACCGACCGGACGAGGTGGACCGTCGACCGGCCCCGCCGGTGGCCGTGCCGCCGGTGGCGGCCTGACGGGGGGAGTGGCAGTGCCGACGACGTTTCCGCTGGCCCCCGGCCAGCAGATGATGTGGGAGTTCATGACCGCGCTCGACCCGGCGCACCCCGGCGCCTCACGGCTCGTGGTGGTCGAGTTCCGCCGGTTGCGGGGCACGCTGCGGGTCGACGTGCTGCGGCAGGCGATGCAGGACGTGGTGGACCGGCACGACGCGCTGCGGATGCGGTTCGACCGCATCGGCGTGGAGCCCGAGGTGCGGATCCTGCCGCACGTCCAGTCGCCGCTGGAGTACGTCGACCTGTCCGGGCTGCCGCCGGCCGAGCAGCAGGCCCGGGTCGAGCGGATCGCGTACGCGCACCGCAACGACGAGTTCGACCCCGGCCGGGCGCCGCTGTGGCGGGCCGCCCTGGTTCGGCTCTCCGAGACCGAGCACGTGCTCGCGCTGTGCTTCTTCCACATGGTCTCCGACGGCTGGTCGTGCCGCGTCGTGGTGGAGGACCTGTGCCACGCGTACGCGGCCCGGCTCGGCGCGGCCGATCCGCAGCCGCCGCTGGGCGTGGACCCCACCGCGCTCGCCGCGCTCCAGGAGGCCGAGCAGGCCGGCAACGGCGTCGACGCCGCCGCCCGGGCCGCGTACTGGCGGGACCGGCTGCGGCCGGTGGAGCCGTACCAGCTCTTCCCGGCGTCGCCGCCGGCGCCGGACGTCGCGCTCAGCGCCGAGGTGGCCACCCGCTTCGCGTTCCCGCCCGAGATCACCGCGCGGCTGCGCCCGGCCGCCCGGCGGGCCCGCACCAGCCCGTACGTGCTGCTGCTCGCCGCGTACCTGGTGCTGCTGTCGCGGCGGGCCGGCCGGTCCCGGGTGGTGCTGGGCACCACCACGCTGGGCCGGGAGAGCCCGCTGTCCCGGCAGCTCGTCGGGCAGTTCACCAACAACGTCTACCTGCCGGTCGACGTCGCGCCGGACGCGCCGATGAGCGCTGTGGTCGACGCCGCGCACGCCTCGCTGGCCGGGGCCGTCGCGCACGCCACCTCGTTCCACCGGGTGGCCCGGGCGGTCCGCCCCGACTTCGCGGCGATCCGCCCCTGGCCGGACAACCACCTGTTCGACGCCTGGTTCCAGTCCGCCGCGTCGGCGTCGCCGGTGCTGCACTGCCCGGGCCTGCGGGTGGAGCCGGTCGACATCACCGCCCGGGCCGCGCCCGGCACCCCGTCGCCGGTGGTCGCCGCCGACGTGCCGCCCGAGTGCCTGCCCGTCTGGGTCAAGCGGGGTTCACCGATCGTCGTGGTGGACGACGACCGGGCCGGCGGCGTGGTGATCCGCAACCGCGGCGTCTTCGGCGACGACGTGGTACGCGGGTTGATCGACGACTACGTCGCGGTGGTCTCGGCGCTCGTCACCGACCCGGACACGACCCCGGAACGGGTACGCCTTCCTGACGGTGCGTGCTTCCTCGACCACGCGATCGGGTAGGAGATCCGACGGACCGACCGGAGAGAGGTACGACGACCATGACGGACACCTCGACGAACCAGCACACGACGGAGCAGCCCGCGCCGCCGGTGCCACGCTCGGCCGTACGGGCCCGCTGGTCGGTGGCGCTGCTCTTCGTCATCATGGGCCTGGCCATCGGCGGGTGGTCGGCCCGCGTGCCGGAGGTGCGGGACGCGGTCGGCGTCGGCAACACCGGCTGGGGCCTGGCCAACATCGCCACGAACGCCGGGGAGCTGGTCTCCCTGGTCGTGGTGGCGGTGCTGATCAGCCGGATCAACACCCGCCGGCTGGCGCTGGCCGGGGCCGCGCTGATCCTGGTCAACGCGCCGCTGCTGGCCGCGTCCACCACTGTGGTGGCGCTGGTCGGCGGGCTCGCGGTCTGGGGCTTCGCGGCGAACCTGCTGGCCACGCCGATGAACGCCCAGTCGGTCGAGGTGCAGAAGCGGTACGGGCGGCCCATCCTGTCCACCTTCCACGCCGGCTTCAGCATCGGCATGCTGGCCGGCGGCCTCTGCGGCACCGGCGCCGCGGCGATCGGGATGTCTCCGTCGGCGCAGATGGCGGTCACCAGCGTCCTGCTGGGCGCGCTGCTGGTCGGCACGCACCGCTGGCTGCCGGACACGCCCCGGCAGGAGACGAAGGACGGCGAGGAACGGCGACGGCTGCGCGACCGGTTCACCCCGCAGTTGCTGCTGCTCGCGGTGATCGCGTTCCTCGCCTCGTTCATCGAGATGGCCGGCGCACAGTGGAGCGCCCTGTACGCGACCGAGGTGGCCGGCGCCGCCGCGGTGCTCGCCGCGGCCACGTACACCTGCCTGTCGCTGGCGGCGACCGTCGCCCGGCTGTTCGGCGACCGGCTGGCCGGCCGGTTCGGGCGGATCCGCTTCGTCCGGCTGTCCGCGCTCGTCGCCACCGCCGGCGTGGCGCTGCCGGTGGCGTACCCCCATCCGGCCGCGGTGATGGCCGGCTTCGGACTGCTCGGCTTCGGCCTGGCGTGCGTGACCCCGACGGTGCTCGGCTTCGCCGGCGAGCAGCCCGGCCTCACCTCGGGTGAGGGCGTCTCGGTGGTGGCGATGGGCCAGTGGCCGGGCGCGTTGCTGGCGGCGCCGGTGATCGGCCTGCTCGCCGGTGCGCTGGACCTGCGCAGCGCGTTCGTGGTGGTGGCCGTGATGGCGGTCGCCGTGGTGGCGTTGATCGGGAGGGTCCGGGCGACGGCGTTGCCCGGCGAGAGCCCGGTCCCGCCCCGGCCGTGACGGCCGGGGCGGGGGCGGCGGTCAGAAGTCGTCGTCGAAGGTGACCGAGCCGGTCACCCCGACCTGGTACGCCGACACCCGGCGTTCGAAGAAGTTGGACAGCTCCTGCACGTCCTGCAACTCCATGAACGCGAACGGGTTGCCGCTGCCGTACATCGGGGCGATGCCGAGCACGGCGAGGCGCCGGTCGGCCACGTGCTGGAGGTACTCGCGCATGTCGGCCAGCGACATTCCGGGCACGCCCTGCCCGAGCAGGTCCTCGGCGAAGCTCACCTCGCACTCCACCGCCTCGGCCAGCATCTCCCGGACCTGCCGCTCCATCTCGTCGTCGAACAGGTCCGGCTCCTCGGCGCGTACGGTCTCCACCACGTCGAAGGCGAACGCCATGTGCATCGACTCGTCCCGGAACACCCAGTTGGTGCCGGAGGCCAGCCCGTTGAGCAGGCCCCGGGACCGCAGGAAGTAGACGTAGGCGAACGCGCCGTAGAAGAACAGCCCCTCGATGCACGCGGCGAAGCAGATCAGGTTGAGCAGGAACGCCCGCCGGTCCGCGCGGGTCCGCAGTTCCCGCAGCTCGAAGATCGAGTCGATCCACCGGAAGCAGAACTCGGCCTTGCGGGCGATCGACGGGATGTTCTCCACCGCGGCGAACGCGGCGAAGCGTTCCTTCTCGTCCGGCACGTACGTGTCCAGCAGGTTGAGGTAGAACTGGACGTGCACCGCCTCCTCGAACAGCTGCCGGGACAGGTAGAGCCGGCCCTCGGGGGAGTTGACGTGCTGGTAGAGGTTGAGCACCAGGTTGTTGGCGACGATGGTGTCGCCGGTGGCGAAGAACGCCACCAGCCGCGACACCAGGTGCCGTTCGGCCGGGGACAGCTTCGCCAGGTCGGCGAGGTCTCCGTGCAGGTCGACCTCCTCGACCGTCCACGTGTTCTTGATGGCGTCCTTGAACCGGTCGAAGAAGCGCGGGTAGCGCATCGGCCGCAGGGTCAGGTCCATGCCGGGGTCGAGCAGCATGTGCCGGGTCGGTGCGGTGGTGGTCACTGGCATGCCTCGCAGCTCTCGGGGTTCTCCAGGGAACAGGCCAGCGCCTCGTCGTCGCTCACGGCGGAGACCACGCCGGAGACCGGGGCGAGCACCGGCGCGACGGTGGCCTGCTGGATGCGGGTGGCGGGACGGGAACGCAGGTAGTAGGTGGTCTTCAGCCCGGCCTTCCAGGCGTACAGGTACATCGAGGAGAGCTTGCCGATGGTCGGCGCGCTCAGGAACAGGTTCAGCGACTGGGACTGGTCGACGAAGGGCGCCCGCGCGGCGGCCAGGTCGATCAGCGCCCGCTGCGGCAGCTCCCAGGCGGTGCGGAACAGCTCCCGCACCGGCGCGGGCAGCTCGGTGATGTCCTGCACCGAGCCCTCGGCCCGCTTGATCCGGTCGCGGACCTGCGGCGTCCACAGCCCGCGCGCCTTCAGCTCCCGCACCAGGTACGTGTTGACCTGGAGGAACTCCCCGGACATGGTCTCGCGCTTGAACAGGTTGGACACCTGCGGCTCGACGCACTCGTAGCACCCGGCGATGGACGCGATGGTGGCGGTCGGCGCGATCGCCACCAGCAGCGAGTTGCGCAGCCCGTGCGCGGCGATCCGCTCGCGCAGCGCCGCCCACCGCTGCGTCTGCGCCGGCTCCGCGCCCCACAGGTCCGGGTGCAGGTCACCCTTGGCGGCCCGGGTCTGCGGGTACGCCGGATGCGGGCCGAACTGCTCGGCCAGCCCGGCGGAGGTCTCCAGCGCGGTCAGCAGGATCTCCTCCTGCACGCGGGTGGACAGCTCCCGGGCCTGGGCCGAGTCGAACGGCAGGCGCAGCGTGAAGAACGCGTCCTGCAACCCCATCAACCCGAGCCCGACCGGCCGCCAGCGCGGGTTCGACGCCGCCGCCTGCTCGGCCGGGTAATAGTTGATGTCGATCACCCGGTCGAGGAAGACCACCGCCGTACGCACGGTGGCGCGCAGCCGCTCCCAGTCCACCCCGTCGGCGGTGACGTGGGCGCCGAGGTTCACCGAGCCGAGGTTGCACACGGCGGTCTCGGTGTCGTCGTTCACCTCCAGGATCTCCGTGCACAGGTTGGACAGGTGGATCACGTTGCCCGGCTCACCGGTCTGGTTGGACAGCCGGTTCGCGGCGTCCTTGAACGTCATCCAGCCGTTTCCGGTCTGCGCGAGCGTGCGCATCATCCGCCCGTACAGGTCCCGGGCCCGCACCGTGCGGACCGCGTTCTTCTCGGCCGCCCGGTACGCGGCGTCGAACGCCTCGCCGTACAGGTCGGGCAGCTCCGGGGCGTCCGACGGGTCGACCAGCGACCACTCGCCGTCGGCCTCGACCCGGCGCATGAACTCGTCCGGGATCCAGTTGGCCAGGTTGAGGTTGTGCGTACGCCGCGACTCCTCGCCGGTGTTGTCCCGCAGCTCCAGGAACTCCTCCACGTCCGGGTGCCACGGCTCCAGGTAGACGCAGGCCGCGCCTTTGCGCCGGCCGCCCTGGTTGACCGCGGCCACCCCGGCGTCGAGCGTCTTGAGGAACGGCACGATGCCGTTGGATCGGCCGTTGGTGCCCCGGATCAGCGCGCCCCGGCCGCGCACCCGCGACCAGGCGATGCCGATGCCGCCGGAGAACTTCGACAGCTTCGCCACCTGGTGGTACCGCTCGTAGATCGAGTCCAGCTCGTCGCGCGGCGAGTCGACCAGGAAGCACGACGACATCTGGGTGTGCCGGGTGCCGGAGTTGAACAGCGTGGGGGAGCTGGGCAGGTAGGCCAGACTGGACATCAGCCGGTAGAACCCGACCGCCTCGCCGGGGGTGCGGGACAGCCCGCAGGCCACCCGCAGCAGCCAGTACTGCGGCGTCTCCACCACCAGCCGGGTCTGGGGGTGCCGCAGCAGGTAGCGGTCGGCCACCGTGCGCAGTCCGAAGTACTCGAACCGCAGGTCGCCGTCCGGGTCCACGGCGTCGTCGAGCTTGCGGGCGTGCCGGGCCACGAACGCGGCCGTCTCGTCGCCGATCAGGCCCAGCCCGTGCGCGTACGCGATCGACTGGCTGAAGCTCGCCACGCCCTGGCCGCGGACCTCCTTGTCCACGTACGCGGCGAGCAGCCGCGCCGCCAGCTTCGAGTACTGCGGCTCCTCGCCGATCAGCTCCGCCGCGGTCTGGATCGACAACCGGTCCAGCTCGGCGGTGGTCGCCCCGTCGTAGAGCCCGCTTATCGTCTTGGTGGCCACCCGCAGCGGGTCCACCTCGTCCAGGTCGGCGACCCAGCGCTCGACCGCCCGGACGATCTTGTTGACGTCCACCGGCTCGGTGTCGCCGTCCCGCTTGCGTACCCGCATCGCCGGGCGGCGGGCCTCGGACCCGGCGGTCCCGGACGGGGGACTCTCCTGTACGACAGTCATGACCTCTCCTCGCTGTCACCGTCTGGAGACGGCGGGAGACGCCAACGGGCGCGGCACGGCCGGCCCGGCTGCTGGCGTCGGTCGTCCCGCGCGACCTCCGACCGCCGTACGCCGGAGGCGCACGGCGCGCTGGCAGGTCTTCGGACTCGCGGGCCCGACCGGGGTCGCCGGTCGCCTACCGGCCGTCGCTTCCCAGGCCGGTGGCCCAGTGCTGTTGACGGCTGTCGTTCCCACTCACCGCTGCGGGGCAGTCCCGGACTTCCACCGGGTTCCCTCTTGCCTCGGCCCGCCCCGAAGGGCTCGGCCGAACCAGCTGCGGCACCACCATATATGGCGGTGAGGGCTTGCGTGCAACACCAGATGTCGTGTCGGCGTGTCGGAATGATCTCACCGTCCACAGTGCCCACCCCCGATTCGGGCGCGGCCCGGCGGGCGCGATACTCGGCGGTATGGGGAATACCGGGCGCCGCTGGGCGTGGGTGGCGGTCCTGCTCGTCGGCGTCGGGCTCCACCTGCTGGTGCTGGAGACACTCGCCGGCACCGGGACCGTCACGTTCGTACCGGCGCTGATCGTGCTCGGCGCGTCCGTCGCACCCGCCACGTTCCTGGCCTTCGCCCAGGGGCGGCCGGCCCGCCGCCCGGTCCCCGGCTCCGTCGTCGGCGTCGCCGCGCTCCTCGGCGGTGTGATCGGCGTGGTCGCCGCCGGCTGGCTGGAGTACGGCACCCTGCACCGCCTCGGCGTCCTGCCGATGGCGCTCGTCGGCCTGGCCGAGGAGACCGCCAAGCTGATCGTGCCGGCCGGCATTCTGCTGCTGTGGCGGCGGCACCCGTCCCCGGCGCAGGGGCTGGTGATCGGCGTGGCCTCCGGCGCCGGGTTCGCCGCGCTGGAGACCATGGGCCACGCGTTCGCCGCGTTCGTCGGGTCGGAGGGCAACCTCGGCGCGGTCGAGCGGACGCTGCTGGTACGCGGTCTCACCGCGCCCGCCGCGCACCTGGCGTGGACCGGGCTGACCGCCGCCGCGCTGTTCACGTTCGCCGCCGCGCCCGGCGGCCGCAGACTGGCGGCGTTCCTGCTCACCTTCGCCGCCGCCGTCACGCTGCACACCTGCTGGGACACGTTCGGCACCCAGCCCGCGTACGTGTTCATCGGCGGCGTGTCACTGGGCTGGGTGCTGCTGCGCCTGCACCTGGACCGCGAGCGTCCGCCGGCGTCCGGGACGCCGCCGGCGTCGAACCGGGACCGGCCTCATGATCATCGCCAGTTCGCCGAGGTGGCGGGGTCGGAGCACTTCTGATGCCGCCACCTCGGCGTGATGGAGTCGATCAACCGGCCTGGGCATCGCCGACCCCCGGTGCGTCTCAGCCGGCGGCCAGCCGGACGCCGAGCGCGACGAAGGCGACAGCGCAGAGCCGGTCGACGCGCCGCGACCAGCGGCTGTCGCCCCACCGGCCGGCGAACCGCCCGGCGCCCACCCCGAGCGCCAGGTCCACGGTGAGCTGCACCGCGACGAACATCGCACCGAGCAGCACCAGTTGCGCCGCCACCGGGCCCGCCTCGGGCCGGACGAACTGCGGCAGGAACGCCACGCTGAACAGGATCATCTTCGGGTTGAGCAGGTTCGTCAGCAGCCCGCGCCGGAACGCCCGCCCGGCGCCGCCGTCCGGCCGGTCCGCCGGGGCGCGCCGGCCCGTGCCGCGCAGCGCCCGCAGGCCCAGCACGATCAGGTACGCCGCACCGGCCCACCGGATCGCGGTGAACAGCACCGGGGACGCGGCGATGACGGTGGCGAGCCCGGCCACCACGGCGGCGACGTGCACCGCCTCCCCGGCGGCGACCCCGAGCGCGGCCACCGCGCCGGCCCGCGGACCGTACCGGGTGGCGTTCGCGAGCACGAACATCATGTCCGGCCCCGGGGTGAGCATGAGCACCACGATCGCGGCCAGGTAACCGGCGAGCGTGGCCGCGGAGAGTCCGAGCACCGGTCAGCCCTCCCCGGCGCCGTCGAGCAGCGCCCGGCGCAGCGCCAGCCGGTGTTCGCGCCGGATCTGCGCCTCCCGGTAACGCCGCCGGTCACCGTCGGTCTCGGCGCGCAGCGGCGGCACCGGCCGGGGCTGCCCGTCGTCGTCCACCGCCACCATCACCAGGTGCGCGGTGGCCACGTCGACCGGCGGCACCGCGCGGTCCCACCGGTCCGCGCTGACCTTCACCGCCACCTCCATCGAGCTGCGGCCGGCCCAGGTGATCCGGGCGTCCACGTGGACCACGTCCCCGACGCGTACCGCGCGCAGGAACGCGGTCTCGTCGATGGCGGCGGTGACGGCCGGTCCGTCGGAGTGGCGGGCGGCGACCACGCCGGCGACGGAGTCGATCAAGTTGAGGATGCGCCCGCCGTGGACCGTGCCCATCAGGTTGGTGTGGTGCTGGTCCATGATCTGCGACAGCGTCAGGTGCGAGGCCGACGGTGGTCGGCCGGTGAGCGTGATGGTGTCGGGCACTGTGCGGTTCCGTCCTCGCAGAAGCGGACCGCCGACCGGCCGGGGTGTGCACGTCGAGGACACGCCGACGGCCCTGCGCACGGCGTGTCACCCGCCCGACCCACCCGCGAGGTCGACGGCGGCGCGCACCGGTGGTACGCGCGACGCGGGCAGGTCTTCGGACTCGCGGGCGTGACACGAGGTCGCCTACTGGCCGTCGCTTCCCAGGCCGTGGCCCAGTGCTGTTGACGGCTGTCGTTCCCACTCACCGCTGCGGGGCAGTCCCGGATTCCCACCGGGTTCCCTCTTACGACACCCGGCCGTCGCCGACCGGGTGAACCAGCGCTTCCCGCAGCGTAGCCCAGCGTCCGAGGCCGGCGGCACAGGCGTCAGGCCGGCGCCGATCCCGTCACAGCGGCAAGCGGCGCCGCGCCGAACGACACCGCGAACCGCTTGCACCAGATCGACACGCTGCGCAGACCGTCCAGGTCCACCGACGCCGGGACGTCGTACGCCTGGTCGCCGATGTTGCCCTTGAGCCGGCCCAGCTCGACCCAGCGGCCGTCGTCGAACACCTGCCAGCCGGCCCGGCCGGGCAGCACCTTCCGGTCGGTGAGCCACACCCGCAGATCGGGTCCGTCCGAGGTGTCCAGTCCCCGCAGCAGAAGCTGCCGGCGGCCGTCCGCGAGGCGGACCAGCTGCGCCCGGCCGGACGTGTCGTGCTCGTGGGTGACGAAGTCACCGGCGGCGAGCACCACGTCGGCGGGCGCCGCGCCGGTCGGCGACGAGCTGGCAGTGCCGGTCGCCGGTGGGCCGGTCGTCCCGGCCGGCTGCGGCTCCGCCACTGTGGGCAGCGCCTCGCGCACCTCGCGGTCGGTCACCAGCCGCCACGGCTGGAACAGGTACAGGCTCACCCCGAGACCGGTGACGGCCACCACGGCGAGCACCGACGACACCACACGTCTTCTGCCCATGCCCCGACGGTAGGCGCGGACCCGGCGGAAAGATCTTTCCGTCCGCTTACGGCTCGACCGCGGGCCGCCGCACCGGAGGGCCGGTGGGTAGCGTCTGGCCCATGGGGCGCTACGTGCTCGTCGTCGACGACGACCGGACGGTGAGCGACGTCGTCCGGCGCTACCTGGAACAGGACGGCTGCCGGGTCCGGCTGTCCTTCGACGGGCCGGACGCGCTCGCCGCGGCCGAGGAGGAGCCACCCGACCTGGTGGTCCTCGACCTGATGATGCCGGGTCTCGACGGCATCGAGGTGTGCCGGCGGCTGCGTCGCCGGCTGCCCGGTCTGCCCGTGGTCATGCTCACCGCGCTCGGGGACGAGGCCGACCGGGTCGCCGGGCTGGAGGTCGGCGCGGACGACTACGTGACCAAGCCGTTCTCGCCGCGCGAACTCGTGCTGCGCATCAGGTCGGTGCTCCGGCGCGCCGCCCCGCAGGACCGAGGGCCGACCGAGGTGCTGCGCGACGGGGACCTCACCGCGGACACGGACCGGCGCGTCGCCGATCGCGGCGGGCAGCCGCTGTCGCTGACCGTACGGGAGTTCGACCTGCTCGCGTTCCTGCTGGCGAACCCGGGACGCGCCTGGTCGCGGGCCGAGCTGCTGGACCGCGTGTGGGGCTGGCGGTTCGGAGACCAGTCCACAGTCACCGTCCACGTCCGGCGGTTGCGGGAGAAGATCGAGGACCACCCGGCGCAGCCCCGCCGCATCGTCACCGTGTGGGGCGTCGGCTACCGGTACGAGCCGTCGGACGCGTCCCGGTGAACGAGCTGCTGGTCATCGGGCTCTACGCCCTCCTCGCCGGCGCGGTCGTCGGCGCGCTCGGCGTCGGCGCGCTGCGGCTGGTGCGCCACCGGTCGATCCTCGCGCACATCGCGGTGCTGCTCGCGGTCACGATCGCCTCGGTGACGGCGGGCGTCACTGCCGTCGCCCAGGCCATGTTCCTGTCCGCGCACGACCTCCAGGTCGTCCTCGTCACGGTCGCGGCGTCCGCGGCGGTCAGCCTGGCCGTCGGGGTGGCGTTCGCCCGCCGGCTGGCGCAGGCGGCGGTCTGGGCCGACCAGGCCCGGCAGCGGGAACGGCAGCTGGAGGCCGGCCGCCGCGAGCTGGTCGCGTGGGTCTCGCACGACCTGCGTACGCCGCTGGCCGGGCTGCGGGCGATGGCGGAGGCGCTGGAGGACCGGGTGGTCGACGAGCCGGCGGCGGTGGCCGAGTACCACCGCCGGATCCGGGTCGAGACGGACCGGATGACCCGCCTGGTCGACGACCTGTTCGAGCTGTCCCGGATCAACGCCGGAGCGCTGCGGCCCGCGCTGTCCCCGGTCCCGCTCGGCGACGTGGTCTCCGACGCGATCGCCGCCACCGCGCCGCTGGCCGCCGACCGGCGGGTCCGGGTGCTCGCCCCGGAGACCGGCTGGCCGACCGTCCGGGCCGCCGAGGCCGAACTCGCCCGCGTCGTGACGAACCTGCTGGTCAACTCCGTTCGGTACACGCCACCGGACGGCACCGTGCGCATCGACGCCGGGCGGGACGACGACGACGCGTGGCTCGCCGTCTCCGACACCTGCGGCGGCATTCCCGAGGCGGACCTGCCCCGGGTGTTCGACGTGGCGTTCCGGGGCACCCGGGCCCGTACCCCCGCACCGGCCGGCGCCGACGAGGCGGCGCCGGCCGGGGGCGGTCTGGGCCTGGCGATCGTGCGGGGACTGGTCGAGGCGCACGGCGGGCGGGTGCACGCACACAACGTGACCGGCGGGTGCCGGTTCGTCGTCCGCCTGCCGGCGGTCTGACCGCCCGGGGTCGCCGCCGCCGGCGGGCGCGGCGGGCCGGTCAGCCGGCGTCCGGGGGACCGGTCTCCACCAGGCGTCCCTCGGTCAGGCGCAGCCAGCGGTCGACGTTGATCGCGGCGAGGAACCGCTCGTCGTGGCTCACCACCAGCAGTGCGCCCCGGTAGGCGTTGAGCGCGCTCTCCAGCTGACCGACGCTGACCAGGTCGAGGTTGTTCGTCGGCTCGTCGAGCAGCAGGAGCTGTGGCGCCGGTTCGGCGCCGAGCACGCAGGCGAGCGTGGCGCGCAGCCGCTCACCGCCGGAGAGCACTCCCACCGGCAGGTGCGCGCGCGGGCCGCGGAACAGGAAGCGGGCGAGCAGGTTCATCCGCTGCGCGTCGGGGGCCTGCGGCGCGAACACGGCGAGGTTCTCCGCCACGGTACGGTCCAGGTCCAGCAGGTCCAGCCGCTGCGACAGGTACGCGATCCGGCCCTCGGCGCGGGTGATCCGGCCGCTCTCGGGCGCCAGGTCGCCGTCGATCAGGCGCAGCAGCGTCGACTTGCCCGCGCCGTTGGCGCCGAGCAGGGCGATCCGCTCCGGGCCACGGATCGTCAGGTCGACTCCGTCGGCGGCGAACAGCGACCGCTCGCCGTGCCGGACCCGGACCCGTTCGGCGGTCAGCAGCGTGCGTCCGGCCGGCACAGTGGTGGCGGGCAGCTCCACGGTGATCGTCTTCTCGTTGCGCAGCGCCCGCTCGGCCTCGTCGAGGCGGGCCCGGGCGTCGTCCAGCCGCCCGGAGTGCATCTCGTTCGCCTTGCCCGCGGCCACCTGCGCGTCCCGCTTCAGGCCGCCGGCGACGATCCTCGCCAGCCCCGCGTTCTTCAGGTTGCGGGCGGCGTTCCCGGCCCGCCGGGCCGCCCGCTCACGGGCCTCCTGCAACTCCCGCTTCTCCCGCTTGAGCTCCTGTTCGGCGCTGCGGACGTTCTTCTCCGCCACCTCCTGCGCGGCCCGCACCGCCGCCTCGTAGGAGGTGAAGTTCCCGCCGTGGAAGCGCACCTCACCGCGGTCCAGTTCGGCGATGCGCTCCATCCGGTCCAGCAGCGCCCGGTCGTGACTGACCAGCAGCAGGCAGCCGTTCCACTGCTCCAGCACGTCGTAGAGCCGGTGCCGGGCGTCGAGGTCGAGGTTGTTCGTCGGCTCGTCCAGCAGCAGCACGTCGGGCTGCTTGAGCAGTTGCGCCGCCAGGCCGAGGGAGACCACCTGCCCACCGCTGAGCGTGTCCAGGCGGCGGTCGAAGGCGAGGTCGCCGAGCCCGAGCCGGTCGAGCTGGGCCCGGGTGCGTTCCTCGATGTCCCAGTCGCTGCCGATGGTGGTGAAGTGCTTCTCGTCGGCGTCGCCGGCCTCGATGGCGTGCAGCGCCGCGATCAGCGGGGCGATCTCCAGCACCTCGGCCACCGTCAGGCCGGCGGCCAGCGGCAGGCTCTGCGGGAGGTAGCCCAGCACGCCGTCGACGGTGATCGACCCGGCGGTGGGCCGGTGCTCACCGGCGATCAGCTTGAGCAGCGTGCTCTTGCCGGCGCCGTTCGGCGCGACCAGGCCCGTACGGCCGCCGCCGAGCGTGAAGGAGAGGTCCTGGAAGACCGGGGTGTCGTCCGGCCAGGAGAAGGTCAGGTTCGAGCAGACGATGAAGGAATGGGACATCGGGAAGACAACCTCGGAGTGAGGGCAGGCGGACCGGAGCCGCCCGGCAGGGGGACATGGTCTTGGAGAACGACGAGTCGACCACGGCGAACGGCGCTGATCCGCGCGTGCCGGTGGTCTGTCACATGCCCGGGCTCACCCGGAGATGTCGTCGTCACCCGCCATGTCTGATCTCCCTGCTTGCCAGTCCTGGACTGGATCACTCCGCTCCACCGTAGCACCGACGACGCTCGCCGGGCGGTCCCGCACACGGGCGTGCCGGAACCGGCGGACCGCGCCAGGTCCGCGGGACGTGACACCGAGCAGCGCGTGACCTGCGTTACCTCTCGCCGAGACGGGAATGTGATCACCGGAGGCGTATTTGACTCAGGGTGTGAGTGCCGCACCCTCTCGCGCCCGGCCGCACGCCGACCGGGCCGGGACGCCCCAGAAGACCGATGCCACCCCGACGCCCACCCCGGGCGACCTGATGAGCCGCAGTCAGCGGCTCAAGCTCGTGCTGGTCCTCGGCTCGCTGATCGCTGTGGGTCCGCTGACCATCGACATGTACCTGCCCGCGCTGCCCGCCATCGTCAGCGACTTCGCGACCACGTCGGCGGCGGTCCAGCTGACGCTCACCGGCACGCTCGCCGGGCTCGCCATCGGGCAGTTGCTGATCGGGCCGCTGTCGGACGCGGTCGGGCGGCGCCGCCCGCTGATCGCCGGTCTCCTGCTGCACATCCTGGCGTCGGCGCTGTGCGTGGTCGCTCCGAACGTCGCCGTCCTCGGCGTCCTGCGCGTCGTACAGGGCCTCGGTGTCGCCGCGACCGCCGTGGTGGCGATGGCGGTGGTGCGTGACCTGTTCAGCGGGTCGGCGTTCGCCACGATGCTGTCCCGGCTGCTGCTGGTCATGGGTGCGGCGCCGGTCCTCGCCCCGACGCTGGGCGGCGGCGTGCTGCGGTGGACCGACTGGCGCGGCGTCTTCGTGGTCCTGGCCGTCTTCGGGGTGCTGCTCGTCGCGCTGGCCACGCTCGCGCTGCCCGAGACGCTCCCACCCGCACGTCGCCAGCGCGGCGGCGTCGTCGCGACCGTGAAGACGTACGGCGGGCTGCTGCGGGACCGGGTCTTCGTCGGCCTGGTCCTGGTCGCCGGGCTCGCCATGGCCGCGCTGTTCGCGTACGTCGCGGGTTCGTCGTTCGTCCTCCAGGACACCTACGGGCTCGACGAGCAGGAGTTCGGCCTGGCGTTCGGCGCGGGCGCGGTGGGCCTGATCGGCGCCACCCAGTACAACGTGCGGCTGCTGCGCCGCTACCCGTCGCAGTGGATCCTGGTGACGTCGCTGGCGGCGGGCACGGTGGCCGGGCTGGCCCTGGTGGTGTTCGCCGCGACCGGCTTCGGTGGGCTGCCCGCCCTGCTCGTGTCGCTGTGGCTGGTGCTGGCGGCGGCGGGCCTGGCCATGCCGAACGCCCCGGCGC
Source organism: Micromonospora sp. WMMD1274 (assembly GCF_049179035.1). Classification (NCBI taxonomy): domain Bacteria; kingdom Bacillati; phylum Actinomycetota; class Actinomycetes; order Micromonosporales; family Micromonosporaceae; genus Micromonospora; species Micromonospora sp. WMMD1274. Next base: position 6,194,278 of record NZ_JBMHMG010000001.1, read on the forward strand.
TGGCGCTGTCCCGCCACGGCGAGGCCGCCGGCACCGCGTCCGCCCTGCTCGGTGCGGTGCAGTTCGGCGTGGGCGCGGTGGCCGCGCCGCTGGTGGGCGTGCTCGGCACCGGCGCGGTGGCGATGGCCCTGGTGGTGGCCGGCGGGATGGTGGCGGCACTGCTGGTGCTGCTGGTCGTCGTCCGGCCGTCCCAGCTCGCCGGCCTGGAGGCGGCACCGGCGGTCGCTGTCGCGCACTGACCCGGCCGCCCCGGATCGCGCCGGGTGCGCGCGGTGCCTACGCTGCTGCCATGAGCGCCCCGGCCCGCATCCTGGTCGAGGGCATCCACGGTTCCGGCAAGTCGACGCTCGCCGCGCATCTGGCGCAGCGGTTCGGCCTGCCCTGGCATCCGGTGGACGACCTGCTGTGGGAGCCGGGCTGGGTCGAGGTGCCGGTGGCCGAGCAGCGTCGCCGGATCGAGGCGGTCTGCCGGCGCGACAGGTGGATCGTCGACGGCGCGTACCACGGCTGGCGGGACGTGGTCCTGGGTCGCGCCGACCTGGTGATCGGCCTGGACTACCCGCGCGGCGTCTCGTTCCGGCGGCTGCTGCGGCGCACGCGGCGGCGGCTGACGAGCGGCGAGCTGATCTGCAACGGCAACCGGGAGACGCTGCGCAGCGTGCTGTCCCGCGACTCGATCCTGGTGTGGCACCTGACCGGGTTCGGCCGGGCGCGGCGGCGGATGCGGGCCTGGGCGGCCGACCCGGCCGGGCCGCCGGTGCTGCTGTTCGACGACCCGGCCGCGCTCGACGCCTGGCTGGCCGGTGGAGCGCCGGTGACGGTCCGTCCGCCGGGCGGCTGACCGGGGTCGCCGTGTTCCCAGCCGGATCCCAGTGGACGGGCGCAGGCTGGCTGCCGGGCGCGCCTCCCGGTGTCGCCCGTGCGGCGACGACGAGAGGAGGTGACGCATGCGGAGGTCGGTGATCGTCACGATGCTGGCCGCCATCGCCCTCACCGCGGGACCGGTGCCGTCGGCCGGTGAGCCGCCGGCCGTGCGGTACCGCGCCGACGTACGCGACCCGCCACCGACCGGACCACCCGGACTGGCCGTGGACGAGATCCCGGACCCGCCACCGGAGCGGGACAAGGGATAGACCGGATGCCGGGAGCGCCGGTACCGGCGTTCCCGGCATCCGCAGCCGTCAGGGCTCGCTGCGCACCAGCGGCGGGTGCAGGTAGTGATTGCCGGCGGGCACCCGGAAGTGGTGCAGGCTCACCGTGGCGCTGACGTCCAGGGCCCGTACCCAGTGCCACCACCCGGCCGGTACGAACAGCGCGTCACCCGGCTCCAGCACCTCCGACAGGACGGTGGCTCGTTCGTACAGCGGGTGCTGGTCGAGATCGGGCCGAGCGGCGTCGACCCGGCTGTACGTCCCGCCACGGGGATAGACCCGCCCTCGCTGATAGGACGGCACCAGACGGACGTGTTTGCGGCCCGTAACCTGGCACAGCAGGATGTTCATGTTGTCGTGGTGCAGGGCGGTGACCGTGCCGGCCGGCCCCAGCAGCAGGGTCACCGTCTCCGGCAGCAGAGCCGGATCGATGATCCCGTGCACCGGCCTGATGTCCTGGGCCAGCGGTTCGAGTCCGTGCTGCCAGTTGTCGTTGCGCGCGACCATGTAGTGGTCGTTCGTCTCCCCACCCGTCTCGACCAGGGTGAGGTAGTCGGCGAACGTCATCCGGGTCCGGTGCGCGTCGTGCTGCCAGCCGTGCTCCGGGTTGTTGTCCCGTCCGGTCATCACCTCGACCTCGACGGCGCCGAGCCGGTCCCGCAGCCGGGCCGTCGTCCATTCCCGCCGTGCCGGCCAGTCGTCGACCGCGCCGGCCAGGATCACCGGACGGTTGGCGACGTAGTACCTGTCGAAGAACTCGGTGGGGGACAGGTCGGAGCGCCGTTCCAGCCCGCCGGCCAGCTGCGCCGAGCGGAGATCGCCGTAGAGGTCGAGCAGGGACTCCGTCCAGGCGTACTCCCGGGCCAGGCGCAGGCAGGCCCGGAAGTACGGGTGCCCGGGCGCGCCGGCCAGCTCCTCGTCGACCTCCGGCACGGGCAGCCCGGCGGCCAGCAACGCCTCCCGGACCTCGCCGGCCGGTACGCCGAGGGCCAGGTTCTCGGCGGCCCACGCCCGCCACCGGGGCGCGAGCCCGGCCGATCGGGTCACCGGGACTCCGGCGACCGGTCCCGGGCCGCGCCGGCCGGCTCGGCGGCGGTTCCCTCGGGCAGCGGCAGCCGCCGCCGGGTACGCGCGGCCGGCAGATCGACGCAGTCGACGTAGTTGTTCTTGACGTTGACCTCGAACTCCGGATCCGCCTCGGTCATCGGTCGCAGCCCACGCATGCCGTTCCCCTTCACTGTGGATGGTCGTGCCGCCTACGGTGCCGGCGTCGACTGGGATCCCACTGGGATCGCCGCCGTCACCTCGTGGTTCCGGCGGCGCGGCCGGGCCGGGCACGAGGTCGAGAGCGGTGTCCTGGCGGAGGATCGCCGTCTCCAGGCGCAGCAGTCCACCTCCCGGGTCGATCCCGAGGTCCCGGGCGAGCCGGGCCCGCGCGCGGCGTACGACGGCGAGCGCGTCGCCCTGCCGGCCGGCCCGGTACAGCGCGACCGCCAGCATCTCCCAGCCGCGCTCCCGCAACGGCTGCTCCAGCACGAGCGCCTCCAGTTCGCCGAGGATCTCGGTGTGCCGCCCCAGCGCCAGCAGGGCGGCCAGCCGCGACTCGGTGGCGGCGGCTCGCATTCCCTCCAGGCGGGCGATCTCCGGCAGCGCGAACGGCGCCTCCGCCAGATCGGCGTACGCCGGCCCGCGCCACAACCCGAGCGCACCGGTCAGATCGGCCAGGGCCGCGGCGGCGTGACCCCGGTCCAGCCGGTTGACGCCGTGCGCTACGAGCGCGGCGAACCGTTCCGCGTCGACCTGTTCGGGCGGCACCCGCAGGGCGTACCCGGGGCCCTCGCGGCGCAGCACCCGGCCCGGTGAGCGCGGCGGCCGGTCCGGTTCGAGCGCCCGCCGCAGCGCGGCCACGTAGCCGTGCAGGGTCGCCGCTCCGGCCGCCCGCCGGCCGTCGCTCCAGACCAGGTCCCGCAGCCGCTCGGCGGGCAGCATCCGTCCCCGCGCGACCAGCAGCGTGGCGAGCACCATGCGCTGCCGCCGGCCGCCGAGCGGCACGTCCGCGCCGTCGCGGTGCGCGACCAGGGGCCCGAGCACCGACAGCCGTACGTCGGTCATCCCACCCACCACCGTCGCGGCCAGCCGGGTCAGGCGGCCCGGTCGCCGAGTGCCAGGCAGATGTCGTCCTGCCGCCCGATTCCCAGTGTCAGCGCACGGGTGCCGTCCGGATCGACCGAGATCACGTGCAGTCCGTCGAGGATGTAGTAGCCGCGCCGGTAGTGGTCTCCGGGACGGAAGCCGAACCCGGCCGGCCCGACGATGGTGTAGCGCAGCCACCCGCCGTCGGGCCGGTACTCCAGCAGGCCGGAGCCGCCCGCGTCGCGGCGCACCGCCCGTCCGGTGTCGGCGTCGACGAACTCGACGGTCAGCGGCCCGGCGTACTCCTCACGCCGAACGGCGCCGGTGGCGTACCGGGCGAGCACCCGGACCCGGACGTCCTGGGAGACGACGCGGACCTGGAGCGGGAAGGAGCAGTAGCGGCCCGCCGGACCGGTCCAGTCCTCCTGGATCGATGGACGCCAGGGCTCGGGCCGACCGCTCGACCGGGCGGCCGGAGAGGCGTCGCGGTACGCGAGCACCGGGCCGGGCGGAGCGGCCACGAGGGCCGCGGACGCGACGAGCATGCCGAGCAGGAACCGACCGACTGTCTTTGCGGGGCGCATGGCATCACCTAACCAGTAGAATACGATTAACCGGTGTGATGACACTGACTGGTTAGTGCGGCCGCGTCAAGGCACACTGTCGGCATGCACTGGGTGAACGTCGAGGGCTATCCGATGCCGATCCCGGTCGGCGGCCATCCCGCGCTGGAACTCTGCAACACCTGGGCCGGCTGGGCCGCGCCACCGAGCCCGGAACGGGACTGGCTGCGCGACTACGACCGGCTCGCGGTGTGGGCCGGTCACGTCGGGCTGCTCGCCCCGGCCGTCGTCGGCCGCCTGCGGGAGGCGGGCCGCCGCCGGCCGTCTGCTGCGGGCGAGGTGCTGGCGGAGACCCGGGAACTGCGCACCGCGCTGCACGACGTCCTGCTCGACCCGGACGACACCGGGGCCTTCCGGCGGGTCGCCGGGCCGGCCCGGGAGGCTGCCGCCGCATCCGTCCTGGAGACGGGCCCGGACGGGATCGCCCACTGGACGCTGCCCGACGACGCCGGGCTGCGCCTGCCGTTGCTGTCCGGTGCCCGGGCCGCCGCCGACCTGCTCACCTCGGCGGCCCGCACCGAGGTGCGTGCCTGTCCGGCCGCCGACTGCGGATGGCTGTTCCTGGACCCCCGAGGCCGGCGTCGCTGGTGCAGCATGGCCACGTGCGGCAACCGCGCCAAGGTGCGGGCCTACGCCGCCCGCCGCCACCCCGACTGACAGTCGCAGCCGGTCACGCCGGCCCCGGTACGGCTACCGTCCGGCCGGTCCGGCGATCGGGAAGCGGCCCCGGCGCCAATGCCAGTGTCGACCGGCCTGGAGGTGGTCGATCACCGCGCGCTGGAGCACGGTGCGGCGCGGCAGCCGGTCCAGCGGCGTGCTGAGGCTGCGGAACACGAACCGCAGCACCTCGACGTCGCCGTCCGGGGTGTCCTGCTCCTGGTGGGGCTCCAGCGTGAACCGCCGCTGGAACCGGATGATGTTGGAGTCCTCCGGCAGGTATTCGCGCAACTGCGGGTCGAGCAGCCAGGAGCCGCAGGAGAACGCGGCGTAGTGCTCGCCGGGGAAGTGGCGCGGGAAGAACGCGCGTGCCCGCTCCAGCGACGCGTCGACCGCCTCCGGGGTCAGCGGTCCCGAGTCCGGGATGTGCAGGCCGATCGCGCCGTCGTCGCCGCGCTGGTGCTGCAGTCGGCCCAGGTCGTAGAGGCCACCGCGGGCGTGCAACGTCAGCCAGCACTGCATGATCGGCCAGCCCTCGCCGTTCATCCGCCTGTCGACGGCGAGGTTGTTGCCCAGGTCGGCAAGCGTCGCCCAGGACACGTCGTCGGGGACGCCGTGGTCGCCGTGGTAGGCCCGGACGACGTCGACCAGGGCGAGGTAGGCGTAGGCGTAGAGGTGCCGCCAGGCCGGACCGCGGTCCCGGGGCAGCGCCGGGCCGGGCGGCAGCCAGGCGAAGCCGCCGAGGTCGGCGCGGACCAGGGCGATCGAGCGGTCCAGCAACCAGCGCAGCTCCGGGGTCCACAGTGGCGAACCGGGTTCCGGCCAGCCGGCGAGGATCTCGGCGGCGTCGTCGGGGCGCACCGCGAGCCGGTCCAGCAGCGCTGGCGCGTCCGCCCGGGAGGGCAGCGGCGCGGAGGGCAGGTCACCGGCGAGCCGGTGCACCCGGTCGACCTCCTCGGCGGGCACGCCGAGCCGGCCGGCGACGTCATCGACATCCATGGCGGTGACGCTACCGGCCGGCGTCCGCCCCGACAGCCCCGTGCGGTGCTCAGCGTCGTTGCTGGCACGGCACGCAGAAGCGGGCCGAGGGCAGGATCTCCAGGCGGGCCGTCGGGATGTCCTGCCCGCATCGCTCGCAGACGCCGTACGTGCCCTCGGACATCCGCTTCAGTGCCTGGGCGGTGTCCGCGACCCCCTGCCGGGCGGTCTCGATCAGCCGGCGCAGCGTGTCCGGGTCGTGCCCGCCGTAGTCGGGCTGCCGCGTGTGCAGCGTCAGCTCGGTGAGCTGGTCGGTGTACTCGCCGAACTGCCGGTCCAGCAGTTCGCGCAGCGTGTCGGTGCGGTTGAGGGCGTGCGTCATGATCAGGCGCTCCTTTCCGGGCGGCGCTCGGTGTCGTGCGGGTGTCGCAGGGCCGAGATGGCGGCCATCCCGGCGCCGGTCAGCGCGGCGGTACGGGGTGACGCGGCGCGGTGCACAGTCGCGCCGAGCGTGGCGACCAGGCGGGCCGTCACGTCGGGCCGGGTGGCGCCGTCACCGATGACGATCGGGCCACGGGCCAGCGCGGCGCGGACCTGGGGCCGCAGCGCCGCGTCCTGACGCAGCTCGCGTACCAGCCGGGAGGTGGTGTCGGCGAGCATGGCGGCGGTCGTCGCGTGGTTCAGGTCCCGGGTGCCGGCCTCGGCCCGCCGGGCCGCCACCACCCGGCCGTCCTCCAGCAGCGCCACCTCGGTGAGCTGGGCGCCGATGTCGGCGACGAGCAGGGTGCCGGCGGCGGCGCCGGCGCCGATGGCGCCCGCCCGGACGCTGTCGAGGAACAGCAGCCGGGACGGCGCGAGCACGGCGGTGAGCACCCGGCGGGTCGCCTCCTGCTCGGCCGGCGCGGCGAGCACCGGACGGCAGGCCACGACCAGCGCGCCGACCGGCACCGGGGTGCGGTGGTCGCGCAGGATCTGCCGCAGCTCGGAGACGCAGGCCGGACCGTCGACGATCCGGCCACGCCGCACGACCGGGCTGCGCAGGCCGTGGCCGAGCGGGACGCTCAGCGTCCGGCCCGGGCCCAGCCAGATCCGCAGCAGGCTGCTGCCGAGGTCCACGGCGAGCGGCGCCGCGTCGACTGTGACCGGCGGGCGGCTGCCGTGGGAGCGGCCGATCAGCATGCCGGTGCGGGCCGGAGGACGAATGGCTGTGACAGGGTGCGGCATACCGACCTCTTTCGGATCAGGGTGCCCAACGGGCGGTGGACGGTGCGGGGAAGGGGCGTGGCCGGGGCCGCAGGGCGTCGGATTCACTCGACGACGCCGGCGGCCGGGGGCTCAGACGCGCTTCTGGTCGCCGCTCGCAGGTCGGGACGCGACGAGTCCGGCGAACACCGGTGGTGGAGCCATCGACGTGCGGGTCATGCTCACCACCTCCTCGCTGCTCGGGTACCGCCTCGGACTCCAGCGTCGCCGGGAACACCACGCGCGGCAGTGCACGCCACCGGCCAACAACGAGCGCAATGATTGCCGGTGGCCGGAACCCGGATCCGCCCATACCCCGTGGCTATGGTTGACACATGGAGAACGCGAGCCCAGCTCGAACGTCCATCGCGTCGCCCTGACGCCGGCCGGCTCCGGCGGGCCCGCGGCGACCGCGTCCGAAGGAGGTCCCCGTGATCATCGAACGTACGACCCTCCCCGGCATCGGGGTCCGGCACACGCTGACCACGGAGGAGGGCCGCCGGATCGGCGTGATCGACTACCAGGTCGGCGGCCGGCGCGACGTCGTCCACGACGACCCGGACGACCCGGACCGCATGGTCACGCTCACCCTCACCCGTGACGAGGCGTCGGCCCTGGCCAACCTGCTCGGCTTCCCGGAGCTGGTGGCCGTACCGGCCTGAGACGCCGGTCACACCGGCCGCGGCCCCTACGCCGGCAGCGGCCGGCGGGGCCAGTCCAGCGCCCGCGCGCCGAGCACGGCGGCGTGCAACGTGAACCGGTCCCGCGCGTCGGCGGGGTCGTAGCCGCTCAACGACCGGATCCGGGCCAGCCGGTAGGTGACGGTGCGCACCGACACGTGCAGCCGGCGGGCGGCCTCGGTGGAGACCTCGCCGCAGGCGAAGTACTCGTTCAGCGTGTCCAGCAGCGGCTCGGCGCCCCCACGCGCCTGGGCCAGCGGCGTCAGCACCGCCCGCACCAGGTCGACCATGGCGGGCTGGTCGCGCAGCAGCACCCGGTAGATCAGCAGGTCGTGCGCGTCGATCACCGACGCCTCGCTGTGCAGGCGCCGCGCCGTGGTCAGCGCCTCCCGGGCCTCCTCGTACGAGCGGGCGATGCCGTAGACGCCCGGGTGCGGGCGGCCCACCGCCACCTGCCACGGCCGGCCCCGCACCAGCCGGTCCAGCTCGCCGTGCATCAGCGTGCCCAGGTTGCCGGCCGGGCCGGCGCCGCGGCCCCGGTCGGCGGCCACCGGGTCCGCCGGGGCGATCACCACGAGCACCCCCTCCTTGGTGGCCACCAGCACGTCCCGGTCACCGAGCCGGTCGAAGATGACCCGCTCCAGCGCGCTGATCGCCGCCTCCGTGTCCGGCAGCCGCCGGCCCGGCGCGGCCAGCGCGACCTGGTGCACCCGGGCCAGGTCCAGGCCGAACGGCTCGGCCCGCTCCACCAGCCCGCCCAGGTCGGAGTCGCCGCGCAGCAGGTCGTCGACGAGTTCCCGGCGCAGCGACTCCTCGCGCCGGACCAGTTCCCGGCGGGCCACCGCGTACCCCTCGGCGAGCGTGGCCACCGCGGTGTCGACCACGTGCAGGACGGCGTCGGCGGCGGCGCGGACCGCCTCGCTGTCGTCGGACCGGTCCAGGTGGGGGAGCTGCCGCCAGACGCGCCGCGCCGCGGACAGGTAGAGGCGTACCGCGCGGCCGGCGGAGATCCCCTGCTCGGCCGCGCGCCGGCCCAGCGCGCCGACCGCGTCGAGTTCGGCGCGGCGCGGGCGGCGGCCGGTCACCGCCGCGTCGGTCAGCAGCCGCAGGTAGTCGCCGAGCAGCTCCACCGGCACGTCGCCGGCGTCGGCGCCCGCCGCGCGGGCCACGTCGGCCAGCCACTGCTCGTCCTCGCCGCCCGCGACCGGTGCCGGCCGGCGGACGCTGTCGGTCATCGCGGTCTCCCCGGACGGGGCCGGCACCGGACGCCGGCCCACCGCACCAGCCTAGGCGGCGGGCCCGCGTGCGCCGCCGGTCATTCCCGCGACAGTGGTTCCGCCGTCGATCACCAGCGCCGGGCCGGTGCGCCGCCCGCCCCGGGCGCCGCGGGTCAGCAGCTGCGCCGTCCGTGCCGGGTCGTCGCCGGCGGCCACCTGATCGAGTACGCGCAGCCACCGCTCCCCGTGCGCGTCGGTGAAGCCGGTGCCGACGACGGCGATCCGGCGGCCGGTGACCGGGACGGGCGCGGCGCGTTCGCCCGGCTCCGTCGACCCGATCGCCGGTCCCTCGGGCACTCCGGCGGGTTCGGCGCGGCGTCCGGCGGCGACGACGAGGTCCGGCGAGCCGCACCGCACCGCCCGTACCGACCCGGCTCGGTCCACGTCGACGAGGGTGGCGCGCAGGTGGCCCGCCGGGGCGAGGTCGCGGACCACCTTCTCCAGCGCGTCGACCAGGTGCGGCAGTGTACGCCGTGGTCCGGCGGCGGCCCGGTGGAACGCCTGCTCGATCGCCCGGCGCCCGGCGGGCGTGTCCAGCGTGGCGCCGGTGACGGTGCCGAGCAGGACGCGCAGCCCGCCGCCGCGGACCGGGACGGCGGCGCCGATCTCCCCGGCGGTGCCGCAGATCGCCAGCGCGGCGCTCCCGGGACCGGCCGGCACGGTGAACACCGCGACGTCCGGCGGCGCGGCGGCGCGCGTCACGGTGGCGGTCCGCGTCCGGCGGCGGGCCCAGGCCAGGACCGGCACGGCGGCCAGGCTGGCCGCCGAGGCGAGCAGCGCCTGTGGATCAGTGCGGTGGCCGGGGATCACCGGTACGACGACCGACAGCGCGACCAGGACGCCCGCCCAGGCCGACACCAGCGCCGCCGTCCGGGGCCGGGCCGAGACGCCGAGCAGGCCGGGCAGCAGCACCCAGCCGACCGGCGTGCTGACCTCGGCGAGGCCCATCAGCATCGCGTTTCCGGTGGTGCCCGCCAGGGCGGCTCGCATCGGCAGCACGCCGACCACCCTATCGGGGCGCCCGCCGGACGCGACCGCTGTACCGGGCAGAGCAAACCTCACTCCTTACCCGAAGCAGAGCGGAGCCGACACGACACGTTCGCGTGATTCTCTCGACATACCGCCTCGCCGCATCGCCGGTTAGGGTTGACGTACCGCAGGTCGATCTTGAGGAGTGTGTGTGCTGGTTCTGGTGGCGGTCCATGCGTTCGCAGCCTTGACCGCCCCCGTGCTGGTACGCCTCCTCGGCAGGCGGGCTCTCTATCTGCTGGCGGCCGTCCCGGCGGCGGCGCTGATCTGGGCGGTGACCCGTACCGAACCGGTCCGCGCGGGCCGGCCCGTCGTCGAGACCGTCACCTGGGTGCCGCAGCTGGGTCTGGAACTCGCGCTGCGCATGGGCACGCTGTCCTGGCTGCTGGTGCTGCTCGTCGGTGGGGTCGGCGCCCTCGTGCTGGCCTACAGCGCGCGCTACTTCCGGTCCGACGATCCCGGCCTCGGCCGGTTCGCCGCGGTGTTCGTGGCGTTCGCCGGCGCGATGCTCGGCCTGGTCGTCTCCGACGACCTGCTGCTGCTGTACGTGTTCTGGGAACTCACCACCGTCTTCTCCTACCTGCTGATCGGCAGCGACCCGACCAAGCGGGCCAGCCGCCGCGCGGCGATGCAGGCCCTGCTGGTGACCACGCTGGGCGGCCTGGCGATGCTCGCCGGTTTCGTGATGCTCGGCCAGCACGCCGGCTCGTACCGGTGGTCGGAGATCGCCGGGAACCTGCCCGAGGGCGGCTACCTCACCGTCGCGCTGGTGCTCGTCCTGCTCGGCGTGACCAGCAAGTCCGCGATCTTCCCGTTCAGCTTCTGGCTGCCGCGCGCGATGGCCGCGCCCACGCCGGTCAGCGCCTACCTGCACGCCGCGGCCATGGTGAAAGCGGGCGTGTTCCTGGCCGCGCTGATGGGCCCCGCGGTGGGCCAGGCCATCGTGTGGCGCGGCGTCCTGCTGGCCGGCGGCCTGATCACCCTGTTCCTCGGCGGCTGGACGGCGCTGCGGCAGGTCGACCTGAAGCTGCTGCTGGCGTACGGCACCGTGAGCCAGCTCGGCCTGCTCATGGTGATCCTCGGCGCGGGCACCCGCGACACCGCGCTGGCCGGCGCCGCGATGCTGCTGGCGCACGCCCTGTTCAAAGCCACCCTGTTCCTCGTCGTCGGCGTCGTCGACCACGTCACCGGCACCCGCGACCTGCGCGAACTCAGCGGCCTGGGCCGCCGCGCGCCGGTGCTGGCGGCGGTCGCCGGACTCGCCGCCGCCTCCATGGCGGGTCTGCCGCCGCTGATCGGCTTCGTGGCCAAGGAGGCCGCGCTCGAGGCGTTCCTGCACGGCGGCACGACCGAACTGCTGGTGCTCGCCGGAGTGGTGACCGGCTCGGCGCTGACCGTCGCGTACACCGCGCGCTTCCTCTGGGGCGCGTTCGCCGCCAAGCCCGGCGTGAAGGAGACCCGGCCGCACCGGATCGAGCCGGCGTTCATCGGCCCGGCGGCGGTGCTCGCCCTCGCCGGTCTCGCGGTCGGCGTCCTCGCCCCGGCGGTGGACCGGGTGCTGGCCCCGTACGCCGACCAGTTCCCGACCGCCGACCCCGGCTACCACCTGGCCCTCTGGCACGGGCTGACCCCGGCGCTGGGCCTGTCGGCGCTCGCGGTGGCGGGTGGCCTCGGACTGTTCCTGCTGCTGCACCGGCGCCGGCCGTACCTGCCGCGGCTGCCCTTCGACGGCGCCAGCGGCTACGACCGGCTGGCCGGCGCGGTCGACCGCGCGGCGGTGGAACTGACCGGCGCCACCCAGCGCGGCTCGCTGCCGTTCTACCTGGGCGTCATCCTGCTGGTCCTGGTCGTGCTGCCCGGCGGCGCGGTGCTCGCCGGCGCGCCGTGGGCCCGGCGGTTCCAGCTCTGGGACACCCCGTTGCAGGCCGTCGCCGGCGCGGTCATCGTCGTCGCGGCGCTGGTGGCCGCGCGCGCCCGCCGCCGGCTGACCGCGATGATCCTGGTCGGCGTGACCGGCTACGGCACGGCGCTGATGTTCATCCTGCACGGCGCGCCCGACCTCGCGCTCACCCAGTTCCTGGTGGAGACCGTCACGATCGTGATGTTCGTGCTGGTGCTGCGCCGGCTGCCGCGCCGGTTCTCGGCCCGCCCGATCCGCGCCACCCGGCGGTTCCGCGTCGCGCTCGGCGTCGCCGTCGGCGTGGTCACCGCCGGCATGGCGTACGTGGCGGCGGGCAGCCGGACCGCGACGCCGATCTCGGTCGGCTTCCCGGACGAGGCGGTCTCCTACGGCGGCGGCAAGAACGTGGTGAACGTGACGCTCGTCGACATCCGGGCCTGGGACACGATGGGCGAGATCGCCGTGCTGGTGGTGGCCGCCACCGGCGTGGCCAGCCTGATCTTCCGCCGCTCCCGCGCGCTGGACCTGCGCAGCGGCATCCCCGGCGCCGGCCGGCAGCAGTCGTCGCGCCCGCGCTGGCTGACCGGCGGCGCGACCTCCCGGCAGCAGTCGGTCATCCTCCAGGTGGTCACCCGGCTGCTGTTCCACGCCATCCTGCTGTTCTCGATCTACCTGCTCTTCTCCGGCCACAACGCCCCCGGTGGCGGGTTCGCCGCCGGTCTGGTCGCCGGGCTGGGGCTCGCCGTGCGGTACCTGGCTGGCGGGCGTACCGAACTCAACGGCGCCGCGCCCGTGGACGCGGGCCTGGTGCTCGGCGCGGGGCTGTTCGTCGCGGTCGGCACCGGCGTGGCCGCGATGCTGCTGGGCGGCGAGTTCCTGCAGAGCGCGACGCTCGACTTCCACCTGCCGTTGCTGGGCCACGTGCACTTCGTGACGTCGGTCTTCTTCGACGTCGGCGTCTATCTCATCGTGGTCGGCCTCGTACTGGACATCCTGCGCAGCCTGGGCGCCGAGATGGACCGCCAGGAGGAGGTCGACGAACAGGAGACCGGACCGGCCGGCGTACGGGAAGAGGAGCTGGTATGAGCCCGAACGTCCCCAACCTGGTCTACGTCGTGGTGATCGGCGTCCTGTTCGCCACCGGCGTCACCCTGCTGCTGGAACGCAGCCTCACCCGTGTCCTGATGGGGGTCATCCTGCTCGGCAACGGCGCGAACCTGCTGCTGCTCACCGGCGGCCGGGCCGGAGGCCCGCCGATCGTCGGCACCACCGCCCAGGAGGACATGTCCGACCCGTTGCCGCAGGCGATGGTGCTGACCGCGATCGTGATCACGCTCGGCATGACCGCGTTCCTGCTCGCGCTGGCCTACCGGAGCTGGCACCTCAACGGGCACGACGAGGTGCAGGACGACGTCGAGGACCGCCGGATCATGGAGCTGGCCGACCGGGACGAGGGCCCGGGCACCTCGGACTCGGACAACTTCGAGGCCGACGACGGCAGCCCCGAGGCCCGGGTGCTCGCCGCCGGTGAGGCGGAGGCCGTCCGATGACCTGGCTCGTCCCGCTGCCGGTGGTGATGCCGCTGCTCGGCGCCGCCCTCACCCTGCTGCTCGCCCGCCGGGCCCGCGCCCAGCGGTGGGTCAGCATCATCGTGCTCACCGCCACCGTCGCGGTGGCCGCGATGCTCCTGGTCCGCTCCTCGCTGGACGGCCCGCTCGTGGTGGAGGTGGGCGGCTGGGTGGCGCCGATGGGCATCGTGCTCGTCGCCGACCAGCTCGCCGCGCTGATGCTCGTGGTGTCCGCCTCGGTCACCCTGTGCGTGCTCGTCTACTCCATCGGGCAGGGCATGGCCGACGGCAACGAGGAGACGCCGCTGTCGGTCTACCACCCGACCTACCTGGTGCTGACCGCGGGCGTCTGCAACGCCTTCCTCTCCGGCGACCTGTTCAACCTCTACGTCGGCTTCGAGATCCTGCTGGTGGCGAGCTACGTGCTGCTGACGCTCGGCAGCACCGAGACGCGGATCCGGGCCGGCACCACGTACGTCGTGGTCAGCCTGCTCTCGTCGCTGATCTTCCTGGTGGCGATCGGCCTGGTCTACTCCGCCACCGGCACGCTGAACCTGGCGCAGCTCGCCGACCGCCTGGACGCGCTGCCCGACGACATCCGCCTGGTGCTGCAGGGCATGCTGCTGCTCGCGTTCGGGATCAAGGCGGCGGTGTTCCCGCTGTCGGCGTGGCTGCCGGACAGCTACCCGACCGCGCCCGCCCCGGTGACGGCGGTCTTCGCGGGCCTGCTCACCAAGGTCGGCGTGTACGCGATCATCCGTACCGAGACGCTGCTGTTCCCCGGCGGCCGCACCGCCGACCTGCTCATGGTGATAGCGGCGCTGACCATGGTGGTGGGCATCCTCGGCGCGGTGGCCCAGTCGGACATCAAACGGCTGCTGTCGTTCACGCTCGTCAGCCACATCGGGTACATGCTGTTCGGGGTCGGGTTGACCACCCCGCTCGGCCTGTCCGCGGCGATCTTCTACGTGGTGCACCACATCACCATCCAGACCACGCTGTTCCTCGCCGCCGGCCTGGTCGAACGACGCGGCGGCAGCACCGCGCTGGACCGCCTCGGCGGCCTGGCCCGGCTGTCGCCCCTGCTCGCCGTGCTGTTCTTCGTGCCCGCGCTGAACCTGGCCGGCATACCACCGTTCTCCGGGTTCCTCGGCAAGCTCGGCCTGGTCCAGGCCGGCGTCGACGACGGCGGGTTCCTGGCCTGGTCGCTCGTCGCCGGGGGACTGCTCACCAGCCTGCTCACGCTCTACGCCATCGCCCGGGTGTGGAACCTCGCCTTCTGGCGGGCCCCGCACGCGGACATGCCGGAGCCCGGCGACGCCGACCAGGCGGCCCGCACCGACGGCGCCGAGCAGCCGCACGACGGCCCGGCGCCGGCCGGGGCGGTGCTGCCCCGGCTGATGACGGTGTCCACCGCCGCCCTCGTGGTGCTCGGTCTGGCGCTGACGGTGGTGGCCGGACCGCTGTTCGACATCAGCACCGACGCCGCCGACGACCTGTTGCGCCGTGCCCCGTACGTGGAGGCCGTGTTCCCGGAGGGACCGCCGTGACCAGTCAGCCGAAAGCGCCACTGACCCGCCGTGACCGCTGGCGCAACCGGGCCATCGCGGTGACCGGCCTGGTCACCGTCTGGGTGCTGCTGTGGGGCACCTTCAGCTGGGCCAACGTGCTCAGCGGACTCGTGGTCGCGGCCGTGCTGCTGGTGGTCTTCCCGCTGCCCCCCGTCACGTTCGCCGGCCGGATCCGGCCGGTGCCGCTGCTGCGGTTCGTGGTCCGCTTCCTGTACGACCTGGTGGTGGCGTCCGCGCAGGTGGCCTGGCTGGCCGTCCGGTCCGAGCACCCGCACTCGGCGATCATCGCGGTGCCGCTGCGGGTGAACACCGACCTCAACCTCACCCTCAACGCCGAGGCCCTGTCGCTGGTGCCGGGCAGCCTGATCCTGGAGGCCGACCGGAGCACCGGCACGCTCTACGTGCACGTCATCGGCATCCGCAGCCTCGACGAGGTGGAGCGCTTCCGGCAGGGCGTGCTGGAGCTGGAGGAGCGCATCGTCGCCGCCGTCGGCTCGGCCGAGGAGCTGAGCCTGATCCGTCGATCCGTACCCACCGGCCCGTCCGGGTCGGTCGACCTGGAAGGAGCACCGACGTGACCGTCGTCGCCGTGATCGTCACCGCGCTGCTCGTCGCGGCCGGTGGGCTCACCCTCGTCCGCATCATCCGCGGGCCGTCGATCCTCGACCGGGCCGTCGCCACCGACGTGCTGCTCGCCGTCGCGGTCGCGGCCATCGCCACCGAGGCGGCCTACAGCCGGGACGCCACGGCGCTTCCGGTCCTGGTGGTCCTCGCCCTGGTCGGGTTCGTCGGCTCGGTGAGCGTCGCCCGGTTCGCGTCCCGGAGAAGCTCGAAGTGATGATCGACGCGATTCTGGACACCGTCGCCGGCATCTGCCTGATCGCCGGCGCCCTGCTCTGCCTCGCCGCGGGCATCGCGCTGGTCCGCTTCCCGGACGTGCTGTCGCGGATGCACGCGGCGGCCAAGCCGCAGGTGCTCGGGCTGCTGCTGGTGCTGCTCGGCTGCGCGCTGCGGCTGCGTACCGGCGTGGACATCACCACGCTGGTCCTGGTGGGCCTGTTCCAGCTCGCCACCGCACCGGTCGCGGCGCACATGGTCGGGCGGACGGCGTACCCGCACGACGACATCCGGCGCGATCTGCTGATCACCGACGAGCTGGCCGACCACATCGACCGGATCCGCGCGGACCGGGCCGGTGAGCCGGAGGAGACGTCGCCGGTCCACACGTCCTGAGACTCCGTACGAGCGCCGAGGCAGGGAGCCCATGAGCGGCACGGTCTACGAGAACGCCCGCATCCACACGCTCGACCCGGACCGCCCGTACGCCGAGGCGATGCTGGTCCGCGGCGAGCGGATCGTCGCCGTCGGTGACCTCGCCGAGTGCCGGGACCGGGCCGGCGGCGGCGCGCGCCGGGTCGACCTCGGCGGAGCGGCCGTGCTGCCCGGGCTGATCGACAGTCACATCCACGCGGCGTCCTACGTGCGCGGGCTGAACCAGGTGGACCTGCGCGGCACGGCGAGCCTCGACGAGGCGCTGACCCGGATCGCCCGGCACGCCGCCACGCTGCCGCCGGACGCCTGGCTGCTCGGCGGCGGGTGGGACAGCAACAAGTGGACCCGGCCGGTGCAGCCGACCCGCACCGACCTGGACCGGGTCTGCCCGGACCGGCCGGCGGCGCTGCCCAGCATCGACGGCCACACCATCTGGGTGAACACCGCCGCCCTGGCCCGCCTCGGCATCGACGCCACCACCCCCGACCCGGCCGGCGGGCAGATCGCGCGGGACGAGCACGGCGAACCGACCGGCATCCTGCGCGAGGCGGCGGCGGACGCGGCGTACGCGGTGGTGCGTTCTCCGCACGCCGGTGACCTGGTCGCGCAGTTGCGCACCCACCTGCCCCGGCTGCTCGCCGCCGGGCTGACCGGCATCCACGACCTCGACGGGCAGGACGCCCGCGCCGCCTACGAGACGCTGTACGCGCGCGGCGAGCTGCCGCTGCGGGTGCACAAGACGATCCCCGCGACGGCCCTGGACGAGGCGATCGACGCCGGCTGGGCCACCGGGGACGGGGACCGCTGGTTGAGCACCGGCCCGGTGAAGATCTTCACCGACGGGGCGCTCGGCTCACACACCTGCCTGATGACCGAGCCGTACGACGGGGAGCCCGGCAACCACGGCATCGCCGTCACCCCGGCCGAGGAGTTCGAGCGGCTGGTGGCGACCGCCGCCGGGGCGGGGATCGCGGTGGCCGCGCACGCCATCGGCGACGCGGCGAACCGGATGGTGCTGCGGGCGTACGCGCGCTGGCGCGAGTCGGCCGATCCCGGCGCGGTGGCGCGGCTGCGGCACCGGATCGAGCACACCCAGCACCTGCTGCCGGACGACGTGCCGCTGCTCGCCCGCTCCGGCGTGATCGCCTCGATGCAGCCCACCCACTGCACCAGCGACATCCCGCTGACCAGCCGGATGCTGGCCGGCCGGGGCCTGGCCTCGTACGCGTGGCGCAGCCTGCTCGACGCCGGGGCGACAGTGGCGTTCGGGTCGGACGCCCCGGTGGAGGACCCCGATCCGTTCTTCGGCATCCACGCCGCGGTGACCCGCCAGCAGCCCGACGGCACCCCGCCCGGCGGCGTCGACCCGCACGAGCGGCTCGACCTGGACACGGCGTTGCGCTGCTTCACCGAGGCGGGCGCGTACGCCTCGTACGAGGAGCACCTGAAGGGCCGGTTGCGCTCCGGCATGCTCGCCGACTTCATCGTGCTGCCCACCGACCCGTACCGGGTCGACGCGGCGGAGCTGCGCGAGGTGACCGTGGCGCTGACAGTGGTCGGCGGCGTGGTCCGCTGGCAGCGCTGACCGTGTCCCGCCCGGACGCCGCTGTCCGGGCGGGACACGGCTCTCAGGCGCCCTTGACCCAGTCGAGGCTGAACCGGGCGAAGTAGATGCCGCCGGTGTTGCCCACCTCGTACAGGTTGCCGACCGTGCCGTCGGCCAGCACCGCCATCGTCGAGTACCCGGCGCCGCCGGGCTTGACCAGCGCCCGGGCCGGCCAGGTCGCGCCGTCGTCGGTGGACAGGCGGACCGTGAGGTCGTTGCGCGCGCTCGGGTGCGCGTTGTTGCTGAACAGCGCCGTGCGGGTGCGTACCGGCGTCCGGTTCGCGCCGACCTCGGCGGGCCGCAGGTAGGACATCTCGTCGGCGTTGCAGAGCGGGTCGGTCAGCACGGCGCTCGCCGTCGCCGGACCGAACGTGGCGGCACCGTCGGTGGAGGTGGCGTAGAACCGGCTGCGGGTCGAGTTGTGCCGCATGTTCTGCACCACCGCGCCGGTGCCGCGCTCGATGGCCTTGCTCTCGTTGATGTTGCCACCGGCGGATCCGCCGCGCCGCCAGGTCGCGCCGTGGTCGTCGCTGTAGATGTTCGCGGCGTGGCTGGTGCCCGAGGCGTCCCGGTAGGCGATCGGCTGGATCAGGCGGCCGGTGCTGGTCTGGATGCCGTGGCCGGAGGAGAAGAACGCCTGCTGCCAGGCCGGGTCCTTGACCGCCGGGTTCAGCTCCACCGGAGCGCTCCAGGTGGCGCCGTTGTCGCGGCTGGTGATGTAGCGCAGGTGCATGCTGTTCGGGTCGTCGGCGGTGTTCAGGCCGGAGCCGCCGGACCAGAAGCTGATGCCGGGCCGGGGGGAGTAGGTGAAGAAGCAGTAGACGACACCGGTGGCGCGGTCCACGAGCAGGCTGGGGTCGCCGACGCCCTCGCTGGTGGTGGGCGGGGCGTGGATGACGCGGGGCTGCTCGAAGGTGCGCCCGCCATCGGTGCTGCGGATCATCACGATCTGGATGTTGTTGGTGCCGCCGCCGAGGTCGTACGAGCCGTTGACCCGGGCGTCGGCCACGGCGATGACGGTGCCGTTGTTGCTCACGGCCAGGCCGGGGATGCGGACCGAGGCGACGGTGCCGTCGTAGCGGCCGTTCGCGCCGTTGAGGCCGCGGATCACGGTCTGCGTGGTCAGCAGCGTGGTGGTGGCGAGCTGCGGGTTGCCGGCGGCCAGGTCGCAGGAGGTGGTGCCGCGCAGCGTGGTGTCGAAGCCCTGCGCGGTGACCCGCAGCGTGTACGGGGTGCCGGCGCCGACGGTCCAGTAGTGCAGGAAGTTGCCACCGGCGGCGATGGTGCGGGTCCACGGCGAGCCGGTGCGTCCGGGCCAGGTGACTGTGAAGTCCCGGGCCGTCGTGGTGCGGTTCTCCAGGGCGAGCTGGAGGCGGCCGTTCGTGCAGTCGAAGCCGGCCAGCGCGGACATTCCGGTGCCGCAGTGGAAGATGCCGCTGGTGGTCTCGTCCAGGCCGGTCGGGGTCGTGGTGCGCAGCGTGTACGGCGTGCCGGGGGACAGCGTCCAGTACAGCTCGGCGTTGCCGCCGGCAGCGACCGTGCGGGTCCACGGTGAGCCGGAGCGGCCCGGCCAGGTGACGGTGTAGGTCTGCGTCGTGGTGCTGCGGTTGTCGAGGTCGAGCAGCAGCCGGCCGGCGGTGCAGTCGGCGCCGACGGTGGCGGTCACGCCGGCGGGGGCGGCGGCCTGGGCCGCGGTCGCGGGCAGTACGGAGAGGAGGGTGAGGGCGGCCACCGCGAGGACGGTTGCGCGGCGCGGTATGGCGCGGCGAGGGGACACGTGGTTCCTTCCGGACGGGGGAGGGGGAATCGGACTAGCTATAAGACGTCAGATGTCCGATGTCTGCACGCTAGGCGGATTCACCCCGGCCCGTCAAGGATCGGTTCCGGTCGACGTCCCCGTCCGGCCCCGGGAGTCGTCAGCGGTCCGGCCCGGGCGTCTCGCCGAGCAGTGCCTCGCCCATCGCGGTGAGCCGGTGCAGCACCAGGTTGCCGTGCCGCTGGCTGGTGATCAGGCCGGCCTCGCGCAGGATGGTGGTGTGATGGCTGGTGGTGGCCGGCGAGATGCGGGCACGCCGGGCCAGCTCGCCGGTGGTGGCGCCGCTCGCGGCGGCGCGCAGGACCGCGACCCGGGTGTGGCCGAGCAGTGGACCGAGCCGGCGTTGCGGGCCGGCCGGCGGCGTCGGTTCCGGTCGCTGCCGGCGCGCCGGGTAGACGAGCGTCGGCGGCAGGTCGGGGTCGGCCAGCGTGATCGGCGCGTGCCAGCAGAAGTACGACGGGACCAGCGTGATGCCCCGGCCGTCGAGATGCATGTCCCGGTCCTCGGGGTAGCCGTGCACGGACAGTACCGGCGGATCCCAGGACGTCTCCGGGCTCAGGTCGTCGAGGATCTGCCCGGCGCCGCTGTCGAGGACCCAGGCTCCGCGTAGCGCCCGGTCGCCGGAGACTGCGGAGGTGATCTGCGTCCAGTAGGGAGCGAGCGCGACCCGGAAGTAGGCGCGCAGCGCGTCGCCGAGGCCGTGCCGGGCGGCGAGCCGGCCGGCCGCCAGATCGCTCATCCACGCGCCGTCGACGGGCGTCACCATCCGCCCGAGTTCGGTGCGGATCCGCCGGGTCGGGGTGCCGAGCACCCGGTCGATCCCCTCGTCGAGGTCGGCGACCGGGCCGGGTGTGAGGAAGTCCGGGAAGTAGCGCTTGAGCGGCGCGACGGGCAGGAGCCGCTCGCGGACGACCGGGACGAGACCGGCGCGCTCCAGGTCCGGACGGATCTGCCGGTGCCACCGGGCGTAACCCGCGTAACCGGCCCGGGTCTGGAGGCGGTGCAGGCTACAGATGATCTCCCACAGTGGATCCGGCCGGGCCGCCAGCCGGGTGCGGCTGAGGTCCCCGGCCGTGAAGTGGATGCGTAGCGTCCCCATGACGCACAGTGTTCCGACGTGCGCCGCCGTGCTCAGTCTCGTCCACGACATTGACGTATATCACTGCAAGAAGGTAAGGCGGGGCGGCAGCCGGACGGCTGCCGCCCCGCGGTGTCTCAGCCCGCGCTGCAGCTCGTGCGCCACCGGTGCGAGGCGATGTTGTCGTTGGCGTTCGCCATGTAGCCGTCCCGGTTGGAACCCCAGGTGAACCAGGCCCCGGTGAGGTTGTCCCACGCGTCGCCGGCGCCGAGACAGGCGTACGCACCGGTGTAGTCGGGGTGGATGTAGAGGGCGACCGGCCGGCCGCCGTTCGAGTCGTTCCAGGCCGAGGACGCCAGGTTGCGCATGCTGGCCCGGTTGTTGTTGTCGCAGTTGGCGTTCTCCGCCGTGTTGATCGTGTCCCAGTTGTTGTCGGCGTTGTACCACCAGCACCACCGGCCCGCCCAGTAGGCGTCCTGGCTGACGTACAGGTAGCCGCTGCCCGCGGCGGCGCGCTGCGTCGCATCCGCGTGCGGGGTCGGCCGGGGCGCGGCCTGGGCGGCGGTGGCGGTGAAGGCCAGCGCGGCTGCCGCCGCGGCCACTGTGGCCAGCGCGGACCGTAGTGCTCTCATGGTGTTTCCCTTCGGTCGGGTCCTTCCGTGGCGGGCCGCCACGGACGTCGTGGGGGGTGGGTCAGCCGGCAGCCAGCACGCCGCGTGCCCGCGGCAGCGCGGCGGCCTCCAGGCGGAGCCGTTCGAAGACCTCGGTGCGGAACCGCCTGTCGAGGGCGCCCCGATGCTCGGCGTCGAGCCGCCGGGCGAGCGGGCCGAGCCCGGTCCGGGCCGCACAGGTCGCCTCGGCCACCGCCAGCCTGATCTCGCCGGGCGTGGCGGAGCCGGCAGCCGGCTCGGGCACCGACGCGCGGGCCGACGCGGGGTCGGCCACGTCGTGCCCGCCGGCGCGCATGCACCGCCGCCACGCCCGTACGCCGTCGGCGTAGCGGGGGTCGGCGAGCACCCGGCCGACGCGCAGGCCGGCCAGGTTGTCCGTGACCTTCGTGGCGCGGTACCAGCCGGGCAGGTCGCGGTAGAGCTGTCGCTCCGCCTCGGACGTGCATCTGTGGCTGCTGCGGCGCAGCACGCCGCCGGCCGGCAGCGTCGCGCGCAGGGCGTCGGGCTCGCCGGGGTCGCCGTTGACCGCGCGTACGGCGGCGGCGCCCCGTTCCGGGGGCAGGTCGCGGACGTACCGCGCGTTCGGGTCGGCCGCCATCGCCTCCTGGAGGCGGCGTTCCAGGGCGCCGCCGTATCCGTACCGGCGGGCGTAGGAGACGTCGTCGAGGACGTACGGGAACTCGCGCAGCTCCGGCACCGGCTGCCGGGGAACCGGCCAGTAGCGGAACCCGCGACGCTGCATGCAGTCGCGGATCAGCACCTGCGTGGCGGCGTACCGCACCTCGGCGGCCGGGGCGGCGGCGGGCGGGACCGGCACGGCGGCGGCACTCGCCGCGGGCGTGCGGTGAGTCTCGGACGGCGGTGCGGCGTCCGGGCGCGCGCCCAGTGCCCCGGCCACCGCCGCCGCGAGGGCGGCGGGGACCGCGACGGCGTACCACATTGACCGCGCTCGGCGCGACACCACCGCCATGACATGCACCTCGGCCGTCCGGGGCGCCCGATGCGCCCGTCAGAAGACAGCTTCGGCACGGGGCGTGCCCCGGGACAGAGACCTTCGATCAGGCTCGAACGACAGGTCCCGGCGTACGGCGGGTCAGGACTGCGCGGCGCGGGCGATGCTGGCCCGGATGGGCGCGTAGTGCTCGGCGACGGCCGAGCGCAGCGCCGTCGCGTCGGCGGCGGTGAGGGCGGCGACGATCGCCTGGTGCCGCTGGGCGGTGATGACCCGGTCCTCCGGCTCGGTCTGCAGCGTGGGCGCGACGATGGCCTGCACCTGCCAGAACGCCTCGGTCAACTGGACCAGCAGGTCGTTGCCGAGGGGTTCCATGAGCTTCAGGTGGAACGCGCGGTCGACGTCGAGGAAGTCCTCGCCCCGGGCGGCCCGGCTGTGCATCTCGTCGGCGAGCGCGGACAGCTCCGACCGGTGCTGCTCGTCGAGGGCGTCGATGACGGTGGCGGCCAGGCCCTGCTCCAGCGTCTGGCGGACGTCGACGACCTGGGCCAGTACGCGGTGGTCGTCCTCGCCGCTGAGCAGACCCCGGAACGTCAGGCTCTCCACCAGGGCGTTGAGGGACATCCGGCCGACGAACGTGCCGTGGCCGTGGCGTACCTCGACGATGTCGAGCGCGGAAAGGATCTTGACGGCCTCGCGGACGCTGGAGCGGCTGGCACCGACGGCCTCGCACAGTTCCGTCTCGGTGGGCAGGAGGTTCCCCGGCTTCAGGCGGTTGCGCAGGATGTACTCCTTGATCCTGGTGGCGACCTCCTGCCGGCGAGGGCTCGGCCGCTCGGCGCCGCGTAGCGGACTGGCGTCAATGGTCGTCATCTGCCCCTTGCCCTTCGTTCCCGAATCTGACACCCTCACCCTACCGGCATCAGACGTCAGACGTCATACACCTTATGCTTCACATCCCCGAGCGCGAGCGGTCACGCGAGCGCATGAAGAGCCTATGGAGGCAGCTACGTGAGCACCACCGGTAAGCCGTCGGGGAGCCGGCGCGTCCTGCGAGGCCGCGCCCGCTCCCTGGCCGTCGCCTCCCTCGCGGGGGGCCTCGCGGTCGCGCTGGCGGCCTGCAGTGGCGGTCCCGCCTCGACCAACGCCGTGGGCGACGGGAAGGGGGGCACGTCCATCGAGGCCACGCTGGCCTTCACGCTCTCCAGCGGTTTCGATCCCAGCAACGCCTCCTCGGCCGTGGCGACAGCGGTCAACCAGCACGTCTTCGAGGGCCTCGTCGACCTCGACCCGATCACGCGGGAACCCTACAACGCCCTGGCCAAGAGCGACCCGACCCCCGGGGCCGACGGCCGGACCTACACCGTGACGCTGCGTGACGGGGCGAAGTTCTCCGACGGCACCCCGGTCACCGCCGAGGACGTGGCCTGGTCCTTCACCCGCGTGCTCAAGCCCGCGGACCCGAAGGCGCCGCCGCTGATGCAGGGCTTCGTGTCGTTCCTCGACACCGTCACCGCGAAGGACGCGACCACCGTCGAGTTCACGCTGAAGTACCCGTTCGCCCTGTTCAGCGAGCGCATCTCGGTCATCAAGGTCGTCCCCAAGGCCAAGACCGGTGACGCGGCCGCGGCCAAGGCGTTCGACACCGCCCCGATCGGCTCCGGCCCGTTCAAGGTGGACAGCGCGTCCAAGGAGTCCGGCGTCAAGCTGAGCAAGAACGCGAACTACAACGGCCCGCGCGCCGCCAAGGTCGAGACGATGACGTGGAACACCACCACCGAGGCGTCGGCCCGCGTGTCGGACCTGCAGGGCGGCCGGGTGCAGGCCATCGAGGCCGTCCCGTACCTGAACGTGGACTCGCTCAAGGACAAGTACACGATCGACGTGAAGCAGGCCTTCAACCAGGTCTTCCTCATGTTCAACAACTCCGCCGCCCCGTTCAGCGACAAGCGGGTGCGCCAGGCCCTGCACTACGCCATCGACAAGGAGGCGGTCATCAAGACCGCGCTCAACGGCTACGGCAGCCCGGCGACGAGCTACCTCGACGAGGGCAACAAGGCCTACCAGAAGGCCGCCACCGTCTACGACTACAACCCGGACAAGGCCAAGGCCCTGCTCCAGGAGGCCGGCGTCACCAACCTGTCGTTCCGGCTCGACACCACCGACAGCTCGGTGGTCAAGGACGTCGCCCCGCTGGTCATCGAGCAGTGGAAGAAGATCGGCGTCAACGCCACGCTGAACACCGTGCCGTCCTCGGCCATCTACGGCGACATCGTCCCCAAGGACACCTTCCGGGTGCTCATGGCCACCGGTGACCCGAGCGTCTTCGGCGTCGACACCGACCTGCTGATGCGCTGGTACTACTTCGGCGAGACCTGGCCGGGCCAGCGCTACCGCTGGAGCGACGCCGACCGCAAGGCCATGGGCGACCTGCTGGACAAGGCCGCGCAGACCTCCGACGAGACGGCCCGCAAGGCGCTGTGGAAGCAGGCCCTGGACATGGCGGCGGACCAGGTGCCGCTGTACCCGATCCTGCACACCAAGGTCGTCACCGCGTACGACCCGGCCAAGGTGGACGGCTTCTCCGGCGCCTCCACCACCGGCCTGTACTTCCTGGGCACCGGCCGGACCGGCTGAGCCCGCGCTCGGGGTTCCGGCCCCGCAGGCGTCCCGCCCGGCCCCACGTGACCCGTGCGGCCGGGCGGGGCGTCCCGGCGCCCCGCCACGAGAAAGAGAATCCATGCTGACCGTCCTGAACCTGGTCGCACGACGATTCCTGACGCTGATCCCCCTGGTGCTGGGCATCACGCTCTTCGTCTTCGTGATCATGCAGTTCTCCCCGATCGACCCGGCGTTGTCCGTCCTCGGTGACCAGGCCACGCCGGCGCAGGTCGAGGCGTTCCGCGCCGCCAACGGCCTCAACGACCCGCTGCCGTTGCGCTACCTGCACTTCCTCGGCGACCTCGTCCGCGGCGACCTCGGGATGACGTTCCCGCCGTCGGTCCCGGTCGCCGAGAAGATCGCCATGGCGCTGCCGCTGACCATCCAGCTCACCGCGCTCGGCGTCGTCGGCGCGCTCGTCATCGCCCTGGCCCTCGGCATCCCGGCCGCCCTGTACCGCGACCGCTGGCCCGACCAGGTGATCCGCGTCGTCTCCATGGCCGGCATCGCCACGCCCTCGTTCTGGCTGGCCCTGCTGTTCATCCAGGAGTTCTCCGTCCGCCGCCCGATCTTCCCGACCGGCGGCTACGTCAACCCCGCCGACTCGGTCGGTCTGTGGTTGCAGTCGCTGGCCATGCCCGCGCTGGCGCTGGCCGTACCGGTCGGCTGCTCGCTGGCCCGCATCGTCCGGACCTCCATGGTCGAGGAACTCGACAAGGACTACGTCCGCACGGCGATCGGCGCCGGACTGCCGCCGCGCGTGGTGGTCGGCCGCAACGTGCTGCGCAACGCGCTGGTCAACCCGCTCACCGCGCTCGGCCTGCGGATCGGCTACCTCATCGGCGGCACCGTCGTCATCGAGGCCATCTTCTCGCTGCCCGGCATGGGCACCCAGATCATGAGCGCCGTCCAGCAGAACGACACCGCGCTGGCCCAGGGCACCGTCCTGACCATCGCGCTCTGCTTCGTGCTGGTGAACCTGGTCGTCGACATCCTCTACCTCTTCGCCAACCCCCGACTGCGCGGAGGCCACTGATGCGCCGGTCCCTCACCACGCGGCTGTCCCGCCCCGGCATGGCCTTCGCCCGGCTCGGTGTCGCGGCCCGGTTCGCGCTCGGCTTCGTCGCGCTCATCGTCGTGGTCGGCGTGCTGGCCCCGCTGCTGCTGCGCCACGACCCCACCCAGACCGGGCTCGGTCCGGCGCTGACCGGCCCGAACGGCGACTTCTGGTTCGGGCTGGACAAGCTCGGCCGCGACGTGTTCTCCCGGCTGGTGGCCGGCACCCGGCGCTCCCTGATCGTCGGCTTCGGCGCGGCCGGCATCGCGCTGGTGGTCGGCGCGATCCTCGGCGCCGTCGCGGGAAGCAGCCGCACCGTCGTCGACGAGATCATCATGCGCTGCCTCGACGTGGTCATGGCCTTCCCCACGATCGTGCTCTCCGCCCTGCTGATCATCTCGTTCGGCAAGAACAGCCTGCTGGTCCTCGTGATCGCGATCGGCTTCGTGTTCACCCCGTCGGTCGCGCGCATCGTCCGCGCCAACGTGCTGTCCCAGTACGGCGAGGACTACGTGGCCGCCGAGCGCATCATCGGCGCCCGGCGACCGCACATCCTCTGGCGGCACGTCCTGCGCAACTGCGCCGCGCCGATCCTCGTCTTCGTCACCGTCATGGTCGCCGACGCGATCGTCTTCGAGGCGTCGCTGTCCTTCATCGGCGGCGGCCTCGCCCCGCAGGAGGCGGCCTCCTCGTGGGGCTCGGTGATCGCGTTCGGCAAGGAGATGGTGCAGATCGGCGGCTGGTGGGCCACGTTCTTCCCCGGCCTGCTGATCCTGCTCACCGTGCTGGCGCTCAACGTGCTCTCCGAGGGCATGTCCGACGCGTGGGCCGCCCCGGCGGCACGCCGCGCCACGTCCACCACCAGCGGTGACGCGCTGGAGCAGGCGCAGCCCGGCACCGGTGAGGTGGTCGAGCTGCCCGGACTCGCCGAGGCGGCGCGGCGGCTGCGCGAACGCGCCCGCCCGCTGCCGCAGGGCCGGCCCGTCCTTCAGGTCAGCAACCTGTCCATCGGCTTCGAGGGCCGCCACCGCGGCGTGGACATCGTCGACGGGCTCTCCTTCGACGTACGCCCCGGCGAGGTCGTCGGCCTGGTCGGGGAGTCCGGCTCCGGCAAGTCGCTCAGTGTCCTGGCCGTGATGGGCCTGCTGCCGAAGGGCGCCCGGGTACGCGGCGAGATCCGCTTCCAGGACACGAACCTGCTGAAGCTGAACGCCAAGGGCCGCCGGGCCCTGATGGGGCGCGAGATCGCCATGGTCTACCAGGACGCCCTGTCGGCGCTGAACCCGGCGCTGCGCGTCGGCGCCCAGCTCGCCCAGATGACCCGGCGCGGCGGCACCCGCTCGGCCGAGGAGCTGATGCGGCTGGTCGGGCTGGACCCGCAGCGCACGCTCGCCGCGTACCCGCACGAGCTGTCCGGCGGGCAGCGGCAGCGCGTGGTGATCGCCATGGCGCTGTCCCGCGACCCGAAGCTGATCATCGCCGACGAGCCGACCACCGCGCTCGACGTCACGGTGCAGGCCCAGGTGATGAAGCTGCTGCTGGACCTGCGCGAGCGGCTCGGCTTCGCCCTCATCCTGGTCAGCCACGACCTCGCCCTGGTCAGCGACGTCTCCGACCGGGTCGTGGTGATGTACGGCGGGCAGATCGTGGAGACCGGCGTGACCGCCGACGTGATGGAGGCGCCCGCCCACCACTACGCCCGCGGGCTGCTCGGTTCCGTCCTGTCGCTGGAGACCGGCGCGGAACGGCTCACCCAGATCCGCGGCGTGGTGCCGTCACCGGCCGACTTCCCGAAGGGCTGCCGGTTCTCCGACCGCTGTCCGATGGCGACCGAGATCTGCCGGGACACCGCGCCCGCCCTGGAGGGCACGGACGGCCACGGGTACGCCTGCCACCACCCCGCCGTCACCGTCAGCGAGAAGGAGCCGGCCCGATGAGCGCCACCGCCGAGCACCGGCCGATCGCCGAGCTGAGCGACGTGCACGTGGTGCACGCCGCGCGCGGCGGCGGCATGTTCAGCCGGGACAAGGTCTACGCGCTCACCGGCGCCGACCTGGTGATCCGGGCCGGCGAGACGGTCGGCATCGTGGGCGAGTCCGGCTGCGGCAAGTCCACGCTGGCCAAGGTGCTGGTGGGCCTGCAACGGCCGACCAGCGGCACGGTGTCCTTCGCCGGCAAGGACGTGTGGTCGATGAGCACCGCCGAGCGGCGCGAGCACATCGGCGCGGGCGTCGGCATGATCTTCCAGGACCCGGCCACGTCGCTGAACCGCCGCATGCCGGTACGCGACATCCTGCGCGACCCGCTCGACGTGCACCGCCGGGGCACCCGGCAGCAGCGCGAGCAGCGGGTGGCCGAGCTGATGGCCCTGGTGGGCCTGCCGCGCTCGGTCGCCGACGTGCTGCCCAGCCAGCTCTCCGGCGGCCAGCGTCAGCGGGTGTCCATCGCCCGCGCGCTGGCCCTGGAACCGGGGCTGGTCATCGCGGACGAGCCGACGAGCGCGCTGGACGTGTCGGTGCGGGCCCAGATCCTGAACCTGCTGCTGGACCTCAAGGACCGGCTCGGGCTGGCCATGGTGCTGGTCTCGCACGACATCCAGACCGTCAAGCGGGTCAGCGACCGGGTCGTCACCATGTACCTGGGCCGGATCGTCGAGCAGACGCCCGCCGACCTGCTGCCCGAGGGCGGCCGGCACCCGTACACCCGGGCGTTGTTCTCGGCCACGCCGGGCCTGCTGTCACCGATCGAGCCCATCCCGCTGGTCGGACCGGTCCCGTCGGCCACCCGGCCGCCGAGCGGCTGCCCGTTCCGGACCCGCTGCTGGGCCGCCACGGACGGCTGCGCCGTGGACATGCCGGCGCCGCGCCCCGCCGAGGGCGAGGGCCACGAGTTCCGCTGCCACCACCCGGTGCCCGCCGGAACCGCGAACACCGAACTGGTCGCGCTCGCCACCCCGGCGGCCGGCCGCACCACATCTGAGTCTGTCGAGGAGAACCTGTGACCACCCCAGCCCCGCGGTTCGCCGGAGTCGTGCCGCCGGCCGTGACCCCCCTGACCGAGGAGGGCGAGGTCGACGTCCGTTCCCTGGAACGGCTGGTCGAGTGGCTGCTCGACGCCGGTGTCGACGGCATCTTCGCCCTCGGCAGCTCCGGCGAGACGGTCTTCCTCACCGACCGGCAGCGGGACCTGGCCCTGGAGACCATCGTGAAGACCGCCGGCGGCGCCGTGCCGGTCATCGCCGGCTGCATCGAGCCCACCACCCGCCGGGTCGTGGAGCGGGCCGAGGCGTCCACCCGGCTGGGCGCGGACGGCCTGGTCGTGACCGCGCCGTTCTACGCCATCGTCGGCCCGCACGAGATCGAGCGGCACTTCCGGGCGGTCGCCGCGGCGGCCGAGCTTCCGCTGCTGGCGTACGACATCCCGGTCTGCGTGCACAGCAAGCTCTCCGTCGACCTGCTGACCCGGCTCGCCGCCGAGGGTGTGCTGGCCGGCGTCAAGGACTCCAGCGGAGACGACGTCGCGTTCCGCCAGCTCGCGCTCGCTGTCGCCGAGCGCGCGCCGGAGCGCGACTTCAGCCTGCTCACCG
The DNA here is from genome assembly GCF_049179035.1 of Micromonospora sp. WMMD1274. NCBI lineage: Bacteria > Bacillati > Actinomycetota > Actinomycetes > Micromonosporales > Micromonosporaceae > Micromonospora > Micromonospora sp. WMMD1274. Next base: position 6,223,786 of record NZ_JBMHMG010000001.1, read on the forward strand.
GCCACGAGGTGGTGGTCGACGCGATGATGCTCGCCGGTGGCTCCGGCTCCGTGCCCGGACTGGGCAACGTGGACCCGGCCGGATACGTGCGGCTGCACCGCGCCTGCGTGGCCGGCGACTGGGCCGCCGCCCGGCGCGAGCAGGACCGCCTGACCCGGCTGTTCCGCATCGTCGACGCGGCCGACCCGGCCACCTCGGCGGGCGCCACCCGGGGCGTCGGCGCGTTCAAGACCGCCCTGGCGCTGCTGGGCGTCATCGCCGGCAACGCGGTGTCGCTGCCGCTGCGGCCGCTCGACGCCGCCGAGACGGGCCGCGTGCGTACCCAGCTGGAACTGGCCGGGCTGCTCTGACCATGCCCGACCTGAGCACCACGGGCGCCGCCGACCTGGTCGCCGCGCTCGACATCGGCGGCACCAAGACCACCGCCGCCCTGGTCACCGCCGGGGGAGAGGTCGTCGGCCGGCACACCGCGCCGACGCCTGGTCGCTCCGGTGCCGCCGCGGTGCTCGACACCGCCGCCGGCCTGGTCGAGAAGCTGCGGGCGGACGCGCCGGGTGCCGTACGGGCGCTCGGCGTCGGCAGCGCCGGGGTCATCGACAGCGCCTCCGGCCTGGTGCTGTCCGCCACCGACGTGCTGACCGGGTGGACCGGCACGGACCTGCGCGGCGACCTGCGCCGGCGCCTGGGCGTGCCGGTCACCGTGATCAACGACGTGCACGCCCACGCGCTGGGCGAGGCGCGTCACGGCGCGGCGGCCGGCTACGACACGGTGCTCTACGTCGCCGTGGGTACCGGCGTCGGCGCGTCGTTCGTCCTCGGTGACGCGGTGCTCGCCGGCGCGCACAGCGCCGCCGGGCACGCGGGGCACCAGCCGTCCCCGTACGCCGGATCGCTTGCCTGCACGTGCGGCGGGCGCGGGCACCTGGAGGCGATCGCCGCCGGTCCCGCGCTCGCGGCCGAGTACGTCCGGCGTACCGGCCGCCCGGTGGCCGACCTGCGGGCCGTCGCCGCGCTCGCGGCGGGCGGCGACGAGACGGCCCGGGAGGTCGTCCGGCTGGGCGGCGCGGCCGTCGGTTCCGCCGTCGGCGGCCTGGTCAACGTGCTCGACCCGGCCGCCGTGGTGGTCGGCGGCGGCGTCACCGGCCTCGGTGAGCCGTGGTGGCGGGCGCTGCGCGACGCGGTGCCCGCCGAGACGCTGCCCGGCCTGGCCGGCGTACCGGTCCTCGCCTCCACCCTCGGCCCCGACGCGCCGCTGCTCGGTGCCGCCTCGCTCGCCTGGAAGGTCTCATGAACGCGCTCGTCGACCAGCTCCGTGACCGCCTGGTCGTCTCCTGTCAGGCGTACCCGGGTGAGCCCATGCGCGACCCGGACACGATGCGCCGGGTCGCGCTCGCCACCGCACGGGGCGGCGCCGCCGGCATCCGCGCGCAGGGGCTGGCGGACATCGCGGCGATCCGCGCGGCGGTGGACCTGCCGCTGATCGGGCTCTGGAAGGACGGCGACGACGACGTCTTCATCACCCCGACGCTGGAGCACGCGCTCGCCGTCGCCGACGCCGGGGCACACGTCGTCGCGCTCGACGGCACGTCCCGGCCCCGGCCCGACGGCCGTACGCTCGCCGAGACGATCGCCGCCGTGCACGAGCGCACCGGTGCGCTGGTGATGGCCGACTGCTCCACCTTCGACGAGGGCGTGGCCGCCGCCGCTGCCGGCGCCGACCTGGTCGGCACCACGCTCGCCGGGTACACCGCGTACACCACCAAGGGCGACGGGCCGGACCTGGACCTGGTCGCCCGGCTCGCCGCCGCGGTCGATGTCCCGGTGGTCGCCGAGGGACGCATCCACACCCCGGAGCAGGCCGCGCAGGCGCTGCGGGCGGGCGCGTGGACGGTCGTGGTGGGCACCGCCATCACCCACCCGAGCACCATCACCGGCTGGTTCGCCTCCGCCGTGCGGGAGGCCGCGTCGTGCCGCTGACCGACCTCGACCTGGCCGGCTGCCTGGCGTACCGGCCGGAGCTGGACGTGCCGGCGGACCTGGACGCGTTCTGGGCGCGCACGCTCGACGGCGGCGACCCGGAGGCGGCGGTCTACGAACCGGTCGACACCGGCCTGACCCAGATCCGGACGTACGCCGCCACGATCCCCGGCTTCGGCGGCGAGCCGGTACGCGGATGGCTGCACCTGCCGGCCGGGGCCGACGGGCCGCTGCCCTGCGTGGTCGAGTACCTCGGCTACGGCCGGGGCCGCGGCCTGCCGCACGAGAAGCTGTTCTGGGCCGCGGCGGGCTTCGCGCACCTGATCATGGACAGCCGGGGCCAGGGCTGGAGCGCCGCCACCGGCGGCACGCCCGACCCGCACCCCTACCCGGCCGGCACCGTGCCGGGCTTCCTCACCCGGGGCGTCGACGACCCGGCCGAGCACTACTACCGGCGGCTGATCACCGACGCGGTGCGCTTCGCCGAGGCCGCCCGGCGGCACCCGGCCGTCGACCCCGCGCGGGTGGCGGTCACCGGCTTCAGCCAGGGCGGCGGCCTGGCCCTGGCCGCCGCCGCGCTGTGCCCGGACGTCGTGGCCGTCATGCCCGACGTGCCGTTCCTGTGCGACATCCCCCGGGGCGTGCGCGTCGCCGGGCCGGACAGCCCGTACGCCGAGGTGGTCGAATACCTCGCGCTGCACCGTGACCGCGCCGACCGGGTGTTCCGCACGCTGTCCTACCTGGACGCCGCCGTGCTCGCGCCGCGCGCCACCGCGCCCGCACTGTTCTCGATCGCGCTGCGGGACCAGGTCTGCCCGCCGTCGACCTGCTTCGCCGCCTACCATCGCTACGGCGGCGACAAGGACGTGCGGGTGTACGAGTTCAACGACCACGAGGGCGGCGAGGCGGCACACCAGCGCGAACAGCTCACCTGGCTGCGCGGCATCCTGGGCGCCTAACGCGCGCGTTCCACCACGTAGTCGGTCAGCTCCAGCAGGAAACGGCCGTCCTCGGTGTCGGCCGCGGCGCCCAGCGCCCGCTCACCCGCACGCCGGGCGGCGAGCGCGAGTTCCCGGGCGCTGCGCCGCGCCGACTCCACGCAGTCGTACGCGAGCAGCCGCCCGTGCAGCCAGCGCACCTCGGCGGCGGTGCGCTGCGCCCGGGTACGGCTCAGCAACCGCACGAGCCGTTCGCGTTCCTCCGGCGTGCACCGCCGCATGAAGTCGATCAGGATCAGCGTGCGCTTGCCCTCCCACAGGTCACCGGCGATCTCCTTGCCGTACCGGGCGTAGTCGCCGGTCAGGTTGAGCGCGTCGTCCTGGATCTGGAACGCCGCACCCAGGTACCAGCCGTACCGGTCCAGCACGTCGACCGCGTTCTCCCGGCCGGTCGCCGCGAGGATCCCGGTGCGGCACGGGTAGATGCACGTGTACCAGGACGTCTTCTTCAGGCACATCCGGTAGTAGTCGTCCGCGTCCAGGTCGCACACGTTGTCGCGGATCCAGCCGATCTCGATCGCCTGACCCTCCAGCGAGTGGCGCATCATCAGCTCGGTCTCGGTGAACAGCCGCCACGCGATCCCGGAGCCGAGCGCCGCCCGGTTCGCGGCGAGCCGCCGCAGCGCCAGCAGGTTGGTCATGTTGCCGACGTTCAGCGCCACGCCGACGCCGTACTCGGCGTGCAGCGTCCGCCCGCCGCGCCGCTGCTCGCTTTCGTCCTGGATGTCGTCGTGGATGAGGAAGGCGTTGTGGAACAGCTCCACAGTCACGGCGGCGTTGAGGCCCACCGCGTCGCCGCCGCCGAACGCCCGGCACGTGGCCAGGCACAGCGCGGCGCGCAGCCCCTTGCCCCAGCGCCGGGGGTATTCCGCGACCAGGTCGTAGAGGTATCGCGGGCCGCCCTCGGGCACGTCGTCGAGCAGCGCGCCGAGGGCGAGCCCGCGATAGCGCTCCAGCATCCGTTCCACGTGCCCGCCGGCCACCCCGGCGGTCGGCGCCATCGCGCGGCTACCGGTCCGTCGGCCGCTTCGGGGCCGGCGACGCCAGCCGGTCCGCGAGCCCGTTGGCCACCTCGGGGGCCAGCCGCGCCAGATTGAGTACGGTGTCCAGCGCGTCGTGCGCGTCCGAGGTGTACCGCCGGATCACCTCGCCGCGCTGGTCGTCGGCCATCTTCAACTGCCCGACCACGGTGTCGATGAGGGCGTGCCCGTCGGTGCGGACCCGCGCGACCAGTTCGTCGAACGCCTCCGGGTCGACCCGGCGGCTCTCGGTCAGCTTCTCCTCGAGCCGCCGTGCGCCGGCCAGCCCCGCCGCGAGTTCCTCCTCCAGCACCGTGGCCGCGTGGGTCACGGTCTCCGAGGTCTCCTCGGCCACCTTCTCGAAGCGCTCGTTCACGCGCTCACGCTTGCCGTCTGTCATGGGCGAAGTGTCACCGGACCAGCGACGACACACCATACGAGTGTCGCCATGGTGACTGAGCGTGTCCAGCCGGATGGCGTCGCCACTGGGTACGCGTACTCAGCGCAGTACCGTCCCGCCGCTCATGTGCGCGCGTCGCGGCGTCGACAGGATGCTTGTCATGGCCGAGACGCTGCACCGACACGCCGCTGCACGTACCGTCGACACGCCCCTGCCCGCCGAGGCCGCGCTGGCGCCCGCCGGCCGCGCGGTCGCCGCGCTGGCCCGGCTCGTCGCCCACCACCCGGCCGGCTGGCGGTGGCTGGCCCGGCGCCACCACCCGGTCCTCGACCGGCTCGCCGCCGCGAATGCGCGGTCGACCTGCGTGCGGGCCGCCCGGCGGGTGCCCGCCTACCAGGCGTTCCTGCGGGCCCGCCCGGGCGGCCTGCGCCGCCGGCTGCGGGACTTCCCGGAGACCGACAAGCGTGGGTACGTCATGGCGTACGACACCTCCGCCCGGTGCCGGGACGGGCGGCTGCCGGAGCGCGGCGTGGTGGTTGACGAGTCGGCCGGCTCGTCCGGGCGGCCGTTCAACTGGCCGCGCGGCGAGCGGGAACTGCGGGCGGTGCACCGGGACATCGCCGGCTACACCGGACTGGCGTTTCCGATGCGCCGGCCGTTCGTGATCAACGCGTACTCGATGGGCGCCTGGGCGACCGGCACCACCACCGGCGCGGCGATGGCCCGGATCGCCAGCGTGAAGAACACCGGACCCGACCTCGGGAAGATCGTCGACACGCTGCGCGAGTTCGGTCCCGGCCACGACTACCTGGTGACCGCCTATCCGCCGTTCCTCAAGCACCTGCGGGACCGGCTCGACGCCGAGGACTTCCAGTGGTCGAGGTACCGGATCTTCGCCAGCTGCGGCGGCGAGGGCATGACCGAGGCGCTGCGCGACTACCTGGAGCAGCGGTTCGTGCGGGTGCGGTCGGCGTACGGCGCGTCGGACCTGACCATCGGTATCGGCGCGGAGACCCGGTTCACGGTGTGGCTGCGGCGGCGGCTGCGCACCGACGCGGGGCTGCGCGCGGAACTGCTCGGCCGCGGCGAGCAGCGGCTGCCGATGGTGTTCCAGTACAACCCGTTCGCCACCTACCTGGAGACCAACGAGCGGCGGGAACTGCTCTGCACCGTCACGAGCCCGCACGTGCTCCAGCCGCGGCTGCGCTACAACGTGGGCGACGAGGCGCTGCTGGTGCCGTACCGGCGGATCGTCGAGCTGGCCCACGCCGACCCGGTACGCCGCGCCGAGTTCCGTACCGCGGTGGCCGAGGAGCGGATGACGCTGCCGCTGCTGCTGTTGTTCGGCCGCAGCGACTCCACCGTGTCCTACCTGGGCGCGAACCTCTACCCGCAGGACGTCGAGTACGGCCTCTACACCGGCAACCCGTACGCCGCCGAGATCAGCCGGTTCTGCCTGACGCTGCACGAGGATGCGGCGCTGGAGACCCGGCCGGTGATCCACGTCGAGCTGCGCCGCCCGCTGGACACCGCGGTACGCGCGGCGCTCGCCGACGCCTGCCGCGACGGGGTACGCGCGCACCTGACCTCGGTGTCGCGGGACTTCGCGCAGTCCCTGGTGGAGGACCCGACCGCGGGTGACCTGCGGGTGGAGCTGCACGAACCGGACGGCGGCCCGTTCGCCGCCATGCAGAAGATCAAGAACGTCTACCTGGTGAGGTGAGTGATGCGTACCCGTGACTTCTCCCGCGCCCCGGCCCAGGCCCGCGCCGGCGCCATGTTCATCGGCGGCACCCGGTACGCGAACCCGCTGGTGCTGCTGCGCCTGGCCCCCGACTGGATCCGGATGGTGCGCGACATGCGCCGGATGTCCGGCTACTGCTGGCACACCGTCTACTGGCAGTTCCCGCTGACGCTCGGCACGATCGCGTTCTTCACCGACCGGGACGCGCTGCTGCGCTTCGCCCGGACCCGGCACCACCGCAAGCTGATGATGTGGCTGACCGACGGCACCCGTAACGCCACCGCCGGGTTCATCCGGCTCTACACCGCCTCCCCGGACGGCTACTCCAACGGCGCGTGGCGGGCCGAGGACGGCGCGATGGGCCACATCGAGCAGTTCACGCCGCTGGGCGCGGAGACGGCCGGACCGGCGGTGCGCCGGTGACCGGCCACCGCTTCGAGCGCGTCACCGGCCGGCGCGGCCTGCGCGACTTCCTCACGCTCACCGACCGGCTGTACGCGGACGAGCCCCGGTACGTGCCGACGCCCCGGCAGCAGATCCGCCGTTGGTGGCGCGACGGCGTGCCGATGTACGTGCTGCGCGACGCCACCGGTGCGGTGGTCGGGCGGACCACGCTGCACACCGACGCGGACCTCGACGCCAAGCTGGGCCGCCGGTGCCAGCTGTTCGGGCTCACCGAGTTCACCGCGTCCGCCGCCGGGCCGCTGTTCGACGCGATCACCACGCACGCCACGCCCGGACGGGATCTGCTGTTCGGGCCGGTGGCGCTGCTGCCCAACCAGGCGGGCGGCGTGATCACCTCCGGGTACGCCGACCGGGGGTTCGTGGACAGCGCGTGGAACCCGCCGCACTACCCGGACGCGTACGAGGCGTACGGGTTCACCGGGCGGTTCGTCTCCGACACCTGGATCTGCCCGGTCCCGCGGCCGGCCGGACCGGCCCCCGGCCCGGGTGTCGAGCCCGACGGCGCCCGGCTGGAACTGCACCGGGGGAACACGCGGCGGCTCGACGAGCAGCTCGCCCTGCTGCGCGGGATGCTCAACGACTCCTTCGCCCAGCTCGGCTACTACACGCCGATCTCCGCGGCGCAACTGCGGCGGCAGACCGACGGCCTGGCGTACCTGCTGGACGAGTCGCTCCTGCTCTACCTGACCCGCGACGGGCGGCCGGTGGCGTTCGTGCTCTGCGTGCCGGACATCAGCGACTTCCTGGTCGCGCTCCGCGGCGACCTGAACCCGGTCAACCAGCTTCGGCTGCTGGCCACCCGCCGCCGGTACCGGCGGGAGGCGGTGCTGATCGTCAAGGGCGTGGTGCCGGAGTTCCAGGGGCGCGGCTACCAGCGGCTGCTCTCCGCGCACCTGCACCACAACCTGCACGACGGCGGCTACACGGCGCTGCGCAGCACGTACGTCGGTCGGGACAACCCGGCGTCGGCGGCCCAGTACCGGCGCCTCGGCGGGCGCCCGCTGCACGGCTACACGTTCTACGCCAGGGAGCGGTGAGCATGGACCTCGCCGCGTTCCACGCGCTGGAGCCGCTGTGCTGGCGGGCGCCGAGCGCACACAACACCCAGCCGTGGCGGCTGCGCTACGAGCGCTGGGCGATCACCGTCGGCTGGGATCCGGCCGACGCGCTGCCCGCGGGCGACCCGACCGGGCGGGACCTGCGGCTGTCGCTGGGCGCGTTCGTGGAGACCTGCCTCATCGTCGCCGCCGACGCGAGGCTGCGGCTGGACTGGGCCGCCGACCACGACGAGTCCGACCGGCGGGTGGGACGACTGCGGCCGGGACGGCAGCCGTACCGGACGCCGTTCCGCACCGCCGACGTGTGGGACCGGCGTACCCACCGGGGCCGGTTCACCGGCGGCCCGGACGCCGACGTGGTCGCGGCCGTGGACGCGGTCGCCCGGCGGGCCGGTGGCGCGGTCCGCGTCGTGCCGGCGGCCGGGCGGCTGCGCGCGCTGCTGCGCACGGCCGACCGGCAGGTGTACGCCGACCCGGCGGTGGTCGCGGAGCTGCGCCGCTGGCTGCGCCTGGACCGGTCGGGCCCGCGCTACCGGACCGACGGGCTCAGTGACCGCTGCCTCGGGCTGGGCCGGGCGGCGGCCACCGGGCTGCGGGCGGCGCTCGCGGCGTACCCGGCGTTGCGCCCGCTGGGGCTGCCCCGGCTGCTCGCCGCCGCGAGTGGTGATCCGCTGGCGCAGGGCGGCGCGGTGCTGGCGCTCGTCGCGCCGCCCGGTCTGGACGCGGCCGGGCAGGTCGAGTTCGGACGCGTGCTCATGCGGATGTGGCTGACGCTGCACACGGCCGGGCTGGCCGCGCATCCGCTCAGTCAGCTCGTCGACGTGGCCGCCACCCGGGACGCGCTCGGCACGCTGCTGGACGTGGCGCCGGAGCGGATCGTGCACGTGGCCCGGGTGGGCCGGCCGGTCGCGCCGGCGCCCCACTCGGCGCGCCGGGTCGAGCGCACGGGTGGGGGAGTGCTGATGCGGGACGCCGCGGTCCGGGTGGGGTAGGACCGCCGGGGGTCATCGCGACGGCGGCGCGGTGCTGGCCCGTACCACGAGAGTGGTGCCGAGTTCGTACCGCTCCTGGGCCGGGGCGCGGCCGTCGGCCAGGGTCAGGGCGAGCCGGGCGGCCGTGGCGCCGATCTCGGCGAACGGCTGCCGCACCGTGGTCAGCGGTGGCGCGAGCCAGGCCGCCTGCTCGACGTCGTCGAATCCCACCACGCTGAGATCCTCCGGTATCCGCAGACCGGCGTCCCGGGCCGCCGCGTAGACGCCCATCGCCTGCAGGTCGTCGCCGCAGACGACAGCGGTCGGCGGGTCGGGCCGGGCGAGCAGCTGAGCGCCGAGGTCGCGGCCGTCCTCGAAGGTGAACACGCCCCGCTGTTCGAGGCTCTGGTCGAACGGGACACCGGCGTAGTCCAGCGCGGCGTGGAACCCGTCCAGCCGGGCGCGCGCGGACAGGTCCCGGACCGGTCCGGTGATCACGCCGATCCGGCGATGGCCGAGTTCGAGCAGGTGCCGGGTGGCGGCGAGCGCGCCGCTCCAGTTGTTGGACCCGACGGCGGGGGTGGGGAACAGGTCGCCGGTCGGGTCGATGGCGACCAGCGGTATCCCGTCGGCCTCGAACCGTTCGCCGTCCTCGGCGGTGACCAGGGCGAACGCCGTGATGACGGCGGTCGGCTGCCGCACCAGCAGTTGCTCCGCCCAGGGCAGCCCGGCCGACACGAGCCGGTGCACGTCGGTGAAGCCGACGGTGTGGTCGTGGGCGGCGGCGACCTCCTGGACGCCGCGCAGGATCTGCATGGCGATCGAGGACAGCATCCGGTGGAAGACCACCTCGACGCAGAGGGCCGCGCCGGTGGTCTGCCGTCGCCGGTAGCCGTGGTCGCGGAGCAGGGCTTCCACCCGCTGACGGGTCTGCTCGCCCACCCCGCGCCGGCCGTTGAGGACCTTGGAGACGGTGGGTGGGGACACTCCGGCGAGTTCGGCGATCGTCGCGAGGGGCAGGTCACCGCGCCGGGGCTTGCGCAGGTGCGGCCGCGGTCCTTCTTCGATCACGAGGGAAGTCTATGGCTGCGGCGCGAGGGCGAGTACGGGCCGCTCAGACCGCCCGCGAAAGGTTATCGATAACATTTCGCGCCCCGGAGGACTTCGCCGGGTCGGGTCGTGGATCTCCGGCTTTCCGCGGGAACTTTCGCGAAACCTGTTCGTCACATCTTGACGGCCGACGCCTCCATCCATGAGAGTCCATATAGGCAGATGCGGCGCACGGACGGGAGCCCGGCGCCGGTGGGGTGGCGGAGCGCGTACGGCAAGGATGCCTGGGCAGCATCCTGTTAGCGCTAACACCAGCCCTTCCTGCCGACATCAGACGCCGGTCCGGCCCGCGTCATCACGTCCCACCCATCCACGCGCACGAGCGTGGCGGCAGAGGGGTTCCGATCCGTGGCGATCAGTCGACGAGCACTCATCAAGGCCGTGGCCGCATCCGGCGCACTCACCGCGGCGTCGGTCACCGGCCTTCCCAGCGTGGCGTGGGCGGCGAACACCGCGTACGCGATGGCCTACTTCACCGAGACGCCGAACTTCCAGGGCGCGGACTACGGGCTGCACCTGGCGGTGAGCCGGGACGGTCTGAACTGGACGCCGCTGAACCAGAACAACCCGGTGGTCACCCCGACGCAGGGGCAGATGGGCCTGCGGGATCCGTTCGTGTTCCGCAAGCGGGACGGCAGGTTCGTCATCCTGGCCACCGATCTCAAGGGCACCAACTTCGGCCTGAACAGCCAGTACCTGCACGTGTGGGACTCGACCGACCTCACCGCTCTCACCGGCTACCGCCGGATCCGGATGCACACGCTGCCCAACTCGCACACCTGGGCGCCCACGGCGTTCTGGGACGCCGGCCGCGGCCAGTACGGCATCGTCTACTCCTGCAACAGCGGCGGCGACGTGCTGATGGTCAACTACACAAGCGATTTCGTCACAGTCGGCCCGCAGCAGGTGTTCTTCAGCCCCGGCTTCGGGGTGCTCGACGGTGACGTCGTCGTCGACGGTGGCACCACGTACCTCTACTACAAGAACCTGTCCACCGGCCTGCTGCACGGCGCCCGCTCCTCGACCGGCGCGCCGAACAGCTTCACCACGTACACCAGTGGACTGCGGCAGGGCAACGCGATCGAGGCGCCACTGCTGGTCAAGAACAACGACGGCAGCGGCTGGCGGCTCTGGGGCGACTCGTTCAGCCCGGTCAACGCCGACTACTACATCTGGTCCACCTCGAACATCGGCGGCAACTCGTGGACCGCGCTCAACCAGCGCGACTACACGCCGCCGCTGAACGCCAAGCACGGCTCGATCGTCGGGATCAGCGACGCCGAGTACAACGCGATGATCTCCCGGTGGGGCACCCCGAACTGGGTCCGGCTCAAGTCGTCGAACCTGCCCGACCACGTGGTACGGCACAGCAACGGGGTCGGCCGCGTCGACGCGTACCCGTTCGATCCCTACCAGGACCAGATGTGGCGGATGGTGGCCGGCCTGGCCGACCCCGCCGCCGTGTCGTTCGAGTCGGTGAACCGGCCGGGCAGCTTCCTGCGGCACAGCAACTACGCCATCCGCCTCGACCCGAACGACGGGTCGGCCACGTTCCGGGCGGACGCCACCTTCCACCGCACCGCGGGACTCGCCGACGCCTCGTGGACGTCGTTCCGGTCGCACAACTTCCCGGACCGCTACCTGCGGCACGCCAACTACCTGCTGCGGATCGACCCACTCGGCTCGGCGTCGAGCGCGAGCGACCGCCAGGACGCCACCTTCCGCATCACGCCCTGACCGAGGAGGCCGTCATGACCAGAAGACTCCTGCGACGCGGCGTCGCGCTGTTCGCGAGCATGCTCTGCGCGGTCGCGCTGACGCCTGCTGTCGCCCACGCGGACAACCCCGTCGTCCAGACCATCTACACGGCCGACCCGGCGGCGCTGGTGCACAACGGCCGGGTCTACCTCTACACCGGCCACGACGAGGACGGCTCGACCTACTTCACCATGAAGGAGTGGCGGGTCTACTCGTCGGCCGACATGGTCAACTGGACCGACCACGGCTCGCCGATGAACCTGGCCACCTTCAGCTGGGCCAGCGCCGACGCGTGGGCCGGCCAGACCGTCTACCGCAACGGCCGCTTCTACTGGTACGTCCCGGTCAAGAACCGGGCCACCGGCCGGATGGCGATCGGCGTCGGTGTCTCCGACAGCCCGACCGGCCCGTTCCGGGACGCCATCGGCCGTCCGCTGGTGGAGAACGGTGAGATCGACCCGCACGCCTTCGTCGACGACACCGGGCAGGCGTACCTGTACTGGGGCAACCCGAACCTCTGGTACGTGCGGCTGAACGCCGACATGGTGTCGTTCTCCGGCGGCCCGACCCAGATCCCGCTGACCACAGCGGGCTTCGGCGCCCGCAGCGGGAACACCAGCCGTCCCACGCTGTACGAGGAAGGGCCCTGGGTCTACAAGCGCAACGGGACCTACTACAACGTCTTCGCGGCCGAGTGCTGCTCGGAGTTCATCGGCTACTCCACCGCACTCGGCCCGACCGGTCCGTGGACCTACCGCGGCACGATCATGCCCCGCCAGGGCGGCAGCTTCACCAACCACGCCTCGATCATCGACTTCAACGGCGGCTCCTACTTCTTCTACCACAACGGCGCGCTGCCGGGCGGTGGCGGCTTCACCCGGTCCGTGGCGGTGGAGAAGTTCAGCTACCGCTCCGACGGCACCATCCCGACGATCAACATGACCAGCGCCGGCGCACCGCAGGTCGGCACGCTCAACCCGTACGTGCGCCAGGAGGCGGAGACGATCGCCTGGTCCGCGGGCGTCGAGACGGAACCGTCGAGCGAGGGCGGGAGGAACGTCGGCTGGATCGAGAACGGCGACTACATCAAGGTCAAGGGCGTCGCGTTCGGCGCCGGCGCCGGCTCGTTCACCGCCCGGGTGGCCTCGGCGACGGCCGGCGGCCGGATCGAGGTGCGGCTGGGCAGCCCCACCGGCGCCGTGGCCGGCACCTGCGTCGTCGGCGGCACCGGCGGCTGGCAGACGTGGACCACGGTCACCTGCCCGGTCAGTGGCGCCACCGGCACCCGGGACGTGTTCCTGCGCTTCGCCGGCGGCAGCGGCTACCTGCTCAACGTCAACTGGTGGCAGTTCCGCTAGACCGGCCCACCCCACCATCACCGGAGGAGACCTCAGATGTCGAAGCGCAGAACGAGAGCCGGGTCGGTCACCGCCGCGATCCTGCTGGCCCTGGGCATGGGCGCCGCCATGGTCGGCGGCTCACTGGGCGGCAGCGCCCGGGCCGCGGACGTCGGCGCGGCGGCCGCGACGGCCGGCTGCGGGAAGGCCCCGACGCTGGCCAGCGGGACGCACACCGTCACCAGCAGCGGCAAGAACCGCACGTTCATCCTGCGGGTGCCCGACGGCTACGACGTCAACCGCCAGTACCGGCTGGTCGTCGGCTTCCACTGGCGCGGCGGCACCGCCACCGACGTCGCCACCGGCCAGACCGTCCAACGCGACGTGTGGTCGTACTACGGGTTGCAGCGGCTGGCGAACAACAGCACCATCTTCGTCGCGCCGCAGGGGCTCAACAACGGCTGGGCCAACGCCGGCGGCGAGGACATCACCTTCGTCGACGACATCCTGCGCCGTGTCGACGCCGGCCTGTGTGTGGACACCAGCCAGCGCTTCGCGCTCGGGTTCAGCTACGGCGGCGCCATGAGCTACGCGGTCGCCTGCGCCCGGCCCACCGTCTTCCGGGCGGTGGCCGTCTACGCCGGCGGCCAGCTCAGCGGATGCAGCGGCGGCACGCAGCCGATCGCGTACTTCGCCGCGCACGGCATCCGCGACGGCGTCCTCGGCATCGCCGGCGGGCGGACGATGCGCGACCGGTTCGTCCGCAACAACGGCTGCGCCACGCAGAACCCGCCCGAGCCGGGCCAGGGCAGCCTGAGCCACCGCACCACCACGTACACGGGCTGCCGGGCGGGGTACCCGGTGGTGTGGGCGGCCTTCGACGAGGGACACATCGCCGCCCCACAGGACGGCGCGCCGGGTGACAGCGGCACGCGTACCTGGCTGCCGGGGGAGACGTGGCAGTTCTTCACCCAGTTCCAGAGCACGACGCCGCCGCCCACCACACCCGCGCCGACCACCCCCGGCCCGACCACCCCGCCGCCGTCCGGCGTCGCCTGCAAGGTCACCGCGACGGTGAACGCCTGGAACACCGGCCTGACCGAAGACCTCACCCTCACCAACACCGGCGGCAGCGCGATCAACGGCTGGTCGCTGGTCTTCACCCTGCCGGGCGGGCAGACCATCACCTCCGGCTGGAACGCCACCTACTCGCCCGGCTCCGGTCAGGTGACCGCCCGCAACGTCTCCTACAACTCCACCATCGCGCCCGGCGCCTCGGTCAGCCTTGGCTTCCAGGCGAACCACACCGGCAACACGGCCGCACCGGCGGCGTTCACCCTCAACGGCGTCGCCTGCGCGAGGTAGCCACCGCACCCGGTGCGCGGGCGGGCCGACGCCGACCCGCCCGCGCACCGGCCGCACCACCACCCGACCCGCCTGCGAGGAGAAGACCATGTCCGACGTGACCCGAAGGAACATCCTCAAGGCCGGCGCGGCCGGGGCCGGTGCCGCGCTGGTGCCGGCCGCCTGGAGCGCCGCCGCACGCGCCGGCTCGGCGGCGCCACCACAGGTGCTGGCCGCGAACGACCTGGCACTCTGGTACGACGAACCGGCCGGCACCGAATGGCTGCGTGCCCTGCCGATCGGCAACGGGCGGCTCGGCGCGATGGTGTTCGGCAACGTCGACACCGAACGGCTCCAGCTCAACGAGGACACCGTCTGGGCCGGCGGCCCGTACGACTCGGCGAACACCAGGGGCGCGGCCAACCTGGCCGAGATCCGGCGTCGTGTCTTCGCCGACCAGTGGACCTCGGCGCAGGACCTGATCAACCAGACCATGATGGGCAGCCCGGGTGGTCAGCTCGCGTACCAGACCGTCGGGGACCTCCGGCTCTCCTTCGGTTCGGCGAGCGGGGCGACGCAGTACAACCGGACGCTCGACCTCACCACCGCCACTGTCACCACCACGTACGTGCTGAACGGCGTACGGCACCAGCGGGAGGTGTTCGCCAGCGCGCCCGACCAGGTGATCGTGCTCCGGCTGACCGCCGACCGGGCGAACTCGATCACGTTCTCCGCCACCTTCGACAGCCCGCAGCGGACCACCGTGTCCAGCCCGGACGGCGCGACAGTCGCGCTCGACGGCATCTCCGGGTCGATGGAGGGGGTCAACGGCTCGGTGCGGTTCCTCGCGCTGGGCCACGCCGCCGTCACCGGTGGCACTGTGAGCAGTTCCGGCGGCACGCTCCGGGTGTCCGGCGCCACCAGCGTGACGGTCCTGATCTCGATCGGGTCCAGCTACGTCAACTACCGCACCGTCAACGGCGACTACCAGGGCATCGCGCGCAACCGGCTCAACGCCGCCAAGAGCGTCGACGTCGACCAGCTGCGTGCCCGCCACCGCGCCGACCACCAGGCACTGTTCGGCCGGGTCACGATCGACCTGGGCCGCACCGCCGCCGCCGACCAGCCCACCGACGTACGGATCGCGCAGCACGCGAGCACGAACGATCCGCAGTTCGCCGCGCTGCTGTTCCAGTTCGGGCGGTACCTGTTGATCTCCTCGTCGCGGCCGGGCACCCAGCCGGCGAACCTCCAGGGCATCTGGAACGACTCGCTGACGCCGTCCTGGGACTCGAAGTACACGGTCAACGCCAACCTGCCGATGAACTACTGGCCGGCCGACACCACGAACCTGTCCGAGTGCTTCCTGCCGGTCTTCGACATGATCAAGGACCTCGCGGTGACCGGCGCGCGGGTCGCCCAGGCGCAGTACGGCGCCGGCGGCTGGGTCACCCACCACAACACCGACGCATGGCGGGGCGCGTCGGTCGTGGACGGCGCGTTCTGGGGCATGTGGCAGACCGGCGGCGCCTGGCTGAGCACGCTCATCTGGGACCACTACCTGTTCACCGGCGACCTCGGGTTCCTCCAGGCCAACTACCCGGCGCTCAAGGGCGCCGCCCAGTTCTTCCTGGACACCCTGGTCGCCCACCCGACGCTCGGCTACCTGGTGACGAACCCGTCGAACTCGCCGGAGCTGGCGCACCACGCCGACGCCAGCGTCTGCGCCGGCCCGACGATGGACAACCAGATCCTGCGCGACCTGTTCGACGCGGCGGCCCGGGCGAGCGAGGTGCTGGGCGTCGACACCACCTTCCGGTCCCAGGTACGCACCGCCAAGGACCGGCTGCCGCCGAGCCGCGTCGGCTCCCGCGGCAACGTGCAGGAGTGGCTGGCCGACTGGGTCGAGACCGAGCGCACCCACCGGCACGTCTCCCACCTGTACGGGCTGCACCCCGGCAACCAGATCACCAGGCGGGGCACCCCGTCGCTGTACGAGGCCGCCCGCAGGACGCTGGAACTGCGCGGCGACGACGGGACCGGCTGGTCCCTGGCCTGGAAGATCAATTTCTGGGCCCGCCTGGAGGACGGCGCCCGCGCCCACAAGCTCCTGCGCGACCTGGTGCGCACCGACCGGCTCGCGCCGAACATGTTCGACCTGCACCCGCCGTTCCAGATCGACGGCAACTTCGGGGCCACCTCGGGCATCGCCGAGATGCTGCTGCACAGCCACACCGGCGAGCTGCACCTGCTGCCCGCGCTGCCGACCGCCTGGCCCGCCGGGCGGGTCGCGGGCCTGCGCGGCCGAGGTGGCTACACGGTGGGGCTGACCTGGAGCAGCGGCCAGGCCGACGAGATCACCGTCCGCGCCGACCGCGACGGCACGCTGCGCCTGCGGTCCCGGCTGTTCACCGGCACCTTCACCGTCGCCGACGTCACCGACGGCAGCACACCCGCCACCACCCGCCCGGAGTCCGACGTCGTCGCGCTCACCGTCCGCGCCGGGCACACCTACCGGGCGGCGCGGCCCGGCGTGACGCCGTCGCCGACGTCCACACCGACGTCCACGCCGTCACCCACTCCGACCCCGACGCCGACCCCGACCACCAGCTCCCCGGCGCCGTCCGGCGCGCGTGCCACGTACGCGATCACCGGCTCCTGGTCGGGCGGCTTCCAGGCCGAGGTCACGGTGACCGCCGGCGCCACCGCGATCCGCGGCTGGACGGTCTCCTGGACGTTCCCGAACGGCCAGGTGATCAACCAGATCTGGAGCGGCACGCACACCCAGAACGGCGCGAACGTGACGGTGCGCAACGTCGACTACAACGGCTCACTGCCGGCCGGCGGCTCCACCACGTTCGGCTTCATCGGCACGGCCGGCGGCACCAACAACCCACCGGCGAACATCACCTGTACGACCACCTGACCCGCGCGACGCGCCCCGCCGCGGCCACCCGGCCGGGGCGGGCGCACCGCCGGTCAGGCCAGCAGCGTCTCGCGCAGCCGCGCGCCCAGGTTCAGCTCGCCGACCACGCGGGGACCGGCCGGGTCGTACACGGCGATGCGGTGGTTGCGGCGCATCATCTCCCGTACCGCCGGCGGCAGCCGGGGCGGGTCGTCCATCGTCGCGAGCACCCGCGCGCCGGTGCCCATCAGCCGTTCCACCAGCGTCGCGCTGTCGGTGTCCACACGCACCCGGCCGAACTCCCAGCCGGCGGTGGTCAGGTCGAGCACCTCGAACAGGCGCGTCACGAACGGCTGCGGGTCGGTCACCCGGTCCAGCCGGTCGGCCCGCCCGCCGACGACCGCCACGGCGGCGCTGACCTGCGCGTACGGATGCAGCCCGCTGGGCAGCGCACCGAGCGGCCAGCGTAGCGCCGGCCCGGCCTCCTTCCACAGGGGCCGGTAGTTGCGGCGGTGCACCAGCAGCCGCCGCCCGGTGCGCCGGAACACCTCCTGCGCCTGGGCGAGCAGGTCGGCGTGCGCCTGGTCGGCGGCCTCGCAGACGATCCCGGCGGCCACCACGAGACCGTCGTCATCGGACAGCAGCCGGGTGATCGCGTCGGCCTGCTCCGGGAACCGGAGGCGGGCGTGCGCCCCGTAGGACTGCCGGACGTCCCGCAGCAGCTCCTGCTGACGTGTGGGGTCCAGTTCGACCCGTCCGCCACCGAGCAACCGCTGGAGCCAACCCATCGCGCCTCGCTTCCGTCGCCGTCTGCGGACCGGGCAATGCTAGTTCGTCGGCCGATGCTCGTATGGTGACGGGGTGACCGATCGATCCCTGACCCTGATGGCGGTGCACGCGCACCCCGACGACGAGGCGACGAGCACCGGCGGCGTCCTGGCGCGCTACGCGGCCGAGGGCGTCACCACAGTGCTCGTGACGTGCACCGACGGGGGGTGCGGCGACGGTCCCGGCGGGATCAAGCCGGGCGACCCCGGGCACGACCCCAAGGCCGTGGTGGACATGCGCCGCGCCGAGCTGGCCGCGAGCTGCGAGGCGCTGAAGGTCACCCACCTGGAGACGCTCGACTACGGCGACTCGGGGATGATGGGCTGGGCGACGAACGACGCGCCCGGCGCGTTCTGGAACACGCCGGTGGCCGAGGCGGCCGGCCGGCTGGCCGAGCTGATCCGGCGCTACCGCCCCGACGTGGTGGTCACCTACGACGAGAACGGCTTCTACGGCCACCCGGACCACATCCAGGCCCACCGGATCACCATGGCCGCGGTCGAGCAGACCGGCATCCCGGCCAAGGTCTACTGGACCACCGTGCCGCGCAGCGCGTTCCAGCAGTTCGGCACCGTCATGCGGGAGATCGGGGTGGAGTTCCCCGAGCCGGAGGCGACCGACGAGATGCCGGCGCTGGGCCTGCCGGACGACGAGATCACCACCTGGGTCGACACCCGTGCCTACGGCGGGCAGAAGTTCGCCTCGCTCGCCGCGCACGCCAGCCAGGCGGAGAACATCTTCTTCCTGCGTCTGGGGCAGGAGCGGTTCACCGAGCTGATGGGCCTGGAGACGTTCGTGCGGGTGCGGGACACCACCGGCGCGGCCACCCCCGAGGACGACCTGTTCGCCGGGTTGCGCTGACCGGACGCGGGCCCGCTCCGGGGAGGTCATCGACTCACGTCGAGACGGTCTGTGCGGCCAGGTGCGCCAGCACGGTGCGGACGTCCCCGTCGGTCTCGGCCATGATCCGTCGTTGCCGGGTGGCGCCGGTGCCGTCCCGGCGCACCCGGTCCAGCTCGCGCCGGACCAGGTCCAGGTCACCGTGGCGGGTCAGCGCGGGTGTGACGGTGACGAACAGGTCGTCGACGAGGTCCCAGGCGGGCCGGGGCAGCCCGGTGCGCAGGTCGACGAGCCGGCCGTCCACGCCGTCGTGCGCGGCCCGCCAGTGCGCGGCGGCGACCAGGCAGTCCCGGATGCGTGGTGCGGGCACGCCCGCGCGGACGTCGTCGATCAGGGTGGCCACGAGCGCCCGGACCAGCCCGGCGACCAGCACCGTGTCGTCGACTGTGGGGCACACGTCGCCGACGCGTACCTCCACGGTGGGGTACGACGCGGACGGCCGGGCGTACCAGTAGACCATCGCGGCGTCGAGCATGATCCCGGCGGTGATCAGGTCCGCCACCGTGGCGTCGTAGTCGGCGGCGGAGTCGAAGTGCGGCGTCGGTCCGATGCTCGGCCACCGTTCCAGCTGCATCGAACGCCAGCTCGCGTGGCCGGTGTCCCGCCCGTCGTGCAGCGGCGAGTTGGCGGTGAGCGCCTGTACCACAGGCAGCCACGGGCGCAGGTGGTTGCAGACCTGCACGGCCAGTTCCCGGTCCGGCACGCCGACGTGCACGTGGCAGCCGCAGACCGCCGGGTCGTGGGCCACCGGGCCGAACCGGCGGGACATGTCGTGGTAGCGCTGCTCGTCGGGCACCGTGCGGTGGGCCTCGCAGACCGGGGTGGCGCCGACCGCGACCAGCCGCGCCCCGGCCGCGTCGGCCGCCCGCGCGGCCGCCCGGCGCAGCGTGACCAGGTGCTCCCGCAGCTCCCCAAGGTCTGGGCTGACCGGCGTCACCATCTCGACCATGCTGTGCCGGAACTCCTGCCGGCTCTGCTCGCGGGCGGTGCCGGAGAGCGCGCCGCGCACCCGGTCGGCGACCGGCATGCTCTCGCCGGTGGCCGGGTCCAGCAGCAGGAACTCCTCTTCCACCCCGAGGGTCAGGACGGTGGGGATCTGCGGGGTGGTGGTGGCGGTGGTGGTGGTGGTGGGCCGCGGCCTCACCGACGGCTCCACCGGCACGGAACGGTCGGCGTGTCGACGTGAGGCGGAGTCATGTCTCGACGGTACGAGGGCGGAGGCCGGCCCGAGGCCGTTTCCGCCGACCACCGCCCCCGCGGGTGGCGGGGGCGGTGGCGGTACGGCGGCTCAGCAGTCGAAGTAGAGCGCGAACTCGTGCGGCGTGGGCCGCAGCCGGACCGGGTCGACCTCGTTGGCGTTCTTCCAGTCGACCCAGGTGGAGATCAGGTCGCCGGTGAACACGTCGCCGTCGAGCAGGTAGTCGTGATCGGCCTCCAGCGCCGCCAGCGCCTCGGGCAGCGAACCGGGCACCTGCTTGACGTCGCCCCACTCCTCCGGCGGGAGGTCGTAGAGGTCCTTGTCGATCGGGGCCGGCGGCTCGATCTTGTTCTTGATGCCGTCGAGGCCGGCCATGAGCATCGCGGAGAAGGCCAGATAGGGGTTGCTGGACGGGTCGGGGACGCGGAACTCGACGCGCTTGGCCTTGGGGTTGCTGCCGGTGACCGGGATGCGGGTGCAGGCGGAGCGGTTGCGCTGGGAGTAGACCAGGTTGACCGGGGCCTCGAAGCCGGGCACCAGGCGGCGGTAGGAGTTGATGGTGGGGTTGGTGAAGGCCAGCAGCGACGGGGCGTGGTGCAGGAGGCCGCCGATGTACCAGCGGGCGGTGTCGGACAGGCCGGCGTAGCCGGTCTCGTCGTAGAACAGGGGTTCGCCGCCGCGCCAGAGGCTCTGGTGGGTGTGCATGCCGGAGCCGTTGTCGCCGAACAGTGGCTTGGGCATGAACGTGGCGGTCTTGCCGTGCGCCCACGCCTCGTTCTTGATCAGATACTTGAAGAGCTGGAGCTCGTCCGCCGAGTGCAGCAGCGTCGAGAACTTGTAGTTGATCTCGGACTGCCCGCCCGTGCCCACCTCGTGGTGCGAACGCTCGACTGTGAAACCGGCGTCCACCATCCGGCGGACCATGCTGTCGCGCAGGTCGGCGTAGTGGTCCACCGGCGGCACCGGGAAGTAGCCGCCCTTGTAGGCGGTCTTGTAGCCGCGATTGCCGCCCTCCTCGATCCGCCCGGTGTTCCAGGCGCCCTCGATCGAGTCGATGTAGTAGAACGACTGGTGCGCCGAGGTCTCGTGGCGGATCGAGTCGAAGATGTAGAACTCCGCCTCGGCGCCGAAGTAGGCGGTGTCGGCGATGCCGCTGGCGGCGAGGTACGCCTCGGCCTTCTTCGCCACGTTGCGCGGGTCGCGGGAGTACGCCTCCCGGGTGAACGGGTCGTGGACGAAGAAGTTCAACGCCAGCGTCTTCTGCGTGCGGAACGGGTCGATGAAAGCCGTCGACACGTCCGGCAGCAGCAGCATGTCCGACTCGTGGATCGACTGGAAGCCGCGGATCGAGGACCCGTCGAAGGCGAGACCGTCGGTGAACACGCTGTCGTCGAACGACTCGACCGGCAGGTTGAAGTGCTGCATCACGCCGGGCAGGTCACAGAAACGTACGTCGACGAACTTCACGTCCTCGTCGGTGAGGTATCGCAGGAGTTCCTCGGAATTGGCGAACACACGTCCTCCTGGCAGGCGTCGTTGATCCTGGCCACGTCCCGTGGCCGGACCGCCCGGGGACATGGCCCGTACCGCCACCGTACGACGGCTCGCCGTGCCCGGCTCGGCAACCGCCCATCCGGGTTTCCTTCGCCACATGCCGGGTAGTCGCCGTACCCGGCGGACCGCCCGGGAGACGACGCGGCGGGAGGTTGGCATGGTGAGTGCTCCGCGACTGACCGGTGGGCGCTGAGATGTGCGGGATCAGCGGTGAGGCCAGGTTCGACGGGGCCACCCCCGACACCGACGCGGTGAACCGGATGACCGCGGCCATGCGCGCACGCGGCCCGGACGGCGAGGGCGCGTGGAGCGACGGCTGGATCACCCTCGGGCACCGCAGGCTCACCGTGATCGACCTGTCCGAGGCCGGCGCCCAGCCGATGGTCCGCGACGACCTCGGCCTGGCCCTGGTCTTCAACGGTTGCGTCTACAACTACCCGGAGCTGCGCGACGAACTGCGCGCCGCCGGGCACACCTTCCACAGCACCAGCGACACCGAGGTGATCCTGGTGGCGTACGCGCAGTGGGGGGAGCGCTTCGTCGACCACCTGGTCGGCATGTTCGCGGTGGCGCTGGTGGACCGGCGGCGGCGCCGCCTCGTGCTGGCCCGCGACCGGCTCGGCATCAAGCCGCTCTACCTCGCCGAGTCGCCCGGCCGGCTCCGGTTCGCCTCCACGCTGCCGGCGCTGCTGGCCGGCGGCGACGTGGACACCGGCATCGACCCGGTCGCGCTGCACCACTACCTGTCCTGGCACTCGATCGTGCCGGCGCCGCGCACGATCCTGCGCGGGATCCGCAAGCTGCCCCCGGCCACCGTCCGGGTGGTCGAGGCCGACGGGCGCAGCCGCGAGCGCGTCTACTGGCGGCCCGAGTACCGGCGCGACCCCTCCCACGACGGTATGGACGCCGCCGACTGGCGGGCCGCCGTCGGGGACGCGCTGCGCACCGCCGTACGCCGCCGGCTGGTCGCGGACGTGCCGGTGGGGGTGCTGCTCTCCGGCGGCCTGGACTCCAGCATGATCGTGGCGCTGCTCGACGACGCCGGACAGCACCACCTCCAGACGTTCAGCATCGGCTTCGACAGCCGCGACGACGAGACCGGCGACGAGTTCCACTACTCCGACCTGGTCGCCCGCACGTTCGGCACCGACCACCACCGCATCCGGCTCGCCGACGGCGATCTCGGCCCGGCCGTACGCGCCACAGTGGCGGCCATGACCGAACCGATGGGCAGCCACGACGTGGTGGCGTTCCACCTGCTCTCCGAGCAGGTCGCCAAGCACGTGAAGGTGGCGCAGTCGGGTCAGGGCGCCGACGAGGTGTTCGCCGGCTACGGCTACCACCACCGGCTGGCCGCCTCGGCCCGTGAGGACGCCGCGGCCGAGTTCACCGCCGCGTTCTTCGACCGCGACCACGCCGAGCTGACCGAGGTGGTGGAACCGGCGTACGCCTGCGACGGTGACGCCAGCGGCGAGCTGGTCGCCGCGGACCTGGCCGCGCCGGGCGCGCAGACCGCCGTGGACGCGGTGCTGCGCCTGGACACCCACCTGATGCTGCCCGACGACCCGGTCAAGCGGGTGGACAGCATGAGCATGGCGTGGGGGCTGGAGGTGCGCACGCCCTTCCTCGACCAGGATCTGGTCACGCTCGCCGCGGCGTGCCCGCCGGAGCACAAGCTGGCGCAGGGCGGCAAGGGCGTGCTCAAGGAGGTGGCCCGGGAGGTGCTGCCGGCCGAGGTCATCGACCGGCCCAAGGGCTACTTCCCGGTGCCGGCGCTGCGCAACGTCGACGGTCCCGTGCGAGAGTTGGTGGTCGAGGCGCTGGGTGCGCCCGAGGCGCGCCGGCGGGGGCTGTTCCGCCGGGCGTACGTCGACGAGCTGCTGGCCGCGCCGGACCGGGCCCAGGCCGCCGCCGGCAGCAACAAGCTGTGGCAACTGGGCCTGCTGGAGCTGTGGTTGCAGACGCACGGCGTGAGCTGAGCGGGCGGGAGGAGCACGATGAAGTTCGTCATCGAGAGCGAGGCCGACGGCAGTGTGGGATTCACCGTCGTCGGCGGCGACGGTCAGGTGCTCGCCACCGGGGCGCCCTGCCCGGACAAGGGCTCGGCGCTCGCCGTGGTCGGCGAGCTGATGCACGGGCTGGGCGACGCCTGCGTGGAGGACCGCACCGAGGCCGGCGCCGGGCCGGTGGCCGGCACCCGGACCGAGATCGGCGACGACATGTCGGACATCGGCCGCTCCGGCATCCCGCCGGTCTGACGCGGCACGTCCTGGCGGCGTGACGGCGATCCGCCGGTCCGGCCGCGACACGTCCCGCCCGGCCGACGAGCCCGGGCGGGACGGTGCGCTCACTGCTCGTCGTCGAGCACGTCCGTGTGGCCGTCCCGGGTGACGGTGGGCGGCAGGTGCTCGTCGGGCTGGGGCGCCTCGGCGAGCGTGTGGTGCGGGTCGCCGTCGGGCGAGAACAGCACCCGATCGGTCTTGCGGGTCTTCTCCTGCTCCTCCTCCGGCTCCGTCACCGCGTTCTCCCTCCGCTCACCGGCGCCCCGGGCAGGCCGCCTCTCGTCCCACGCTAAGCGCCGGACGGGCGCCGGGAGCGGGTTTCCGCGCGACGGCCCCGCTGTCACATGGCCGGACGGTACGGCCGCCGGGTGAGGCTCGCGTACGCCATCGTGGTCAGCGTGACGATGTCGAACACCGGCACGCCCAGCCGCGCCTGGATCCGGTGGGCGAACGGCACCAGGTCGGTGCACTCGACGACCAGCGCACCCAGTTCCGGATGCGCGTCGGCCAGCGCGTCGACCCGCTCGTCCACCTCGGCCGCGAGCCGTTCGACGTCGAGGGCGTCGCGCCGGCCCTCCAGCATCACCTCGCGGAACTCCGGCTGCCCGGCCATGCCGGTGACCGCCACCGGGACGTCGGCCGCGCCGATCGCGGCCAGGTGGCGCGGCGTCAGCGCCGCCTCGTCGGCGACCAGCAGCCCGACCGTGCGCCCGACCATCCGGTGCACCATCGGCAGTTGCACCAGGCTCGACGACCACAGCGGGACGCGCACCGCGGCGGCGAGTTCGGCCTGGAACAACACGAGGAACCCGCACGCGCCGGTGATCCCGGCGACCCCGGCCGCCTCCAGGTCGCGGGCCGCGTCGACGAACGGCTGCAGGAGCGTCGGGTCGGCCTCGCGGACCAGCCGCTGCGGGGTCGCGCCCTGCACCACCCGGTAACGCACCGGGAAGTCGAACGTGTCCGGGTTACGGATGTGCCCGGGGATCTTGTCGAAACTGGTGTCGAGGCAGAGCACCCCGATCTCCGGCCGGTCGTTCACGAGATCCCCCTCTGGAAGCGGTCCAGGGCGAACGTGTCCAGCGGCAGGTCCGGCTCGGCGCCGGAGACGAGCTGGGCGAGCAGCTGCCCGCCGGCCGGGGCCAGGCCCATCCCGATGTGCCCGTGCCCGGTGGCCACGCTGACGTTGTCGTAGCCGTCGGCCCGCCCGATCAGCGGCAGACTGTCCGGGGTGCACGGACGCAGCCCGCTCCACACGTCCAGGCGCCGGCCGGTGTCCAGCGCCGGCAGGTACCGACGCGCGGTGTGCAGGATCCCGTCGACGCGGCGCGGCGAGATCGACGCGTCCAGCCCGGACAGCTCCAGCGTGCCGCCGACGCGTACCCGGTCACCCAGCGGCATCACCGCGACCTTGCCCTCGCTGAGCAGCACCGGCCGGGCCGGCGTGCCCGGGCCGGCGGGCAGCGTGACGGTGTAGCCCTTCGCCGGTTGCAGCGTCAGCCCGACGCCGAGCATCCGGGCGCAGGCCGCCGACCACACCCCGGCGGCGATCACCACCTCGGCCGGGCGCAGCTCGCCCCGAGCCGTCCGCACCGCGCGTACCCGCCGTCCGGTCACGTCGAAGTCGCGTACCTCCGCGCCGGTGACGATGTCCACGCCCCGGGCCCGCAGCGCCCGCGCGAGCGCCACCAGGAACGCCGGGATGCGCAGCGCGGCACCCTCCTCGTTGAGCAGCGTCCCGGCCACCGCGAAGTCGACACCGGGTTCCAGCCGGGCCAGCTCGGCCCGGTCCAGCTCCCGCAGCGGCACGCCGCGCGCGGTCGCCGCCGGGATCGTCCGGCGCGCCTTCGCGTACCCCTGCTCGGTGTGGCAGGCGAGGATCATGCCGCGTTCGGTGAGCGTCCCGGCCAGCTCGTCCTCGGCGCAGATCTCGCGCAGCAGCGCGAGGCTGCGCTGCTTGAGCGCGAGCAGCGTCTCGAACCCGGCACGGGCGTGCCGTTCGGTGCAGTGCCGGCGGAAGTGCCACAGCCAGGCCAGCAGCGCGCCGTCGAGCCGGGGCCGGACCGCGAACGGGCTCTCCGGGCGCAACAGCCAGCGGATCCCGGTGGCCGGCACCCCCGGCTCGGCCAGCGGCGCCGAGCCCTGGGTGCCGACGAAACCGGTGTTCCCGGCCGAGCAGGCCGCCGGGTCGCCGACCTCGCCCCGGTCCACCACAGTCACGGTGTGCCCGGCGCGGCGCAGGAACCAGGCGCAGCACAGGCCCACCACGCCCGCGCCGACGACCAGCACGTCGGGGTCGGTACGGGCCGGCGTCGTCATCCGTCGCCGCCGGTCAGAGCGTGACGACGAAGAAGCAGGTGGGCAGGTTCACCACGACCCGCTCCCAGATCTCGGCGCGCAGCGCCACCCCGGGTTCGGCGAACGTGCCCGGCGGCGGCTCGGCGAACCCGATCGTGGACCGGCCGGCGTCGAACAGCAGCGCGCCGTGGCCGAAGTCCCCGACGATCGCGGTGCCCGGGTCGACCAGCCGGGTACGGACGATGAACACGCCGTTGTCCTCCACGTCGCGCATCAGCGAGCCGCTGCCCAGCAGCCGGTAGTAGTCGGCCGGGTTGATGATCAGCCCGTCGGCGGTGCTGCCCATCTGCTCGACCTCGTTGCACGCGGCCAGGACGGTGGACGCGAACGGCCCCGGGTCGGTGAGCCGGCCCAGGTCCGGCATGGTCAGCAGCCCGCCCTCGCCGCGCAGGATGGTGTGGTTCTCTGCGGTGGCCAGCCGCACCACCAGCCGGTAGTCGATGAACTGGGCGAAGCTGACCGGGTCCTCCCACAGCGTGTCCGGCACCTGCACCCACGCGGTGGTGGTGAGCAGCGGCGGGATGGGGGAGCGGTGGAAGTGGTTCGCCGCCTCCCGGCGCAGGTCCGCGCCGTCCACCGTCGGATCGTCCGGCCGTGGCGGGCTCTCGTGCCAGTAGTAGTCCTGCGGATCCCGGGACAGGTCCACCACCTTGAGCATGTTCCGCGAGGGGTAGCGGGGCTTGCGCCGGGAACTGGTCAGCGAGTCGGTGATCGTCACGTCGTAGTCGACGCTCGTGTCGAAACCGTCCTTGGCGAACGCCTCGACGAACGTCGCGCCGGGCGACATCTGCGTCTTCCGTTCGGCGACCACCTCGGCGATCGTCCGCTTCACGGTGTCGGTGCGCTGTGACATCTGCTGTCCCTTTCCTCAGGCCGGCTTGCGGGCGACGAACATGCCCCAGCCGAACTCACCCCTGTCGATCGCCGCCTGGATCTCGTCGCACGAGTCGGCGAAGCCGAGGATCCACGTCCGCGCCGCCTCGTCCGCCGTCGTCTCCGCGCGCTCCCGGGCGGTGCGGCCCAGCACCCGGTACGTCTGCCTGATGTGCGCGTCGAGACTGCGCGCGACCACGTCCACGAACCCGGCCTCCGCCAGTGCCCGGCGGTAGCCGTCGAGCGAGTAGCCGTCGTTCCAGCGCACCCGGTCGTAGACGTGCCGGCGGGCCGCCTCGCCGATCCGCTCGGTGGGCTGGAGGAAGTCGGACACCGCGAGCACCCCGCCGGGGGCGAGCACCCGGAACATCTCGGCGTGGCTGCGCGGCTTGTCCGGCACCAGGAACAGCGCGTCCTGGCTGACCACGTGCGTGAACGTGCCGTCGTCGTACGGCAGGGCGGTGGCCGAGCCGTGCCGGAACGACACGGGAAGCGAGGCGCCCCGCTCGGCGCGCCGCTGCTCGGCGAAGCGCACCCGCTCGATGCTCAGGTCCAGCCCTTCACCCCGGCACCCGGTGCGCTCGGCCAGGCGCAGCAGGAAGTTGCCGCAGCCGCAGCCCACGTCGAGCACGTTCGCCGAGGCGTCGATCCCGGCGTCGGCGGCGAGGATGTCGGAGGTCCGGTCGGCCGCCGCGTGGTAGTCGGAGTCGTCCTCCCCGGTGAAGTAGCCGGTGTGCAGCACGCCCTCGCTGTCCCAGAAACTGAGGTACGTCTGCGTGGTCTGGTCGAAGAACTCGGAGACGTCCCGTTCGGTGAACCGGCTGGTCGTGGACATGGGCACTCCCTTGTGCGGCGGTCGGTGGGTCAGGCGTAGGTGTCCTTGCGGACGCCGGTGAGGTGGGGCAGGTCGGGGCCGGTGGCGGAGGCGCCGCCGTCGATCAGGTGCACCCCGGCGGTCACGTACGACGCCCGCTCGCCGGCCAGGAACGCGGCCACCGCGGCGACCTCCTCGGGCCGGGCCAGCCGGCCGACGGCGCTGTGGTGACCCATCGCGGCCAGCCGCGCCTCGACGTCGCCGTCCGCGCCGGCGAGCCGGGCCGCGGCGCGTTCCATCGGCGGCGTACGCACCCCGCCGGGCGCCAGCACGTTGACGGTGATGCCGTCGCGGCCCACGTCGACGGCGAGGCCCTGGGCGAACCGGACCAGCGCCGCCCGGGTCACCCCGGACAGCACGAGCGGTCCGATCGGCACGCAGGCTGTCTCCGAGGCCACCAGCAGCAGCCGCCCCCAGCCCGCGGCGCGCATGTGCGGCAGCGCGGCCAGCGACACCGCTACCGCCGGCAGCAGCACCCGGTCGACGGCCGCCCGATAGTCGTCGGTGTCGAATCCGGTGGCGGTGCCCACCGGCGGGCTGCCGCCGCTGACCAGCAGCACGTCCACCCCGCCCAGCTCGGCGGCGACCCGGTCCACCCAGCGGGCGGCGGCCTCGGTGTCGGTGAGATCGACGCCGGTCGCGCTGACCCGGCCGGAGGCCACCGCCGTCAGCTCCCGTTCGGCGGCGGCCAGCCGCTGCGGGTCACGCCCGCAGACCGCCACGTGCGCGCCCTCCGCGGCGAACTCCTTCGCGCAGGCCAGCCCGATGCCGCTGGTGCCGCCGGCGACGAGCGCCACCCGGCCCTTGAGTCCCAGATCCACGTCCTCACCTCTCCGTCTCGCCGACGCGGGCCGCCGCGCCGGGGTACGCCGGGTCGCCGTCCGGCCCGCCGGACCGGTAGCCGTACCGGGTGGACAGCGGCCAGGCCAGCGCCGCCACGGCCAGCCGCTGCCGGCCGGTCAGCGTGCGCCGCCACCCGTCGTCGCGGTCGCGGATCACGGTCGGGCCGGTCCGGAACCGGTCCGGGTTGCCGGTGACCGTGTGGTTGCCGCGCAGCTCGACGGTCCGGTCCCGCACCGGGTTGGCCGCCGGGTCGACACCCACCAGCTTCAGCAGCGCGCCGATCGTGCCGGCCGGGTCGGCGGTGAAGTCCTCGTAGCGCAGGAACGCCGACCGGCCCGGGTACCGCCTGTTGATCTCCGCCGACGCGAGGTTGAACCCGTGCCAGTACGCGGTGCTGCGCGCCGCGGACATCGCGTAGACGTACTCCTTCGGCTCCCGCCACGAGTGCGCCACCGCGCGCGGGTCGCGCACCAGGTGCAGCCAGTACGCCTCGACGCCCGGCACGTGCGGCAGCAACGCCGACTCGCCGGGGATCTTGGTGCTGTCCACGATCACGCGGGCGCCGGTGCGCGCGGCCACCTCCCGGTAGACCGCGCCGAGCAGATCGGCGTGCGCCCGGGTGTCCGCGTCGTACGCGCCCCGGCGCAGCACCCGCCACGTGTGCCGGGTCCGCAGCCGGGCCCGTTGCCGGCGGATCACCTCGGCGGCGTGCGCGTCCGCCGACATCCCGGCCGGACGACCCAGCGGCAGCACCGCCGACCACAGCGGACACGCGGTCAGCGCGGCGCCGCACCCGCACCTGTCGTTCACCCCGCGCCCGGTCGAGTTCTTCCACAGGAAGTGCAGCTCACCGACGTGCGTCACACCGGGCGCCTCACCGAGGACGTTGCCGATGATGGTGCTGCCGTTGCGGCACCAGCCGTTGACGCTCAGGACGGTCACCGGTGCGCTCATGCCGCGCGTACCTCCGCCGGAGCCGGCGCGACCGCGGGCCGGCCGATGCGCAGCGCCATCGCGGCGGCGACGGCCGCGCCGGCCGCGCCCGCGACGAACACCGCCGGATAACCCAGACCGGCCGCGACCAGGCCGGTCGCCGGCCCCCACACCGCCAGACCCAGATCCCAGAACGAGGTGTACGCCCCGATCGCCGCACCCTGCCGCGCCGGGTCGGTGCGGTTCATCACCATCAGCGCCAGCGACGGGTGCAGCAGGGAGAACCCGACGCCCATCACCACGCTGCCCGCCACCGCGACCGGCAGGTTCGGCGCGAGAGCGATGACCAGCAGGCCGACCGCCTCGCCCACCCCGCACCAGGTGGCCACGCGGCGGGGGCCGAGCCGGTCCGGCAGGTGCCCGATGACCAGGCGGGTGCCGGCGTACACGGCGCTGAAGACGCTCAGCACCACCACGCCGTGGCCGATGCCCCGGGCGTCCAGGTGCAGTACGACGAACGCGGCCAGGCCCGCGTACCCGGCGGCGCCGAAGGTGAGCGCGATGCCGGGCAGCAGCGCCGGGCGCAGCAGCAGCCCAGCGCCCTTGGCCGCCGGTGCGGTACGCGCCGGCGCGGGCACCAGCGCGACGAGCGCCGCGCCGACCGCCGGGGCGACCGCGCTGAGCACCCACACCGCCGCGTATCCGGCCTGCTGCACGGTGGCGCCGAGGAACGTGCCGGCGGAGATGCCGCCCCACATGCTCACCCCGTACAGGCCGATGAGCTGGCCGCGCCGCTCGTGCGGGGCGAGCTGCACGATCCACACCGCACCGGCGGTGAACAGCGCCGCCTCACCGGCGCCGAGCAGGAGCCGGACCGCCACCAGCGCGGGCACGCCCAGCGGCGCCAGGTAGAGCAGGCCGCCGCCGGCCACCACGAGCGCCCCGGCCAGCATCACCGTCCGGTGGCCGTGCCGGTCGGCGAGCGCGCCCGCGACCGGCCGGACCAGCAGCGCGGTCACCGCGGTCACCGTGACCACCACGCCGACTGTGAGGTCACCCGCGTCGTGCCGCTCCCGCAGGAAGCCGGGCAGCACCGGGATCACCGCGGTCAGCCCGAGGTAGCCGGTGAACAGCCCGCCGAGCAGGCCGGCGAGCGCGAGCCGGGGCAGGGGCCGGGTCGGGGTCTGTGCGCCGGTCACGACCCGACCAGCGCGGTCTCACGGGCGGCGGCCACTTTGCGGACCGCGCGGACCAGGTCGTCGCAGTCCTCGGGCGTGAGGTTGGACGACAGCGGCACGTCGACGGTCTCGGTCAGCAGCCGTGCGGTGCGCGGCAGCGTCGCGCGGATCTCGCCCGGGTCGGCGCTGTCGTACAGGAACCGCCAGTTCCAGAACGCCCGGACGTTGAGGTCGTCGTCCGCGCCGATGTTGCGGGCGTCGATCCCCTCGGCCCGCAGCGCGCGGGCGAACCAGCCCGCGTCGCCGCCGGGCACGCGGAACACGAACGCCTCCCCGAGGTACGCCCCGGGCGCGACCGGCCGCCGGACCGCGATGCCGGGCAACCCGGCCAGGGCGGCGCTGACGTGCGCGTAGTTGCGGTGGAACAGCGCCAGCCGCTGCGGCAGCCGGGTCAGCTCGGCGCGCAGCAGGGCCGCCCGGATCTCGTCCATCCGCAGGCTCAGCAGCGGCAGGTCCAGGCCGGTCAGCGGCGGCTCGCCGTGCGGGAAGTGCCGCCGCAGCCGCCCCTCGTACGCCCCGGACAGCGCCACCGCCCGCGCGAACAGCGTGCTGTCGTCGGTGATCAGGAAGCCGCCCTCGCCGCAGTTGAGCGCCTTGTCGGACTGGGTGCTGAACGCCCCGGCGGCCCCGAACGTGCCGAGCTTGCGGCCGTTGAGTTCGGCGCCGAGCGCGGGCACCGCGTCCTCGATGAGCGGTACGCCCATCTCGGCGGCGAACGCGGACAGCGCCTCGACGTCGGCGGCGAAGCCGCGCATGTGCACGACCATGACGGCGCGGATCTCGGGCCGCCAGCGGCGGCGCAGGTCGTCGAGGTCCATCCGCAGGTCGTCGTCGACCTCGACCAGGAATGGCCGGCAACCGGCCAGCACAATGGCGCTGGGGGTGGCGACGAAAGTGAATCCGGGGCAGGCCACCAATGACCCCGGCGGCACTCCGGCACCCATCAGGGCGAGCGCCAGCGCGGCGGTCCCGCTGGAAACGGCGAGCGCGTGCCGGGTGCCGAAATAACGACACAGGTCGTCCTCGAACCGCCCACATTCGGTTTCGTTTGGTGGGCGGTGGTCGTATCGGAAGTAGAGGTGACTGCGGACGGCGCGAATAGCGGCGTCCTCGTCTTCGGTGTGCACGAAGACCGCACCCTTGTCGTACGTCGGCCAGGGCGTGCCCCGCACCGGCTGGCCGCCGTGCAGGGCGAGCTGTTCGGGCAGCTCAGAGCCGTTCTGCACCGGCCTCGGCGGGCTCGATGCGGGAGCGTCGTTGTTCCCGTCCACCGGCGGACTCCTCGGGCGAGCGGCGACAATTCCTAGCGACTCGATAGGATTAACCGGGCGTGCGCCGGGCATGGTCGCCCGGCGGAATCGCAGTCCCGGCGCGATCCCGTCGAGGGGTAAGAAATGCCACCAGATCCGACATAGTTGGTACGTCGATCCAGCGAGAGTAATGATTGTCGTCGATCCTGTACTCGTCAACAGATAGACGTGAATATGTTCCGGCGTCGGTCCGTGCCGACAGTGGACTATGCGGAATTGTCGCTGCCGCCCCCCTGATCCATCGGCACGCCGGCGCCCCGGTGTCTCCGGTGCCTCCTGCCGCCGAACGTCGACGTCGCCTCGCCGCATCGCCCCGCCGCCCGGAACGCTCGCCGCCCGGAACGCTTGCCGGCGGGCCGGCGTCTCCTCGCGCCGGACCTTGCTCGCGTTGGGCGCCGCCGGGGCGGCCTTGGCTGCCCCAGGGTCGGCTGCCCCGAGGCCGGCTGCCTCGGACCTCGCTGCGCCGGCCTTGGCTACCTCAGGCCCCGCTGCCTCGGATCTGGCTGCGTCGGGCCTGGTCGTGTCCAGCCTTGGCGCGCGCCTGGCCTGGCCTGGCCGCGCCCGGCCTGCCGCGCGGGGATGCCGTCACTGACGGTAGCGAGAGGGCTTCCTCGGCATAACTCACCTCGCGCCCTTTGCTCTGCAGCCATCGGCGCATCGGTGACTCATGGCCACCGCTGCGCATGTGGCTGCAGAGCAAAGGGCGCGCAGGGGTATGAGTGCCGCTGCCGACCTCTCCTGCGTTTCCGCTGCTCAGGAACGCGCTCTG
Source organism: Micromonospora sp. WMMD1274 (assembly GCF_049179035.1). NCBI lineage: Bacteria > Bacillati > Actinomycetota > Actinomycetes > Micromonosporales > Micromonosporaceae > Micromonospora > Micromonospora sp. WMMD1274. The sequence continues at coordinate 6,256,832 of NZ_JBMHMG010000001.1, forward strand.
AAGAAATCGGACCAATCGGCGTGGGGCCGCCCGTCACTCTGAGCAACTTGCGGCTTGACGAGAGGCGATATGACGCTAAGTCACGATCCTGCGCCAGCAAGGGGCACCAGGCCCGGCCGAACAACCAAAGGATCAGGCGGTCCGCCAGTCGCGGACCAGAGCGGCCACTGTGGCGTGCCGCTGCGCCGGATCGGGTCGGCCGGCCCGATCGGCGACCGCGCGCTCAGCGGCGGTGCCGCGCCAGCCGGGCGGGCCGTCGAGCAGGTGGTGCAGCGTGCGACCGAGCGCGTGGACGGTGGTGCGCTCGTCGATCGTCGCGCCCCGGGTCAGCTCCTCGGGGGACAGGTAACGACGGGATCCGGGCAGCCGGTCGGAGTCCAGCACGAACGGTCCCGGCCGGTACTCGTCCAGGTCGATCAGCCGCATCCGGCGGGCGTCGAAGTCGTAGAGGAAACAGCCGTCGTACAGGTCGACTGCCACGTACCCGGCCGCGCTCACGGCCAGGTGCGCGTCGAGGATCGCGTCCAGCGCCGCGCGTACCTCGGTGACCGGCAACTGCTGGAAGCGCGCCAGGCCGCTCCGGTCGCTGCCACCGCCGGTGGTGGCGTGGTTGAGCACGACACCGTCGCACCACGGGTACACCAGCGTCGGGCCGTCCGTGCCGTCGCGCACCAGCTCGGGCCGGACCACGGCGGGGTGCCGGACCGCGGCGTGCAGGCCCAGCGCACGGGTCAGCGACGCCCGCGCGTCCGGTGTTCCGGCCCGCTTGACGAACCAGCGGCGGCCCGCCGACTCCACGCCGTAGGAGACGCACCCCGAGTCCTGGTCGCCGAAGACCACGAACGCGTCGGCCGGGTCCAGATCCCACACGCGTCGAGGCTACGACGAAATCCGGACGCACTCGGCCGCCGTGGCTAGTCCACCACCTCGATGACGTCGGCCGGCGCGCGGCGCGGCGCCGGTGGCAGCTCCGCGTCCGGGCCCCAGCCCACGCGCACCACCAGGTACGCCTCGCCGATGCCGGCCAACAGGTCGCGCATCATCCGGCGCGGCCAGGCCAGCTCCACGGCGTCGCTGAGTGGCGCGCTGGCCAGCCCTTCGGCGGTGGCGGTGAGCAGCAGCGCCGACAGCGCCTCGCCGGCGCGCAGCCAGGCCGCCGGCTCGTCGGAGTCGCCGAACAGGATCAGGTACGCCGCGCCCCGGTCGAAGTCCGTGCCCGCGCTGAGCCCGGCCGCCCCGCCGGGGGCGTAGTCGCGCAGCGGCACCCGTCGCGGGGACGGCCGCACGGCGGTGGCGGCGGGCACCCCGTCGCCGCTGCCTGCCGGACGGTGGGTCCAGTGGTGCAGCTCCTCCCGGTACGCGGGGTCGGCCAGCTCCGCGTCCGCCGCGCGCCCGGTGGACACGGCGAGCATCGGCATCTGGTCCGGCCGGACCACGTGCAGGTGCGCGCCCTCGGCCTCGACGGCGTCCCCGAGCAGGGCCAGCACCGCCTCCCGAACCGGCCGGTCCCCGTACGCGCGGCGGTCGGTGCGGCGGCGCGGGATGGCGTCGACCAGGCGGCCCGCCGGCACGTCCAGGTCGGCCGGGCCGGTGGTACGCACCCGGGCCAGCAGCGACGGTTCGGGCAGCCGCTCGACCACCGCCGCCCAGCCGAACGCCGCCAGCGACACGCGCGCGTGGTGCAGGGCGGCGCCGCAGCTCAGCATCAGCAGCCGGCCGTCCGGGTCGGTGTGGGCGAGCTGCCGGTCCGGGTCGGCGCGCAGCTCCAGCGCGTCGGCGGTGACCCGCCAGCGCCAGGGCTGGGTGTTGAACACCGACGGGGCGTGCAGGGACTGCCGGGCGGCCGCCTCCAGCACCCGTACCCTCGGGTCCTGGTCGGTGCGGGTCGATGAGCTGTTCATGGCGGCCCTCCTGGTTGCTCGTCCCCTTCCGACCCTGCCCGCCGCCGTCGCGGGCGGACAGGGCCGGAGGTCCCGGCCGCACCGGGCCGTGCGCCCCGGCGCGGCGTCAGGCGTCGTCCGGCTCCGGGGGTACGGCCAGGGCGATGGTGAGGTCGAGGACCGTGGCGGGGTCGTGCAGCCGGTCGCCGAACAGCTCCCGCAGCTTGCCCATCCGGTAGCGGACGGTCTGCGGGTGCACGAACAGGTCGGCCGCCACCTCGTCGCGGCGTCCCTGATGCAGCAGCCACGACCGCAGCGTCTCGGCCAGCCGGTGCGCGGTCGCCGGGGGCAGTGGGGCCAGCGGCGCGAGCGCCTGCGCGCGCAGGTCGGCGAGGGCTTCCGGGTCCATGCTGAGCAGCAGCGTGGCCAGGTGACGTTCGGTGTCGACCGGTCCGGCGTCCGGCTCGCCGAGGCCGAGCGCGAGCGCCCGGGTGGCCCGCTGGTACGACGCGGCGACCCGGTGCCAGGGCCGGGCCGGGCCGAGCACCGCCCGGTGCCCGTGCAGCAGCCGGGTGAGCTGGCGACGCCGGCCGCCGTGCATGTCCGGCACCAGCAGTACGGCCAGCTCCTCGACCGGGCTCATGCCGGGCAGGTCCTCGCCGCTCTCCAGCGTGTACGGGCTGAGCAGCGCCAGCACCGCGCGCAGGTGCCGGCGGGGCAGCAGCACCACTGTGAGCGTCTGCGGCGGCGGCCAGTCGGCGCGTTCGGCGCTGCGCCGCAGCGACTCCTCCGGCTCGCCGGCCAGCAACTGCTGGGTGAGCCGTTCCAGGCTGCGGCGGCGCATCCGGCCGGCGCTGGCCAGCTCGTCGGCGTGCCCGGCCACGCTCGCCGCGGACAGCTCGTCGATGTAGGCGAACATCAGCTCGGCGAACTCGGCCACCGTCTCCGCGGCCAGCCCGCTGCGGACCGTCGTGGTGGACACCTCGCGCCAGGCGACCCGGGCACCCACCCGGTACGCGGCCAGCAGCGCGTCCATGCTGCGCCCCGAGCGGGCCTCGCCGCTGCCCAGCGCGTACGCGGCCTCGAGCGCCGGGGCCAGGGGAGTGCTCGGGTCGAACGCCTGGGTACCCTCGATGAGCTGGAGGAACGTTCCCAGCGCGATGCGTACCGCGTTTTCGATCTTCGCCCGCATGGCGCCGGTGAGCGCGCCGGAGTAGTCCGGTACCTCGGCGGTGATCGCGGAGACCGTCCGCTCGGCCACCATCGGCAGCCGGGCGCGCAGCGTCTCCGCCACCCCGGCGTCGAGGTTGAGGTGCGCGGCGCGCTGCCCCGTGCCGGCCTCCGACGTCATGTTTGTTCCCTCCGAACAAAAACCCGCGACTGTTTCACCTTTGCCGGTCAAGATGTTATGCGATCGGGCGGTCACGCTGGTCATATGACCACAACTGCCTCCCGCCGCCCTCAGAAGGTCACCTTCCGGGACAGGCTGCTGCGGCTGGCCGGAGCGGTCACCACACCGGTGCTGCCCGACGACTACCTCGACCTGATCGCGCCGCTTCGCGCCGGCGCCCCGCTGCGCGGCCGGATCGTCGCCGTGCGGCCGCAGACCCGGGACGCCGCCACGCTGGTGATCCAGCCCGGTCGCGCCTGGCAGGGCCACACGCCCGGGCAGTACATCCGCCTCGGCGTGGACGTCGACGGGGTGCGCCAGTGGCGCGCGTACTCGCTCACCTCGCCGCCGGACGCCGCCGACGGCCTGATCTCCGTCACGGTGAAGGCGATCCCCGACGGCAAGGTCAGCAACCATCTCGTACGCCGGATCCGGCCCGGCACGATCGTGCACCTCGACCAGGCCCAGGGCGAGTTCGTGCTGCCCGCCGCGACGCCCGAGCGCGTCCTGTTCCTCACCGCGGGCAGCGGCATCACCCCGGTCATGGGGATGCTGCGCTCCGGGCTGGCCGACCGGGCCGACGTGGTGCTCGTGCACTCCGCGCCCACCCGCGACGACGTCATCTTCGGTACGGAGTTGCGTGCACTCGCCGAACGCGGCGCGCTGCGGCTGATCGAGCGGCACACCGACACCGACGGCCTGCTCGACGTCGCCGAACTGGCCGGGCTGGTGCCCGACCACCTCGACCGCGAGGCGTGGGCCTGCGGACCGATCGGCATGCTCGACGCGGTTGAGGGGTACTGGTCCACCAACGGCCTTCTCGACCGGTTGCACACCGAGCGGTTCCGCCCGACGGTGATCACGCCGGGTGAGGGAGGCACGGTGACCTTCACCGGGGCGGGGGTGACCGTCGAAGCCGACGGCGCCACCACCCTGCTCGACGCGGGGGAGAACGCCGGAGTGCTGATGCCTTCCGGGTGCCGGATGGGCATCTGCTTCGGCTGCGTCGTACCGCTGCGTCAGGGCGCCGTGCGCGACCTGCGCAACGGCGACGTCACCACGGCCGTACCGGGGGACGGCGTGCTGGTCCAGACGTGCGTGTCGGCCGCCGCCGGTACCTGCGACATCGATCTCTGACAGGAGCCACCCACGTGACCGTCATCCAGAAGAAGGCCGTCAACCCGATCGCCCACCTGAGCGCCGAGGACATCGAGATCATCGGCAAGGAACTGGACGCGATCCGGGACCGGGTCCTCGCCGACCGGGGGGAGCGGGACGCCCGCTACATCCGCAAGGTGGTCAAGACCCAGCGGACACTGGAGATGAGCAGCCGTGCGGTGCTGCTGTTCTCGCTGTTCCCGCCGGCCTGGGTCGTCGGCACGGCCGGCCTCACGGTCGCCAAGATCCTGGAGAACATGGAGATCGGGCACAACGTCCTGCACGGCCAGTGGGACTGGATGCGCGACCCGAAGATCCACTCCACCACCTGGGAGTGGGACCACGTCTCCCCGGCCGACCAGTGGAAGCAGTCCCACAACGAGCTGCACCACCGCTACACCAACGTCGTCGGCAAGGACAACGACCTCGGGTACGGCATCATGCGCGTCGACGAGGACCAGCCGTGGCACCCGATGCACCTCGGGCAGCCGCTGTGGAACCTGCTCAACGCGATGTTCTTCGAGTACGGCATCGCCGCGTACGACATGGAGCTGGGCGACCACCTCAAGCAGCGCAGGCTCAAGGACCCGAAGTTCCGGGCCAAGGCCAGGGCCGTCGGGCGCAAGATCCGCCGCCAGGTGCTCAAGGACTACGTGGTGCACCCGCTGCTGTCCGGCCCGTCGTTCCTGTCCACGCTCGCCGCCACGTTCACCGCCAACCTGCTGCGCAACGTGTGGAGCCACTCGGTGATCATGTGCGGGCACTTCCCGAACGGCGTCGAGACGTTCGAGAAGACCTCCATCGAGGGCGAGACCCGCGGCGAGTGGTACCTGCGCCAGATGCTCGGCTCGGCCAACATCAGCGGCAGCCGGCTGCTGCACATCATGACCGGCAACCTGTCGTACCAGATCGAGCACCACCTCTTCCCCGACCTGCCCAGCAACCGCTACCAGGAGATCGCCCCGCAGGTGCGGGCGCTGTTCGACAGGTACGGACTGCACTACACCACCGGCCCGCTGCCCAAGCAGGTCGCCTCCGCCTGGTGGAAGGTCATCCGCCTGTCGCTGCCCAACCGCAACGACAGCCGGCAGCCGGTCGCCCCGGCCGCGCTGGCCTCCTCCGGCACGGCCTGAACCGCCCGTTCGGTGCACGGCCGGTGAACGTCCACCGGCCGGCACCTGACCAACTGCTGCACGGTTAGCGTCTTCGCAGCTCAGCCCGTATTTCGTGGCCGCCGCGCCAGTCCCGTGCCCCCGTACACTCGCACCCGTCGGGGCGTACAGGTGAAGGGGTGTTCGACGATGCGGCTCGCCCGGCGGGTGGTCATGCTTGTCGACAACGCGGTCGACGGTGACTCGCGGGTGCAGAAGGCGGCCCGCTCGGCCGCCGACGCCGGCTGGGACGTCACGCTGATCGGCTGCGCCCACGTCGACGCCGAACGCCACTGGCGGCTCGGCGACGCCGAGGTACGCGTCCTGCCGCTCACGGATTCACCGGCCGTCGTCTCCAACCCGCCCGGCGTGCCCGGGCTGCGGGCGCGACTGGTGGCCCGGGGCGGACTGCCGTTGCGCGCGGCCCGGCTGGCCCGCCGGCCCGTGGAACACGCCCAGGTCCGCTACTGGCGGGCCCGGCTGCGCGACGGGGCCTGGCGGCGGCTGGAACCGGGGCTCTGGGACTACGAACGGGTCGCCGGCCCCGTCGTCGACGCGCTGCGCCCCGACCTGATCCACGCGCACGACTTCCGGATGCTCGGCGTCGCCGCCCGCGCCGTGGACCGTGCCCGCGCCGCCGGGCGTGACGTGAAGCTGGTCTGGGACGCGCACGAGTGGCTGCCCGGCGCGCGTCCGCGTCGCGACAACGCCCGCTGGTTGCCCGCGCACCTCGGCTACGTCCGCGAGTACGTCGGCCACGCCGACGCGGTGGTCACCGTCTCCGACACGCTCGCCGACCTGCTGGTACGCGACCACGCCCTGCCCGAGCGCCCGACCGTGGTGCTGAACGCCCCGGTCACCGCCACCCCCGACACGGAAGCCCCCGGCCTGCGGGAGCGCTGCGGTCTGCGTCCGGACACCCCGCTGCTCGTCTACAGCGGGGCGATGGCCGTCCAGCGCGGCCTGGACACGGTGGTCGAGGCGTTGCCGCTGCTGCCCGGCGTACACCTGGCGCTCGTCGTCGCCGACCCGGCCGCCGCCTACGTCCGCCGGGTCGTCGCCCGCGCAGCCCGGCACGGGGTGGGCGACCGGGTGCACGTGCTGCCGTACGTGCCGCACCGGCAGCTCGTCGCGTTCCTCGCCACCGCCGACATCGGGCTGATCCCGCTGCACCACTGGCCCAACCACGAGATCGCGCTGATCACCAAGTTCTTCGAGTACGCGCACGCGCGGCTGCCGATCGTGGTCAGCGACGTCCGCACCATGGCCGAGACGGTCCGCGCCACCGGCCAGGGCGAGGTGTTCCGCGCCCGCGATGCCGCCGACCTGGCCCGTGCCGTACGGGCGGTCCTCGCCGACCCGGCCCGTTACCGCGCCGCCTACGAGGGCGAGGACTCCCCGCTGCCCGGGTGGACGTGGGAGGCGCAGGCCGAACGTCTGGACGCCCTCTACCGCCGCCTGCTCACCTCCAGGGGCCATGGTCAACTCCATCTCGGCGAGGTGGCGGCATCCGAGTGCCCGTGACCCCGCCATTTCGGGGGAGTGGTGTTGATCTTGCTCGGGCACGGGCGGGCGGGAGGGCGGGGAAAAGGGCTGGGCGGGAGGGTGCGGACCGGGCTACCGTCGAGGCATGCAGAGCAGGCGCACCCTTACCGCCGCGGCCGCGCGAGCTTCCCGCTCGCCGGTTGCCGCCGCCTGACCTGCCCCACACCCACGCCGGCGACCGGAAACGGTCCGCCGGCGTCGTCGTGTCGACGCCAACGCGCGCGGCGGGCCGTCCGGTCACCCGTACCCGGAAGGCACCCGCCATGACGCCCGACGAGATCATCAGGACGTTCCTCGACCACTACCACCGGCACGGCCATCAGGACGCGCCGGAGAGTTCACTGGTGCCGCCACCCGGCGACCCGGTGCTGTTCACCACGTCCGGCATGCACCCGCTCACGCCGTACCTGCTGGGGCGCCCGCACCCGGGCGGACGGCGACTGGCGAACGTCCAGCGGTGCCTGCGCACGACGGACCTGGACGAGGTGGGCGACGACACCCACCTGACCGTGTTCCAGATGCTCGGCTCGTGGTCGCTCGGCGACTACGACATCGCGACCAGCCTGCGCTGGGGCTTCGACCTGCTCACCGGCGGGTTCGGCATCCCGGTGGAGAGGCTGCACGCCACCGTCTTCGGTGGCGGCAACGGTGAAGGGCCGGACGACACCGCGCGGGACACCTGGACCGGGCTCGGCGTGCCGGTGGAGGCGCTGGGCGAGGACAACTGGTGGTCCAACGGCCCGACCGGCCCCTGCGGACCGGACTCGGAGATCTTCGTGTGGACCGGCGACGGCCCGCCCACCAGCACACCCAGCATGGATGCGCGGTGGGTGGAGGTGTGGAACCACGTGCAGATGCGCTACCACCGGCACCCGGACGGCCGGCTCACGCCGCTGCCGGTGTCCAGCATCGACACGGGCATGGGCCTGGAGCGGCTGGAGATGGTGCTGCGCGGCGACCGGTCCGTGTTCACCGGCGACGGGCTGCGCCGGTGGGTGGACGAGGTGGGCACCTGGGACCTGCGCGGCACGGACCTGCGCGTGGTCTCCGACCACCTGCGGTCCGCGGTGGTCGTGCTCGGTGACGGGGTACGCCCCGGCAACACCGGGCGCGGGTACGTGCTGCGGCGGGTGCTGCGCCGCGCGCTCACAGTGCTGTGGCGCGACGACCCGGCGCGCACCGTGGACGACCTGCCGCCGGAGCTGTACGCGGACACGCTGCGCCGGTTCCGCCGGCCGGTCGATCCGGGAACACCGGGCGCGCAGCCGGTCGACGTCGGCTCGCTGCACGCGACGCTCGTGGACGAGGAACGTCGCTTCCGGGGGCTGCTGCGACGCGGACGGCCGCTCGTCGACCGGGTACGGTCGCGCGGGCCGCTGACCGAGCGCGACTACCACTGGCTGCACGACACCCACGGGCTGCCCCGCGACCTGGTCGACGGCCTGCTCGCCGAGGCGAGCTGAGCGGCGGCCGGGTGAGCGGCGGCCAGGACGGCCGGGTGAGCGGCGGCCAGGACGGCGGCCGGGCGAGCACGGGCCAGGTCAGCGGCGGCGGCTGAGCGGTGGCCGCCCGGCCGGGCCGGTGCCAGACTCGGAGGCGGACGCCACGCGAGGGAAGCGGACGCCGCCGCGAGGAGAGGGCTGCCGATGACCGAGGTTCGGCCGGACGAGGAGACGGTGCCGCTGCTCGGCGCCGAGGTGCGCATCGCCGACGCGGCCGGGCTGCTCGCCGCCGCCACCGACGGGCCGGTGGAGTTGCTGGTCGACGGCGACTTCCCGGCCCCGGTGCGGGAAGTGCGCTGCACCGTGCGCACCGACGTCGCAGGCGGGCAGCCGGTGCACCGCTTCGAGGCGTACCTGCGGGTGGAGAACTCACCGGCGGGCCTGCTCGCCCTCGGTCTGGCCGGGCCGGTCGGCGTGCTGCTCGCCGAACGGCTGGCCGCGCGCGGCGGCGACGGCCCGGCCGCCGCGGTGGGCCGGATGGCCGCGGAGGCCGGGCGGCGGATCTGGCCGCGACCGGTCGCCACACTCGCCGCGCCGCCCGGCGACGAGGCCGGCCGGGAGGTGCTGCGCACGGCCCGGGAAGCCGGGCTGCGGCCCCGCGTCGACCAGGACACCGGCACGGTACGCATCCGCGCCGACGTGCCCAGCGCCGAGGCGGGTCCGGCGCACCTGCGGGCGATGCTGGGCCTGCTGCTGCAGGCCGTACGCGAGTTGTCCGGCGACAGCGAGGAGCCGGCCGTGCTGCGCGGACGGACGTACCTCGTGGGTCGGCGACCGGTCGCGGCGGCCGGGCCGCGCAGCGCGGCGGTGACCCTCGACCAGGTCGGCGGCCTGTCCGACGTGGTCGCGCGGTTCCGCGAGGTGGCGGTGTCGTTCCGGCACCCGGCGGCGATGGCCCGCTGGGGCGCGCGCCGGCCGCAGGGCATCCTGATGTACGGCCCGCCGGGCACCGGCAAGACCATGCTGGCCCGGGCGCTGGCGAACGAGGTCGGCGCGGACTTCGTGGAGATCCGTACCCCGGAGATCCTGGACAAGTACCTCGGCGGCTCGGAACGCAACATCAAGCGCATCTTCCGGGAGGCACGCCGCTACCGGCGGCCCACGGTGATGCTGTTCGACGAGTTCGACTCGATCATCAGCTACGCCGGGGCGGGCGGCGACGCGGCCAGCCAGGCCGTCAACGCGGTCGCGGGCATCTTCAAGCAGGAGATGAACACGCTGTTCGAGGAGAACCCCGACGTCATCGTGGTCGCCACGACCAACTTCCCGCAGCGCGTGGACGCGTCGCTGATCCGCTCCGGCCGCTTCGACCTGAAGATCGCCATTCCGGCGCCGGACGAGACCGGACGCGCCGAGATCCTCACCAAGATGGTCCGCGAGCTGATCGAACGGCACGAGCGGCCGGGCTTCAAGATGTTCGCCGACGACGTCGACCCGGCCGCCCTGGCCGCCGACACGGCCGGGCTGACCGGCGCGGACCTCCGGGAGGCGCTGCGCCGGGTGCAACTCGCCAAGGCGCTCCGGGAGGCGGCGGAGGGTGCGCCACCGGCTCCGATCGGTCAGGATGACCTGCGGGAGGCCGTCGCCGGGTTGCGCCGCGGCTGACCGGAAGGAGTCCACGTTGTCCTCGTCCGATCTGCTGCTGTCCCGCCGTGACCTCGCGTTCCTGCTGCACGACTGGCTGGACGTGGCGCGGCTGACCGAGCGGCCCCGCTACGCCGAGCACACCCGCGAGACCGTCGACGAGGTGCTGGACCTCGCCGCCCGGGTCGCCGCCGAACGCTTCGCCCCGCACAACCGGGCCGCCGACACCGGCGAACCCACGTTCGACGGGCAGCGCGTGCGGACCATCCCGCAGGTCAAGGCCGCACTGGAGGCGTTCGCCGAGACCGGGCTGCTCGCCGCCACCATGGACGAGTCGGTGGGCGGGCTGCAACTGCCGCACACCGTGGCCGCCGCCGCGTTCGCCTGGTTCCAGGCCGCGAACGTGGGCACGTCGGCGTACCCGATGCTCACCCTCGGCAACGCCAACCTGCTGCTCGCCCACGGCAGCGCCGAGCAGATCGACACCTGGGTACGCCCCATGGTCGAGGGGCGGTTCTTCGGCACCATGTGCCTGTCCGAACCGCAGGCCGGCAGCTCATTGACCGACCTCACCACGCGCGCCGAGCCGCAGGACGACGGCACGTACCGGATCGTCGGCACCAAGATGTGGATCTCCGGCGGCGACCACGAGCTGGCCGAGAACATCGTCCACCTGGTGCTGGCCCGCATCCCCGGCGCGCCGGCCGGCGTGAAGGGCCTGTCGCTGTTCATCGTGCCGAAGGTGCTGCTCGACGACGACGGCAACCTCGGGCCGCGCAACGACGTGGTGCTGGTCGGGCTCAACCACAAGCTCGGTTACCGGGGCACCACCAACACGCTGCTGAACTTCGGCGAGGGCGTGCACCGGCCGTACGGGCGGGCCGGGGCGGTCGGCTACCTGGTGGGCCGACCGCACCAGGGGCTCGCGGTGATGTTCCACATGATGAACGAGGCGCGCATCGGCATCGGGGCGGGTGCCACAGCGCTCGGCTACACCGCGTACCTGAAGTCCGTCGCGTACGCCCGGCAGCGCCCGCAGGGACGGCCGGTCGCCGACAAGGACCCGACCACGCCGCAGGTGCCGATCGTGGCCCACCCCGACGTACGCCGGATGCTGCTGGCCCAGAAGAGCTACGTGGAGGGCGCGCTCGCGCTGGTGCTCTACTGCGGACGGCTGCTCGACGAGCAGAAGACCGCGCCCGCCGAGGCCGACCGCGAGCGGGCGCAGCTGCTGCTGGACCTGCTCACCCCGATCACCAAGAGCTGGCCGGCGCAGTGGTGCCTGGCCGCCAACGACCTGGCCATCCAGGTGCACGGCGGGTACGGCTACACCCGCGACTACGACGTCGAGCAGCACTGGCGCGACAACCGGCTCAACGCCATCCACGAGGGCACCCACGGCATCCAGGCGCTGGACCTGCTCGGCCGCAAGGTCACCATGCGCGACGGTGCCGCGCTGGAACTGCTGCTGGAGACCATCCGCGGCACCGTCACCCGGGCGTGGAAGGCGGAGGGGTTCGCCTCGGAGCTGGCCGGTCAGCTCGGCGCGGCGGTGGACCGGGTCGCCGTGGTGACGCGGCGGTTGTGGGCGCCCGGCGACCCGGAGCTGGCGCTGGCGAACGCCTCGGTGTACCTGGAGGCGGTCGGGCACGTGGTGATCGCGTGGATGTGGCTGGAACAGGTGCTGGTGGTGGAGGCGCTGGGGTCGCCGGACGGGGCCGAGGGGGAGTTCCTGGCGGGGAAGAGGCAGGCGGCGAGGTACTTCTACCGGTGGGAGTTGCCGAAGGTGGCGGCGCAGTTCGACCTGCTGGAAGGACTGGACCGGACCACGCTGGACATGCGCGAGAGCTGGTTCTGAACTGCTAGGGGTTGCGTGAGGCGGACGGGTGCCGTCACCACAGAGCCACTGCCACATACCTCAGCGAGCCGTGGATCTTGTTAACGACTCATCCAGTCTGCGTGCCGGGTCACGCGGGGGTGCCGGGTCACGCGATCGTCACCGCGGTCGACGCACAGTTCGCTGGTCCCGTGGTCGATCCAGTAGGTCTGTCCGGCGCCGATGAAGGTGGGCTGTCGCAGGTAGAACCAGTGCTGCACCACGTTGACGAGGATCAACCGGTCCGCAGTCACACGCTCGGCCATCGCCCATCTCCTCAAACGCCATCGCGCCGCATTCGTACGCCTGATGTCGTCCTACCGTAGTTGTTCCTGACGATCAGGCGGCGCCACGCTCGCTGACCGGCCGGCGGCGCAGGTTCGGGTTCAGCAGGGCCGGGGGCAGGTAGGCCTGGTCGAGCCGGGTGACATCGGTGCCGGGCGCGACGATCTCGTCGATCCGGTCGAGGATCTCGTCGGTGAGCGTGACGTCGACGCCGGCGAGCAGGTCGTCGAGGTGCTCCATCGTGCGCGGGCCCAGGATTGCGCTGGTCACGCCGGGGTGTGCGATGGCGAACGCCATGGCGAGGTGGGTCAACGGCATGCCTGCCTCGTCGGCGAGCGGGACGAGCTGTTCGACGACGTCGATCCGGCGCTCGTCGGTGAGGTGCTTGGAGAAGCGGGCGCGGCGCAGGTCGTTCTGCTCGCCCTTGCGGACCCGGCCGGTGAGCATTCCCTGCCCGAGCGGGCCCCACACCAGCGTGCCCATCCCGTAGCGCTGCGCGGCCGGCAGCACCTCGCTCTCGATGCTGCGGTTGAGGATCGAGTAGGGCGGCTGCTCGGTATGGAAGCGTTCCAGCCCGCGTCGTTCGGCGACCCACTGTGCCTCGATCATGTCGGATGCGGGCATCGTGGACGACCCGACCGCCCGGACCTTGCCACTGCGGATCAGGTCGGAGAGAGCGGAGAGCGTCTCCTCGATGTCGGTGTCGGGGTCCGGGCGCTGGATCTGGTAGAGGTCGATGTGGTCGGTCTGCAGGCGGCGCAGGGAGCTCTCGACCGCGGTCATGATCCAGCGGCGGGATGCGCCTCGCTGGTTGGGGTCGGTGGCCGCGGTTGCGCCCGGCGTCCGGGGCAGCGTGTTCAGCCTCGGAAGGCCCACCTTGGTCGCGAGGACGACGTTGTCCCGGCGCCCCTTGAGGGCCCGGCCCACGATCTCCTCCGAGTCGCCGTACGCATCGGCGGTGTCGACGACGTTGATGCCCGCGTCCAGCGCCTTGTGAATGACCTTGATCGAGTCGTCAGGATCGGGGTTCCCGATCACCGTGGCGAACATCAGCGTGCCGAGCGCGTACGGGCTGACCTTGATGCCCGTCCGCCCCAGGGTGCGGTACTGCATGAGCGTCTCCCTGCGGTATCGTCGTATGCGGAATGTCTTTCCGGAACTATACGGAAAGCCTTTCCGGAAAAGCAAGGGAGGCGTAGCTGTGCCCGACGACACACCAGACTTCGTTGTTCGCGAACGCGCCCCGCGTCGGAAGCGCACTGACGCACGCCGCAACATCGAGTCCCTGCTCGAAGCGGCGAAGACGGTCTTCAGCACCGTCGGCGTCGACGCCCCTGCCAAAGAGATCACCGATCTGGCCGGCGTCGGCGTCGGCACGCTCTACCGGCACTTCCCGCAGCGCTCCGACCTGATCAAGGCCGTCATCGAACGCGAGATCGACGCCTGCGCCGACGCGGCCCCGGCGCTGGCCGCCGCGCACGAGCCGGGGGTCGCCCTCGCGAAGTGGCTCGATCGGTTCACCGCGTTCGTCGCGACCAAACGCGGCTTCGCCGCGGCCCTGCACTCCGGCGATCCGGCGTTCGACGGCCTGCCCGGATATCTCATGCAGAAGCTGGGACCGGCCCTCGAGGCCTTGCTCGAAGCCGCGACAGCCAGCGGCGAGGTCCGAGCCAAGATCAGTGCCCAGGATCTGCTGTACGCGGTGGCGAAACTCTGTGCGCCCATGCCCAACGAGGATCCCGACTACGGCCGGCGCATGGTCGCGCTCCTCGCCGACGGACTACGGTCCGGCGAATCCCCGCACTGACGTATTCACCGTCGGCCGGCCATGCGTGAAGCGCCACGGTGCGCTCCGTCCCGCAGCCGATGCTAGGTTCGCCCGCATGGCGGTGCAGATCACGGCCGGGCAGTTCCACGCGGCCGACGGTGTCGAGGACTGGCGCTGTCTCTACCACGTGGTCTCGGCGTATTTCCGCACCGGCTCACTGGCCAAGGGCATAGCGTTCGTCAACGAGGTCGGCCGGCTCGCCGGTGGCGCGGAGCAGCAGTACGTCAACATCGACCTGCGTCACGCCGGCGTCACCGTGTCCCTGTTGTCGCGCGACGTTGCGCTGGCCCGGCGCATCTCGGCTGCCGCCAGGGACTTGGACATCCCCGCCGACCCGACCGCCGTAAAGCTCGTCAACGTCACCCTCGACGCCCTGGTCGGCGCGGACGTGCTGCCGTTCTGGCGGGCGCTGCTGGGTTACCGCCAGATCGATGACGACTATCTGGCCGACCCGGCGCGCCGGGGTCCGGGCTTCGGGGTGCAGACAATGGATGCTCGGCGTCCACAGCGCAACCGCATGCACCTCGATGTCGCCGTCCCACATGATCAGGCCGAGGCCCGCATCGCCGCCGCACTGGCTGCGGGTGGCCAGCTGGTCTCGGATGCGCACGCGCCGAAGTGGTGGATCTTGGCCGACGCCGAGGGCAACGAGGCGTGCGTCGCCACTTGGGTTGGCCGGTAATAGCGGCCCACGCGAAGGTTCACGGCCGCAGTCGACCGTATCGGCGTACGCTCGCCGACGTGGTCCGGCACTGGAAGACACACTGAGCCTTTCCCCGCCGGTCGTGCAGCTTTCGCTGACAAGGGCTACCAGGGCGCCCGGGGCGGGGTGCGCGCACCGTTCAAGCGCGCCATCGCCACGATCAAGCGTGCAGGCTGTCCTCGTCCTGCACCACGTCGAAGCGAACCGCTACGCATGATGAGAAACGTCCCCGATGGTGGAACTCGGGGGCGGCTGCGGACAGGTACAAGTGTGACAGCTGAGATGCGGGTCCGGATCCGGGCCGGAGACACCGATGCGTTCGGTGAGCTCTTCGATGAGCATGCCGACGCGGTTCACCGGCATGCGGTGTGGAGTGGGGTCGATTCGGTTCAGGCCGAGGATGTGGTGTCGCTGACCTTCCTTGAGGCGTGGCGGATTCGCGAATCCTTGCATCCGGATGGAGACAGCCTGCGGCCGTGGCTGCTCGGGATCGCCACCAACGTTCTGCGCAACCGGCGGCGGGCGGCGCACCGACACCGGGAGGCATTGCGGCGATTGCCCGTACGCGAGACCGTTCCGGATTTCGCTGACGAGGTGGTCGCCCGCATGCACGATGCCGACCAGGTGACTGCCGTCATGGCGGGACTGCGGGCGCTGCGCCGGGCGGACCGGGAGGTGTTCCTGCTCTGCGTGTGGTCGCAACTGGGCTACGCGGCGGCAGCCGAGGCCCTGGGCGTACCCGTCGGGACCGTGCGTTCGCGGCTGTCGCGGGCCCGCACCCGGCTGCGTGCGCTGGCACAGCAGGAGATGGCGCGTATCCGAATGACCCCCGTCGAGCAGGGAGAGTACCGATGAGCGAGCCCACCGCCCCCCAGGTACCGGCCATGCCGGCGCTGCGCCGGCAGGCACTGCGGCATCATTTGCTGAACGAGATCGAGCGGCCGGCTCGTCGGCCACGGCGCATGCTGGTGCTCGCGCCTGCGGCGGGCGTGCTGGCGGTCGTGGTTTCGGCCGGGGTGATCGCCCAACCGTGGACACCGGACAGCGCGCCGCTGATCGTGACGGTCGAACAGGGGGATCACAGTGGCGCGCCGTTGTTGCTGAACCGGATGGCCGCAGTGGCTGCCGACACGCCGGACCCATCATCCGGGCAGGGGGATTACGTCTACATCAGAAGCCGGGTTGCGTTCGCCGAAGTGGGTGACGGTCCAGCGCGGCTGCAGCCGGTGCACGAACGGGAGATCTGGATCCCGCGGAACGAGCGAGGTGACGGCTTGCTCCGCCAGCCGTTTCTGAACGTTCCGATCATCGGTGTGATCCCGGATCGGGAGACGCTCACGGATGTGACGCCGAACGCTGCGCTCGTCGATCTGCCCAGCAATCCGGACGCCCTGTTGGAGAAGCTTTACCGGGAGCGCGGCGGGCGTGGCGAAGGCAACAGCCGCGACGGCGCGGCGTTTACCGCGATCGGCGACATCCTGCGCGAGTCGCTGGTACCGCCACGGACGACTGCCGCGCTCTACCAGGCTGCGGCGAAGATTCCAGGGGTCGAGGTGGTCCGCGGGGTCACCGACGCCGCCGGGCGGCGAGGGGTAGCTGTCGCGTACACCGAGGGGAGCCGGCGCAAAGAGTGGATCTTCGATGAACAGACGTACGAGTACCTCGGTGAGCGCAGTTACCTCGTGGCGGACACCGCCGAAGGGCCGGCCGGGACCGTGCTGGGCACGACCGCGGTGCTGCAGCGAGCCCTGGTGTCGAACCTCGGACAGCGCCCAGAGAGCTAGCTGCCAACCGCCCGGCGGCCTCGATTCTGGTTGCGGTGCTGGCGGACGAGGAGAGGCGAGGTGGCTCAGGGCGCGGCTGGATGACCTCCCGGGCTCTCCACACCCGCTCTGAGTTGCAGATCAACTTGAAAGGAACTCGCTGGCTTGACCGTCGGCCACACTGACGGCATGACGACGATCGTGCCGATAGCCCTCGCCCATCCGGCGTTCGATCAGGTAGCTGCTCTGTTCGACGACTACCGGGTGCACTACGGCCAACCGTCAACCCCACAGATCACCCGCTCCTGGCTGCACGACCAGATCGCACAACAACGGATATCCGTCGCTGCCGCCGTCCGAGCTGACCGCGTCCGCGGCTTCATCACGGTCACGGTCACGCCGGCATCGCTCATGCTGGGCACCTCGTGGTCGATCCGCGACCTCTACGTGGCCCCGCACCATCGCCGTAGCGGTGTCGCGAACGCCCTGCTCCAGCACGTCATCCGCAACGCCCGTGCCGCCGGCGCGCATCGCGTCTCACTCCAGACCGAGGCCGACAACATCCCCGCCCTGACGCTCTACACCGAGATCGGCTTCCAGCCCGTCACCGGCCTGGAACTACTCAACCTCACCTTCGATCCCGCTCGCCAGGATCCAGGAGACGCGGCCTGACTGTTCCACCACCCGGCCTCGATCGAGGACTTACAGGGATGGGGTCGCAGACGCCTACCTCGGAGCCCTCCCATCGCGGTTTGCGACCCGACAGCATGCAACGCACGCTCATCGGCAGGTGTGAAAGCTGGCGAGGGCTGGCGGCGTCCGGCGTCTATGCCGGGGCGGGCGGGTTCAGCCACGCCATCGGTGCGCCGGTGAGGGCGGCGTCGGCGAGGCGGTGAGCGGACGCTGTCTTGAGCGCCGCCCGGGAGCTGTCGATCCAGCGCTGAACGTCCGCGACTCCCTGGTGCCGGTACTCGACCGCTTGGACAAGGCACTCCACCGCGATGTGCGGGATGTCGGTGATCCGGGTTTCCTGGGGGTCGCGTCCACGGGAGTGGTGTACGACTTGCCCGTGATGGGCGTGTTGCGTAGATGAGAGACGGCCATCGCGTCGATCCTTCAAGACGACCAAGTCAGAGAAGGAAGAGAGAACGCGATGGCCGCATCAGAAAGTGTGAACCCTGTTGACCTGCTGCGCGAGCAGATCGCGGGCGCGTCGCCGGACGTGTTGCAGGCGATGATCAAGACGTTCGCGCAGGCGGTGATGTCCGCCGAGGCGGACGCGATCTGCGGCGCCGGTTACGGGCAGCGCAGCGACGAGCGGGTCAACTCCCGCAACGGCTACCGGCAGCGAGAGTGGGACACCCGTGCCGGGACGATCGACCTGGCGATCCCGAAGTTGCGCCAGGGCAGCTACTTCCCGGACTGGCTGCTGACGCACCGCCGGCGGGCCGAGCAGGCACTCGTGTCGGTCGTGGCGACGTCGTACCTGCTCGGGGTGTCGACGCGGCGAGTGGAGAAGCTGGTCGAGCAGCTCGGGATCCGCCAGCTGTCGAAGTCGCAGGTCTCGGAGATGGCCGCGCACCTGGACGCCCAGGTCGAGGCGTTCCGCAACCGGCCGCTCGACTCAGCGCACTACACGTTCGTGTGGATGGACGCGTTGACGATGAAGGTCCGTGAGCACGGGCGGACGGTCAATGTCCACGCGCTGATCGCTGTCGGGGTCAACGCCGATGGTCAACGCGAAGTGTTGGGCGTGGACGTCGCCTCCGACGAGGACGGCGCTGGCTGGCTGGCGTTCCTGCGGTCGCTGACCGCCCGCGGCCTGTCCGGTGTTCGCCTGGTCATCTCCGACGCCCATCCGGGCCTGGTGCAGGCCATCGGTGCGGCGCTGCCAGGGGCGTCCTGGCAGCGGTGCCGGACCCATTACCTGCGCAATCTGCTGACGAAGGTCCCGAAGTCAGCGCAGCCGTGGATCGCCACCCTGGTCCGCACGATCTTCGACCAGCCCGACGCCGACGCCGTCCGCGCCCAGTTCCAGCGGGTCGTCACGACGATCGAGGCGAAGTTCCCGACCGCGGCCGAGCACCTCGACGCCGCCCGCGACGACCTGCTCGCCTTCACTGCCTTCCCCCGCGAGATCTGGCGTCAGATCTGGTCGAACAACCCGCAGGAACGCCTGAACAAGGAGATCCGCCGTCGCACCGACGTCGTCGGGATCTTCCCCAACCGCCCGGCAATCATCCGCCTCGTCGGCGCGGTCCTGGCCGAGCAGACCGACGAGTGGACCGAAGGCCGCCGCTACATGGGCCTCGAACTACTCGCCAAAGCCCGCCTCGTCACCGTTGACGCCGACCAACGTGACACCGACCAGACCGGCCCCGCCCCGATCGCCGCATAACATCAGACCGGATCCCGCGATGGCCGTCTCCTACACCACCAACGCGGACGTGACCTTTCCTGGGTGTCGTGCAGGACGCACAACATCGAGACCCGAGCCGGGTCTGCACCCTCCATGGCCGCGAGCATCATGCCGATGAGCGCCGTGCGGAACGAGTGTTCGGCGATCGACTCCGGGTGCTTCACGCCGGCGAACCACCACCCGGTGCGGGCTGCACGCTTGAGTACACCAGCCTCGAAGATGAAGCTCATGGCTCCCGCGTCAGGATTGTCGCTCATCGGAAGCGCCCTCTCATCAGGCGAGCTTGTCGACATCGCATCCCCTCGCACTTCTCACTCGATGGGGAGACGATAGACAAGGTCGTATCGGCCGCCTGGCAGCACGATGTCGGCCGTCTCCACCGGCGTGCCGCTCGCCGTATAGGTGCGCTCGATGGTGTGCACGAAAGTGCGGGCCGGCAGGTTGAGTGCCTCGACCTCGTCGGCGGTCGCCGAGCGAAGGCTGACACGCTCCACAACCTCGTCGACCCGTACGCCGATGGTGTCCATGCGTGCGACGACGCCCTTGATGTCGCTGTCCTCAGGCCACTCGACCGGCGTGCCCTGGGTGACCGCAAGCGGTTCGTACGACACGGAGAGCTGTATCGGTTCGCCGTCGGCGAGGAAGCGGTACGACGTCCGCATCACGGGCGCTCCCGGTTCGACGCCAAGCCGGGCGGCAATCCGTTCATCGGCCTGCTCGTGTCGGCTGTCGTGTTCCCACGTGCCCTGCTGCCCAGCGCCGGCCGCGTCACGGGCGAACGGGGACGTCGGGCGGTCGCCCGAGCGGACGTCGCGCCCTCGGGCGTGACGGACCAGCCAGGTGGTGTCTCGGACGTATACGCCGGATCCGGCGCGACCCTCCACGATGCCCTCGCCCTTGAGGACGGCGATCGCCCATTTGGCGACGGTCCGGCTCACGTCGTACTGGCGCATCAGGCCGGACTCGGACGGCAACTTGGCTCCAGCGGGGAGTTCTCCGGACAGGATCGCGGCGCGAAGGTCCGCAGCGATCGTCAGATAGGCAGGCAGCGTTGACATGTCGACAGCACCTCCGGTCGGCACAACCAGTCGACCACAGAGCATCGAGGAGCGGCAGGTAGGACCCGCCTCGACGTCAATGCCAGAGCAGCGATCCACGTACACTGGCGGGTGGGCATGGCGGGTTCAACAGCCGGTGCCGGAGTCCCAGCCCTCGTCCTGGGAGGCAGGCGAGACATGGCGAGCAAGGCCGACACTATCGGTGCCCGGATTCGCTACTGGCGGATGCGCCGTGGCGGGATGAGCCAGGCAGTCCTCGCTGGGCTCGCCGGGGTCAGCCAGTCCTACATCTCCCAGGTCGAGTCCGGCCGTAAGACGATCGACAGACGGTCCACCCTGGTCGCTGTCGCTGCCGCGTTGCAGATCACGGTCGCGGATCTGCTCGGTCAGGGCACCGAGACGGGCGACCCGGCACGCGAGCGCGCGGCGGAGTGCGTGCCGGCGATCTGGTCGGCGCTCATCGAGATCGAGGACGGCGAGCGGCGCCCGTCGACGCGTACGCCGGAAGAGTTGGCGGCGGGCATCGCGCGCAGTGAGCAGCTTCGCCATCGCTCGAACTTCCCGGCCATGGCCCAGATGCTGCCCGGCCTGCTGTTGGAGGCGGCTGCGGCGGGCGGACCGGCGCTCGCGCAGGTGGCGTACCAGGCGTCAGCCTGCCTGCGGCACCTCGGATACCGCCACCTGGCGTTGAACGCGGCGCGGGTGGCGGTGACGGCTGCGGAGGACGTGGAGGAGGCCGCGTGGCTGGGAGCGACCCGCTTCGCGTACGCGCAGAGCCTGCCGATCGA
Organism: Micromonospora sp. WMMD1274; assembly: GCF_049179035.1. Classification (NCBI taxonomy): domain Bacteria; kingdom Bacillati; phylum Actinomycetota; class Actinomycetes; order Micromonosporales; family Micromonosporaceae; genus Micromonospora; species Micromonospora sp. WMMD1274. Next base: position 6,277,762 of record NZ_JBMHMG010000001.1, read on the forward strand.
GTCGGCCCCACTGGCCGCGCGGGCGGCTGACCGGTCGCTCGCGGAGCTTCAGTCCGCCGCCTCCGATGAGCGGGTCCGGCAGATGCTCGGCCAGTTGCACCTGTCGGCGGCTCTGGCCTCGACAGTCAGTGGCCGCCTCGACGCCGCGCGTGACCATCTGACCGAGGCCGCGCGGGAAGCGGCGACTTTGGGCGACCCCGCGGACGGCAAGGGGTTCAACGGCTGCGGGTTCGGGCCGACGAACGTGACGCTGTGGGAGATGTCCATAGCGGCCGAGTCCGGTGAGCCGGGCCGGGTGATCGAGCTGTCCCGCACGGTACGGCCGCAGGTGCTGGCGGCGTCGATCCGGCAGATGTCGTACTGGCTCGACCTCGGGCGGGCGCTGGCCGATTCCGGTCGCCGGGACAACGAGGCGATCGCAGCGTTCGTGCGCGCGGAGCAGGCAGCGCCGGTGCCGTTCTCGCTCAACCCGCTCGCGCAGGACGCCGTCGTCGCGATGGCGCAGCGGGCCAAGCGGCGGGCCGTGCCGAACGAGCTGCGTCTGCTGGCGGGGCGTCTGGGCATCAGCCTGGCGGCATAACCAGCGGTAATTTCTCCATCACCGTGCGGCCATAGTGTCCGTTTTCGGGTGAGGAAACACCTCATCCTGCCGAGCGCGACGCCGCACTCCCTGGTGAAGTGATCCGTCGCGCCGGAGCGGACGGAGGTGGTGATGGGCGGTCGGAACCGTTGGCGCCCCACGGGCCTGGAGACGCAGAAAGCGGAATGGGAGGCGGCGAAGCGGAGGATTCTCGGGCTGGCCGAATCCGATCACACGCAGACGACACCATTCGACTCGACAGCGACGCGCGCGCACCGGGACGCGGACGTCGCCGCACCCTCCAGGTCGCGCAGGCGTCTGCCGTACGAGGGCTACCTCCTCGCCGTCGCGTCGACGCTCGTACGCCGGCATCGCCCGGCCTGGTCGTGGCGGAAGTGGCGGTGGGTGTGCCGGTGTGGTGCGGAGCTGCCGTGCCGCAACCGCCACCGCGTACCGATCAATCGCGGTCACTGGCCGTCGCAGGAGGACCAGTGAGAACTGCGGAACAGGCGATCCTGGCGGTGCACGTACGGGGTTTGGACGGGATGTGCGCGGGTTGCCGGCTGTGGTGGGCGCGGCTGACTCCGTACCCCTGCTGGCAGGTCGCGTGGGCGACCAGCCGGCAGGCGCGCGCGAGCGTCGCCCGCCTCCTGGGGGTGCGCGGGTGAGCACCCACGGGCCGGTGCTGCCGGTCTGGTCGTGCGGTGGGTGCGGTGCGCCGTGGCCGTGCGCGACGCGGCGGCGGGAGCTTCTTGCCGAGTACGAGGGTGCGCCGGTGTCGCTGGCGGTGTACCTGGGGGCCCAGTTGGTGCGGGCCACGGCGGACCTGAGCTGGGCGCCGGCCGGGACGTTGCACCGGCGGTTCCTGGGGTGGGTGCGGTGAGCGTGCTGCGGCCCGGCGACGAGAAGTTCCACTACAGCGACCGGTCGCACCGGTGGACGGCGCCGGATCCGGAGTACGACCAGGACGTGTGGGAGGAGCAGCTTCGCCAGCACAAGCTGGGTCACCTGCGTAACGAGCGCCCAAGGGTACGCATCCGGCGGATCGTTTGATTCCAGCCAGGTGCGAGACTGAGCGGGTGACTCACCCGCTCGCGCGCCGCGTCTACGACACCTGCCACCTCACCGGCCGGTTCGCTCTCCGCTCGGGGCAGGTCAGCGACGAGTACTTCGACAAGTACCTGTTCGAGGGCAAGCCGGAGTTGTTGCGCGAGGTCGCCGAGGTGATGGTGGCCCTGCTTCCGGAGTGCGACGTGTTGGCGGGGATGGAGATGGGCGGCATTCCGCTCGCCACGGTGATGTCGCAGCTGACGGGGCTGCCCACGGTCTTCGTGCGCAAGCAGGCCAAGGAGTACGGCATCGCGAAGGTGGCCGAGGGTGGGCCGGTGGACGGTCTGCGGGTCGTGGTGATCGAGGACGTCGTGACCACCGGAGGCGCGCTCCTGGCCTCGTGCGGACACCTGCGATCCGTCGGTGCACAGGTGGAGACCGTGGTCTGCGCCATCGACCGCGAGCAGGGCGGCCGGGAGAACCTGGCGGCCGAAGGGCTGCGACTCCGCGCCGCCCTCACCCGCCGGGACCTGGAAGCCGCACTGACGACGTGAGGCTCGAACACAGTCCATCGGGCCGCAGCGCTGCCAGGATGGCAAGGTGATCATCCCCGGATACCTGGACGGCTACGAACCGCCGATCCAGCGGTCGCCGCTGGTCGACGGATCCGACCTGATGTCGCACGCGATGTTCTGGCCCGCCTTCCTCGCCACCGTCGGCGGAGCCGCGTCGGCACCGGACGCCTTCGGTGTCGATCCAGCCGACCTGGAGCCGATCGTCGACGCCTTCCTCGCCCCGGACAGGTGGTCGGTGTTCTCGCTGCCACTCTCCGGGCACTGCCGCCTGCACGTCGTCATGCGTAACCACGAGGACGACGGTGGCGTCGACTACGTGCTCGATCCCGGCACCGGCGACGTGTCGATTCCTCTCGCCGCTATGGAGGGACATTTCCGAGGGCCGGCGTTCGCATGGCCGGAAGTCGTCGTCGCGGCGCGGCAGCCGGATCCGGACCACACATCGGCCGAGCGGTTGCTCCTGCTCGTTCCGGCCTGTGCCGACAGCAGCCGCCCGAACACAGCCGTCGACCTGATATCGGAAGCCCTGACCACTCTCGGCGCCCGGTCCGGTGTGCGTCAGCTCAGTAAAGAACTGCTCGCCAGCCCGAGGTACTGGGGGCCGTGCCGGTGGACACACGTTGACGACGTCCTCGTCGGCCTTGGACCGGCCACCTACCGTCGTCACGGAGGTGATCTGTCGCCGGAACAACTCCGCCTCGTCGCCGCCGCGCTCCAGGCTGGCGATATCGGCATTGATCGGTAGTCAGGGGAACCTGCTCGTCACCGACAGGGCCTCGTCCGCCGGCTTCGTGGCGGACGCCGTCAGTCGGACGTCAGGTTCCATCGTGCGGGCAGGGTGTTACCGCACAGGGCGCACGTGAAGTCGTCATCCCGCACGATGTTGCGCTCACCGCAGCTGGAGCAACGACGAAAGATCACCCGGTCGGTAAAGCGGCCAGGGTGGGGTACGCCGATTCGGTCCAGTGCCTCCGCTACGGCGGGCCAGCAGTCCGGATCGGGGCAGTAGCCGGTTGACTGATTCGTGACCTCGCTGGCGCGCCAGCCGCCGCCGGCCAGAGCAAACGCCATCTCACCTGCTGCCAGCACGTCGCGCCCACCGGCAAGGGCGATGTGTTCGCTTCGACGCGGCGCCAGCCTGAGCACGCCATCGAGATCAACGACGAAGGTGACCGGTTCGACGAGGTCTCCACGGTCGCGCCCCGCCAACCATTCGTCGAGCGAGGCGAGAGAGTCCACGGCAACAGCGTCCACCGCGACCACCCGGCCACGGAACTCGGCCGGTCCGACATAGGCGTACCGCCTCGTCTGTGCCACGGCGCGACGATATCCGACCTGGGACCGGATGCGGCTACCCCAATTCAGACCAGCGGATGCGCCGAGCAGCACGGGGCCGGCGGTAGATGTTCAGGTCGGGCCACGGCTTTCGCTAGGGCCGGGCCGGGCTGCTGCTGGCGTTGTACGAGTTCTTGGCGGCGACCACTGCGGCCTGGATGTGCTCGGGGTCGACGCCGTGGACGTTGAGCGGCGGGTGCAGACGCCGGACCAGTTCGGCCTCGATGTCCGACGGCTCGGGGTCCTCCGCCCAGGTCAGGCGTAGGTGCTCGTGCATCCACGCGGTCAGCCGTGCCTCGTCCTCGGGCACTAGGACGACCCGGTCGGTCCAGGTCGTCCGGTAGTCCTCGGACACGAGAAGCCCGGCCAACGTGCGGCGCAGGGTCGAGCTGCCCGAACGCCTCAGGTGGTTGCGTAGGATCCGGCCGCGCAGGCTGGTTGCTCGCCCGAGGTAGAGCATCCGCCGCGACGGATCGCTGTCGTTCGGCGGCCCGGGGAGGTCGGGGAGGACCGAGGGGTCAGCCCACCAGGCGTAGACGCCGCTGCCGCGGGCGAGCCGCTTGACGGCGACATCGAGTGCGACCGGCACGCCGGAGAGCAGCCGCAGGGCCTCGTCCAGCCGGGCTTCGTCGGTCGGGAGGTCGGCGGATCGCCGTTCGGGGAAGGTCACCGGGACCATCCTAGGCGCTTGGGGCATCGCGATCAGGTGGCAGGGCGACCAGGACGCGCAGCGCCGACGAACGACAGTGTCCATGTCGGTAGTCTGACCGGGTGAACCATGACGCCGCGTCGATCCTGCGTGGCCTCGTGGCGAACCGCCGTCTCACCCCACGAGCGATCAGCCGTGCCTCTGGCCGAGCTGAATCGACGATCCGGCAGCTTCTCAGCGGTGCCGTCCCGCCAGAAGCCGACGTCCTCCACGACATCGCGCCCGCATTGCAGATGCCGGTGGCGGACCTCTTGGTGATCGCTGGTTTGCCTGTCGCGGATGTCCCCGCGAGGGAAGGGGCCTACGCGGCGAGCCAGGAGATCGGCAGCCTGGTGGCTGTCGCCAGCCGGCTCTCACCGCAGCAGGTGCGGAAGCTGATCACGCACGCGGAGGACCAGGTTGAGTGATCTCTCGCGACGTCCTCGACAGGCGGAGCCGAGGTGACCGAGGCGCCCGCGCGATCCGCGGCGGATCAGCGCACCTGATCTCGGCCGGCGCGTTCCTCGACTTCTACGCTCCGGATGCACGCCGGTCCCTGACCTGGCGCCACGCTTCGGTGACGCCCGAATGAATCTGGTGTCGGCGTTCGTACCGATCTGGATCCTCACCGCGGTCGGCTACGCGGCCTGTCGCTGGGGCCTGCTGGGCGAGGCGGCGTCGGTGCTCGGCCGGTTCGTGTTCCACCTCGCGATGCCGGCCGCACTGTTCCTGGCCCTGGCGCGGATGCCGCTGTCCGGGTTCGCCGGCCGCTCGCTGCTCGCCTTCGGAGTGAGCACTCTCGCGGTGGTCGGGCTCGGGTGGGCCGGCGCGAGCCGGCTGTTCGGTCGCGAGCCCGGCGAACGGCCGATCTGGGGCATGGCCGCCGGGTACGTGAACTCGGCGAACCTCGGCATCCCGATCGCCACGCAGGTTCTCGGCGACGTGTCGTTCCTGGCGGCGGTGGTGCTGCTCCAGGTCCTGGTGGTGACGCCCGTGATCCTGGTCGCCCTGGACCGGCACAGCGACCCGGCCGGGCGGGTGCGGGTCCGCCGGATCGCCTCCCTGCCCGTACGCAATCCGGTGATCCTGGCGTCGCTGCTCGGTGTCGCGTGCTCGGCTGCCGGCCTGCGGCTGCCGTCGGCGGCCGCCGCGCCGCTCACCCTGCTGGCGGGTGCCGCGGTTCCGGCGGCCCTGGTCGCGCTCGGCGCGTCGCTGCACCGCACGGCGCCGTCGCGGCCAGAACCGGCCCAGATGGCCGGGCCGGTCGAGCTGGCCGCGATCAGCGCGCTGAAGCTCGTCGCGCAGCCGGTCATCGCGTACGCGGCCGGACTGGCCCTGGACCTGTCCGCGCCACAGTTGCTCGCCGTGGTGGTGTGCGCGGGCCTGCCGACGGCCCAGAACACGTTCATCTTCGCTCAGGAGTACGGCGTCGGTGAGGCGGTGGCCAACCGGGCGGTGGTGGTGACCACGACGCTGTCGCTGGCCACCCTGGCCGCGACGGCGACGCTGCTCGGGTAGGTCGGCCGATCACCGCTACGAGGGGAACCGCCTCCAGTGCCCCTCGGAGACGACCTCGACGGTGCCGTCGGTCACCGTGATGGCCGTCTGGTCGTCGATCGCGTACGCCGGACCCGCGATCTCGGCCGCCCATCTCTCGGCAGCGGCCATGGTGTTGTCCGGTTCGAGGCCCAGGTGCGGGAAGATCGAGAAGTCGACCAGCCCCAGCGTGCGGTCGTCGGGTGCGGACTGCCACTCGACGAATTCCGTGCCGATCCGGGGGGTGAGCACCATGCTGCCGGCACTCAGCCCCACCCAGACGGTGTCGGGCAGCGACGGCAGGAGGTCCGCCAGCCCGGACTGCCGCATCCAGTGGCACAGGTACGTCGCGTCGCCGCCGTGTACGAGCAGGACGTCGGCCTCGCGGACCCAGGGGACCCACCGCTCCTCGCCGATGCTCGGCAGCGCTGTCAGTTCGAGGACGCCCAGCGACTTCCAGCCCAGCCCGCTCATGGGTAGCGGCGTCTGACCGGTGATGAAGCGCCAGGCGGAGGCCGGTCCGCCCATCGGGTAGGCCGCCGTGGGGATGCAGAGGGCGCTGGATTCGGCGATCGGCTTGCCCAGCAGGCCGACCAGCGCATCGTTGATGCTCGGATTCTGGACGCCCGCGGATGTGAGAAGTAGCTTCACGCTTGCCTCCGGTACGTAGCGGTCATGACGCTCTCCCCGGGAGTCGGGAGATCGGGTGCGCGGGTATGCAGACCGGGAGCCGCAGCGAAACTCATCGCTGTCGCGACCCCTCATGCCCTCCGAGGACGTGGTGTCACTCGCGGATCTCCATCTCCGTCACCAAGCCGTCGTCGAGGCGGTGGACGTGCGTGACGGTGTGGTCGGCGAGCTTCGCTCCGGCCTTGTCGTGGACGACCTGATGAACGGTGACGGCGACGCGGCCGTCGGCCTCCGTGCTGAACGCGGCCGGCGTGACGACGGGCTCGAGCTGTTCCCACTGCCGGCGCCAGTAGGCGGCCACCTCGTCCCGGCCGTGGACGAAACCTCCCTCCCAGCCGTTGGGCCACGAGACGTCCGGCGTCAGGGCGGCCAGCAGCGTGGGGACGTCACGCCTGTTGAAGGCCGCGTAGAGGTTCGTGAGCAGGGCCTGGGAGGTGGGGCGCCTCGGCACATCCATCGAGCCAGCATGGCCGGTGGACGAGAGCGCATGAAGACCTCTTCGCGGTCAGCAGAACGCGGGCAGCGCCGGACGGTAGGGGGAGCGGTGTCGTCGACGTGGCCACGTGTGCTCACCGTTTTGTGCGGATGCGTCGTACCTCGACGTAGCGGCGGATCTTCGCTGCGGTTCCGCAGTCCTCCATGCTGCACCAACGACGGCTGCGGTTCTTGCTCTCGTCGATGAACAGGAAGCGGCAGCCTGCGCATCGCTTGATCCGGTCGAGCGCACCCGTGGTGAGAAGCTGGACCGCCGCGTGGACCACCGGCCGTAGGGGCCGGGCAGGCGTGTGGTCGTCCCGCCAGGACCAGGCGAATGTCTTCCCGCGCACGAGCTGTGCGTGGGTGAGCGCGTCGGCTTCGTCGTCGCGCAGCCGGGTCAGCGCCGCCACGCCCGGGTCCTCGCCGGCGGCCAGTGGCCGGAACACCTCGTCCAGGTAGTCACGGGTGCGCAGTGCCTGTGCGAAGGCGGTGCGGGTGCTGTCCGGACTGTCGCGGGACAGCCGGCGCAACGCCGCTGCTTGCGTCTCGGTGAGGGTGCCCGCGTACACGCTCCAGGAGATCAGCTCGGCGTAGCCGGTGAGCACGTCATCGTCCGGAGGCCCGTCGGGTGGGCCGGCGCGGGTGTTGAGGAAGTCCAGCGCGAGGTCGCCGCCCACCAGGCGCATCCGCGTCACCCCTGCTGTTTCCATCAAAGTCGACTTTACCAGTTGCCCCGGCGACGGGAACATCCTTAGAGTGTTTCCGTCATAGTCGGCTTAGGGGGTAACGATGGGCCAGGCGCTTGCACACCGGCGGGCAGTGGGAGCGCTGATCGGCCTCGCCGGCGGAACGTTCCTCTACACCGCAGCCGAGGCGCTGCCGATCGGGCTGCTGTTGCCGATGGGCGTGGACCTGGCCGTGCCACCGTCCCAAGTGGGCATGCTCGTCACCGTGTACGGCGCAGTGGTGATGGTCGCCTCGGTCCCGTTGACGGCGCTGGTGCGCAGAGTCCCTCGCCGACGGTTGCTGTCGGCGCTCCTGGCCGGCTTCGTCGTCAGCAACGCCATCACGGTGTTCACGAGTACGTTCACCATGCTGATGGCAGCCAGGATCGCCACTGCGGCCACTCATGCGTTGTTCTGGGCTGTCGTTGTGCCGACCGCGGCGGAGCTGTTCCGGCCCGGACTCCAGGGACGGGTCGTCGCGGTCGTGTTCGCCGGCGGCAACGTCGCTCTGGTCCTGGGCGTGCCCGCCGGCACCTGGCTGGGTGAACGTGCCGGCTGGCGGGCGTCGTTCCTGGCGGTGGCCGGGCTCGGTGTGCTCGTCTTCGCCGTGGTGGCCTGGTTGCTGCCGTCGACGGGGCCGGCGCAGGGGCACGCCGGCCGGGGCAGAACGCCCGACTCCCGCCGATTCTGGCTCCTGGTCGTCGTGGCCGTCCTGTCGACCGGCGGTGCCATCGCCGCCTACACCTACATCGCCCTGTTCGTCACCGAGGTCAGCGGACTGCCCGCCGCGTCGATCGCGACCATCCTGCTGGCGCGCGGCGTCGCCAGCGTCCTCGGCATCCTCGCTGCCGGACCGATCGTCGACCGCAGCCCGTGGTCCGCCCTGGTCGCGACCGTCGCACTGCAGGGCGTGGCGCTGCTCGGCCTGTACGCGTTCGGCCACCACCCGGCGGTTGCCGTCGTCCTGATCGCAATCGCCGGACTGGGGTTCGCCGCGTTCACCGCGGCGCTCGGCGGACTCGTCCTTCAGGTGGCGCCCGGCCGCTCCGATCTCGCCGCCGCGACGCTGTCCGCCGCCGTCAACGTCGGCATCACCGGCGGCGCCTTCGTCGGCGGCCTCATGCTGGAGAGCCACGGTGTCGCCAGCACGATGATGATCGGCGCCCTGCTCGGCGCTGTCGCCCTCGCGCTCGCCCTCGGCGAACGACTCATCCCGCCGCCGCGCGGCGAGGGCAGCGCGGCGACGCCCGCGCCCGTGGGCCGCCGCGCCTCCCGGCCCGCGTCCCTTCCATAGGTGCGGACGTCCACCGATCGCGGGCGTGAGTGTGTCGGCAGCTCACGGCACGCTAGCTTGGGGGTACCCGAGGCAGAGGAGAGCCGGTGTGGGCACTGTGGTCCTGTACAGCTCGGTGTCGGTGGACGGCTTTGTCGCGGACGAGAACGACCAGCCCGGACCGCTGTTCGACTGGTTGACGAGCGGTGACGTCCCGTTGGACGACAGCGGCGCGCTGACGGTGTCGCAGACGTCCTACGACTACGTCCGGCCGTACTGGGACCGGATCGCGGTGACGGTCGTCGGCCGGCACGTCTTCGACCTGACCGGCGGCTGGGACGGGACGCCGCCGAGCGGGATCGACCACGTGGTCGTCGTGACGCACCGGCCGGCACCCGAGGACTGGAACGCCGAGGCGCCGTTCCACTTCGTCGACGGCGTCGAGGCAGCCGTGGCCAAGGCGCAGGAACTGGCGGGGGACCGCATCGTCGAGGTCGCCGCAGGCGACGTCGGAGGCCAGGCGCTCGCCGCGGGCCTGGTCGACGAGGTGCGCATGGACGTCGTACCCGTGGTGTTCGGGTCCGGGAAGCGCTTCTTCGGGTCGGTCGACGCGCAGCACCTCCTGGAGGATCCGGACGTGGTGCTCCAAGGCGATCGGGTGCTGCACCTGCGCTACCGGGTGCGCCGCTGACCGGCCGGACGGTGCGCATCCGGTCCACCGCGATCGGTGATCCACCGATCGCACCGAGGGTCAGAGCAGTGCGAGTTGGCCCGGCATCGGCTCGTCCTCGAGGCGAGCACCGAGCTGCCACAGCCGTAGCCGATCGTCCTCATGATGGCGGGTGAGCCAACGGCCTGGCTGGTACGAGGGGTGGACGGCACCGGATCCCTGATGGTGCGGGTAGCGCACCTGGGACCGGCAACGGAGGCTGAGCGCCGACAGCAGCAGATGACCCTCGGCATCGTTCGGCGGGCCTTCCGTGTTCGGAGCGGCGAGGATCAGCTCCTCGCTCAGGAACACCGCACGGTCCACGTGCCGGCAGCTTGCGAGGGCCGGTGGCGCGCCCGGCAGATCTTCGAGGTGCCGTGCTGTGACCACGGCGTCGGAGGCGACGTCGCGGACGGACAGGAAGCCGTCGAGCGTCTGGGTCAGGTAGCGGCCGCCGGCCGGGCTGAAACCGGCGAGACCGCCACCGGCCAGCGGCCGTGACACGATGCGCTCGGCGTCCAGCCTGATCAGCACGGCGCGTGACCGGTCGGGATCGAGCAACGTCAAGCCGGTCCAGACGCCCCCGGGTGCGTGCAGGAACCACGCGGCCCCGGGACCGGGCAGCGGCGTGCGATGGATCTCCGCGCCGCTCACGCCGTTGACGGCGACAAGTTCCTCGGTGTCGCCGAGGCGGATCCAGAGGACGTGGTCGCCGTCGAGGTGGAAGTCGGCGTCGGCGCTGCCACCGAGCCGATCCCAGCTGCTGCGCCACCGCACCAAGCCGTCGTGGCCGAGCACGACGATCTGGTGCGCGTCACCCGCCGCGACGAGTCGACGGGTGGCGCTGACCTTCATCCGCGGGTCGTCGAGAGGCGCCGCGAGTCGCGCCACGCGACCCAGCTCGTGGTCGAACAGATGCACAGTGAAACGGTCCTGTTCGGTGACCACCCAGCCGAGGCCGGTTGCCTGCGCGACATGTCGGATGCCGGGAAGCCGCACCTGGTTGATCAAGCGGGGTTGCATCGCGGCAGCATAGAGCCACTTCGGCGAACCCGTCGGGCCGTCTGCGCTGCACACCGCACCCGTCGGACTCGCTTCAGCGTGGTCCGAGGCCGGTGCGCCCGTCGATCAGCTCGCGCACGGCGTCCAGGTGACCGGCGTGCCGAGCGGTCTCCTCGATGACGTGCAGAACGATCCGTCGCAGGTCGGTGGTCTGCGACGCCAGCGTCTCGTCGGGATGCCGGCCCGCGGGTGTCGCCGACAACGGGGCCGCGGCGATGATCGCGTCGGAGATGTCGCACTGGTCGCGGTAGAAGCCGAAGACCTGCCGCGGCGATCGAGTCGTGCGCAGTGGTGTGTTCTCGTCCGGCCAGGGCAACGGCTCCACGGAACCGCGGAAGACCTCCTGGAACCAGTGGCGTTCGGCATGACCGAGGTGCTCCACCAGCCCGAGCGGCGACCATCCGGAGGGCAGGACCGGCGTGCGCAGCGAGGGCTCGTCCAGATCCGCCAGGATGGCCCGGATGCTGACACGCTGATATTCGAGGAACTCACACAGCGCGGCCTTCTCCATCTCGACCTTCATCACGCCGGCAGGCTAGCGGCCGGCACCGACAGTTTCGCCGGGGTCGTTCAGTCGATCGACGAGCCGGGAAGCGTCGACGGGAACGTCGACCTCGAACCGATCGAGGAGAACCGCGAAGTCGGCCACGCGATTGACACGTCCGGGTCGGGACGGGCAAGGTTGCGGTCGGCCACGCGCACCGCGTGGGCACTCTGCATGAGGGAATGACGCCTGTGATCCGGGTAGGCCGAGCGGCCGCCTGAGTGTCGACCACGCGACGGATGACCGTCGCGTGCCTGCGGCACGGCGGGGCGGCCCGATGTTTCCTCCGCCCGTCGTAGCTTCTCTCATGCATCGAGGTCTCCCGTTGAGCATGGATGCCCGCATCCAACAGTCAGTCGTCGTCAACCTGTCGCGCCGGCCCGCGCCCGTCGAGGTGGGGCCGTTCGTGATCGGGCTGGACCCGACGACGACCAGTCCGTACGTCAACTACGCGACGCCGCGTCCCGGCGCCGCCGTCACCGCGGCCGACGTCGCCGCCCTGGTCGCGGCGTTTCACGCCGCCGACCGCAGACCCCGCCTGGAGTACGTCACCAGTTGCGTCCCCGATCTGGAGGCGCTGCTGAACGCCGCCGGCTTCACCGTGGAGGCCCGGCACACCTACCTGGTCTGCGTGCCGGACACGCTGGCGTCCCCACCCGTGCCGGACCACCTGAGCCTGTGCGAACCGGCTACCGATTCCCAGCGCGCGGCGCTGATCAGCGTGCAGAACGAGGCGTTCGGCGGCGATCCGGCCGTCTCCGGGGCCGACGTGGCTCGCCTGCGCCGCCAGCAGGACGCCGGCGGCGTGGTCGTCGCGGCCGTCACCGTGGACGGTGGCTGCGCGGGCGGCGGCGGTGCGGCAGCGCCCGTCGGCGCGGTCGGCGAGGTGGCCGGCATCGCCGTCCGCGCGCCCTTCCGTCGCCGGGGACTGGCGTCCGCGATCACCGCCGACGTCACCCGGCGGCTGTTCGACGCCGGTGCGGAGGTCGCCTGGCTGGAGGCCGGCGGCGAGGACTCGTGGCGGGTCTACGAGCGCGTCGGCTACCGGCCCGGCGGTCGACGGCTCTACACAGCGATGGACTGAGCCGCGCCGAGGCGCCCGGGCTGAGGTTCGACGACCGAGGCCCGGGCCACCGCGGCAGGCCGACCTTGCTGCGTCGTCCACCGCCGGCACGGGGCGGCGGCCGGTGCCCCGTGCCGCAGAAAGGTCCAGGCCGGGGCGATCAGGATGGGGAGGGCAGGCGATGCGGCGTCTCGGCCCACGGGTACGACCCCGGGCTGTCGAGCAGGTGGTCCCAGATCACGCCGAGAGCGAAGGCGTGCCGGCCCAGCACTCCCTCGTGGCGCAGCGTGAAGCCGTCCGGGCCGGAGATCAGCCGGACCGTGCTCGGCTCGCCGTCCGGCAGTGTGGCGAGCGGTTCAGGGAAGACCGGCCCGCCAGCGGTCGTCCACGTCCACCGCCGGGTCTCGTCGTCGACGTGCTCCAGCCGGATCGCCAGGTCGCCGGCCGGCAGCACCGTCGCGGGGACCTCGACGGGCGCGGGCCGGTGACGGACCACAGTCACCCGGTCCAGGCCCTCGTCGTCCTCGTCGTCCGCGACCAGGGACAGCAGGGCCCACTCGGCGGCCTTCGCCGGTTTCTGCTCCCAATCGCGGTCATCCGGACCGGCCAGTACGGTGCGCCGTCGCGTCTCCTCGGTCACCGCCCAGATGTGCAGTTCGTGCTGCTCGGGCGGGTCCTGGTCGGTGCGTACCGACTCGTGCAGCCGGTTGCGGGCATGAACCCGCACCCGGACCAGCCCGCGGGGGACGGCGAGGCCGGTGAGCGCGTCCGGGGGACCGCCCATGAGCCCGACGACCGACAACTCACCGAAGGGACTCCACAGGGTCGCCTCACTGATCGCGTCCCACCCGGCCTCGACCTCGATCGGCGGGCCGGGCAGGACACGCGCACGCACCTCGATCCCACCGGTGTGGAGGCCACAGAAGCCGGTGAACTGGTACGGCCCACCGACGTGCAGGAGCCCGTCACCGAGGGTGTAGAGGGGCATGCCCGTCTCTCCCGGCACTGCGGACACGTCGTACTGGCAGTAACTGACGGACACCCGAGTCCAACCGGACACCGGTTCCTCCCGTCGCTGCTCTGCGCGGTCCGCGTCGGCCATCGCCGAATCGTAGCGGCGTCCGGAGCGGACGGTGCCCCGCTCGCGCGGCCGGCTCGGAAGCCTTATCGGCTGGCCGCCGCCGCGCGATCCGGGTACACCTGGGCGGTGATCCTCATTCAGCGGGTCCGCGTCCGGTGGACCGCCGCCGCCCGCGGCGCGCCCGCGGCGAACGCCCGCCGCGGCCTCGTCCGGGCGATGCCGCCGCCCCGGCCGCTTCCGGACGCCGAGGTGGTCGTCCACGACGTGCTCGCCGACCAGGAGGCCGGCTACGAACACCGGGAAGGGGTACGCGCCGGAGGCGTCGCGCTGGCCCGCGAGATCGGACTGTGGCTCGGGCACGATCGGGCGTCGGTCGTCGTGGACCGGCTGCCCGGATCGGCGGCGTATCCGCGGGCGCCGGGGTCGGCGCGGCTGTTCACGCTCGCACCGGGGCAGGTCGGCCGCTACCGGGCCAACTTCCGCTTCACCGGATGCGCGTGCAGCCCGAGCTGGTACTACGAGGAATGGCTCGTGCACGTGGGTCACGGCACGGGGGCGCCTTTCGGGTACGGCGAGCCGGACCGCGACGTCGACCACCGTGTCCGGCTGTACGGGGGCGCGCCCGCGCGGCTGTGAGACCGAGCCTGACCGGACCTCGACCGGTAGCGCCTCGTGGCGCGCGTCTCGCCGTCGACGTGCGCGAGAACCGGAGCGAGACGGACTGGTACCAGCCGGAGTACTGGCAGGTGAGTCTGGACCTGGTGTTCCCGGACGCACCCGCACTCGCCGACCTCGACCGGCTCACGCGCAGGACACCGGCTTCGATTTCCGCCGGCCCGGCCCCGGACGGGACCGCGCGATCGGCGAAGCCGAATGGGAGCTGCGGCACTACCCGACACCGCGGGCGCTGTGGTCGAGCACTCCCGTGCGCAGCACCGTCACGCCGGACCGGACGGACTGAGCCACCGCACGCGGTCACCGGCCACTCGCGGCGTCCGTGCGGTGTCACGAACGCGGCGTCCGATCCCCGCCGGACAGCCGGCCCGTTGTCGACCAGGCTTTCCACCATGCACAACGCACTCGACGGCAAGGTAGCTCTGGTCACCGGTGGTGGCCGTGGCATCGGCGCGGCGGTGGCCCTGCGCCTGGCTGAGGACGGCGCCGATGTGGCGCTGACGTTCCAGCAGAACCAGCGTCGCGCCGACGACGTGGTGGAACAGATCAAGGCTGTGGGACGGCGGGCGATCGCCGTGCGGGCCGACAGCGCCGATCCGGCAGCGGTCATCGCGGCGGTGGACCGGACCGCCGGTGAGCTGGGCCGGTTGGACATCCTGGTCAACAACGCGGGCGCGTTCCTGCTCGGGCCGCTGGAGCAGTTGAGTCTCGACGAGTTCGAGCAGACAGTCGCGGTGAACGTCCGGGCGCCGTTCGTCGCCTCGCAGGCCGCGGTGCGCCACATGTCGGCGGGCGGGCGGATCGTCAACATCGGCAGCAACACGGCCGAGCGGGCGGTCTTCCCGGGCTTCTCGCTCTACGCGATGAGCAAGACCGCCCTGATCGGTCTGACCAAGGCGCTCGGGCGCGAACTCGGCGGTCGAGCGATCACGGTGAACCTGGTGAACCCCGGTGCCACGGACACCGAGCTGAACCCGGCCGACGGCCCGGACGCGGACACGATCAACGGGTTCACCGCGCTCGGCCACTACGCGCAGCCGGCCGACGTGGCCGCCGCCGTGGCGTTCCTGGCCGGCCCGGACGGGCGTTACGTCACGGGCGCGACGGTGAACGTCGACGGCGGCTTCACCATCTGATCGGCTCCCTTCCCGGCGTACTGGCCGCGGCCCGTCCCCACTCGCCTCACCGGGGACGGGCCGCACCTGTCGGAGGCGGCAGCTAGGCTGTTCCGGTGCGGAGGGCGGTGTACCGGGGTGGCCGTCGTGGCTGACGCGGACGACGTCCGCCGGGTGGCGCTGTCGCTGCCGCACGTGGTCGAGATCGACAGTGACGGCTTCGACTTCCGGGTCGCCGGCAAGGGGTTCGTCTGGTCGTATCCCGAGCGCACGCCCGGTCGGCCGCGACGTATCCGCACCGACATCGCCGTGCTGTACGTGGGCGACGAGGCGGAGAAGCAGGCGTTGCTCCTCGGCGAGCCCGACCTGTTCTTCACCACGCCCGCGTACGACGGGTCACCCCTGGTCATGCTGCGGCTGGCGCACATCGGCGTCGAGCGTCTGACGGAACTGGTCACCGACGCGTGGCGGATGCGTGCCCCCGACTCGTCGACCGCTGACCCCGACGCGGACCCGGATGCGGACGCCGGCGCGTGACGCCGGCCGTTTCGACGACGGGCCACCGCCGGCTGCCCGCTATCCGTCGAGGATCTGCTCCCGCAGGATGTCCGCGTGCCCGCAGTGCTGGGCGAGTTCGCGCAGGACGTGGAGGTACACCCAGCGCAGCGGAAGCGGGCCCCGCCGGTGCCCGGTGAGGAGGTCGTCCAGACCCCGCGCGGAGGTCGCCCGGCGTGACGCGTCGCGGGCGTCGCGGTATGCCCGCCGGACGCCGGCGATCGTGTCGCCGTCGTCGAGGAGGAACGAGTCCTCGGACCGCTCGGGGATGCCGATCTCGGCACGCGACCGGCCCGTGACGGCCTCGTCGAACCAGACCTTCTCGACGAAGGTCGCGTGCTTCACCAGACCCAGCAGCGTGGTGCGGGAGGCCACCAACGATTGACGTGCCTGCTCCTCGGTCAGCCCGTCCAGGCAGCGGTCGAGCGCGTTGCGGTGCTCGTCGAGGAACGCCTCGAACTGGGCCTGGATCGGCTGCGCGACGACCTCGGCGGAGAAGGTGAGCGGAAAGGACGGCATGGACCGAGCATTCCAGATCGACGCCCGCCGCTCGGCCGACGAACGCCGGACCGGTGTCGCGGGTGTCCTCGTGCGGGCGGATGAGCGCAGCGTTTCTCAGGCGGACCGCTGACGTGCCGCGACGATCTCGGCGTGGTGGGCGACCGCCCAGTCGGCCAGCGCGGAGAGCGGCTCCAGAAGGCTGACACCGAGTGGCGTCAGCCGGTACTCGACGCTCGGCGGCACCGTCGGGAAGACCTCACGTTCGACCAGGCCGTCGCTCTCCAGCGCGCGCAGTGTCCGGGTGAGCATGCGCGGGCTGATGCCCTCGACGGCCCGGTGCAACTCGTTGAACCGGTGCGGATGCCGGCCGAGCAGGGTGAGCAGCAGCAGCGTCCACTTGTCGCTGGTCCGCCGCAGCAGGTCGGTGACCGGGCAGCGGTCGTACTCGCCGGCCGGAACCGGCATCGGCAGCCGGTGATCGTGCAGCGAGGCGCTCACATCGGTGTCACCTGTGGACATGAAAGTGCCTTCTTCCGCCTCCGCCGACCTGCTGCCCAGGATGAGGCAGGCCGATGAGCAAGACGATAAGGGGGCGACGTGGGCGTCGTGGTGGTCAGTGGCGGCACGAACGGCATGGGACGTGCGTTCGCCCTGGGGCGGGCCGAACGTGGCGACCGCGTCCTGGTGCTCGGCCGCAACCGTGAACGTGGCGAGACGATGGCCGGCGGCCTGATCGCCTTCCTTCCCGTCGATCTGTCCAGCATGGCCGAGACGCGGCAGGCCGTCGAGCACATCCTCGGCGAGCACCGGGTCGTGGACGCGTTGGCGCTGTTCGCGAATGCGGTGGCGCCGCGTCGCGTCGTGACGGTGGAGGGACTGGAGCGCACGTTCGCGCTCTACTACGTCAGCCGCTACCTGCTCAGTTTCGGTCTCCGTCCGGCCCTGGACCGGGCGACCGCACCGGTGATCGTGAACGTCGCCGGTGCCGGGGTCACGAAAGGCGGGGTGAGATGGGCCGATCCGCAGATGGCGGCGGGCTACTCGGCCGTCGCCGCGCAGTTGCAGGCCGGCCGGGCCAACGACCTGCTCGGCGTGGGCTTCGCCCAGCGGTCCGGTAGCCGCGCCCGATACGTGCTCTACCATCCCGGGTTCACCAGGAGCGGTGACCGTAGCGTGCTCCCGTTCGTGGTACGAGGGCTGCTCGCGGTGGCGGCGGCGGTCGCCGCCCGGCCCGTCGCGGACGCGGTGGCGCCGATTCACCGGTTCCTGGACGCGCCGCCGACCGCGCCGGTGACCGCCGTCGACCGGGGGAAGCGGCTTCCGCCCGATTTCCCGACCCTCGACCCCCACGACGCCGAGCGGTTGATGGACCTCACCGAGAGGCTCCTGCGGTGAGCGCCTGTACGCGCGCCGCGCCGACGCTACGGCTGGAAGTACTCGGACATCATGTCGTCGACCCATTCCGGCTGGCGGACGTCGGCGGGGACGAACTCCTTCAGCACCGGCTTCAGGTCGACGACGGGCGTGCCCGACACCGCGTCGAGGCCCACCACCGTCAGCTCCCGGCCGTCGACGGACTCGATCCGGCAGCAGGTCACGCCGATGCGGTTCGGCCGGCGCGGGCCGCGACCGGCGAACACGCCCATCGGCGGCAGGTCGGCCCGGCCGCGGTAGGGGCGGGGTTCCCGGAAGTCGCCGCCGTCCGGGAACCGGTCGAAGACGAAGAAGACCTCCACGTGGGAGAACTCCGCCAGGCCCTGGAGGCACGCCTCACCGAAGCGCTCGTCGACGACGATCGTGCTGCGGACGGCACCCCAGTTGTCGCTGTGCTGGATGTCCGTCCGGTCGTTGCGGACCGTACCGATGGAAGTGATCTCGAAGTTGCGCATGATCGGATTCTCCGTTCCGTGTGGCCGGTCAGGCGGCGAGCAGCAGGGCGCTGATCACCAGCATCACCAGGGCGGTGGCGCCGTGAACGCCGTAGACGGCGGTCGCGGGGCCGTTGCTGCGGCGCACGATCAGCGCGTCTCCGACGGGTATGCCGGTGGCGGCGAGCATGAACCAGCCCAGCAGATGGGGTGTCGCGCCGGCTACCAGGATGAGGATGAAGACGCCCGAGGCGATGTCGCGTACGGCCTTGACGGTCAGCCAGGCCCGGAAGGTCGGGTCCTCGGTCGGCGTGTCGGGGATGCCGAAGCCGGCGGCGCCCTGCGGCGCCGGGAAGGCGAGCACTCCCATGAGGACGCAGCCCGCGCCGATCAGCCCGGCGAGCACTGTGGCGACTGTGGTGAGCATGGGTGGTGTCCCCCTCGGTGACGGCGGCGGGCGGCTAGCGGCGCTAGCGGTGAGAGCGACGATAGGTTGCTGACGACAGGATGTCTAGCGCTGCTAGGATCGGGTCATGTCCGCAATCAGCGAGCGCCGCGAACGTGAACGGGCGCAGCGTCATCGATTGATCGTCGCCACCGCGCGCGAGCTGGCCGAGGCCGAGGGCTGGGAGGCGGTCACCACCAGGCGGCTGGCGGACCGGGTCGAGTACAGCCAGCCCGTGCTCTACAGCCACTTCGACGGCAAGGACGCCATCGTCGCCGCGGTCGCCCTGGACGGGTTCACCGAACTCGCCACCCACCTGAGCCGCGCACGGCAGGCCGCGCCCGATCCCGGGCGGTCCCTGCGCGCCGTCTGCCGCGCCTACCTGGACTTCGCGGCCGAGCGGCCGGCCCTGTACGACGCCATGTTCGTCCTGCCCACCGAACTGCGGTTCGCCAGCGCGGAGACCCCGCCGCCGCTGCGAGCCTGCTTCGACGAGTTCGTCAGCTGCTTCGACCCCGCAGACGAGCGGCGGGAGCTGTCCGCGGAGGTCCTCTGGAGCGCGCTGCACGGCATCACGGTGCTGTCCCGCAGCGGCCGTGTCCCGGCGGGCGGGCAGGGGGAGCGACTCGACTTCCTCGTCGCCCGGTTCGGGACAGCCGGGGACGGGGCCGCTGGCCTAGGATCGTGATCATGGACGTTCTCCGATACGCGGCGTTCACCGCCGACCCCGCCGGTGGCAATCCGGCCGGTGTCGTCCTGGACGCGACCGGGGCGGGCGACGCGGAGATGCAGCAGGTGGCGGCCGAGGTCGGCTACTCCGAGACGGCGTACCTCGTACCCGCGGGCGGGGACGGGCGGTTCACGGTGCGCTACTTCAGCCCGAAGGCGGAGGTGCCGTTCTGCGGCCACGCGACGATCGCCTCGGCGGTCGCCTACGCGCAGCGGCACGGCCCCGGCGTGCTGCACCTGGACACCCGCGCCGGACTGGTCGAGGTCGCCACGACCGTGCAGGCCGACGGCACCACGACCGCCACGCTGACCAGCGTCGCGCCGCGCACCGTACCCCTGAGCGCCGGCGACCTGGCGGCGCTGCTCGCCGCGTTGCGCTGGTCGCCGGACGATCTCGACGCGACGCTGCCGCCGCGTGTCGCGTACGCCGGGGCCTGGCATCCGATCGTGGCCGCCGCGACCCGCAAGCGCCTGGCGGACCTGGACTACGACATGGCCGCGCTGAGCGCGCTGATGGCCGAGCGGGACTGGACGACGATCGACCTGGTGCACCGGGAGTCTCCGCTGGTGTTCCACGCGCGCAACCCGTTCCCGCCCGGCGGCGTGGTCGAGGACGCCGCGACCGGGGCGGCGGCCGCCGCGTTCGGCGGTTACCTGCGCGAGCTGGGCCTGGTGCAGCCGCCCGCGACGGTCACCGTGCGGCAGGGCGAGGACATGGGCCGACCGAGCCTGCTCACCGTCGGCATCCCCGCCGGACCGGGCGCCGGGATCGCGGTGACCGGCACCGCCGTGCCCATCCCGGAGGAGGCCGTGCGGTGACGGGCAGCGGGCCACGCTCACCTGCCGGCACCGGCCGTCGCGTGCCTTGACGACGGCGTGCACCGACGCGGGCTGCCGCCTGTCGGATCCGGGGCGGCTCGTTCGTAGTACGGGTGAGAGGCGGCCGCACCGGGCCGCCCGGACAAGGGAGTCATGGCATGCCGCGGTACCTGATCTCGTTCAACGACGGCGCGATGGACCACATCCCCGCCGAGGAGATCCCCCAGGTGGGCAAGGACGCGCACGCGGTCATCCAGGAGGCCGTGAACGCGGGCGTGTTCGTGTACGGCACCGGGCTCGAACGCCAGCAGGCGAGCATTGTGGGTACGGACGGGGTGGTCACCGACGGGCCGTTCCCGGAGACCAAGGAGGTCATCGGCGGGTTCGTGGTCCTCGACGTGTCCTCACGCGACGAGGCGCTGAAGTGGGCCGCCAAGATCGCCGTCTCGTGCCGCTGCGCCCAGGAGGTCCGGGAGATCATGCCCGACCCCGAGACGGAGGCGATGCTCCGCGCAGCGGGCCGGTGACGGGTCCAACGTCGACGCGATGACGGGGTGGGCGTGGCACCCGGACGGCAGCCACGCCCACCATGATCGCTAGCCTCGTGCGGTGAAACGTGAACTCGCCGCACTGTCCCTGCTGTTCGTCTCCGCGTGCGCACCAGCGGAGCCCGCTCCGTCGTCGTCCGCCGTTCCGTCGTCGTCGCCCTCCTCCGCCGCGGCGGCGTCGGCCGCTCCGCAGGCCGGCTCGACCGCGCCCGCGGACAAGGTCGCGACCGGGGCGTGCAACATGGTGGCCCGGGTGATCGAGCAGCAGGACGTCCGCTTCACGTCGAACTCGCCGATCGCCCTGCGCGCCCGTAGGGCGACCGACCCGGGCGTCCGGGAGGCCGGCGAGCGACTGGCGGTGGTGACGAAGGAATCCGGAGACATGTTCATCCGGAACGACCCGAACGAGGACACCGGTCCGGTCGACGCGCGCATGGCCGAGGCGCAGCGTGCGCTCCTCACGGCGTGTACGGCCCTGTTCGGTCCGCAGCCGTGGCCGTTCGCCCCGTCGCCGACAGCGAGCAGCTGAGCCGGGCGGTGCGCGGCGCTCCGTGGTGACGCAGGTTCAAGCCTGGCCGGCGGCCTGAGCGATGACGAGGGTGTGCTGGTATTCGCGCCAGTGGGCCAGCTTGCCGTCCCGCGTGCGCAACACCCCGATGAACGGCGCGGAGGCGGTCACGCCGGTCGTCGTGTGCGTGCCGACGAGTTCGTACTCGACCACGATCACCTCGGGATCGGCGGTCTCGTGGACGACCACGCCTCGGCAGTCGTCGAACCGCACCGGGAACAGCGCCCGGCCCGCTTGCGTGAACTGGAGAACGGTCTGCTTTCCCTCGGTGCGCGTCGGATGGCCGGGCGCGGCGAAGGGCGTCTCGATCACCACGTCGTCGGCCAGGGAATCCCCGTCGAAGGTGGGGAGGTTCGCCAGCCACCGGGCGCACATGCTGTCGAAGATCTCCTGCGGTGTCATGCCGGCCTCCAGAATAATGAGTGATGACTCGACTTGCGATCGAGAATAGTGAGTGGAGGCTCATTTTGATAGAGGGTCCGCCCCTGCGCGCCGACGCGCAGCGCAACCGGGCACGCATCCTGGACGCCGCCGAGGCGGTCTTCGCCGAGTCCGGCACACGCGCCTCCACCGAGGAGGTGGCCCGCCGGGCCGGCGTCGCCATCGGCACGGTCTTCCGTCATTTCCCCACCAAGGAAGACCTGCTCGTCGCGCTCATGAAGCGACTGCTCGTGCAGCTCGCCGAGGAGGCGGGAAGACACGACCTCTTCGGGTTCTTCCGGCACACGGTGGCGCAGGCCGCCGCGAAGAAGACCGCAGTCGACCTGCTCGCCGGATCCGGGGTGGACATCCGCCTCCCGGACGCGGTAGGCCACCTGGAGGAGGCGGTGGGCAGGCTGCTCGACCAGGCCCAGGCCGCCGGAGCCGTCGCCGGCTCGGTACGGCTACCCGAGGTGATGGCGCTGCTCACCGGCATGTGCCAGGGCGCCCTGCACGGTGGATGGGACGAGCACCTGCAAGCCCGCACGCTCGCGGTCGTCTTCGCCGGCTTCGAGCGCGGCTGACGGTCCGGCGTGGATCACGCAGCGGTGAACCGCGATAAACCGGTTGGCAGCTCCGGCGAGCGCTGTTAGCTTTCCGGTGGCCGTGCCGGAGGACGAGGGAGGTGGTACCCGTGACCGCAGTAACGACATGGGTGCTCCCCTCGGGGGTCACGGCCGGGCGATAGGTCGTCCGGGAGCGCCGTCGCACTCCCGAAAGGCACGACAATGCGATTCACCTCCGAACAGCGCCTCGCCGACGGCGTCCGCGAGCGCACGTTCATCCTCGGCGAGATCCCCGGCCTCCTGTGGACCCCCGCATCCGCGTCCGAGCCGGCCCCGCTGATCCTGCTCGGTCACCCCGGCGGACTGCGCCGGATGTATCCCCGCCTGGTGGCCCGTGCGGAGGGCTGCGTCGCGCAGGGCTTCGCCGCGGCCGCCATCGAGCTTCCCGGAAGCGGCGACCGCCCCGCGTCCGCCGCCGCCGAGCAGGCCCGCGCCGACCTGCGCCGCGCCCTGGCGGCCGGTGAGCCGGTCGCCGACGAGATCGTCGACCGGCTCGTCCTGCCGCTGGTCGAGAAGGCGGTCCCGGAGTGCCGGGCCGCGCTGGACGCCCTCCTCGCGCTGCCCGAGGTCGGAGGCCCGGTCGGGTACGCCGGCGGGGTGATCTCGATCGGCGTACGGCTGGCGCTGGTCGAACCGCGCATCGTGGCCGCGCTCCTGTTCGCCGGGAGCTTCGTGCCGCGCACCATCATCGAGGAAGCGCGGCGGGTCACCATTCCGCTGCACGTCCTGCTGCAGTGGGACGACGAGGGCAACGACCGGCAGATGGCACTGGACCTGTTCGACGCCTTCGGCTCCACCGAGAAGACGCTGCACGCCAACATGGGTGGGCACACGGGCGTTCCGCATTTCGAGGGGGACCCCGCGAGCCGGTTCTTCGCCCGGCACCTGCGGTAGCGGCGCGCAAGCACCGGACCCCGGCAGGACCCGCCGTTAGGGTGGGGCACATGGCGCCCGTGACCGGACTGGACCACGTCGTCATCGCCGTGTCCGACTGGCGGGTCGCCACCGACTTCTATCGCGACGTCGTCGGCGCCGAGGTGATCGGCGCCGGCGGCGACCGCGTCGCCTTCCGGGTCGGCCCTCAGCAGTTGAGCGTGCACGGGCCGGGGCTCGACCTCGGCGGCAACGTCGCCCGCCTCCCGGTCCGCCCGGGCAACAGCGACATCTGCTTCGTCTGGGCGGGGCGGATCGAGGAGGCGGTGGCGCACCTGCGACGGCACGGCGTCGAGGTGGAGACCGGACCGGTCCGGCGGGTCGGTGCCGGTGGCGCCGGGACCAGCGTCTACTTCCGCGACCCGGACGGAAGCCTGCTGGAGTTCATCTCCTACCAGGAGACGCCGTGACGGTGGCCGGTCAGAGCGGGATTCACCTGGGCCCGCCGACCGGCGACGCCCAGGTGGGGCGCCGGATCAGGCAGAACGGGTGGCCCGCGGGGTCGGCGTACACGTGGTCGCCCGGCAACCGCCGCGCGCCCAGCGCGAGCACCGCCGCACCCGCCGCGTCCTGGTCGTCGACCATCACGTCCAGGTGCATCTGCTGCGGCACCGCCGGATCCGGCCACGTCGGCGGCGTCAGCCCGGAGGCGCGCTGGAACGCCAGCCCGGACGTCGCCGTACTGGTCGACACGACGGCGAAGTCGTCGTCCGCGTACGTGATCGGGTCGCCGAGGACCGCGCTCCAGAACCGTGCCTCGGTCATCGGATCCGAGCAGTCGACGATCAGGTGGTGGAGCCTGCCGAGCGGCATCGCGATCACCTCGTCAGCTCAGCCGCAGGTCGTGCTCGTCGAGGGCGGCCTCGATGACGTCCAGCGCCTTCGGCCCCATGCCGTGCAGGCGGGCCAGCTCCGCTCGCGGCACGCCGGCGAGCCGGCGCAGCGTGGTGTAGCCGGCGGCGGTCAGCGCTCTCGTGGCCGGTGCGCTGATCTTCGGCAGGCGGTCCAGGGACGACGTCATCGCCCGATGCTAGACCGCTAGGACCAGACCCGAAGCCCCTCCGAGCGCCCGACTGCCCCGGACGCGAACTCGTCCCCTTCAGATAGCCCTCAGGGCGGAGTCGGGGAGAAGGCCCGAGGGGCATATCGGGGCGTTTCCGTATAGGACTCGGGTGGGGCGCCGCTGAAGAATCGACGAGCATCCACACACACTGGGAGGTACCGTGTTCCGACGTACCGTGGCAGTCGCTCTGGCCGCGCTCACCGTCCTGGCGGGACTGCACGGCGCGGCGCGGGCCGACGGTCCGCCGCAGCGGCTCGTCTGGGGCGAGTGCGCCGACGACCTGCCGAACGTCCCGCCGGACGAGCGCGTGCGATGCGCCCGGCTCCGCGTGCCGGTGGACTGGACCCGGCCGAACGGCCCGACGTTCGAACTCGCCGTGGCACGCCGGCTCGCGCGAACGCCGGAGCGGCGGGTGGGCACGCTGGTCTTCGGGCCGGGCGGCCCCGGCGACTCGGGGGTGGAGCGCATCCGCAAGGGCGACCGGTTCAGCGGCGAGTTGCTGGACCGGTTCGACCTGGTCAGCTTCGACCCGCGCACCGTGGCCCGCACCGCCGCGCCCGTCTGCACGCCGGATCCGGCGCTGCGCAAGCCGCCCGTCCCGCTGACCGGCCAGGCCGACTTCGACGCCGCAGTGGCCTACAACAGGGCCCTGTGGAGCAGGTGCCGCCCGACCAGCCCGGTGTTCGACCACGCCGACACGCTCAGCACCGTTCGCGACCTCGACGCGTTGCGGCGGACGCTGGGGGAGCGGCGGCTGTCCTTCCACGGCAGCTCGTACGGCACACTGCTGGGCCAGCAGTACGCCGAGCGGTACCCCGGCCATGTGCGGGCCGTCGTGCTGGAAGGCGTGTTCGACCACAGTCTCGACGTACGGTCCTTCGTGCGGACACAGGCCGCCGCGTTGCAGGACTCGTTCGACGAGTTCGTGTCCTGGTGCGACAGGTCGGCGGACTGTGTGCTCCACGAACGGGACGTGCGGTCGGTGTGGGCGCGGGTGCTGGCCCGCGCGGACCGTGGCGGGTACGCCCCCCGTACCGCCTTCGACGTCACCGCCGTGGCACTCGGCCTGCTCGCCGGGCCGCGCTGGCCGCAACTGGCCGCGACCGTGCGGGACATGGACGCCGGCACGCCGCCGCCGGAGGTGAACCTCCCGCTCTCGGTCGCGGCGTTCTGCGCGGACTGGCCGGCGCGGGTGCGCGACCACACCGACTACGCCGGCCTGGTCCGGGACGCCGTGGCAGTCGCCCCGGACGTCCGGTACGGCGCCGGTCTGCTGGCCGTGCAGACCTGCCTGGGCTGGCCGTCCCCGGTCCGCAACCCGCCGCGCGCGCTGAACGTGCACACCCGCACGCCGCTGCTGCTGCTCAACGCGCGGCACGATCCGCGCACCGGCTACGCCTGGGCGGAGAACGTCGCCCGGCAGTTGGGCCGGCACGGGCGCCTGGTCACCTACGAGGGCTGGGGCCACGGCACCTACCAGCGCACCGCCTGCACGGAGGCGGTGGTGGACAGGTACCTCGTCGACCTGACGGTGCCCACCCCCGGCACGCGATGCCCGGCGAGCTGACCCGGCGCGCCGCTAGATGTAATGCCCATGAGGGTTGTTGACGGCGTGGCGGCTTGAGACGAGGCGAGACCTCCGGCGAGGTGTGAGGTGCTGACGCCCACACGGAACCGGAGGTCTCCATGGCCCACCGTAATGCCCGGCTGACCATCCACGGCCGGCGGCTGCTCATCACGCGTGTCGTTGACCAGGGTCGGCCGGTGGCCCACGTCGTGAAGGAACTGGGCTGTTCTCGGGCCACCGGCTACAAGTGGCTACAGCGGTGGCGGGCCGAGGGCGACGCTGGTCTGCGGGATCGATCCAGCCGGGCTCACCACCAGCCGCACAAGACGCCCGCCCAGTTGGAGGCGCGGGTCTGCCAACTGCGCCAGGAACGCAAACTCGGGGCTCGCCGGCTCGGACCGTTGCTCGGGATGCCGGCCTCGACGGTGCACGCCGTTCTGACGCGGCACGGTCTACACCACCTGGCCTGGCTCGACCGGCCCACCGGTCAGCTCATCCGCCGCTACGAGCGCGACCGGCCCGGCGAGCTGATCCACGTCGACGTCAAGAAACTCGGCCGGGTTCGCGACGGCGGCGGCTGGCGCATCTTGGGCCGCGACAGCCTGGAACACCGCCGTGCCCGCACCGCCGGCCGTGTCGGCTTCGACTACGTGCACTGCGCCATCGACGACCACACCCGTCTCGCCTACGCCGAGATCCACCCCGACGAGAAGACCGACACCTGTGCCGGCTTCCTCCGCCGCGCCGCCGAGCACTTCGCCACCCACGGAATCACCCGCGTCGAACGCGTCATGACCGACAACGCATTGGCCTACCGCCGCGGCCGAGCCTGGCACCAGGCCCTGACCGACCTCGGTGCCACCGCCCGCTTCACCCGCCGCTACCGACCACAGACCAACGGCAAAGCCGAACGCTTCAACCGCACCCTGTGCGACGAATGGGCCTACGCCCAACCCTTCACCAACAACCAGCAACGCGCTGACGCTCTACCCGCCTGGCTGCACACCTACAACCACCACCGCAACCACACCTCGCTCGGCGGCAAACCACCCATCAGCCGCGTCAACAACGCTGCTGGGCATTACAGCTAGAGCGCCGGTCCCGGGTCCGACGCCCCGGCGAGCGTACGGGCCGCCGGGCGCCGGTGCGGCAGCGCCGCCAGGCCCAGCACGAGCAGCAGCAGGACCGTGCCGACCAGGAACGGCAGCGACAGGGCGGGCTGGCCGAGCCACTCCCACGGCACGTGCCAGCGCGGATGCGGCTCGTCCAGATGGTGCGTCAGCATCAGCGGCGCGCCGAGCAGGATCGGCGCGGCCCAGAACACCATCGCGACGCCGTACAGGACCTTCGCGGGCCCCTGCACCAGCGGGCGCCGTCCCTCGGCGCGCCGGCTGGCCCAGCCGAACAGCACCCAGCCGCCGGCCAGGCCCAGCACGAAGCCGAGCATCCCGGCGGGGTAGGCGGTGCCGGGGGTGGCACGACTGAGGGTGACATTCGTCGAGCCGTCGGCGGTGAGTTCCACGGCGAGGATGTGGTCGCCGCGTTCGGCGTACACGGTGATGTCGGAGGGGATGGACGCCGGGTCGCATCGCGGAGTGTCGGGGACGCAGTCGTAGGCGTCGGCGTAGAAGGGCTCGTGGCGCTTCCACCCGGCGGCGTCCAGGCGTTTCCGCAGGTCGGTGAGGCCGCCGGCCGGCGTCTGGTCGAACGACGCGGTCAGCTCCGCCAGCGCGTACTCGCCGCCGTCGCCGAGCAGCAGCTCGGACAGGAGATCCTCGCCGAGCGGGTGCCCGTAGACGAGGAACACGGCGGGCGGGTCGTCCTGGTCGAGGTGGCCGGCCTGCCGGTCCGGGTAGAGCTGTCCCACCACGGCGGCCAGGTCCCGGTGGTCGAGCGGACGGGAGCCGAGCCAGGCGAGCCAGGTGCCGAACGACGCGGCGAACAACCCGCAGACCACCGCGAAGACCGACGCCCAGGCCACGACGGTACGGCTCGCCGGCCGTCCCAGCCGGGCGCGCAGACCGTGGCGTACGAGATTCGCCGCCACCCGGGTACGCCGGTGGGCCGCGCCGACGTCTCGTACCGTCTCCAGGATCTCGGCCCCGCGCGCGCGGCGGTAGTCACGGGGGTAGGCCAGCAGCAGCCAGCGGTGCATGGGTGTCTCCCTACGGGGCCCGCGACGGTGGGGGTCAGGCGGTGCGGGGCCGCAGGGCGCGCAGCCGGGTCTCGGCGGCGGACGCGAGCTGCCGCAGCCGCTCGGTCTGGCGTGCCAGCTCGGCCTGCCCGTCGGCGCGCAGCCGGTAGTACCGGCGCAGCCTGCCGTCGACCACCTCTTCGTGGCTGAGTTCGACGAGGCCCTGCGCGACCAGCCGGTCCAGGGCGGCGTAGAGCGTGCCCGGCAGCAGGTTGACGCGACCGCCGGACAGGCCGGCGACCTCCTGGATGATCCCGTAGCCGTGGCGCGGCTCGTCGGCCAGCGCGGTCAGGATCAGGAACGTCGCCTCGCGCATCTCACTCACCGCGGCAACATATACAGTCAATCAATACATCGTCAACGGTCGTCGAGCAGATGCCGTCCGGCCATGAAGGCGCGCAGCGTCCCGGCGTCCTCGGCGGACATCAGCCACCGTGGGATCACGGTGGCCGGCATCCGTCCCACGTACACGATCCAGAAGTCCGGGGTCTCGGTGACCCGCGTGACGCCGTCCCAGGCGATGCCGCCGGACTCCGAGCCGCTGCGCATCATGATGTTGCGGTCGTCGATGTCGTAGCCGCCCTCGACGGCGTAGCCGCCGGAGCGGCGCCGGGCCCGCCACCGCACCCACGGCGCGTACAGCATCGACAGCACGCCGGCCACGATGAACGCGGTCCACAGCGACGCGAAGCGGTCACCCCGCTCCGATGCCTGCGAGCCGACCCAACCGATCACCCCGATCGCGGCGAGGGCCGCGCCGATGTAGCCGAACCGGCGCAGCCGCGCGGCGGCGAGCGCGGCGGCCACACGGGCCGGATAGGCGGGGTCGGCCGGTACGGCGAAACGGATCTGCATCGGCACCGAGGACCACCCACCGGACTCGTGTTCGGGACTGCTGGTGCGCTGCCCCGCGAAGACGTGCGGCTCCACGTTACCGGTGGCCGGGCGGGGTGCGGTTTTCCGCACCCCGGCGGCTGCGGCCGGCCCGCGCAGGTCGGCGGCCGACCTCATGGTCCGGAACATCGCGGCTGCATAGCGTCAACGGCATGATCCGTTTGTGGCACGTTGCCGAATGGCTGGCCGAGGAATCCGATCCGCCGCAGGGCGGTCTGTCCGGGCTGGTCACCGATCTGATGGAACGGCTCGGCGCGCCGGGCGCCGGCCTGGCGGTGGCGTTGGAGAACCTGTTCCCGCCCATCCCGAGCGAGGTGATCCTGCCGCTGGCGGGGTTCACCGCCAGTCAGGGCCGGATGAACCTGTTCGCCGCGATCATCTGGACCACCATTGGTTCGGTGGTGGGCGCGCTGGCGTTGTACCGCATCGGCGCCGCGCTCGGACGCGACCGCGTCCGCGCGATCGCGGTACGGCTGCCGTTGATCCAGGTGAGCGACATCGACCGGACGGAGACGTGGTTCGCCCGGCACGGGGTGAAGACGGTCTTCCTGGGCCGCATGATCCCGATCTTCCGCAGCCTCATCTCCGTCCCGGCGGGGGTGGAGCGCATGCCGGTCCCCACGTTCCTGCTCTACACCACGCTGGGCAGCCTCATCTGGAACACCGTGTTCGTGATGTCCGGCTATCTGCTCGGGGAGAACTGGCACGTCGTCGAGCCGTACGCCGGGACGTTCCAACGGGTCGTCATCGTGGTGTGCGCGCTCGCCGTCTCGTACTTCGTCGTGTCCCGGGTGATCAGGGCGCGCCGTCCGGGACCGGCGACCGAGCACGCCGTACGCGGCACGCTGTACGGAACCCCGCGCCGGCCGGACGACGGCCGGTGACCGGTGGCTAGGTTGGCAGGCGGCCGGACACGCGCCCGGCCGCCCGCCATCGACCCGGGACGACACGAGCCACGACGGGAGGCCCCGATGCCGGAGCACACGGTCCGCGGTCGGCGGTCGCGCCTTCTCGCCGTGGCCCGGCGAGGCCGGCCGGTGGCGGCCGTCGCCGTCGGGGTCCTGACCGCCGTGGCCGAGGCGCTGGTCCTGCTCCTCGCCGGGCTCGCCGTGGTCGCGGTCGCGCCGGTGCCGGCGGTCCGTCGCCGAGTCGGCGCCACCACCGCCCGGTACGCCCGGCGCGTCGCGGAGTGGGAGCGGCGACGCCTGGCGGTCGTCGCCTCGGAGGAAGCGCCGCCACCGGTGCGGGCGAGCGGAGCCCGGGTCGTCGGCTACCTGGCCGCCCGGCTCCTGCCGGCGGCGCTCGGCGCGCTCACCGCCGGGCTGCTCGTGGTCGGCGTGGTGCTCGCCGCCATCGTGGTGCGCTCCTTCGTGGCGGGCACCATGACCGTCGCCGGGTTCCTGCTCCAGGTGCTGATCGGGGCCGCCCTGCTCGCGGTGAACCTCCAGGCCATGGCCGGTGTGGCCACGCTGGACCGCCGGCTGGCCCACCGCCTGCTCGAATCCCACACGCGCGAGGCGTTGCAGCGGCGGATCAGCGAACTCGCGGTCAGCCGGGCCGGCGTCATCGCCGCTGTCGACGCCGAGCGTCAACGCATCGAGCGCGACCTGCACGACGGGCTGCAACAACACCTCGTCGCCCTCGGCATGCTGCTCGGGCGGGCGCGCCGCAGCCGCGACCCCGACAAGGCACGCGCCCTTCTCACGCAGGCGCACGAGGATGCCCAGCGTGCCGTCGACGAACTGCGGGAGGTGGCCTGGCGGGTCTACCCGTCCGCACTCGACCACACCACCCTCGACGAGGTGCTGACCATGGTGGCACAGCGGTCGGTGACACCCGTCAAGATCATCTACGATGTGCCGGTCCGGCCCGCACGGCCGGTCGAGACCGTGCTCTACTTCGTCGCCTGCGAGGCCCTCACCAACGCCACCAAACACGCCCGCGCCACGCTCGTCGCGATCGAGATCGAGGCGCGGGACACGACGATCGGGATGCGTGTGCACGACGACGGCATCGGCGGCGCCGACCCGCACGGCAGCGGCCTGCAGGGGCTCGCCCGCCGGGTCGTCGCGCTGGACGGCCGGTTCGACGTGCACAGCCCACCCGGTGGACCGACCACGATCCGAGCGGAGCTGCCGTGCGCATAGTCCTCGCCGAAGACTCCACCCTGCTCCGCGAAGGGCTGATCCGCCTCCTGGCCGACGAGGGACACCAGGTGGTTGCCGCCGCCGCGGACGCCGACCAGCTGGTCGCCGCCGTCGGCGAGCACCGCCCCGACGCCGTCGTCACCGACGTCCGGATGCCGCCCACCAACACCGACGACGGACTGCGGGCCGCGCTGGAGATCCGCCGCCGCTGGCCGCACGTCGCCGTGCTGGTCCTGTCCCAGTACGTCGAGAAGCGCTACGCCGCGAAGCTGCTCGCCGACCGGTCCGAAGGCGTCGGCTACGTCCTCAAGGACCGCGTCGCCCAGGTCGAGGAGTTCCTCGACGCGCTCGACCGCGTCGCCGCCGGCGCCACGGCGCTCGACCCCGAGGTCGTCCGGCAGCTCATGTCCGCCACGAGCCACAGCGACCCGCTGGGCCGCCTCACCCCCCGGGAACGCGACGTGTTGCACCACATGGCGCAGGGGCACACCAACGCCGCGATCGCCGGACGCCTGCACGTGTCGCAGAGCGCTGTCGAGAAGCACGTCAACACCATCTTCGACAAGCTCGACCTGTCCCACGTGACCGGCTACAGCCGCCGCGTCCTGGCGATCCTGCGCTACCTCGGCTCCTGATCCCGACCCGGCCCGTGAAGGGGACGGCCGGTCAGATCCGGCGCAGCACCAGCGTCACGAACCCCAGCACGCCGCGGTATCCGCGCAGCCACTGGTCGCGATGCTCCCGGGCGGCGGCCAGCGCGCCGGCGGCATCCGGGTGACCCGGGTTGTCCAGCGCCCACTCGGTCAGCGAACCGGTCCACGACCACTCGTAGTCGTCCCACTCGGCGGCGTCGCTGACGTGCGCGTACACCGGGGTCCAGCCGGCCTGCTCGCCGGCCGCGACCAGACCGGCGAGGTCGGTGTGGTCCTCGGGCTTCGCGCCCAGCGCCGCCAGTGCCTCCGGCGTCGGCGGCACCTGCCAGAATCCCTCACCGACCATCAGGATGCCGTCGGCGTTCACGTGCCGCCCGGCCAGTTCCAGCGTCCCGCCGAACCCGCCGAACGCGTGCGTCGACCCGACGCAGAGCACCAGGTCGTAGTCGCCGTCCGGCACGTACGACCGGGCGTCGCGCTCGTGCAGCGTGAGCCGGTCGGCGAGGCCGCGCACGGCGGCGGCCTCAGTGGCGCGTTCGAGCGCGTGCGGGTTGAGGTCCACGCCGTCGGCGTGCCCGTCCGGGTGGTGCGCGAGTGCCTGCAACGCCCAGGCGGCCTCGCCGCAGCCCAGGTCGAGGATCCGGGCCGCCGGCCGGCGACCGGCCCGGCGCAGCAGCCGGTTGACGTTGACGCCGGAGAGCGGGGCCGCGATCGGGTGGTGCGAGTGCGCGATGCTGCTGAGCCGTTGACGGTCCATCGCCGCAGTCAACACGAGCACAACCGGATTGTCGTGCCGGTCAGGTGCGGCAGACGATCGTCGCGTCGTCGGTGGCGACGCCCTCGCGTGCCTCCGCCTCGCGCACCCGGCGGACCACCTCGGCGGGGCCGTCGGTCTCCAGCAGGCGCAGCAGCCCCGGCCAGTCGGTCAGGCCGAACGTGTCCACGAGACGGCTCGCGCCGTTGCTGAGCAGCGCCGCCGTGCGTACGTCGTCGGCCGGGCACTCGCCGGTGACGGCCTCGTCCACCACCCGGGGGTCGTCCTTGGCGACCCAGAACCCGCCGGGGCTGTTCCGCCGGGCCCGCAACTCCATGAACAGCCGCCGGTACTCGTCGCCGCCCTCGGGCACGTCCCTCAGCCGCTCCTCGAAGGACCGGGCGATCACCACCTCCCGCGGATCGTGGGCGACGACGGGCTCGCCCACGGCCCGGCCGACCACCGCGACGGCGTCGCCGAGGACCAGGTGCTCGACGGTCCCGCCGGAGAACCGGAGCATCGCCACTGCCGCGAACGGGCTGATCGGGTGGGTGACGTCACAGGTGTCGCGGTGCTGGTCGGTGACCCGCTCGATGCCCTCGGCCAGCACGTCGCGCAGGCTCCGATCCTCGGCCAGCGCCCCGAGCAGCGCGCCCCCGAGCCGGGTCGCGTACCAGGCGATGCCGTGGTGGCAGACCTCGTCCGCGCCGGAGATGCCACCGGCGCCGTCGACCAGGACCATGCCGCAGGGGACGGCGCCGGCGAAATCCTCATTGGCACGGCCGGGATGCCCCGCGTCGGTCGCCATCGCTACCCGCATGCGCCCCATCATGCCTGCGTCGGCGGCCACACGGTGCCCCGCGAGGCTTGATCTCAAGCGCGGTTGAGGTCCTAGCGTCGTGCTCACCGACCACTGCCGGAGGTAGACCACCATGACGACGCCGCACCTGTCCGACGCCGAACTCGCGGGCCAGCCGGCCGCCTACTGGACGGGCGTGGCGTACGAGTCGCTGATCGCCTTCACCCGCGCCCGGCAGGCCGAGCACGGCCTCACTCAGCCCCAGTTCTGGCTCCTGCGCAACCTGTCCCCGAACGACCTGCTGCCCGGCGGCGGCGGGCTGACCGTCCCCGAGCTGCGGCAGGCGATGGCCTCGTATCTGCGGGCCGAGGACGACCTGGACGCCGAGGCGGAGGTGCTGCGGGAACGCGGCTGGCTCAGCCGCGACGCGGACGGCCGGCTGCGGATCACCGAGGCGGGGGAGGCCGCCCGGGACCGCCTCAAGCAGCACGCGCCGGCAATCCGCGCCCGGATCCACGAGGGCGTCGACGACGCGGACTACGTCACCACGCTCAAGGTGCTCCGGCAGATGGTCCGCAACACCGGCGGCACCGGGTAGCGAACCGGCCCGACTCAGGACGCCCGTAGCCGCCGGACGGCCAGGCGCACTCCCTGATGGAGCAGCACGCCGGCGCCGGTGTTGACGACGGCGAGCACTGCCGCGCCGAGCAGTCCGGCGCCGACGTCCATCACGTCGGTCGCGACCAGCACGGCCGGCCAGCCCAGCGCGGCGGCGGCGAGCGACGACCGCCACCAGCGCCCGAGGAGAACCCCGAACAGGATCAGCACCGGGATCATCGCGGACGACCTCCCACCGCCGGCTCGTTCGAGCGTACGCCCAGGCCACCCCCCGTCGGTCGTCGCGGCTGCCGGAATCGGCCGTACGGGCACGCCCGGGCCGCCAGGATGAGGTGATGCGCGCCAGTCAGAAGATCCGCCACCGGCACGCCGACGTCGACGGCCTGGAGGTGTTCCTCCGCGAGGCCGGACGCCCCGGCGACCCGGCGGTGCTGCTGCTGCACGGATTTCCCAGCTCGTCGCACACGTTCCGCGAGGTCATGCCCGCGCTCGCCGAGGTCGCGTACGTGCTCGCGCCCGACCTGCCCGGCTTCGGGATGTCCTCGTCGCCCACCGTCGACGAGTACGACTACACGTTCGAGAACCTGTCGTGGACGGTCGAGCGGCTCCTCGGCCGGCTCGACGTGGACCGCTTCTTCGTCTACCTGCACGACTTCGGCGCGCCGGTCGGATACCACCTGGCCACCCGCGCCCCGGAACGGATCCGCGGCCTCGTCGTGCAGAGCGGCAACGCGCACGCCGACGGGCTCGGCGCGCAGTGGGACACCGCGCGGGCGTACTGGGCGGACCCGGGCGAGGCCACCCGCGCCGCGCTGCCGGACTGGCTGACCTTCGCCGGCACCCGGGACCAGTACCTCGCCGGGCTGCCCGGCCACGTACGCCGGTTGCAGGCGCCCGAGGCGTGGCACCTGGACTGGGCGCGGATGACCCGGCCCGGCAACGTCGAGGCGCAGTTCGCGCTGTTCACCGACTACGCGAACCACGTCGCCCGGTTCGGCGAGATCGCCGCGTACCACAGCGCCCACCAGCCGCCGGCGCTCGTGCTGTGGGGCCGGCACGACGCGTACTTCGACGTGGACGAGGTGCTCGCGTACCACCGCGCGCTGGACCGGATGGACGCGCACATCTACGACGGCGGCCACCTGCTGCTGGAGACCCACGCGGCCGAGTGCGCCGCGCTCATGCGCGCGTTCGTGCGGGACAACTCGTGAGCCGGGAAGCCGCCGACCTGGAGCTGCCGCACGACCTGACGTCACGGCGCGGTCGGCGGCTTCGCCTTCTGCGGGTGGATCGTCTCGTGCCGGGCCAGCATGGCGACGAACTCCCCGATCTTGCGCTGCCGGGTCTCGGCGCGCTTGACCGCGTTGAGCCGGTGAATGAGCGAGAACCTGTTGGCGCTGGTCAGGACGTCGAACATGGCCTGGGCGGCAGGCTCGGCAGCGATGGCGGCGAGCAGGTCGGCGGGCACCTCGGCCTCCGACGGGGGCGCGTAGGCCGCCGCCCACCGGCCGTCCGCCTTCGCCGCCTCCACCGCGGCCCGGCCCGCGGGCGTCATCCGCCCCCCCGACTCCAGCCGGGCCACGTGCGCGACGTTGCGCTGCGACCAGGAGCTGCGCGCCCGGCGCGGGGTGTACCGGATCCAGGAGCTCTCGTGGTCGCGCTTGCGGCCCTGCCCGTCGATCCAGCCGAAGCACAGTGCCTCGTCGACCGCCTGCTGCCAGGTCAGCGTGGTGATCGTGCCGCCCTTGCGGCCCAGCGCCAGCCAGACACCCGGCGACGTGTCGTGGTTGGCGGACAGCCACTCGCGCAGCGCGTCCGCGTCGGGCACGATCAGCTCGTCCAACTCGGCGGTTCCCATGACCCGCAGGCTATGCCGGGGGTACGACATCCGCGCCAGCCTGCCGCTCGTGCGACCGGCGGGCGGCCAGCAACTCGTCCAGGTGCCGCTCGCTCCACGACCGGGCCGCCGCGACGAGCGTCAGCAGGCTGCGGCCCAGCGACGTCAGCGCGTACTCCACGCGCGGCGGGTTCTCGTCGTAGGCCGTGCGTGTGACCAGCCCGTCGCGTTCCATCGCCCGCAACGTCTCGGCCAGCACCTTCGGCGTGATCGTGCGCAGTGGCACCCGCAGCTCGGTGAACCGGCGCGGCCCGTGCTCCAGGCACAGCACCACCATCGCGGTCCACTTGTCGCCGATCTGCAACGGCATCGTCCGCGACGGACAGGCGGGATCGAACATGTCCGGATCGAGCGGCGTCACCGCCCGAGCGTAACGCCGGTACCGTTGCGGTAACCGGCACCCGGCGCTCTAGCGTCGCGCCATGACCAGCATCGCCGTCTTCGGCGCGGGCGGCCGGGCCGCCCGCGCCGTCACCGCCGAGGCCCACCGCCGCGGCCACCGCGTCACAGCCGTCGTCCGCGACCCCGCCCGCCATCCCGACCTCACCGCGGCGGTACGCGGCGACGTCACCGACCCGGAGGCGGTCGCCTCGATCGGGTACGGGCACGACGCCGTCGTCCACGCGGTCAGCCCGGCCTCCGGGCCGGAGGCGCTCGCCGCCGCCGGCCCCGATCCGGAGTTCTTCGTCCGGGCGGCCGACGCGCTCCTGCACGGCCTGGCCCGCTCAGGTGTGCCGCGGCTCGTGGCGATCGGCCTGTTCGCCACGCTCACCGACGCGCACGGCCGGCCTCTCTACGACGACCCGGTCGTCCTGCCCGCCGCGCTGCGGCCGTTCGCGCTCAGCCACGCCGCCGGCCTGGACCGGCTCCACGCGGCGGAGACCACAGTCGACTGGCTCGTGCTCACCCCGCCCGCCGCGCTGGACGTGGACGGCACTCGCACCGGCCGGTACCGGCTCGGCGGCGAGCAGGTCCCGGAGTCGGCGCACCTGTCGTACGCCGATCTGGCGGTCGCGGTGGTCGACGAGATTGAGTCGCCGCGCCACCACCGCACCCGGGTCTCCGTGTTCGGCTAGCTAGCCGCCCGCGCCGTTGTGCCGCGCGACCAGGTCCGGCAGCTCGTCCAGCGAGTCGATGCGGAACAGGCACCGGCCGGCCACGTCCGGCATGTCGAGGATGTGGCCCCACGGGCCGCGCCGGATCAGGCACGCCGCCATGCCGGCGGCCATCGCCGGGGCGGCGTCGTTGTCCGGCCGGTCACCGACGTACAGGATCGCCGACGCGTCGCCGCCGCCCTCGCGGACGACCCGGGCGAAGAACTCCGGCGCCGGTTTCGCCACGCCCCAGGCCGCCGACGTGCCGATCACGTCCACCGGCAGGTCCAGTGCCCGCAGCGTCGCCTCGGCGTGCTCCGGCTGGTTGCCGGCCAGGCCGACGCGCAGTCCCTGCTCCCGCAGGGCGGCCAGGCACGCCCGCGCGTCCGGGTAGAGATCGTCGGCGCCGAACGACTCCGGGTCGCCGGCCGCGACCCGGCGCGCGAGTTCGGCGGTGAGATCGAAGCCGGGCCGGAAGGCCCGGAACACCTCCTCGTAGTCCAGGCCACGGGCGATCACGGCGCCGAAGACGGCGGAGAACGTGTGCCGTGGAACGCCCAGCCAGTCCGCCCAGGTCGCGAACTCGCGCGTCTCGTCGAGGATCGTCCCGCCCACGTCGAAGAAGACCGCCCGGATCATCAGCGGATCGTACTGTCGTTGATCAGCCAGTGAGGGGCGCCCGGGTGGCGCAGACTGCCCGCATGAATCCCGCCTTCCTCCCCGAACCGCCGCAGAGCCCGGCGGCGAAAGCCGCGTACGAGGACGACCTCGCCGCCGACGGCTACGTCAACAACCTCACCCGCGTCTGGTGCTGGCGCCCGGACGTGCTGATGTCGTTCCAGAACACGCGCACCGAGTTGCTGTCCGAGTCCACGCTGTCCTCGCGGGAGGTCGCGGTGCTGGTCGCCGCCACGGCCGCCGCCCGGGGCGACTCGTACTGCGCGCTGGCCTGGGGCGCGCGGCTGGCCGGGATGAGCGACGAGACGACCGCCGCGGCGGTGCTGCGCGGCACCGAGGCGGACCTGTCCGAGCGGGAGACGGCGCTCGCCGACTGGTCCCGCCGGGTCGTGACGGACCCGAACGCCACCATCGAGGCCGACACGCAGCGCCTGCGCGACGCCGGCCTGAGCGACCGGGAGATCTTCGAGGCGACCACGCTCATCGCGTTCCGGCTGGCCTTCTCCACAGTGAACGACGCGCTCGGCGCGCGACCGGACGCGCAACTGGCGGAGAAGGCGCCACGGCTCGTCCGGGAGGCGGTCACCTTCGGCCGCCCGGTCTGAACGAGCGGATCCCGGCCCCGGGCCGCGCCTCGACCGGGCGGCCACGGGCAGCGGTCCGCCACGCGACCGGAGATCATCATCTGGTGACCGACACCGCCGCGTACACCTTGGCCGTTCCGCCGTTGTTCGCCGCCCTGGCCCCGGCGCGCGACGTCCTGATCGCCGGCGCCGGTGGCGGCTTCGACGTGTACGCCGGCCTGCCGCTGGCGCTGGCACTGTGGCAGGCCGGCAAGCGGGTGCACCTGGCCAGCCTCTCCTTCTCGGAGCTGGAACTGCTCGACCGGCAGGTGTGGGTGGACGAGCACGTCGCGGCGATCCGGCCGGACACCCTCAGCCCCGACTGGTACTTCCCGGAGGCGCACCTGGCTCGCTGGCTGGCGGGCCGGGACCTGCCGCCGACCGTGTACGCCTTCCCGCCGCTGGGCGTGCAGCCGCTGCGCGAGGCGTACCGGCACCTGGTCGACCGGCTCGACCTCGACGCGATCGTGCTCGTCGACGGCGGCACCGACATCCTGCTGCGCGGCGACGAGAGCGGCCTGGGCACCCCGGTGGAGGACATCACCAGCTTGGCCGCCGTGGCCGGGCTGGACGTGCCGATCCGGTTGGTGAGCAGCCTCGGGTTCGGCATCGACGCGCACGACGGCGTCAACCACGTCGAGGTGCTGGAGAACCTGGCCGCGCTCGACCGGGAGGGCGGCTACCTCGGTGCCTTGTCCATTCCGGGCTCCAGCCGGGAGGCGGTGCTCTACCGGGAGGCGGTCGCGCAGGCCCAGGCCGCCACCCCGCACCGGCCGAGCATCGTCCAGGGGCAGATCGCCGCCGCCACCGGCGGCGCGTGCGGAGACGTACGGTTCAGCCGGCGCACCGGCCACGGCGACCTGTTCGTGAACCCCCTCATGGCGATCTACTTCTCCGTCGACCTGCCCCGGCTCGCCGCCCGCTGCCTCTACCTCGACCGGATCGAGAACACGATCGGGCGGCGTCAGGTCGTCACCCGCATCGAGGCGTTCCGCGACAAGCTGCGGGCCACCCGGGTCCCGCGGGCGTATCCGCACTGACGGCCACGGCATGTCGTACCGGTGTGGGAGGGTCCGGGCATGACGACGTTCGTGCTCATCCACGGTGGCGGGGGCAGCGCGTGGGACTGGCATCTGCTGGTCCCCGAGCTGGCCGCCCGGGGTCACGACACGGTGGTGCCGGAGCTGCCGATCGGGGACCGTTCGGCGGGGTTCGCCGAGTTCCGCCGGACGGTGGTCGACGCCGCCGGCGACCGCGACGACCTCGTGGTGGTCGGGCACTCGTACGGCGCGTTCACCGCACCGCTGGTCGCCGACCGGCTGCCGGTGCGGCTGCTGGTCCTGCTCACCCCGATGATCCCGCGGCCCGGTGAGAAGCCGGGGGAGTGGTGGGGCAACACCGGCTACCGTGAGCCGGAAGGGGTCAGCGAGGAGCAGCAGTTCTACAACGGCGTGCCGGCCGGGATCGTCGCCGAGGCGCCGTCGCACGGCCGGGAGCAGGTCAGCGCGGAGTGGGACGAGCCGTGGCCGCTGGCCACCTGGCCGGCCGTGCCGACGAGGGTGCTCATCGGCCGCGACGACCAGTTCTTCCCCGCCGACTTCCAACGCCGGGTGGCCGCCGACCGGCTCGGCGTGGTTCCGGACGAGATCGACGGCGGCCATTCGGTGGCGCTCAGTCGCCCCGGCCCGCTCGCCGACCG
Organism: Micromonospora sp. WMMD1274; assembly: GCF_049179035.1. Taxonomy (NCBI): domain Bacteria; kingdom Bacillati; phylum Actinomycetota; class Actinomycetes; order Micromonosporales; family Micromonosporaceae; genus Micromonospora; species Micromonospora sp. WMMD1274. Next base: position 6,317,632 of record NZ_JBMHMG010000001.1, read on the forward strand.
GCTGATTGCCTACCTGTCGGCCTGACCGTCCGGCCGCCGGGTTCAGGAGGAGACCGCAGCGGCCGGGCGTGCGGGCTCCGGGTCGCGTGTGTGCCGGCGCGCCGGCAGCAGCAGCGGCGTGGCGAGCAGCAGCACCCCGGACACGGTGATCGCGGCGAGCGGGCCGACGACGGTGGCGAGGACGCCCCACACGGTCATCAACGCGGCCTGGGTGAGCCGGCCGGTGACGCTCCACGCGGTCAGGACCTGCGCGGTGTGCGCCTGCGGGGTCCGGCGCAGGCGCTCGGTCGCGTAGATCGGGTTGAACACGCCCATGCACGCGATGAGCACCGACTCGACGGCGATCACGGTCAGCAGTCCGGTGGTCCCCGGGTGGGTGAACGCGAGACCGAGCGGAACGATCGACCGCAGCCAGCCGGACACCGTCATCACCTGCTGCCGCCCGTACCGCCGCACGAGGCGCGGGCTCAGGCGTGCGCCGAGCACGCCGCCGAGCGCGGAGACGCCGAAGACCAGCCCGTACTGCCAGGCCGCCACCCGGTACTCACCCAGCAGGAGCACCGCCAGCAACGGCGCGGTCGCCATGATCAGGCCGCCGACCAGCACCGAGTTGAGGAACAGCCGCCACAGCACCGGGTCGCGGCGCACGAACCGCCAGCCCGCGCCCAGGCCGGCGGCCCGCGAGCCGCCCGCCGGGACGCGGGGCGCCGCCGTGTCGCCGGCCCGGATCCGCCGTACCGCGAGCGCCGACAGCAGGTGGCTCACGGCGTCGGCGGTGATGGTGACGACCGGGCCGAGCAGCCCGACGAGCGCGCCCCCGAGCGGCGGCGCGGCCGCCGTCGCGGCCCAGCTCGTCGCCTCGAACCGCCCGTTCGCCGCCAGCAGCCCGTCACCGTGGACCAGGCTCTTCAGGTACGCCCCGGACGCGGCGGTGAACGTGATGCCGGCCGTCCCGCAGACCACCGCGACGACGAGCAACTGGCCGTAGGACAACACCCCGAGCGCGTACGCGGCCGGCACGCTCGCCAGCGCCGCGAACCGGACCAGATCCGTCGCGACCATCACCGGCAGCTTGGACCGGTACGCCACCCACGGGCCCAGCGGGACCGCCAGCACCGCCGCCACGGCGAGCCCGGCCGCCTCCAGGAGCGACACCGCGAACGCCGACGAATCCAGCACCCGCACCGCGATCAGCGGAAACGCGCCGAACGCCAGCCAGGTGCCGTACGTGCTCACCGCGTAGGCCGACCACAGCCACCCGAAATCCGATCCCCGTCTCCGCACGCCCCGCCCCCGTCGCCGATGCCCCGCGCATCAGACCGGCCACGCGGGTGCCGCAGCAAACAACCGCCGCCCGGCGCGCCACAACCATCGGCTGGACCCGCCTACTGTGGGCCGGTGGACAGCGAGGCGGTGCGGTCGTTCGTGCGGGCGGCCGAACTCGGGCAGTTCCGGCACGCCGCCGACGAGCTGGGCGTCACCCAGCAGGCCGTGTCGAAGCGGATCGCCGCGCTGGAGCGGGAGCTGGGAGTGCGCCTGTTCACCCGTACACCCCGGGGGGTCGAGCTGACAGGCGACGGCCGGGCGTTCCTCCCGCACGCCCGGGGCGTCGTCGCGGGCGCGGACCGCGCGGTCGCCGCGGTCCGGCCCGGCGTGCGGGCGCCGCGCATCGACGTGCTCGGCCTGCGCAGCGCGCAGGCCGTCCTGCTGCACGACTACTGGCGCGCGCATCCGGGCGTCGACCTGGACGTGGTGACGCTGCGGGTCGACGACCCCCGGCAGGTCGCCGCCGCGGTCCGGGCCGGCGACGTGGACGCCGCGTTCCGCACCGTCACCGACCCGGCCGCGTTGCCGCCCGAGGTACGGATGGTCCGCGCCTTCGACTCGCCGCTGCAACTGCTCGCCGGGCCCCGGCATCCGCTCGCGTCCGCGCGCACGCTCACGCCCTCCCAGCTGCGCGGACACCGGCTCCGGGTGCCGGGCATCGTGCCGGGCAGCGAGTGGGGCGAGTTCTACGAGCAGCTCGCCGACGCCTTCGACCTGTGGGTGGACGCGACCGGGCCGAACTTCGGCACCGAGGTGCTCCTCGACACGCTCGCGGACGCGGCGGACGCGGCGACGCTCGTCGGCGCGCTGGACCGCTACCTCTGGCCCGGCGGCCACGACCTGCGCCGCATCCCGATCGCGGGTCCGGTGCTCGCGTACCCGATCAACCTCATGCTGCCCCGGACCGGCCCGCACCCGGGGCTGCGGCCGGTGATCCGCCACTTCGCGGGCCTCCCGGCGCTGACCGGGCCGGTCTGGCGGCCCTCGTGGGCCGGATGATCAGGGCTGCGACGTCCGCCGCGCCAGGTGGACCGTGACGTCGGCGGTGACCTCGACAATGCCGGGCAGGACGTCCCGGACGCGGCGGAACACCTGCTCGCGTACGTGCGGCGGCAGTTCGAGATAGGCCGAGACGGTCGACAGGAGACCGACGTAGTCGTCGGCGCTGATCGTGATCCGCCGCTCGATCTCCGACTGGCGCACGTCGGCGAACCACTCGGACGCGCGCAGCTCGGTGCCGGGCCACTGCATGCCGACCGCCGGCGGCGTGCCGTCCGGCGACGGGATCTCGTCGTCGGCGAGAAACTCGGCGCGGGCCGTGGCAACCGCGTCGCGCAGCGCCGGGTCGGCCAGCCGCAGCGGGCCGCCGAACGAGGCGAACACGCCACCGGGCGTGAGCAGCCCGGCGATCCGCTCCCACCGGCGGTCCGGGTCGGTCCAGTGCAGCGCCGCCGCCGCGTACACCAGGTCGTGCCGCTCGCCGGCGCGCAACTGCTCGAACGCGGCCTGCCGGACCCGGACGTCCGCAGGCACGTGCCGGCGCAGCTCGGCGAGCATCGCGGCGTCCGGGTCGGTGGCGGTGACCGCGATGCCGCGCCGGGCGAACAGCCGGGTGGCCTTGCCGGTCCCGGCGCCGATCTCCAGGGCGGTCCGGACGGGCCGGCCCGCGTACGCCAGCACCAGGTCGGCCAGTTCCTCGGGATAGCCGGGCCGGAACCGCTCGTACGCCTGAGCGGCCGCTCCGAAGCTCAACGCACGACCCGGCATGCCGGCCATCCTCCCACGATCAGCCCGTCGTCCCTACGCGTCCGGGTCCCACGCCGCGATCCGGTCGAGTACGCGCCGGTCGCCCTCGATGGTGAGCGCGCCCAGCGGTATCCGGCCGTAGAAGGCCAGGACCAGATCACCGGCGCTGGAACTGGCGACGGTGTCGGCCGGGCCCGCATCGGCTCCGGCGGGCAGGCGGGTGACCCGTACGCCGGCGGGGGAGAGCCGCACGCGCCACCATCCGCCCTCGGTGACGTGGTAGTCGAGGACGGCAGGCTCGTACGGCCACGGCACAGTGGTCGCGCAGCAGGTGGACAGGAAGTCCTCCACGCCGTCGAGGGCCACCTCGACCGGCACCGGCTGCGGCGCGCCCACGGTGAGCTGCGCGTCATAGGTGTGTACCGCGACCTCCTGGAGCTGATGCCGGGCGACGGCGCCGCAGTTCTGCGGCGACTGCGACGTGTCCCACCACGTCCAGCAACCCCGATCGGGTCCGGCGTCGCGCAGCGCGACCAGCAACCGCTCGGTGGACTCGGCCAGCCAGTCCCGCAGCGCCGTGCGCTCCCGGGGCGCGCCCGGCCCGTCCGGCGCTGCCCGTCCGGACGCCTCCGGTCCGGCCGCGACTGTGGCCGCCCACGAGCGGCGTCCCTCGCCGATGTGCCGGGCCAGGTCGAACAGCGTCCATTCGGGGCAGGTCGGCACCGGCGCGTCGAGGTCCGGCGCGGCGGCGACCGCGTCCCGGAACGCGGCCGCCCGGTCGTCGATCAGCCGCAGCCGATCGGTAAACGTCAGGGGTTCGGTCACCCCGGCTGTCTACCACCGTGCCCGGAGGCCCGACAGCGAGTTTCGGCGCGCACGTGCGCGGCGACGGCGTCGGCCACCTGCTCGGGCGGGGCGGAGGCGTCGATCAGACGGGCGTCGGTCACCGACGCGAACGTGGCGAGCGCCCGGGCGACGTGGTCGTGCCGCCAGGCGCGCGCGCCGACCTCCACCTGGTCGGCGTCGATGCGGGCCCGCAACCGGTCCTCGGGGAGCGTGAGCACGACTTCCCGGACGCCGACGCCTGCGGCGCGGATGCCGCCGAGGATCTCCGCGCGGTACGCCGGGTCGAGCAGGCTCATCGGCACGATCCAGACGCCCGCGTGGTGCCGGTCCAGCCCGGTGACCGTCTGCACGACGAGGTGACGCCACAGCGGCAGGTCCTGGAAGTCGCCGGTGGGGCAGGTGACGAACGCGGTGAGCATCGAGCCGAGGAACTCCGGGTCGAACAGCCGCGCGTCCGGCAGCGCGTTCGTGAGCAGCCGCGCGGTGGTCGTCTTACCGACACCGAACGCACCGTTGACCCAGACGATCACGCGATCATGATGCCATCGCCCGGCGGGTCCGACGTCCCCGTCAGGCGGCGAAGTCGACGCCGGCCAGCGGCACGCCCCGGTACGCGGCGAGGCGCTCGGCCTCCGCCACCACCGCGTCGCGTGCGCTGCCGGTGAGCTTGCGCCACTGCTGAACGGCGACGGTGAAGGTCCGGCCGGACCTGCGGGGCCGCCACGTGCCGGCCAGCTCCCCGTCGGCCAGCACCGCGCCGGGGCGGCCCAGCACCGGCCACAGCTCCTTGACGCGGGTCGCGTCCGGCACCAGCGTCGCCCGGTCCTTCGCCTGGAGGAACAGGTCGAACGGGCCGAGCAGGCGCGTCGTCGTGGTCTCGGCCGACGCCAGCGCGGCCTCGTCGGCGGCGAGCAGCCAGCGCGTCTCGCCGTCGACGCTCACCTCGACCGTGTCGTGCGGCCAGCGGGCCTTGACCTCCTTGACCGAGGCGTCGAGGTAGTCGGCCACGTGCTTCGGGGTGGCCGGGCCGAGCAGCCGCAGGTAGGCGCGGACGAGGTCGAACCGGTCGCCGGGAGCGGCGGCCGGACGGAATCGGGGGATGCGTTCCAGGACCGGCGGCGACGTGTCGAGCCGCAGCTCCAGGCCGGCGCGCACGGCGGCCAGCCGGAACGGCATCTCGTAGAGGTGGGTCGCGTCGCACGGCCGGCAGAACCGCAGGTAGGGCTCCGGCATCACCTCGGCGAGCCGCCCGGAGACCTCACCCTTGACCGTCGGCGTGCGGACGATCTCCCGCATCCGCGCGGCCACCTCGTCGAGCGCGGCGACGATGCCGATGCCGGCCGCCTTCAACGGCTTCGCCGCGTCGTAGATGCGCTTGCCCGCGTCGGCGTCGGAGAACGGCTCGACCGCGGCGGCCACCGCGCCCACGTCGGCACGGCGGTAGAGGTGCGGGGCGCCGCGTACGGTCCAGAGCAGGACCAGGTCGTCGCCGGTCAGCGGAGCCACGTCGACACCGCGCGCGGCGAGCGCCCACCGGCCGCCGTCGGGGCCGGTGTCCTGCACGCCGATGTCGAGCACGGCGGTGCCGGCCAGCGAGCCCTCGGCCCGGTCGAGCTGCTGGGCGCGCACGCGGAAGGCCATGACCTGACGTCTGTCGACCATCGCCACAGCGTAGGCGCCGGCACCGACACGTCCGGCGCACCGACACGTCCGGCGCAGCGCGCGGGCCGGCGTGGCGCCGGGTGCCGTCAGCGGGCGGCGCGCGGCGCGGAGTCCGTCCGCCGGTCCGGGCCGGAGCGCTTGAGCAGGAACACCCCGCCGCCGATGAGAATGAGGCTGAACACGATTCCGAACAGGTTGCCCTCGGCGAGCGTGCCGAAGATGCCGAGCAGGCCGAAGATGACGGCCACGCCCCCGACCAGACGCATGACGTAACGACCGACTGACTTGCCCCGTGAGTCCACCATGGATGCTCGTCTACCCCTGCCGCCATGGCGGCAAACGGGCGGCCCGTCAGCGGGCGGCGAGCAGCCGTTCGCGGACCTCGCGGCGCAGGATCTTCCCGATCTGGGAGTACGGCAGCTCGTCGACGATCACGACGCGGCGCGGCACCTTGTAGCCGGCCAGGTGGGTGCGGCACGAGGTCCGGATCGCCTCCGGCGTGCCGGCCACCGCCGGGTCGACCACCACCGCGGCGACGACCTCCTCACCGTCGTCGGTGGGCATCCCCACGGCGGCGGCCTCGCGTACGCCGGGGACGCGGCGCAGCGCCTCCTCCACCTCGGACGGGTAGACGTTGAAGCCGCCGGTGATGATCAGCTCCTTGATCCGGTCCACCACCGTCACGAAGCCGTCGGCGTCCATGGTGACGATGTCGCCGGTACGCATCCAGCCGCCCGGCAGCAGCACCTTGGCGGTCTCCTCGGGCCGGTGCCAGTAGCCGGAGAACACCTGCGGGCCGCGCACCAGCAGCTCGCCGGCCTCGCCGGGCGCGCGGTCGCGGCTCGGGTCCTCCGGGTCGACGATGCGCACGTCGGTGGAGGGGAACGGCACGCCCACGGTGCCGGGGCGGCGGGTCGGCGCGACCGGGTTGCCCACTGTGATCGGGGACGTCTCGGTCATCCCGTACCCCTCGACCAGCAGGCCGCCGGTCACCTGCTCCCACAGCTCCACAGTGGCCGGTGGCAGCGACATCGCGCCGGACAGCGCGTACCGGATGGAGGTGAGGTCGACGCCGCGTTCCCGGGCGACGGTGGCCAGCTTCGCGTAGACCGGCGGCACCGCCGGCAGGAACGTCGGCGGGCGGCGGCGGACCGCGTCGAGCACCTGGTCGGCGTCGAAGCGGGGGAACAGCACCAGCGTGGCCCCGATGCTCACGGCGAAGGTGAGGCAGAGCGTCAGCCCGTAGGCGTGGAACAGCGGCAGCACCGCGTACACCGTCTCCGCGCCGTCGCGCAGGCCCGGCACCCAGGCCCGGCCCTGCGCGGCGTTGGCGCGCAGGTTGCGATGGGTCATCACCGCGCCCTTGGGCTCGCCGGTGGTGCCACCGGTGTACTGGAGCAGCGCCACGTCCCCGGCCTCCGGCGCGGGATGGCCGGCGGGCAGCGGCCCGGCGGCGGCGACCAGGTCCGACCAGGCCAGGGCGCCGGGCGCGGGGGCGGTCATCGCGGCCCGGGCGGCGCGGACCTTCGGCAGCGGCACCCGCAGCGCCCACCGCTTGAGCCGCGGCAGCGCCGCGGTCAGGTCGACCGCCACCACGGTACGCACGGCGCCGCGTCCCGCCACCAGCGGCGCGACCTTGTCCCACGCGATCGCGACCGTCGCACCGTGGTCGGTGAGCTGCCGGTCCAGCTCGTCGGCGGTGTAGAGCGGGTTGTGCTCGACGACCACCGCGCCGAGGCGCAGCACGGCGTAGAACGCGACCACGTGCTGCGGGCAGTTCGGCAGCACCAGAGCCACCCGGTCACCCGGGCCGACGCCGAGCCGGCGCAGCGCCTCGGCGGCGCGGGCCACCTGGTCGGCCAGCTCGGTGAACGTGGTGGTGGCGCCGTAGAAGTCGAGCGCGACCCGGGGACCGAACCGCCCGGCCGCCTCGGTGAGCAGGTCGACGAGTGAGCCGTCCGGCTCGGCGATCTCGGCCGGTACGCCGGGTGCATAGCTGCGGGTCCAGGGTCGCTGGGCGGTCGCGTCCATCGCCGTTACTCCTCGTCGCGCGGATGACGCCCCCAGCCTAACTTGACCGCCCGGTAACCTACGCTTACGTAGGTTGCCGGGTGGGTCACACTCTCCGCAGGTCAGCGTCGGCGGGTCGAATGCTGTTGCACCACCCGTCGACCCTTCACGATCGCGAAGATGATCACCGCGGCGAGCGCGATCACGCCGATGATGACGAGCCAGCGGACCGCCTCCAGCAGCAGCCCGAGCAGGATGAGCACACCGGCGACCACGCCGACCACCCAGAGCAACGCGCGCATGTCCCAGCCTCCCGTCGTACGGTGGGCCGTGCGCTTTCCCGCTGCTCGTGCGGGCATGCGCCGCCGGGTGGATCAGTGCCGGGCCACGTACACGGTGTTCGCCGCCTCCCGGCCCTGCAACGGGTTCGGGAACCGGACGACGTGCGCCACCGAGGTCGGGAACACCTCGGTCAGCGTGCGCTGGAACGCCGTGTCGGGCGGGTCGTTCGACCACAGCGCGAAGACGCCCTCCGGGTGCAGCAGCGCGGCCAGCCGGCGCAGCCCGTCGACCGTGTAGAACGGGGCGTGGCTGGGGTGCAGCACCTGGCGGGGGGAGTGGTCCACGTCCAGCAGCACCGCGTGGAAGCGGCGCCCGGGCTCGTCGGGGTCGAGGCCGCCGCCGGCGACCGCGGCGAAGAAGTCCGCCCGGACGAACCGGGTACGCGGATCGGTGGCCAGACCGGCGGCGAACGGCAGCAGGTCCCGGCGGTGCCAGTCGATCACGTCCTCGATCGCCTCGACCACCACCAGCGACCGCACCCGCGGATCCTCCAGCGCGGTACGCGCGGTGTAGCCGAGGCCGAGCCCGCCGACCACCACGTCCAGCGCGTCCCCGGTCAGCGGGGCCAGCCCGAGCCGCGCCAGTTCGATCTCCGCGACCGGGAAGGCGCTGGACATGAGGTACTCGTCGTCGAGCTTCACCTCGTACACCTCGGCGTCCAGCGCCGGGTCACGGCGCCGCCGCAGGCTGATCTCGCCGATCGGCGTCTCACGCCAGGCCAGTTCCTCGAAACGCGCGCCCACCCGGTGTCCTCTCCGCCGATCCGTCCCCGGATGCTACCGGCCGGTCCCGGCCCGGCCCGGCGGAACGGCGGCGGACGGCGGTCAGTCGGCGGGGCGGGTGGCCACCACGACGGTGTCCAGCGCGTCGACGGTGCCGCCGTCGGTGGCCGGCACCGGCCGGCGGGCCGTCTCGGCCCGCTGCACACGCAGCCCGGCCAGCCCGTCGACCACCGACTCCGGCGTGAGCAGCACGTCCGGGTCCTGCGGGCCGCCGATGCCGCCGGAGAGGTTGGCCAGATCGTGGCCCACCACCACGAGCGTGCCGCCGGGGCGCAACGCGGACTTCGCCGCGGCGAGCACCCCGGCGAACTCCGGCGCGGTCAGGTGCAGGTAGCTGATCAGCACCAGGTCGTAGCTGTTCGGCACCGGCCGGTACGCGGTCACGTCCGCCACCCGCCAGTCGACCGTCACGCCCCGCGCGGCCGCCAACTCCCGCCCCCGGTCCACGGCCACCGCGGAGAAGTCCACCGCGTTCACCCGCCAGCCCTGACCGGCCAGCCAGACCGCGTTGCGGCCCTCGCCCGCGGCGATGTCCAACGCTGACCCGGGAGTCAGCCCCGCGACCGACTCGACCACGAAACGGTTGGGCTCAGCGCTCCACACCAGTCCGGGCGTGTCGGCGTACCGGCTGTCCCAGGCGCTGCTGTCCACTGTGTTCCCTCCTTCGGCGGCCCCACACCGCCAAGGTGACCGTACCGGCCACGGCAAGCGCTCCCACGGCGAGTCCCCAGACCGGCGGCAACTGCTGCGCGAGCACGAACACGCCCATCACCACGACGAACCAGCCGAACCCCCGGCGCAGCAGGTCGGCCGGGATCCGCCCGGCGAGCCGGCCACCGAGCAGGCTGCCGACGACGGCGGCGGCGGTGACCCCGGCGGCCAGCCCCCAGTGGATCTGCACGCTGGACAGGTAGCCGGCCAGACCGGCGAACGACTTCATCGCGATGACGACCAGCGAGGTGCCGACCGCGACCGGCATCGGCAGCCCGCCCAGCAGGGCCAGAGCGGGTACGACCAGGAAGCCGCCGCCCGCGCCGACCAGACCGGTGACCAGGCCGACCACCACACCGTCGACGATCACCCGCAGCACCGGCAGCTCGCACGGCGCCGGCCGGCCCTCGGCGGACCGGCGGCCCCGGAGCATCGCGACCGCGGTGGCGAGCATCATCAGAGCGAACCCGGTGAGCAGGACGCCCGCCGGGACGAACTCGGCCAGCCGCCCGCCCGCGTACGCGCCGGTCATGCCGGCCACGCCGAAGACGAGCCCGGTGCGCCAGCGGACCCGGTTCGCCCGGGCGTGCGGCAGCACGGCGACGGCGCTGGTCACGCCGACGACGAGCAGCGAGGTGGCGATCGCCTCCTTGGCGGGCAGGTCGGCCACGTAGACCAGCAGCGGCACGGCGAGGATCGACCCGCCGCCGCCGAGCAGGCCCAGCGTCACACCGATCAGCACCGCGCCGGCCAGCGTCAGCGCCAGCGTCGTCACCTGCGGCTCCCGTCGCGCAACTGCCCCACGATCGTGTCCAGGTCGCAGCTCGCGCCGCGGTTGTACGGCAGCTTGCTCAGCAGCATGCCCATGGCGCAGGTGTTGGTGAGCGCGGCGAACGTGAGGCCCGCGCCGATGAACGCGGCGACCCACTTCAGGCCGGGGACGGACACCGAACCGACGACGGCGGCGAGCACGATCGACCCGGCGACGAGGCGTACCTGGCGCTCCAGGTCCCAGCGGGCCCGGCCCTGGTTGACCGGGGCGTTCGTGGCCTGCCAGGCCAGCATGCCGCCGTCGAGCACCTTCACGTTGGGCAGCCCGACGGTGCCGAGCGCCTGACCGGCCTGGCTCGCCCGGACGCCGGAGCGGCAGATCAGCACCACGTCCTCGTCCAGGTGGCCGCGCAGCTCCGCGCGGTGCTCCCGGAGCAGGTCCAGCGGCACGTTGTACGCGCCGGGGATGTGCGCCGCCTCGAACTCACCGGGCGTGCGCACGTCGAGCATCCGGGGCGTACGGCCGGCGGCGATCAGCTCGCGCAGGGTCGCCGCGTCGATGGTGGTGGGGGTGGTCGTGGTCATGCTTCGGTCTCCTTCAGCGGGTGTTTTCGGGCAGGGTCCAGCGCCGGCCGGCGTGGGGACACGCCGGCCGGGCGCTCGGGGAGAGGTCAGGCGGTGGGCGCCATGCGTACGCCGGCCGCCTCGGCCCGGCCGTACGAGTCGTCGATCAGCACCACGTCACGGCCGGCGTTGGCGAGCAGGGACGCGGCGGCGGTGGCCCGGTAGCCGGAGCCGCAGTGCACCCAGATCGTCCCGGAGGGGATGTCGGCGAGCCGCTTCGGCACGTCCGGCAGCGGCACGTGCACCGCGCCGTCGATGTGCCCGGCCTTCCACTCGTTCGTCATCCGCACGTCGAGGACGACCTGCGGCTCGGGCAGCCCGGCCGGGGTGTTCCCGGCCTGCGCGGCGGCGAGCGCGTCGAAGTCGGCCACGGGCAGCTCACGCAGCTGCGACGGGTCGGCGGTCCACTGCTCGGGCTCGCCGGTGGCCTGGGCGGCCGGGCGGTCGATGCCGATGCGGACCAGTTCCCGCTGGGCGTCGGCGACCTGCTCCGGGGTCTGCGCCAGGAACGTGATCGGCACACCCCAGTCGATCAGCCAGCCGAGCCACGTCGACATCGGCCCGTCCAGGCCGAGGCTGACGGTGCCGGCCAGGTGCGAGGCCGCGTACGCCTTGCGGTGGCGCAGGTCGACCACCCACTCGCCGGCAGCGATACGGCGGCGCAGCTCGTCGGCGTCGGCGCGGGCCACCGGCGTGAGGTCGACCGGGGCGGGACCGGCGGCGTTGGCGACGCCCATGTGGGCGTAGTACGCCGGGTAGGCGTCCAGACCGGCCAGCGTCTCGCCGACGAACCGGTCGGCGGCCAGCCGCAGCACCGGGTTGGCCTCCTTCTCCCGGCCGATGGTCGACTCGGGCGCGTCGGCCTGGCTGGCCGAGCAGAAGCTGCCGAAGCCGTGCGTGGGCCACACCTGCGCGCCGTCGGGCAGCAGGTCGGCCAGCTTGCGCGCCGAGGCGTGCTGGTGGTGCGCCAGCTCGTGCGCGTACTGCTGGCCGAGCAGGTCGGTGCGGCCAGTGGTGCCGAACAGCAGCGAGCCGCCGGTGAACACACCGGCCGGCGTCCAGCCGCCGTCGGTGGCCTCGTCGAGCGCGTACGACAGGTGGTGGAACGTGTGACCCGGGGTGCCGATCACCCGCAGCCGCATCGTGTCCGACACCGGCACGGTGTCGCCGTCGGACACCGGGGTCCGGTCGAACTCGACCGTGTCGGCGGCGGCCACCAGGTACTGCGCGCCGGTGATCCGGGCCAGTTCCAGGCCGCCGGAGACGTAGTCGTTGTGGATGTGCGTCTCGACCACGTGGGTGATGCGTACGCCCTCGGCGCCGGCCAGGTAGAGGATGCGGTCGATGTCGCGCTGCGGGTCGACCACGATCGCCACCCGGCCGTCGGAGGCGAGGTAGCTGCGGTCGCCGAGCGAGGAGGTCGCGATGACGGACACGTCGAGGGTCATGCCGGTTCCTCTCGTTGGATATATACCCCGGGGGGTATGTGCGGGACAGTCTGCGGCCTGGGATCTCCAGGCAGGTGTTTACCCACCCGCGTCGCGGTCACGCGACCCGGGCGGGATTCAGCCGGTCAGGCGGGCGCCGTCAGGCCAGTGACAGGAAGAGCTTCTCCAGCTCCTCCTCGGTCATCTCCGGCTCCTCGCCGGCCTGGCGTGCGGCGTCGCAGTAGCGCATGCCGGAGGCGATGATCTTGAACCCGGCCCGGTCGATGGCCTTGGAGACCGCGGCGAGCTGGGTCAGCGCGGCGCGGCAGTCCTCGCCGTTCTCCATCATCTCGATGACGGCGTTGAGCTGCCCCCGGGCCCGCTTGAGCCGGGTCAGCGCGTCGCCGGTCATCTCAGGTCGAAGCTTCACGTCCCACCTCCTGCTCTCGAAGATACCCCAGGGGGTACCCGTGCCGCCACCTGTCAGGCGGTCCTGGCTCGGACCTCGTCCATGTCGAGGTCACGCACGGCCCGGATCAGCTCCTCCAGCCCGGCCGTCGGCAGGGCGCCCGGCTGGGCGAACACCAGCACGCCGTCCCGGAACGCCATCAGTGTCGGGATCGACCGGATCTGGGCTGCGGCCGCCAGGGCCGGCTCGGCCTCGGTGTCGACCTTGCCGAAGACGATGTCCGGGTGCTGCTCGCTGGACTTCTCGTAGACCGGCGCGAACGCCCGGCAGGGGCCGCACCAGCCGGCCCAGAAGTCGACCAGGACGATGCCGTCCCGGTTGACGGTCTCTGCGAAGTCGGTGGTGGTCAACGCCACGCTGGCCATCAGTACCTCCGTCGTTTCGGGTTCCGGCATGTGTAACACACCCCCGGGGGTATCCATTCCGCGTGGGTGCCCCTGGTCGGCGCGCCTCGATGCAACTCCACCCTTGATGGGTCCGGCCGCCTTGATCAACTCCACTTCGGGGAGGTGGCCGGGTTCGGGCCGGTGTGATGCGGCCACTTCGGGGAGGTGGCGTGGCGGGTGAGTGCTTCGGCGTGGCGAACGCCGCTGGGGTGCGGTGCCTGTGAGGGGCTATGCAGGGCTCGGGCGTTGGCTGATGGCTGGGCTGCCTGTGCCGTACCTTGATCGACTCCAGTTCGGGGAGGTGGTGTGGTCCGGGTGGGTGTGATGCAGCCACCTCGGCGTGCTTGCGCTGGGGTGTGGCGCGGGCGCCCCGTGTCGGTGTGCGGGCGAAGTGGGGCCGGATGTACACCTCGTGGCGTGATCGACTCCAGTTCGGGGAGGTGGTGGGGTCCGGGGCGGTGGGATGCGGCCACCTCGGCGTACTGGCGGAGCGGGGCGACGACGAAGGGTCGGTGAGGGACACGCAGGGTCGCCGGGGCATCGACGGAGCGCTTATCCTGTGCGCCGACCGTCCCGGCGGGAAGGGATCAGATGGCGTCGCGGCAGGACCAGCTGCACTCGTACCAGTTCACCGTCCAGCGGGCGGTCGCCGCGCTCGTCATGCGGGAGACGGACCCGCCGCAGTCGCCGTTCCGCCGGCTGGCCGGAGCGGGTCTGGCGAGCGTCCTGGTCGCGGCGATCGCGCTCGGCGGCGTCGCGCTCTACGGTCTGTTCACCGGCGGCGGTGACTCGTGGCGCGAGACCGGCGCGGTGATCGTGGAGAAGGAGTCGGGTGCGCGGTTCGTCTACCGCGACGACAGGCTGCACCCCGTCCTCAACTACGCCTCCGCCCTGCTGATCATCGGCGCGGAACGGCCGAAGACGGTGCTGGTCGGCCGCCGCGCCATCGACGGGGTGCCGCGCGGCCTGCCGCTCGGCATCGCCGACGCGCCGGACTCGCTGCCCGCGTCGAACCGGCTCGTCCGCGACGCCTGGACGCTCTGTTCCGTGGAGGGCGACGAGGCCGGGCGCGCGGAGACCGGTCGGCCGGCGGCGGGGCGCGGCGAGGCCCGCTCGGTGCTGCTGATCGGGCGGGAGGCCACCGGCGGCCGGGCGCTCGGCGATCAGGGCCTGCTCGCCCGGCATCCGGACGGCGGCCTGCACCTGCTCTGGCACGACCGGCGCTACCTGCTGCGCGATACCGACCGGGTGCTCGCCGCGCTCGCCGCCACCCGGGAACGGGCGGTGCCGGTGGCGGCGGCGCTGCTGAACACGCTCCCGGCCGGCGCCGACCTGGCCCCGCCGCCGGTGGCCGACCTCGGCGAGCCGTCCGAGCGGGTCACCGGCGCGAGCGTGGGCGACGTCTACCTGGTGCGCAACTCCGGTGGCGGACGGCAGTACGCGGTGGCCCAGCGCGGCGGGCTGGCGGCGATCACCGAGTTGCAGGCCGCGTTGCTGCTGGCCCGTACCGGTCAGCGGGATCCGGAACCGATCACGCTCGGCCGGTTCGCCGCGCTGCCGAAGCTGCCCGGTCTGGTGCCCGGCGGGCCGACCGCGCCGCCCGCCGTACCGCCCCGGCTGGCTGCCGCGGAGGGAGCGCTCTGCGCGCGGGCCGGCGACGACACCGGCGTCCGCGAGCTCCGCCTCGGCGTCACCGCGCCGGACCAGTCCGCCGCCGCACGCACACCGGGCGGCCGGGCCGGGCTCGCCGACGAGGTGGTGGTCGAGCCGGGACGCGGCGCGCTGGTGGAGGCGGTGCCCGCGCCGGGCGCGACCGGCGGCGCGATCTGCGTGATCACCGACCTGGGCCGGCGGTACGCGCTGACCGGCGCCGACGTGCCGGGCATGCTCGGGTACGCGGGCGTGCGCCCGGCGCGTCTGCCGGCGGGCCTGGTGGACCTGCTGCCGGCCGGCAGCCCGCTCGACCCGGAGGCCGCCCGCACTGTCGCCGCACCCGCCTGAGCGCCGGGCGGCCGGCTCGAACGCACCGGGCTCGAACGCACCGGGCTCGAACGCACCGGGCTCGAACGCACCGGGCTCGAACGCACCGGGCTCGAACGCACCGGGCTCGAACGCACCGGGCTCGAACGCACCGGGCGTGGGCCGCACCCGGGCGCGGGCCGCACCGGGCCGAGAAGGACGGCGGTCAGCCGGCGGGGCGGCGCAGCACCGTCACCGCGAAGTCGGCGTCGTCGCGCCACGGCCGCAGGTCCCAGGTGGCGAAGCGGTGCTCGGGGCGCAGCCCGGCGGCGATCGCGTCGGCGTCCAGGTCGGCCACCGGGTAGCCGCGGTCGGTGCCGAAGCCGACCACCACCAGCCCGTCCGGGCGTACGTGCGCGGCGACGCGGCCCAGCACGTCGCGTTCGGTGCCGGGCGCGACGAAGACCATCACGTTGCCGGCCAGCACCGCGGCGTCGAACGGCTCGGCCTCGCCCTGGGCGGCCAGGTCCAGCTCGGCCAGGTCGGCGACCAGGAAGCGGGGGCCGGGATGGTCGGCGCGGGCCGCCTCGACCAGCGTCGGGTCGGCGTCCACGCCCACGACGTCGTGCCCGCGTGCGGCGAGCGCGGCGGCGACCCGGCCGGTGCCGCAGCCGGCGTCCAGGACGCGCGCGCCGGGCGGTACGAGGGCGTCGAGCAGCCGCGCCTCACCGGCCAGGTCGGCGCCCTCGGCGGCGAGCTGACGGAAGCGGTCCACGTACCACTGCGAGTGGCCGGGCTTCGTGTCGGTCACCCAGCGGGTCGGCTTGCCCATGAGGCCACCGTAGCTGATCTTGCGTCAGCGGGTCAGGCGAGCGCCAGGAACGTGCCGGCGGCGAGCGGCCCGCCCAGCGCGACACCGGCGAGCACCTGCGGCCAGGTGTGGTCG
The DNA here is from genome assembly GCF_049179035.1 of Micromonospora sp. WMMD1274. NCBI lineage: Bacteria > Bacillati > Actinomycetota > Actinomycetes > Micromonosporales > Micromonosporaceae > Micromonospora > Micromonospora sp. WMMD1274. Next base: position 6,333,639 of record NZ_JBMHMG010000001.1, read on the forward strand.
CCCAGGCGTACCCGGGACCAGCCGACCGCCGCGACGAGCGCCCAGCCGACGTTCGCGGCCGGGCCGGCCAGCGGGACCAGCACGGCGACGGTGGCGGCGGCCACCGCGGCGTGGATGCTCAGCTTCCACCAGTGGTTCACCAGCGCGCAGGCCGCGCCGACCACGAAGACCACCACGATCACGGCGAACAGTTCGGCGGGTGCGCGTACCGCAGCCAGCAGCAGCAACCCGGCCGCCACCGAGGCCAGCCCGATCGACAGCGGCCGGGCCCGCTGGGTGCGGTCGCCGACGTGCCGGTCGGTGAGCCGTCCCCGGCGGACGCCGTGCACGAGCACGCCGATCGGGATGACGGCGCAGAACGTCAGCGCGATGCCGCCCCAGAGCAGGAACTGGCCGATCGAGTGGCTGACCCGTGCGGCGGCGATCAGCGGCAGCGCCGTGACCAGGACGGTCGGGGCGAGCGCCTCGGTGAGCAGCCGGGCCGCCCGCGCACCGGCCCGGTCCTCCCGTGATGCTCGCACCCGATCATCCTGGCACGGACGTTCACCCCTTCTCGGCTCCGCTGGTGAGTCCCTCGGTGAGCAGGCGCTCCCCGGCGAAGAACAGCACCACGATCGGCAGCGTGAGGATGACCGAGCCGGCCATCAGCACGGTCTTGGGCACCTCCACGCCGTCGGCGAGCAGGGACAGCCCCAGCGACACCGTCCACCGGTCCGGCCGGTCGACCAGGAACAGCAGCGCGAACAGGTACTCGTTCCAGGCGATCATGAAGTCGTACAGCGCGACAGCCATCACCGACGGCGCGGCCAGTGGCAGGCTGACCCGGCGGATGATGCCGAGGCGGCCGGCGCCGTCGATCGCCGCGGACTCCTCCAGGCTGACCGGGATGGTCTCGAAGTAGTTCTTCAGCATGTAGACCGACACCGGCAGCGTCTGCGAGATGTAGACGAGCACCAGCCCGGTCAGCGACCCGCGCAGCCCGGCCCGGGTGAAGACCACGAACAGCGGGATCGCGATGACGATCGACGGGAACAGGTAGACCGCCAGGAACAGCGCGCTGACCTGCCGGCGGCCGAAGAACCGCAGGCGGGACACCGCGTACGCGCCGGGAATGGCGATCACCAGGGTGAGCGCGGTGGCGGCCAGCGCCACCAGGCCGCTGTTGCGGATGAACGTGAGGAAGCCCTGGCCGCCGTCGGAGACGGACTTCAGCACCTCGGCGTACGTGGCGACGGTCAGCTCGCCGAACGGCACCCAGAGCGAGCCGGGTTCCAGCAGCAGGCGTTCGATCGGGCGTACCGACAGCACCAGCATGTACCAGAACGGCAGCAGCGTGACCACCAGGAACCCGGCGATCACCAGCCGGCGCAGCCAGCGCAGGCTGACCGTCTCGATCCGGTCCCGGTCCATCACGCCTCCCGTCGCGCGCCGAAGAAGCGCAGGTAGATCGCCACGAACACGAGCAGCACCACGGCCAGGACGACCGCCTGGGCGGCGGCCGCGCCGATGTCGGTACGGGCGGTGAGGAACTGGTAGACCCGCACGCTCACCACCTCGGTGCCGGCCGCGCCGCCGGTGAGCAGGTAGACGTCGTCGAACTTGTTGAACGTCATGATGAACCGCAGCACGCCGATCAGCGCGATCACCGGCATGAGCTGCGGCAGCAGGATGTGCCGGAACCGCTGCGTGGGTGTCGCCCCGTCGACCCGGGCGGCCTCCTCCAGCTCACCGGGCACCGCCTGGAGCCGGGCCAGCAGGAACAGGAACGCGAACGGGAAGTAGCGCCACGCCTCGAACGCGATCACCGTCCACAGCGCGGTGGACTCCTGGGACAGGAACGGCACCGGCTGATCCCAGCCGAGGAAGCGCCGCCCCCAGTCGTTGACGATGCCGAGCTGCGGATCGAGCATCACCTGCCAGACGAACGTCATGGCGACCACCGGCGCCACGTACGGCAGCAGCATCGACGCGCGGACCAGCGTGCGGCCCCGGAACGGCCCGCGTACCGCGAGCGCCGCCGCGAGGCCCACCACGATCGAGCCGGCGGTGCCGCCGACGCTGTAGAGCACAGTGGTCCAGAGCGTGTCGGCGAACCCGGGCGTGTGCAGCACCCGGTCGATGTTGTCCAGGGTCAGCTCGCCGAACAGGCCGGTCTTGCGCAGTGTCGCCAGGCGTACCCGCTGGAAGGCCAGCACCACCGTCCAGACGATGGGTATGCCGATCACCGCGACCACGACGAGCAGGGTCGGGGTGACCAGCGCGAGCCCGGCGCGGGACTCGCGGCGGCGCAGCGTCAGCGGGCGTCGGCCGGGTCGGCGGGGTCGCTCCGGTGCGGGGGAGCGGCCGGCCTCCGGCGCGGTGGTGGTCAATTGACGCCCTTGGCTATCGCCTCGACGTCCTTGCGGGCGCGTTCGGCGGCGGCGCGGGCGTCGGACCTGCCGCCGACGACGTCGGCGAGCGCCTTGGGTACGGGCAGCTCACCGAGGATGGCGCCGACGAGCTTGCCCTGGTTCTCGGTCAGGCCCCAGCGCTGGAACGTGTCGGGGCTGCGCCGCAGGGTGGCGAGCACGTCCTCGCCGTAGACCTCCGACAGCGGCTTCTTGGTGTCCACCCCGGCCGGGCTGGTGTTCCAGGCGGTCCGGAACTTCTGCTTGTCCTCCGGCGTGCCCGTGCGCACCGGGAAACGCCCCTCGGGGGACATGCCGAACCAGCGCGGGTAGCCGTCGGAGAGCATGTACTCCACGAACGACTTCGCCGGGTCGGCCGCGCCGTCGAGCACGGCCCAGGAGCTGACCTCGCCGTACTGGGCCGGTTCGGTGCCGTTCGGGCCTTTGATCGCGGTGACGAAGCCGCTGTTCTTGGCGAGCCAGGCCGGGTCGGACTGGCACTGCGGGCAGGTCGGCCGGGCGTCGACGCGCAGCCCGGCCAGCTCGTCGAGGATGAACGGCGACCAGATCAGCATGGCCGCCTTGCCGGCGAAGTAGGTGGCCCGGGTGGTGTCGACGTCCTGGGCGCCCTTGACCGAGTTGTTGCGCATCAGGTCGCCGTAGAAGCGGAACGCCTCGACGCACTCGGGGGAGTCGAGCGTGACCTTGCCGGAGTCGTCGGTGAGCCGGCAGTTGTTCGCCAGCGCCAGGTGCTCGAACGTCTGCTGGGTGAACACGTCGCCGGGGGAGGTGGCCGCGGTGATGCCGGCGACGCCGCCGGTGTTCAGCTTCGCCGCCGCGGCGGCGATCTTCTCGTACGTGTCGGGCGCCGGCAGGCCGGCGGCGGCGAACAGGTCCTTGCGGTAGACGAGCAGCTGGCCCCACCCGTCGCTCGGTACGGCGAGCTGCTTGCCGCCGTCGCCGGTGAGTTCCAGCGCGCGGGGTGTGAACGTGTCCCGGCCGAGCCGGTCGACGACGGCGGCGTTGGCGTCGGCGTCGACCAGTTCGTTGCTGGACAGCGTGCGCACCCCGGCCAGGGAGACCGAGCCGACCACGTCGGGCAGGTCGCCGGCGGCGGCGCTGGAGGCGATCAGGGACGGGAACTGGTCCTCGTTGACGGTGACCAGGTTGACCTTGACGCCGGTCTTGGCGGTGTAGTCGGCGATGATCGCCTTGGTGGCGGCGACGCGGTCCGCCACGTCTTCCAGGCTCCAGACGGTGATCTGGGAACTGTCGGATTTCTGCCCGTCGTCGCTGCATGCGGCCATGCCGGTCCCGGCCAGTGCCAGGATCAGGCTGATTGCGAGCCGCCGCGTGGAGGGTGATGACATCGGTGGCACTCCTCTCGAAAGAGCACGGCCTGCCGCTAATACCCATCGATTCATCAATCTAATCACATATGCCCATTTTTTAGGTTAGAATCGGGGTCGGCACTTCCCTCGGAGCGACGCCATGAGCAACTGGGTTGTCTCTCTGGCCGGGCCCCGGCACGTACGCCTGGAGCCCTGCCCCACGGACCGGCTCGGTCCGGGCCAGGTCCGCGTCCGCACCCGCTACTCGGGCATCTCCGCCGGCACCGAACTGACGCTCTACCGGGGCAGCAACCCGCGCCTGCGCAAGGACTGGGACGCCGGTGCCCGCATGTTCGTGCCCCGCCAGGCCACGCCCGCGTACCCGGTGGTGGGTTTCGGATACGAGGAGGTCGGCGAGATCGTCGAGGTCGCCCCAGACGTGGCCGGGCGGCGGCCCGGCCAGCTCGTCTGGGGCATCTGGGGGCACCGCGCCGAAGCGGTGCTCCCCGCGACCGCGGCGCATCCGCTGCCACCGGGCCTCGACCCGCTCGCCGCCGTGTTCGCCCGGCCCGGCGCCATCGCGCTGACCGCCGTGCTCGCCGGTGACCTGCACCTGGGCGACTGGGTGGGCGTCTTCGGGCAGGGCGTGATCGGGCTGCTCGGCACGCGCCTGGCCGCGCTCTCCGGCGCCCGCGTGGTCGCCGTCGACCGGATGCCGGGCCGGCTCGCGTACGCCACCCGGCTCGGCGCCCGCCGGGTGGTCGACGTCGCCGCCGAGTCGCCCGCCGCCGCGCTGCGGGCGGCCACCGACGGCCGGGGCGCCGACGTCTGCCTGGAGCTGTCCGGGTCGTACCCGGCGCTGCACGAGGCGATCCGCGCCACCGCGCACGCCGGCCGCGTCGTCGCCGCCGGCTTCTACCAGGGGTACGCCCACGGGCTGGAACTCGGCGAGGAGTTCCACCACAACCGGATCCAGCTCGTGGCCGCCCAGGTCTCCGGGCCGGACCCGGCACCCGGCACGGCCGGCCGGTGGTCCGGGACGCGGATCGCACACACCTTCATGGACCTGGTGGCCGAGGGCAGCGTCGACCCGCTGCCGCTGGTGAGCCACGTCGTCGACGCGGGCGCGGTGGCCGACGCCCTGGCGTTGCTCGACCGCGGTGACGGTGACGTCCTCCAAGTGGTGCTGAGGTTCTGATGGACATTCCGCTTGCCTGCCAGGAGCAACTGCTTCCCGGCACCGACCTGACCCGGAAGTACGCCCTCGCCGTCTCCCTCGGCTACCAGGGCATCGAGCTGCGCGGACGCGGTGATCTCGCGCTGGCCCGGCGGCTGCCGGAGCTGCGCCGCGCCCGCGCCGCCGGCGTGGTCATGCCGACCGTCTGCGTCGAGATGGACCACTTCGTCGGCGACTTCGACCCGGGCCGCTCCCGAGACGCGGTGCGCAACCTGCGCTCCCAGCTCTCGGTGATCGCCGAGCTGGGCGGCGTCGGCGCGATGACGCCCGCCGCCTGGGGCATGTTCTCCCGCCGGCTGCCCCCGTTCGAACCACCACGCTCGGCCGACGGCGACCGGCGGGTGCTCGTCGACGCCCTGGGCGAGCTGGCCGGGCACGCCCGCGCCGAGGGGGTCACCGTGTTCCTGGAGCCGCTCAACCGGTACGAGGACCACATGGTCAACCGGCTCGACCAGGCCGTCGAGCTGTGCCGCGCGGTCGGGTCACCGGCGCTGCGGGTGGCCGCCGACACGTACCACATGAACATCGAGGAGGACGACCCGCACGCCGCGCTGCGCGCCGCCGCGCCGTACCTCGGGCACGTGCAGGTCAGCGACTCCAACCGGCACCAGCCCGGCGCCGGGCACCTGGACTGGGGTGCGCTGCTGGCCACGCTCGACGCGATCGGCTACACCGGCTGGCTGGCGCTGGAGTGCCGGCTGCGCGGCGAGCCGGTCGCCGCGCTGCGCCAGGCCGCCACCGCGCTGGCCCAGGCCCGTCCCCGGCGGGCCGCCGCATGACGCTGACCACCGGGGTACGCGCCGACGCCGACCGGCACGCCCGGCTGCGCCGCCTCGCGCTGGCCACCCTGGACGCCAACTGGGAACACGACCACACCGTGCCGTCGCGCACGCTCTACCCGCACCAGTGGAGCTGGGACTCGGCGTTCATCGCGATCGGCCTGGCCCACGTCCGTCCCGACCGGGCCTGGCGGGAGCTGCGCACGCTGTTCGCCGCGCAGTGGGTCGACGGGCGGGTGCCGCACATCGTGTTCAACCCGGCCTCGCGCGTCGGGCCGTACTTCCCCGACCCGCAGTTCTGGGACTCGGCGCGCGCCGACGGGGCGCCGGCCCGGGCCACGTCCGGGATCGTCCAGCCGCCGGTGCACGCCCCGGCCGCCTGGCTGGTGCACCGCCGCGCGCCCGGTGAGGCGTCGGTGGCCGCGCTGCGGCGGCTCTACCCGAGGCTGGTCGCGCAGCAGCGCTACCTGACCGGGCGGCGCGACGCCGGTGGGGGCGGGCTGGCGTCGATCGTGCACCCGTGGGAGTCCGGGCTGGACAACAGCCCCGCCTGGGACGCGCCACTGGCCGGGGTGCCCGCCGACGAGTCGGTGATGCGCGCGTACCGCCGGCACGACACCGCGCACGCCGACGCCTCGCAGCGCCCCACCGACCTGGACTACGCGCGCTACGTCGCGCTGGTGGAGAGCTACCGGGCCGGCCGCTACCGGGACGAGGGACTGCTCGGGAGGCACCCGTTCCTGGTGGAGTGCCCCCTCGTGAACGCCGCGCTCGGCGTCTCCGAGTACGCGCTCGCGCGCATCGCCACAGTCATCGGCGCCGACCCGGGACCGCACCGCGACCGGGGCGCCCGCATCACCGAGGCGCTCGTCACCCGGCTCTGGGATCCGGTCACCGGCACGTTCCGCCCCCGCGACGTCCGCGCCGACCGGCTCGTGCCGGCCCGGACCGTGCTCGGGTTGATGCCGCTCGCGCTGCCCGAGCTGCCCGCCGCCCAGGTGACCGCGCTGCTGGCCGAGGCGTGCTCGCCGCGCTTCGGGCTGGCCGCCCGGATGGACCGGCCACTGCCCACGTACGACCGCACCGCGCCGGACTTCGAGCCGCTGCGCTACTGGCGCGGCCCGAGCTGGATCAACACGGGCTGGCTGCTCTGGCAGGGCCTGCGGACGCACCGCCGCGCCGACCTGGCCGCCGGGCTGCGCGAGTCGCTGCTCGACCTGGTCGACCGGGCCGGCTGCCACGAGTACTTCCACCCGGACACCGGCGCCGGTCTCGGCTCACCGGCGTTCAGCTGGACCGCCGCGCTGGTGCTGGACGCGCTCGCCCAGGAGTGACACCGGTGGCGCCGGCACGGGCCGACGCCACCGGTGCGTCCGGGCTCAGGCGATGCCGGCCGGGGTGCCGCCGCCGATGCGCAACGCCGCCATCGGCGCGTCGTCGATCGCGTAGCCGAGCGCGTCGACCACCTCGACCACGCCGCTGACCTGCCGGGTCAGCCGTACCGCGAGCTGCGCGGTGGACCGGCGTTCCACCTGGCCGGTGAGCGTCACCACGCCCCGGTCCACAGTTACGTCCACCACGTCGCCGGGGACGCCGAGGCTGCGCCACAGCACCTCCTCGACCACGTCGCGCCGGATGCCGGCGTCCGGGCGCAGGTGCACCTTGAGCAGGTCACCCCGGGTGACGATGCCGACCAGCCGGCCGAGGTCGTCGACCACCGGCAGCCGCTTCACGCCGCGCGCGTCCATCAGCCGGGCCGCCTCGACGATCGTCGCATCCGGCGCGACGGTGACCGGGGGAGCGGTCATCAGGTCGGCGGCGAGCGTTGCGCCGGCCTTCGTCCGCGCCTCGCGGCGGTGCCGGTCGGGCAGGATCCGCCGCTCCTGGGGCCGGCCCAGGAACTCCACCTTGTACATCAGGTCCGCCTCGGAGACCACGCCGAGCACCCGGCGGGTCTCGTCCACCACCGGCGCCGCCGTGACGTGCCGTCCGGTCAGCACGTCGACGATCTCCCGGTACGCCGTGCCCTCCCGTACCGACGCCACGTCCCTGGTCATCACGTCCTGCACCTGCCACGTACGCATGGCGAACCTCCCTGTTGTCCGCCTCCGACGCTAGGCGGCGGCGACGGGCCGGAGCAGGGGCGCAAAGACCAGGTGAGGGGGTCGGAGGTCCCGAATCACCCGGCCGCGACGGGCTCGGCGACCTCCTCGGCGGGCGGCTCGGCGGTCAGCAGCGCCGCCGGCACCGGCTCGACCTCCACCCGGCAGTCGTGGAACGTCGGCGCCTCGCCCAGGTCGGTGTCGCGGACGCCGGTGACCGCGTTGACGGTGGACCGGCCGGGACTGCGCCGCGCCCAGTACGCCTTGTACGTGAACGCCAGGCCCGGGCGGGCCGCCTCGTCGACGGCCACCGCGGCGAGGAACGCGCCCCGGTCGTTGTGCACGCGTACCGCGTCGCCGTCGGCGAGCCCGCGCGCCGCCGCGTCAGCCGGATGCAGGTGCACCCGGGGCGGGCCGGCGCGGCGGGTGTGCCACGGCAGCGAGGCGAACGTGGAGTTCATCAGGTAGCGGTTGGCCGGGGTGAGCAGCGTCAGCGGGAACCGGCGGGCCAGCTCCGGATCGGCCGCCTCGGCCGGCGGCGTGTACCCGGGCAGCGGGTCCACCCCGAGCGCGGCCAGCGCCGGGTCGTGCAGCCGGGCCCGCCCGTCCGCCGTGGGGAAACCGCCCTCGGCGTACGGCGCGGAACCCACCGGCACGCCGGTGAGCCGGGCGTACGTGCGCTCGCGCAGCTCCTCGTACGTGATCGGGGCGCCGGCCAGCAACTGCCGGGCCAGGTCCTCGTCGCTGTCCCGGAACGCCGGGTGGTCGATCCCGAGCGCGGCGGCGATCCGCCGGAAGATCTCGGTGTTCGGCAGCGCCTCGCCGGGCGCGCGGGTCACCGGCAGGTTCAGCGTCGTGTAGTGGTGCCCGTAGGACGTCTGCAGGTCCAGGTGCTCGGGCTGCATGGTCGCCGGGAGCACCACGTCGGCGTAGTCGCAGGTGTCGGTCCAGCGCTGCTCCAGCACGACGGTGAACAGGTCGGCGCGGCGCAGCCCGGCCAGCAGCCGGGCCTGGTCCGGTGCGGTCGCCACCGGGTTGGCGTCGAACACCACGAGCGAGGTGACCGGCGGGTCCGCCTCCCCGGTGAGCACGGCGGCCAGGCGGCTCATGTTCAGCGACCGGGCCGCCGGGGCGGGCATGTCGGCCGGCCGGATCACCGGGCCGTTGTCGACCGGGTGGTGGCCGCTGGTGGTCACCAGCGCCCCGCCGCCGGGGTACCGGAAGTCGCCGGTGACCAGCGGCAGCGCGCAGATGGCCCGGATCGCCTGCCCGGCGCCGTGGTGCCGTTGCAGGCCCAGCCCGACCCGGATCGCGGTGGGCCGGGTGGTGGCGATCCGCTCGCCGAGCCGTCGGATGGTCTCCGCGGGCAGGCCGCACTCGGCGGCGGCCCGCTCCACCGGCCAGTCGTCGAGCCGGGCGGCCAGCTCCGGCCAGCCGGTGGTGTGCGCGGCCAGCCACGCCTCGTCGGCCGCCCCGGCGTCGCGGACGTGGCGCATCAGCCCGAGCGCGAGCGCCGCGTCGGTGCCCGGCAGCGGCGCGACGTGCTCGTCGCTGCGGGCCGCCGTGTCGGTACGCAGCGGGTCGATCGTCACCACGTACGCGCCGCGCTCGCGGGCCTGCTGCACGAACGGCCACAGGTGCAGGTTGGTGACGAGCGGATTGGCGCCCCAGAGCACGATCAGTCCCGCCTCGACGATCGACTCCGGCTCGAAGCCGACCGAGGCGCCGTAGAGCGAGCGCAGCGCGGCCCGCGCCGCCGCCGTGCAGATGGTGGTGTCCAGCCGGGACGCGCCCAGGTGGGCGAAGAGCCGGGGCCCCATGGTCCAGCCCTGGACCAGGCCCATGGTGCCGGCGAAGTAGTAGGGCAGCACCGACTCCGGGCCGTGGAGTTCGATGCTCGCGCGCAGCCCGGTGGCCACCCGGTCGACGGCCTCGTCCCAGCTCGCCGGCCGGTACGCGACCCGGCCCGCGCCCTTCGGGCCGGTACGGACCCAGGGCGTGGTGAGCCGGTCCGGTCCGTTCACCGCGTCCAGGTAGCGGTTCACCTTGCCGCAGAGCGCGCCCCGGGTGAACGGGTGGTCGCGGTCGCCGCGCAACGCGACCGCCCGGCCGTCGTCGACGGTGAGCTGCCAGACGCAGGTGTCCGGGCAGTCCAGCGGGCAGGCGCCGGGGTGGGTGGTGACGGGTCCCATGCGCGGATGCTACCGACGCGACCGGCCGGCTGCCCTCCGGCTTTTCCGCCTCCCGGTGGGTGGGGCGTTTGGCCGGAGCGGGGGCGGGTACCCGCCGGGGCCGACCGCGTGGCGTGGTGCCCGCCGGCGGCGAGGGGAGGGGTGGGATGCGGTTCCCCCTGTTCGTCGAGGCGGTGGCGCGGCGGGCCGAGTTGCCCACCGACGAGGCCGCGACCGTCTCCCGTGCGGTGTTGCAGACCCTCGCCGACCGGATCACCGCGGACGAGGCGACGGACCTGGCCGCGCAGTTGCCGGACGACGTGGGCGGCTATCTGGAGCCCGGCGGCACGGCCACCACCGGCGGCGCGGTGGACTTCCTGTACCGCGTGGCCGAACGCGCGGCGGTGGACCCGGCGGTCGCCGAGGTGGGCGCCGTCGCGGTGCTCGCCACGTTGCGCGACACGGTGACGGTGGGGGAGTTCCACGACCTCGTCGCGCAGCTCCCGAAGGGCTTCGACGCCATGGTGGACCCCGTCCCACGGCCGCCGTACGATGTCTGAGCAGGCTCCCCGAGAGCGGGTTGAGCTGCGGCACCGAGGCCGTCTGCGGCGAAGATTCCACGGCCTGGAAGTATTTTCACCGTAAAATAACTTGTCGCCCGTCACGTACGCTGTAAATCGTCTACGCGCTAGAGGGATGATCGGACGAATTCCTCCGTCCGAGGTTCCAAGGTGCCGTCCCCTCTTCGGCTCAAGCCTCATCGCCGCTCTTCCGGCGCAGGAATCGAGCCATATTCTGCTTCCAATGTGAAGTCCTGGGGGGGATCAATGATCACATTCGTCGATTGCTGCCTGCCTGCCCTCTGTGGAGCGCAACCCGCATCCTGACATGGCAGAGACGATGATCATCAATCGTTTCGGCGCGATCTCGGCGGTACACGGCGGACGTCCGGCACTTCTCGGTGAGACCCACGAGGTCACCTACACCGAGCTGGCCGGGGCGGCCGGCGGGCACGCTGCCGTGTTCGCCGCCGCGGGCCTGCGCGCCGGAGACCGGATCGCGCTGCTCACCGCACACGGTGCACCGACCGTGGCGGCGCTTCTCGGCGCCCTCGCGACCGGATGCGCATACGTGCCGCTGGACCCGGGCTTCCCGGTCGCCCGGCTGCGCCACATGGTCGACGCCGCCGGCGTCACCGCCGTGGCCTGCGCCGCCGAGCACCGCGACCTGGCGTCCACACTGGCCGGCCAGCGCCCGGTCGTCGCGCTGGACGAGGTGCCGCCGGCCCCGCTGCACCCGGTCGCGGCCGACCCGGACGCGCTCGCGTACGTGCTGTTCACCTCCGGCTCCACCGGCGTGCCCAAGGCGGTCGGGCAGACCCACCGCAACCTCGCCCACGTCGTCGACAACCAGATCGCCGCGCTCGGCGCCGGCCCGGACGACCGGCTCAGCCTGCTCGCGTCGTTCAGCTTCGACGCCGCCATCCCCGACCTCTACCCGGCGCTGCTCACCGGCGCCGCCGTCGTCCCGGTCGACCTGCGCCGCCACGGGCTGGCGCACGCCGTCGACCAGCTCGACCGGCACCGCGCCACGGTGCTGCACTGCACGCCCACCGTCTACCGCTTCCTGCTCGACACGCTCGGCTCGCGCCGCCTGCCCACCGTGCGGGCGGTGCTGCTCGGCGGCGAGCAGGCCACCTGGACCGACGCGGCCCGCGGCCGGGACCGGTTCGCCCCCGACTGCGTGCTCGTCAACGGCTACGGCGCCACCGAGATGACGTTCGCCGCCCGGCACGTGCAGCCGCTGTCCGAGGTGGACCCGGACGCCCGCGGGCCGCTGCCGGTGGGCGTCGCGTTTCCCGGCTACCGGCTGGACCTCGCCCCGGACACCGGCGAGATCGTGGTCCGCAGCCGCCACCTCGCCCCCGGCTACCTCAACCAGGACAGCGACCGGTTCGGTGTCGACGCCGACGGGGTGCGGTCGTACCGCACCGGTGACCTGGGCCGGCTGCTGCCCGGCGGGGAACTGGTCTGCCTCGGCCGGCTCGACCGGCAGGTCAAGGTGCGCGGGCACCGGGTCGAGCTGACCGAGATCGAGGCGGTGCTGTCCGCCCAGCCCGGCGTCGCGGGCGTCCGCGCCGTCGTCCGCGACGGCGAACTGCTCGCGTACGCCCGGCCGGCCGAAACCCGCCCGGACCCGGCGGTGCTGCGCGCCGCGCTGACCGCCGCGCTGCCCGGCTACGCGGTGCCCCGCGCGGTGGTGGTGGTCGACGAGTTCCCGCTCACCGTCACCGGCAAGATCGACGAGCGGGCGCTGCCCGACCCGGTCACCGAGGTGCCCGCCGGCGAGGCCCCGGCCACCGACACCGAACGCGCCGTACACGACATCTGGTGCGCGGTGCTGGGCCGCGACGCGGTCGCCCGCACCGCCAGCTTCTTCGACGTGGGCGGGCAGTCGCTGCTGCTGGGCCAGGTGCAGCAGCGCCTCGCCGAGCGGTTCGGCGTACGCCTGCCGATGCTGCGCCTGTTCGACCACCCGAGCGTCGCCGCCCAGGCGGCGCTGCTGGACGCCCCGCCCGACGCGGTCCGCGCCCCGGTGCTGCCCGCGCCCGCCGCGCCGGTGCGCGCCGCCCGCGAGTACACCGGCGACGAGATCGCCGTGGTCGGCGTCGCCGGGCGGTTCCCCGGCGCGCCCGACGTGGCCACGTTCTGGTGGAACCTGTGCACCGGCGTCGACTCGGTGCACGACCACACCGACGAGGAACTGGCCGCGCTCGGTGTCGGCCCCGCCCTGCGCGCCGACCCCCGGCACGTCCGCGCCACCGGCCGCCTCGACGGGGTGGCCGACTTCGACGCCGAGTTCTTCGGCTTCGGCGCTGACGAGGCGGCCCGTACCGACCCGCAGCACCGGCTGTTCCTGGAGACCGCCTGGGAGGCGCTGGAGGACGCCGGTCACGACCCGGCGCGCTTCCCCGGACTCGTCGGCGTCTACGCCGCAACCTCGGCCAACCGTTACTTCCTGTTCCACCTCATGGACAACCCGGCGGTGGTCGGCGACGTCGACCCGGACGACTGGGAGGCCCGGCTCGTCGGCCGCCAGTTCACCGACCACCTGCCCGGGCAGGTGGCCTACCGGCTCGGCCTGACCGGCCCCGCGATGGCCGTGCAGAGCGCCTGCTCCAGCTCGCTCGTCGCCGTGTGCGTGGCCGCGCAGAGCCTCGCCGACTACCAGTGCGACCTGGCGCTGGCCGGCGGGTCCACGGTGATGTGGCCGCGGCACCGGTCGGGCGGGCTCGCCTCGCCCGACGGCCGGTGCCGCGCCTTCGACGAGGCCGCCGCCGGCTCCGGCTTCGGCTCCGGCGCGGGCGTGGTGGCGTTGCGCCGGCTCGCCGACGCGCAGGCCGACGGCGACCGCATCTACGCGATCCTGCCCGGCTGGGCGGTCACCAACGACGGCCCGGACCGGGCCGGCTTCGCCGTGCCCGGTCCGGCCGGGCAGGCCGCCGCCGTCGCGAACGCGCTCGCCACCGCCGAGGTCGCACCCGGCGAGGTCCGCTTCGTCGAGGGCCACGGCAGCGGCACGCCACTGGGCGACGCCATCGAGGTGGCAGCGCTGCACGAGGTGTACGGGGGCGCCGCGCCCGCCGAGTCCACGGCGCTCGGCTCGGTGAAGACCAACATCGGCCACCTCGACGCCGCCGCCGGCATCGCCGGGCTGATCAAGACGGTGCTGGCCGTCCGGCACGGGGTGATCCCGCCGAACCTGCACTTCACCCGCCCGCACCCGGAGATCGACCTGGCCGCCGGACCGTTCTACGTGCCCACCAAGGCGCGGGACTGGCCGGACGACGGGCGCCGGGTCGCCGGGGTGAGCGCGTTCGGCCTGGGCGGCACCAACGCGCACGTCGTGGTGGAACAGCCGCCGCCCGCCGAGCCGGCCGACCCGTCCGGCGAGGGACCGTGGCTGCTGCCCGTCTCCGCGCGTACCCCGGCGGCGTTGCGGGCCGCGCTGGCCCGCCTGCGCGGCCACCTCGCCGGGGCCGCCCCGGCACTGTCCGACGTGGCCGCCACGCTGGCGCTGGGCCGGCGGGCGTTCGCCCACCGGGCGGCGGTGGTCGCCGCCGACCTGCCGGCCGCGCTGTCCGCGCTGGACGTGCTGCTGGACACCGGCGCCCGCATCGCCGGTGACGGTGGCCCGCTGCGCGAGACGGCCGCCGAGTGGGTCGCCGGGCGCGACGTCGACTGGCACGCGCTGCACCCCGAGGGCACGGTCCGGCGCACCGGACTGCCCACCTACCCGTTCCAGCGCCGCCGGCACTGGATCGACCCCGTGCAGAAAGGTCCGCGGTGAACTGGTTCGTCTCCGCCGGAAGCCGACCCGAGGCGCCGGTGCGGTTGTTCTGCCTGCCCTACGCCGGAGCGGGCGCCAGCGCGTTCCGGCGGTGGGCGGCCGAGTTCGGTGCGGACGTCGACGTGGTGCCGGTGCAACTGCCCGGCCGGGAGAACCGGATCACCGAGGACCCCCGCTTCAGCGTCGCCGAGGTGGCCGACGCCATCGCCTCCCGCGCCGACCGCCCGTACGCGATCTACGGCCACTCGATGGGCGGACGGCTCGGCTTCGACGTGGTCCGCGAGCTGCGCCGCACCGGCCGCCCGCTGCCGCTGCGGCTCTACGTCGGCGGCGCCCGCGCCCCGCACGTCGCCACGCCCGGCCCGTTCGACGGCCTGTCCCGGGCCGGCGACGACGAGCTGCTGCGCCGCCTCGGCGAGGGCGGCGGCCTCCCCGCCGAACTGCTCGACCACCCCGAGCTGGTGGAACTGCTGCTGCCGCTGCTGCGCGCCGACTTCGGCCGGGTCGACGACTACCGCCACGTGCCGGGCGAGCCGCTGCCGGTGCCGATCGTCGTGTTCGCCGGCCGCACCGACCGGGCGGTCAGCCGCGAGCAGAGCGCCGCCTGGGCCGAGCACACCGCGGCCGGGTTCACCCTGCACGAGCTGGACGGCGGGCACTTCTTCCTGCACGACCGGCTGACCGAGCTGGCCGCGCTGATCCGGGCCGACCTGACCGCCGCGCCCATCGACACCCGCCCCGGCACGCCGGACGCGGGTCCGGACCCGGTGCGCGCCGCCGGTCGCGGGACCGCCGGCGCCGCGCACCGGGTTCCGCTCGGCGACACCGGCTGGTCGGTGTGGCGCGACGCGATGCTGCGGACCACCGGGTTCCCGGCCGACGGGCTGGACCTGTTCACCGCGCCCCGGGCCGCCGCGGCGGCCGACGAGCTGCTGGCCACCGGTGCCGGCGAGGACCGGTTCACCAAGGAGTTCGAGGAGGCGCTGCGCGCCGGCGCGCAGCGGTTCAGCGAGCTGGCCGCCGACCCGCTGTTGCGCGAGGCGGTCACCTGGCAGAACCGGGGCGCGCTCGTCGCGTTCGACGGGCTGGTCCGCGGCGGCGCCGACGCGGCCCGCAACGTACGCCGCCGGGACCGGGAACGGGCACTGCTCAAATACTGGCAGCGCTACTGCGGCAAGAACGAGACGGTCGGCTTCTTCGGCCCCAGCTGCTGGGTCACAGTCGATCCCGCGCAGCCGGAGGTTGCCCGAGTCAACCCCGGCGACAGCCTGACCCGGCGGCGCTGGGTGTGGTTCGAGTCGTGGGCGCTGTCCGCGTACGCCGAACGGATCGGCGCGGACCTGGCGGTGCGCCGGTGGTGGCCGCCCATGCTGCGGGCCCACCTGGCGGTCCGGGACCGGGACGTGCTGCGGCCCGGCCGCCCGCCGCTGACGCTGACCCCGGTGGAGGCCGCGCTGCTGCGCGCGGCCGACGGCCGGCGCGCCGCCGCCGACCTGGTCGCCGATCCGGCGATCGGGCTGCGCCGCCCGGAGGACGGCTACGCGCTGCTCGACCGGCTCGTCGAGCGGGAACTGATCACCTGGGACGCGGCCCTGCCGGTGAGCCCGGACGCCGAGCGGGTGTTGGCCGACCGGATCGACGCGATCGGCGACGAGCCCGCCCGCGCGGCCGCCCGCGCCGGGTTCGACCGGCTGCGCGCCGCCCGCGACGACGTCGCCGCCGCGGCCGGCGACGCGGACCGGCTGCGGACCGCCCTGGACGCCCTCGACGCCACGTTCACCGAGCTGACCGGCGTGCCAGCGGTGCGCCGGGCCGGACAGATGTACGCCGGCCGCACGGTCTGCTACGAGGACAGCGCCCGGGACCTGGACGTGGTGTTCGGCGCGCCGCTGCTGGCCGAACTGGCCGCCCCGCTGGACGTGCTGCTGCGCGCAGCCCGCTGGCTGGCCAACGCGCTCGCCCGCGCCTACCTGGACGTGCTGCGCGGCCTGTACGAGGAACTGCGCGCCGAGTCCGGCGCCCCGGTGCCCCTGGCCGACCTGTGGTTCCTCGCCCAGGGGATGTTCTGGGGCGACGGGGACCGGCCGGTCGACGCGGTCGCGGCGGACTTCGCCGCCCGCTGGGCCGGACTGTTCGGCCTGGACACGCTGCCCGCCGGCACCACCGACGTGCGGCTGCGCGCGGCCGACCTCGCCGGCCGGATCGACGCGGTGTTCCCCGGCGACGGTCCCGAGTGGTCCAACGCCGCCATGCACAGCCCCGACCTGCAGATCTGCGCCACCGACGCGGACGCGCTGCGGCGCGGCGAGTACACGGTGGTGCTCGGCGAACTGCACGCCGCCTGGTCGTCGTTCGACTGCGCGGTGTTCACCCCGTCGCACCCCGACGTGGAGCGGCTGCGCGACGCGCTCGCGGTGGACATGGGGCAGCGGCGGGTCCGGCTGCTGTTCCCGGCCGACTGGCCGCGGCGGACCAGCCGTACCGCCGAGTCGCTGACCGGCCCGGCCGACCGGCACCTGGCGTTCCTCGACGCGCCGGGCGCCGACCCGGCCCGCGTGCTGCCCACAGTCGACCTGGTCGTCGACGAGGTCGACGGCGAACTGGTCGCCACCGCCTCGGACGGGCAGCGCTGGCCGCTCGTCGAGATCTTCGCCGAGCCGCTGAGCGCGCACGCCGTGGACGGGTTCAAGCTGGTCGCCGCCGCGCCGTACACGCCCCGGATCACCGTGGACCGGCTGGTGCTGGCCCGGCAGACGTGGCGGACCACTGTCGGCGAGAGCGGCCTCGCGGTTCCGAACGGCGAGCGGGACCGGTTCCTCGCCGTCCGGGACTGGCGCCGCCGCCTCGGCCTGCCCGAGCAGGTGTACGTCAAGCTCGGCACCGAGACCAAGCCCTGCTTCGTGGACCTGTCCGCACCGGCGTTCGCCACCACGCTCTGCGCGATGGTGCGCGCCGCCCGGGTCGACGGCGGTGACGACGTCTCGTTCACGGTGAGCGAGATGCTGCCCGCACCGGATCAGGCGTGGGTGCCCGACGGGCAGGGCCGCCGCTACTTCAGCGAGCTGCGCCTGCACATCGCCGACGCCCGGCGGGAGGACCACCGGTGAGCCACCTGCTGCCCCTGGGCGAGACCGGCTGGTCGGTGTGGCGGGACGTGGTCCTGCGTACCGCCGGTTTCCCGGCCGCCGGGCTGGACCGGTTCGCCGCGCCGGACTGCGCCGCCGCCGCGGACGCGCTGCTCGCCGGCGACACCGGCCCCGAGGTGTTCGGCAAGGCGCTGGCCGAGGCGTTCGCCGATTCGTCGGCGGTGGCCGGCGAGCTGGCCGCCGACCCGCTGCTGCGCGAGGCGGTGACCTGGCAGAACCCGGACATGCTCATCGCGCTGGACGGGCTGCTGCGCACCGACCCGCAGGTCCGCAACGTCCGCCGCCGCAAGCGCGAGCTGAGCCTGCTGCGCTACTGGCAGCGCTACTGCGGCAAGGCCGAGACCATCGGCTTCTTCGGCCCGGTCTGCTGGGGCACGTTCGACACCTCCCAGCGCGGCGTGCACACCGTGCCCGGTGACGCGCTCGTGCACCGGCGCCGGGTGTACTTCGAGGCCTGGGCGCTCATCGCGTACGCCGACCGGCTCGCCGACGACCTCGCGGTGCGCCGCTGGTGGGCGCCCGCCCTGCAACCGCACCTGACCGTCGCCGGGCGGGAACTGCGCTGGCCGCTGCACCCGCCGATCGCGCTCACCCCGGTCGAGGCGCTGGTGCTCGGCGCCTGTGACGGGCGCACGCCCGCGGTGGAGCTGGCGCAGCGGCTGTGCGATGCCGGCGAGGTGCACGGCGCCGACGACGTCTATCTGCTGCTGGACCGCTGGGTCGAGCGCGGCCAGCTCAACTGGGGCGCCAACCTGCCGATCGCGCCGGACGCCGAGCACGTGCTCACCGCGCGGATCGCCGCGATCGGCGACGAGCCGGTGCGCGCCGCGACGGCGGCCGAGTTCGGCCGGCTGTGCGCCGCCCGCGACGAGGTGGCCGCCGCGGCCGGCGACCCGGACCGGCTCGGCGCCGCGCTCGCCGCGCTCAACGCACAGTTCACCGCCGTCACCGGCCGCCCGGCCACCCGGCACAGCGGGCAGATGTACGCCGCCCGCACCGTCTGCTACGAGGAGACCGCCCGCGACCTGGAGTTCCGGATCGGGTCGGCGGTGCTCGACGCGCTCGCCGAGCCGATGGCGGTGGTGCTGCGTACCGCCCGCTGGTTCACCACCGAGGTGGCCGCCCGCTGCGGCGACCTCTTCACCGAGCTGCACGAGGAACTCGCCGCCGACGGCGGGCCGGTGCGGCTGGCCGACCTGTGGCTGCTGGCCCAGGGCACGCTCGTCGCCCCGGACGGCCCGATCGGCCGGGCCGGCGCCACGCTCACCGCACGCTGGGCCGAGCTGTTCGGCCTGGCCGCCCTGCCCGAGGGGCAGGCGGAACTGCGGCTGCGCGCCGCGGACCTGACCGAGCGGGCCCGGGAGCTGTTCCCGGCCGAGCGACCGGGCTGGCCGTCGGCCCGGCTGCACAACCCGGACGTGCAGCTCAGCGCCGCCTCCCCGGAGGCCGTCGAGCGCGGCGACTTCCTGCTGGTGCTCGGCGAGCTGCACCCGGCCTCGGTCGCGTTCGACAGCGCGGTGCTCAGCCCGTTCCATCCGGACCCGGCCGCGCTGCGCGCCGACCTGGACGCCGACCTGGGCCCGGTCCGGCTGCGGGTGCTGTGGCCGGACAGCTTCCCCCGCCGCACCACCCGCACCACGTACGCGCTGACCGGCCCCGAGGACCGCCAGCTCGGCATCGACACCGCGCACGGCGCCGACGTGGACCGCCTGGTCCCGGCCACCGCCGTGGTGGTCGAGCGCACCGGCGACCAGCTCACCGCGGTCTTCCCCGACGGCGCCCGCTGGCCGCTGATGGAGGTGTTCGCCACGCTGCTCGGCTCGCTGCTGCTGGATGCGTTCAAGCTGCTCGGCGCCGCCGCGTACACGCCCCGCATCACCATCGACCGGCTGGTCGTGGCCCGGCGCACCTGGCGCACCACAGCCGGGGCGTGCGGGCTGGGCGGCCACCCCGACGAGACCGCCCGCTACCTGGCGGTACGCCGCTGGCGGGCCGAGACGGGCCTGCCCGAGCGGGTCTTCGTCAAGGTCGGCACCGAGGTCAAACCGTGCTACGTGGACCTGACCGGCCCGCTGTACGCGCAGTCGCTGTGCGCGATGGTCGACGCCGCGCTGCGGACCGGCCCGGACGTGCCGGTGGTGGTCTCCGAACTGCTGCCCGCACCCACCGAGGCGTGGGTGCCCGACGCCCGGGGCCGCGGTTACGTCAGCGAACTGCGTCTCCAGATCACCGACCCGGCCGAGCACCTTGGAGCACTCCGGTGACCGACACCCTGACCGTCAGCGCCGTCCACGGCACCGACCTGCCCTGGCCGGACGCCACCCTCGCCGACCTGATCACCGCGCAGGCGGCCCGCACCCCCGACGCGGTGGCGGTGCGCCAGTGGGACACCCGGCTCACCTACCGGCAGCTCGTCGACCGGGCCGCCGGGGTGGCCGCCGCGCTGCGCGGGCACGGCGTCGGCCGGGGCGACCGGGTCGGCGTGTGCGGCTCGCGTACCCCCGACCTGGTGGTCACGGTGGTCGGCGTGCTGCTCGCCGGCGCCGCGTACGTGCCGCTGGAGCCGGGCGGCCCCCGGGCCCGGCTGCGCGGGATCGCCCGCGACGCCGGTGTCCGGGTGGTGGTCGGTGACGCGGCGGTCGCCGAGTTCGGCGACGAGCCCGGCGTGACGGCGCTCGGCCTGCCCGGCCCGGCCCCGCTCGCGCCCTGCCCGGCCCGCCCCGGCGACCCGGCGTACGTGCTGTTCACCTCCGGTTCCACCGGCCGCCCGAAGGGCGTGCTGACCACCCACCGCAACGCCGCCGAGTTCGTCACCGGCGTGAGCGCGCTGACCGGCGCCGACGCGTCGGTCCGCAGCCTCGGCATCGCCTCGCTCGGCTTCGACGCGGCCACCATGGACCTGTTCGTGCCGCTCACGCTCGGCGGCGCGGTGCAGCTGCTGGGCGCCGACGACCGGGCCGACCCGGTGCGGCTGGCCCGGTTCGTCGCCGAGCACGAGGTGACCTGGGGCTTCATCACCCCGACCGTGCTGTCGCTGCTGGACCCGGCCGGGTTCCCGTCGTGGCGGGTGCTGCTCTGCGGCGGCGAGGCGGTCCCGGCCGAGCTGGTCGCCCGCTGGGCGCCGGGACGGCGGTTCCTCAACGGCTACGGCCCGACCGAGACCACCGTGCTGGCTGTCACCTGCGACCTCACCCCGGCCGACACCGACCCGATGCCGATCGGCCGGCCGCTGCCCAACCACCGGGCGTACGTGGTCGACGCCGACCTGCGTCCGGTGCCGGCGGGGGAGACCGGCGAACTGCTGATCGGCGGGCCCGGCCTGGCCGACGGCTACCTGAACCGGCCCGGCCTGACCGCCGAGCGGTTCGTGCCCGACCCGTTCGGCGACGTCCCCGGCGAGCGGCTCTACCGCACCGGTGACCTGGTCCGGCAGGGCCCGGACGGCCGGATCGTCTACCTCGGCCGCGCCGACCGCCAGGTGAAGGTCCGCGGCCAGCGCATCGAGCTGGGCGAGATCGAGGCCGTGCTGGCCGCCCACCCGGGCGTCGAGCGCGTCGCGGTGGAGGCGGTGCCCGGCCCGGCCGGCGGCGAGCTGGTCGCGTTCCTCACCCCGGCCGGCGCGCCGGACGACGACGAGCTGCGGGCGTACGCGGCGACGCGGCTGACCACCGCGATGCTGCCGGCCAGGACGGTGCGGCTGGACGCGCTGCCGGTCAGCGCCACCACCGGCAAGCTGGACCGGCCGGCTCTGCGCGAGCTGGCCGCGACCGCCCCGGCCGGGGTGGCCGACGCCCCCGCCGACGACGACCCGGTGACGGCCGCGGTCCGGCGCGTCTGGACCCGGCTGCTCGGCGCGGCGCCCGTCCCGGACAGCGACTTCCTCGCCGCCGGCGGCAACTCCGTCGCCGCGATGCGGCTGGTCGCCGCGCTGCGCGCCGAGCTGGGCCGGCAGGTCGACACCCGGGTGCTGTTCGCCGACCGCACGTTCGCCGCGCTCGTGGACCGGGTCCGCGCCGCCGACCCCGCCGGCGCCGACGGGCTCACCACGGGCAACCCGCCGACGCTGTCCCCGCCGCAGCGGCGGCTGTGGTTCATGGACCAGCTCGCCCCGTCCAGCGCGCCGTACAACATCGCCGTCGCGCACCGGCTGCGCGGGCCGCTGGACGTCACCGCGCTCGGCGCCGCGCTGCGGGCCGTCGCCGAACGGCACGACGTGCTGCGCTGGCGCATCCCGTGCAACGGCGGCGTGCCGTACGCGGTCCGCGAGGAACCCACCGACGTGGCGGTGCCGGTGGTCGACCTGACCGGCGCCGCCGACCCGGACGCCGAGCTGGCCGGCATGCTCGCGGCCGGCGCCGGGCACGCGTTCGACCTGGCCACCGGCCCGCCCTGGCAGGTGACCGTGTACCGGCTCGCCGCGCAGGAGCACGTGTTCGCGGTGACGGTGCACCACGCGGTCTTCGACGGCTGGTCCGAGGCGCTGCTCTACGACGAGCTGGCGCTCGCGTACGCCCGCGCGCTCGGCCGGTCCGTGCCGGGCCGCCCGCCGCTGCCCGCCACGTACGCCGACTACGCGGTGTGGCGCGCCGACCGGGACCGGCGCCGGGGCGAGACCGACCTGGCATGGTGGACCACGCACCTGGCGGGCGCGCCCACGGTGCTGGACCTGCCCCGCGACCGTCCCCGCCCGGCCGTGCAGACGTACGCCGGCGCGGAGGCCGCGGTACGGCTGGACGAGACCGCCGACCGGGCCGTACGCGACCTGGCCACCCGGCGCGGCACCACAGTCGCGGCGGTGCTGCTGGCCGCGTTCGGCGAGCTGCTGCGCCGGGTCACCGGCGGCGACGAGCACGTGCTCGGCGCGATCGTCGCCGACCGGCGGCTGGCCGCGTTCGACGAGGTGATCGGGTTCTTCATCGACACCGTGCCGGTGCGGGTCCGCTCCGGCGGCGCGAGCTTCGCCGAGCAGGTCGACCGGGCCGCCGCCGAGCTGCACGAGGTCACCGCCCACCCGGGCGCGCCTTTGGAACGCGTCGTCGAGGCGCTGGGCGTGGGCCGGGACACCTCCCGCGCCCCGCTGGTGCAGGTGCTGTTCAACGTGCTCAACTTCGTCGCGCCCCGGCTGACGCTCACCGGCCTGGCCGTCGAGCCGGTGCCGGTGCCCAAGCCCGGGTCGCCGTTCGACCTGACCGTCTACGTGGTGGAGCGCGACGGGCGGGCCGGCGTCGAGGTGGTGCACAACCCGGACCTGTTCACCGGCGAGCGGATCAGCGCGCTCCTGGCCGACCTGGCCGCCCTGGTCGGCGCGCTCGCCGCCGACCCGGACGCCCCGGCCGCCGAGGTCGCGCCCGAGCTGCCCCGCCCGGCGGTACGGGTCGCGGCGCTCGGCGCGATGAGCGTCGCGACGGCCGAACCGGCCCGCGCGCCGCTGCCCGCCGGCTCGGACGCGCTCACCGCGACCGAGGAGCTGATCGCCGGGATCTGGCGGGACGTGCTCGGCCGCGACCAGGTGGGCGTGAGCGACAACTTCTTCGACATCGGCGGCCACTCGATGGCCCTGGCCGCCGTGCACGCCCGGCTCACCGAGGCCACCGGCCGCTCGATCACCATGCTCGACCTGTTCCGCCACCCGACCGTGCGGGCGCTCGCCGCCAGCCTCGACGGGGCCGCCGACCGGCCGGAACTGGCCCGCGCCGCAATGCGCGCCGCCGCCCGGCGGGGCCGCGCCCGCCGTACCCCGCCACCCCGCCGACCTCACCCGTGACGCGATCCCTTGTGAATGAAGGAACCCCCATGCAGAACGACATTCCGGCCGACGACGGCGTCGAGCCCATCGCCATCGTCGGGCTCGCCGCCCGCCTGCCCGGCGCGGCCGACGTCGACGAGTTCTGGCGCAACCTGGTCGACGGCGTGGAGTCGACGACCGAGCTGACCCGCGAGGAGCAGCTCGCCCGCGGCGCCCAGCCGCAGGAGGTCGACGACCCGGGCTGGGTCAACCGTGCCCCGCTCGTGGACGGCTACGACGAGTTCGACGCCGGCCTGTTCGGGATGACCGCCCGCGAGGCCGAGATCACCGACCCGCAGCACCGGCTGTTCCTGGAGACCTGCTACACCGCGTTGCAGGACGCCGGCTACGACCCGGGCCGCTACGACGGCGCGGTGGGCGTGTACGCCGGCACCGGCGGCAACACGTACATGCACCGCAACGTGCTGCGCAACAAGCGGGTCGGCGGGAACCCGCACGGCGCGGTCTCGCTGGCCACCGGCAACTCGCCGAACTACGTGGCCACCAACGTGTCGTACCGGCTGGATCTGCGCGGGCCCAGCATGACCGTGCACACCGCCTGCTCCACCTCCCTGGTGGCGTTCCACCTGGCCTGCGAGGCGCTGCGCAACGGCGAGTGCGACATGGCCCTGGCCGGCGGCGTCAACATCGAGCTGCCGCACGTCGGCTACCTCGGCATGGACGGCTTCACCTCGCCGGACGGGCGGTGCCGGCCGTTCGACGCCGGAGCGAACGGCACGGTGTGGGGCAGCGGCGTGGGCGTGACGCTGCTCAAGCGGCTCTCCGACGCGATCGCCGACGGCGACACCATCCGCGCGGTCGTGCTCGGCAACGCGATCAACAACGACGGCGCCGGGAAGGTCGGCTTCACCGCCCCCAGCATCGACGGGCAGATGGAGGCCGTCGCCCAGGCCGTCGAGCTGGCCGGCGTCGACCCGCGCAGCATCAGCTACGTCGAGGCGCACGGCACCGGTACCGCGCTCGGCGACCCGATCGAGGTCGCCGCGCTGTCCGCCGTCTACACCAAGGACACCGACGAGCGCGGCTGGTGCGGCATCGGCTCGGTGAAGTCGAACATCGGCCACCTCAGCCAGCCCTCCGGCATCGTCAGCGTGATCAAGACGGTGCTGGCGATGGAGCACGGGCTGATCCCGCCGACCATCAACTACGAGACGCCGAACCCGGCCATCGACTTCGCCGACACCCCGTTCTACGTGGCGAACACGCTGACCAAGTGGGACACCGACGGCGGTCCGCGCCGGGCCGGCGTCAGCTCCTTCGGCATCGGCGGCACCAACGCGCACGTGGTGCTGGAGGAGGCCCCGGCCGCGGGCCGGGCCGAGCCCTCCGCCCGCCCGGCGCACCTGCTCCAGGTGTCGGCGAAGACCCCGACCGCGCTGGACACCGCCGTGCGGCGGCTCGCCGACCACCTGGAGAGCGGCAGCGACGTCGCGCTGGCCGACGTGGCGCACACGCTGCGCGTCGGCCGCCAGGTGTACGCCCACCGCGCCGCCGTGGTCGCGGGCGACCCGGCGTCCGCCGCCGCCGCGCTGCGCGAGCGGCGCAAGGGTCACCGGGGGGCCGCCGAGGGGCCGGCCCCCCGGGTGGCGTTCCTGTTCAGCGGCCAGGGCGCGCAGTACGCCGGGATGGGCGCCGAGCTGTATGCGCAGGACAGCGCGTACGCCGCCGCCGTCGACGAGTGCGCCGAGCTGCTCCGCCCCGAACTGGGCCTGGACATCCGCGACCTGATCCTGGACCGCGACCCGGAGGCGGCGGACAAGCTCACGCAGACCCGCTGGACCCAGCCCGCCCTGTTCACAGTCGAGTACGCGCTCGCCGCCGCCTGGCGGGCCGCCGGGGTGACCCCGGCCGCGATGATCGGCCACTCCATCGGCGAGTACGTGGCCGCGACGGTGGCCGGGGTGCTCGACCTCGCCGACGCGCTGCGCGTGGTGGCCGCCCGGGGCCGGCTCATGCACTCGCTGCCGGCCGGTTCGATGCTCGCGGTCACGCTGGACGAGTCGGAGGTGGCCGGCCGGCTGCCCGAGGGCCTGTCGGTGGCCACCGTCAACGGTCCCGGCACGTGTGTGGTCGCCGGTGAGACCGCGCTGGTGGAGGAGTTCGCGGCGAGCCTCGGCGGCAAGAACAAGTCGAAGGTGCTGCGCACCTCGCACGCGTTCCACTCGCCGATGATGGACCCGATCCTCGACGAGTTCACCGCGCTGATGGCGACGGTGCCGCTGCGCGCCCCGGCGGTGCCGTTCGTGTCGAACGTGACCGGCACCTGGATCACCGAGGCGCAGGCCACCGACCCGGCGTACTGGGCCGCGCACCTGCGCCGCCCGGTCCGCTTCGGCGCGTGCGTGGCCACGCTGCTCGCCGAGGGCACCTGGGCGCTCGTCGAGTGCGGCCCCGGCCGGCAGCTGGCCAACCTGGCCCGGATGCAGGTCGCCAAGGCCGGCGAGGCGCAGCGGGCGCTGACCCCGCTGGGCAGCCTGCCCGGCCCCGGCGAGCAGACCGGCGACGTGGCCGCGCTGCTCGGCACGGCCGGCGCGCTCTGGTGCGCCGGGGTGCCGGTGAGCCTCCCGGCCGACCCGCACGCGCGGCGGGTGCCGCTGCCCACGTACCCGTTCGAGCGGCGCCGCTACTGGATCGACCCGGACCCGGAGCAGGAGGTCGCCGCGGCGCCCGCCGAGACCGGCCCCCGCCCGCTGCCGGAGTGGTTCGCGGTGCCGGCGTGGCGGCAGGCCCCGCCGGTCCGCACGGCCGAGCCGCTGGGCCGCTGCCTGGTGCTGGCCGACGGCCCGCGCGGCGAGGCGCTCGTGGCCGCGTTGCGCGCCGCCGGTGACGACCCGGTCGAGGTACGCGCCGGCGAGGCGTTCACCGCCACCGCGAACGGCTTCCGGCTGCGTCCCGGCGTACGCGCCGACGCCGAGGAACTGGTCGCGGCGCTCGGCACCGACCTGCCCCGGCGGATCGTGCACGCGTTCGCGCTCGACGGCGACCCGGCCGGGACCGACCCGGCGGCCGCCTGGGCGGCGCAGGAGCGCGGCTTCTTCGGCGCGCTGCACCTGGTGCAGGCCCTGGCCGGCGCCGGTGTGACGGCCGACGAGGCGGGCGTACGCCTGGACCTGGTCACCGCCGGCATCGGTGACGTACGCGGCGACGACCTGGTCCGCCCGGAGCACGCCACGCTGGCCGGCCTGGCCCGGGTGCTCCCGGCCGAGCTGCCCGGCCTGACCGTGCGGCTGCTCGACACCGACCCGGCCGCGCGCGGGGTGGCCGCCCTGGTGGCCGAGCTGCGCAGCCCGGTCGACGGGGAGCACCCGGAGGTGGCGCTGCGCGGCGACCGCCGCTGGCTGGCCGGCTACGAGCAGGTCACAGTGGCCGCCGAGGACGAGCCGGGTGTGCTGCGCGAGGAGGGCCGCTACCTGATCACCGGCGGTCTCGGCGGCATCGGCGTCACCCTGGCCGAGGACTTCGCCCGCCGGGCCCGCGCCAAGCTGGTGCTGCTGGCCCGTTCCGGGCTGCCCGAGCGCGACGACTGGGACGCCCACCTGGCGGTGCACGGCGGCGCCGACCGGGCCGGACGCGCCATCGCGGCGATCCGCCGGATGGAGGCCGCGGGCGCCGAGGTGCTGGTGCTGGCCGCCGACGTCACCGACGCGGACGACCTGCGCCGGGTCCGCGACGAGGCGGAGCGCCGGTTCGGCGGGCTGGACGGCATCGTGCACGCCGCCGGTCTGCCCGGCGGCGGCATGGCCGAGGTGAAGGAGCGCGACGAGGCGCGGCGCGTGCTGGCCCCGAAGCTGGCCGGCACCCTGGCGCTGGCCCGGGTCTTCGGTGACCTGCCGCTGGACTTCGTCGTGCTCTGCTCCTCGATCACCGCGGTGATCGGCGGGTTCGGCCAGGTCGACTACTGCGCCGCGAACAACTTCCTGGACGCGTTCGCGCGCTCCGGCACCGGGTTCCGCGCGCCGGTGGTGTCGCAGAACTGGGGCGGCTGGGCCGAGGTCGGCATGGCGGTGGAGACCGCCGCGCCGGCCGCGTTCCGGGCCGCCGGGCGGGACACCGTGACCACCGCGGTCGACCACCCGGTGCTCGCCACGATGGTCGCCGGCCCGGACGGCACGGTGCTGCACGGCCTCGTCTCGGCGGACACGCACTGGCTGCTCGACGAGCACCGGATCGGCGGGGTGCCGGTGGTGCCGGGCACCGCCCACCTGGAGTCGGTGCGCGCCGCGGTGGTGGCCGCGCTGCCCGCGCCGGGGCCGGACGCCGCGGTGGAGCTGCGTGACGTGGTGTTCCTGGAGCCGTTCTCGGTGCCGGACGGCACCGTGGCCCAGTACCGGGTCGAGCTGACCCCGGCCGAGGACGGCACCGACTTCACCGTCGCCAGCCTCGCCGCCGGCCAGGCGCGCACCCATGTACGCGGCACCGCCGGGTGGACCACCGACGCGGCCCCGCCGGCCGCCGTCCCAGTGGTGGCCGGGCGGCGGGTCGACGACGACGCCTCGTTCGGCCGGGGACGCACCAGCATGCTCACGTTCGGGCCGCGCTGGGCGGCGCTGGCCGAGCACCACCTCGCCGACGGCGAGGAACTGGCCCGGGTGCAGGCACCCGCCGTCGCGCTCGGTGACCTGCCGTCCTGGGGCATGCACCCGGCGCTGCTGGACGTGGCGACCGCGTTCGGACGCGGGCAGGGCTCCGGCACCTACCTGCCGCTGTCGTACGGCCGGATCGTGGTGCGCGGCGCGCTCCCGGCGACGTTCCACAGTCACCTGCGGCACCGGCCCGCCGCCACCGACGAGGTGGTCGCCGCCGACCTGTCGCTGCGCGACCCGGACGGCCGGGAACTGGTCGCGATCAGCGACTTCGTGCTGCGCCGGGTCGACCAGGACGCGGTCGCCGGCAACCTCGCCGAGTCCCCGGCGGCGACCGGTGACGCCCCGGCGCCGGTCACCGAGGACATCCGCCCGGTCGACGGCGCGGAGGCGTTCCGCCGCAGCCTGGCCGCCGGTCTCGGCGCCCAGGTGGTGATCGCCACCCGCACCGTCGCCGACATCCGGCGCCGGGCCGCCCGGGTCACCACCGACAGCCTCGCCGAGGAGACCGACGCGCCGGCCGGTACGACGGCCGCCACCGGCGGCGGTTCGGCGGCGCCCGGCACCGAACTGGAGAAGACGATCGCCCAGGTGTGGCGCGACGGCCTCGGCGTCACCGACGTCGGCGTGGACGACGACTTCTTCGCCCTCGGCGGCAACTCGCTGGTCGCCGTGCAGCTCATCGCCGCCATGCGCAAGGCGACCGGCGTACGGCTGCCGATGCGCAGCCTCTTCGAGACCCCCACGGTGGCCGGACTGGCCGCCCGGATCGAGGAGCTGCGCGCCGAGGCGCCCGCCGACGCACCGGCCGCCCCGGCGGCGATCCCGGCCATCCCGCGGCTGCCCCGCGGCTGACATCCCGACGCACACAAGGAGACACCGCACCATGAGCGAGACAACCGCGACGCTGCCGGTGGTCGTCGAGAGCGACGGCCGGGCGCTGACCGACCTGATCACGGCCCGGCGAGCCGAGCTGCGGGACACCCTCGTCGCCAGCGGGGGGCTGCTGTTCCGCGGCTTCGACGTGGGCGGCGTGGACGGCTTCGACCAGGCCGTCCGCGCGCTCGCCGGCGAGCCGCTGACCTACACCGAGCGCTCCTCGCCCCGGCACTCCATCAAGGGCCGGGTCTACACCTCGACCGACTACCCGCCGGACGAGGAGATCTTCCTGCACAACGAGAACTCGTACCAGGCGCGCTGGCCGCTGACGCTGTTCTTCTACTGCGTCACGCCGCCGGACAGCCTGGGCGCCACGCCGCTGGCCGACGTGCGCCGGGTCTACGAGCTGATCGACCCGGCGGTCCGGGAGGAGTTCATCAGCCGCCGGTGGATGCTCGTGCGCAACTTCCACGGCGACTTCGGCACCCGCTGGCAGGAGGTGTTCAACACCGAGAGCCGCGCCGAGGTCGAGGCGTACGCGGCGGACAACGGGATCACCGTGGAGTGGGTCGGCAAGGACGGCCTGCGTACCCGCGCGGTCCGCGACGTGGTGCACCACCGGCCCGGGTCGGACACCCCGCGCTGGTTCAACCACGCCACGTTCTTCCACCTCAGCACCCTGCCGAAGGACTACCAGGAAGGGCTGCTGGCCATGTTCGGCGCCGACGGGCTGCCCTCGAACACCTACTACGGCGACGGCGCCGAGATCCCCGCCGACGTCATGGACCACCTGCGCGCCGCCTACCGGGCGGCCACCGTCCGCTTCGACTACCAGCGCGACGACGTGCTGGTGGTGGACAACATGACCGCCGCGCACGGCCGGGAACCGTTCACCGGTCCCCGCAAGATCGCCGTCGCGATGGCCGAGCCGCACACCCCCGAGAACGCAGGAGCGAACTGACATGGCCGAACCCCGATTCCTGGTCGTCCGCAACGACGAGGAGCAGTACTCGATCTGGTCGGCCGACCGGGACCTGCCCGCCGGCTGGCACGACACCGGCTTCGCCGGCAGCCGCGAGCAGTGCCTGGCCCACGTGGACGAGGTCTGGACCGACATGCGTCCCCGCTCCGTGCGCGAGGCACTCTCATGAGCACGAGCCAGGAGTGGACGTTCCCGGCCTCCTACGCCCAGGAGCGGGTGTGGATGGCCAACCAGCTCGACGCCGGCTCGCCGGTGTTCAACGTGTCCTTCCCGTGGCTGTTCCCGGCCGGCGTGGACGCCGGCACGGCCGGTGACGTGGTCAACCGGGTGATCGCCCGGCACGAGGCGCTGCGTACCCACCTGCGGACCGACGACGGCGCGCTGGTGCAGGTCGTACGCGCCCACGAGCCGGCGCCGCTGCCCGTCACCGACGTCACCCACCTGCCCGCCGGTGAGCAGCGGGCCGAGTTCGAGCGCATCCGCGGCGAGATGGCGCGCCTGCCGATCCCGCTGGACGCGGCGCCGCTGTGGCGGGCCCGGCTGATCCGCATGACCGAAGGGCTCGCGCTGGCGTTCGTGGTGCACCACGCCGTCTTCGACAGCCACTCGGCGGTGCTGTTCCACGCCGAGCTGCTCGCGTTCTGCGAGGCCGCGCGCACCGGCGCCGAGCCCGCCGTGCCCGAGCTGCCCATCCAGTACGCCGACTTCGCGGTCTGGCAGCGCCAGCAGCTCACCGGCGAGGAACTGGACCGTCAGCTCGCGTTCTGGACCGGTCACCTGGCCGGCGCGCCGCCGGTCACCGGCCTGCCGCTGGACCGGCCCCGCCCGGCCCAGCTCGGGTTCGCCGGTGACGAGGTGCGCTTCACGCTGCCCGACGGGCTGCTGGACCGCGTCGGCGCGCTGGCCACCGGCGCGCAGGCCACCCCGTACATGGTGCTGCTGGCCGGTTTCGCGGCGCTGCTGTCGCGGATCTCCGGCGACGCCGACGTGGTGGTCGGCGTCTCCACCGCGGGCCGGGACAACCCGGAGCTGACGCCGCTGATCGGCATGTTCGTCAACCCGGTGGCGCTGCGCTGCGACGTCTCCGGCGACCCGACGTTCGCGGCGCTGCTCGGCCGCGTCCGCAACGGTCTGATCGACGCCATGGAGCACGGGCAGACGCCGTTCCAGAAGATCGTCGAGGCGGTCGACCCGCAGCGTGACCCGTCGGTGCAGCCGATCTTCCAGACCGCGCTGAACTGGATCCCGGACTCCGGCCTCGACCCGGTGGAGCTGGGCACCACGAAGGACGATCTGGCCTTCGACATCACCACCGGCGACTGCCGCCTGGTCTACCGCACCGACCTGTTCGACCGGGCCACGGCCGAGACGGTGGTCAGCCGCTACGTACGGCTGCTCGCCGCCGCCGTCGCCGAGCCGGAGCGTACGGTCGGCGCGCTGCCGCTGCTCACCGACGCCGAGCGGGAACAGGTGCTCGACGCCTGGAACGACACCGCCCACGACGTGCCGGTGAGCACAGTGGTCGACGAGGTGCAGCGGCAGGCCGCCGCCACCCCGGACGCGGCGGCGCTGGTCTGCGACGGCGTGACGCTCGGCTACGGCGAGCTGAACACCGCCGCGAACCGGCTGGCCCGGCTGCTCGTGGCGCGCGGCGCCGGCCCGGAGACCAGGGTCGCGCTGGTGCTGCCCCGCTCCTGCGACCTCGTCGTGGCGATGCTCGCGGTGCTGAAGGCGGGCGCCGCGTACGTGCCGGTGGACACCGCGTACCCGGCCGGCCGGATCGCGTACCTCCTGGCCGACGCCGCACCGGCGCTGGTGGTGACCACGCCGGACACCGCCGCCCTGGTGCCCGGCGACGCGCTGGTGCTCGACGGCGAGGTCGGGTCGGACCAGGCCGGCGACGACCTCACCGACGCCGACCGGGTCGCGCCGCTGCGCCCGGAGCACCCGGCGTACGTGCTCTACACCTCCGGCTCCACCGGCCGCCCGAAGGGCGTGGTGGTCGAGCACCGGGCGGTGACCGCGTACCTGGCGTGGGCCCGCGCCACCTACCCGGGGCTTTCCGGGGTGGCGCTGCTGCACTCGCCGGTGTCGTTCGACCTCACCGTCACCGGCCTGCTCGGCACGCTGACGGCCGGCGGCACGGTCCGGCTCGCCGCGATCGACGAGCCCGCCGCCCGCGCCGGTGGCCGGCCGGCCTTCCTCAAGGTCACGCCGAGCCACCTGCCGCTGCTCGACGGCGAGCTGTCGCCGACGGCCGACCTGGTGATCGGCGGCGAGGCGCTGACCGGGGAGCAGCTCGTCGCCTGGCGGGCCGCGCACCCCGACGTGGCGGTGATCAACGAGTACGGCCCGACGGAGGCCACTGTGGGTTGCGTCGCGGCCCGGATCGCCCCCGGCGAACCGGTCCCGGCCGGTCCGGTGCCGATCGGCACGCCCACCTGGAACACCCGGGCGCTGCTGCTCGACGCCGCCCTGCGGCCGGTGCCCCCGGGCGTGGTGGGGGAGCTGTACGTCACCGGCACCCAGCTCGCCCGCGGCTACCACGACCGGCCCGGCCTGACCGCGGAGCGGTTCCTGCCCTGCCCGTACGGCCCGCCCGGCGCCCGGATGTACGCCACCGGCGACCTGGCCCGCTGGCGCGCCGACGGCACGCTGGACTACCTGGGCCGCCGCGACGACCAGGTCAAGGTGCGCGGCATGCGCATCGAGCTGGGCGAGGTCGAGGCGGCGCTGCTGGCCCACCCGGACGTGCGCGCCGCCGCCGCGGCGGTACGCACCGACGGCGGCGAGCCGGCGCTCGTCGGCTACCTGGTGGGCCCGGCCCACGAGGACTCGGTCCGCGCCGAACTGGCCCGCGAGCTGCCCGCGCACCTGGTGCCGGCCGCCCTGGTCCGGCTGGACGCGCTGCCGCTGACGCCGAACGGCAAGCTGGACCGTGCCGCGCTGCCCGCCCCGGCGGCGGCCGAGCAGGCCCAGGACAGCTACGTCGCGCCCCGCACCGAGGCCGAGGGCCTGGTCGCCGAGGTGTACGCCGAGATCCTCCAGGTGGAGAAGGTCGGCGCCCTGGACGACTTCTTCGCCCTCGGCGGCAACTCGCTGCGCGGCATGCGGGCGATGGCCCGGATCCGCGCCGAGGTGGACGTCGACCTGCCCATGCGGGCGCTGTTCAGCAGCCCCGTGGTGGCGGACCTGGCCGCCCAGATCGAACAGCGGATCGCCGCCGAGCTCGACGGGCTCTCCGACACCGAGGTCGCCGCGCTGCTCGCGGCGGAAGAGGGAACCAACTGATGACCGACCTGAAGGATCCGGCCCGCGAGGCGGCCCGGCAGGCGCTGATCGCCCGACGGCTACGCGCCCGCCAGACCGCTCCCGCGGCCCGGATCACCCCCCGCCCGTCCGGCGCGGAGGTGCCGCTGTCCTACGCCCAGGAGCGGGTCTGGTTCATGGACCAGCTCGCTCCGGGCGAGGCGGCGTACCACATCGCGGCGCCGCTGCGGGTGCGCGGACCACTGGACGTGGACGCGCTGCGTGCCGCCCTGACCGGGCTGGCCGAGCGGCACGAGTCGCAGCGCACCCGCTTCCCGGCCGACGCCGACGGCCGTCCCACAGTGGTCGTCGCGGACACCGCCGACGTGCCGCTGACGGTGGTGGACGCGCCCGACGAGGCCGCCGCGCAGGCGCTCGTGGACGCGGCGGCGGCCGAGCCGTTCGACCTGGCGAACGGTCCGCTGCTGCGGGCCCTGCTGATCCGGCTGACCGCCGAGGACCACGTGCTGTTCCTCGCCCAGCACCACATCGTCGGCGACGGCTGGTCGGTGGACGTGCTGCTGCGCGACCTGATCACGCTCTACCGGGGCGGCGAGCCGCCCGCGCTGCCGATCCAGTACGGCGACTTCGCCGTCTGGGAGGCCCAGGAGCTGGACGGTCCGCAGGCGCGGGCGCACGTCGACTACTGGAAGCAGCGGCTGGCCGGCATCACGCCGCTGGAACTGCCGCTGGACCGACCGCGCCCGGCCACCCAGACGTACCGGGGCGACTTCGTCGAGTTCCAGCTCGACCCGGCCGCCACCGAGGCGCTCAACACGCTCACCCGCGACAGCGGCGGCACGCTGTTCATGACGCTGCTCGCCGCGTACCAGGTGCTGCTGGCCCGGCACGCCGGTCAGGACGACTTCGCGATCGGCGCGTCGGTGGCCGGCCGGTCCGCACCGGAGCTGGAGAACCTCGTCGGCATGTTCATCAACATGCTGCCGCTGCGCGCCGACCTGGGCGACGATCCGACGTTCACCGAGCTGCTGGAACGCACCCGCCGCACCGTGCTGGACGGGTTCGAGCACGCCGAGGTGCCGTTCGCCAAGGTGGTCCACGAGCTGGGCCTGCCGCGCGACGTCAGCCGCTCCCCGGTGTTCCAGGCCATGTTCGTGCTGCAGAACTACGAGATGGGCCGGTTCACCGGCGTGTCCCGCACCGACGAGGTCACGTTCTCCTGGACCCCGATGGAGTTGCAGGCCACCCGGTTCGACTTCGAGCTGCACGCGGTGGAGACCGTCGACGGGCTCTGGGGCAAGCTGGTCTTCAACACCGACCTGTTCGACCGGGTGACCGTGGAGCGGATGGCGCAGCGGTGGACCGCGTTGCTGGACGCGGTCGTCGCCGCGCCGGACACCCCGGTGTCCCGGCTGCCGCTGCTGCCCGCCGCCGAGCGGGACCTGCTCGCCGCCTGGAACGACACCACTGCGGACTTCCCGCGCGAGCAGACGCTGCACGGCCCGATCGAGGAGCGCGCCGCGGCCACCCCGGACGCGGTGGCGGTCACCATCGACGGGCACAGCCGCACGTACGCCGAGCTGAACGCGCAGGCCAACCGCGTCGCGCACCGGCTGCGCGCGGCCGGCGTCGGCCCGGAGACGCTCGTCGGGGTGTGCGCGGAACGCTCGGTGGAACTGGTCGCCGGGCTGCTCGGCGTGCTCAAGGCCGGTGGCGCGTACCTGCCGCTGGACCCGGAGTACCCGGCCGACCGGCTCGCGTTCATGGTCGGCGACGCGGACGCGCCGGTGGTGCTGGTCCAGTCGCACCTGCGCGACGTGCTGCCCGACACCGGCGCCACGGTGCTCGAACTGGACGACGCCGCAGTCTGGGCCGACCAGCCCGGGACCGACCTCGGGCCGACGGCCGGGCCGGAGCACCTGGCGTACGTCATCTACACCTCCGGCTCCACCGGCCGCCCCAAGGGCGTGCCGAACACCCACCGGGGCATCGTCAACCGGCTCGACTGGATGCAGAAGACGTACGGCCTCGGCGCCGACGACGCGGTGCTCCAGAAGACGCCGGCGAGCTTCGACGTGTCGGTGTGGGAGTTCTTCTGGCCGCTGCGTACCGGTGCCCGCCTGGTGCTGGCGAAGCCCGGCGGCCACAAGGACGCCGGCTATTTGCGCGACCTGCTGGTGTCCGAGCGGATCACCACCGCCCACTTCGTCCCGTCGATGCTCACCGTCTTCCTCGCCGAGGACGGTGTGGAGGCGGCCACCGCGCTGCGCCGGGTGATCTGCTCCGGCGAGGAGCTGCCGCTGGCGTCGGCGGCCGACTTCACCGCCCGGCTGCCCTGGTGCGGCCTGCACAACCTGTACGGCCCGACCGAGGCGGCCATCGACGTGACCGCCTGGGCGTGCGAGCCGGACCGGCTGGCGCAGGTGACGAGCGTGCCGATCGGCGCGCCGATCGCCAACCTGCGGCTGCACGTGCTCGATCCGTCCGGCGCGCAGTGCCCGGTCGGGGTGGCCGGTGAGCTGCACATCGGCGGCGTCGGGCTGGCCCGCGGCTACCACCGCCGGCCGGCGCTGACGGCGGAGAAGTTCGTCCCCGACCCGTACTCGGAAGAGCCGGGCGCCCGCCTCTACCGCACCGGCGACCTGGCCCGCTGGGTCGTCGGCCCGGACGGCGCCGGGGTGATCGAGTTCCTGGGCCGGATCGACCACCAGGTCAAGCTGCGCGGCCTGCGCATCGAGCTGGGCGAGATCGAGAGCGCGCTGCGCGAGCAGCCGGGCGTCACCGAGGCCACGGTGATCGTCCGCGAGGACAGCCCGGGCGACAAGCGGCTCACCGCGTACCTGGTCGGTGCCGCGGAGCACGCCGCGCTGAAGGCGGCGCTGAAGGACACGCTGCCCGAATACATGGTGCCGGCCGCGTTCGTCACGCTCGACGCGCTGCCGCTGACCCCGAACGGCAAGCTGGACCGCAAGGCGCTGCCCGCGCCGGTGGTCACCCGCGAGGCGTCGGTGGCGCTGGTCGAGCCGCGCGACGACACCGAGCGGGCGCTCGCCGCGATCTGGTCCGAGGTGCTGGGCGTGGACACGCTCGGCATCGACGACGACTTCTTCGACCTGGGCGGGCACTCGATGCTCGCCACCCAGGTCGTCGCCAAGATCCGCAAGGCGGAGCTGGGCGGCCGGGCGGTCGGCGTGATGGACCTGTTCCAGCAGCGCACCATCCGCGACCTCGCCGCGTTCATCTCCGGCGACGCCGCGCAGGAGGGGCCGCGCCGGCTGCTCTACGAGCTGACCAAGCCGATCCC
The DNA here is from genome assembly GCF_049179035.1 of Micromonospora sp. WMMD1274. Lineage (NCBI taxonomy): Bacteria > Bacillati > Actinomycetota > Actinomycetes > Micromonosporales > Micromonosporaceae > Micromonospora > Micromonospora sp. WMMD1274. The sequence continues at coordinate 6,369,966 of NZ_JBMHMG010000001.1, forward strand.
GGCGGGCAAGCGGGTGCTGACGTACGTCTGCGTCCCGTACGGCGGCGGCAGCGCCATCGTCTACCAGCCGCTGGCCGACGCGTTGCCGGCCGGGTACGGGCTGTGGTCGCTGGCGATCCCCGGCCACGACGTGGGTCTCAGCGAGGACGCGCTGCCGTTCGACGAGCTGACCAGCCGGGTCGCCGACGAGATCCTGGAGCGGGTCGAGGGGCCGATCGCGCTGTACGGCCACTGCGGCGTGGGCAGCGCCATCCTCGCCGACGTGGCCCGCAAGGTGGAGGCGGCCGGCCGGGAGCTGGAGGCCGTCTACATCGGCGCCATGTTCCCGTTCGCCCGCCCGAAGGGCGTGATCGCGGCGCTGCGCGACCGCCTCGAACGGCTCAGCAGCAACAGGCACTCCGCGAGCTGGCTCAAGTCGATGGGTGTGGACACCGACGAGCTGGACCCGGAGCAGGCCGACCGGATCATCAGCAACATGCGGGCCGACTCCCGCGCCTCGGAGGAGTACTTCACCCGGCTGCTGGACCAGCAGGCGCCGAAGCTCCGGGCGCCGATCATCTCGGTGGTCGGCTCCGAGGACCCGGTGACCGACTACTACCGCGAGCGGTACGCCGAGTGGCAGTTCCTCAGCGACACGCTCGGCCTCGTGGTGCTCGACCAGGCCGGGCACTTCTTCCTCAAGTACCGGGCCGAGGAACTGGCCGAGATCGTCACCCGGGTGCACCCGGCGGTCGTCGCCGGTGACGTCGGCGCGCTGACCGCGGAGGCCCGGGGCGAGGACGCCGGGTGGGTGGTGGCCGACACGCTGCGGGTGGGCGAGGACCGCAAGCCCACCACCACGGTCAAGCCGAGCATGGGCCGGTTCATGGCCATCACGACCGGTCAGCTCATCTCCAGCACCGGCTCCGCGCTGACCGCGTTCGCGCTGCCGATCTGGCTGTTCAACCGCACCGGCTCGGTGGCGAACCTCGGCCTGCTGTGGGCGCTCGCGCTGATCTGCGGCGTGCTCATGCTGCCGGTGGCCGGCGCGCTGGTCGACCGGGTCAGCCGGCGGCGGATCATGATGACGGCGAGCTGCTTCGCCGGTTCCGTCCAGCTCGTGCTGGCCACCCTGTTGTGGACCGACAACCTGGTGCTCTGGCACATCTACATGCTGGTGGCGCTCAGTTCGGTGGCCGGTTCGTTCCAGCGGATCGCGTTCCAGTCGGCGGTGCCGCAACTGGTGCCCAAGCGCTACCTCGGGCACGCCATGGGCATCACCCAGCTCTCCACCGGTGTGGCCACGCTGCTCATGCCGGCGTTCGCGGCCGGCCTGCTCGCCACCATCGAGCTGAAGGGCATCCTGCTGGTCGACGTGGCCAGCTACGTGTTCGCGGTGCTCACCCTCGCCGTGGTCCGCTTCCCGGACGCGCTGGGCTGGCGGCCCCGGGAACGGCTGCTGGTGGCCATCGCCAACGGCATGCGCTACTCCTGGCGGCACCGCGGGTTCCGGCTGATGCTCGGCTACTTCGCGCTGGGCAACATCTTCCTGGCGCCCGCGCTGGTGCTCATCACGCCGCTGGTGCTGTCGTTCGGCAGCCCGACCCAGGTGGCGCAGGTGGCGCTGGCCGAGGCGGTCGGCGCGGTGCTCGGCGGCGTGCTGATGTCGCTGTGGGGCGGTCCGCGCAAGCGCCGCATGATCGGCGTCCTGGTCGGCAACCTGGGCACCGCGATCGGTTGCGTGCTGATCGGCCTGGACGCGTCGGTGGCGATGATCTGTGTCGGCTTCTGCTGGCTGGCCATGTCGATGACCACCGCGCAGTCGATCTACGCGACGATCGTCCAGGTGAAGGTGCCGCAGCGCTTCCACGGCCGGGTGTTCAGCCTCAACCAGACCATCTCCTGGTCGACGCTGCCGATCGGGTTCGCGCTGCTCGCGCCGGGCGCCACCGCGCTGTTCGAGCCGATGCTCGCACCCGGTGGGGCGCTGGCCGGTTCGGTGGGCGCGGTGATCGGCACCGGACCGGGCCGGGGCATCGGCTTCGCGTACATCTGCTTCGGCGTGGCGCTGATCCTGATCACGCTCGGCGGGTTCGCGATCCGGCTGCTGCGCCGGTTCGACATCGAGGTGGAGGACTCCCTGCCGGACGACCTGATCGGCGCCCAGGAGCGGGAGAAGCGCCTGGCCGCCAAGGCCGAGAAGAAGGAACTCGTCTCGGTCTGACCGTGCTGGTCAAGGAGTTCGTGTCGGTTCCGGGCCTCCCGGCCGGCACGAACTCCTTGATCACCGGGGCTAGCATCGGTGCGATGAGCGAGGACGTCACCGACGCGCTGCTGCGGGAGATGGGGCGCCTCGACCCGTGTGCGGCCGTGGTCGAGGCCGGTGAGCTGGACGTCGACGGGCTCACCGACTACAGCCCGGACGGTCACCAGGCCCGCGCCGACCTCGCCGCGCACACCCTGCGCCGGATCGAGGCGCTGCCCGCGACCCCGCTGCACGCCCACCTCGCGGAGCGGCTGCGCGCCCGGATCGCCTTCCACGACGCCGGGGAGGACCTGCGGGAACTGCACGCCGCGGCCACCGGCCCGCTCCAGCTCATCCGACAGTGCGTCGAGTCGGCGGTGCCGGGCCGCGACGCCGAGGGCGCGGCCTCCGAGGACGGCTGGGCCCGCGTCGGCGCGCGCCAAGCCGCGATCCCGGCGGCACTCGACGGGTACGCCCGCAGCCTCCTGCTCGCCGCCGCCCGCGGTCACCTGCCGGCCCGGCGCCAGGTGGAGCTGGTGACGCAGCGCTGCCGCGCCTGGATCGACGACGACACGACCCTGGTGGACCGGTACGGCGACGGCCCGCAGCAGCGGTCGTTGCAGGCGGCGGCGCGCGATGCCCAGGCGGCCTACCGGAGGTTCGCCGCGACGCTCACCGCGGACCTCGCGCCGCTGGCGCACGACGACGAGGCCTTCGGCCCGGCGCGGTACGCGCTCTGGGTGCGGGCCTTCCTCGGCGCGGAACCGGACCTGCGCGAGCTGTACGAGTGGGGCTGGGACGAGTTCACCACGATCGAGGCGGAACTCGTCGCCGAGGCGAGGGCCCTGGGCGGCACCGTGCCCGAGGTGCGGGACCGGCTCGACCGCCCCGGCGCGCCGGGCGTCGTGCACGGCCGGGACGCGTTCGGCGCCTGGCTCCAGGAGTTGCTGGAGGCCACCACCGAGCGGCTGCACGGCGCCCACTTCGACATCCCCGCGCCGCTGCGGCGCATCGAGTCACGCATCACCGTGTCGGGCGGCACCGCCTACATCGGTCCGTCACGGGACCTGACGCGGCCGGGCCGGGTCTCGTGGCTGCTGCCCGAGGGCCGGGAGCACTTCCCCACATGGTGGGCGTACAGCACCGCGTACCACGAGGGCGTCCCCGGCCACCACCTGCACCTCGGCTCCGAGGCGTGCCGGGGCGGACCCGGGCAGCGGCTGAACCTGCTCGGCGGGCTCTCCGGCGCCCAGGAGGGCTGGGCCCTGTACGCCGAGCGGTTCATGGACGAGCTCGGGCTCTACGAGCAGCCGGGCGCCCGGCTGGGACACCTGTTCATGCAACTGCTGCGGGCGGCCCGGGTGGTGCTCGACATCGGCCTGCACCTACGGCTGCCGATGCCCTCCGGCGGCGGCGCGCCGTGGACGCCGGACGCCGCGCTGGACCTGCTGCGCGACCGCTGCCACCAGGGCCCGTACGCGCCTCTGGAACTGGCCCGCTACCTGGGCCGGCCCGGGCAGGCGCTCACCTACAAGGTGGGGGAGCGGGTGTGGCGCGACGGCCGCGCGGCGTTCCCCGGCGACCGGCGGGCGTTCCACAACCGGGCGCTGGAACTCGGCTCGCTGGGGCTGGACCAGCTCAGGAGCGCGCTCGCCGCCTATCCGGCCTCGTCGGCGGGCAGCTCCTCCGGGTCGGCCACCCAGGCGGAGTAGACCGGCAGCGCGTGCCACGGGCCGCCGTCCGGGTCGGTGGTCACCGCGACCACCGCGTACGGGTGACCGAACCGCAGCTCCGCGACGCGGGCGACCCCCTCCGGCGGCAGCGCTGTCGCCCGGCCGAACGCGGTCACCGCGGCCGCCTCGAAGCCGTAGCGGCCGAACCGCGCCACCGCCGACTGCGCGGCGTCGAACTCCGGCCCGGTCAGGCCCAGCAGCTCGCCGAGCGCCCGCGCCGCCGCGTCGAAGCCGAACCCGGGCGCGGTGAGGTCGTGCCGGCTCTGCGCCGACCAGCACGGCAGCACCGCCGTGGCGCGTTCCTCCCGGCCGTCGGCCGCGTACGTCCGGGTCGGCTCCTCCCGCAGCGCCCACACTGGCGTCTCGCCCAGCGGCAGGTCGAACAGCGACCGGTGACCCGGTACGGCGTCCGGGGCGAACGCGGCGGCGCTCGCCAGTTCCTGCGCGGCGGCCAGCACGTCGGCGGCCGGCACCTCGGGCGCGGCGGCCACCGACACCACCAGCATCCCGGCGCCGCCGTCGCCGGCCGGGACCGCGTGCACCGCCACGTCGCCGGCCCGGCCGGTGGCCGCCACCCAGCAGCGGTGCCCGGACGGCGGCGTGCGCAGCACCCACCGCAGGCGGCCCGACCAGGCGCTGCCGGCGCCCAGTTCCGCGCCTGGAGCCGTGTCGAACGGGTCGGCCCACGACACCCGGGTCGCGAGCGCGTTGGCCAGGACCAGCAGCGTGTCCGGGGTGACGTCGACCGGGAAGCGGTCGATCAGCCCGCCGGTACGCTCCCGCGCCCAGGCGTCGAGCGCCGCCTGGTCCGGCAGCGCACCGCGCTCGGTGTCCTCCGGCAGGGCGGCCCGCCAGGCGGCCAGCTCCGCAGACGGGGTGCGCTCCCACAGCGCGGTGGCGGCGGCGACCATCGGGTGCGGCGCGGCCAGCAGAGCCCGGGCCTCGGCCGCGGCGTCGTCCGGGTCGGCGCCGAGCGCCTCGGCCAGCGCCGCGCGGGCGTCGCCGGTGGCGGTCGGGCCGGTCAGCGCCAGCAGCAGCCAGGCGCCCAGCGGGGAGGCGACGTGGTGGGTGTCGCCGGCGGCGCGGTGCAGCCGCTCGGCGTAACGGGCCAGGGGTGCGCGCAGAGGGGTCACGGCTCCACTCTGCCCGGTGGCGCGCCCGGCGGCACGCCGCCGGTCAGGACCACAGCTCGAACGGCTCGTCGATCTCCTCGCCGGCCAGGAACGCGGGCAGCAGTTCGGGCAGCCGCCCGGGATAGCAGCGCGGCCGCTCGGCGAGCACCTCGGCCAGCGGCCACCAGCGGAACCCGAAGTAGTCCTCCACCTCGTAGTCCAGCCGCAGCGCCTCGTCCACGTCCGGTCCGGGGCCGGGCAGCCGTACCGCCACGATCACCTCGTCCTGGAGGTGGCGGCGCTGCCGGTGCCGGAAGCTGGCCCGCCGCCGCCACGTCGGCGCGCCGACCTCGTCCGGGCCGATGGCGATGCCTGTCTCCTCGCGCAGTTCGCGGACGGCCGCCTCCCGGTACGTCTCGCCCGGGTCCAGCCCGCCGCCGGGTAGCTCCCACCACACGCCGAGGTCCGGGTGGTCCGGGTCGCGGGTGTGGAACAGCAGCAGGCGGTCGGCGGCGTCGAGCACCACCAGCCGCACTGCGCTGCGCTCGAACAGCGGCAGATCGTCGGGTAGCTGCACGCCCCCAGCGTAAGGAAGGGCCCCTCTTAACGCCTCCGGTAGTAGAGGGGCCCCTTATTGACATCACGGCGCGGGCGCAACGCGACGACGGCGAGCCCGGTGCGGCACCGCACCCGCTCAGCCCGCGTCGACGATCCGGGCCACCTCGGCCGGCAGCGGGTACGGGCGCTCCACCGGCAGCAGCGCCGACGCCCCGGCCTCGTCGCCGTCGGTGAGGCGACCGTGCACCGACCGGGCCAGCCCGGTGACGTCGGTGAGCCCGAGGACCCACTCGTCGACGTATCGGCGTACCGCGTCGCCGGTCAGCCCGACCTGCAACGAGCGGTACGACAGTGGCGCCAGCCGCAGCGAGCGTTCCGGATCCCACTGGACCCGCACCGGGCTGACCCGCAGGTGGTGCCGCCACGCCTCCCGGTCCGGGTGCAGGCGCGGGTCGTAGCTGCTGAGGCAGGCGTGCCGCAGGGCCCACTCGAAGCCGGCCCGGCTGATGTCGACCGCCAGCACCCGTTCCTGGCCCGGCTTGAGGGCCCAGCCGCAGCGATACATCATCCAGCGGAACGACGGCTTGATCCAGGTCATCCGCTCCCGCTTGAACGGCGGCACGAACCGGCCCGCGCGCAGTGCCGGGTCGGCGATCTCCGGCGGGTACGCCTGGTAGACGGTGACCGACGTGTCGGTGAACGCGGCGCGGATCTGGTGGCGGGGCACTGTCACCGGGGCATGATGGCACCGCGTAGCCGGACCGGCGACCCGATTCCATCGACCGTGCACTCCGGCCGATAGGCTGCCCGCCGTGGCAGGTCTGTTGAAGAACGTGGCGTCGAAGCTCGGCCGGATCACCCGGGTCGTGCCCGCCCCCGTCCGCTCCGGCGGGCCGATCCCGGCCCAGGTCGCGCGCCGCCGCCAGGTCAACGCGTTGCAGCGCCGCGAGCTGTCGTACGCCCCGGAGCCGGACGGCCACGCCGACCCGGGCGAGATCGTCTGGACCTGGGTGCCGTACGAGGACGACCCGCGTCAGGGCAAGGACCGTCCGGTGCTGGTGGTGGGCCGGCACAGCCGGACGCTGTTCGGGCTGATGCTGTCCAGCCAGAGCGACCGGGACGGTCAGCGGCACTGGCTGGCGCTCGGCCCGGGGGAGTGGGACCGGGACAACCGGCCGAGCTGGGTACGCCTGGACCGGGTGCTCACCATGCGCGAGGACAGCATCCGCCGCGAGGGTGCGGTGCTGGACCGGCCGCGGTTCGACCGGGTCGGGCAGGCGTTGCGCGCCGGCTACGGCTGGCGCTGACCGGCCGGACCGAGCCCGGCCGGCACCGCGACGAGCCGCCGGACCGGGCTGAGCGCCGCGCGACGAACCGGGCTGAGCGCCGCGCGACGAACCGGGCTCAGCGCCGCTCGACGAGCCGGGCGGTGCCGGCTCAGCACTCCGCGACGAGCTGGCGGGCCGGGCGGGCGGGGCCGAGCGTCTTCGCCTCGTACATGGCCGCGTCGGCGCGGCAGAGCGCGTCGGCGAGCTGGGTGGGGCAGTGCACCGGCGCGAGCCCGACCGAGGCGGTGACCTGGATGCTGCGCGTGCCCAGCGGGATCGGCGCGGCGAGCGCCTCGCAGAGTCGCCGGGTGGCGTGCTCGATCCACCGGCGGTCGGCTGTGGGGCTGGCCAGCAGGCCGGCGAACTCGTCGCCGCCGAGCCGGGCGACCAGGTTGGGGCCGGCGAACGCGGCGAGCCGCTGCGCCACGCTGACCAGCACCTGGTCTCCGGCGGCGTGCCCGTAGCGGTCGTTGACCTGCTTGAAGTTGTCCAGGTCGAGCACGACCGCGACGAGTGGCTGACCGGCCGGGTCGGTGAGCAGTGCGGCGGCGAGCCGGAAGAACGCCCGGCGGTTGGGCAGCCCGGTGAGCGGGTCGTGGCTGGCGGCGTGCCGCTCGGCGGCCAGCTCGGCCTGCAGCAGCTCGATCTCGGCTTCGGCGCGCAGCGCGCGGCGGCGTAACTGCCAGGCGGAGACGATCGCGCCCGCCGCGGAGATGCCGGAGGCGATGGTCATCGGATCCGCCAACGCGTCCTCCTCACCGCAGTCCCGAAGCCGCGCGGAGCGGCGTCCCCGGGGCCGGGCTCGGGTCACCGTGCGTGAACGAACCGGCACACCGTATTTCCGCTATCATGCTCTCTGTCCATTGCAGATGCAATAGCAGATGCACGTGCATCTCACTCCTCAGTCGACAGACGTCGCCACCCACCGCTCCTCCCCGCGGCCTCGGCTGGCTCATCCCGAAGGACGCCCATGCAGCAACCCCCGAACGGCGTGCCCGCGACCGAGTTGCCGCCGATGCGCTGGCTGAAGAGCCGCCGCAGCAACCCCAGCGGCAACTGCGTCGAACTGGCCGAGTTGCCCGGCGGTGGCGGCATCGCGGTCCGCAACTCCCGGCACCCGGAGGGCCCGGCACTTATCTACACAGTGGACGAAATCGCCGCGTTCGTGCTCGGCGCCCGGGACGGCGACTTCGACCATCTGATCCCGCCGTCCCGTACACGGGACTGACTCCGTCCGTCCGGAGGAGTTCACCTCACTGTCGGTTCATGGCATGCTTACTCGTCGGTCCGGGAGGGTGCCCGGCCGGGGCGGTCGGGATGCGAGGGCGGTCAGGTGGCGACGGTGCCCGTCGAGGGTGGTCCGACAAGCGGTCCGACAGTGCTGCGCATGCTGCTCGGCGGGCAGCTGCGCCGGCTGCGGGAGAGCGCCGGGGTCAGCAGGGAGACCGCCGGCTGGGAGATCCGCTCGTCGGAGTCGAAGATCAGCCGGATGGAGCTGGGCCGGGTCGGCTTCAAGGAGCGCGACGTGGCCGATCTGCTCACGCTCTACGGCGTCACCGCGCCCGAGGACCGTGACGCGCTGCTCAAGCTGGCCCGCGACGCGAACAGCCCGGGCTGGTGGCACCGCTACGGCGACGTGCTGCCCGCCTGGTTCCAGTCGTACCTGGGCCTGGAGGCGGCCGCCGCGCTGATCCGCACGTACGAGGTGCAGTTCGTGCCCGGCCTGTTGCAGACCGCCGCGTACGCCCGGGAGGTCATCCTCCTCGGCCACCGCGGCGCGTCGGCGGCGGAGCTGGACCGGCGGGTGGAGCTGCGGATGCAGCGCAAGGAGCTGCTGCAGCGCGCGAACCCGCCGCAGCTGTGGGCGGTGCTCGACGAGGCGGTGCTGCGCCGCCCGATCGGCGGCGCCGCGGTGATGCGGGAGCAAATGGACGCGCTGATCGAGGCGACGTCCGGCCCGCACGTGCGGTTGCAGATCGTCCCGTTCGCCGCCGGCGGGCACGCCGCGGCCAGCGGCGCGTTCAGCATCCTGCGCTTCGGCGACGCCGACCTGCCCGACATCGTCTACATCGAGCAGCTCACCAGCGCGATCTACCTGGACAAACGCGACGACCTCGACTTCTACGCCGAGGCGATGGAACGGCTGTGCGTCGAGGCCGCGCCGCCGGAGCGGACCCCGGAGCTGCTGGCCCGCATGCGCGACGAGCTGTACCCGGCCTGACCGGGGCGGCGGCGGGCGCAAGAACGCCGGAACGGGACGAAACGGGGGCGCGGGTTGGTGCGGCCGGTGCCGCGCATGGCAGCCTGGTGAATTATGTCGCCGTTCACGCCCGCCCTGCGCCTGCACGACCGGTACGTCCTGCGCGAACGCATCGGCCTCGGCGGGATGTCCGAGGTGTGGCGCGCCGACGACGAGGTGCTGCACCGGCCCGTCGCGGTCAAGGCCCTCGCCGGGCAGCTCGCCGCCGACCCGCAACTGCGGGCGGTCATCCAGCGCGAGGCTCGCGCGGCGGCACGGCTCACCCACCCGCACGTGACCCAGGTGTACGACTACGGCGAGGCGACGCTGGACAGTGGCGTCGTGGTCCCGTACCTGGTGATGGAGCTGGTGGAGGGGCAGACGCTCGCCGACCGGCTGGCCGGCGGGCCGCTGGCCTGGCCGGACGCGGTCCGCACGGCCGGGCAGGTCGCCGGGGCGCTGGCCGCGGCGCACCGGATCGGCGTGGTGCACCGCGACGTCAAGCCGGCCAACGTGATGCTCACCGAGACCGGCGCGAAGGTGCTCGACTTCGGCATCGCCGCGCCCGCCGGCCCGCACCCGGTCACCGGGCAGACCGGCGCGCTGCTGATGGGCACCCCCGCCTACTTCGCCCCGGAACGCCTCGACCCCGGCCCGGCGAACCCGGCCGGCGACGTGTACGCGCTCGGCGTCCTGCTGTACCGCAGCCTCACCGGGCGGGCGCCGCTGCCGGTGCGCAGCTGGGACGACGTGCTGGACGTGCGGCGCAACCGTCCGGCGGTGCCGCCGCTGCGGGTGCCCGGCCTGCCGCCGGAGGTCGGCGACCTGGTCCTGGCCTGCCTCGCCGTGGACCCGCAGCGGCGGCCCACAGCGGCCCGGCTCGCCGAGCGGCTCGGCGCGGGCCGTCCGGTGGACCCGCCGACCGCGATCCTGCCCACCGTGGCGCCGGAGGCGCACCCGCCCACCCTGATCGAGCGGTCCCCGGCTGCCGCGTCCCGCCCGGTCCCGCCGGCACGTCCCGTCGCGCCGCCGCGCCCGGCGGTCTCGTCGAACCGGCTGCTCGGGCTGCTCGTCGTCGGCGCCGTGGTGCTGCTGCTAGCCGTGGTCGGCTCGCTGGTGTGGGGCGACGGCTCCGGCACCCCGCCGGTCGCCGCGCCCACCGCCGGCCCGTCGACCGGCGCCGCCGAACCGCCCGCCCCGAAGCCCACCAGCGCCGCGCCGCCGTCGACGGCATCCGAACCGGTGACGCTGCGTCAGCTCGGCGACCGGTTCGGTGAGCTGCTCGACCGGGCCGAGTCGATCGGCCTGATCGACCGCAAGACCGCCGACGACCTGCGGAAGAAGGCCGGCGAGCTGGACCGGGGCAAACCGAAGGACCGGGACAAGCGGGTCGAGGACCTGCGCGAGAAGATCGACGACGCGGCCGAGGACGACAAGATCGACCCGGTCACCGCCGCCGCGTTGCGGAAGCTGATCGACGGCTACGAGCGGCTGCGCGGCGGCGCCGACGAGGGCTGACGGTCACCGCAGATCGGCGGCCACCACCTCGCCGACGCCGGTGCCGGCACGGACCACCGGCTCACCCGCCGGTGACCAGATCCCGGAACCGCCCGCGGCGCGCGCGTACCCGCCCCCGGTCGAGCCGGCGAAACTCGCAGTCACCACCCACACGCCGTGCGCGGCGGCGACCCGGCGGGCGCGTTCGTCGGGCACCGCCGCGTCCTCGGCCGACTCCAGCACCCCCGCCAGGTAGGCGTCCGCGCCGAGCGCCACAGTCGCCGCCGCGTGTTCCGGCGTCCCCGTGTCCTTGCACACGGCCAGGCCCAGCCGCCAGCCGTCCACATCGAGCACCGCCGGCTCCCGGCCCGGTCGCATGTGCCGCGGCTCCGCGCCACCCAGGCACATCTTCCGGTACGCGACCCGCACGCCGTCGGCGTCGACCGCGAGGACCCCGATGTGCGGCCCGGGCACCGGCGCCCCGGCCAGCGCCAGCGTCCCGGTGTCGGCGCAGGCCGCCCGCAGCGGCGCGAGCCTCGGGTCGGCCGGGTCCAGCGGCGCGGCGGTCAGCTCGTACCCGGTCAGCGACATCTCCGGGAACACCACCACGCGGGCCCCGGCGGCGCGCACCGCGTCGGCGTGCCGGACGGCGTTGCCCTCGACGTCGTGGGAGCGGGTCAGCGGCTGGGCGACGGCGATCCGCAACGGCGTACGCATGCCGTACACGATAATGGTTTCCATGACGCGTGGTCGTCCGCGGCTTCGCCCCGTAACGTTGGTCCGATGATCGGAAACGCACAGCTGCTCACCGTCCCCCGGGTGAGCACCTCGCGGGCCGCGGAACCGACCGGCGACGGAGTAGCCGGCTGGGTCACCGGCCTGATGGAACGGCTCGGTGGTCCCGGCGCCGGCCTCGCGGTGGCCCTGGAGAACCTGTTCCCGCCCATTCCCAGCGAGGTGATCCTGCCGCTGGCCGGCTTCACCGCGAGCCAGGGCAGGATGAGCCTGGCCGGCGCCATCTTCTGGACCACGCTCGGGTCGATCGTGGGCGCGCTGGCGCTCTACTACATCGGCGCGGCCCTCGGGCGGGACCGGATGCGTGCGCTGGCCGCGCGGCTGCCGCTGATCAAGCTGGAGGACGTGGACCGCACCGAGGCGTGGTTCCTGCGCCACGGCGTCAAGGCGGTGTTCTTCGGCCGGATGATTCCGATCTTCCGCAGCCTCATCTCCATCCCGGCCGGGGTGGAACGGATGCCGGTGCCGGTCTTCCTGCTCTACACCGCGCTGGGCAGCCTGATCTGGAACACCACGTTCGTGCTCGCCGGCTACCTGCTCGGCGAGCAGTGGCACGTGGTCGAGGCGTACGCGGGCACGTTCCAGAAGGTCGTCATCGTGGCCGTGCTGGCCGGTGTCTGCTGGTTCGTGGTCAGCCGGGTCCGCCGCTCCCGCCGCACCGCCGGCGACGTGCCGCAGCAGCCGGAGCCGCAGCTCGAGCCGGAGCCGCAGGCGGCCCCGCAGGGCACCGTCTACCGGGGCGGCTGGTACGGCCGGGCGGAGGACTGAGGCCGGCTCAGCACGGCGGGTAGAGCGGGCGGGTGCCGGCGCCGGCGGCCCGGGCGGCGTGGTCGCTGAACCGGCAGCCGAAGTCCGGCGCCGCCACCGCGCGCCGGTCGGTGACCGCGTCACCGGCCGGGCGCTTGCCGGTGCGGACCCACCGGGCCAGGTCGTCCCAGGCGGCGCCGGCCTCGGCCGGGCTGAACTCGCAGTGCTGCGCGGTGCGCACCGCCCGCTGCACCAGCAGCCGGGACCGTCCGTGCCGGGCCACGTCCCGGGCGTACGCCTGCTCCATCCCGAACGGCACGAACAGGTCGCCGAGCCCGTGCAGGCTGAGCACCGGCGCGGTGGGCCGCCCGGCGATCCGGGGCACCTCGGTCAGGCCGGGCGAGAGCCGCTGGCGCAGGTTCTCCGGCGCGACCCGCTGCACCGTGGCGTCGAGGTTCACCGGCTGGTTCGGCGCGTACCGGGTGAACAGGTTCGTGGCGAGCTGACCGGGACGCCGGGCGGGGGAGCCGTCCGCCTCGCTGACGGCGATGCCGAACAGGAAGTCCTTCCACACCGCGAACGCGGCGTCGCCGCCCGGCCGCGGCCCGCCGGAGCGTTCCACTGTGACCGCGCGCAACTGCTTGCCCAGCTCGTTGGTGGTGTCCGGGCCGCCCGGGGTCAGCCCGGCCAGGCCGAGCGTGACCTGGATCCGGGGCACCGCCGAAGTCAGGTAGTCGGCCGGCGTCGGGTACGCGCGCACCCCGGCGAGGGCCTGCGCCACCAGGTTGTAGTCCAGGAAGAAGTCGAACAGTTCCTGGTCGCCGAGCACCCCGCACATCGGCAGCGCCCCGGCGTAGTAGCCCGGGTACTGCTCCAGCGACCGGCCGATGACGTGGCCGCCCATCGACACACCGGCCAGGAGCACCCGGTGCGGGCGCCGGACGGTACGGCTGAACAGGTCGGCCAGGGCGCGCGTGCCGCGTACGCCGGAGCGCACGTCGTAGCCGTTGCGGTCGTACGACGACGACGCCCACGCGTACCCCTGCGCCACCAGGCGCTGCCGAAGCTCGAAGGCGGGCGGCTCCGGCGACAGCTCGGTGCCCTGACCGCGGTAGCCGTGCGCCCACATGACCAGGTCGCCGTTCCAGCGCGCCGGGACCTCGATGATGTACCCGGCGTTCGCGTGCACGCCCTGCCGCACGGTGGTGGCGGCCCCACCGACGACGAGCGGCGGCAGCGGCGGGTTGACGACGGTGTAGCCGGGCAGCGGGCCGCTGCCGTCGTCACGGCCGGTGGCGGCGGCGGGCGCCGCGCCGGTCAGGCCGAGCGTCAGCGCGAGGGCCGCGCCGACGGCGAGCAGCCGGCGGCGGACGGGTGAGGGCTGCATCGCTGCTCCCCGGGGACGGGTGCCACCCCGGGACGGGGGTGACCACGCGGGACGGATGCCTACCGGCCGGTAGCGCCCTGAACCTAGGCCGGGCGTCGAGAGCTGTCAATCGCTGACCGACCGCTCCGTCAGCGTCCGTCCCGCGGACCGCTCACACCAGCCCGTGCGCCAGCATCGCCTCGGCCACCCGCCGGAACCCCTGGATGTTCGCCCCGGCCACGTAGTCGCCGGGCAGGCCGAACTCCTCGGCGGTCGCCCAGCACCTGTCGTGCACGTCCCGCATGATCTCGCGCAGCCGCTGCTCCGACTCGCCGAACGTCCACGTGTCGCGGCTGGCGTTCTGCTGCATCTCCAGCCCGCTCACCGCCACCCCGCCGGCGTTGGCGGCCTTGCCCGGGGCGAACCGCACCCCGGCCCGGCCGAGGATCCGCACCGCCTCCGGCGTGGTGGGCATGTTCGCCCCCTCCACCACCGCGACGCAGCCGCCGGCGACCAACGCGGCCGCCTCCGCGCCGCCGATCTCGTTCTGCGTGGCGCAGGGCAGGGCCAGGTCGCAGGGCACCTCCCACACGTTGCGGTCCGGGACCGCCACCGCGTTGCGCGCGTGCTCCGCGTACTCGGCCAGCCGGCCCCGGCGCTGCTCCTTCAGCTCGCGCAGCAACGCCAGGTCGATGCCCTTCTCGTCGACCACGTAGCCGCTCGAGTCGGAGCACGCCACCACGGTGCCGCCGAGCTGGTGCACCTTCTCGATCGCGTAGATGGCCACGTTGCCCGAGCCGGACACCACCACCCGCTTGCCCTCCAGGCTGTCACCGGCCTGCCGGAGCATCTCGTCGGCGAAGAACACCGCCCCGTACCCGGTCGCCTCCCGGCGCACCTGCGCGCCCCCGTACGCCAGGCCCTTGCCGGTGAGCACGCCCGCGTCGTACCGGTTGGTGATCCGCTTGTACTGCCCGAACAGGTAGCCGATCTCCCGGCCGCCCACCCCGATGTCACCGGCCGGCACGTCGGTCTGCGGGCCGATGTGCCGGTACAGCTCGGTCATGAAGCTCTGGCAGAACCGCATCACCTCGCGGTCGGAGCGGCCCTTCGGGTCGAAGTCGGCACCGCCCTTTCCGCCGCCGATGGACAGCCCGGTCAGCGCGTTCTTGAAGATCTGCTCGAAGCCGAGGAACTTCACGATGCCCAGGTAGACCGAGGGGTGGAAGCGCAGGCCGCCCTTGAACGGGCCGAGCGCGCTGTTGAACTCCACCCGGAAGCCGCGGTTCACCCGTACCCGGCCCTGGTCGTCCTCCCACGGCACGCGGAAGATGACCTGCCGCTCCGGCTCGCAGACGCGCTCGACCACCTCGGCGTACTCCGGATGCCGGGCCAGAGCCGGACCGATGCTCTCCAGCACCTCGCGGACCGCCTGGTGGAACTCGGGCTCTCCCGGGTTCCGGGCGACCACGCCGGCGAACACCGACTCGACGGTCTCCGGCATCACGGGCACCTCCTCTCGCCTGGAGCACAGGCCCCCTGGCCTGCGTCGCCCCAGGATACGAACGGTGCACGGGGTGGGGTTCACTGGTCCGCGTGGACGCCACCATCTGGACGACCGCGCGCGACGCGCGCGCCTGGCTCGACGCCGCGAACGGCCGCGGCGACACCGAACTGACCTGCCGCATCCTCAAGATCGGCGAAGAGGCCGGCGAGGTCGCCGCGGCCTGGATCGGCCTACTCGGGCAGAACCCGCGCAAGGGCGTGACGCACACCCGCGAGGAGGTCGCCGCCGAACTTGCCGACGTGGCGTTCACCGCCCTGGTCGCCATCGAGAGTCTCGGCCTGGACGCGCACGCCGTGCTGGCCGCGTGCGCCGACAAGGTGCGTTCGCGTACCGGAGTGGGAATGAACCGGGACGCCGACGCGGACGTATGACCCGGTGGGGACCGGCGAGAGGGGACGACCATGACCGCATCCGAGGACGACCCCGACCTGGCCCGGCCCCGCTGGTCCGGCGGAGCCCGGCTGCTGGCCGCCGCCGCGGTGCTGGTGGTGGTGCTCGGGGTCGTGGCGGTGGCGGTGACGCTGTCCAACCCGGCCCGCCTCGGCGTGGTCTTCTCCGGCGGCGCGCCGGCGTCACCGGTCACCGGGAACGGCGGCTCCGGCGCGGCGGGCGCCGCCGAGGTGGCCGGCGCCGAGACCGTCGCCGCACCCCGCGGCGACCGGCAGCGCGCCCAGTTCGAGCTGGTCGACGGGCTGACCCGGTTCACGCTGCGGGCCGCCGACCTCGGCGACGACCTCTACCGGATCGGCGCGCCGGACGGCTCGGGTGTGACGCCGCGCCCGCAGCTCGTGGGCGACCGGGTCCGGCTGCGGGTGGAGGAGAACGGCCGCCCCGGCCCGTCCGCCGTCGAGGTGGTGCTCAACTCCCGGGTCACCTGGCGGCTGCGGCTGATCGGCGGCGTCAGCGAGCAGCGCCTCGACCTGGGCGAGGCCCGGCTCGCCGGGGTCGACCTGGTCGGCGGCGCGTCGCGTACCCGGCTGCTGCTGCCGCGCATCGACGGTTCGCTCACCGTCCGGATGACCGGCGGGGTCAGCGAACTCACAGTCACCGTGCCCGGCGGGCCGCCGGCCCGGGTGCGGGTGGCCTCCGGCGCCGGCTCCCTGACCCTGTACGACGAGCGGCGCGGCGGGATCGCCGCCGGTGACCTGGTCAGCTCGCCGGGCTGGGACCGGGCCGCCGACCGGCTCTACCTCGACCTGGTCGGGGGCGCGAACGCGGTGAGCGTCACCGCGGAGTGAGCGTAGAGTCGGGCGGTGGACCGCACCGAATCCCTGCCCGCGCAGACGCTCCCACCGGGCGTCGGCCCGACCGACCCGGGCAGCGTGCTGCTGCCCGGCCACGACGTTCCGCTCGGCCGCTACACCACTGTGCGCCGGCTGCTGCCGCAGCGGCAGCGCCGGATGGTCGGCGCCTGGTGCTTCGTCGACCACTTCGGGCCCGACGACGTGGCCGACCGGCCCGGCATGGAGGTGCCGCCGCATCCGCACACCGGGCTCCAGACCGTCACCTGGCTGCTCGACGGGGAGATCCTGCACCGCGACAGCCTCGGCAACGTCCAGCCCATCCGCCCGGGCCAGCTCAACGTGATGACCTCCGGGCGGGGCATCGCCCACTCCGAGCGTTCCCCGCTGGTGCACCCGCCGCTGATGCACGGCGTGCAGCTGTGGGTGGCGCTGCCCGACCCGGCGCGGGCCGGTGACCCGGACTTCGCCCACCACGCCGACCTGCCCCGTTTCCGCGACGGCGACCTGGACGTCACGCTGCTCGTCGGCGACCTCGGCGGGGAACGCTCGCCCGCGGTCGTGCACACCCCGCTGGTCGGCGCGCAGATCGAGGTCCGCGGCCCGGCGCCGGCCACGCTGCCGCTGCGTCCGGACTTCGAGTACGGGCTGCTGGCCATGTCCGGCGCCGCCGATTGCGACGGCACGGCGCTGGCCCCCGGCGCGCTGCTCTACCTGGGCCTCGGGCGGAGCGCGCTGACCCTGCGCGCCGAGCCGGGCACGCGCCTGCTGCTGCTCGGCGGCACCCCGTTCGAGGAGCCGCTGGTGATGTGGTGGAACTTCGTCGGCCGCTCGCACGAGGAGGTGGTGGCCGCCCGGGAGGACTGGATGGCCGGCCGCCGCTTCGGTGTGGTCGCCGACGACGCGGCACCACCGCTGCCCGCGCCCGCGCTGCCCACCACCCGGCTCAAGGCCCGCGACCGCGGCGGCGACGTACGCGGCTGACCGCCGTACCCGAATGCCGCGCCGTCGCCGGGGTAGACGGCGGCATGCCGACAAAGACCGCCCCGCGCGACGTCGCGGACAAGAAGCGGCTCGCCCGCCGGCTCGCCGGAGACGGCCGCGGGTTCGCCGAGTGCTTCGGGTTCCGGGTGACCAACAACCCGGCCCAGCTGTTCCAGGTGCTGTACCTGGCCGTCCTGCTGGCCCGCCGGGGCGACTTCCACCGGGCCGTCGACGCGGCCACCGCGCTGCGCGACGCCGGCTGGGACACCGCGGCCCGGATGGCCCGCTCCCGGCACGAGGACCGGGTACGCGTGCTGCGCGCCGCCGGGCTGCGCGGTGACCTGGCCGGGATCGCCGACACCCTCGGCGACCTGGCCCGCACGGTCGTCGAGACGTACCGGGGCGACCTGCGCCGGCTGCGGACCGCCGCGCACCAGGACCCGGCCGGGGAACGGCGGCTGCTGACCGCGCTGCCCGGAGTGGACGACGAGGTGTGCGACCTGTTCCTGCGTGAGGCGCAGGCGCTGTGGCGCGAGGCGGCGCCGGTGGCCGACCGGCGGGCGCTCGCGGCGGCCCGGCGGCTCGGGCTGGGCCGCACCGCCCGCGACCTCGCCGGACTGACCGGCAGTGGCGAGTCGGAGCAACTGTCGTGGCTGGTCGGAGCGCTGGCGCGAGTGGACCTGGAGCGGCGGTACGCCGAGGTGACCGCCTGAGCGCACGCGTGCGCCCGGACACACTTCCGCGATTCTCACCCGTTCGGCTGATGCCGCGTCGTATGATGATCGTGGCAGCGATGCCCGCCCGGTTCGGGCGAACATCTCACCGCTGCGCGGTCGCGACCCGGTTCGGGCGTGAACCGCGCAGGACAGGTGCTGCGTGGCGCCCCAGGTCGCGGTTCGTGACCCGGGGCGCTCGCCTGTCCGGGCATGCCGACCGCCCACACGGGAGTGCGCACGACCGCCCACCCGCGACGATCGCACGCCGGGCTCGTCTCGGCACGCGCAGAGGCCGGCGGCCGTGTCGCCCGCCGGCCCGCGGCCGTGCTCAGATGCCGCGCAGGTGCTGCGACACGCGCGGGTGGTCGACCCGGGCCTGCGCCGCGCGCTGCGAAGGGCTCACCTCGGGAGCCGCGTCGATGCCGGCCGAGCGGGCCACCTCGGTGCCGTTGGCGTAGTCCACCGGGGGCAGCGCGCGCAGCGCCCGCAACACGTCCGGCGGCGCGCCCTCCCGTTCCGCCTCGCGGATGACGTCGTCCTTGCCGGCCGGGTAGTCCAGCGCGGACAGGTACTCAAGGACATCCGTGTAACTCGCCATGGGTCGGGCTCCTCGTGGCAGTAGTCGCGGTCGTGACCGGGCGGCGGTTACCCGTCGCGCCGCCGCTCACGCCCCCACGCGCGCAAATCCCGCCGCCGTGATCGCGCCGGTGGCCGGCGCCGTTTCCGGCGCGCCGTCGCGGGTAGCCGCGGTGGGCGCACCGAAGGGGGTACCACGGATGCACTACCTGACCTTCGTGAGCCGGGTCGCCCGGCTCACCGGCACCAGCGAGGACCGGGCCGCCACGCTCACCGGGGCCACGCTGGAGACGTTCGCCGAGCGGCTGACCGGCGGCGAGGTGCTGGACCTGGCCGCGCAGCTGCCGAAGCCACTACAGGGGCTGCTCAGTCCGTATCCGCGCGACGAGGCGGCGGAACGCTTCGGGGCGGCGGAGTTCGTCGCCCGGGTCGCCCGCCGGGCGGACTGCGACGAGAACACCGCCCGGGACGCGGTACGCGCGGTGTTCGTCACGATGCGCGAGGCGATCCGGGGCGGGGAGTTCCAGGAGGTCGTGGTCCAGTTCCCGCGCGACTACCGGGACATGGTCGAACCGGCACTCGCCCCGGCCGCGGCGAACCGCCGCTGAGCCGGTTCGCGGGCGGTCAGCCGATCACACCGGCGGCGCGCAGCGCGGCGATCCGGCCGGCGTCGATCCCGGCGTCGGCGAGCACCTCGTCGGTGTGCTCGCCCGGCGAGGGCGGGGGGCGCCGCACCGAGGTCGGGGTGGCCGAGAAGCGCGGCGCGGGAGCGGGCTGGGTGACGCCGTCCGGCGCCACGAACACCTCCCGCGCACGCAGGTGCGGGTGCTCCGGCGCCTCGGCCCAGTCGAGCACCGGCGCCACGCAGGCGTCGGTGCCGGCCAGCAGTTCCGTCCACTCGTCCCGGGTCCGGGTGCGGAACAGCCGCGCCCACGCGGCCCGCAGCGCCGGCCAGTTCGCCGGGTCGTCCCGGTCCAGCGCGTCGTACGCGGCGCTGCCGTCCGCCCCGGCGTCCTCGCCGCCCGGCGGGAAGCCGGTGAGCCGGACCAGTTCGGCGTAGAACTGCGGCTCCAGCGCGCCCACCGCGACGTACCGCCCGTCGGCGCACTCGTACGTGTCGTAGAACGGCGCGCCGCCGTCGAGCAGGTTCACCCCGCGCGGGTCCTGCCACAGGCCGATGCCGCGCAGCGCGTGGATCTGGGTGGCCAGCACCGACACGCCGTCCACGATGGCCGCGTCGACCACCTGGCCGGGCGCGCCGCCGCGCACCGCGTACAGCGCCGCGACCACGCCGAGCGCCAGCATCATGCCCCCGCCGCCGTAGTCGCCGAGCAGGTTCATCGGCGGCACCGGGCGTTCCCCGGCCCGGCCCACGCCGTGCAGCGCGCCGGTCAGCGCCAGGTAGTCGATGTCGTGCCCGGCGCTGTGTGCCAGCGGCCCGTCCTGTCCCCAGCCGGTCATCCGCCCGTACACCAGGCGGGGGTTGGCGGCGAGGCAGTCGTCCGGGCCGAGGCCGAGCCGTTCGGTCACCCCGGGCCGGAAGCCCTCGACCAGCGCGTCCGCGCCGGCGGCCAGGGCGAGCACCAGGTCACGCCCCTCGGGCTGCTTCAGGTCCACAGCGATCGAGCGGCGGTTGCGGTTCAGCAGGTCGCCGGGGAAGGCGCCGAACCCGCCGCCGCCGGGCCGGTCGACGCGTACCACGTCGGCGCCGAGGTCGGCCAGCATCATCGCCGCGAACGGACCGGGGCCGATGCCGGCCAGCTCGATCACCCGTACGCCGGTCAGTGGTCCCTGGTTGGTCACCCGCGTCACCATAGGGGCCGGGGTGAGCCGGCGCCATGCCCTCCGCCGCCGCACAGCGGTTGACCAGGGCAATCAACCGTGTCCCGACTTGGCGTCCGGTCCGGCGGTGACCTAGCCTTGTCCAGGCGAGGGGAGTACTTCCCACGAATCATTCCGGTCAGTACGGCAAGCCGCCGAGGCGAGCCCCGGGTGGTTGCCCACGAAAACGTGGGTGAAGGAGACCTCGAACATGACACGGTGTTCGAGGAGGCTCCATGCCCGAATTGTCGCCCCTGGCCGCGGCCGGGTTGTCGTCGGTCGGCACGCCCACGCTGTGGGCCGTGACGATCGTCGGCGTGCTCGTCCTGCTGGTGCTCGACTTCCTGGTGACCAGAAAGCCGCACGAGGTCTCGATCCGTGAGGCGCTGGGCTGGTCGGCCTTCTACATCGCCCTGCCGCTGGCCTTCGGCGCGTGGATCTGGTCCCGCTACGGCAGCCAGCAGGGCATCGAGTACCTCACCGGTTACCTGGTCGAGAAGTCCCTCTCGGTCGACAACCTGTTCGTCTTCATGCTGCTGCTGGCCGCGTTCGCGGTGCCCGCCGTGCTGGCCCAGCGGGTGCTGCTCTACGGCATCGCCGGCGCCCTGGTGCTGCGCGGTGTGTTCATCGCGCTCGGCGCCGCCGCGCTCCAGACGCTCGACTTCGCCTTCCTGCTGTTCGCGCTCATCCTGATCGCCACCGCGGTCAAGCTGCTGCGCGACGCCCTCTCCGGGCACGAGCAGGAGGTCGACATCAACAAGATGCGGTCGGTACGGCTGCTGCGCAAGTTCATGCCGGTGGTCGACGACTACCACGGCACCCGGATGACGATCCGGCAGGCCGGCCGGCGGGCGCTCACCCCGTTCGCGCTGGTCGTGGTCGCCGTGCTGGCCACGGACATCGTGTTCGCCGTCGACTCGGTGCCCGCCGTCTACGGCATCACCGAGGACCCGTACCTGGTCTTCGCCACCAACGCCTTCGCGCTGCTGGGCCTGCGGGCGCTCTACTTCGTGCTGCACGCCGCGCTGAGCCGGCTCGTGCACCTCAGCTACGGCCTGGCCGCCATCCTGGCGTTCATCGGCGTCAAGCTCGGCCTGCACTGGGCGCACGGCATCTGGAAGGGCGTACCGGAGATCCCGACGCTCGCCTCGCTCGGCGTGATCATCGGCGTCCTGGTGATCGTCACCATCACCAGCCTGCGGGCCACCCGCAACAGCGGCGACGGCAAGCGCACGGTCGTGCACGAGGTGCAGGGCGGAGGTTCCGCCTGACTCGGTGGGAACCCCTGCCCCGGCGCGACCGGCGGTGGTACGACTGACGGGTGGGAATCGTCTCGCCCGGCTTCCAGGGCCGGCCCCGTTCGTCCGCACCCGACCTGCCGCCGGGGCAGTACCTCACCGAGGACTTCCCGGTGCTCTCCGCCGGCCCGACGCCACGTGTCTCCCTCGACACCTGGGAGTTCGTGCTGACCAGCGAGACCGGCGCGGAGTACCGCTGGTCCTGGGACGAGCTGATGGGCCTGCCGCAGGACACCCCGACCGTTGACCTGCACTGCGTCACCCGCTGGTCCAAGCTCGGCACCACCTGGCAGGGCGTCTCCCTGGACACGCTGCTCGACGGCGTCGACACCGGCGCCCGGTACGCGCTGGCCCACTCGTACGGCGGCTACACCACGAACCTGCCGCTGGACGACCTGCGCGGCGGGCGGGCCTGGGTGGTGCACACGTACGACGGGGGTCCGCTGCCGGCCGAGCACGGCGGCCCGGCGCGGCTGCTCGTGCCGCACCTGTACCTGTGGAAGTCGGCGAAGTGGGTGCACGGCATCCGGCTGCTCGTCGACGACCGGCCCGGCTTCTGGGAGACCGCCGGCTACCACGACTACGGCGACCCGTGGCGCGAGCAGCGCTACCAGGGCGACTGAGGTGACGGCGCAGACCGAGGGCCGCCGCGTCGCGCCGCTGATGTGGCGGGTCGCCCGGCTGGTCGAGCGGCGGATCGAGACGCCCACCGCGCAGACGCTGGTGCTGGACGTGCCCGGCTGGCCCGGGCATCTGCCCGGGCAGCACGTCGACCTGCGCCTGACCGCCGAGGACGGCTACCAGGCCGCCCGGTCGTACTCGCTGGCCGGCCCCGCCGACGGCGAGCGGATCGAGGTGACGGTGCAGCGGGTGCCCGACGGCGAGGTGTCGCCGTACCTGACCGACACCTACGCCGAGGGCGACCCGCTGGAGGTCCGCGGCCCGGTCGGCGGCTGGTTCGTCTGGCGCACCGACGACACCGCGCCGGTCCTGCTGGTCGGTGGCGGATCCGGCGTGGTGCCGCTGATGGCGATGATCCGCGCACGGCGGGCCGCCGGGAGCAGGACGCCGTTCCGGCTCGTCTACTCGGTGCGCACCCCGGACGACGTCATCTACGCCGACGAGCTGCGCCGCCGCGCCCGCGACGACCAGGGCCTCGACGTCGCGTACGTCTACACCCGGTCCGCGCCCGAGGGCTGGCGCGGCGAGCCGCACCGGATCGGCCTGGCCGACGTGAACAGCCACGGCTGGCCGCCCGACCTGGAGCCGCTGTGCTACGTGTGCGGCCCCACCGGATTCGTGGAGACCGTGGCCGACCTGCTGGTGGGGCTGGGCCACCCGACCCGGCGCGTGCGGACCGAACGGTTCGGCCCGACCGGCTGACGACCCGAGGAGGGCGTATGACCGACCTGTCGTACCTGGACGGCAACATGCTCGACGGGCCGCTGCGCGAGCTGTTCGCCGTCGACCTGAGCGCCACCACCGGCCGCTGCGACACCTGCGGGACGACCGGCCCGATGGCCGGGCTACACGTCTACTCGCACGCCCCGGGCCTGGTCGGGCGCTGTCCTGCCTGCTCCGGGGTGATGGTGCGGCTGGTCCGCGCGCCGCAGCGGGCCTGGCTGGACCTGCGCGGCACCACGTACCTCCAGGTGCCCATGGCGGCCGAGCAGGGCTTCCGCGCCGCGCCCTGACGCCTGCACCCCGGCCGGGCCGCGCTCCGGCGTCTGCGCCGTGGCCGGGCTGCGCTCTGACGTCTGCGCCCCGGCCGGGCCGCGCCGCCCGCGCCGGCGCAGCCGCCCGACGAGCTGACCCACAGTCACCGGCACCACCGACAGCACGAGCTGGCCGTTGCGCGGGTCGACGGTCGCCGCCACCCCGTACAGCCGGGCGCCGCGCCGCAGCAGCCGGGGCCGCCCGGCGGCGAGCCGCGGCGCGCGCACCGCGGCCCCGCCGCGCCCGTGCCCGCCGTCCACCTCGGCGCGCACCGGGTGCCGCTGCCCGCTCGCGGAGCCGGCGGCCAGGAGCCGGTCCAGCGCGAAGTCCGTGCGCAGCGTGCGGCCGGCCGGATCGCCGGCGTCCATCCGGGTGGCGCCCACGACCGGACCGGCCAGCATCCGCACCGGCCCGGCCTCCGCGGCGAACCGGGGGTACGGGCTGCGCGTGGTCACCGTCAGCGTGTGGCCGTCGGCCCAGCTCACGTCGACGGCGTCCAGCCGCGCCAGCCAGTCGGCGCGCACGTCGGTGACGTCGGTCCACCGCGCCGGGGCGCCCGGATAGCCCGCGTGCCAGCGGTCACCGGCGAACACCGTCGCCGGTACGCCCCGGCCGCTGTCCTGCTCGATGACCGCCAGCAGGTCGTCGACCCCGCCCGCGGTCACCGCGCCCAGGCGCAGCCGCGCCTCGATGCCGAGCCGGTCCCGCAGGCCGTCGGTGACGTGCCGCCGCACCAGCCGCGCGACCGTCGCGTGCACCCGCTCCTGCGCGGCCCGGTCCAGGTGCCGGAAGTCGTCGCCGACCAGGTTCGCCAGTTCCAGCCCGACGTGGCGGCGCAGCACCGCGTCCCGGCGCGCTCCGGCGGGGATCAGGTCGGCCACGTACGCGAACAGCCGCTCCACGCTGACCAGGCGCTGCTCGGTCCGGCTGTGGTACGTGATGTTGCGGGCGTCCAGCCGGCGTACCGCGTGGTAGTAGTCGTAGTCGGCGAGCACCGAGATCCGCCGGGCGTGGTAGCAGGCGGCGAGCGTGAACGGCTGGTCGCTGAGCACCGGCATGTCCTCCGGGAACCGCAGCCCGAGCCGGTCCACGAGGTCGCGCCGGAACAGCTTCGTGTTCGCCAGCGACCAGGGCAGCGCCGAGTCGAACAGGCTCACGTCGACCGCGTTGCCGCCGGCGAACACGTCGGAGAAGACGTGCCGGCCGTTGACGCCGACCACCTTGCCGAGCACCACGTCCGAGCCGTACCGGTCGGCGGCGGCGACCAGACGTTCCAGGGCCTCCGGGCCGAGCCGGTCGTCCGAGCCGAGGAAGAAGACGTACCGGCCGGTGGCCAGGTCCAGTCCCCGGTTGCAGGGCGCCGCCGGGCCACCGGAGTTGGCCTGGTGGACCACCCGTACCGTGCCGGGATGCTTGGCGGCGTACCGGTCCAGCAGGCGGCCGCTGCCGTCGGTGGACCCGTCGTCCACCGCTACGATCTCCAGCCGGTCCGGCCCGATGGTCTGCCGCAGCGCCGAGTCGAGGCAGGACCGCAGGTAGCGCAGCGTGTTGTAGACCGGCACGACGACGCTCACGTCGGGGCGGCTCGTCGCGGGTGGGCGGTGGGTGGTCGGTGGGCGGTGCGTCGCCTCCTCGGCTGCCACTGCTGCTCCTTCGCGGTCGCCCGGACGATCCGGCGCGACCCAGCGTGCTGGAGCGAGCCGTCCGGGTGACGACACCGGCGTGACGGCGAGGTGACCGGCAGGCAGCCGTTGGACATGCGCGAAAGGGCCCGACCCCTGTGGTGGGGTCGGGCCCTTTCGCGTGTTGCTTCACGCCATCGTGCTCTGGTCCGCCATGTGTTGCGCTGGCCGCTGGCCTTGTTCTTGCTCTGCAGCCGTATGCGCGGCGGGGTGGTGTTGGTCAGCTGGTGCTGTAGCCGCGGGTGGCGATCCAGTCGGCGAGGTTGTCGATGCTCATCCGGTAGGTGGCGGTGTTGGGGTTGGCGCTGTCGGCGATGGTGACGGTGTGGCCGTCGTCGCGGTAGCCGATGACGCTGATGTAGTGGCCGCCTTCGAAGGAGTGGGTGGTGCCGTCGGTGTCGGTGGCGGTGCCGGCGATGTTGGCGACCACGGCCCGGCCGGCGTCGACGGTCTTGACCACGTCGGTGCGCAGGGTGTCGGTCTGCTTGTCGTCGGCCTTGGGGGTGCTGATCTCGACCGACTTGTAGGCGTTGCTGGCGCCGGTCTCCTTGTTCAGCACGGGGGTGATGTCGTTGATGGAGTTGGTGCCGGCCTCGGTGGTGCCCATCTCCTTGGCCATGGCGTGCACGTCGATGTTCTTGCCCTGCACGGACAGGGCGTTACGGGCGGCGGCGGGGCCGCAGAAGTAGAAGTTGGGCTGGGCCTCGTAGCGCACGTCCAGCTCCCGCTCACCGTGACCCTTACGGTCCGCGACGACGGCGGTGGTGTTGCCGGTGGGGGCGGCGTGGGCGGCGATCGCGGGTCCGGCGATGCCACCGGCGGTGGCGGCGATACCGGCAGCGGTCAGAACGGTCTTGCGCAGCAGAGTGGTAGCCATGATGGTTGCCTCCCTGAAGGGGGGATGACCGCGGCGGGGGTGCCGCGGAGGGGAAAAGTCTTGGGGGGTGCCCGCCAATAGGGGCTGGCGCGCGGGCGGCTGGGGGGCCTGCTCCGCGGCTCGGGGGTGTAACGACGGGCGGGCCGGGGCCATTCCCGGGGACGGCGGGATGCCCGTCGCTCGGGGATGTAACGACGACCGGGCCCGGCCGATTCCCCGACCTGCCACGAGGGGCTCCGGGCGGGCCGGTGTCCGGCGCTCGACCCTGGTGCCTGGGCGGTCAGCCATGTACAACGCCCCGCGCCAGCCACCGATTCCACCCTCACGATGGCCCCGACCACACCCACGCCCCGGAACCGAACCGCACACAAACCCCCAAACCCGTCACCCCGCCGCCCGGGCGGACTGCACCACCGCGCGATCTTGCACCTTGGTCCCCGCTGAACCCATGTAAAGCGGACATCTCGCGGGCATCAAGTGCAAGATCGCGTGAGAGTCGGATGCCCGGGAGAGATCTTGGTACGAAAGGGCCCTCATGGGGGCCGTTTCGTACCAAGATCTGCGAAGGTCCTTCGGGAGAGTGCACCCCCGGGTGGGGCGGGGTGGGGGCGGTGTCCGAGAGTGGGGCTGTGCGATATCTGCGCAGTGACGGACGCGTCGCCATCCGCCGTCCCCGTCCGGCCGACGAGGCGGAGTTCGTCGCCGCCGCCCGGCGCAGCCGCGACCTGCACCATCCGTGGCTGTCCGCGCCCGATGACGCGCAGCGGTACGCGGCGTACCTGCGCAAGATCCGGGCGCGGGACAGCTCCGGGTTCCTGTTCTGCGACCGGGCCACCGGGCAGATCGCCGGATACGCGAACATCAGCGGCATCGTGCTCGGCGCGCTGCGCGGCGGTTACCTCGGATACGCGGCGTTCCGCCCGTACGCGGGCACCGGGCACGCCTCGGCCGGGGTGCGGCTGGTGATCGAGTACGCGTTCGGACCGCTCGGTCTGCACCGGCTGGAGGCGAACATCCAGCCCGGCAACGAGCCGTCGAAGCGGCTGGCGCGCCGGCTCGGCTTCCGGCTGGAGGGGTTCTCGCCGGACTACCTGTTCATCGACGGCGCGTGGCGCGACCACGAGCGCTGGGCGATCACCGCCCCGGACGGGGTGGACCGGGCGCCGGGGCGGTGACCGGCCGGCCTCAGCTACCGGGCTTCGGGAAGGCGACCGGGCTGCGGTGCCCGTCCCGGTCCACCGCCCGCACGCCGAAGAACACGTTGTCCTTGGACAGGTCGATGGTCACCTCGGTGACGTCGCCGACCGGCAGCACCTTCTGCCACTGGTCGGCGGTGGTCTCCCGCCACACCACCTCGTACCCGGCGAGGTCCGGCTCGGGGCCGCGCTGCCACCGCAGCGTGGTGTCGTTGGTCAGGTTCGTGGTCACCACGGTGACGCCCTTGGGCGTACCCGGCGCCTGGGCCAGCGACCACAGCGTCGCGGCGTTCACCCGCGCCACCCGGGTGATGTAGCCGAAGTCGCAGAACTCGGGCAGGTCGCCGTACTGCACCCCGTCGACGACGCGCACGTCCTGGTGCTGGTGGGCGAAGTCCTCGTTGGGCTCGGTGAACCGGCCCGCCGGCCAGCCCTCGCGCAGGAACGAGATGTGGTCGCTGCCGCGCAGGTAGCGGTCCCGCCGGTAGATGACGCGCACGTCCATGCCGGTGGCGGAGTTCTCGGCCACGTCGGTGACGAACCGGGCGAGCTGCCGCGACGGCGAGTCGTTCTCGCCGCCGACGGACTGCCGGACGCTCGCCTCGGCCGGGGTCTCGGCGGTCGGCACGCCCTCGGCGAACAACCGCACGGTACGCGGGTCGCGGGTGCCGTCGTCGGCGGTGCTGGACCCGACGATGTCGTTGCTGAACATGGCCTGGACGTCCACGCCGGCCGCCTTCAGCTGCGACGCCAGGTACGCCGAGCCGTACAGTCCCTGCTCCTCGGCGGCGACGGCGGCGAGCACGATGGTCGCCTCGGTGCGGCGGGTCGACAGCACCCGGGCCAGCTCCATCACCACCGCCACGCCGGAGGCGTCGTCGTCGGCGCCGGGCGCGTCGCTGACCGCGTCCATCACGTCGGTCGCCCGGGAGTCGTAGTGGCCGGTGATGACGTACACCCGCTCGGGCGTGACGTCGCCGCGCAGGGTCGCCACCACGTTGGTGATGGTGGTCGGGACGGGGATGCGGGAGGCGGGCTGCTGCACGTACGACTGCAGTTCGACGCTCATCCGGCCGCCGGACGCGGCCGCGTACCCGGAGAGCTGGGCGTGGATCCAGTCGCGGGCGGCGCCGATGCCGCGTACCGGATCGGTCTGGCTGGACAGGGTGTGGCGGGTGCCGAACGCGGCGAGCCGGCGCACGACGGCCTCGATCCGGCGGCTGTCGATCTCGCGCAGCAGCGCGGTCAGCTCGCGGTCGGGCCGCTGCGGCCGGGCCGGACGGCCCGGGCCCGGGGGCGCGCCGGTCGCGGCGGCGGCCGGGGCGGCGGCGAGCGGGGTGGCGACGGCGGCGGCGGTGGCCGCGGCGGAGGCGGTGAGGAAGGTACGCCGGCTGGACCTCGTGGGCCGACCCTCGGCGGTCTCGTGGTTTCCCATCCCGGCATCCTCGCGCCGATCACGAGGAATGTCCATATAGCCGCCGATGGATGGATCATGGGTACGTTTGTCGCAGGTCTGCCCGGGAACGGCAGCAGGCATGACGAAACCACGTGTGGTGATCGTGGGGGCCGGGTTCGCCGGGTACCACGCGGCCAAGACGTTGCGCCGACTGGCCCGCGACCGGGCCGAGATCGTCCTGCTGAACACGACCGACTACTTTCTCTACCTGCCGCTGCTGCCCGAGGTGGCGGCCGGCGTGGTGGAGCCGACCCGGATCGCGGTGCCGCTCGCCGGCACGCTCGACGGCGTCCGTGTGGTGGTCGGCGAGGCCGACCGGGTCGACCTGCAGAACCGGTGGGTCGGCTACCGCTCGATCGAGGGCGAGCACGGACAGCTCGCGTACGACCGGCTGGTGCTCAGCGTCGGCAGCGTCAACAAGCTGCTGCCGATCCCCGGCGTGACCGAGTACGCCCACGGCTTCCGCGGCCTGCCCGAGGCGCTGTTCCTGCACGACCACGTGGTCCGGCAGGTCGAGCTGGCCGAGCTGACCGAGGACCCGGCCGAGCAGCGGGCCCGCTCCACGTTCGTGGTGGTCGGCGCCGGCTACACCGGTACGGAGGTGGCCGCGCACGGGCAGCTGTTCACCGACCGGCTGATGGCCCAGCGCCCGCACCTGAAGGTCCGGCCGCGCTGGATGCTGCTGGACGTGGCGCCCCGGGTGCTGCCCGAACTGGACCGGCGGATGTCCGTCACCGCCGACCGGGTGCTGCGCAAACGCGGCGTGGACGTGCGGATGGGCACCTCGGTCGCCGAGGCCACCCCGGACGGGGTGATGCTCACCGACGGCGAGTACGTCCCGACGTGCAGCCTGATCTGGTGCGTCGGCGTACGCCCCGACCCGTTCGTGGCCGAACTGGGGCTGCGCACCGAGAAGGGCCGGCTCGTGGTCGACGAGTTCCTCAACGTCCCCGGCTATCCGGAGGTGTTCGCCTGCGGCGACGCCGCCGCCGTGCCCGACCCGACCCGCCCCGGGCAGGTGTGCGCGATGACCGCGCAGCACGCCCAGCGGCAGGGCAAGCTGGCCGCGCACAACATCGCCGCCTCCTACGGGCAGGGCGTGCGCAAGTCGTACAAGCACCACGACCTGGGCTGGGTGGTGGACCTGGGCGGCAAGGACGCGGCGGCGAACCCGCTGAAGGTGCCGCTGGCCGGGCTGCCCGCCAAGGCCGTCACCCGCGGCTACCACCTGCTCGCCATGCCGGGTAACCGGCCCCGGGTGGCGGCGGACTGGGCACTGGACGCGACGCTGCCCCGCCCCGCCGTACAGCTCGGCCTGGTCCCGGCCAACGCGGTGCCGCTGGAGAGCGAGTCCCCGGAGCTGGCCCGCCGCCGCTGAGCGCCCTGCGCGCCCGCCGGCCGGCCCTCACCCACCGGCCGGCGGCCGTTGCGGCGCTCCCGCCGGTTCACCGTCGGCGGGCTGCGGCAGGGCCTGCCGTCCGGCCGGTGTGAACTCGCGCAGCAGCACCTGCACGATGCCGGCCGCCGGGATCGCCAGCAGCGCGCCCACCAGCCCGGCCAGCTCGACCGACAGCAGGACGCTGACCAGCACCGTCAACGGGTTCAGCCGGACCGCGCGGGCCATGATGACCGGTTGCAGCAGATGGTTCTCCACCTGCTGGTAGACCACGAAGAAGACCAGCACCACGATGCCGGCGGTGGGGGAGTGCAGGAACCCCGCGCCGGTCGCGGCGATCGCACCGAGCGTGGCGCCGACGAGCGGGATCAGGTCGAACACGGCGACCGTCAGCGCGATCACCGCGGCGAACGGCACCCCGAGCAGGAACAGCACGACGAACGTCAGACCACCGCAGATCACGCTGATCAGCAGGTTGCCGCTCAGGTAGCCGGTGACGATCCGGGACGAGTCGCGCCCGATGCGCCGCAGCCGCGCCGCCGGGCCGTCACCGGTGAGCCGCAGCGTGGCGGCCGCGATCTTCGGCGCCTCCAGGACCATCAGGTACGCCAGCACCACCACGGTGACCAGGGCGGCGACCGCCTGGACGACGCTGCGGACCACCCCGACCGTCGGGTCACCGAGCCGGGCGCCGAACCGGCGGAGCTGGCCGGGTTCGGCGTACCGGAGCAGGTGGAACCGCTCCAGCAGCCGCCCGAGCGGTCCCTGTCCGGCCTGCGCCTCGCGCACCAGCTCCGGCGCCCGGTCGGCGAACCGGCCCACCTCGTCCACCAGCGGCACCACGATCAGCGCGCCGACGGCGGCGAACAGCGCGAACGCGGCCAGGAACACCAGCAGCGTGGCGAGCGCGCGGCGGCGTACCCGACGTTCCAGCCGGTCCACAAGCGGTTTGAGGGCGACCGCGAAGAACACCGCCACCAGCCCCCACACCAGCACCCGCCGGGTGGCCCAGACCAGCGCCAGTCCGACCACGGTGGCGAGGACCAGACCGATCACGATCAGCGTCCGGCGCGCGGTGGACCGGTCCGAGGCGGCGCTCATCCGGCGCGGCTACCCGCGTCGCCGGTGCGGAAACGCTCAGCCCAGGTCGGCGTCGGTGACCGGGAGGGCGCCGGCGGCGAACGCGTCGAGCGTCGCGGCGTGCAGCACGATCCCGGGCACCGGGTCGGCGGCGACGCGGGTGGCGAGCCGAACCACCGGCAGCCGCCCGGCGGCGGGCGAGGCGGCCAGCACCACGTTGCCGTACCGGCGCCCGCGCAGCATCCGCCGGTCGGCGACCAGGCACACGTCGGCGAAGACCGCGCGCAGCGTGGCCACCTGCGCCCGGGTGTGCGCCAGCGGCGGCAGGTCGGTCAGGTTGATCAGATAGAGGCCGTCCGGGCGCAGCACCCGGGCGGCCTGGGCCGCGAACTCGAGCGCCGCCACGTGCGGCGGCATCCGGGCCGCCCGGTACACGTCGGCCACCACCACGTCGTACGCCCCGGACGGCTCGCCGGCCAGCGCCTCCCGGGCGTCGCCGAGCACCACCGCCACCTCCGGCGGCAGCGGTGGCAGCTTCCGCCGGACCAGCTCGACCACGGCCGGATCGCGCTCGACCACCCGCTGCGCCGAGCCGGGCCGGGTGCGCGCGAGCCAGCGGGGCAGCGTGAGCGCGCCGCCGCCGAGGTGCAGCGCGGTCAGCGGCGCG
The DNA here is from genome assembly GCF_049179035.1 of Micromonospora sp. WMMD1274. Classification (NCBI taxonomy): domain Bacteria; kingdom Bacillati; phylum Actinomycetota; class Actinomycetes; order Micromonosporales; family Micromonosporaceae; genus Micromonospora; species Micromonospora sp. WMMD1274. The sequence continues at coordinate 6,401,838 of NZ_JBMHMG010000001.1, forward strand.
CCGCGTGGGGCGGCCACGTCGATCGCGGCGGCGATCCGCCGCACGTACTCGAAGTGCAGGTACCGGGCGTCGGCCACGTCCACGTACGACTGCTCGACCCCGTCGGCCAGCAGCGTGCGCCCGGACGGGCGGGCCGGGTCCACCACGATCTCCAGGGTCTCGGCGTCGTCGTGATCCACGGCGGGACACGGTACCGCGCGGCCACGGGTGGCCCCGGCCCGCGGGGGACCGGAGCCGTCCCGCCGCCGGCTCAGCCGGCCGCCATCCCGGCGCCGGCCTCGTCGACTGCCGCGTCCACCCGGTGCGCGAGGTCGACGTCCGCCGCCGTCACGCCGTCGACCTGCTGGGTCCGGACCGTCAGCACGGCGTTGTCCGGGTCCGGCCGCCCGATCTGCGGCGACCGTCCGACGTCGGACTTGAGCCGGTCCAGCCGGTCGAGCACCCGGTCCAGGTTGCCGCCGGGCAGCTCGATCGTCCGCACGAGCGACCGCCGGTCACTGGACCAGTAGGGCAGCGTCGCCAGCGCGTCGCGCAGCTCCGCCTCGGTCAGCGGCGCGGTGGCCGAGGACGCGCCCACCAGGCCGCCGCCGAAGTCGGTCGGCCCGAGCAGGTCACGCAACTCGTCGGGTACGCGCAGCGACTCGACCAGATCCGCGTCGGCCGCGGCGAGCGCGGCGAGCGTCGCCTCGGCCTGGTAGCGCGCCTGCTCCGGGGTGAGGCGGCTGTACCGGCCGACCTCGGCCAGGAAGCCGGGCAGGTCGCGGCGGCGTTCCAGGCCGTACACCGGCACCACGTCGTGCAGGGTCAGCGGCACCGCCTCCAGCAGCCGCTCCCGTTCCGCCTCGTCCAGCGCCCGGGCCAAGGCCAGCACGGTGCCCTCCGCCGCGACCTTGGCCGTGGTGAAGTCCACCCCGGCGCGCCGGCTCACGTCGTCGACGAGATCCCGGTAGGCCATCGAGACCCCGGGTGACGGCGTCGGGTCCGGCAGCGGGCGCTGCTGCTCCGCGACGGCGACCGGCGGCGGCGCGGGACCACCCCGGGTGGTGTCCGGCTTGTGCCGTCCGGCCGGCGGCGGGCCGGACCGGTCGTGCTGGTCCAGCGAGGTGACCTGCTTGGACGCGCTCAGGCTGGCGCCGGTCTGGCTCGGCCGCAGCCCTCGCTCGCGGGCCTCGCGGGCCAGGGTCCGGCGGCGCTGGTTGTCGCCCTCCATCTGCTTGCGCATCGTCGCACCTCGTTCCTGGTCGGTTGCGCTTGCGCCGACCGCGTTCCCGGCGCTGCCGGGAAGGTAACGGCGGACGGCCCGGCGGACGCTTCATTCGCTGCGGGTGAGGAGCGCTCACCCCGGCGGGCGGCAGGCTCGGACGGACCGGACAACTTCCGACGCACGCGGAAGGGCAGGTCGACATGAAACGGATCGTGGAGATCGTCCCCGCCCGTCCCGGCTGGTACGCCCGTTGGCGGATCGGCCCGGACGACACCCGCTCCTACCCGGTGACCCTCTGGGCCCTGCTGGAGCACCACGACGGCAGCGGACGCGAGGTGGTCGGCGTCGACTGTGTCGGGCAGTGGCCCGGGGCGGACGACGACGACATGAGCGGGGACTTCGTCCGTTATCTGTTCCAGACGCCCGATTCCGGCGCGCCGGAGGACGTCGAGTCTCCGCTCGCGGGACAGTCGCGCGACGAGGCGCCGCACCGGCAGGCCGCGCCCGCCGCCTGAGCCATCCTCCTCGGCCCCCGGCCCCTGGTCCCAGGGTCGGGGGCCACCCCTGTCCGCCGGACGCTCAGCCCGTGTGGCGGGCACCGCGGGGTCGGTCAGCCCACCTCGCGGGTCTCGCCGGTCAGGTCGCGCGGCGGGGCGGCCAGCAGTTCGGCCAGGCCGGTGCGGTCCAGCAGGTGCTTGATCTGCGGGTTCAGGTTCAGCAGGCGGATCGCCCCGGTGCCGGCCCGGTGGATCACCACGAGCGCGCTCAGGCCGGAGGAGTCGCAGAGGTCCACCCCGGCGAAGTCGAGTTCCAGCTCCTGGTGGCCGTCGCGGCGCAGGTCGGCGACGGCGTCGACGAGTTCCGGCGCGGTGTCGAAGTCCAGCTCCCCGGCCAGCCGCATGCGGGCGGAACCGGCGCCGAGCCGGTCCACCTCGATGGTCAACATCTGGGAGGGCACGCGTCCATGTTCCCAGCCGGGCGCGTCCGGGAAACCCCCGGGGTCACGCGGAAGCGGTCGAATCCGGCACCGGGTGGCCGGCGGCGTCGTCGACCGGCGAGCGGTCGAGCAGGCCGGTGACGCCGGTCAGGTCGAGGATCGTCTCCAGGAAGCGCGGAACCGCGCGCAGCTCGATGACGGTGCCGGCCTGCTGGCCCTCACGCCAGGCGTGCACGATCACGGACAGGCCGGTGCTGTCCATGAACTCCAGGCCGCCGAAGTCGAACACCAGCGTTGCCGGGCATCCGGCGAGCAGCTTGTCGATCTCAGCGCGCAGCGGGGCGGCCGTGGCGTACGCCAGGTCGCCGCCGACGACGACCACCGGGACGGCCGGGTCGGATCGATCCACGGAGATGCTCAGCGGGCTCGCCTCGGGCCTTCTCCGTTGAGGAACCACGTCACGCCTTTCCGCGGGGCTGCCGGCCGGGACCGGGTTGACAGGATCGTAACAACAGCGGCAGCACCTCGCTGGACGCGCGAGCGGGCCGGCAGCGCCGTGAGGTGGCGCTCCCGGCACACCGGCGTAGGGTGGGCGGTGAGACGTGACCACAGGCGCCGGGTCCGGCGCCCCCGGGTGTCGACGAGGAGAGTGGGGCTCAGCTGGTGACTGCTGCCGACGTCAGGGGTGCCGACCCGGGCGACGGACGGATCTCCACGCCGAGTGCCGCACGGGCCCGGGCATGGTCCGCCGCCGCGCCGGCGCCGTCCGCCCTGCCGCCGCTGGCAGCCGACCGCGACCGCACCGTCCCGAACTGGTCCGAGGTGGTCGAGCACTTCCGCGAGGGCCTGGTCGTCTGCGACGGCGACGGTGTCGTCCGGCACGTGAGCCCGGTCGCGGAGCGGCTGATCCCGGAGGCGACGCCCGGGGAGCTGCTGGCCGCCGCCGGGCCGGCCCCGCTGCGCGGCGACGGCCCGGCCGAGTTCACCCACCACGGGCGGCGGCTGCGGGTACGCCCGGTCGCGTTGTCCCACCGCCGGCGCTGCTGGTACGTCGACGACGTCACCGAGAGCGTCAGCCGGGCCGACGCGCTGCTGGCCGAGCGGGCCCGTTCGGCGTTCCTCGCCGTGGTCGGCGAGAAGCTCGGCAACCCGTTGCACCCGGACCGGGCCGCCGCCGCGGTGGTGCGTCTGGCGGTGCCCACGGCGGCCGACGTGGCGGTCCTGGTGCTCGCCCCGCGCTCCGGGCGCGCCCGCTGGTGGCGGGCGGTACGCGCGGACGACCGCTCGCCGGTCGTGGACGGCGGGGTGCTGCCCGCCCCGGCGCTCCCGGCGGCCATCGAGGCCGGCCTGTCCGGCGCCGAGCCGCACGAGCTGGACTGGCTGGTCGAGCAGGCCGCCGAGGCGGGCTGGCTGCCCGGACTGGACGCCTCCGGCGCCACCGCGCGGGTGGTGCCGCTGCCCGGCCGGGAGGCACCGGCGGGGGCGCTGCTGGTGGTCCGGCGGGCCGACCGCTGGTACGACGAGGCCGACGTGGACCTGGTCCGCGCGTTCGCGGCCCGGGCCGGCGCGGCGCTGACCACCGCCATGCTCTACCGCGACCAGGCAGAGGTCGCCGACACGTTGCAGGCGAGCCTGCTGCCGGTCGAGCCGGCCCCCGCGGCGGGGGTGCAGTGGGGCACCGCGTACCGGCCGGCGCAGGCCGGGCTGCGCATCGGCGGCGACTTCTACGGCTCGCACCGGCTCGCCGACGGCGGCTCGGTGTTCTTCCTCGGTGACGTGTCGGGCAAGGGCGTGGAGGCGGCCGTGTTCACCGGCCAGCTGCGTCAGTGCCTGCAGGCGCTGCACCGGGTCGAGACCCAGCCGGGGCGGCTGCTGAAGCTGCTCAACGACGCGCTGCTGGAGACCACGCAGGCGCACGGGCAGGGCCGGTTCGCCACCATGGTGCTCGGCGTGGCGCGACCGGACCGCGACGGCGGCCTGACGCTGACCCTGGCCGGCGGTGGGCACCTGCCGCCGCTGGTGCTGCGGGAGTCCGGCGAGGTCGAGGTGGTGCCGCTGCGCGGCATGCTGATCGGCGTGGTGCCCGATCCCCGCATCGGCGAGGTGACGGTGCAGCTGGCGCCGGGGGAGACCTGCCTGTTCTACAGCGACGGGGTGACCGAGGCGCGCGGCGGGCGGCGCGGCGACGAGCAGTTCGGCGCCGAGCGGCTGCTCAACGCGGTGACCGGCTGCCACCGGATGCCCGCGCCCGCGCTCGCCGAGCGGGTCGAGCAGGTGACCTGCGACTGGCTCGCGCACGGCGACCACGACGACATCGCGGTGCTCGCGTTGCGGGCCACCGGCCCGGCCGGGCGGGCGCCGCGGCACCTGCACGCCGTGCCGGACCTGGCCGGGACCGAACGAACGAGGGAGTTGCCCGCGTGACCGTGCCGACCGTCGGGGCCGACCCGGGCCACGCCTTCGCCAGCTATCTGGAGTGTCTGGCCGACGCCGACGAGTCCGCCGCCGTGGCGGTGGCGCGCGGGCTGCTGGAGGCGGGCGTGCCGGCCGAGCGGGTGCTGCTGGACCTGGTCGCCCCGGCCCAGGCCGAGGTGGGCGAACGCTGGGCCCGCAACGAGTGGAGCGTCGCCCAGGAGCACGCCGCCACCCACATCAGCGAGCGGGTGGTGGCCGCGGTGGCCGCGTACGCCGATCCTCGCCCGACCCGCGGGCGGATCGTGATGGCCTGCATGGACGGCGAGTGGCACGCGCTGCCGGCCCGGCTGGTGGCCGAGGTGCTTCGGCTGCGCGGCTGGCAGGTCGTCTTTCTCGGCGCCAGCGTCCCGGCCGCGCACCTGGTGTCCTACCTGCACCGCTACGACGCGGAGGCGGTGGCGCTCGCGTGCGCCCTGCCGATGCGCCTGCCGCACGCCCACCGGATGGTGGAGGCGTGCCGCCGCTCCGACGTGCCGGTGGTGGTCGGCGGCCGGGGCTTCGGCGACGACGGCCGCTGGGCCCGCGTGCTCGGTGTGCCGTGGGCGCCCGACGCGCCGGCCGCGGCGGACCTGGTGGCCGACGAGCGGGCGCTGCGCGAGGCGCCGCCCGCGCGGCTGGACCACCTGGCCGACGACGAGTACGCCAGCCTGGTCAAGCGGCGCGGCGAACTGATCGACAGCGCCCTGGCCGACCTGCGGGAGCGGGTGCCGTCGACGGCTGACTACACCCCCGCGCAGCTCGACTCCACGATCAGCGACCTCGGCTACATCGTGGACTTCCTGGCCGCCGCGCTCTACGTGGACGACGCGACGCTGTTCACCGCCTTCGTCGAGTGGCTGGTGGAGATCCTGGTCAGCCGCGGGGTGCCGGCGGGCGCGGTGGGGCTGACTCTGGAGCACTATGGACAGCAGCTGCGCGACTTCCCGCGCGCGGCCGCCTTCCTCGACCGGGGCCGCGCACTGGTGGGCGGGCTGTCGGCGGCGGGCCGCTGACGGGCGCCGGGGCGGCCGTCCCATATACTTGCACCACTGCAAGGGTTTTCCGTGGTGGGAGCGAGGGGGGCCACTGTGACGTTCACCGTCACGTACGCCCAGCGGGACGGGCGCGGCGTCTGCCTCCGGCTGGCCGGCGAGCTCGACCTCGCCACGGCCGGAGCGTTGAACTCGGCGATCGACCGGCTGGTCGCCGAGGGGCACCGCGAGCTGCTGCTCGATCTCACCGAACTGACGTTCTGCGACTCCACCGGCATCGCGGCCTTCGTCCGGGGCGACAATCTCGTCGCCGCCGACGGCGGCTGGCTGCGGCTCACCGGGGCGACCGGCCGGGTGGACCGGGTGCTCCAGGTGACCGGGCTGGCCGACGTGCTCCACCACGGCCGCGACACCGCCGACCCGACCGCGCCGGCCGCCTCCTGATCCGGTACATTTCCCCGCCAGCAGCCGGCCGTGCGGCCGGACGCCCTCCTCACCACGAAGCAGGTAAACCGATGGGTCAGACCAGTCCCAGCCCCGTTCGCATCCTGGTGGTGGACGACGACCCGGGCGACGTCCTGATGATCGAGGAGGCGCTCGCCGACTCGGACGTCGACAAGGTCATCGACGTGGTCGCCGACGGCCAGGAGGCGATGGAGTTCCTCCGCCGCGAGGGCCGGCACACCGAGGCGCAGCGCCCGGACGTGATCCTGCTCGATCTGAACATGCCCCGGATGGACGGGCGGCAGGTGCTCGGCGAGGTCAAGGGTGACGAGAGCCTGCGGACCATCCCGATCGTCGTGCTGACCACCTCCAACGCCGACACCGACGTGGTCAGCAGCTACACCTTGCAGGCCAACGCGTACGTGACGAAGCCGATCGACCTGGACGACTTCAACGACGTGGTGCGCCGGATCGACGAGTTCTTCGGACGGGTGGTCGTGCTCCCGAAGCACCAGTAGGGGCGGGAAGTCCGGGCCACCGCATCCTGAACATTTTGTGGGAACGGCCGCGCCCGGGAGCGCCCGGACCGCAGGATCGGCAGGTGGGGACGCACACCGGCTGCCTGGGGGGCGACGCATGAGGTTCTCGGTGGTGGAGACCGGCTACGACAGACGTCAGGTCGACGCCTGCCTGGACGAGCTGAGCCTGCGGCTGGGGCGGCTGGCGGCGCGTGCGGAGGGCGCCGCTGGGGCCGGCCGGGAGTGGGACCAGATCCGGTCGGACGCCCTGCACCTGTGCGACTTCCTGCATCGCCGTACCGCCCCGGTCGAGGGGGGCCCGTCCCGCCCGTCGGCCGCCGAACGGGAGGCCGCGGAGCTGCTGGCGCAGGCCCGCGCCGAGCTGGAGGCCGCGCGCGAGGAGGCCCGCAGGTTGCGGGAGGAGGCGTACGCCGAGGCGGTGCGGGCGCGCCGCGAGTTCGAGGCGGCCCTGCTGGCGCGCCGGCGCCGGGAGTCGCGGGTCGACGAGATCCTGGCCGGGGCACGGGGCGAGCGGGTCGCGGTGGACACGCCCACCGCCGCGGCGAGCGTGCGGCCCGGTGGTGCCGGGCGCAGCGCCGCCTGATCCGTGCCGGTCAGACCAGCGCCGCCACCACGGTTGTGGCGCGCTTCTCGTGCCGGGCGTACGCGTCGGGGTAGGCGGACACCTGCACCGCCTGGGCGGCGGCGGTGACGCTCATGTCCTCCCAGCCCGGCACCTCGCGCAGCGCGGCGTAGAAGGCGCGGGCCGCGTACGCCGGCCGCATGAGCTGGGCGACAGTGCCCCAGCCGCTGCTGGGGCGCTGCTGGAACAGCCCGACCGAGTCGTGGTCGGAGCCGCTGCCCTGGTGCGGGTGGTCGAAGGACTCCGGCAGCACGTCGCTGGCCAGGTTGTAGAGGTTGCTCTCCTGCATGGCGGTGGCCACTGCGACGACGAGGGCCCGGCGGGGCATCTTCATCTCCCGGCCCACGTCGACGATGGCCTTGGCGTTGTCCATCTGCCGCTGGTCCAGGCCGGCGACCGGCCGGGGGCGCTTGGGTGGTACGGGCTTGCGCGGCGGCTTCTTCGTCGCCGGGGTGGCGCTGGGTGTGGGAGCCGGCGGCGGCAGGGCCGCGGCGGCCGGTGGCGCGACCCGGGTGAAGTCGCGGGAGGCGCGCTGGTCGGCGGCGGCCCGGTCGGCGACCGCCTCGCGTACCTCCAGGTGCGCCGGGCCGGTCTCGCCGACGGCGGCCACGCCGATCAGGCCGAGGCAGCAGGTGACGCCGGTGGCCACCGCGATCCGGCCGGGTACGGACCGGGCCGGTCCGCGACGTGGCGGTTCCGGGGCGCGGTGACGTCCCACTCTCCGTTCGGCTGATGCCGGGTCAATCGTTCGGCGAACCGGGCGGTTGGCGGGCAGCGGCTGATGATCGGGGTGGTCGGGATGCACCCGCCGAGGCTAGAAAGCTTCCGGCCCTTTGCCATCGGGGTGATTGGTGGCATGCGCCACAATCTGCCGGATTCGCGGGCCGCATTAGGGGTGGCTGATCATCAAAACCGCTAACCTCGCGTAACCGGAACAATGCCTATGTCGGTTTCGACGGTGCGAAACGGACGTCCGGGAGAGCCGGCTGCGGCGGACGCCCGGCTCCTCCGTTCGGCCGAGGGTGCCCTGGTCGGGCGGCCCTCGCGCGGCGGCGGGTCCGCCGACGGCCGGGATCGACCGATCGCGATCCGGCGGCTCCGGTGCCGGGGCTGTGGATCATGGTGAGGTCGCCGCGCGACGACCGGGGCGCTCGATACGATTCCGACGGTGACGGAGCGGATGGTCGACGAGCGCCCGCCCGGCCCCCGCAGCCGGCGCGGCACGATCCTCGTCGTCTGCGCCGTGCTGCTCGCACTGCTGCTGGCCGGGCACCGGGCGGTGCCGAACGTCAACGGCCTGGGCAGCCTGGTGGACAGCGTCACCCCGCTGCTCGGGATCGCCGTACCGCTGCTCGCGCTCGCGGCGCTGCTGCGCCGCTCCCGGCCGGCGTTGCTGGCGGTGCTGCTGCCGGCCCTGGTCTGGGCCTGGCTCTACGGCCGCGCGTGGCTGCCCCCGGCCGCCGGCGCGGACGGCGCAGCCGTTCGCGTGGTCAGCCAGAACCTGCGCGTGGGCAACCCCGACCCGGCTGCCACCGTCGGCGCGCTCACCGGCGACGCCCCGGACCTGATCGGGCTCCAGGAGGTCGCCGACGGCGACCGGGTGGCGCCCGTGCTGGCCGAGCGCTACCCGCACCGGGCGGTGGTGTCGACTGTCGCGCTGTGGAGCCGGTGGCCGATCCGCGAGGCGCACGGCGTCGACACCGGGCTGGGCTGGGACCGCGCGCTGCGGGCCGTGGTCGCCGCGCCCCGGGGCGACCTGACCGTGTACGTGGTCCACCTCGGCTCCGCGCGGGCCGGGCACACCGCCACCCGGGACCAGACCGTCGCCGCGCTCGCCGACGCCGTGCGCGCCGATCCGGCCGACCGGCTGGTGGTTCTCGGCGACCTGAACACCGCCACCACCGACCGGGTCTTCGACCCGCTGACCCGGCTGCTCGGCGACGCCCAGGCCGAGGCCGGGCAGGGATTCGGGTTCACCTGGCCGGCGGAGCTGCCGGTCACCCGCCCCGACCACGTCCTCTACCGGGGACTGACGCCGACCACCGCCGGGGTGCTGCGCACCCCGGACAGTGACCACCGGGCGGTGACCGCCGGCTTCCGCTGGTGAACGCTCAGTGCCGGCCGTTCTCCGCCGGGGTCACCGTGAGCCGGTGCCGGCTCGGGTCGCCGCTGGAGAACGGCCAGAGCCGGTCGGCGTACGCGACCAGATCGGCCAACTGGTCCCGGGTCAGTCCCGCCGAGGAGATCTCGGCGTGCACGTCGGCCCGGTAGCGGCCGTCGTCGTCGCGGCCCAGCTTCGCCTCGGCGGTCACCTGCACGGTGTGCGCCTCGTCGGTGATCTCCCCGGCGGCCTCCACCGCCGCGTGGTGCAGGCAGGAGGCGAACGCCGCGGCCAGGAGCTGCTCCGGCGTCAGGCCGGTGCAGTGCGGCGCCAGCGGGGACGCCAGGGCGGAGGAGAGCCCGCCGTCGTCGGTGCGTACGTGACCGCCCGCCGCGGTCGCCGTGGCCGTCTCGGCCAGCCAGGAACTCGGATCCGGCATCGCGTTCCTCCCGTCACTCACCGGACCGCGTTCCCGGACCCCGAGCGGCGAAACCGCGCCCGGGCAGGCAGTAGGAGCGCTCAGCCGACCCGGCCGCTCGGCGCGGCGTCCACCGCCATCGCCTCGGTGGCCTCGGCGGCGGCCCGGCTGGTCCACGGCGACACCTGCGGCGCGCGCTGCCGGGGCAGCACCGCGGTCATCGGCACGTAGACCCGGGCGTCCACGGCCTCGGCCAGCAGCAACGCGGCCATCGGGCTGGTCGGCCGGGCGGACGGGTCGGCGTCGAGGCAGCTGCGGCACAGCTCGGCCACCTCGCCCGGCAGGCCGGGAACCTCGGGCAGCGGGCGGGGCGGCCGGCGGCGGCGCGACCCGAGCAACTGGGTGGTGCTGCCCGCCTCGTACGGCAGCTCGCCGGTGAGGCAGTAGTACAGGAGCACGCCGAGGGCGTACATGTCGGCGGCCGGGGTGGCGGGCTGCCGGTCGAGCTGTTCCGGCGCCAGGTACGCCGGGGTGCCCACCACGACGCCGTCCGGAGTGCGGTCCGGTGCGCCGGCCGGGGTGGCGATGCCGAAGTCGAGCACCTTCACCCCGCACGGGGTGAGGATCACGTTCGCGGGCTTCACGTCCCGGTGCACGATGCCGTGCGCGTGCGCGGCGGCGAGCGCGGCGCACACCTCGGCGCAGACCCGCACCGCGATCCGCCAGTCCAGCGGCCCGCTGCGCAGGTGCGCGGCGAGCGTCTCGCCCTCGGCCAGCTCCATCACGATGTACGGCACCGGCCGCCCGTCCGGCAGCGTCGCGGTGCCGAAGTCGTGCACGCTCGCCACGTTCGGGTGCACCAGCCGAGCCGCCGAACGCGCCTCGTCCCGGATGCGTTCGACCGAGCCGGCGTCGCCGTCCAGCGCGGGCGAGATGAGCTTCACCGCGACGGTCCGGTCCAGCACGCGGTCGTGCGCGCGCCACACCTCCGACATGCCACCCAGGCCGGCCCGCTGTTCGAGCTCGTACCGCCCGCCCAGCGTCCTCATCGCCCACTCCTCGCCTCGTCCGGTGCCCTCCGGTCCCGCTACCCGGCCCCGGAGCTGTGCAAACCGCCGAGGGTACGCACCCCGGCGGGGTAGCTTCGCGGCGAGGGTGTCGACGGACGGAGGACAAGCGGTGGCGGTGGTGCGCGTACGGTTCGTCGGCGGGCCGGCCGACGAGCTGACCCGGGAGCTGCCCGCCGGGCCGGACGGCGTGCCACCACCCCGGTGGGTGCTGCGTCATCCGGAGGAGCCGGCCGAGGGGGTGGCCGACCACCTCTACGAGCGCGACGACCACGCGTCACCCGGTGGCTGGACGATGCGGTACGTGCACACGTTCCCGTTCGGTGCGACCGAGTGAGACTCCGCAGCGGCCGCAGGCGAGGCGTCAGGCCGGCCGGACGCCGGTGGTGCCGAGGATGACCGAGGCGACCAGCTCGGGGTCGTCGTGCATCGGCACGTGCCCGCAGCCGGGCAGGTCCAGGTGCCGGGCGCCGGGCAGCCGGGTACGCGCCAGCGCCGCCTGGCGGTACGGCAGGATCCGGTCCCGCGTACCCCACGCGACTGTCACCGGCACCGTCGGTGCGCCCGCGTAGGCGTACCCCCGCCCGGCGCGGGCGACGGCGCGGAACGCCCGGGCCTGGCGCAGCGCGCGGGCGTCGGCGAGCGCGTCGTCGAGGGCCATCCGGTTGGGCCGGGCCAGGATCATGCCCATCGCCAGCATCCGCAGCGCGGGCGCGGCGAACAGGCGGCGCAGCACCGGTTCGGGCAGCCGGGCCGCGTTGCGGTGCAGGGAGAGCACGGTCAGCGCCCAGCGCAGCTCGCGCGCGGTGCAGAACCCGGCCGGCGACAGCGCGGTGGCCGAGGAGACGGCGCCGAGCGCGGCCAGTTCCAGCGCGATCGCGCCGCCGAGGCTGTTGCCCGCGACATGCGGGCGGTCCAGACCGAACGCGCCGAACAGCTCGACCATGGCCGCGGCCAGCCCGGGCATGTCGGCGGGCAGCCCGGCGGCGGGCACCGGGGAGCGGCCGAAGCCCGGCAGGTCGACGGCGATCACGTCGTGCTCCTCGGCGAGGCGGTCCATCACCGGCCGCCAGGCGGCCCAGTGGTGACCGATGCCGTGCAGCAGCACCAGCGTGGGCCCGGTGCCCCGCCGCTCGTAGACGACCTCCACCGGCGCGCTCACGGCCGCCCCTGCGGCGTGCTGGCGCCGAAGCCCCGGCCCAGCGCCCGGGACTGCTCCTCGATCAGCGGCACGGTGGCCCGGGCGGTGCGGCCCACCAGCCGGTCGGCCAGCGGGCTGACCAGCGCCGACCGCACCGCCTGGACGCCGGCCACGGCGCGTGGCACGTACACCCGGCGGCTGCGGCGCTCGATCGCCCGGACGAACGCCTCGGCGCACTCGGTCACCGTGGTGGTGCGCCGCAGCGGCCAGGGCAGCTTCGCCAGCGCGGTGGAGAAGGCCGGCAGGTCGGCGCGCGCCTCGCGGACCAGATCCGTGTCCACCCACGACGGATGGGCGGTGCCCACCGCCACGCCCCGGTGGGCCAGCTCCAGCCGGACCGCGTTGCCGAACTGCTCGACGCCGGCCTTGGAGGCGCAGTAGGCGGCCATGCCGGGCAGCGCGGCGAACGCCGCGGCCGAGGAGACGATCAGCAGGTAGCCACCCCGGTCGACGAGCGCGGGCACGGTCGCCGCCGCGGTGCGCATCACCCCGATCAGGTTGACCTCGACGGTACGCACCAGCGCCTCGACGTCGCCGACGGCGATCGTGCCGCGGTTGGCCACCCCGGCGTTCGCCACCACCGCGTCGATCCCGCCCAGCGTCGCCAGTGTCCCGTCCACCGCCGACGCGAGGGCGTTCTGGTCGGTGACGTCGGCGGCGAACCAGGCGTGCCCCGGGCCCAGCTCGGCGGCGAGCGTGGCGAGCCGGTCGGGTTCCAGCCCGACGAGGGACAACCGGGCGCCGCGGGCCGCGGCGAGGCGGGCGGTGTGCTCGCCGATGCCCCGGGCCGCGCCGGTCACCAGCACCACCTTGCCGGCCAACCGGCCGGAAACACGACCATCGATGGACATGCCGGGAAGTTACCACCGGGTAGCCCCGGTGCGGAAGACCCGGCCGCACCTGCCCGGATCGCCGCCGAACGGCGCGCACAGCTGGTACACAGGATCGGGACAGCCCGGCGACAGCGGGTCCGCCCACGATGGGGGCATGGTCATGAACGCGCAGTCCGCGCAGGGCCGCATCGAGCTGCGCCGACCGGACGGCGAACCGGTACGGGTGCTCGTGGTCGACGACGAGCCGACGCTCACCGACCTGCTCTCCATGGCCCTGCGGTACGAGGGCTGGCAGGTCGCGACCGCCGGCAACGGGATGGCGGCGATCAGCACCGCCCGCCAGTTCCGCCCGGACGCCGTGGTGCTCGACGTGATGCTGCCCGACCTGGACGGTTTCCAGGTGCTGCGCCGCCTGCGCGAGGAGTCGCCGAGCGTGCCGGTGCTGTTCCTGACCGCCCGCGACGCGGTGGAGGAGCGCGTCGCCGGGCTCACCGTCGGCGGCGACGACTACGTCACCAAGCCGTTCAGCCTGGAGGAGGTGATCGCCCGGCTGCGCGCGCTGCTGCGCCGTTCCGGGTTCGCGGTCGCCGCCCGCCAGGAGGCGGTGCTCACCGTCGGCGACCTCACCCTCGACGAGGACAGCCACGAGGTGCGCCGCGGCGACGACCTGATCACGCTCACCGCCACCGAGTTCGAGCTGCTGCGCTACCTCATGCGCAACCCGCGCCGGGTGCTCAGCAAGGCGCAGATCCTCGACCGGGTGTGGAACTACGACTTCGGCGGCCAGGCCAACGTGGTCGAGCTGTACATCTCGTACCTGCGCAAGAAGATCGACGCGGGCCGGGCACCCATGATCCACACCTTGCGCGGGGCGGGTTATGTCCTCAAACCCGCCGAGTGACGGGGGCGGCCGGCTGCGCCGCCGCCTGGCCGGCTGGTCGCTGCGCCGCCGGCTGGTGGTCTCCGTGGTGGCGCTGCTCGCGCTGGTCAGCCTCGGCATCGGCGGCCTGACCACAGTGGCGCTGCGGCACTTCCTGATCGACCAGATCGACAACCAGCTCACCTTCGGCGACCGGCGGCCCGACGACCTCGAACGCTGGGCCCGCCGCGGCATGGACCCACCGCGCCCGGACCAGCGGCCCACCCCGCCGGACACCGACGAGGTGGCGCCGGCTCCTCCGGGCGGGTTCCCGCCGGGCTCGATCGCGGTCCGGGTGCCCGTCACCGGAGAACCCGCCGGCCGGGTCCGGTCCGGCGACGGCGACAGCGAGGCGGTGCCCGGCGCCGACCTGGCCGCGCTGGCCCGCGTACCCGCCGGCGAACGCCCGCGCACCGTCGTCGTCGGTGACCGGGGCGAGTACCGGGCGATCGCGATGCGGTCGCCGCGCGGCGACGGGGACATCCTGGTCCTCGCGATCCCGCTGGCCCAGGTGGATGACACGGTCATGTGGATGCTCGTCGCGCAGGCCGGGGTGATCGGCGCCGGCCTGGTCATCGCCGGTGCCCTCGGCACGCTCGTCGTCCGCGTCACGCTGCGCCCGCTCAACCGCGTCGCCGCCACCGCCGCCCGGGTCACCGAACTGCCGCTGGACCGCGGCGAGGTCGCCCTGTCCGTGCGGGTACCGGCCGCCGACACCGATCCCCGCACCGAGGTCGGGCAGGTCGGCGGCGCGCTCAACCGGATGCTCGGCCACGTCGCCGCCGCGCTCGCCGCCCGGCAGGCCAGCGAGACCCGGGTACGCCAGTTCGTCGCCGACGCCAGCCACGAGCTGCGTACACCCCTCGCCGCCATCCGCGGGTACGCCGAGGTGGCCCGCCGGGGCCGCCAGGAGGTGCCGCCCGACGTGGCGCACGCGCTGCGCCGGGTCGAGTCGGAGAGCACCCGGATGACCAGCCTCGTCGACGACCTGCTGCTGCTGGCCCGGCTGGACTCCGGCCGCCCGCTGGCCGCCGAGCCGGTCGACCTGACCGCCATGGCCGTCAACGCGGTCAGCGACGCGCACGTCGCCGGGCCCGGCCACCGCTGGCAACTCGACCTGCCCGACGAACCGCTCACCGTCACCGGCGACGCCCACCGGCTGCACCAGGTGCTGGCGAACCTGCTCGCGAACGCGCGCGTGCACACCCCGGCCGGCACCACCGTCACCGTCCGGCTCGCGCCCGCGCCCGGCGGCGTCGAGCTGCGCGTCACCGACGACGGGCCGGGCATCCCGGAGCAGTTGCGGCCGGAGGTCTTCGAGCGGTTCGCGCGCGGCGACAGCTCCCGCTCCCGCGCGCAGGGCAGCACCGGCCTGGGCCTGGCCATCGTCGCCGCCGTGGTGGAGGCCCACCACGGGCGGGTCGACGTGGTCAGCCGGCCCGGCCACACCGCGTTCACGGTCTGGCTGCCGGGATCCACAGCCGACGCATAGGCCGCTCACGGGAGCGGGCCAGCGGACCCGCCGAGGCTTGCCGGCATGAACCGAACCGACAGCCTGCCGACCGTGCCCACGGCCGCGCCACCCGGCACCGAGCCGGCCCCCGCGCCCGTACCCCCGCAGACCCGCACCGACCGCGACCCGCGCTGGGCCCGGCCGGCCCTGGTCGGCCTGCTGGTCGTGACCGCGCTGCTCTACCTGTGGGGTCTGGGCGCCTCCGGCTGGGCCAACGCGTTCTACTCGGCCGCCGTGCAGGCCGGGTCGCAGAGCTGGACGGCGTTCTTCTACGGCTCGTCCGACGCGGCCAACTCGATCACCGTGGACAAGACCCCGGCATCGCTGTGGCTGATGGCGCTCTCCGTGCGGATCTTCGGCCTGAACGGCTGGTCGATCCTCGTACCGCAGGCGCTGCTCGGCGTCGCCTCGGTCGGCGTGCTGTACGCGACGGTCCGCCGCTGGTACGGCCCGGCCGCCGGACTGCTCGCCGGCGCGGTGCTCGCGCTCACCCCGGTGGCGACGCTGATGTTCCGGTTCAACAACCCGGACGCGCTGCTGGTGTTCCTGCTCGTCGCCGCCGCGTACGCCACGGTGCGCGCGGTCGAGACGGCCAGCACCCGGTGGATCGCGCTGACCGGCGTGCTCGTCGGCCTCGGCTTCCTCACCAAGATGCTCCAGGCGTTCCTGGTGATCCCGGTCTTCGCCGGGGTCTACCTGCTGGCCGCCCCGACCGGCCTCGGACGGCGGATCCGCCAGCTCCTGCTCGCCGGGCTGGCCGTGGTCGTCTCCGCCGGCTGGTGGGTGGCGATCGTCGAGCTGGTGCCGGCGAGCGCCCGCCCCTACATCGGCGGCTCGCAGAACAACAGCATCCTGGAGTTGACGCTCGGCTACAACGGGCTGGGCCGCATCACCGGCGACGAGGTGGGCAGCGTCGGCGGCGGTGGCGGCCGGCCCGGCGGGGGAGGCGGCGGGCCCGGCGGGGGAGGCGGCGGGCCCGGCGGGGGAGGCGGCGGGCCCGGCGGGGGAGGCGGCGGGCCGTTCTCCGGCCGGACCGGCCTGCTGCGGATGTTCGACACCGAGATCGGCGGGCAGATCTCCTGGCTGCTGCCCGCCGCGCTGATCCTGCTGGTCGCCGGCCTGTGGCTGGCCGGGCGGGCGCCGCGTACCGACCGCACCCGGGCCGGTCTGCTGCTGTGGGGCGGCTGGCTGCTGGTCACCGGCCTGATCTTCAGCTTCATGTCCGGGATCTTCCACGCGTACTACACGGTCGCCCTGGCCCCGGCGGTCGGCGCGCTGGTCGGCATCGGGACCACCCTGTTGTGGCGTGCCCGCTCCGCGCCGATCCGGTGGCGCCGGCCAGCCGCCACGCTGCTCCTGGCCGGCACGCTGGCGGTCACCGCCTGGTGGTCCTGGCACCTGCTCGGCCGCACCCCCGACTGGCACCCCTGGCTGCGCCCCACGGTGCTGGCCCTGGGCCTGACCACAGCCGCCCTCCTGGCCACCGCAGCGTTCCTCGCCCGCCCCCACCGGACGCCCTCCCCACCCTCTCCCGGCTCCCCACCCTCCCCGCCCGCCCCGCCCGCCCCGCCCGCCCCGGTGATCAAGGAGTTTGTGTCCGGAAGTGGCGTTCCGGGTGACGCGAACTCCTTGGTCAACTCCGAGGCGGGGGCGACGTCGGGGCACCGGGCCGGGTTTGCCGGGCGGGTTGCGCGGTGGGTCGTGCCGGTGGTGTCCGTCGCCGGGATCGCGGTGGCGCTGGCCGGGCCGGCCGCGTACGCGATGCAGACCGCAGCCACCCCGCACAGCGGCTCGATCCCGAGCGCCGGGCCGGCCGGAGCGGGCGGCCCCGGCGGCCCGGGCGGCCCGGGCGGGCGGATGCCGGGCGGTGGGAACGGGCAGTTCCCGGGCTTCCCGGGCGGTTCGAACGGCACCGGTTCGGACGGCACCGGTTCGAACGGCACGGGTTCCGACGGCTCCGGCCCGGGCGGCACCGGCCAGGACGGCGGGGCGAACGCCGGTGGGTTCCCCGGATTCCCTGGTGGTGGTTCGGCTCCGGGCGCGCCCGGCGGCACCGGTCAGGACGGCGGCACCGGCCAGGACGGCGGCACCCTGCCGGGCGGCGCGCCGGGTCAGGGCGGCTTCCCCGGCCAGGACGGCGGGACCAGGCAGGAAGGGCGGGGACAGCGCGGCGGGGGCATGGGCGGGCTGCTCGACGCCCGCGAGCCGAGCGCCGAGATGACCGCGCTGCTCACCGCCGACGCCGACGACTACACCTGGGTCGCCGCCACTGTCGGTTCGAACAACGCCTCCGGCTACCAGCTGGCGACCGGTCGCCCGGTCATGCCGATCGGCGGCTTCAACGGCAGCGACCCGTCGCCGACGCTCGCGCAGTTCCAGCGGTACGTCGCCGACGGGCGGATCCACTACTTCCTCGGCGGCGGCGGGTTCCGGGCCAACGGCGGCAGCAACGCCTCGGCCGAGATCGCCGCCTGGGTCGCCGAGAACTTCACCGCCACCACCGTCGACGGCGTGACCGTGTACGACCTGAGCAGCGGAAAGCAGGGCTGAGCCATGACCGGCACGTACGCTCCCCGGGCCGCCGTGCAGGCCCGGCCCGCCGCCGGCAGCGCGGTGCTCGACGTGGTGGTTCCGGTGTACAACGAGGAGGCCGATCTGGGCCCCTGCGTCCGGCGGCTGCACGCGCACCTGACCGCGCACTTCCCGTACCCGTTCCGGATCACGGTGGCCGACAACGCCAGCGTGGACGGCACGCCGGCGGTGGCGCGGGCGCTCGCCGACGAGCTGCCCGGGGTGGGGGTGCTGCGCCTGGACGAGAAGGGACGCGGGCGGGCGCTGCGCGCCGCGTGGTCGGCCTCGCCGGCGCCGGTGCTCGCGTACATGGACGTGGACCTGTCCACCGACCTGGCCGCGCTGCTGCCGCTGGTCGCGCCACTCATCTCCGGGCACTCCGACCTGGCCATCGGCACCCGGCTGGCGCGGACCAGCCGGGTGGTCCGGGGCGCCAAGCGGGAGGTCATCTCGCGGGGCTACAACCTGCTGCTGCGCGGCGCGCTCGCGGCGCGTTTCTCCGACGCCCAGTGCGGGTTCAAGGCGATCCGCGCCGACGTGGCCGCCGAGTTGCTGCCGCTGGTACGCGACACCGGCTGGTTCTTCGACACGGAGCTGCTGGTCCTGGCGCAGCGGGCCGGGCTGCGCATCCACGAGGTGCCGGTGGACTGGGTGGACGACCCGGACAGCCGCGTCGACATCGTCGCCACCGCGCTGGCCGACCTGCGCGGCATCGGCCGGCTGGGCCGGGCGCTGGTGACCGGGGCGCTGCCGCTGGCGCGGTTGCGCGCCCAGCTCGGGCGCGGACCGCTGCCGGCGCCCCCGGCGCAGGTGCCGGCCGGGTTGCCCCGGCAGCTCGCCCGGTTCGCCGCGGTGGGCGTGGCGAGCACGCTCGCGTACCTGCTGTTGTTCCTGCTGGCCCGCGGCCCGCTCGGTGCGCAACCGGCGAACCTGCTGGCGCTGCTGCTCACCGCGGTGGCCAACACGGCGGCCAACCGGCGGCTCACGTTCGGGGTGACCGGACGCCGGCACGCCGGCCGCCACCACCTCCAGGGGCTGCTGGCGTTCGCGCTCGGCCTGGCCCTGACCAGCGGCTCCCTGGCCGTGCTGCACGCCACGACGCCCCCGAGTCGGGGACGGGAGCTGACCGTCCTGGTGGCCGCCAACCTGGCCGCGACAGCCCTGCGCTTCCTCCTGCTCCGCCTGGCCATGCACCACCGCCCCTGACCCCCGCCCCCGGCCCCCCAGGAACATCCCGTCGATCATGAGGTTGGCGGCGCGACACGCCGGGCGCCGGTGCCGTCAACTTCATGATCGACGGGGTGGTGGCAGGGTTGGGGGTGTGTACCGGGAGTGGAGAGCGGCGGGGGTTCCGGGCGGGGTGCTGTGGAGCAGCGTCTCCGGTGGGGGCGAGACGCGCGTGCTGCCGGACGGGTGCCTGGACCTGCTCTGGTCCAGCCGGTCCGGGCTGCTCGTCGCCGGCCCGGACCGCACCGCGCACCTGTCGCGGTCCGCGCCGGGGGACCGGTGGATCGGGCTGCGCCTGCCGCCGGGGACCGGCCCGGCCGTGTTCGGGGTGCCGGCCGAGGAACTGCGGGACCGCCGCGTACCGCTGGCCGACCTGTGGGGCCGCGCCGCCGCCGAGGTGACCGAGCGGGTCGAGACAGCGCTGGCCGCGCCGGGCGACGAAGCTGCCGGGGTGCTCACCCGGGTCGCCAGCGACCGGCTGCGCGCGGCCGGCGGCCCCGACCCGGTCGGCGCGCGGGTCGCCGCCCGTCTGGCCGCCGGGGCCACCGTCGCCGCGACCGCCGCCGAGGTCGGCCTCGGCCCGCGCGCCCTGCACCGCCGCAGCCGGGCCCTCTTCGGGTACGGCCCGAAGACGCTGGCCCGCATCCTGCGGATGCGCCGCGCGCTGGACCTGGCCCGCGCCGGCGCGCCGCTCGCCGAGGTGGCGGTGCGCAGCGGGTACGCCGACCAGGCCCACCTGACCCGCGAGGTACGCGAGATGGCCGGGGTGCCGCCGACCCGGCTGCTCGCCCCGGCCCGGAGCCGCCCGCAGGCGAGCTGACCGGCCCGGAAGCGGCCCGCGAGCCGGCTCGCGTCTACTCGGCCGTGGGCAGCGGGGCGAACAGGTCCACGCCGTTGCCGTCCGGATCGTGCAGGACCGCGTACCGCTGGCCCCAGAACGCGTCCCACGGCGGCAGCTCACCGTGGTGCCCGGCGCCGGTCAGCTCGGCGTACCAGCGGTCCACCTCGGCCGGGTCGGCGCAGCGGAAGGCCAGGCTCATCCGGTTGTTGCCGCCGGACGGGTCGAAGTCGGGGTAGAAGCTGCGGATCGTCTCGACCGTGTCCCAGGCCAGCCGTACGCCGTTCGGCAGGGTGACCTCGACGTGCCCTTCGGTCTCGGCGCCGGCCGGGATCGGCAGCCCCAGCCGCCGGTAGAAGTCGAGCGTGCGGGCCATGTCGGTGACCACGGTCCCGACCAGATCGAACTGCGGTGTCATGCCGGCCACGGTAGGCGCGCCCGGCCCGGCCCGTCTTGAACGGATCGGACGGGGGACGAGTGGCCGGTGTGGCCGCGCGGCCGGTCGCCCAGACGTTACGGTGGGGGACAAGTCCGGCTCCGAGCAACAAAGCTCGCATTCCGGGCATGCTCCGATGACCGGCGAGGGAAGGAAAAGCAGCCGTGACGCATCTGGCCTACCTGGACGCGGGATCCGGCAGTCTCATCGTGCAGGCGGTGGTCGGCGGGGTGGCCGGGGTGGCAGTGGCCGCCAAGCTCTACTGGCGCCGCCTGGTGTCCCGGTTCCGGCGTCAGCCCACCGACCAGGGCCCGGCGGCGTGACGATTCCCGACACCGGCGTCCGCGTCGAACCCGGCTCCTTCCGCGACCCCGGCAACCGGGTGTTCCACCGCGGCGACGAGGTGCTGCGCGGGCTCGACGAGCGCTCGGCCCGCGACTGGCGGGCGCTGGCGGTCACCGACTTCTTCCGGCAGGCCACCACCAGCGGGCAGATCGTCGGCACCGAGGAACTAACCCCGACCCCGGTCGACGCGCCCTGGACCGCGGTGCTGCGGCACGAGCGGATCCCGTTCGTCTCGCACCCCTACGAGTGGTCGTACGCGATGCTGCGCGACGCCGCGCTGCTGCACCTGGACGTGCTGCGGGCCGCCCTGGAAGCCGGCTTCACCACCAAGGACGGCTCGGCCTACAACGTGCAGTGGCGCGGCGCCCGGCCCGTCTTCATCGACGTCGGCTCGTTCGAGGCGCTGCGCGACGGCGAACCCTGGGCCGGCTACCGGCAGTTCTGCCAGACGCTGCTCTACCCGCTGCTGATCCAGGCCCACCTCGGGCTGGACTTCCAGCCGTTCCTGCGCGCCCGCGTCGACGGCGTCGAGCCGGACCAGATGCGGCGGCTGTTCGGCGGTGCCCGGCGCTGGCGAGCCGGCGTGCCCACCCACGTGCACCTGCACGGCGCGATGCAGGCCCGCAACTCCGCCGCGAGCACCACCGACGTCCGCGCCCAGTTGCGCGCCGCCGGGTTCTCCCGGGAACTGGCGCTGGCCACGGTACGCGGGCTGACGAAACTGGTCCGCCGGATCGACCACCGGCCCGGCGACAGCCACTGGTCGGACTACCAGCGCACCTGCGCGTACTCGGTGCCGGACCGGCAGGCCAAGGAGGAGTTCGTCGACCGGGCGGTGGCCGCCGTCGGCGGAGGATCGGCGCTGGACCTGGGCGCCAACGACGGCCGGTACGCCCGCATCGCCGCCCGGCACGCCGCGCACGTCGTCGCCGTCGAGCAGGACCCGGCAGTGGTCGACACGCTCTACCGCGCGCTGCGCGACGAGGGCGAGACACGGATCCTGCCGCTGGTGATGGACCTGGCCGACCCGTCGCCGGGCGGCGGCTGGCGCGGCGTCGAGCGGGCCGCGTTCGCCGACCGGGCCCGCGCGGACACCGTCCTGGCCCTGGCCGTGGTGCACCACCTGGCGATCGGGCGCAACGTGCCGCTGCCCGAGGTGCTCGACCAGCTGACCGCGCTCACCGCCACCGGCGGCAGCCTGGTGGTGGAGTTCGTCCACCCGGACGACCCGATGGCCCGCCGGCTGCTGGCGAACAAGCCGGACGGCCTGTTCCCGGACTACCGGCGGGACGCCTTCGAGGCGCTGCTGGCCCGCCGGGGGCGGGTGGTCGCCCGGACCGAGTTGCCGTCCGGCACCCGCACGCTCTACCAGGTGGTGGTGGGTGGCTGAGGACACCCTCGCACCACCCCGGGAACGCGCGGCCGGACCGGACCGCCGGGAGCGCCGGCCCTGGTGGCGGGCCGAGGCCGCCCGGCTGGCCGAGGTCGCCGCGCTGATCGGGCTGGTGGTCACCCAGCCGCTGCTCGACGTGCTCGGCCGCAGCCCCGACTTCTTCCTGTTCCACCGCGCCTCCCGGGCCGACGTGCTGCTGCTGGTCGCCCTGATCGCGCTCGCGCCGACGATGGTGTTCGCGCTGCTCGGCGTGCTCGCGCTGCCCGCCGGACGCCTCACCCGGTCCGTCGCGCACACCGCGCTCGTGGGACTGCTGCTCGCCGCGCTGGCGGTCCAGGTCGGCCGGCACGTCACGCCCCTTCGAGGCGTACCCCTGCTTGTCGTCGCCGGTGCGGCCGGAGCCGCGGGCGCGGCCGCGCACCGGCGGTGGCGGGCGCCGCGGCGGGTGCTGCGGGTGGCCGCCGCCGGGCCACTGGTGTTCGTCGGGTTGTTCCTGTTCGCCTCGCCCGCGTCGGCGGTGGTGCTGCCGCGCGGTGAGGGCGGCGCGGCCGGTGTGGCCGGCGCGGGTGCGCACCCGCCGGTGGTCATGATCGTGCTGGACGAGTTGCCGCTGGTGTCCCTGCTCGGTCCGGACGGCCGGATCGACGCCGAGCGCTACCCGAACTTCGCGGCGCTGGCCGGCGGGTCGACCTGGTACCGCAACGCCACCGGCGTCAGCGGCTGGACGCCCTACGCGCTGCCCGCGATGCTCACCGGGCGCTACCCGGAGCGGGGGGCGGCGCCGCACTACTCGCAGTACCCGGACAACCTGTTCACCGCGCTCGGCGGCCTCTACCGGATCAAGGCCGAGGAGAGCATCACCCGGCTCTGCCCGCCGAGCCGCTGCGAGCAGGCCACCACGCCGGAACAGGGGCTCGGGGTGCTGGTGCGGGAGAGCGGCAAGCTGATGGGCCGGATCGCCGCGCCGGTGGACAGCCGGGTCGACCCGGAGGACTCCTACCGCGAGCGGACCGCGGCCGAGGCCGGACTGGACGCCGCCGAGCCGGTGCCGGACGACCCGAAGTTCCGCTGGGACACCCTCGACGACAACCAGCCGGCCCGGTTCACCTCGTTCCTGGCCGGGCTGCGCCCCGACACCCGGCCCACGCTGCACTTCCTGCACCTGCTGATGCCGCACTCGCCGTGGGCGTACCTGCCGTCCGGGGCGCACTACGCGGCGCCGGAGGACCTGCCCAACGACGGCGCCGGCTGGGTCGACCTGGCCCGCGCCCGGCACCTGGCCCAGCTCGGCTACACCGACCGGCTGATCGGCGAGACGCTGCGGACGCTGCGCGCCACCGGCCTCTACGACAAGGCGCTGGTGGTGGTCACCGCCGACCACGGGGTGAGCTTCCGCCGGGACTGGCAGGGCCGGGGGATGGACGCCATCGACCACGCCGCGAACGAGGTGGCCTGGGTGCCGATGTTCGTCAAGGAGCCCGGCCAGCGCGCCGGACGGGTGGACGACCGCAACTGGGAGCACGTCGACCTGCTGCCCACGATCGCCGACGAGACGCACATGCGGGTGCCCTGGCGGATGGACGGCCGGTCGGCGAAGGCGGCGCCGCGCGAGCGGGCCGACAAGCGCTTCTACGACCGCCCCGGCCAGCCGGTCACCGTCACCGGCGGCGTGCCCGCCCCGCTCCCGCCGCTCCCGGTCGACCCGCTCGTCGGCACCCGGGTCGGGGACGTGCCGGCAGGCGGGTCCGCGACGGTGGCGAACCGGGACGCGTTCGACGCGGTCGACCCGGCCGGCGGCGGGCTGCCCGCGCTGGTCTGGGGCACCGTGCCGGACGACGTGCCCGACGGCACCCGGCTCGCCGTGGCGGTGAACGGCACGGTCGGCGCGGTGGTACCCGTGGTGCCGCCGGACGCCGGTGGACGGCGCTTCGCGGCGCTGCTCGCCGACGACCGGCTGTTCGCCGCCGGAGCCAACCGGCTCGACCTCTACCGGGTCGGTGACGACGGGACGCTGCGGCGGCTCACGCTGTCGTGACGGACCTCCCGAACGTGCCCATGGCCGCGCTCCCATCCGGTTTCCGGACCGCCTGGCCGGGAAACAGGTGACGCACACCTCACCCTCAAACCATGACGAGCGGTGTTCTCCGCGCCGTGATTACGGTAGAAGCGAAGGCAATTCAACGAAGATCTTGCCGGCGAAGCGAGGAACAGATGACGGAAGTCAAGCTCGACCACCCCGGTGGGCAGCTGTCGATGCCGGTGCAGTCCGCGGTTGAGGGCCCCGCCGGGATCGGGGTGAGCAAGCTGCTCAAGGAAACCGGGATGACCACGTACGACCCCGGTTTCGTGAACACCGCGTCCTGCTCGTCCGCCATCACCTACATCGACGGTGATGCCGGCATCCTGCGGTACCGCGGCTACCCGATCGACCAGCTGGCCGAGAAGTCCTCCTTCCTGGAGGTCTCCTACCTGCTGATCTACGGCGAGCTGCCGTCCCAGACGCAGCTCACCGAGTTCAGCGAGCGGATCCGGCGGCACTCCCTGCTGCACGAGGAGATGCGCCGCTTCTTCGACGGGTTCCCCCGCGACGCGCACCCGATGGCCGTGCTCTCCTCGGCCGTCAGCGCCATCTCGACCTTCTACCAGGACAGCCTGGACCCGTTCGACTCCGAGCACGTGGAGATGTCCACGGTGCGGCTGATGGCGAAGGTCCCCACCATCGCCTCGTACGCGTACAAGAAGTCGATCGGGCAGCCGCTGCTGTACCCGGACAACTCGCTGGGCTACGTCGAGAACTTCCTGCGGATGACCTTCGGCGTGCCGGCCGAGCCGTACGAGGTCGACCCGGTGGTGGCCCGGGTGCTGGACATGCTGTTCATCCTGCACGCCGACCACGAGCAGAACTGCTCCACCTCGACCGTGCGGCTGGTCGGCTCCAGCAATGCCAACCTGTTCGCCTCGGTCTCGGCCGGCGTGAACGCGCTGTTCGGCCCGCTGCACGGCGGCGCCAACCAGGCCGTCCTGGAGATGCTCCAGAAGATCCAGGCCGACGGCGGCGACGTCCGCTCCTTCGTGCAGAAGGTGAAGGACAAGCAGGACGGCGTGAAGCTGATGGGCTTCGGGCACCGGGTCTACAAGAACTACGACCCGCGCGCCGCCATCGTGAAGAAGGCCGCCCAGGACGTGCTCGGCCGGATGGCCAAGCCGGACCCGCTGCTGGACCTCGCGGTGCAGCTGGAGGAGATCGCGCTCGCCGACGACTTCTTCGTTTCCCGGCGGCTCTACCCGAACGTGGACTTCTACACCGGCCTGATCTACAAGGCCATGGGCTTCCCGACCAAGATGTTCACGGTGCTCTTCGCGCTCGGCCGGCTGCCCGGCTGGATCGCGCAGTGGCGCGAGATGATCAACGACCCGGAGACCAAGATCGGTCGCCCGCGGCAGATCTACACCGGCGCCGCCGAGCGGGACTACGTCCCCGCAGAGCAGCGCTGACGCAACCCCGGCGAAAGGCCGCCGCCTCCATCCGGAGGCCGGCGGCCTTTCCCGTACGCGCCCCCGCCCCACCCCGCCCCCACTCCCGTTGATCTTGCACTCGGTGCCCCGGCATTGCGGGCATTGCGGCCCTCCTGGGGGCACCAAGTGCAAGATCGCGGGGGAGAGGGGGAGAGGGGCCGGGGGAGGGCTAGCGGAGGCCGGCGGCGGTGAGGAGGTTGCCCTCAGGGACTCGCGGGGTGGTGTGGCCGTGTGCCATGCGGTGCTGGGCGCGGGCGGCGGTGAACGCCGGGTCGCCGGCGATGGCGGCGGCGTACGCGGCGGCCGTGCGGGACGCGATGGCGGCCCAGCCGTACCTCTCGTGCACCATGGCGCGGGCCCGCCGGGCGAGCGCACGCGCCCGGTCCCGGTCGGACAGCAGCGTGTGCACCGCCTCGGCCAGCCCGTCCGGGTCGTGCGGGGCGAACGTCACGCCGGTGACGCCCGGCTCGACGATCTCGGCCAGCCCGCCGGTACGGGCCACCGCCAGCGGCGCGCCCGCGGCTGCCCCTTCCAGCGCCACCATGCCGAACGGCTCGTAGATGCTCGGCACCGCGAAGCAGTCCGAGGCGGCCATCACCGCGGGCAGGTCGGTGCCGCCGAGGAACCCGGGCATGCTCACAGTCGCGCCCAGTCCGAGGCGGTGCACCTCGGCCTCCAGGTCCGCCTTGTACGGCCCGTCGCCGACGATCACCGCGCGCAGCCCAGGGTGCCGGTCGCGCAGCCGGGGCAGCCCGGCCAGCAGGTGCTGCACGCCCTTCTCGTACACCAGGCGGCCGGCGAACGTGACCAGCGGGCCGTCGGCGGCGAACCGGGCCCGGGCGGCGGCGACCGCCGACGCGGGCACCCGCCAGCGGTGCGGCTCGACGCCGTTGGGCACCACGTCGACCCGGGCGGCGTCCACGCCGAAGAGCGCGCCCACCTCGTCGCGCATGTAACCGGAGCAGACGATCACCCGGCCGGACTCGCCGGCGAGCCAGTGTTCGACGCCGTGGATGGTGCGGTTCATCTCCTCGGGCAGCCAGCCCTGGTGCCGGCCCGCCTCGGTGGCGTGGATGGTGCTGACCAGCGGCACGTCCAGGTGCTCGCGCAGCGTCATCGCGGTGTGCGCGACGAGCCAGTCGTGGGCGTGGATGACGTCGTAGGAGCCGGTGGAGGCGGCGCGCAGCGCGGCCCGGGTCAGGGTGTGGTTGAACGCCATGGTCCAGGCCAGCAGTGATCCGGTGGCGAGGGGGAACGTGACCGGGTCCTCGGCGGCGCGGACGATGCGCACGCCGTCGGCGTACTCCTCCAGGGGAGCGCCCTCGGCGTGGCGGGTGACGACTGTGACCTCGTGCCCGGCGGCGGCCAGCGCCACGGAGAGCGCGTGGACGTGGCGGCCGAGGCCACCGACGAGCACCGGCGGGTACTCCCACGACAGCATCAGGATGCGCCGAGGCCGGGGCCCGGCCCCGGCCGGCGACGGGGGCGCCGGCCGGGAGGTGAGGGTGGGCCGGTGGAGCCGGTCCGTCGCGGTGGCGGGCTGAGCGCCGACCCGCAGAGTGGTCACGTCGATCTCCGTCCATGCATGGTGAGGCACGCCGGCATCGGTGGCGGCGACGAGCGGTGGTGGTGAGGGGTGGCCGAACGGCCGGGCGGGCCCGCGCGCGCGTGGGCCCGGATCCAGGAAAGTCCATCTGCCGCCGGTCCGCATCTTGAAAAGGGCGATCGTGACGGATGACACCCGAACGTCTGTCCGGACTCAGGAGGGCGGATTCGGTTACGGTCCGAACGGGTGGATTGACGGCGGGTACGACTGGGCATCACCGGCGTGCGCATCGGCGGTGCCCCCTGTCCGGTGCGCTCACGATCATGGGCCGAAGGAGCGACATGCAGGTCTGGCCGGGCGAGAGCTACCCCCTCGGCGCCACGTACGACGGGATGGGCACCAACTTCGCGATCTTCTCCGAGGTGGCGGAGAAGATCGAGCTGTGCCTGTTCGACGAGTGGGACATCGGCACCGAGCGCCGGGTGGAGCTGCGCGAGGTCGACGCGTACGTGTGGCACGCCTACATCCCCGGCATCGAGCCCGGCCAGCGCTACGGCTACCGGGTGCACGGGCCGTGGAACCCGGCCGAGGGGCTGCGCTGCAATCCGCACAAGCTGCTGCTCGACCCGTACGCGAAGGCGGTCGACGGGGAGGTCACCTGGGATCCGTCGGTCTACGACTACGAGGTCGGCGGCGACCCGGACCGGATGAACACCGCCGACTCGGCGCCGTACATGCCGAAGTCGGTGGTGGTGAACCCGTACTTCGACTGGGGCAACGACCGGCCGCCGCGCACCCCGTACCACCACTCGGTGATCTACGAGGCGCACGTGCGCGGCCTGACCATGCGCCACCCGGACATCCCGGAGGAGCTGCGCGGCACGTACGCGGCGATCGCCTCGCCGGTGATGATCGAGCACTTCAAGCGGCTCGGCGTGACGGCGGTGGAGCTGATGCCGGTGCACGAGTTCGTGCACGACCACCGCCTGGCGGACCTGGGGCTGCGCAACTACTGGGGCTACAACACCATCGGCTTCTTCGCCCCGCACCACGGCTACTCCGCGCTGGGCCGCCTGGGCCAGCAGGTGCAGGAGTTCCGGGGCATGGTCAAGGCGCTGCACGCCGCAGGCATCGAGGTCATCCTCGACGTGGTCTACAACCACACCGCCGAGGGCAACCACCTCGGGCCGTCGCTGAGCTTCAAGGGCATCGACACCCCGAGCTACTACCGCCTCTCGGAGGAGGACCGGCGCTACTTCGTCGACTACACCGGCACCGGCAACAGCCTCAACGTCCGCAGCCCGCACTCACTGCAACTGATCATGGATTCGTTGCGCTACTGGGTCACCGAGATGCACGTCGACGGCTTCCGGTTCGACCTGGCCGCCACGCTGGCCCGCGAGTTCTACGAGGTGGACCGCCTGTCCACCTTCTTCGAGGTGGTGCAGCAGGACCCGGTGGTCGGCCGGGTCAAGCTCATCGCCGAGCCGTGGGACGTCGGCCCCGGCGGCTACCAGGTCGGCAACTTTCCGCCACAGTGGACCGAGTGGAACGGCAAGTACCGCGACACCGTACGCGACTTCTGGCGCGGCGAGCCGGCCACGCTCGCCGAGTTCGCCTCCCGCATCTCCGGCTCCGCCGACCTCTACCAGGACGACGGCCGCCGCCCGTTCCACAGCATCAACTTCGTCACCTGCCACGACGGGTTCACGCTCACCGACCTGGTCTCCTACAACGACAAGCACAACGAGGCCAACGGCGAGGACAACCGGGACGGGGAGAGCCACAACCGGTCCTGGAACTGCGGCGTCGAGGGCGAGACCGACGACCCGGGCGTGCTGGCGCTGCGGGCCCGGCAGCGGCGCAACTTCCTGGCCACGCTGATCCTGTCCCAGGGCGTGCCGATGCTCGGCCACGGCGACGAACTGGGCCGCACCCAGCGCGGCAACAACAACGCCTACTGCCAGGACAGCGAGCTGGCCTGGGTGGACTGGGACCGGGCCGACACCGAGCTGCTGGACTTCGTCCGCCGGCTCACCGACTTCCGCAACCGGCACCAGGTGTTCCGCCGCCGCCGCTTCTTCACCGGCCTGCCGGTGGGTGGCCGAGCCGCCGGATCCGGGCTGCCGGACCTGGCCTGGTACACCCCGGACGGCCGGGAGATGACCGGCGAGGACTGGGGAAACGACTTCGGCCGCTCGGTCGCCCTGTTCGTCAACGGCGACGGCATCGGCGAACGCGGCCAGTACGGCCAGCGCCACCGCGACGACTCCTTCCTGCTGCTGTTCAACGCGCACGACGCGCCGCTGGACTTCACGCTGCCCGGCGAGGAGTTCGGCACCCGGTGGGAACTGGTGATCAGCACCGCGGAACCCGATCCGGAGAAGACGACGCTCGTCGAGGCGGGCGGCACGGTCTGCGTGCCTGACCGCTCGCTGCTGGTCCTGGAGAGGACGGCCTGAGCCATGCGCGACACCCCCCGCTCGACCTACCGGGTCCAGGTGCGGCCCGGCTTCGACCTGGACGCCACGGCCGAGCTGGCGGGATACCTCGCCGCGCTCGGCGTCACCCACCTCTACACCGCGCCCCTGCTCACCGCCACGCCCGGCTCCACGCACGGCTACGACGTGGTGGACCACCGCGCGGTCAACCCGCAGCTCGGCGGCGAGGCCGCCCGGGCGCGGCTGGTCCGGGCGCTGCGCGCGGCCGGGCTGGGCCTGGTCGTGGACATCGTGCCCAACCACGCCGGGGTGGCCCGGCCCGAGGCCAACCCGGCCTGGTGGGACGTGCTGCGGCGAGGACGCGACTCGGCGTACGCGCGCTGGTTCGACATCGACTGGGACCGCGGCCGGCTGCTGCTGCCGGTGCTCGCCGACACCGCCGACGCGCTCGACGACCTGAAGCTCGTCGACGGGGAGCTGCGCTACCACGAACACCGCTTCCCGATCGCCGACGGCACCGGCGACGGGACCCCCCGGCAGGTGCACGACCGGCAGCACTACGAGCTGGTGAACTGGCGGCGCGGCGACGCCGAGCTGACGTACCGCCGGTTCTTCGCCGTGTCCGACCTGGCCGGCCTGCGGGTGGAGGACCCGGAGGTCTTCGACGCCACCCACGCGGAGATCCTGCGCTGGGTCGACGCCGGGGAGGTCGACGGCATCCGCGTCGACCACCCGGACGGGCTGCGCGACCCGGCCGGCTACCTGGCCCGGTTGCGCGCCGCCGCGCCGCAGCGCTGGCTGGTGGTGGAGAAGATCCTGGAGTACGGCGAGGACCTGCCGGACTGGCCGGTCGACGGCACCACGGGCTACGACGCGCTGGCCGCCGTGTCCGGGCTGTTCGTCGACCCGGACGCCGAACCGGAGTTCACCACGCTCGACGGCCGGCTGACCGGGCGGCACACCTCCTGGGCCGACCTGACACACACCACCAAGCTGGAGGCCGCCACCCGGCTGCTCGCCGCCGAGCTGACCCGGCTGGCCGCGCTGGTGCCGGAGCTGCCGGGCGAGCAGGTCCGCGCCGCCCTGGCCGAGCTGGCCGCGTGCTTCCCGGTCTACCGCGGCTACCCGCCCTCCGGCGCCCGGCACCTGGCCGCCGCCCGCAGCGAGGCCGGTCGCCGCCGGCCCGACCTGACCGGCGTGCTGGACGCGGTCACCGCCCGGCTGCGCGACCCCGGCCACGAGCTGGCCGCCCGGTTCCCGCAGTTCACCGGCGCGGTGATGGCCAAGGGCGTGGAGGACACCGCGTACTACCGGTGGAGCCGGTTCGTCGCCCTCAACGAGGTCGGCGGCAGCCCGGCCCACTTCGGCGTACCGGCGGCCGAGTTGCACCGCTTCGCCGCCAGCCGGCACGTGCGCTGGCCGGCGAGCATGACCGCGCTCTCCACCCACGACACCAAGCGCGGCGAGGACGTCCGCGCCCGGCTCGCGGTGCTGTCCGAGCTGCCCGGCCGCTGGGCCGAGCGGGTCGCCGACTGGATGTCGCGCGCGCCGCTGGCCGACCCCGCGCTGGCCCACCTGCTCTGGCAGACCGCCGTCGGGGCGTGGCCGATCGAACGGGAACGACTGCACGGGTACGCCGAGAAGGCCGCCCGGGAGGCGTCGGTCACCACGAGCTGGGCCGACCCCGACGCGGCCTTCGAGCACGAGCTGCACGCCCTGGTCGACCGGATGTACGACGACCCGGAACTGCACGCCCAGATCACCGCGTTCGCCGCCGAGATCACCCCGCCCGGCTGGTCCAACGCGCTCGGACAGAAGCTGGTCCAGCTCGCCATGCCCGGCGTGCCCGACGTCTACCAGGGCACCGAACTGTGGGAGAACTCGCTCGTCGACCCGGACAACCGCCGGCCGGTCGACTTCGCCGTACGCCGGGACATGCTGGCCCGGCTCGACGCCGGCTGGCGGCCCGCGGTGGCCGGCGACGGCGCGGCCAAGCTGCTCGTGGTGTCCCGGACGCTGCGGCTGCGCCGCGACCGCCCGGACCTGTTCGGCGGCTACCGGCCGGTGCCGGCACGCGGCCCGGCCGCCGCGCACGCGGTGGCCTTCGACCGGGGCGGCGCGGTCGCGGTCGCGACCCGGCTGCCGCTGCGGCTGGCCCGCTCCGGCGGCTG
The DNA here is from genome assembly GCF_049179035.1 of Micromonospora sp. WMMD1274. Lineage (NCBI taxonomy): Bacteria > Bacillati > Actinomycetota > Actinomycetes > Micromonosporales > Micromonosporaceae > Micromonospora > Micromonospora sp. WMMD1274. Next base: position 6,433,566 of record NZ_JBMHMG010000001.1, read on the forward strand.
GCGGGACACGACCGTGTCACTTCCCGTTCATCAGTGCACCGACTTGTTCACCGGGCGGGTCTACAGTGGTTCTGAGCTGCTCCTTCATGATCTGCTGAGCACCTATCCCGTCGCCCTCCTCGCACCCACCGACTCTGTGGAGGCCGCCGCATGACCGAGTTCACGGTGTGGGCGCCCGAGGCCGCCCGGGTGCGGCTGCGCCTGCCCGGCGTCGCCGACCACGCGATGCGTCAAGGGCTGGACGGCTGGTGGCGGGTCGAGGTGCCCGGCGCCGGGCCGGGCACCGACTACGCGTTCCTGCTCGACGACGACGACCAGGCCCTGCCCGATCCCCGCTCGGCCTGGCAGCCGGCCGGGGTGCACGGGCCGAGCCGGCTCTACGACCACGCGGCGTTCGGCTGGACCGACGCCGCCTGGACCGGCCGGCAGCTGCCCGGCAGCGTGCTGTACGAGCTGCACATCGGCACGTTCACCCCCGACGGCACGTTCGACGGGGCGATCGCGAAGCTCGACCACCTGGTCGACCTCGGCGTGGACATGGTCGAGCTGCTGCCGGTGAACGCGTTCAACGGCGAGTACAACTGGGGCTACGACGGCGTCTGCTGGTACGCCCCGCACGAGCCCTACGGCGGACCGGACGGCCTGAAACGGTTCGTCGACGCCGCGCACGCCAAGGGCCTGGGGGTGATCCTCGACGTCGTCTACAACCATTTCGGGCCCTCCGGGGCCTACGCGCCGCGGTTCGCGCCGTACCTCACCGAGCAGAGCAACACCTGGGGCCGCACGGTAAACCTGGACGGCCCGCACTCCGACGGGGTACGCCGCTACATCGCCGACAGCGTGCTGGGCTGGCTGCGCGACTACCACGTCGACGGGCTGCGGCTGGACGCCGTGCACGCCATGCCCGACGGCCGGGCCGTGAACTGGCTGGAGGAGGTCGCCGCCGAGGTGGAGGCGCTGTCCACGCACCTCGGACGCCCGCTGTCGCTGATCGCCGAGAGCGACCTCAACGACCCGCGCCTGATCACGCCCCGCGAGGCGGGCGGGTACGGCCTGCACGCCCAGTGGAACGACGACGCCCACCACGCGCTGCACACGCTGCTCACCGGCGAGCGGCAGGGCTACTACGGCGACTTCGGCTCCCTGGAATGCCTCACCGACGTGCTGACCGGCGGGTTCTTCCACGCCGGCACCTGGTCCAGCTTCCGCGGCCGCAGCCACGGCCGTCCGGTCGACCGGCAGCGCACGCCCGGCCACCGCTTCGTGGCGTACCTGCAGAACCACGACCAGATCGGCAACCGGGCCACCGGCGACCGGATCTCCGCCACACTGTCGCCCGGCCTGCTGCGCGTCGGGGCGACGCTGCTGATGACCGCGCCGTTCACGCCGATGCTGTTCATGGGGGAGGAGTGGGCGGCCTCCACGCCGTGGCAGTTCTTCACCAGCCACCCCGAGCCGGAACTGGCGACGGCGGTGGCCACCGGCCGCAGGCGCGAGTTCGCCGGCCACGGCTGGGCCACCGACGACGTCCCCGACCCGCAGGACCCGCAGACGTTCCTGCGGTCCCGGCTGGACTGGGCCGAGCTGGACAAGCCGGAGCACCGCGAGACGTACGACCTGTACCGGCGGCTGATCGCGCTGCGCCGCTCCCGGGCCGACCTGTCCGACCCCCGGCTGGACCGGGTCGACGTACGCCACGGCGACCGGTTCCTGGTGATGCGGCGCGGCGACACGCTCGTGGTGGCGAACCTGGCCGGCCGGGCGCAGCGGATCAACCTGCCCGGCGTGGTACGCCGGGTGCTGCTCGCCACGTCCGAGGGCGTCACGGTCATGCGCGACGGCATCGAACTGCCGCCGGAGTCGGCCGCGATCGTGGCGCTCTGACCGCTTGCCGGCGTCAATCTTGGACTTGTGGCGCCTCGAAGGTCCCACCTGTCCGGTTCGTGAACCACCACTACTCCAAGATCGGCGGAGCGGGGGGCGGTGAGTTCGCGGCGGGAGCGTGGTCCTACCTCCGATGGCCCGACCCTGGAGGTTCCATGTCCGACACGCTGACCCGCCGCGAGTTGTGGGCGCTCGCGCACGCCGAGCGCGCCGCCCTGGCCGACGATCTCACCGGGCTCGACGCGGCGCAGTGGGGGCGGCCCTCCCTGTGCAGCCGCTGGTCCGTGGAGGAGACGCTCGCGCACATGACCGCGGCGGCGAGCGTCGGCCGCGCCCGCTGGGTCGTCAGCGTGCTCGGCGCCCGGTTCGACTTCGACCTGCACAACGACCGCCGGCTGGCCGAGCACCGGGGCGCCGACCCGGGGGAGACGCTCGACCGGTTCCGCCGGATCGTCGGCAGCACCACGTCGACGTTCGGGCCGACCGAGGCGTGGCTCGGTGAGGTGGTCGTGCACGCCCAGGACATCCGGCGTCCGCTCGGCCTGACCCGCACGCCCTCGGTCGAGGCCGTCACGCCGGTGGCCCGCTTCTTCGCCGGCCGGGACTTCACGGTGGCCGGCCGCAGTGCGGTCGAGGGCCTGCGGGTGGAGGCGACCGACGGGCCGTTCAGCGCCGGGGCCGGCCCGCTGGTCAGTGGCACCACGCTCGCGCTGATGATGGCGATGGCCGGACGGGCCGCCTACTGCGACGACCTCACCGGGCCCGGCGTGCAGACGCTGCGGGAGCGCTGCACGCCCGCCTGACGACGCCCGGGGGCGGAACGGGAGCGCACGCCCGCTTGACGGCGCCCGGCGGCGGAACGCGGAGGGCCGTCGTGCCGGACGCCGGGCCCGGTGAGGGTCACGACCTCGGCAGCGTCAGGATCTCCGCGCCGTCGTCGGTGATGGCGATGGTGTGCTCGCTGTGCGCGGTACGGCAGCCCGTCGCGCTGCGCAGCGTCCACCCGTCGGCGTCGGTGACCAGCGTGGCGGTGTCCGCCATCACCCAGGGTTCCAGCGCCAGCAGCAGCCCGGGACGCAGCGTGTAGCCGCGCCCGGCCCGCCCGGTGTTCGACACGTGCGGGTCCTGGTGCATCGTCGACCCGACGCCGTGACCGCCGAACTCGGTGTTGACCGAGTATCCGGCCTCGGTGAGGACCGAGCCGATGGCGTGCGAGAGGTCTCCGACGCGGGCGCCGGGACCGGCGGCGGCGATCCCGGCGCGCAGCGCCCGTTCGGTGGCGTCGATGAGCGCGACGCTCTCCGCGGGCCGGGCGTCGCCGACGAGGAAGCTGATCGCGGAGTCGGCCACCACCCCGCCCAGCGAGACGGCCAGGTCGAGGCTCAGCAGGTCGCCGTCGGCGAGCGTGTAGTCGTGCGGCAGTCCGTGCAGCACCGCGTCGTTGACCGAGGTGCAGATGTAGTGGCCGAACGGCCCGCGTCCGAAGGACGGCGCGTAGTCGACGTAGCAGGACTGCGCCCCGGCCTCGGCGATCATGCGCTGGGCCTGCCTGTCGATGTCGAGCAGGTTGGTGCCGACGGTGGTGCTGCCGCGCAGCGTCTGCAGGATGTGGGCGACCAGGGCGCCGGTGTCCCGCGCCCGCCGGACGTCGGTGGGGCTCAGGATCTCGATCATGCAGGCGCCTTCCTCGCGGAACCAATAAGTATCCCGGCCATGTTATCCCGGTATTAGAATCCTGGCATGGTCAGGTTGCCCCTCACTCCCGCCGAGGTCGAGCGCGGGCAGCGCCTCGGCGCGCTCCTGCGGCGAGCGCGGGGTGAGCGTTCGATGCTGCTCACCGCGCTCGACGCGGGCGTCTCCCCGGAGACGCTCCGGAAGATCGAGTCCGGCCGGGTCGCCACGCCGGCGTTTCCCACCATCGCGGCCATCGCCGACGTCCTCGGCCTCTCCCTCGACGAGGTGTGGTCGGAGATCAACAGGTCCGACGGCGCGGTGCGTCTCACGCCGTCCGAGCGGCGGCTGGCCTCGTAGGGCCGCCTCGCCGAGCCGGTGAGCATACTGAGTATGCTCCCACGCATGCCACCCTCACGTCGCACCGTCGCCCTCGTCGTCCCCGTCGCCGGCTTCCTGCTCGGCTTCCTGGACTTCGTCTGGATCAAGTGGGTGCCGTTCCCGTTCGCCGAACTCGGCAACTCCACCGCCACCTGGGCGGTCGCCGCGTTCGCACTGGGCTGGTGGATCCGGTCGGGCGCGGTGCGCGCCGCCGTCGCGGCCAGCGTCCTGCTCATCGTCGCGGTGCCCAGCTACTACCTCGCGGCGACGCTGCTCCAGGGCGACGACCTCGCCGTGATCTGGTCGCCCACCTCGATCGTCTGGATGGCGTTCGGCGTGGTGGCGGGCGTGGTGTTCGGCGTCGCCGGCATCTGGGCGCGGACCGAGGGATGGCGCCGCGTCGTCGGGACCGCGCTGCCGGTGGCCGTGTTCGTCGAGGAGGCGCTGCGGTTCGCGCTGAAGTCGCGGTCCGGCTATCCCGGCGCGTGGTGGAACGTGGCGATCGACCTCGCGCTCGCCGCGCTGCTGGTGGTGCTGGTCGGCCGGTCCGCCCGGGTGCGGCTGCTCGCCGCCGCGGTGGCGCTGCCGCTGGCCGCGGCGGGCGCGGTCACGTTCGCCGCCGTAGCGGGCTGACCTGCCCCGTCGGCCGGACGAGCCGCCGCGCCGGCCGAGGCGGCGGGCCGGCCCAGGCAGCGAGCCACCGGGCCTGCCAAGGCGGCGAGCCACAGTGCCGGCCAACGGCGGCGGGCCACAGCGCCGACCGAGGCGGCGACCACCGGCCCGACCGGGATCGGCGACAATGGCCCGGGAACGGCGTGGTCCGGACGACGGGGGAGGAAACGGGTGATCCGACGGCAGGTGCTCGCGGCGGCGATGCTCACGGCGACGGCTCTGGTGGCCGGCTGCACGGAGGACCGGCCCGAAGCCGCGCCGCCCACCAGCGCCCCGGCCACATCCACGCCGAGCGCCACACCGAACGCCACACCGAGCGCCGAGCCTGTGCCCGCACCGGCCGAGCTGGCGGCGCTGGAGCGGCGCTCCGGCGCCCGGATCGGCGTCTTCGCCGTCGACACCGGCACCGGCCGCACCCTCGCGCACCGCGCCGACGAGCGGTTCGCGTACGCCTCGACGTGCAAGGCGCTCGCGGCCGGCGCGATGCTGGCCGCCACGTCCGACGCCGAGCGGGACCGGGTGGTCCGCTACCGGCGGGCGGACCTGGTGGCGCACTCCCCGGTGACCGAACGGCACGTGGAGACCGGGATGGCGCTGCGGGACGCCGCCGAGGCGGCGGTGCGGTACAGCGACAACACCGCCGGCAACCTGCTGTTCGACGCGCTCGGCGGCCCGGCCGGCTTCGCGCGGGCGCTACGGGAGGTGGGCGACCAGGTCACCAGGCCGGCCCGTACCGAACCGGAGCTCAACGCGGCCACGCCCGGCGACGAGCGCGACACCAGCACGCCCCGCGCGCTGGCCGGCTCGCTGCGGGCGTACGCGCTGGGTGAGGCCTTGCGGCCCGCGGACCGCGACCTGCTGCTCGGCTGGATGCGGGCCAGCACCACCGGGAGCGGGCTGGTCCGGGCCGGCGTGCCGGCCGGCTGGCAGGTGGCGGACAAGTCCGGCACCGGCGGGTACGGCACCCGCAACGACATCGCCGTGGTGTGGCCGCCGGACCGGGCGCCGATCGTGCTCGCGGTCATGACCAGCCGCGACAGCCGCGACGCGAAGCCCGACGACGCGCTGGTCGCACAGGCGGCGCGGGCGACGGTGACCGCGTTGCGCTGACGGGAGGCCCGGTTCAGGGGATCGGCCACTCGTGCACCGGCCGGTTGCTGTGCATCAGGTCGACGTAGTGGCGGACCACCTCGCGCAGCGCCGCCGGCCGGTCCATGTGGTCGGCCGACTCCAGCCGGTGCAGCGTCTCCACCTGCCACGTCGCGCCGTTGCGGCCGGTCAGGCAGCGCTGCTCGACGATGCCGAGCAGCCGGTCCCGTTCCGCCGGGTCCAGGCCCCACCGGTCCAGCCCGTGGTGGGCAATCGGCAGCAGCCGGCGCAGCACCAGCTCGGTCACCGGCAGGTAGCCCAGCCCGGGCCAGTACACCTGGGCGTCGATGCCGTGCCGGGCGCAGGCGTTGAAGTTCTCCTCGGCCGCGCTGAACGACATCTGCGACCACAGCGGACGGTCGGACTCGGCGAGCGCCCGGACCAGGCCGAAGTAGAACGCGCCGTTGGCGACCGTGTCCAGCACCGTCGGCCCGGCCGGCAGCACCCGGTTCTCCACCCGCAGGTGCGGCCGGCCCTTGAGCACGTCGTAGACCGGCCGGTTCCACCGGTAGATGGTGCCGTTGTGCAGGCGCAGTTCGGCCAGCTTCGGCACTCCGCCGCTGTGCAGCGTGGTGGCCGGGTCCTCCGCGTCGCAGACCGGCAGCAGCGCCGGGAAGTAGCGCACGTTCTCCTCGAACAGGTCGAACACCGAGGTGATCCAGCGTTCGCCGAACCACACCCGCGGGCGTACGCCCTGGGCCTTGATCTCCTCCGCCCGGGTGTCGGTGGCCTGCTGGAACAGCGGCACACGGGTCTCGCGCCACAACTCCCGGCCGAAGAACAGCGGGGAGTTCGCGCCGAGCGCCACCTGGACGCCGGCGATCGCCTGCGCGGCGTTCCAGTAGTCGGCGAACTGCGCCGGGCTGACCTGGAGGTGGAACTGGGTGCTGGTGCACGCCGCCTCCGGCGTGATCGTGTCGGCGGTGGTGGCCAGCCGCTCCACCCCGCTGATCGCGATCGGCAGATCCTCGCCGCGGGCGGCGAAGATCTGCTCGTTGAGCAGCGCGTACCGGGGATTGGCCGACAGCGTCTCGGCGGTCAGGTGCTCCGGACGCAGCGTCGGCAGGATGCCGACCATCACCATGTGCGCGCCGACCGCGCGGGCCTTGGACTCGGCGGCGTTCAGGCTGGCCCGCACGTGCTCCTCGAACGCGGCGGTGCCGGTGCCGGCGAGCCGCCGCGGCTCGACGTTGATCTCCACGTTGAACTGGCCCAGTTCGGTCTGGAACGCCGGGTCGGCGATCGCCTCCAGCACGTCGGCGTTGCGCATGGCCGGGTCGAAGCCGTCGTCGACCAGGTTCAGTTCGATCTCCAGGCCGGTCATCGGCCGCTCCACGTCGAACCGGGACTCGCGCAGCATCTCGGCGAACACGTCCAGGCACCGCCGGACCTTCTCGCGATAGCGGGCCCGGTCCTCCCGGCTGAAGGTACGCACGCCGACGTCCTCGCCCATGGTCACCACCCTGTCACCGTTGGTTCTTCCCAACCTCGCACGGAGTGGCGGGTCAGGAAAGGCCCGGAGGCCCTTTTCTGTACCCCGTGGCGGCCCCGGTGATCCCCGTCGCGGGGCAGCGGGTTCCGTCCGGGCGGCCCGGCCCGGGCGGCTAGCATGGCCGCCGACGGCGAAGGGGAGTGGCTGATGCGCGACGGGTGGATCCGGGCGTTCGTGGTGGCGGCGTTCGCCGAGGGATGCTCGTGGGCGGCGCTGCTGGCCGGCATGGCGGTCAAGTACGGCCCGCCCGGCAACGAGATCGGCGTGAAGATCTTCGGCCCCGTCCACGGTGCGCTGTTCGTGGTCTACGGCCTGCTGGCGCTCGTGGTGGCCCTGCGGCGCCGCTGGACGCTCGTGCAGACCGGGCTGGCCCTGGCCAGCGCGGTGCCCCCGTTCGCCACGGTGCTGTTCGAGCGCTGGGCGAGCCGCCGGGGCCTGCTCGACGCGCCGGCTCCGGTGGAGAAGCCGCTCACCCCGGCCGGTCGCTGACCGAGGCGAGGTCCTCCGCGAGGAAGCCGGCCAGCACGTCGGTCAGCTCCCGCGGCGCCTCCTCGGCCATGTGGTGCCCGGACGGGATCGACGCCGTCCGCACGTCGTCGGCCCAGTCGCGCCAGATCGCGGCCGGGTCGCCGTAGAGGTCGACCATGTCGTCGCGCTCGGACCAGGCGAACAGCACCGGGCAGCCGATCCGCCGCCCGGCAGCCCGGTCCGCGTCGTCCGCCGCCCGGTCCGGGCCGAGCCCGGCCCGGTAGTCCTCGCACATGGCGTGCACCGTGGCCGGATCGTGGATGGCGCGGCGGTAGTCGGCGTACGCCTGCTCGCCCATCTGCTCCGGTGATCCGCCGTACCACGCGTCCGGATCGGCGTTGATCACCCGCTCGGCCGGCTTGGCGAGCTGACCGAGGAAGAACCAGTGCCACCAGCGGGCGGCGAACCGGGCGTCGCAGCGGGCCAGCGCCTCACCGATCGGCACCCCGTCCAGCACGCCGAGGCGGCTCACCCGGTCCGGGTGGTCCAGGGCGGTCCGCATGGCCACGTACGCGCCGCGGTCGTGCCCGATCACCGCGGCCCGGCGGTGCCCGAGCGCGTCGAGCAGGCCCACCACGTCCGCGGCCATCGCCCGCTTGGAGTAGACCGTGTGCTCCGGGTCGCTCGGCGGCTTCGACGAGCCGCCGTAGCCGCGCAGGTCCGGGCAGATCACCGTGTGCCGGGCGGCCAGCCGCGGCGCCACCCGGTGCCAGGTCGCATGGGTACGCGGGTGCCCGTGCAGCAGCACCACCGGTGGCCCGGAGCCGCCGTGGCGTACGCGCAGGCGCACCGCGCCGACGTCGATCTCGGTGAGCGTGAATCCGGGGAACATGGCCGCACCGGTGCCCACCGGCGGCCGGACGGAAACCCGCGCTACGTCAGCGCCGAGCAGGCGGCCACGCCGAGCAGCAGCACGGCGCCGAGCATCGCCTGGAGGAGCAGCGCCGGTCCCAGGTGCGACCAGAGCGTCGCGGTACGCGGGGTGAGCAGCTGACCGGTGGTCAGGTTGACGATCCGCTCGATCCGCGGCGGCAGGTCCTCGTCGCGTTGCGCCCGCAGCGTGAGCTGGACGTGGTCGCCGGGGTGCAGCGCGCTCTGCGGCAGGTGGCCGTGCAGTTCGACCTCGACCAGCCGGCCGGTGGCGTCGCGCACCCGGACCGGGGTGACTAGGAACTCCGGCCCCTTCTTCAGCTCCTTGAAGCTGCGCCGGGCCCCGCCGCCGCCACTGCTGAGCAACGCGCGCACCACCTTCAGCAGCAGCCCCACCACTCCCGCGGCGGTCAGCACCGCGACCAGCGCGGGCTGCCCGACCCGGACCTCCCGCGCGTAACCCTCCATCAACCGGACCAGACGCCCGGTGACGACGCGTTCCGCCGGGTGGACGACGCGTCGGGTGTACAGCTCCGTATTCATGTTCACCACCGAGAGTCCCGTTCCGTGCACAGATGGTATCGGCCCTTCGGGTTGAACGACGTGAATGAACGGTGGTCACGCCCGGGCGGCCGGCAGGTGAACTCCGCCGGGGCGCGGGTATGCGTGCGGCCGAGCCGGAAAGGGGTCGAGCATGCAGCTGTCCTTCCTGCGCCCGCTCTACGACCGTCCCGGGCCGTGGTGCTCGGTGTACATGGACGCCTCCCGCGACACCCAGGACGCGCGAGCGCAGGTCGACCTGCGCTGGCGGGCCCTCAAGGGCGACCTGCTGGGGCAGGGCGCCGACCCGGTCACCGTCGAGGCGGTGGAGGAGGTCGTGCGCCGGCACCAGCCGATGCCCGGCGACTACGGCATCGCCGTGTTCGCCAGCCGGGGCCGCGTGGTGCTCACCGAGTACCTGTCCGCGCCGCCGCTGCGCGACCTGGCGAGCTGGTCGGCGCTGCCGCACACCATGCCGCTCGTGGCCCAGCGGGGCGAGCAGGTGGCCTGGGTGCGGGTGCTGGCCGACCGTACCGGCGCGGACGCGATGGCGGTCAGCGCCGGCGGGGTGCCCCGGCGGGCCCAGGTGCGGGGCGGGCAGAGCCGCCAGCTGCGCCGGGTGCAGCCGGGCGGCTGGTCGCAGTCCCGCTACCAGCGCGCCGCGATGGAGGCGTGGCACCAGAACGCCGGTGACGCCGCCGCGGCCACCGCCGACCTGGCCGAGCGCGTCGGCGCGGACGTCGTCGTGGTGGCCGGGGACGTCCGGGCCACCGGCATGATCGCCGCCCAGCTCCCCGCCCGCTGGCAGGACGTGCTGGTACGCACCGACGCGGGTGCCCGCGATGTGGGCGCCGACGACACGCTGATGGACGACATCACGGTGCAGACCGTCGCCGAGGTCGCCGACCGGCGGATCGCCGCCGCGCTGGACCGCTTCGGCGTCCAGGAGGACGTCGGCGCCGGACTCGACGCCGTGGTCTCCGCGCTGCAACGCAACCAGGTCGACACCATGCTCATCGTGGACGACCCGTCGGCCGACGGCGAGCTGTGGGTGGGCCCCGAGCCGACCGAGATCGCCACCGACCCGGCGCAGCTGGCCGGCATGTCGGTGGCCGACCCGCAGCGGGTTCGCGCCGACGCGGCGCTGCTGCGCGCGCTGATCGGCACCGACGCGGACCTGACGGTGCTCGCGCCCGAGGAGGCGCCGGAGCTGACCGACGGGGTCGGCGCGGTGCTGCGCTACGTCGACGCGAGCACGCCGGGGCGGGGCAATGGCTGAGCGCATCGTCGCCGACCTGGTGGTCGAACGCCTGCGGGCCTGGCGGGTACCGCGGGTCTTCGGCTGTCCGGGCGCGGCGATCGCCCCACTCGTGGGCGCGCTCGACGACGCGGGCGGGGACCCGGCTTTCGTCCCCGCCCGGCACGAGGAGACCGCCTCGTACATGGCCACCGGGCACGCGAAGTTCACCGGCGGCGTCGGGGTGTGCCTGGCGACCCAGGGCCCGAGCGCGGTGCACCTGCTCAACGGGCTCTACGACGCCAAGCTCGACAGCAAGCCGGTGGTCGCGATCATCGGCGAGGACGTCACCGGCCCGCTCGGCGGCGCGCACGAGGAGATCGGGCTGAGCCGGCTGTTCGGCGACGTGTGCAACCAGTTCGTCCGCTACGGCCGCAGCCCGGAACAGGTGCCGACGCTGCTGGACCAGGCGTTCCGTACCGCCGCGGCGACCCGCAGCCCGACCTGCGTGGTGCTGCCGCGCGCGTTGCAGGTCACCGCCGTACCGGACCTGCTGCCGCAGACCGCCGGGGTGGTCACCGCGACGCCCGGCGAGCCGCTGGCCCGGGTGCTGCCGCACGACGCCGACCTGGACGCCGCCGCGTCGCTGCTCGGCAACGGGCGGCGGGTGGCGATGCTCGTCGGCCAGGGCGCGCACGGCGCGGCCGAGGAGATCGTCGCGCTCGCCGACCGGCTCGGCGCGGGCGTCGCCACGTCGCTGCTGGGCAAGCCGGTCCTCGACGAGCGGCTGCCGTTCCACACCGGCGTGCTCGGCGAGGTCGGCACCACCGCCGCCGCGCAGCTCATGGGCTCCTGCGACACGCTGTTGATGATCGGCACCAACGACCCGTGGACCGACTGGTTCCCGATGCCGGGCCAGGTACGCACCATCCAGATCGACATCGACGGCCGGCGCATCGGCACCCGCTACCCGGTGGACGTGCCGCTCGTCGGCGACGCCGCCGAGACGCTGCGGGCGCTGCTGACCCGGGTGCCGGAGAATCCCCACCGCGAGTGGCGGTGCATGGTGGAGAAGATGGTGGACCGGTGGCGGGAGACCGCGGCCGAGCGCGCCGGCGCCCCGGCCGAGCCGGTCAACCCGCAGCTCGTGCTCCGCGAACTGTCCGCCCGGCTGCCCCGGCACGCCGGCGTCGCCGTCGACGTCGGCTCGGTCATCTACTGGTACGCCCGGCACCTGGAGCTGCCGCCCGGGGTGCGGGCGCAGTTGTGCGGCACGCTCGGCTCGACGGGCTGCGCCCTGCCGTACGCGGTCGCGGCCAAGCTGGCCCGCCCGGACGAGCCGGTGCTCGCGCTGCTCGGCGACGGCGCGATGCAGCTCAACGGCCTGGCCGAGCTGATCACTGTGACCCACCACTGGACGCGGTGGCGTGACCCCCGCCTGATCGTGCTGGTGCTGAACAACCGGGACCAGTCCGGCGTGGGCGGCGGGCGGACGCCCGGGGGGCGGCGCTCCGACGTGCCGTACGCCGGGTGGGCCCGCCTGCTCGGGCTGCACGGCGTCCGGGTGGACCGGCCGGACCTGGTCGGACCCGCCTGGGACGAGGTGCTCGCGGCCGACCGGCCGGCCGTCCTGGAGGCGGTGGTGGACCCGGCCGTGCCGCTGGACGCGCCCGAACCGGCGCTGGCCGACCTGCGCGGCCTGGTGTCCGACGGGGACGCCGCCCGCCGGGTGCGGGAGCGGGTGATCCAGACCGAGGCCATCGCGGCGGACGAGGTCGTTTAGCCGGATCACTCCGGGGCACTGCGACCAGGCACAACTGTCCCGGGAGGTTCCATGTCCGTTGTCGCCGACCGTCGTTACGGCCCCGCCCCGCTTCCCGCGGCGCGCGGGCCGGTCTCCGCGGCGCTGCTGGCCGCGCTGCGCGACACTCCCCGGGAACTGCCGGCCGGGCTGGGCGCCGCGTTCGACGCGGTGGCCGCGCCGCTGACCGACGAGGATCTCCAGCTCACCCTGTTCCTCTGCTACGAGCTGCACTACCGGGGCTGGTCCGGCGTCGACGAGGCGTGGGAGTGGGAGCCGTCGCTGCTGGCGCTGCGCGCCCGCGCCGAGCGGCCGTTCGAGGCGGCGCTGCGCGAGCTGGCCGGCCCGCCGCCGGCGGTGCTGCCGGCCGCCGTGCCGGGCGCGCTGGCCGATCTGGTGGCCGCCGGCGACGGCCCGCCGCTGGCCGCCACGCTGCAACGCCGCGCCGACCTCGACCGGTTCCGCGAGTTCGTCACCCACCGTTCGATCTACCACCTGCGCGAGGCCGACCCGCACAGCTGGGCGCTGCCCCGGCTCGGCGGCCCGGCGAAGGCGGCGCTCGTGGAGATCCAGACCGACGAGTACGGCAACGGCCGGCTGGACCGGATGCACGCCGAGCTGTTCCGTACCACGATGGACCGGCTCGGCCTGGACACCGGTTACGCCGCCCACCTGGACCGGGTGCCGGCGGTGACGCTGGCGACCAACAACCTGATGTCGCTGTTCGGCCTGCACCGGCGGCTGCGCGGGGCGCTGCTCGGGCACCTGGCGGCGTACGAGATGACCTCGTCGCTGCCGAACCGCCGCTACGGCAACGGGCTGCGCCGGCTCGGCTTCGACGCGGTCGCCACGCGCTTCTACGACGAGCACGTCGAGGCCGACGCCGTGCACGAGCAGATCGCCGCGTACGACATGTGCGGCGGGCTGGTCCGGGCCGAGCCGGCGCTCGCGTCCGACGTGCTGTTCGGCGCCGCCGCCGCGCTGGCCGTGGACGCCCTGTTCGCCGCGCACCTGCTCGACGCCTGGTCGGCCGGGGAGTCCTCCCTGCGCCCGCCCACCCAGATCCTCGCCGCAGCCTGACCCCCCGGCACCGTCCCCCGCGATCTTGCGGTTGCGGCCCTCGGGGTGCCCGGTTCGCGAGGTTTGCCGGGTATCCAAGTGCAAGATCGCGGGGAGGGGTCGCGGGGGTCAGGGCTCGCGGTCGCTGCCGGCGCGGAAGCCCGACACCTTGTGCGTGCCGTCGCAGAACGGCTTGATCGCGCTCTTGCCGCACCGGCACAGCGCCACGGTGCCCCGGCGCGTCTCGATCGGCGTGCCCTCGGGCGTGACGAGCGCGAAGTCGCCGCGCACCAGCAGGGGTCCGTCCCGGTACGGGGTGATGGTCGCGGCCGGGGTGCTCTCGTCGTCGGGCATGCGCGGTGCAGTGCCCGTCCCGGTCCGGCCCAAACCCGCACCCGCGCGCCGTTGCGCCCGCGACGGTGGGCACGCGGCGCGACGGCGTACCTGGGTGTCGCGGGCGGTGCCGTTACCGGGCGGGCCTTGGTCCTGACCCGTGGGGAGATGCCCCGTTTAGACCCCAGAGGGACGGGAAGCCGGGCCGCGTGTTGAGCGAACGAGTCGAACGGACGCCGGTCAGCGGCGCGGGGCTGCCCGTGGATCGGGTGGTGGCGGCCGGCAGCGCCGCCCGGGTCCTGGTCGCCGCGACCGCCCGGGCGCTGCGCGGCGACGACTGCGGCGACCTCGGTCACCCGGGAGGACTGTCCCGCCTCGGCGGCGCGCCCGAGCCGGTACGCCGCGCCGCCGCCGTCCGGGCCGCCGGGCGGTCGGCGCTCACCGCCGGCCAGATCGCCGCCGTGGACGCCGAGCGGGTGGCCGGGTGGTTCGCCGGGCAGTACCCGGACCGGCGCTGGCCCGGCGTGGTGCTCGGCTCCCCGCACGGCGCCGCCGCCCACCTCGCGACGGCGCTCGGGGTGCCCTGGCTCCCGGCCGGGTTCGAGGTCGCCGGGCAGTGGACCCGGGGGGCGGTGGACCGCCCGGACGCCGCGTTCGCGCACGGGGCCACGCTGGCCGCCCGGCTGCTCGACGCCAACCCGCGTGTGCACGTACGCCAGGTGCACTGCCCGGCCAGCCGGGGTGCGGCGGCCGGCGCGGCGGTGACGTTCGCGGTGCGCTGGCGCACCCTGCCGAAGGCGTACGCGCGCTTCCTCGCCGACCGGCTGGAACCGGCCGCGCCGGTGCTGCTGCTGCACGACGCCCGGACCTGGCCGGTACGCGACTGCGGCGACGGGCACAGCTTCCAGGCCGGCTCCCCGGCGGGCGGCCTGGACCCGGTCGACTTCCACCCGGACGCCCGCGCGCTGGGCCAGGTGCTGCGCGCGGCCGGCGGGGAGGAGACGCGCTGGGAGGCGCCGGAGGTCACGGTGGCGGGCGCGTTCGCCGAACACGGCGTGGAGTCCGGTTTCGAGCACGACGCCCGCTCCTGGAGCGACCGGCACGGGCATCCGCTGCACCGGGTGGTCGTGCCGCAGCCGGACGCGCTGAGTGCGGTGACCGCCGACCTGTACCGGCGCTGGCTGCGGCGGGCCGGCAAGACCGGGAACCGGCTGGTGGTGGAGTGCGGCCGGCTGCTCGACCCGGCGCAGGTGCTGCGGGCCGGCCTGGTGCCCTACTGGTGCGAGAACGCCACCGCGCGCCGGGTCGCCGGCGTCGAGTGGTGGCTGGCCGGCAGCGAGCCGTTCAGTTCGGTGGACGTGCTGCCGGAGCCGCCGGGCCTGCGCTCGCCCGCGTACGCGGGGCTGCCCCAGTGGCTGGCGGTGGCCGGCTTCGGGCGCCGCAGGCGGGCCCTGGACCGGGGTGCCGCGCGCGGCTACCCGGTCGCCTCGGTACCCACCCGACGTGCCACGGAGGTGTTGCGCAACCAGCCCTGCGACCTGCCCGCGCCGCCGCCGCTGCGGATGGCCGAGGCCCTCAGCGCGCTACGTGACGCGGGCGCGCACCAGGGCCTGCTGGTCTGCTGACCGACCGCCGGGAACGGCTGGCCGGCCAACCTGGCGAAACTTCCTCGCGATCCTGCGGTCCGTGATTGAGTACCTACGGAGCGGGAAGACCGCTCGCCGCGAAACGGCCCACGACGCCGTGCGGCGGGCAGCCACCGCTTTCGACGTATCCGTCACGTAACCCAACTTCCTCACCCGGTGCGTGGTCCGACCACGCGCACGACCGGTTCCGACCGGGCGGGGGCTCTTCGGCGAGGGGGCGCGGATGTTCGGACAGACCACCACACCCACACCACCGACCACCGACCGGGGTCTGGAGGACCTGGACGCGGCGGCGCTCGCGTACGCGGCCCGCATCGAGGGCCTGCCACCGGAGCGGCGGCAGGAGGCGCGGGACGACCTGGTCCGGTTCGCGCTGCCGTTCGCCGGCCGGCTCGCCCGCCGCTACCGCGGGCGCGGTGAGCCGCTGGAGGACCTGGAGCAGGTGGCCCGTCTCGGCCTGGTCAACGCCGTCGACAGGTACGACCCGGAACGCGGTTCGTTCACCGCGTACGCGGCCATCACCATCGTCGGCGAGATCAAACGGCACTTCCGCGACCGCACCTGGGGCGTGCACGTGCCGCGCCGGCTGCGGGACCTGATCCTCGAGGTGGGACAGGCCACGGCGACGCTGACCAGCGAGCTGTCCCGCGCTCCGACGGTGGCCGAGTTGTCCGCCCGGCTGGAGACGCCGGAGGAGGAGATCCTCGCCGCGCTGGAGTCGGCCGCCGGCTACAGCCCGGCCTCGCTCAACGCGCCGGTGGGCGGGGAGAGTTCGGCCGAGTTCGGCGACCTGGTCGGCGAGTCCGACCACGCGCTGGAGTCCGTCGACGACCGGGTCACGGTCAGCGGCCTGCTGCACCGGCTGCCGTGGCGGGAACGTCGCATCCTGGCGATGCGCTTCTACGGCAACCAGACCCAGGCGGAGATCGCCGCCCGGTTCGGCATCTCGCAGATGCACGTGTCCCGGCTGCTGTCGCGGGCGCTGACCTGGCTGCGTCAGGCGATGCTCGCCGACGCGCCGCCGCCCTGGCAGAACGGCGCGGCCGAGGCCGAGCCGGGCAAGGCGCGGATCTCAGTGAAGCAGAACGGCGACCGGGTGGTCGTCGAGGTCGGCGGCGAGGTGGACCGGGCCGGCGCGGACCAGTTGCGCCGGGCGATGCTCCAGGCGGTCACCGGGCAACCCCGTGAGGTGGTGGTCGACCTGGTCGGCGCCGGTGGCTTCGACGCCGGCGGGATCGCCGCGCTGATGGCCGGCCGGGAGGCCGCCGCGCGTACCGGGGTGCCGCTGCGGCTGACCCGGGTGCAGCCGGCGGTGCGCCGCTCGCTCACCGCGGCCGGACTGCCGGCCGCCGACTGACCTGCGCACGTACCGCGCCGGCTCCCCACCACGGGGAGCCGGCGCGCGGCGTACGACGAGAGGGCCGGCGCCCGGGCGGCGCCGGCCCTCGTCCGGTGTCTCAGTTCTCCGGGGTGTCCCCGTGCCCGCGCGGGTGCCGCCACCTGTCGTTCGGCTGCTCGTCGCGTTCGGCGTTGAGCGCGCTGCCCTCCGGCTCGTCGGTCTCCTCGAAGCTGGGCCGGCGCACCTCCTCCGGCGCCGGCACCTCCACCGGCCGCGCGCCGGACTGCGGCGCGGGCTGGTAGTCCACCGCCTCGGGGGCGCCGTACGCGCCGCCGGCCGACGGCGACTCCGGCACGTGCCGCTCGTGGTGCATCTCCTCGCGGAACGACTGCGGCGGCTTCGTGGTGCGCTGCGGCAGGTCCCGGCCCAGGTCGGAGACGAGCGGGCCGTACTTGAGGTCGAACGCCGGCCGCTCGGAGCGGATACGGGGCATCCGGTCGAAGTTGCGCAGCGGCGGCGGGCAGGTGGTGGCCCACTCCAGCGAGTTGCCGAAGCCCCACGGGTCGTCCACTGTGACCATCGCGCCGTACCGCCACGACTTCCAGATGTTCCAGATCACGAACAGGGTGGACGCGCCGAGCACGAACGATCCGATGCTGGAGATCGTGTTCAACGTGGTGAAGCCGTCGCCGGGCAGGTAGTCGGCGTACCGGCGCGGCATGCCCTCGTTGCCCAGCCAGTGCTGCACCAGGAACGTGGCGTGGAAGCCGATGAACATGGTCCAGAAGTGCATCTTGCCCAGCCGCTCGTCCAGCAGCCGCCCGGTCATCTTCGGGAACCAGAAGTAGAGCCCGCCGAACGCGGCGAATACGATGGTCCCGAAGAGCACGTAGTGGAAGTGCGCCACCACGAAGTACGTGTCGTGCACGTGGAAGTCCACCGGCGGGCTGGCCAGCAGCACCCCGGTCAGGCCGCCGAGCAGGAACGTCACCAGGAAGCCGATGGCGAACAGCATCGGCGTCTCGAACGTGAGCTGTCCCTTCCACATGGTGCCGATCCAGTTGAAGAACTTCACGCCGGTGGGCACCGCGATCAGGTAGCTCAGGATGCTGAAGAACGGCAGCAGCACCTGCCCGGTGGCGAACATGTGGTGCGCCCAGACCGTCATGGAGAGCACGGTGATGGCGATGGTGGCCAGCACCAGGCCGGTGTAGCCGAAGATGGGCTTGCGGGAGAACACCGGGATGATCTCGGTGATGATGCCGAAGAACGGCAGCGCGATGATGTACACCTCGGGGTGGCCGAAGAACCAGAACAGGTGTTGCCAGAGCATCGGCCCGCCGGTCGTGGGGTCGTACACGTGCGAGTGCAGGATCCGGTCCGAGGCGAGCGCCATCAGCGCGGCGGCGAGCAGCGGGAACACGAAAATCACCAGGACGCTGGTGAGCAGCGCGTTCCAGGTGAAGATCGGCATCCGGAACATCGTCATGCCGGGCGCGCGCAGCGTCACGATCGTGGTGATCAGGTTGACCGCGCCGAGGATCGTGCCCAGGCCGGACACGGCCAGGCCGACCACCCACAGGTTTCCGCCGACGCCGGGGGAGTGCTGCGCGGTGCTCAGCGGCGTGTACGCGGTCCAGCCGAAGTCCGCCGCGCCGGCCGGGGTGGCGAACCCGCCCATGACCATCAGCGCGCCGAGGAAGTAGAGCCAGTACGCGAACGCGTTGAGCCGGGGGAACGCCACGTCGGCGGCGCCGATCTGCAGCGGCACCAGATAGTTCGCGAACCCGAAGAACATCGGTGTGGCGAACAGCAGCAGCATGATCGTGCCGTGCATGGTGAACATCTGGTTGTACTGCTCGGGGGAGACGATCTGCATCCCCGGCCGGGCCAGCTCCGCCCGGATGATCAACGCGAGGACCCCGCCGACGATGAAGTACCCGAACGACGTGACCAGGTAGAGCAGGCCGATCTGCTTGGCGTCGGTGGTCCGCAGCAACCGCCACAGCGCGTTGCCCTTCACTGCTTCCCGTACGGGCCCGGGGTAGCCCCCGAACCGGGCCGGCGCGAGGATCGCGGGCCCCCGGTCTCGTGCCGGTTCCGTGACTACCCGCTTGGGCATGGCTTCTCACCCCGTGTGACGACAGACAGGACGGGCGGGCGTACCCGGCCCTCTGCCCATGTAACCAGGCGAGAGCGGAGAATTCGGTCAATTGGCCGGGAGCATGGCCCAGACGACCTTGCCGGCGCCGACCGGGGTGCTGCCCCAGCGCTGGGTCAGCTCGCGCACCAGCATCAGCCCGCGGCCGCCCTCGGCACGCGGATCGCGGCTGGCCGCGGCGCGGGCGTCGGCCGGGCTGCCGTCCATCACCGCGACCCGCAGGTACGGCCGGCGCAGCGTCAGCGTCACGTGCATCGGGGTGCCGGCGTGCCGCACCACGTTGCCGACCAGCTCGGTGAGCACCAGCGACGCCGGGCCGGCCAGCTCCGGCACGTTCCACCTGCCGCACGCCTCCGTGACCAGCTCCCGGGCCCGCCGGCAGGCGCCGGCGACCGGCTCCAGCCGGGCCCGCAGCCGGGGCGCCGCCTCCGCGCCGGCCAGCGCGGTCGCCTCGGCGCAGTCCCGGCGCACCGGCACCACCCGGCAGGCGGTGGTCTCGTTCAGCCAGGCCGCCGTCTCGGCGCAGGGAGCGGCGAGCACCATCGGCACCGCCGGCCAGTCGGCGGCGCGCCGCGCGGCGGCGGCGAAGACGGACAGGGCGAGCGGCTCGCCGACCTCAATCTCCTCCAGGTCGACCACAAGAGCGTCCGGCTGCGCGGCGAGGCAGTTGTCGAGCACCTCGTGCACCGCGCGCATCGTGCCCAGGTCGAGCGCTCCGGCCAGCCGTACGACAGTGACCGGCGACTCGTCGCGGACCTCGCACCTGATCCGGGTCACCATCGCCGCCTCGTTTCCTTCTCGTCGGGGAGGGCCGCCCGGCCGGGGCGATCGCCGCCTCCCGCAGCCGGAGGACTACGGACGTACCCGGGCCCCGGACCGGTGAAACCGGGCATCGGGGCCGCCGGGGCGCAGGTCAGCGGCGGTCCCCGCGCCGCGCCGCGACCAGCCCCAGCGCCAGCATGGCGGCGCCCAGCAGCACGTGCAGCCACGAGTCGGCGCGGTTGACCGCGAGCGCGTTCGCCGCGTCGCGTCTGTCGACCGCCAGACCGAAGAGCCACAGCGCCAGGTAGACCGCACCGGCGCCGACCAGGAACGTGCGGGCGCCCGCGACGGTGCGGGCCAGCGCCAGCCCGGCCAGGCCGAGTACCAGGTGCACCAGGTTGTGCACCGCCGAGACCTGGAACACACCGAACAGCCGGGCGCCGGAGCCCGGCCCGGCGAAGCGCAGATCCGCGTAGTCGCTGGTGATGCCCGGCACGAAGCCCAGCGCGCCGAGCAGCAGCAGGAGCACGGCGAACCCCGAGGCGATCCGGCGTACCGGCGCCCGCCCGTCGGCCGGGTTGCGCCGTGCCCGGGAGTGCGCCATCGAGTTCGTCACGCCGGCCTCCTCGCCACCGCGGGAAGCGCCGGTTTCCCGCGCCCGGCGGGGGCAAACGCCGGCCCGGCCGCGCGGGGCAGCCGGGCCGGTGCGGCTCAGGCCGGCTGCAGCGGCTTCGTCACGCCCGCCCGGACCCGGTCGTACAGCTCGACGTACTGCTGTGCCATCCGGGCCGGGGTGAACCGCCGGGCCGCCTCCCGCCGGCACTCGGCCGGCTCCAGCCCGGCGGCGGCGAGCACCAGGTCACCCAGCTCACGCTCGTCTTCGGTGAGCAGGCCGGTGCGGCCGTGCCCGATCAGCTCCGGCAGGCAGCCCCGGGCGGTGGCCACCACCGGCGTGCCGAGCGACAGCGACTCGACCACAGCCGTACCGCCCGGCTCCTCCCAGCGCAGCGGGAACAGCGACGCCCGCGCCGAGGCGACCAGGTCGTCGCGCTCCCGCCCGGCGACAGTGCCGACCCAGCGCACCCGGTCGCCGTCGACGTACGGCGCCACCTGGTCGTAGAAGAAACGCACGTCCGGGTTCTGCCGGGCCTCGTCGCCGGCCGCGGCCAGATCCTCCGGCCGGTGGTACGGGCCGACCGGCCCGGCCAGAACCAGCCGGAAGCCGGTCTCCTGCGCCAGCCGGGCGCCCAGGTCCTGCCCCTTGCCCGGGTTGATCCGGCCGAGGATCACCACGTGGTCGCCCTTGGCCACCGGCGCGTGCCGGTCCGCGTCGACCGCGAGCGGGGTGGACAGGTGCACGTGCCCCACCGAGTGCGCGCGCAGCGCCTCCGGAGCGCGCGCCAGCTGCGACGCGGACACGCCGTTGACCCGTACCCGGTCGCCGCCGTCGAGGTTGCCGTACAGCTCCGGATGCTTGGCCAGGTCCCAGTGCAGCGTGTGCAGCACCGGCGGGGCGTCCGGGCCCATCGCGGCGAGCGTGGCCAGCCCGACCGCCTCCACGTGGTCGTGCACCAGGTCGATGTCGTCGCGGGCGTGCAGCGCCCGCACCACCTCGGACAGGTGCGCCTGGGAGACGCCGCAGACCTGGTTGTACGGCCGCTGCAACGCGTGGAACTGGCCGTCCGGGAAGACCGCGATCCGCTCGTCGACCGGCAGCGTGCTGCTCTCCACCGAGGCGAGCACCACCCGTACGCCCAGGCGGCGCAGCTCCGGCACCAGCGTGGCGATCACGTTCTCGATGCCGCCGTAGCCCGGCGGAGGCACGGACAGCCACGGCCCGGCGTTCATCAGCACGGTGAGCGTCATGCGCTGTCCTCTCTCAGGGTTTCCCCACTCACGCGGCCGCCACCCGGCGGCGGGGAAGGCGGTGCCGCATCTGCGCCAGCGGCGGGCGTTCCTGCACCGACACGTCGTTGACCACGATCTCGCGGTCCAGGTTGGGCAGCGTCTCCGAGCCGCCCCGGCGGAACTGGGTCAGCAGCGCGGTCGGCGCCACCCCCGGCGCCGCCCACCCGCGTCGTTGCAGCCGCGACCAGGCGGTCAGCATGATCTGCGCGGACATCCGGCCCAGCGCGGCGGTGTCCTGGTGCCGGTGCTTGCGCTCACCCAGGTCGACCTGGGCCAGCGCGTCCAGCCCGACCATCTCCAGCAGGTCGATCAGCATGGCCGTCTCGACGCCGTACCCGGTGACGAACGGCACCCGCTCCAGCACCTCGCGGCGGCCGGCGTACTCGCCCGCGAGCGGTTGCACGAAACCGGCCAGCTCCGGCCAGAACAGGTTCAGCAGCGGCCGGGCCATCAGCTCCGTCACCCGCCCGCCGCCGTCGGGCTCCACACTCGTCGCACCGACCAGCGGCCGGTGGTAGAAGCCCTTCACGAACTCCACGCCCGGATCCGTCAGCAGCGGCCCGAGCAGCCCGGTCACGAAGTGCGGCCGGAACTCGCGCAGGTCGGCGTCGACGAACGCGACCACGTCCCCCTCAGCCGCGGCCAGCCCGGCCCAGAGCGCGTCGCCCTTGCCGGTCAGGCGGGGCAGCCCGCGCGTCATCGCGTCCTGGCTGACCACCTCGGCGCCGGCGGCGCGCGCCACCTGCGCGGTCCGGTCGGTGGACCGGGAGTCCACCACGATCAGCTCGTCGACGAGCGGCACGCGGTCCATCAGGTGTTCCCGGACGGTCGACACGATCGCGCCGACCGTCGCCTCCTCGTTGCGGGCCGGCAGCACCACGCTGACCCGGCTCGCGCCCTTGGCGCGTACCAGTCGCCGCGCCGGCCAGTCGTCGGCGGTGCTGGTGCGGTACGTGGCCCACGCCTCCACCACAGGTGAGACGGTCGAATCTGATTCCCGCACGGGCACCCCCCATTAGTGGTGGAATCGCGAATCATGGTTTTCCCAATCCCGCATCCGCGCTAACCGGATCTTGCCTAACAACCTGATCACCAGGTGCGTACCGGGCGGTTCCGGGCGGATGAACGTTGCGTTGCGCCCCCCGGCGGCGTTTCGCGCGCGGCCGCCGGGGGGAGTGGTGACCGCAGTCTTCCAGTCGTGGCGAGAGGGTTGGTCGGATGCGTACCTGCCGGGTGGGACTAGTCGGAGCCGGTGGGGTGGCACAACGCCACGCCCGGGTGCTCACGGGCTTCGAGGACGTGGAGCTGCTCGGTGTGACGGACGTCGCGCCGGACGCGGCGGGGGCGCTCGCCGGCACGTACGGCGGCCGGGTGTTCCGCGACGTGGACGAGCTGCTCGCGGCCGGGCCGGACGCGGTGTACGTCTGCGTGCCGCCGTTCGCGCACGGCCCGGTCGAGGAGGCGGTGGTCGCCGCCGGGGTGCCGATGTTCGTGGAGAAGCCGGTGGCGCTGGACCTGGAGACCGCCGAGCGGGTCGCCGCGCTGGTGCAGCGGCGAGGGCTGCTCACCGGCGTCGGGCACCACTGGCGCTACCTGCACGTGGTGGAGGAGGCCCGGCGGCTGCTCGCCGACCGCCCGGTGCGGATGGTCAACGGGGCCTGGCTGGACAAGGTGCCGCCGGTGGCCTGGTGGGCGCGGCGGGACCGCTCCGGCGGCCCGGTGGTCGAGCAGGCCGCGCACGTGCTGGACCTGGTCCGGCTGCTGGCCGGTGAGGCGGTCGAGGTGACCGCGTACGGCGACGGCAGCCCGCCGCCGGTCGAGGGCGCCGACATCGACTCGGTGACCGCCGCCACACTGCGCTTCGGTTCCGGCGCCGTCGGCACGCTCGCCGCGTCCTGCGTGCTCGGCTGGAAGCACCGGGCCGGAGTGGAGATCCTCGCCGACGGGCTGGCGCTGTGGCTGGCCGAGGACGGCCTGACGATCCGCGACGGCGACGGCGAGCGGCACCTGCCCGCCGACCCGGACGCCGCGCGGGTCGCCGTCGACCGGGCCTTCGTCGACGCGGTGTGCGGCCTCGGCGACGACGTCCGGGTGCCGTACGCCGAGGCGCTGCGCACCCACCGGCTGGCGCTCGCGGTGGCCGAGTCGGCGCGTACCGGACGGCCGGTGGCGCTGCCGACCGGGCCGGCGTCCCGGCTCACCGCGCCGGTAGCGGACGCGGCGGTGAGCGTCGATGCGTGACCGGGTGGTGGTGGTCGGCGGTCCCGGCCGGGTCGAGCTGGCCGAACTGGACGCGCCGGAGCTGCGCGAGGGCACGTTCCGGGTGGAGACGCTCTACAGCGGCGTGTCCGCCGGCACCGAACTGAGCTTC
Organism: Micromonospora sp. WMMD1274; assembly: GCF_049179035.1. Lineage (NCBI taxonomy): Bacteria > Bacillati > Actinomycetota > Actinomycetes > Micromonosporales > Micromonosporaceae > Micromonospora > Micromonospora sp. WMMD1274. The sequence continues at coordinate 6,457,370 of NZ_JBMHMG010000001.1, forward strand.
GTCAAGGGCACCAACCCCTACCTGCACGTCACCTGGGACGCCGCGCTGGGGCTGTTCCGGCCGGGGGAGGCGAGCACGCCGTACCCGGTGACCCGGCTCGGCTACATGCAGGTCGGGCGCGTCGTGGAGAGCCGCACACCGGCCGTCGCGGTGGGCGAGGTCGGCGCCATGACGTACGGCCACCGCAGCGGCTGGGTCGCCGACCCGCTGACCGAGCGGTTCGTGCCGCTGCCCGACGACCTCGATCCGCTGCTCGGCGTGTACGTCGCGCACATGGGCCCGATCTGCGCCAACGGGCTGCTGCACGCCGCCGCCGACCTGTGCGGCGCCGACGTGCGCACGCTCGGCGACGGCGTACGCGGCCGCCGGGTGGCGGTGGTCGGCAGCGGCGTGGTGGCGTTGCTGACCGCGCTGTTCGCCCGCCGCCACGGCGCCGCCTCGGTGGTCGTGGTCGACCCGACGCCGGCCCGGCGGCAGGTCGCCGAGGCGCTCGGCCTGGACACGCTCGACCCGGACGCGGACGACCCGGCCGTGGTGCTCAAGACGCGGTGGAACCACGCGGCCGGGGACCGGGGCGCCGACGTGGTCTTCCAGTGCCGTGGCCAGGACTGGGCGTTGCAGCTCGCGCTGCGCCTGCTGCGCCCGCAGGGCACGGTGATCGACCTGGCGTTCTACCAGGCCGGCGCGGACGCGGTCCGGCTCGGCGAGGAGTTCCACCACAACGGGCTGTCGCTGCGCTGCGCGCAGATCGGCCGGGTGCCGCGCGGGCTGGCCCCCACCTGGGACCGGGAGCGGCTGTCCGCGGAGACGGTGGAGCTGCTGCGCCAGTACGGGGACGTGATCCGCAAGCACCTGATCTCGGCCGTGGTCCCCCTGGACGAGGCCCCCACCCTGCTGACCGACCTGGCCGAACGCCGCCGCACCGAACTCCAGGTGGTCCTCACCCCCTGACCCCCGCCCCCGCCCCGTCGATCATGAGGTTGGCGGCGACAAAACGGACACGAACTGCCGTCAACCTCATGATCGACGGGAGCGGGCCGGAAGGGGTGGGCCCGGCGCGCGGCGGGCGGGGGTCACAATCGGCTCCGGTTCGCGTACCGTTGCCGCTCATGGGTGTGTCGCAACGGTTGAAGACCAGGTTCCGCCGGTTCCTCCAGCGCCCGGGGACGACAGTCGACCTGGCGCCGCTGGAGAAGCTGCTGCCGGCGATCGAGGCGCGCGAGGCGGACCTGGAACAGCTCTCCGACGCGGAGCTGACCGAGGCCGCCGGCCGGGCCACGGGGTACGAGGAGATCTGCGCGATCGGCCGCGAGGCGGCCCGGCGCGGGCTCGACCAGCGCCCCTACGACGTGCAGCTGCTCGGCGCGATGGCGCTGCTGTCCGGCAAGGTCGCCGAGATGGCCACCGGTGAGGGCAAGACGCTCACCGCCACGGTCGCCGCGTACGGGCACGTGCGGCTGGGCAACGGCCCGGTGCACGTGCTCACCGTCAACGACTACCTGGCCCGCCGCGACGCCGAGTGGATGACGCCCGTCTACGACCTGCTCGGGCTGACCGTGGGCTGGGTCAACGAGGCGTCCACGCCCGAGGAGCGGCGCGCCGCGTACGCCTGCGACGTCACCTACGTCTCGGTCAGCGAGGCCGGCTTCGACTTCCTGCGCGACCAGCTCGTCACCGACCTGGCCGACCGGGTGCAGCCGCCGCTGAAGACCGCGATCGTGGACGAGGCCGACTCGATCCTGATCGACGAGGCCCGGGTGCCGATGGTGCTCGCAGGCGCGGTCGGCGGCGAGCAGGACCCGGTGCACGCGGCCGCCGCGCTGGTGCGCGGGCTGCGCAAGGGCAAGCACTACACCGTCGCCGACGACGGCCGCAGCGTCGCCTTCACCTCGGTCGGCCTGGCCACCGTCGAGGCCAAGCTGGGCGGCATCGACCTGTACGACGAGGAGCACGTCGGGCAGCTCTCCGCGGTGAACGTGGCGCTGCACGCGCACGCCCTGCTGCACCGCGACGTGGACTACATCGTCCGGGACGACTCGGTCGAGCTGATCGACGAGATGCGCGGCCGGGTCGCCCAGCGCCGCCGCTGGCCGGACGGGCTCCAGGCCGCCGTCGAGGCGAAGGAGGGTCTGGACGCCACCGCCGAGGGCGAGGTGCTGGGCACGATCACCGTGCAGGCGTACATCGCGCTCTACCCGACGGTCTGCGGCATGACCGCGACCGCGGTGCTCGTCGGCGACCAGCTCCGCGAGTTCTTCGGCCTCGAGGTCGCGGTGATCCCGCCGAACACCCCCTGCGTCCGCGAGGACGAGCCGGACCGGATCTACGCCACCCGCGCCGAGAAGGAGGAGGCGCTGGTCGACGAGATCACGCGCTGCCACGAGGCGGGGCGGCCGGTGCTGGTCGGCACGCTCGACGTCAAGGAGTCCGAGGGGCTGGCCGCCGCGCTCAGCGCCGCCGGCGTGTCCTGCGTGGTGCTCAACGCCAAGAACGACGACGAGGAGGCCGGCATCATCGCGGAGGCCGGCGCGTACGGCGCGGTGACGGTCTCCACCCAGATGGCCGGCCGGGGCGTGGACATCCGGCTGGGCGGCAGCGACCAGGCCGACCGGGACCGGGTGGCGGAGCTGGGCGGCCTGTACGTGATCGGCAGCGGCCGGCACGACAGCCGCCGGGTCGACGACCAGCTCCGTGGCCGGGCCGGCCGGCAGGGCGACCCGGGCGGGTCGGTGTTCTTCGTCAGCCTGGAGGACGACCTGGTGGTCCGGCACGCCGGCGACACCGTGCCGGCCTCGCCCCGGATGAACGCCGACGGCCTGGTCACCGACCCGCAGGTCGACTACGCGGTCGAGCACGCCCAGCGGGTCGCCGAGGGCGTCAACCACGAGATCCACCGCAACACGTGGCGCTACAGCCAGGTGATCGAGCAGCAGCGCAAGGCGCTCGCCGAGCGCCGGGAGCGGCTGCTGACCAGCGACATCGCCGCGCTGATGCTGCTGGAGCGGGTGCCGGAGAAGGCCGGCGAGATGGACGAGGACCTGCTCGCCGACGTGGCCCGCAAGATCGCCCTCTATCACCTGGACCGGCTCTGGGCCGACCACCTGGCCGAGCTGTCCGAGGTACGCGAGGGCGTGCACCTGCGGGCCCTGGGCCGGCTCGACCCGCTCGACGAGTTCCACCGCAGCGCGGTGCCGGCGTTCAACGCGCTGGTGCCCGAGATCGAGACCCGGACTGTGGCCACGTTCGAGGAGACCGAGTTCGACGAGGGCTGGGAGCCGGACTCGTCGAAGCTGGTGCGGCCGAGCGCCACCTGGACGTACCTCGTGCACGACAACCCGTTCGGCTCGGAGCTGGACCGGCTGATCGCCTCGGTGGGCCGGCGGCTCATCTCCGGGTCGCGCTGACCCGCACCGAAGGCCCCTTCCGGTGCAACCGGGAGGGGCCTTTTTGCGCGGTTTCGCCCGCGGTCTGCGAGGGTAGTAGGCCGGGGCCCGGCCACAGGAGGGACGGACATGGGACAGGCAACGGTGCCGGACGGGGAGACCGCGTGGACGTACGCGGGGACGGTGGAGGCCCCGGCCCGGTGAACCTCGACACGCGCCAACCCATGATCGACAACCTCGGTGTGCTGGAGACGGCCGCGCTGCTGCGCGAGCTGACCGCCGGCCTGATCGGCGTGGCCGGGTTCGACGAGGCGCTCGACCGCCTGGTCCGGATCGCCCGCGACGCCGTACCGGGCGTGGACTGCTGCGGCTTCACCGTGCTGCGCGCCGGTGAGCCCGCCGGGGTGGCCGCCTCCGACCCGGACCGGGCCGAGCTGGACGACCTGCGGCACGGCCCGGACACGCCGGCGATGACGGCGATCCGCCGCCGGGAGATGATCATCGCGGGCGGGCTCGCCGACGAGACGCGCTGGCCGGCCTGGAGCGAGCGGGCCCGCGCGCTGGGCGTGCACGGGGTGATCTCCGCCCCGGTCGACGTGGACGAGCAGGTCATCGGCGCGATCAACCTGTACGCCGGGTCGCCCGAGGCGCTCACCCCCCGGCACCAGCTCACCGCGATGCTGCTCGCCGAGCACGCCGGGCTCCTGCTGGCCGCGGCGCGCGACCGCGAGCGGGCCGCCAGCCGGGCCGGTGAGATCGACGACTCGCTGCTGGCCGAGGGAGTGGTCGGGCAGGCCGTCGGCGTGATCATGACGCAGCGCGGCTGTCCCGCCCCGGAGGCGCTGCGGGTGCTGCGCAGCGCCGCCTCCGCACTGGACATCCCGCTGCGCGAGGTGGCCGAGCGGCTCGTGCTGACCGTCTCCCGTCCCCGGGACAACTGAGCGACAGTCGTTTCGCCTCGCGGCGCCTCGGGTAGCACTCTGGACTGGTGAGCTGCGCCGACCTGGGGAGGAAGCGATGCAGAGCCGACTGCGGGTGCAGGGGCATCCCATTCAACCGATGCTTGTCACGTTCCCGTTCGGCCTGTTCGTGTGCGCCGCGATCTTCGACCTGGCCGACGTGGCCGGCGGTCCGGCGTTTCTCGGTGAGGTGGGCTACTGGACCGCGGTGGCCGCGCTCGTCGCCGCCGGGCTCACCACCGTCGCCGGTCTGGTCGACCTGTGGGACGTCCGCGCCGGGCGCACCAGCCGGACGGTGCTGACGTTCAACCTCGTCAACGCCGTGATGGCGGCGCTGTTCCTGCTGTCCTGCCTGATCCGGGCCAGCGCGCCGCAGCGGGGCGCGACGGGTGTCCTGCTCGCCGCCGAACTCGTCGCGCTCGCGGTCGGCGCGGTCGGCGTGGCGCTGGGCGCGCGGCTGATGCAGCAGTTCGACCGGGTCCGGGCCACCGAGCCGACCGGCTTCGAGACGTTCGGTGACGTGCCCGCCGGGGCCACCGTCGAGGTCGCCCGTCCGCGCCGGTTCTGACCCCGCCGAAATCCGTTGCCGCGGCCGCCGCGGGGCGGCAGGCTCGCGGGCATGGTCGGGACGTTCGAGGAACTCGTCGCCGAAGCCGAGGCGGCGCCGGTCGAGGGCTGGGGCTTCGACTGGCTGCGCGGCCGCGCCACCGAGGAGCGTCCGCCCTGGGGGTACGCGCGCCTGGTCGGCGACCGGATGGCCGCCGTGAAGGCGGCGCTGGACATCGACACCGGCGGGGGAGAGGTGCTCGCCGAGGTGCCCGTGCCGCCGCCGCTGCTGGTCGCCACCGAGGCGTGGCCGCCGAACGTGCCGGTGGCCCGGCGCAACCTCCGCCCGCTCGGCGCGTCCGTGGTGCGGGTGGGCGACCGCCCGCCGCTGCCGTTCCGGGACGCCACGTTCGACCTGGTCGTGAGCCGCCACCCGGTGCACACCTGGTGGAACGAGGTGGCCCGGGTGCTGCGGCCCGGCGGCGCCTACCTGTCCCAGCAGATCGGCCCCGGCACGGTGCGGGAGCTCAGCGAGGCGATCCTCGGGCCGCTGCCGCCGCCGCAGCACCGCCACCCGGAGGTGGCGGTCGCCGACGCGCGGGCCGCCGGGCTGACAGTCGTCGACCTGCGCGAGGCCACGCTGCGTACCGTCTTCCACGACATCGGCGCGGTGGTCTGGTTCCTGCGCAAGGTGGTCTGGACGGTGCCCGGCTTCACGGTGGGCCGCTACCGGGACGAGCTGCGCCACCTGGACGCGCGGATCCGGGCCGAGGGACCGTTCGTCGCGTACGCCCGCCGTTTCCTCATCGAGGCGCGCCGGGGCTGACCGGGCCGGGCGGGTGCGCCGCGGCGTGGTGCGCGGCCAGCACGTCGGCGCCGAAGTCACCGGCGGGGCGGCGCAGCACGGTGTGCGCGTGGTTGCCGTCGTCGGTCGTGTTGTCGTACTCGATCAGCAGGTCCTCGCCCTGCACCCGGTAGTAGTGCCGCCGGCCCGGCTCGACCGGGCCGGCCCAGGCGAAGTGCAGCTCTCCGCCGTCGAGCCGGTCGGCCTCGCGGGCCGCCAGCTCCGGCGGCAGCCGGTCCAGGTAGAGCGCGACGAGCCGGTCGAGAAGCGCCCGGCCGGTCGGCCGCAGCCGCCCCCGGGGTACGCCGAGCGGGTCGAGCCGGTCCGGTGCGGCGGCCCGGGTGGCGCTGATGATGTCGGCGGGCGCCTCCTCGGCGATGATCGCGGCGGAGCGGCCGCCCGGTCCGAGCGCGTCGAGCAGTTCGCGGGCCAGGTCCTCCTCCGGGCCCAGGGGCCGGGAGACCGGGCGTCCGGCGTGCCGGACGGTGGCCGGGTTGGCGCCGAGGAAGACCGGCGCGGGGGAGACCCGGTCGTCGGCGACGGTCATGCTCACCGACAGGTGGTGTCCCTCGAACCGCCAGGCCCAGTCGTCGTCGCGGGCCGGGTCGCCGAAGACGGCCACCCAGTAGTCGCCGCTGTGCCGGCCGCGCCGCCAGTCCTCCGCCCGGTCCAGCACCTCCTCCAGGGCCATCACGGCCATGGCCTGCGCGTACGCGGCGGGGCTGAGCGCGGTGGCGAGCAGCCGGTGCGCGGCCTTGCGGGCGGTGACGTCCAGGCCGGCGAGCGTGACGCCGGGCCGGGGCCGCGGCCGGTACTCCAGCCACCGCCGGGCGGGCTCGTCGTCGAAGGCGTGCCGGGCGGCGGCGCGGGCCGGATCGTCCAGCGCCGACAGGAACGCCTCGGCCGCCGCACGCATCTGCTCGGGTACAGGATCCTCCACCGTCCCTGTATACCGCCCGCCGCTCATGCGCGGCCGAGCAGCGCCAGCATGTCGGGCAGCTCGAAGAACCGGGCGGTCTCGACCGCGGACGGGCCGCCGTGGTCCGGGTCGGCGCCGGCGTCGAGCAGCGCGCGGACCGCCGCCTCCTGGCGCCGGAACACGGCCGCGGCGAGCGCGGTCTGTCCCCTGTCGTTCACCCGGGCCGGGTCGGCGCCCCGGGCCAGCAGCGCGGCCACCGTGTCCGGGTGGGCGTGGTACGCGGCGAGGATCAGCAGCGTGTCGCCCTTGGCGTTGGTGAGGTTGACCGGCAGCCCCGCGTCCACGTTGGCCGCCAGCTCCTCGGTGGCGCCGGCCCGGGCCAGGTCGAACATCCGGTGGGCGAAGGCGATGGTCTCGTCGTCGAGTTCGTCGGGCATCCGCCCAGGCTATGGCGTCGCGGCCGGACGCGCCTGGTAGCTTGCGCAGCCGGGCACGGGAGGCGCACGCATGGACGATCGGGTGTACGTGGGCAACGCGGCGGTGGACGGCGCGACCGACGCGGGCTGGCTGCTGGGCCACTTCAAGCCGGCCGGGGACGTGCGGCACAGCACCGACGTGGAGGTGAAGTGGGGCGTGCACCCGGCGGGGGAGACCCGGTCCCGGTGGGCCACCGGTGAGCGGCGTACCGCCCTGCTGGTGCTGATCAGCGGCGCGTTCCGGATCGAGTTGCCGGACCGGACGGTGGTGCTGCGCGCGCCCGGTGACTACGTGGTGTGGGGCCGGGGCGTGGACCACTCCTGGTACGCCGAGCGGGAGTCCACGGTGCTCACCGTCCGCTGGCCGTCGGTGCCGGGTTACAAGGTGGAGCCGCCGGTGCGGCGGTGAGCGCGCCTCTCGTCCCAGCATTCGGTATTACCTACTAAACCGATAGGCTTTACCGTCTAAGCTGGGGGAGCACATCCGCTCCGCACCGTGAGGACGCCCCGCCGATGACCAGCACCGTTCCCGCCGACCTGCTCGCCGTCGCCGCCCGCTGGGCCGACCCGGACGGCTGGCCGGTGCCGCTGCGCTTCGAGGCGTCCGAGCGGTGGTACGCCCGGCTGGACGCCGGCGACGAGCACGAGGTGTGGGCGCTGAGCTGGCTGCCCGGACAGGGCACCGACCTGCACGACCACGGCGGCTCGGCCGGCGCGTTCCTGGTCGTGGCCGGCGTGCTCACCGAGGAGACGGTGAGCGGCGGGCGGCTGCGCCCGCACCGGCTCGCCGCCGGCGCCGGTCGGCGCTTCGGCGTACGGCACGTGCACCAGGTCACCAACCGTGGCGACGAGCCCGCCGTCAGCGTGCACGTGTACCGGCCGGCGCTGACCCGGATGACCCGCTACCACCTCGTCGCCGGCCGGCTCCGGGTCGCCGAGGTGGCCCGAGCCGGTGTGGCCTGGTGAGCCGCCCCCGCAACCCCGACGAACGGAAGGACGCCACGATGGCGCAGCAGATTCCGACCACCGCGACCGAGCGCTGTCCGGTCCCGCCGCCCGGCTCGCGGGGCATCGACGAGATCCTCGCCGCCGCCCGGGCCCGCCTGCGCCGCCTCGACCCGGAGCAGGCCCACCTGGCCTGCCGGGGCGGCGCGCTGCTGGTGGACATCCGCCCGGCCGCCCAGCGCACCGCGCAGGGCACCGTGCCCGGCTCGCTCGTGGTCGAGCGCAACGTGCTGGAGTGGCGCTTCGACCCGCGCTGCGCGGCACGGCTGCCGCAGGCGACCGGCTACGACGTCCCGGTGATCGTGCTCTGCCAGGAGGGCTACACCTCGTCGCTGGCCGCCGCCGCGCTCCAGGACATCGGCCTGCACCGGGCCACCGACGTCGTCGGCGGCTTCGCCGCCTGGCAGATCGCCGGCCTGCCCACCCTCGGTCCCACCCCGCCGACCCGACCCTCGTCCGCCGCGCCCCCGGTCACCGCCGGCGGGGCGCTCCGCTGACCGTCCCGCCGCACCCGGCGGGGCGGGGCGACCGCCCGCACAGGAGGCTCCCATGTCCGTCGTCGCCCTCACCACCCGTCCGGCCCGATCGGGCCGCCCCGACCGGGCCGTGCCGCCCCGGCCGCGTACCGCACCGACGCTCACCATCACGCTCGACCTGGGTGCCGGGCCGCTGACGCCGGGCCTCGCGCGCCTGGTCGACCTGCTCGACGAACTCGCCGCATCCGGGGAGGGGCTGGCCGTGTCCGGCGAAGGACCGGCCGGACCGGACGACCGCCCGGCCGCCCGTACCGTGCTCGGCCCTCGCCGCGGCGACGCGCCCGCCCCCGCGGCGCCCGCCCCCGGCGGCGTGCGCATCCTCACCGGCACCCGGCGCGTCCGCCACGGCGGCGCCGAGATCCCGCTGACCCGCATCGAGTACGACCTGCTGCTGTTCCTCACCGAACATCCCCGCCGGGTGTTCACCCGACTGCAACTTCTCGCGAACGTCTGGGGCTACGAGCACGCCGTGGCGCGCACCGTCGACGTCCACGTCCGCCGGCTGCGGGCCAAGTTCGGGCCGGACACGCCGCTGGTGACCACCGTGTACGGCGTGGGCTACCGCCTCGCCGACGACGCCGAGATCGTCGTGGACCGCGACGCCTGACCTCGGCCGACCGGCACGCGGCGCACCCGGACCCGGGGTGCGCCGCGTTCACGTCTGCCGCTGATCCGCCATTGTGAACCCCCGGGGAGACCCCCCGTACCACCGCGAAACGGTGCTCTGCTGTAATCAACGGGCCTCGCACGCAGAGCGAGCGCACGGCTGCGATGTGTTCGTCAAATGTCACATTCATGCAACGCGGCCGCCCCTTGACCCTCGCAGAGACGCCGGGAAGCATCGATGAAGCGGCGTCCCGGGCCGTGGGGAGATACCCGGACCAGCCCAAGGAGGACCATGTCGGTCAGCCCCGCCTCGTCGCGCGCCGGATGGCATACGTCCCAACCCGCGGTCCCCGGTCGTCCCCCCGGCGGCCAGCGCCGTCCCGCCAACACCGCCGCCGCGCCCATGCTCACCGTCACCCTCACCATCCCCCTGGCCTGCGAGGAGTCGCTCACCCCGGCCGCCCGCCGGCTGCTCGACGCCGCCCGCGAGATGCTCGAACGCGGCGACGCGGTGGTCAGCGCGGGCACGGTCCCGGCCGAACGCCGGCCCGACGCCGTCCCGGCCGGCCGCGCTCCGGCGCGCCCGCTCGCCCCGACCATCCCGACCCTGCACATCCTCGCGTCGTCCCGGTCGGTGCTGCGTGACGGCGAGCCGCTGCCGCTGACCCGCCTGGAGTTCGACCTGCTGCTGCACCTGGTCGCCCACCCGCGCCGGGTGTTCACCCGGCTGCAACTGCTCAACGCGGTCTGGGGGTACGAGCACGCCGGCGTCCGCACCGTCGACGTGCACGTACGCCGGCTGCGCGGCAAGGTCGGTGTGGACGTCCCGCTCGTCACCACCGTCTACGGCGTCGGCTACCGGCTCGCCGACGACGCCCGGGTCACCATCGACCGCACCGGCTGACCACCGGGACCACCACCCGCCGACCGCCGCCGGACGGAGCCCCGACCGCCCGGAGCGATCATGTGGTGACCCGCCCGCCCGCGCGGCAGGATGGTCCGATGCGCGTGCGCCCGATCAGCCCCGACCTGCTCGTCACCGAGCTGGCCAAGCGTCTCGCCCGCACCGGGACGCCCGGCCGGCTGCGGGTCGCCGTGGACGGCCCGCCCGCCGCCCGGCCGGACGCGCTCGCCGAAGCGCTCGTCGACCCGCTGCGCGCCGCCGGCCGGCCGGTGCTGCACGTGCGCGCCGACGACTTCCTCCGCCCCGCCTCGGTGCGCCTGGAGCACGGCCGCACCAACCCGGACGCGTACTACGAGAGCTGGCTCGACGAACCGGGACTGCGCCGCGAGGTGCTCGACCCGGCCGGTCCGGACGGCTCCGGCCGGCTGCTGCCGTCGCTGTGGGACGCCGCCGCCGACCGGGCCAGCCGCGCCGCGTACGTGGACCTGCCGCCCGGCGGGGTGGTGCTGGTCAGCGGCGCGCTGCTGCTCGGCGGCGCGCTGCCCTTCGACGTCACCGTCCACCTCGTGCTCTCCCCGGCGGCGCTCGCGCGGCGCACCGATCCCGCGCTGCGCTGGACCCTGCCCGCCTTCGCCCGCTACGCCGACGAGGTCGTCCCCGCGTCCTTCGCCGACGTGGTGGTCCGGGCCGACGACCCGCGCCGTCCGGCACTCGTCGAGGCCGCCTGACCAGGGGCTGCGGACTCACCGGAAACACTCAGGAAACAGCCGGTTTGGCCCGCCGTGGGCGGGGGTAATCGCCCGGCTCACAGAGCACGGGTGATCTCGTCGCCCGCGCTCGCACAGTCGGACCGGGTCCGGGGCGCTGGCCGCCCCGGTCCGGTATGAGGACGTAGGAAAGGCAGGCAGCGATGCTCGTCCACGACACGACAGCCACCGGCCGCTCCCAGGCGGAGGTCGACCAGATCCGGCAGTCCCTGCGGTCGCGGTACGACGAGCTGACCGCCGAGTACGAGCAGACCGTGGCGCAGAGCCAGGTGCTGCGGCTGGTCGAGGTCGGCGACACCGCCGGCGACGACCAGGCCGACAGCGGCACCAAGACCGCCGAGCGGGACACCGCGCAGTCGCTGCTGCGGACCATCCTGGACCGGCGCGCCCAGTTCGAGCACGCGCTCACCCGCCTGGACGAGGGCACCTACGGCTTCTGCGAGGGCTGCACCGCGCCCATCCCGGTGGAGCGGCTGGAGATCTTCCCGTCCGCCACCTCCTGCGTGGCCTGCAAGCAGACCCGGGAGCGGCGGGCGGCCTGAACGCCGTTCCGGTTGCCGGTCGGTCCCCGACGCGGTGAACTGCCCCCATGGGTGACATCAAGGTGGGCACCGCCTCGTGGACCGACCGGACGCTGCTCGACTCCGGCTGGTACCCGGCGAGCGCCGACACGCCGGAGAAACGGCTGTCCTACTACGCCCGGCAGTTCCCGCTGGTCGAGGTGGACGCCACCTACTACTCGCCGCCGGCCGAGCGGACCGCCCGGCTGTGGGCCGAGCGCACCCCGGCCGGGTTCACGTTCAACGTCAAGGCGTTCAGCCTGCTGACCGGCCACCCCACCCGCGTCTCCGCGCTCTACAAGGACCTCCGCCCGGACACGGACAAGCGCAACGTCTACCCGGACGACCTGCCCGCGCAGGCGTACGAGGAGGTCTGGACCCGGTTCCTGTCCGCCCTCGACCCGCTCGTCGAGGCCGGCAAGCTGGGCGCGCTGCTGTTCCAGTTCCCGCCCTGGTTCACCATCAAGCGGGCCAACAAGCAGTACCTGCTGGAGGTGGAGCGGCGGTGCGCGCCGCTGCGCCCGGTCTTCGAGTTCCGGCACGCGTCCTGGTTCGACGGCGACAACGCCGAGGAGACGCTCGGGTTCCTGCGCGAGCACGAACTGCCGTTCGTCTGTGTGGACATGCCGCAGGGACACAAGTCGTCCGTCCCGCCGGTGCTGGCGGCCACCGCGGACCTCGCGGTGGTCCGGTTCCATGGGCACAGCGACAAGTGGACCAGCAAGGACATCCACGAGAAGTTCGGCTACGACTACTCCAAGCGGGAACTGCGCGACTGGGCGCCGAAGCTGCGCGAGCTGGCCGGCCAGACCGGGCAGACGCACGTGCTGATGAACAACTGCTACCAGGACTACGCGCAGCGCAACGCCACCACACTCGCCGGCCTGCTGGACGCCTGAGCGTCTCACCCGGTACGGGTGAGGCCCGCTCACCCGCCCCCGCCGCAGCATGGACCGTGGGCGCCGGCTCGGGCGCCGCGACGAGGAGGTGGGTCATGACGGTACGGGTGGTGGCGGACCGACGCCGCGGTGGCGTACTGCACGTGGTCGGCAGCTCCGAGGCGGCACGGCGGGGCGAACGGCCCGGCCGGTTCAGCCCGACCCGGCTGTGGCGGGGCCCCAGCGGTCCGCCGCGCCGCGCCGACGACCGACGCTGGGAGACCGAAGCACGGGGGTGAGCCCGATGGCCGAACAGCTGTTGTCCGCGTTCGAGTCCTCGCTGGACAAGACGAACGTGATCCTCAAGGAGATCGAGTCCGCGTACGGCTGGCCGAAGGAACGGCGCAACCAGTCCTACGCCGCGCTGCGTACCGTGCTGCACCTGCTGCGGGACCGGCTGCCGGTGCAGGAGAGCACCGAGTTCGCCCAGCAGTTGCCGGTGCTGGTGCGCGGGATCTACTTCGACGGCTGGCAGCCGGAGAACGTGCCGATCAAGCTCAACCGCGACGACTTCCTGTACGAGGTGCGCCAGGGCTTCCCGTACGACGCCGAGGGTGGCGCGCAGCGGGTGGTGCAGGTCGTGCTGGACACGCTGCGCCGGCACGTGACCCAGGGCGAGTGGGAGGACGTGAAGGCCACCATGCCGGGTGACCTGCGTCAGATGATTCCCTGATCCGGCACCGGACCGGCCCGTCCCGCCCCCTCGGCGGGGCGGGCCGCGGGCGTCCGGGACACCGGCAGCCCGGCCCGCCGGGCCAGCCCGGCGAACGCGACCGCGTCGACGATCGCCGCGCCGCCCGGGTCGTTGTTGAAGTAGACGTACGCCGGCTCGCCGTCGCCGAACGCCCCGGCCAGCCGGCGCACCCAGCCGGCCAGCGCGGCGCGCCCGTAGCGCGGCCACTGCCGTGCCCGGCCCTCGTGCAGCCGCAGGTAACCGAAGTCGGTGGTGCGCCACAGCGGGGTGACCGGCCGGCTGAGCCGGTCGGCCCAGACCAGCGCCGCCCGGTGCCGCTCCAGCACCCGCCGGGTGTCGTCGGTCCACCACGACGGATGCCGCGGCTCCACCGCCACCCGCACGTCGGCGGGGAACCGGCGCAGCACGTCGGCCAGCGCGTCCGGGTCGGCGCGCAGCGTCGGCGGGAGCTGCACCAGCACCGGCCCCAGCCGGTCGCCCAGCCCGGACGCCCGGTCCAGGAACCGGGCCACCGGCTCGGCCGGGTCGCGCAGCCGCTTCACGTGGGTCAGGTAGCGGCTCATCTTCACCGCCACGCAGAAGTCGCCGGGCGTACGCTCCCGCCACGCGGTGAACGTGTCCCGCTCGGGCAGCCGGTAGAACGCGTTGTTCACCTCGACGGTGGCGAACCGCGAGGCGAAGTGCTCCAGCCAGCGCCGCTGCGGCAGCCCGGCCGGGTAGAACCGCTCCCGCCAGTCCCGGTACTGCCAGCCCGACGTGCCGACCAGGAACATCGCCGCAGCCCTACTGGAGGTTGATCGGGAAGACCTCGAACGTGGCGCCGAACCGCGCGCCGAGCCGGCGCCCGGCCGGCCGGGCCATGCCCTCCAGGAACTCCTCGGCGTCGAAGCTGCCGTCGCCGAGCCCGCTCAGGTACGCCCCGTGCGCCCGCAGCGACGCCACGCCCCGCTCGAACGTGTCGCTCACGTCCACCCCGTGCCGGGCTGCCGGCGACCCGGCCGCCCACACCTCGCGCACCCGCGACCACGGCTGGATGCCGTCGTTGAGCTGCTCCGGGAAGATCCACCGGTTGCCGGCGTCGCGGACCGCGTCCAGCGTGGCCCGGCCGCAGGCGATGTGGTCGGCCTGGTTCAGCGCGTACGCACCGTCCCAGGTCTCCCGGAAGTTGTTCGTCAGCACCACGTCCGGCCGGTGCCGGCGCACCACGGCGGCGATCGCCCGGCGCAGCGGCACGCCGTACTCCAGCAGCCCGTCGGGCAGGCCGAGGAACTCGACGGCCGACACCCCGACCACGGCGGCGGAGGCGCGCTGCTCCTCCTCGCGCACCACCCGGGCGCGCTCCGGCGACATCCCGTCGATGCCCGCCTCGCCGCTGGTGAGCAGGCAGTAGACGACCTCCTTGCCCTGCCCGGTCCAGCGGGCCACCGCGGCGGCGGCGCCGAACTCCAGGTCGTCGGGGTGTGCCACCACGGCGAGCGCCCGCTGCCAGTCCTCGGTCAGTGGGGTGAGCGGCTCCGGCTGCGTCACGTGCGTCTCCTCGCGTCGTCCTCCCGCCATCCTGGCATCCACCCGTCCCGGCCGCTTGCCCCGCGAACCGCCCGTACGGCGGCGTCCGGGCGTCTACGGTGTGGTTAGAGAAGATCGGGCGTGGGGTACCACCCGCTGCACACGGACCCCGGCACCACGCGGGGCGGCACACCGAGGGAGCACCCATGGCATTGAACGACGACGACATCCAGAGCAGCGGCGGCAGCGGCCTGGAGGGCCCGGCCGACGGCGGTGCGACCCCGGGTCAGCACGACGGTGGCGCGGACGGCAGCGCGGAGGGCCCCGCTGACGGCGGTGCGACCCCGGGTCAGCACGACGGTGGCGCGGACGGCAGCGCGGAGGGCCCCGCTGACGGCGGTGCGACCCCGGGTCAGCACGACGGTGGCGCGGACGGCAGCGCGGAGGGTCCGGCCGACGGCGGCGCGACCCCCGGCCAGCGCGACGGCGGCGCCGACGGCAGCGCCTGACACATGAGCACCACGCACGTCGACCCGCCGGGTGGCCACGGCCGCCCGGCGGTTCCGTTCTCCGCGACCGAGGCGCTGGCCCGGTGCGTGGCGGTGGAGCCGGCCAAGTTCGCCGCCGACCACTGGGGGCGCAGCCCGCTGCTGTCCCGCGCCGCCGAACTGCCCAACCCGGACGGCTTCACCGACCTGCTCAGCCCTGCCGACGCCGACGAGCTGCTCAGCCGCCGCGGCCTGCGTACCCCGTTCCTGCGGGTCGCCAAGGACGGCCAGCTCGTGCCGGTGGCGCGGTTCACCGGCGGCGGTGGCGCCGGCGCCGAGATCGGCGACCAGGTCCTCGACGAGAAGGTGCTGGCGCTGTACGCCGACGGTGCGACGCTGGTGTTGCAGGGCCTGCACCGCACCTGGCCGGCGCTCGTCGACTTCGCCCGTGACCTGGGCACCGCGCTGGCCCAGCCGTTGCAGGTGAACGCCTACCTGACCCCGGCCGGCAGTCAGGGCTTCGCCACCCACTACGACACGCACGACGTGTTCGTGCTCCAGGTGGACGGGCGCAAGCACTGGCGGATCCACCCGCCGGTGCTGGCCGACCCGCTGGAGCGCCAGCCCTGGGGCGGCCGGGCCGACGAGGTCTCCGCGACCGCCGACGGGCGCCCCGAGCTGGACGTCGTGCTCGAACCGGGTGACGCGCTCTACCTGCCGCGCGGCTGGCTGCACAGCGCCCAGGCGCAGGAGTCCAGCTCGCTGCACCTGACCGTGGGCATCCGGGCGCTGACCCGGTACGCCGTGGTCGAGGAACTGCTCGCGCTCGCCGCCGAGGACGCGCGGCTGCGCGCGAGCCTGCCGTTCGGGCTCGACCTGGCCGACGCGGACGCGATCGAGCCGGAGCTGACCGAGACCGTCGAGGCGTTGCGTGACTGGCTGCTGCGGGCCGACCCGGCGGCGGTGGCCGCCCGGCTGCGCGCCCGGGTCTGGCCGGCCGCCCGCCCGGCGCCGATCCGGCCACTGGCCCAGGCGCAGGCGCTGGCCCGGCTCACGGCGGACAGCGAGGTGGCGGTGCGCGGCGGCCTGCGCTGGCAGCTCACCCCGGCCGTCGGCGGACGGGTCACGCTGCGCGTGCCCGACCGCACGCTCACGCTGCCCGGCACCTGCGAGGCGGCGTTGCGCGCCCTGCTCACCGGCGAGGTGACGAGGGTCGGTGACCTGCCCGGCCTCGACGACGACGCCGACCGCCTGGTGCTGGCCCGCCGCCTCCTGAAGGAGGCCGTCCTGACCCCCGCCTGACGGGCGCGATCATGAGGTTGACCGGCGGCGCGACGGCGTGTCGCGCCGCCAACCTCATGATCGAGGGCCGGAGAGGGGGCGCGTGGGGAGGGGTGGTCAGCGGGTGTAGGTCACTGTCAGCAGGAGCAGGGTCGTGACCAGGCCGGAGGCGGCCACCAGGATCATCGGGCGCGGGGTCAGCACCGCGTGGCGGCGGTCGGCCAGCAGCCGGGCCGGCGCCAGCCCGATCACCGGGCCGAGCAGCGTCACCACCAGCGCCAGCACCGGCAGGCCCACCGCCAGGTCACCGCTGGAACCGGCGGCCAGCGCCCGCGCACCCACCCCCAGCGCATACGCCACCAGCGCCCCGCCGATCCCGCACGCGACCAGCAGCGGGTTCACCGAGCCGGGCAGCTCACCAGGCGCGCCGGTGCGGTCCAGCAGCTCCCGGACCGCCCGCAGCAGCGGCACCGGATCACCGGCGGCGCCGCGTACCGGGCCGGGCGGGTCACCGAGCCGCCGGGCGCCCATGCCCAGCCGCGCCCGCAACTGCGCCCACAGGTGAGTGACCTCGCCGTCGACGCGCTCCACCAGCCGGGACGCCTCGGCCACCTCCGCCTCGGCCTGCCGCACCTGCTCCTCCGCCTCGGCCACCGCCCGGCCGGCGGCGGCCACCTGCTGGGCGTACCAGGTGTGCGCCTCGGCCCGCTGGGCGGACACCCGGGCGGTCAGCTCGGCGAGCCGGCGGATCTGCGCGTTGTACGTCTCACTGGCAACCGGTTCGTTCATCGGGAGGGACCATAAGGGATGATCACCTGTCCGGTGCGGTGCACCGCCCGGTCGAAGTACAGACCGCGCCACGGCCGGGGATACCAGTCCGGCCCGCCGCTGCCCGGATACAGCGAGGAGCCCAGCTCACCGCCCTGCACGTCCAGCGCCACCCAGGCGCCGATCTGATCCGTGCGCGCGCCCGCGCCGCCCAGGTCGACCCGCATCCGGGCCACCCCACGCCACCACGCCAGCACGTGCGTACGCCGTTCCGGCCCGTCGTGCAGGATCCGGCGCAACTGCTCCAGCCCGGTGCGCGTACCGGCCTTGCCGGCCAGCGCCGCGGCCGCCGCGTCCACCGCGTACAGCAGCAGGAAGTGCGGGGTACGCGCCGCACCCGGCGCGCCCAGCCCGTCACCCACCTCGGCCATCAGCTCCGGCACCGTCTCCTCGTCGTACCAGGAGGCGTCGCCTTCCAGGTCCTCGTAGAGGGCGCGGGCGGCCGGGTCGGCGTCCGGGTCCAGGCAGGCGATCGAGAACCGGGCGGTGCCGGGCCGGTACTGCCGGGCCAGCGACCGGGCGGCGGCGTCGAGCACCGCGCACGCCTCGTCCACCCGGGTGCCCAGCACGGCGAGGTTGCGGCCCGGCGCGCGGGGCAGCCGCAGCGCCGCCGAGCGGGCCTGCACGTCGATGATCTCGCCGAGCAGCGCCACCGGGCTGCGCGGCACGCCCTGCTCCGGCGCGGTCAGCGCGCGGAAGTCCGGCGCGTCGGCCAGCTTCGGGATCGCGTCGCCGTCGAACAGCCGGGCCGGCGCGGCGTCCTGCGGGCGCATCCGCCACAGCCGGTGCTGAAGCTCGCTCCACGTCTCCCAGTCGCTGGCCGACGGGATCCGGGCCACCTCGTTCCCCTCGGCCAGGCCCGACTCGGCGTTGATCACCGCGTGGTGGCGGGGCAGCGACTGCGCCGCGTCGTTGCGCTCGGCCAGGATGCGCAGCGCCTTCGGCAGCGCGATCCGCAGCGTGAACTGGGCGACGAGCGCGGGCCGGCCCCACAGCGCCTCGATGCCGCGCACGTCCTGCGAGGCGAGCACCAGGTGGATGCCCTGCGACCGGCCCCGCCGGGCCAGGTCCTCCAGCAGGTCGGCGGCCTCCCGGGCGACCACGTCCCGGCCGGCGAGCAGCGCCTGGAACTCGTCGACCACAGCCACGATGCGCGGCCAGTGCCCCGCCGGGTCCACCGCGCGCAGCTCGG
This sequence comes from Micromonospora sp. WMMD1274, assembly GCF_049179035.1. NCBI lineage: Bacteria > Bacillati > Actinomycetota > Actinomycetes > Micromonosporales > Micromonosporaceae > Micromonospora > Micromonospora sp. WMMD1274. The sequence continues at coordinate 6,475,802 of NZ_JBMHMG010000001.1, forward strand.
CCAGCTTGGTGACCTCGTGCTTCTTCGCCGCGTCGGCGCGGCGGCGCAGCTCCTCGGCGAGGAAGCGCAGCAGGCCCAGCCCGAACTCCCGGTCGGTGTTCACGTTGATGCCGACCAGCCGCATGTGCGGCAGCCAGCTCGGGTCGCGGCGGCCCTGCGCGAACCGGGCGAAGGACACACCCTCCTTGAAGTCCAGGAGATAGAACTCCAGCTCGGCGGGGGAGTAGCGGGCGGCGAGCGCGCCGATCCAGGCGAAGATCAGGTTCGTCTTGCCGGTGCCGGACGGGCCGCCGATCAACGCGTGCGGCGGGTAGTCGCCGAGCGTGAGCAGCACCTGCCGCCCGTGCGGGCCCTCGCCGACCGGCGCTCTGAGCCCGTGCGCCGAGTCCTCCCGCCAGTACTCGTCCGGCGGCGGGAGCAGGTCGGTGAACGGCGTCGGCGGCGGGCCGGCGGCCACCCGGGAGGCGACGGTGCGGCACGTCTCGGTGACCAGGGCGGGCGGCGGCGGCGCGTCGAGCACCACCGGCAGCCCGGCCACCCGGGCGTCGTCCCGCTCCACCGTGATCCGGGTGACGGTCGGGTCGTCCGGCAGCTCGATGCCGCGGACCACCAGGTGCACGCCGCAGGCCGCGCCGGTACGTACCACCCGGTCGAGCTGGCCGCGCTCGTGCCGGGACAGCTCGTCGCCGCCGAGCAGCACCGCCACCCGCCACGGCTCCGGGCGACGTCCGGTCGCGGCGGCCAGTTCGCGCAGCGAGCCGTACTCACCGGCGAGCACCGTGGCGTTGATCCGGCGGATCTGCTCCACCAGGTCGTCCAGCAGCCGGCCCAGCCCGCCCGGCCCGACGAACGTGAGCAGCCCGGCCGTGCCGAGCGGCGCGAACCCGGCCAGGCCGCCGCCCAGGTGTTCCGGGTCGTACCCGTAGAGCCGCACCGCGCCCGGGTCGGCCCGCCCGACCGAGCGCAGCAGCAGCGCGGGCACCACGGCGGCCAGCCCGTCCCGGTCGCCGCCGGCCAGGTGCGCGTGCCCGGCGTCCAGCAGCGGGACCAGCGCCGGCACCGGTTCGGCGCCGTCGAGGCGTACCGTGCCGACGCGCAACGCGCCGGGCGGCTCGGACCGGCCGGCGGGCGTGGCCTGCCAGCGGTCCCAGGGCGCGGACGCCGCGCCGGGCGCCTCCCGCTGTGCCGCGGCCGCGGCCCGGCGGGCCAGCTCGGCGAGGCGGGCGGTGTGCCGGGCGTCGATCTCGGCCAGGCGCCGGTCGCGGGCGGCGCCCACCCGGGCGGGCACCGCGGCGGCGGCCTTGCGGGTACGGGCCAGCCGGTCCCGCCCGGCGGCCAGCTCGGCCTCGGCGGCGGTGAGCCGGGTACGGGTGGCGCCCAGGGCCTCGGAGAGCATCCCCCGGACCCGCGTCACGAGTTGAGCGCGGACGTCAGCCACGGGACGGCTCCCGATCGTCGGTGTCCTTGGGCAGGTCCCGGCCGAGCCGGTCGAGCAGTACGCCGGCGAGCACGCCCGCGGTGACCGCCGGGTCGGCCGCGTGCGGCTGCTCCGCGTCGTCGTCGCGGCGCGGCGGGGGCATCCGGCACACCCGGGTCAGCAACGTGTCCAGCACCGGCCGCGGCAGCCCGGGCAGCAGGTCGCGGACCCGGGAGTCCAGCGCCCCGCGCAGCCGGGGCAGGTCGTCCGCGCGGGGCGGATGGCCGAGCAGCTCACCGGCCAGCTCGCGCAGCAGCGGCGGGGTGATCGCGGCCAGCCCCAGCCCCACGTCGGCGTGCGCCCGGCGCAACTCGCGGTGCAGCCGGTCCCGGTCGCCGGACCGGATCCCGGCCACCACCCGGCGCAGCAGCTCGTGGGAGTCCTCGACGCGCTCGTCCGGCTCGTCCGGGGCGCCCTCCCGGCCGCCGGTCAGCTCCGCCACCCGCACCGCCCACCAGCGCCGTACCGCCGGCTGCTCACCCGGCTCGGCGGCCGGGCCCGGCGCGGGCGGGTCCTCGCCGCGAGGCGTGTCGTGCCGGGGCGGCCGCTCGCCCGGCGGCGCCGGCCGCGCGCCGTCCGGCGCCAGCCCGATCGCGGCCAGGTACGCGGTGAGCTGCTCCTGCGCCACACGCAGCGCGTAGCCCGCGGTCTCGGCGTGCTCGGTGGCCGAGGACAGCTCCGGCACCCCCATCGGGTCGGACGACTCCTGGCGCACCCAGCGCAGCCGCTCCTGCGCCTGGCCGAGCTTCTCCAGCGCGGCGGCGAGCTGTGCCAGCGGCAGTTCCTCGGCGGCGGCGCGCACCTGCGCGCCGATGTCCTCGACGATGGACACAGGCCGGCCTCAGAGCGTCGCGACGTAGATCTGAGCCTGCTCCACCGCGACGAGTGTCGCGGCCAGACACTCCTCCAACTCCTGGCCGGCCTGTGTCAACGAGGCCTGGGCCGCCTCGACCGTCTCGTGGCCGCTGCCCTCCAGCGCGCCGGCCAGCGTCTGCTGCGCCTCGGCCAGCTTCTCGCCGGCCGCCTGCACCGCTGTCTGGCCGTCACCGATCTGCTGGAGAGCGACATCGATGGCGGCCTTCAGCTCGGCGACGCTCGCCACGGGGACCTCCTGGGGGCGGAAGAGATCTCCATTACAACCCATCCCGGCGGGTGGACGAACATCCACCCTCGCGGCGTTGCGGCCCCGGTGTCCGGTTCCGGCCCTGACGTGCGCGAAGAGTCCGGCACACGGGATCGGGCAGTCCCGCCGGCGGACTCCTCGGTCCTGCTGACGGGACCCGGGTGACCTAGCGGACCAGCCAGCGCGGGCCGCGTACCTCCGCGCCCAGCGCGGTCACCCGCTCGCGCAGCTCCCGGTCGGCGGTGACCACCACCCGCCGCCGATCCGGCGCGGCGGCGACCAGCTCGACCATCGTGTCGTCGCCGGAGCCGGGCGCGGAGACGACCTCCACGCCGGGCGCGGGCGCCACGTGCCGGGCCGCGCCCTCCACCACCAGCACCACCTGCACCGGCGGCGGCAGCTCCGGCGGCACCCCCGCCTCCCCGACGGGCGCCAGCGCGTCGCGCAGCCGGACCGCCGCGCCGGCCCGGTCCCGCCACCAGCCGTCCGGGCGCGAGCCCACCACGTTCGCGCCGTCCACGATCAGCAGCGGTCTGCTCTCCATGCCCCCAGCCTGCCATCCGGTCGCGTTTGTCGCGCCGACCGCCGGGTAGCCACCGCCGACCGTGCCGCGCGTGCCGGGTGCCGGTCGTGCCGACTGACTGCGGAGGACGAGATGATGGGACCGGGTGACTTCGGCAACGACCCCTGGGACGAGTTCCTGGCCCGATACTTCGGCCGGGGCGAGGGGGGACGCCGGCCGGCGCACCGGGTCGACATCACCCGCCTGATGACCGCCGACGCCCGGGAGATGCTCGCCGACGCGGCCCGCCGCGCCGCGCAGAAGCACAGCAACGACCTGGACACCGACCACCTGCTCTGGGCGGCGTTGCAGCGCGAGCCGCTGCGCGACCTGGTCCGGCGGGCCGGCGCCGACCCGGACGCGCTGCTGGGCGCGCTGGGCGGGCGCGGTGAGGGCGCGCCGCGCGGCGAGGTGCCGCCGAACCTGTCGCTGACCCCGGCCGCGAAGCGGGCGCTGCTCGACGCCCACCAGCTGTCCCGCGCGATGGGCGCCAACTACATCGGTCCCGAGCACATCCTGATGGCGTTGCCGCTGAACCCCGAGTCTCCGGCCGGCCGGATGCTCGCCGCCGGCCGGATCCAGCCCGAGTCGTTGCAGGCGGCCAGCGCCGAGCGCGGCGCGACGAACGCGCCGCGCCCGGACCGGGGCACCCCGACGCTCGACCAGTACGGCCAGGACCTCACCGAGCTGGCCCGGATGGACCAGATCGACCCGGTGGTCGGCCGGGCCGACGAGATCGAGCAGGCGGTGGAGATCCTGTCCCGGCGCACCAAGAACAACCCGGTGCTGATCGGCGAGGCCGGTGTCGGCAAGACCGCGATCGTGGAGGGCCTCGCGGAGCGGATCTGCGACGGCGACGTGCCGCAGACGCTGATCGGCAAGCGGGTGATCCAGCTCGACCTGTCCGGCCTGGTCGCCGGCACCCGCTACCGGGGCGACTTCGAGGAGCGGCTGAAGAAGGTGATCGACGAGATCCGCGCCCACCGCGAGGAGCTGATCATCTTCCTGGACGAGATCCACACGCTGGTCGGCGCGGGCGGCGCCGGCAGCGAGGGTGGGATGGACGCCTCGAACATGCTCAAGCCGGCCCTGGCGCGCGGCGAGCTGCGGGTGATCGGCGCGACCACGCTCGACGAGTACCGGCGCAGCATCGAGAAGGACGCCGCACTGGCCCGCCGGTTCCAGCCGGTGCTGGTGCCCGAGCCGACAGTCGACGACACCATCTCGATCCTGCGCGGCCTGCGCGACCGGTACGAGGCGCACCACCAGGTCCGGTTCACCGACGAGGCGCTGGTGGCCGCCGCGGAGCTGTCCGACCGGTACGTCACCGACCGGTTCCTGCCGGACAAGGCGATCGACCTGATCGACCAGGCCGGCGCCCGGGTGCGGCTGCGCACCCGTACCCCCGCCGAGGACGTGCGCGAGCTGGAGCAGCAGCTCGACGAGACGCGCCGGGACAAGGAGCAGGCGGTCTCCGACGAGCAGTACGAGCGGGCCTCCGCGCTGCGCGACCGGCTCGCCGAACTGGAGGACCAGGTCCGCCGCGCCCGTGGCGACGAGGGGCCGAGCCACGTGCCCGAGGTGGGGCCGACGGAGATCGCCGAGGTGGTCTCCCGGGCCACCGGCATCCCGGTCACCCAGCTCACCGAGGAGGAACGCGACCGGCTGCTGCGCCTGGAGGGGCACCTGCACGAGAAGGTGATCGGGCAGGACGACGCGGTCACCGCCGTCGCCGAGGCGGTACGCCGGTCCCGTACCGGCCTGGCCGACCCGGAGCGGCCGATGGGCAGTTTCCTGTTCCTCGGCCCGACCGGCGTGGGCAAGACCGAGCTGGCCCGGGCGCTGGCCGAGGCGCTGTTCGGCGAGGCGGACCGGATGGTCCGGGTGGACATGAGCGAGTTCCAGGAACGGCACACGGTCAGCCGGCTGGTCGGCGCCCCGCCCGGATACGTCGGCTACGAGGAGGCCGGCCAGCTCACCGAGGCGGTACGCCGCCGCCCGTACGCGGTGGTGCTGCTCGACGAGATCGAGAAGGCGCACCCGGACGTGTTCAACATCCTGCTCCAGGTGCTCGACGACGGCCGGCTCACCGACAGCCAGGGCCGTACCGTGAACTTCAAGAACACCGTCCTGATCATGACCAGCAACCTCGGCTCGGAGCTGATCACCGGCACCCAGCGCACCGTCGGGTTCGCCACCGGCGCGCCCGGCGAGCAGGAGAGCGACGAGCTGCGGGAGCGGCTGATGCGCCGGCTCCAGGAGAACTTCCGCCCGGAGTTCCTCAACCGCATCGACGAGGTGATCATCTTCCAGCGGCTGGAGGCCGAGCAGCTGCGCCAGATCACCGGGCTGCTGCTGGAGGAGACCCGCCGCCGCATGCACGCCCAGGACATCCAGGTCGACTTCAGCACCGCCGGCGTCGACTGGCTCGCCGAACACGGCTACCAGCCCGAGTTCGGCGCCCGCCCGCTGCGCCGGGTGATCCAGCGCGAGGTCGACAACCGGCTGTCCCGGATGCTGCTGGAGCACGAGGTCTCACCGGGGCAGAAGGTCACCGTCGACACCCGCGACGGCCAGCTCGTCTTCGACGTCGCCGCCGGTGAGCGCGGCTACACGCCGGCCACCACGTCCCATCCCCGATGACCGGCCGGGGCCCGTCCCGGCCGGACCGGGACGGGCCGTCACCGAAGGACCGGAGGGCGGACATGACCGAACCCGAGGAAGTCCCCGACGACACCGGGGCCGGTGAACCGATCGAGGCGGCCCCGACCGCGAACCCGGCCCGGGTGCGGGTGCCGCCGGAGGGCCTGAAACAGCACCCACCGAACGAGGGCGAGCCGGCATCCGGGCCGCCGCCGGGAGAGGAGGCGTGATGGTACGCGAGGCGCGACTCGACCCCGAGGTCGAGGTGATCTGGGACGACTTCCACGCCGAGGTGAACGTGCCCTCCGAGACGCTGCGGCAGTGGCTGCTGACCCGCGGCTCGGGGGAGGAGGCCTTCGGCCCGGATCCGGACCTCGACCTGCCCGAGCCGGGCCGGCAGATCCTCGCCGTGCTGCGCAAGCGCAAGGTGGACCTCACGCCGGAGGACATCGAGGTGATGCAGGAGGCGATCACCCGGATCCGGGAGCTGACCGCGCAGCGGCCACGCCGGGGCAACGCCGACGACGAGTGGCGGCACGCCCTGCTCGACCTCGGCCACGACGTACTCGTCGAACGCTGAGCCGGTACGACGGCGCCCGGGCGGACCACCGCCCGGGCGCCGCCGGCTACTCCGACTCCAGGCTGGGCAGCCGCAGCCCGGCCGCGTCCGCCGCGGCCTGCCGGTCGGCCCGGGCGCGTTCCTCGCGGCTGAGCAGGTTGGCGTACTCGGTCACGTCGGCCGGACCCGGCACCTCCGGCAACCGGCGCAGGAACGCCTCCACCTCGGCGGAGGCGCTGGTGTGCGCGGTGGCCGCCTGGCGCAGCAGCTCCCGCTGGTCGGCGGCCGGATACAGATCAGTCATGTCGCCGGTGATACCCGGGTTCAGGCGATTCGCACCCCGCCCGAGCCGTTGGGCTGCACACCGAACTCCGGGTGCGCCAGCAGCCACCCCAGGTATTCCGGATGGTTCGCCAGCGCGTCGGTGTACGCCGCGACCGCCGCCGCCAGCACCGGCTCGGCCACCGCCGCGGCCGGCACGTCCGGATGCCAGCCCAGCAGCAGCCGCCAGCGCAGCGGCGTGCCCGCCAGCCGGCGGGTGACCAGCCCGGCCACCGGACGGAACGTGGCCTGGCACAACGCCACCGCCTCGCCCGCGTCCACCAGGTCCAGCGCGGCCCGCACGTCCGCCTCGTACACCTTCTTCGGGGTGAAGCCGGCGCGGGCGCAGGCGGCGGCGAAGCAGTCGCCGAAGCAGCCGTCGCCCGGCGCGGCGACCCACCGCTCGCGCCGCAGGTCGACCAGGTCGACCTCGGCGTGGCCGGCCAGCGGGTGGGTCTGCGGCAGCAGCACGCAGATCGGCTCGACCGCCACCTCCCGCCAGCTCAGCCCGAACCCCGCCGACGGCGTCGAGTCGCCGCACACGCCGGTCAGCGCGAAGTCGAGCCGGCCACCGGCCACCATCTGCGCCAGCTCGTCCACCGACCAGGAGCCGTACGTGGTGATCTGCGCGTCCGGCCGCTCGGCGGCGAGCCGGTGCACCAGCCGGCCCAGGATCGGGCTGTTCACCCCGCCGAAGCGGTACCGGCGCAGCGGATCGCCCGCACCGGCCATCCGGGCCGCCTCGTCCCGCAGGCCCTTCATCGCCGGCAGCAGCACCCGCGCCCGGTCCAGCACCAGCTCACCCAGCGCGGTGGGACGGGCGCCGCGGCGGTCCCGTTCGAACAACGGCCCGCCCAGCGCCCGTTCGATCCGCTGAAGCTGGGCGGTCAGCGCCGGCTGGGCCAGGCCGAGCGCCGAGGCGGCCTTGGTGACGCTCCCCGTCTCCGCGATCGCGCAGACCACACGCAGGTGTCGCAGCTCCAGATCCATACCGTGACGGTAGGACCACGAACCGATACACGGAAGGGGCGATCGGCTCACCCCTCGCGCGGATGCTCCAGGTCGCTCAGCCGGGTACGCCGCCCGGTGACCGCGTCGCGCACCTTGTCCAGCACCCCGACCGCCGGTTCGACGATCTTGTTCCAGGGCGGGGTGGCGGGCGTGCCGGGGTGCGGGCGGGTCGGCGCCGCCTCCTCCGCGATCTCCCACCGGTTGCCCAGCCGGATCAGATCGGCGTCGCTGGCCACCTCGCGCAGCGGCGTGACCAGCGCCGCGACACGGCTGACGTGCCGGCGGACCCGCTCGGCCACGTCCGCGACCGCCGGGTCGTCCGCCCCGGACAGCTCCTTGAGCGCGGTCAGCAGCCCGGCGTCGGCCTCGATCTCCCGCTCGACCAGCTCGGCGGCGTCCGGCATCGCGGCGCGGGCGGCCGGGAACAGGTACTGCTCCTCGGCGGACAGGTGCCGGGACACCGCGGCGGTCAGGACGTCGAGCACCTCGCGCCGGCCGGCCGCATCCAGCGCCGGATCGGTGACCCGGTCGGCCAGCCCCAGCAGCGCCCGGTGCTCGGTGTCCACGAGGTCGGCGACGCTGCGCCCACCCGGCCGGTACGCGTCGTCGGCGGCGGGCGGCAGCGGCGGCAGGGGGACGGTCATGGTGCCCTCCTCGTGACGGCCGGAGTCGATGTCCGGGCGGTCCGGCGGTACCCGGCGCGGCGATCCGCGAAACCGCCGCCGTGCCACCGGCGGCCCGCGACCACCTCACCTGCTGGTATAAGGAAGCGATGACGAGCGACGCCGCCCCCGCCCGACCCGACGCCACCGACGAGGTCGTCGACCTCTGCCGCGACCTGCTGCGCATCGACACCACCAACACCGGCGACAACGACACCAGCGCAGGGGAGCGGCGCGCCGCCGAGTACGTGGCGGAGAAACTCGCCGAGGTCGGCGTCAACGCCGAGATCCACGAGTCGGCGCCCGGCCGGGCCAACCTGGTCGCCCGGATCCCCGGCACCGAGCCCGGCCGCGACGCGCTGCTCGTGCACGGCCACCTCGACGTGGTGCCCGCCGACCCGGACGAGTGGTCGGTGCACCCGTTCTCCGGCGAGATCCGCGACGGCTACCTGTGGGGCCGCGGCGCGATCGACATGAAGGACTTCGACGCCATGGTGCTCGCCGTGGTCCGCGACTGGCAGCGCACCGGCGTCCGCCCCCGGCGCGACGTCGTGCTCGCCTTCACCGCCGACGAGGAGGCCGGCAGCGACTACGGCGCGCACTTCCTCACCCAGCACCACCGCGACCTGTTCGACGGCTGCACCGAGGCGATCGGCGAGGTCGGCGGCTTCTCCTACTCGGTCGACGAGCAGCGCCGCCTCTACCTGATCGAGACCGCCGAGAAGGGCATCGACTGGCTGCGCCTGCACGCCAGGGGCCGGCCCGGCCACGGCTCGATGGTGCACGACGACAACGCCGTCACCGCGCTCGCCGAGGCGGTCGCCCGGATCGGCCGGCACCGCTTCCCGGTGGTGATGACCGACACCGTACGGGCGTTCCTGGCCGAGGTGTCCGACGTGCTCGGCATCGAGATCGACCCGGACGACCCGGAGACCGCGATCGCCAAGCTCGGCCCGATCGCCAACATCATCGGCGCGACCGTCCGCAACACCGCCAACCCGACCCGGCTGGCCGCCGGCTACAAGGACAACGTCATCCCCGGCCGGGCCACCGCCACCATCGACTGCCGCAGCCTGCCCGGGCAGAGCGAGGAACTGGAGCGGCAGCTGCGCGAGCTGGTCGGGCCGGACATCGCCATCGAGTACGTCCAGCGCCAGCCGGCCCTGGAGACCACGTTCGACGGTGACCTGGTGGCGCGGATGTCGGAGGCGCTGCGCGCCGAGGACCCGGGCGCCCACCCGGTGCCGTACATGCTCTCCGGCGGCACCGACGCCAAGGCGTTCTCCCAGCTCGGCATCCGCTGCTTCGGTTTCGCGCCGCTGCGGCTGCCCGCCGACCTCAATTTCTCCGGCCTGTTCCACGGCATCGACGAGCGGGTTCCGCTGGACGGACTACAGTTCGGCGTGCGGGTTCTGGACCGCTTCCTCCGTACCTGCTGACCGCGCCCGCCGCGGCGCCGCCGGCGCGGAACCTCCCCCCATCGCGAAGGGACTGCCACACATGACCGACCAGCACGGTGAGCTGGACGCCGCCCTCGAGCGGGTGATCGACGCCGCCCGCGCCCACCTGGCCGCCGTCCGGGCCGCCCAGGGCCGGATCGACGACGACGCCGTCTGGCAGGCGTACGTCGCGTTGAACAACGCCTCGTTCGCCTACGACGAGCAGCTGCTCGACGCGTTCGGCGAGGTGACGCCCTGGGACGTGGAGTCGATCGACCCGGACGAGGCCGACGAGCGCTTCGGCGCCGTCGAGGGCGGCGAGCCCACCGACCCGCACCCGCGGGTCATCTCGGTGCGGCAGCGGCGCGACTACCGGGTGCCGAGCGTCGCCGCCCTGCTGCGCGCGGCCGAGGCGGCCCGCCGGGAGGGCACCCCGGAGGAGGACGAGCCGGCGCCGGTCGAGGGCGTCGGCGAGGCGGTGCTGGAGCTGCTGCAGAGCGGCGACGGCTCGCTGTCCGCGCTCGACGTGCCGGAGCTGGAGCCGCTGGACGGTGTGGTGATGGTCAGCGAGGTCGGCACCCCCGTCGACCTGGAGTCGTTCGACGACGACGACCCGGTCGGCCCGTTCCAGCCGGCCGCCGACGACCGGCTGGTCGGCCGGCTCGACGAGCACCCGTTCATGGAGCTCGACGAGGAGCACGACCACGCGCACTAGGCCGTGTGCGTCCCCGGGGCGGCGCCGCGTCGCGCGGCCCCGGGGACGGGCCCGTCGTCAGTACGACAGGCCCGGCTGCGACTGGTTGACCAGGCGGCGCCGCAGCACCACCTGCCGCGTGCCGTCCCGGTAGAGCCGCACCCGGGCCAGCTCCCAGCCGGAGAACTCGGCCTGGATCGCCAGCTGCGCCGCGGCGGTCAGCCGATCGACGTTCGAGGGCAACCGCAGCGGCGCGTATTCGTAGTCCATGCCCCTATGCTGCCCAGGTCGCGGGCCCTCCGCCACCCCCTGCGGGTGACCCGGATCGCCCTCACCCGGCTCAGCCGTCGCGCTCCGGGTAGCCCACCGGCACGGCCGACACGTCGTCCAGCGCCGTGACGATCTCCTCCGGCAGCGTCATCCGCTCCACCTGCAACGCGCCGAGCAGCTGCCCGACGGTGCGGGCGCCGAGGATCGGCGCGGTCACACCCGGCCGGTCCCGCACCCAGGCCAGTGCCACCTCCAGCGGCGACACGCCCAGCCCGCCGGCCGCGATGGCGACCGCCTCCACGATGCTGGAGCAGCGCGGCTCCAGGTAGGTGGCGACGAAACGCTCGAAGTGCGGCGACACCGCCCGCGAGTCGGCCGGGCGGCCGTTGCGGTACTTGCCGGTGAGCACACCCCGGCCCAGCGGCGACCAGGGCAGCACACCCAGCCCCATCCCCGCGCAGGCGGGCAGCACCTCCCGCTCCACGCCGCGCTCCAGCAGCGAGTACTCCACCTGAGCGGCGACCACCGGGGCGCGCCCCGGCCAGGCGGCCTGCCAGGCGGCGGCCCGCGCGGTCTGCCAGCCGGAGAAGTTCGACACACCCACGTAGCGGGCCTTCCCGCTGGACACCGCGTGGTCCAGGGCCGAGAGCGTCTCCTCCAGCGGGGTGTCCGGGTCGTACCCGTGCACCTGCCACAGGTCGACGTGGTCGGTGCCCAGCCGGCGCAGCGAGGCGTCCAGCGTGCGCAGCAGATGACCGCGCGAGCCGTCCCGGCGGCGGCTGCCCGGCCGCAGGCCCGCCTTGGTGGCGATCAGCAGCTCGTCGCGGTCCACCAGGCTGCCCAGCAGCGAACCGATCACCGACTCGGCGTCGCCGTCGGCGTACACGTCGGCGGTGTCGACGAGGTTGCCGCCCGCGTCGAGGTAGCTCTTCAGCTGGGCGGCCGCGTCGTCGGCGTCGGTGTCCCGTCCCCAGGTCATGGTGCCGAGCGCGAGCCGCGATACCGCCAGCCCGCTTCGGCCGAGCGGTCGCTGTTGCATGGGTGAACCTTATTTCGAACCCGGCGTCACGGATATCCTCGCCGCAGTCAACTTCCCGCGCGACCTCCGCCCGGTGTGACATGTTCGGGGCGAGCCGGACGTCGAGGGCGCCACGCTCATTGCGTAACCTGATGCGACCTGTGGTGCGGACGGTGGGAGGATCAGTGCGACTCGGGCTCAACCTCGGATACCAGACGGCGTGGAGCACGCCCTTCGACCATCTGGCGCTGGCCCAGGAGGCGGACCGGCTCGGCTACTCGGTGGTCTGGGCCGCGGAGGCGTACGGCTCGGACTCGCCGAGCATGCTGGCCTGGATCGCCGGTCAGACGGAGCGCATCGACGTGGGCTCCGCGGTCATGCAGATCCCGGCCCGTACCCCCGCCATGACCGCGATGACCGCCGCGACCATCGACACGCTCTCCGGTGGCCGGTTCCGGCTCGGCCTGGGCGTGTCCGGCCCGCAGGTCTCCGAGGGCTGGCACGGCGTGCGGTTCGCCAAGCCGCTGGCCCGCACCCGCGAGTACGTCGACATCGTCAAGCTCGCGGTGGCCCGCAAGGAGGTCGCGTACGACGGCGAGCACTACACGCTGCCGCTGCCCGACGGCCCCGGCAAGGCGCTGCGGCTGGGCTTCCACCCGCCGCGCGAGCACATCCCGATCTACCTGGCCGCGGTCGGCCCGAAGAACCTGGAACTGGCCGGCGAGATCGCCGACGGCTGGCTGGCCGTCTTCTACTCCCCGGAGTTCGCCGAGGAGCACCTCGCCTCGGTCCGGGCCGGCCGCGCGACGGCGGGCAAGGAGCTGGCCGGCTTCGACGTGGTGCCGTCCGTGCCGGTCGTGGTCGGCGACGACATCGCCACCTGCGCGGAGCTGGTCCGCTGGTACGCCGCGCTGTACGTGGGCGGCATGGGCAGCCGCAAGCAGAACTTCTACAACCAGCTCGCCACCCGGATGGGCTACGGCGACGCGGCCCGCGAGGTGCAGGACCTCTACCTGGCCAAGCGGCAGCGTGACGCGGCCGCCGCCGTACCGATGGAGTTCATCGACCGAACCTCGCTGCTCGGCCCGAAGGAGCGCATCGCCGAGCGGATGCGGGAGTACGCCGCCGCGGGCGTGACCACGCTGTCGGTGTCGCTGTTCGTGGCCGACCGGGAGAGCGGGGTGCAGACCCTGCGTACCGTCGCCGAGGCGCTGGAGCTGTCCGGAGTCGGCGAGTGACCTGGATCGAGGCCGTCGTCCTGGGCCTGGTCCAGGGACTGACCGAGTTCCTTCCGGTGTCCTCGTCCGGGCACCTGCGGATCACCTCGGCCCTGTTCTTCGGCCGGGACGCGGGCGCGTCGTTCACCGCGGTGACCCAGCTCGGCACCGAGGCCGCCGTCCTGATCTACTTCGCCAAGGACATCTGGCGGATCGTCCGGACCTGGTTCGTCGGCCTGGTCGACCGCTCGGTGCGTTCCAGCCTCGACTACCGGATGGGCTGGTACGTCATCGTCGGCACCATCCCGATCGGCATCTTCGGGCTGATCTTCAAGGACCAGATCCGCACCGCCGGCCGGAACCTCTGGCTGATCTCCTGCACGCTGATCATCGGTGCGATGCTGCTGGCCTTCGCCGAGTACTGGGGCCGGCAGACCCGCACGCTGGAGAACTTCCGGATGCGCGACGGCGTGGTGATGGGCTTCGCCCAGGCCGCGGCGCTGGTCCCCGGCGTGTCCCGGTCGGGCGGCACCCTGACTGCGGGCCTGCTGCTCAACCTGACCCGGGAGACCGCGGCCCGCTACTCGTTCCTGCTGGCCATCCCGGCCGTGGTGATCTCCGGCGTGTTCAGCCTGCCGGACGTGTTCGAGCCGTCGGCGCCGGGCACCGCCGCGCCGAGCGTGGCGCAGATGGTGATCGCGACGCTCATCGCGTTCGCCGTCGGGTACGCGGCCATCGCCTGGCTGCTGCGCTATGTCGCCCACCACACGCTGTACGTCTTCGTGCTGTACCGGGTGGCGCTGGGCAGCCTGGTGATCTGCCTCCTGGCGACCGGCACGATCAGCGCCACCTGACGCGTCGTGCGAGAGGCCGGCCACCTCGATGTCCGAGGTGGCCGGGGCTGGCTACTCTCGCCCGCATGTCGCGCTTCCGCCTCAGACCGCTGTACGGCGTTCCCGTGATGATCGCCATTCTGGCGGCCTATGCCTGGAGTCTGGGAAAGCCTTTCGACAAGCCGGAGCTGCCGGCCGAGATGTTCGTGGTGACGGGCACAGTCGAGTCGGTACAGGACAGCTGGGAATCGACGACGGGAGGAAGCAGGAACCTCGCCGCCGTGGTGTATCGGGTGGTGCTCCGCGAGCACCCCCGGGTCAAGTTCAGCGTACGAGAGCTGCCGAGCGAGGAACTGGTGCCCGGCACGCCGGTCCGATTCGAGATGAGCAGGGATCCCCAGCCGGAGCTGGAACGCGCACGGTCGTACGTCTACGCGAGCTATGTGGTCTCGGCCGAGACCTTCGTCGTCGACGGCACCGTGGTCTACGACGCGGCCGAGGTCAGGGCGCAGGACAAGGCGCGGGCCGACGCGGCGGTCAGGCGGTACCGCGGCATCTCCCTGGTGCTGTGGGCTGTGGTGGTCGTCTGGGTCGCGCTCCTGGTCCGGCGGCACCGGGGGGTGCTGCAGTCCTTGGCGCGGCCCGTCGGCGCGCCGGACGCGGCTGACAGGTTCCGGAGATGGGTGTACAGGGAGTAGGACGCCCCGCCGGAACACGGCCTGTCGTGGCGGGACGATCACCTTCGGGGCGTACCGCCTAGGGTGGTCAGCGTGGCGACCCTTCTGCTTCTGCGACACGGCCGGACCACCGCGAACGCCGACGGCGGCCTGGCCGGGCGGCAACCGGTCGAGCTCGACGACACCGGCCGCGCGCAGGCGGCGGCGGTCGGCGCGCGCCTCGCCGGGCTGCCGCTGGCGGCGGTGGTGACCAGCCCGCTCATCCGCTGCCGGCAGACCCTCGACCTGGCGCTGCCGGGCGTCGAGCCGGTGGTGGACGACGGGTTGATCGAGTGCGGGTACGGCGACTGGGAGGGGCAGTCGCTGAAGAAGCTGGCGAAGGAGCCGCTGTGGCCGGTGGTCCAGCAGCACCCGAGCGCCGCCGCGTTCCCCCAGGGCGAGTCGATGGCGGCGATGTCCGCGCGCGCGGTGGCCGCGGTACGGGCGTGGGACGCGCGGGTCACCGCCGAGCACGGGCCGGAGGCGGTCTGGCTGGCGTGCAGCCACGGTGACGTGATCAAGGCGATCGTGGCGGACGCGCTCGGCGTACACCTTGATCTTTTTCAGCGGATCGTGGCCGACCCGGCGTCGGTCACGGCGATCCGCTACACCCCGTTGCGGCCGTTCCTGGTCCGGCTCAACGACACCGGCGGTGACCTGTCCGCGCTGGTCCCGCCGCCGCGCAAGCGGCGCCGGCGCCCGGCGCGGGCGGCCGAGTCCGACGCGGCGGTCGGCGGAGGCGCGGGCGCGGCCGGGTGAGCCGGGCGTGCCGCGGCGCGTTCGCTCTGGGCGGATTCGGCGTCGGTGGGCTGCGCGGCGCTTCCAGACGCCGGATAGGGTCGTGGGTATGACGCACCAGGTGCACGCCTTCGAGCCGCCGGAGCGGTTCGTCGCCGGTACGGTCGGCCCGCCGGGGGAGCGCACGTTCTTCCTCCAGGCGCGCGGCGGCGGCCGGCTGGTCAGCGTGTCGCTGGAGAAGGTCCAGGTGTCGTTGCTCGCCGAGAAGCTCGAGGAGCTGCTCGCCGAGGCGCAGCGCCGCTTCGGCGTGAAGCTGCCGGAGCCGGTCACCACGGTGACCGGCGACAACGAGCCGCTCGACACGCCGGTGGACGAGGAGTTCCGGGTCGGCACGCTGGGCCTGGCCTTCGACGTGGACACCGCCACGGTGGTGATCGAGGCGATCGCCGTCGGCGAGGCGGAGGTCGAGGTCGAGCTGGGCGACGCGGACGACGACGCCGACGAGGACCCGGACGAGCCGGACGACGACCTCGACCGCCTCCGGGTGCGGCTGACCCCGGAGGCGACCCGCGAGTTCATCGAACGCGCCAAGCGCGTCGTGAACGCCGGCCGGCCCCCCTGCCCGCTGTGCGGCCAGCCGCTCGACCCGGCCGGTCACCTCTGCCCCCGGCACAACGGCTATCACCGGTGACCTCGTCGGAACTGCAGCCCCGACAGGACGGCGCCGAGGCGCTGCGGCTGCTCGCCGACGGTGAGCTGACCCTGGAGGGGCGGCTCGTCGACGCCTCCAACGCGACGCTGCGCGGCGTCATCGCGCTCGGCGACGTGACGGCGCACTGCGTCTACAAGCCGGTACGCGGCGAACGCCCGCTCTGGGACTTCCCGGACGGCACGCTCGCCGGCCGGGAGGTGTCCGCCTACCTCGTGTCCCGGGCCACCGGCTGGGACCTGGTGCCCCCGACCGTGCTGCGCGACGGGCCGTTCGGTCCCGGCTCGTGCCAGCTCTGGATCGACGAGCCGGACGACGCCGAGCCGCTGGTCGGCTTCGTGCCGGCGCGGGAGATCCCGCCGCGCTGGTTCCCGGTGGCCGCGGCCCGCGACGACGACGGGGCGGCGTACGCGCTGGCGCACGCCGACGACCCCCGCCTGGCCCGGCTCGTCGTGCTCGACGCGGTGATCAACAACGCCGACCGCAAGGGCGGGCACGTGCTCGTCGGCCCGGACGACCGGATCTACGGCGTCGACCACGGCGTGAGCTTCCACGTCGAGGAGAAGCTGCGTACGGTGCTGTGGGGCTGGGCCGGCCGCGAACTGCCACCGGACGCGGTGGAGATGCTCGACGGCCTGGCCGGGCAGCTGCGCGGGCCGCTCGGCGAGGAGCTGGCCGAGCACCTGACCATCGGTGAGCTGGCCGCGCTGGCGGAACGGGTCGAGCGGCTGGGCGAGAGCGGCCGGTTCCCGCTGCCGCCGCAGGAGTGGCCGGCGATGCCCTGGCCGCCGATGTGAGCCGCTGTCGCGTTGATCACCCGTAGGGCGGCACCCGAGCGTCTGACGGATCGTTAGGCTGGCGGTCATGGAGTCTTGGGCGGGACATGACGTGCCACGGCTGCCCGGCGAGGGCGTGTCGCTGAGGTTGTACGACTCGGCGCGGCAGGGCGCCCATCCCAGCCGGCCCGAGGGCGCGGCCTCGATGTACGTCTGCGGCATCACCCCGTACGACGCGACGCACCTCGGACACGCCGCCACCATGATCACGTTCGACCTGGTGCAGCGGATGTGGCGCGACGCCGGCCTCGACGTGCGGTACGTGCAGAACGTCACCGACATCGACGACCCGCTGCTGGAGCGCGCCGAGCGCGACGGCGAGGACTGGAAGGTCCTGGCCATGCGGGAGACCGCCCTGTTCCGCGAGGACATGGAGGCGCTGCGGATGATCCCGCCGGCGCACTACGTCGGCGCTGTCGAGTCGATCCCGGACATCGCCGAGAAGGTGCTGATGCTGCTCAAGGACGGCGCGGCGTACCGGCTCGACGACGGCACCGGCGACGTCTACTTCGACGTCGCCGCCGCGCCCCGCTTCGGCTACGAGTCGAACCTGACCCGCGAGCAGATGATCGAGCTGTTCGCCGAGCGCGGCGGCGACCCGGAACGCGCCGGCAAGCGCGACCCGCTCGACCCGCTGCTGTGGCGCGGCGCCCGCGAGGGCGAGCCCTCCTGGCCCGGCGGCGACCTGGGCGCCGGCCGTCCCGGCTGGCACATCGAGTGCACGGTCATCGCGCTGAACCTGCTCGGCGACCGGATCGACGTGCAGGGCGGCGGCAACGACCTGATCTTCCCGCACCACGAGTGCTCCGCCGCGCACGCCGAGCGGCTGACCGGCGAGGCACCGTTCGCCGACCACTACGTCCACGCCGGCATGATCGGCCTCGACGGCGAGAAGATGTCCAAGTCCCAGGGCAACCTCGTCTTCGTGTCCCGGCTGCGGGCCGACAAGGTGGACCCGATGGCGGTCCGGCTGGCGCTGATGAGCGGGCACTACCGCAGCGACCGCTCCTGGACCGACGAGCTGCTCACCGAGGCGCAGGAGCGGCTGGGCCGCTGGCGGCGGGCCGCCGCCGCGCCGGCCGGGCCGTCGGGGGCGGCGTTCCTGGCCGAGGTACGTGAGCGCCTGGCCGACGACCTGGACACTCCGGGCGCCCTGGCGGCGGCCGACCGTTGGGCCGAAGGCGTCCTCGACGGCGTGACCGAGGACGAGACCGCTCCGGCCCTCTTCCGCGACACCGTGGACGCCCTACTCGGCATCGCCCTCTAGCCCCGGCCCTCGTCCGTCCGCCGAGTCCTGCCCTCTCGCGCGGGCCTAGGCTTCCTCGCGCAGTCTCGCCCCTCTCGCGCGGCCTCGCCCCCTCGCGCCGTCGATCTTGCACTTGCGGCCCGCGTTCTGTCTTCTTTGCCCGGTTCTGCGGGGTCCGTAAGTGCAAGATCGCGCCGACCCGGGGGAGCGGGTGGAACGTGACGGGTGTGTCGAGGGCGGTTTGACACCCGTGGTGTTCCACTCAGGCGTGCCCGGCCCGCAGCCCTCGGCGATCTTGCAGTTGCGGCCCTCGGGATGTCGTGAATGCCCTGTGTGTCGGGGCGGAAAGTGCAAGATCGCCGGGTGCCGGGTGCCGGGTGCCGGGTGCCGGGTGCCGGGTGCCGGGTGCCGGGTGCCGGGTGCCGGGTTGCGGCGGGTCAGCCCAGGACCAGGCCGGGGTCGGGGTCCTGGTCGGGAGCGGGGGCGGGGATCTTGTACTCCTCGGTGAGCGTGGTCATCGGGCCGGGCCACGTGGCCTGGGCGACCTCGATCGGCTTGTGCCGCTCGTCGTAGGCCACGTGCAACAGGTGCAGCACCGGGGTGTCGGGGCGGATCTGGAGGATCTCCGCCTCCTCCCGGCTGGGTTGACGCGCGCTGATCGTGTCGGTGGCGGTGACGTACCGCCGGCCGATGACCTCCTCCGCCTCCTGGTAGAGCGGCCGGCCGAACGCCTCGGCCCGCTCCAGTGAGGTGCCGGCGGTGTCGGCGGGCAGGAACCACGACGCGCCGACCTCGACCGGGGAGTCGTCGGTGCGTACCAGGTGCCGACGGCAGAGCAGTTCGGTGCCGTCGGTGACGCCGAACGCGTCGGCCACCTCCGCCGGAGCGGGGGAGCGGCCGACCGAGACGAGCTGCTGGCGGTACCGGGCGGCCAGGTCGGTGTGGTAGCCGCGGAAGCCGCCGTACCGACCCCGGGACAGGCGGTTGAGGCGGCGCCGGGTGCCCCGGACGTACGTACCGGAGCCGGGTTTGGTGATCAGGATGCCCTCGACCCGCAGCTGGTCGACGGCGCGCTGCACGGTCTGCTTGGCGACGCCGAACATCTCGGCGATGGCCGGGATGGACGGCAGCCGCTCGCCCGGCCCCCAGTCGCCGCGGCGCACCTGGGCCTTGAGCTGCGCGGCGATCTGCCGGTGCGGGAACTCGGCCGCGCCCGGGTTGATCTGCATTGCCCGCCTCCTCAGAACAGCTAGGTTCCTAGGATGCCCTAGAGGCTGTGACCGCGCCACCCCGGACACGAAGAAGCCGGGCCCCGATCCGAGGCCCGGCTTCGGCAGAGCGGGAGAACTACCAGGAGCCGGCGGTCGGCCCGGCGGAACCGCCGCGGCGGCGCAGGTACTTCTCGAACTCCTGGGCGATCTCGTCCCCGGTCAACGGGGTGATGCCGGCGTCGCCGACCCGTTCCTCCAGCTCACGCACGTACTCGCCGAGTTCGGCGTCCTGCTCGGCGGCGCTGCGCACCCGCTGCTCCCACTCGGCGGCCTCCTCGGCCAGGTCGGCCATCGGCACCGGCAGGTCGAGCACCTCCTCGACCCGGTGCAGCAGCGCGAGGGTGGCCTTCGGGCAGGGCGGGTTGTTCGCGTAGTGCGGCACGTGCACCCAGAACGACACCGCGTCGACCTCCGCCCGCGTGCAGGCGTCGTGCAGCACGCCGACGATGCCGGTCGGCCCGTCGTAGCGGGTGGGGGTGAGCTGGTAGCGCTTGGCCGCGTCGGCGTCCGACGCGCTGCCGCTGATCGGCAGCGGCCGGGTGTACGGCACGTCGGCCAGCAACGCGCCGAGCAGCACCACCCGCTCGACCTCCAGGCTGTGGCAGATCTCCAGCACCTGCTCGCAGAACGTCCGCCACCGCATGCTCGGCTCGATGCCGCGGATCAGCACCACGTCCCGCTCGGTGCCCTCCGGGCTGGCCACCATGAACCGCGTGGTGGGCCACTCGACGCGCCGCGTCTCCCCGTCGGCCATGGTGATCGTCGGGCGGCTCACCTGGAAGTCGTAGAAGTCCTCCGGGTCCAGCTCGGTCACCTCCCGGGCCTGCCAGACCTGCTCCAGGTGTTCCACGGCGGCGGTGGAGGCGTCGGCGGCGTCGTTCCAGCCCTCGAAGGCCGCGATGGCGACCGGCGAGCGCAGTACCGGCAGCCCGTCGAACTCGGTCACGCCGTCACCTCACCCTGCTCGTCGGGCGCGGCGTCGTCCCGTCGCACTGTCGCACCCCTGTTGTCCTTCACGTCCGTCAGCCTACGTGCCGCCGCGGGGCCCGGCCCGTCGGCCGCGCCGGTCGCCGGGTCGGACCACCCGGGCGAACCGGCGGAAAGGTGTACGCAGGCCCGGTGGGCAGAATGTGGGAAGGCCCGGTTCGGGTGACTCTGCCGCACTCGGGCGCACTAACCTGGGGCATGTGCCTATTTCGTTGCGTGACCTGCTGGCCGATCGGATCCTGATCGCGGACGGCGCGATGGGGACGATGCTCCAGGCCGCCGACCTCACCCTCGACGACTTCGACGGCCTCGAAGGCTGCAACGAGATCCTCAACGTGACGCGGCCGGACGTGGTCCGCGGCGTGCACGACGCCTACCTGGCGGCCGGCGCGGACTGCGTGGAGACCAACACGTTCGGCGCGAACCTGCCCAACCTCGCGGAATACGGCATCCCCGGCCGCATCCGGGAGCTGTCCGAGGCGGGCGCGCGGATCGCGCGGGAGGCAGCCGACGCGTACGCGACGCCGGAGCACCCCCGGTTCGTGCTCGGCTCGATGGGCCCCGGCACCAAGTTGCCCACGCTCGGGCATGCGAGCTACGCCTCGCTGCGCGACGCGTACCAGGAGAACGCCGCCGGTCTGATCGCCGGCGGGGCGGACGCGCTGATCATCGAGACCTGCCAGGACCTGCTCCAGGTCAAGGCGGCGGTGGTCGGGTCGAAGCGGGCCCGGGCCGAGGCCGGCCGGGACGTGCCGATCATCTGCCAGGTGGCGGTGGAGACCACCGGCACCATGCTGCTCGGCAGCGAGATCGGCGCCGCGCTGACCGCGATCGAGCCGCTCGGCGTCGACCTGATCGGGCTCAACTGCTCGACCGGCCCGGCGGAGATGGGCGAGCACCTGCGCTACCTGGCGCAGCACTCGCGGATCCCGATCTCGGTGATGCCGAACGCCGGCCTGCCGGTGCTGACCGCCGACGGCGCGTACTTCCCGCTCAGCCCGGACGAGCTGGCCGACGCGCTGGAGCAGTTCGTCACCGACTACGGCGTGGCCCTGATCGGCGGCTGCTGCGGCACCACCCCGGAGCACATCCGGGTGCTGGTGGAGCGGCTGGGCGGGCGCGCGCCGGTGGCGCGGGAGCCGAAGCCGGAGGCCGGGGTCTCCTCGATCTACCACCACGTGCCGTTCGCCCAGGACGCCAGCATCCTGATGGTGGGGGAGCGGACCAACGCCAACGGCTCGAAGGCGTTCCGCGAGTCCATGCTCGCCGGGGACTGGCAGGCCTGCGTGGAGGTCGCCCGCAGCCAGGCCCGGGACGGCTCGCACCTGCTCGACCTCTGCGTCGACTACGTCGGCCGCGACGGCACGCAGGACATGCGTGAGCTGGCCGGCCGGTTCGCCACCGCCTCGACGCTGCCGATCGTGCTGGACTCCACCGAGCCGGCCGTGATCGAGGCCGGGCTGGAGATGCTCGGCGGCCGGTGCGTGGTCAACTCGGTCAACTTCGAGGACGGCGACGGCCCCGAGTCCCGCTACGCGCGGATCATGCCGGTGGTCAGGGAGCACGGCGCCGCCGTCGTGGCGCTGCTCATCGACGAGGAGGGCCAGGCCCGCACCCGGGAGTGGAAGGTACGGGTGGCCTGCCGGCTGATCGACGACCTGACCGGGCGGTGGGGGATGCGCCGGGAGGACATCCTCATCGACGCGCTGACGTTCCCGATCGCCACCGGGCAGGAGGAGACCCGCCGCGACGGCATCGAGACGATCGAGGCGATCCGGGAGATCGCGGCCCGCTACCCGGGCGTCAACTTCACCGCCGGCATCTCCAACGTGTCGTTCGGCCTCAACCCGGCGGCCCGGCAGGTGCTCAACTCGGTGTTCCTGCACGAGTGCGCCCAGGCCGGGCTGACCTCGGCGATCGTGCACGCCAGCAAGATCCTGCCGATGTCGCGGATCCCGGACGAGCAGCGCGAGGTGGCGCTCGACCTGGTGTACGACCGCCGTCGCGAGGGCTACGACCCGGTGCAGCGGTTCATCGAGGCCTTCGAGGGCGTCGACGCGGCGTCGGCGCGCGCCACCCGGGCCGAGGAACTGGCCGCGCTGCCGCTGGACGAGCGGCTCAAGCGGCGGATCATCGACGGCGAGCGCAACGGCCTGGAGGCCGACCTGGACACCGCGATGGCGCAGGGGCGTACGCCGCTGTCCATCATCAACGACCTGCTGCTGGACGGCATGAAGGTGGTCGGCGAGCTGTTCGGCTCCGGCCAGATGCAGCTGCCGTTCGTGCTCCAGTCCGCCGAGGTGATGAAGACCGCGGTGGCCTACCTGGAGCCGCACATGGAGAAGACCGACGACGACGGCAAGGGCCGGATCGTGCTCGCCACTGTGAAGGGCGACGTGCACGACATCGGCAAGAACCTGGTCGACATCATCCTGTCCAACAACGGCTACGACGTGGTCAACATCGGCATCAAGCAGCCGATCAACGCGATCCTCGACGCGGCCGAGGAACACCGGGCCGACGCCATCGGCATGTCCGGCCTGCTGGTCAAGAGCACCGTCATCATGAAGGAGAACCTGGCCGAGATGGCCTCCCGGGGCGTGGCCGAGCGCTGGCCGGTGCTGCTCGGCGGCGCGGCGCTGACCCGCGCGTACGTCGAGGACGACCTGCGGTCGATCTACCCGGGCCAGGTGCACTACGCCCGCGACGCGTTCGAAGGGCTGTCCCTGATGGACCGGGTGATGGCGGCCAAGCGCGGCGGCGCGCCGGTGGTCGACCCGGAGCGGGAGGCGGCACTGGCGGCCCGCCGGGAACGCCGCGAGCGGCAGCGGGCGCAGGTCCGCGAGGCGCTGCCCGAACTGGACGACGCGTCGGTCCGCTCCGACGTGGCGGTGGACGTGTCCGTGCCGAAGCCGCCGTTCTTCGGCACCCGCGTCGTCAAGGGCGTGCCGCTGGCCGACTACGCGGCCCTGCTGGACGAGCGGGCCACGTTCCTGGGCCAGTGGGGGCTGCGCGGCGCACGCGGCGGCAAGGGCCCGTCGTACGAGGAACTGGTCGAGACCGAGGGCCGGCCCCGGCTGCGGTACTGGCTGGACCGCCTGATCTCCGACCAGGTGCTGGAGGCGGCCGTCGTGTACGGCTACTTCCCGGCGTACTCCGAGGGCAACGACCTGGTGGTGCTGGACGAGAACGGGCACAGCGAGCGGGCCCGGTTCTCCTTCCCCCGGCAGCGCCAGGAGCGGCGGCTGTGCCTGGCCGACTTCTTCCGGCCCAAGGGCGACCAGCTCGACGTGGTGGCGTTGCAGCTGGTCACCGTCGGGCAGCCGATCAGCGAGTACACGGCGAAGATGTTCGCCGGCAACGAGTACCGCGACTACCTGGAGGTCCACGGCCTGTCCGTGCAGCTCACCGAGGCGCTGGCCGAGTACTGGCACCGGCGGATCCGGGCCGAGCTGGTGCTGCCCGGCGGCGGCACCCTGGCCGACGACGACCCGGCCGACCTGGCCGGTCTGCTGCGCACCGACTACCGGGGCTGCCGGTACGCGTTCGGCTACCCGGCCTGCCCGGACCTGGAGGACCGGGCGAAGATCGTGGAGTTGCTGGGCGCGGAGCGGATCGGGGTGCAGTTGTCCGAGGAGTTCCAGCTGGTGCCGGAGCAGGCCACCGACGCGATCGTGGTCCACCACCCGGAGGCGAACTACTTCAACGCCAAGTGACGCCGTCACCGTTCCTGAGCTGGGCAAAACGCTTCCGGCTCCCGGCTGGGCCGTCGCTAGGCCGCCGGGGTCAGTAGAGCCGTGCCCGAAGGCAGTGTCGATCGTCGGCCAGGGGACGACCTTGGCCGGGACGTACCGGGGAGCCCGGACCGTCTTGAGCGCGCAGGGGTCGCTGATGACCTTCCGGGGATCGACTGCCGCGTTCCGGATCATCGACAGGTCGTTGAAGAGGTCGCGGCGGTAGCTGGCCGCCATGCCCGAGTCTTGGAGTTGCTTGACCCAGGCCCTCGGCGAGACACCAGCGGCGGGCGGGTGCGGGAAGCCAAACTGCCGCCGTGGTGCGGCGTGCATGTGCGGGCAGGTGCTCGCCGCTGACGGGATGTCTCAGCCGGCCGACGTTTGCGTAGGCAGGGTTTCGTCCTGCCGATCACGCGGGTCGGCGATCCGGTACTCCCAGCCTTCGCGCCAGGCGAAGTCGGCGTTGATCAGGTCCTCCAGCCGGACGCCGTTGATCCGGTGATCGAGGGTCCATCGGGTGGCGACGTGACCGATGACCAGGATGCGCTGATGGGCCCAGAGAAGCGGTAGATCGTCGAGGAATCGACCGACGCGGTGTACCGCCTGTCGCCAGCTTTCACCGCCGGGGTAGGGCTCGTCGAGGTACCGGTCCCGGTGCTCGTGTAGTTCGGCGGCGGGCATGCCGTTGCGGTGGCCGTAGTTGCATTCCCGCAGTCGCCAGTCGTGCAGCACGGGGATGGGGGTTCCTGAGAAGGCGATGTCGGCCGTCTCCGCCGCCCGGCGTAGATCCGAGGTGAAGACTGCGGCGATGCCGTCGTCTCGCCTGCGCTGACCAAGTTCCGCTGCCAGGGCTCGTCCTCGCGGCGACAACCGGCCGGGCAGCCAGCCGGTGGCGATGCCACGGTCGTTGTCCTCGCTCCACGAGTGAGTCTCAAAGACGATCTCGGTGGGCATAGGGAGAGGCTATCGGTGGACCGAGACCTGCGGGGGGTGCGGATTCGCGTACATGGATCGCCGGAACACACCTGGTTAGCGCGCCGTCGGCTGGCCTCCTGCCGGATCGCCTCCGTGAGGCTGTACGACACCTCCTGCCCTCCGTCACCGCCGAGGCGGCCACCCACCCGCCGCAACCCCGAGCGTCCGACAGCAGCAAGATGTCGCGCCGGCACAGATCAGTCTCGGGACGTGGGTGACACGTCCGGCTAGACGATCTTGTTTGTTCTACGGCGGGTCCTCGGAGTCGCACTGGTTGATCCTTCTGGGAGTCTGAGGGGGTGGAACAGTCTGCGTGGTCCGAGATTTCGGCGCTGGTGGCTGCGGCTCCGTATCCGGTGGAGGTGCTGCCGGCCGATTCGCAGCAGGCGGCAGCCTGTCTGGCGGCCCTGGAAATCACGACCAGGTCGTGGCTCGGGGCGGTGGTCGCCAACAGCGGTGGGCTGGTGATCGATCACGGTTGGCTTCGGGTGCTCGGTGGTGGGCGCGACGGGCTGCCGAGTGTGGCGGCCCAGGTGGTTCCGGGGGCGGGTCGTCTGGTCGTCGCTTTCGACGTGATGGGCGGCCAGTTCGCGTGGTTGCAGGCGGAGCCGGCGGTGAGGCCGACGGTGCATTACTTCGGCCCGGAGGACCTGGCTTGGCAGGACCTTGAGCTCGGGTATGGCGACTGGTTGGAGGCGATGCTCACCGGCGCGCTGACGGGATTCTATGAAGGCTTGCGCTGGCCGGGGTGGGAGGCCGAGGTGGCCGGCGTTGCTCTGGATCAGGGGATCAGCGCGTGGCCGCCGCCATGGACTCGGGAGGGCAAGGATCTCTCGGCGGTGTCTCGCAAGCCGATTCTGCTTGCTGAACTCGTTTCGGTTCACCAGGATGCGGCGCGTCAGCTCGGTTTTCTCTAGAACACCGCTGCCTCTCCGGTCTGCGGTCCGAGGCCGGTGTGGTGTCGGCGGCTTCGACGGTGAGGTTGCTCCGGCGTGGGCAATGCCGACGTGGACGCGTTGGCCGACGATGACCAGGGCTCCTCCGTCAGCGAGCGGTTGGCGGAGCTTCGACCGGCGGAACAACGCCGGCCGTCACCGGTGTGGGCGAGGTGGCGTCACGTGTCGTAGAGCCCGTCCCACGGCTCGTGGAATCCGAGGCGATCCGGATACAGCTCGACCCAGTCGACGTGGCTGCCGTCGCCCGCCCGGTCGCCGGACTCGTCGACCAGACCGAAGACGACGCCGTCCTGACGGGTCTGGAACAGTTGCACGGCGATGTCGCCGTACGACTTGCCGGGCAGGCTCGCGAGCAGCCCGTCGAGCGCCTCGCTCAGCGCGCCTCGATCCGGAACCCGCGTGATGATCGAGTTCCGGTACGTCCCGTCGTGGTCGAAGAGGTGCACGTACGCGTGGTGGTCCCACGCCGAGGCGAGGAACAGCCCTCCGTCGTAGCGGCCGATCGTGTCCGTCCGGTGGTCGGGCTCGTGCGCGACGGGAATCAGCCGGGGTACGGGCACTCGATCAACGTAGCGTACGAGCACGGGGCGCCCGCCGCGACGGCGGACGCCCCGAAGCGTCGACGCGTCGCTCAGCCGATCAGCGTCACCGAGTAGTCGTACGTCGTCCCGGTCACCGAGTACGTCGCGGTCTGCCCGTTCTCGCAGTACGACACGAAGCTGCTCGGGGTCCGTTGCGCTCCGGCTACCGCGTCGACCACCGGCCGGACGTCGGACCCGACCGGCAGGGCGGTGGTGGTGAGGTCGATCGTCCGCGACTGGTTGATCGGGTAGGTGTCGGTGTTCGCCGTCTCCAGACCGTTGCTCGCCTGAACACTGAAGGACATCACGAAGGCGGCGTTGTTCACCACGGCGATGCGCTGCACGCAGGGTTCGGCCTGCGCGCTGGCCGCGGAGGCCCCAGCCAGTGCCGACGCACCGGCGGCGAGCGTCCCGACGAGTGCGGCTCCGACGAGCCTGGCGCGGAAGGTCATGGTGTCACCTCTCGGTCGTACGTGACGGCGGGCGCCGACTGGCGGCGCCCGGCGTGTGGTCCGTATCGAAGTGCCCGAGTGTTTCGGATCGAATCCTGTGGATCGCATCATTTTTGTGGCGGGCTCACGACTGCGGGTCGGTCCGGCGGCTTGCCCGGTGCCAGACTGAGGGATCGATCCCGATGGCGTGCGAGCGTCCCGGTGCGAGGAGTCCGAAGTGGTGAACTCCGCCCTTTCCGCTGTCGTCCACGCGGTCGGAGCCGGCCCGACACCGTTGGCGGACTCGGCTCTGGACCCCGGCGCGGCGTACTCCACCTTCGTCGTGCTGTCCGGTATGTACTTCGCGCCCATTGTCATGTCCGGGCTCGGGTTTCTCTGCGCTGCGGGCATCGGGCTCAGCCGCCGGATCGGTACGGCTGCCGCGATCGTGATCGTCCTGTTCTACGTGTTGTCGCTGCTCGGCAGTGCCTTCACCTGGCCCGAACTGGAGCACCAGGGAAAACCGGGTGAGACGCTGTGGCTGATCGTGATCGGCTGCGGCGGCTTCGTGGTGCTGCCGTGGCTCGTCGCGTTCGGCGGCACCAAGGTGGCCCTCCGCCGCCGCGGAGCCACGGCCGGGTAGCCGTCAGGCTCATCGCGGAGAGCTTGCCCGCAGGCTCCGCGTCAGGGCGGGGATCATCACCGCCGCCGCGACCAGATGCAACCCGACCAGGGCGACGACGGTCGTCGCGGCCGCCCCGGCCAGGAACGGCGGCACCATCGACAGCGCGGTCAGCGCCACCGCCGTCCACGCGAACCGCCGCGCGGGACGGGCGCTGAACCGCAGCAGTACGGCGGCGATGACGACGCCCACGAGCGAGAAGAACCCGGTCACCACGGCGAAACCGCCCAGCGGGATGGTCTCGCCGCCGCCGTCGGGGATCTCGAAGTCCACACCGGTGGCCCGGGCCAGAGCGGCCGCGAGCGTGGTGACCACCATCGCGGCGAGCGTGGCGACCAGGCCGGTGACGGCGAGCCGCCGGAAGCCGCGCGGGCGGGCCACTGTGACGGCGGTGTCGGTGCTGCTGATCATGTCGTTCCTCCGGGCGTCGAGGTGAGGGGTGAGGATCCGCACCGTCGCGGTACGACGGCCGGGGTTGCGCAGCGCGCGTACGCCGGTGCCGCGTAGCCAGAAACCGGCGTCGCGGCCGAGGACCGGCCCGGGAGTGCCGTCGCGCAGCTCCAGCTGCACCCGTCCGCGGGTGACCACGCCGTACGCGTGGTGCCACCGGGCCGCGACCACCGGAACGCGCGTGCCGCCGGGCAGGGCGAGCGTCCGCGTGGGCACTACGGCGTGGGGTCGGCCGGGAGGCGGTCCGGCAGCCCGAGTCGCGGGAACTGGTCGGCGTGGAAGGTGACGATCTCGGTGATCGCCCCGCCGGTGATGCGCAGGGCGTCGACGGTGAGCGGCAGGTACGCGCCGTCGCGCTCCTGCCAGAGGTAGAACGCGACGGCGGGCTGCCGGTTCACGGCGGTGGGCACGGCCCGCAGGCTGCCCAGGCTCTCGAACCCGTCCGCCACCCAGTCGTTCACCACCGCGTCGCGGCCGATCTGCAGGCCCGGGGTGGGCGGCATCGAGCAGCGCACGTCGTCGCGCAGCATCGCGGCGAGACCGTCGACGTCCTTGGCGATGCTGGCGTCGGTGAAGCGGCGAACCAGCTCGCGGGTCCGGCTGTCCGTCTCGTCGCCGGTCCAGTCCTGCCGCTGCGCGGGCAGGTGCTCCCGCATGCCCGCGCGGGCTCGCTGCAACGCGCTGTTGACCGAGTTGACCGAGTCGCCGAGCAGCTCCGCGACCTCCTTGGCCGGCCAGCCGAGCACGTCGCGCAGGATCAGCACGGCCCGCGGGCGCGGCGCGAGGTGCTGCACGGCGACCAGGTACGCCAGCTCGATCGTCTCCCGCGCCACAGCGACCGTCTCCGGCTCGTCCGTGCCGGCGGCGGGCAGCTCGTCGAGCAGCCGGTCCGGGTAGGGCTGGAGCCACCGCACCTCGCCGCCGGTCGCCGGCTCCGGACGGCACCTGGCGAGCAGGTCCAGGCAGGCGTTCGTGGCGATCCGGTACAGCCAGGCCCGGAATGTGGACCGCCCGGCGAAGGTCTCGCGCCGCCGCCAGGCCCGCAGGAACGTCTCCTGGACGGTGTCCTCGGCGTCCTCGAACGACCCGAGCATCCGGTAGCAGTGCACGTGCAGCTCCCGCCGGTGCCGCTGCGCCAGCCCGGTGAACGCCGGTTCGTCGACCCCGGCCAGATCGTGTACGCCCAGTTCCGCCGGTCGCGTCTCCGCACCCATCACGTCATCCTCCCGCTTCGTCGTGTGCCGTCGTCTGTGAGACGGGTACGGGCGGGAAAACTCATCACCTGCGCTCGGCGCCGCCGTCAGCTCGTGCGCGGGGCGTACATGATGACGGCGACGCCGACCAGGCAGATGGCCGCGCCGACCAGGTCGTAGCGGTCGGGCCGGAACTTGTCGACGACCATGCCCCAGGCGAGCGACCCGGCGACGAACACGCCGCCGTAGGCGGCGAGGATGCGGCCGAAGTTCGGGTCCGGCTGAAACGTGGCCACGAACCCGTAGGCGCCGAGCGCGATCACCCCGGCGGCGATCCAGAGCAGCCCGCGGTTCTCCCGCCAGCCCTGCCACACCAGCCAGGCGCCGCCGATCTCGGCGAGCGCGGCGAGCAGGAACAGCAGGATGGACCGGACGACAGTCATGCGTCAGACCGTAGCGGGGCCGTGGTCCGGATCGGCGAAGGGCAGCGGGCAGCGGGAGCTGCCGGCGCAGGTGACCAGGTCGTCGCAGCCGGCCGAGATAGCCTCGCGCAGCGTGTCGCGGACGGCGGTGAGGTCCGCGAGCCGTCGCTCCACCTCGGCGAGCTTGTCGTGGGCCCGGGTCCGCAGGCCGGCGTCGTGCGGCCCGGCCGCCAGCAGGCCGGCGACCTCGGCGAGGGTGAAGCCGAGACGTTGCGCGGCCTTCACCACCCGCAGCAGGGTGACCGTCTCGGCCGGGTAGAGCCGATGCCCGCCGGGCGAACGCCGGGGCGCGGCCAGCAGCCCGCGCCGTTCGTAGTAGCGCAGCGTCTGCACGTTGACCCCGGCCGCGTCGGCGACCTGGCCGCTGCGCAGCTCCGGCTCGCCCATCACCGGCCCCGCGCGGCCGTCGCCCGCAGGGCCAGGGCATCGAGTACGACGACACGGGCGCCTGGAACGCGGATGTCGAGCCTCAGCGTGCCGCCGTCCGGGCGGGCGAGGTCGAACGTGAAGAAGGAACAGCAGGCCGACTCGCGGGCGATCAGGTCGCGGGCGGCCGGTTCGGCGACGTCGTCGAGGTGCAGCCGCAGATGCCCGGCGGCCGGCCGGTCGACGCCGCGCAGCGCGTCGCGGAACAGCGTGTCGAACTCGGCCAGCCGCAGCGGCCGCTCGGCGGTCGGCAGCGTGCAGGTGTCGGGCACCCAGGAATCGTCGGTCACGCCTCGACGGTAAGCCCGTACCGGGGTACCGGATGCAACCGCCGGTACATCCCTTCCTGAATACAGCAAGTGCTGTACAGTCACGCCATGCGGACGCTGCACCACTCCCAGGCGCTGTCCCGTTTCGGTCACGCGCTGTCCGACCCGCTACGCGCCCGGCTGCTGCTGGCCCTGCGCGACGGGCCCGGCTACCCGGCCGAGCTGGCCGAGGCGCTCGGCACCAGCCGGCAGAACCTGTCCAACCACCTGGCCTGCCTGCGCGGCTGCGGCCTGGTCGTGGCCGTGCCGGAGGGGCGCCGCACCCGGTACGAGCTGGCCGACGCCCGCCTCGCCCATGCGCTCGGCGACCTGCTCGGCGTCGTGCTCGCGGTCGACCCGGCCGCCTGCCCGGACGCCGCGGACGGATGCTGCTGATGAGCCTGCCGCTGATCCCGGTCACGCCCGCCGGCCCGGCGCCGGACCGCCGCGCGCTGCTCACCCGCCGGGTGCGCCTGCTGGTTGCCGCGACCATCACCTACAACGTGGTCGAGGCGGTGGTGGCGATCGGCGCGGGCACCGTCGCGTCCTCGACCGCCCTGATCGGTTTCGGTCTGGACTCGGTCATCGAGGTGGCCTCCGCGGCAGCCGTGGCGTGGCAGTTCGCCGGTCCGGACCCGCAGGCCCGGGAGCGGGTCACGCTGCGCGTCATCGCCGTGTCGTTCTTCGCGCTCGCCGCGTACGTCTCCGTCGAGGCGGCCCGTGCGCTGCTCGGCGGCGCCGAGGCCGCGCACTCACCGGTCGGGCTGGTGCTGGCCGGGCTCTCGGTGATCGTGATGCCCGTGCTGTCGGCCGCGCAGCGGCGCGCCGGGCGGGAACTGGGTTCCCGGTCGGCGGTGGCCGACTCGAAGCAGACGTTGCTGTGCACGTACCTCTCGGTGGTCCTGCTCGTCGGGCTGGCCCTCAACGGCCTGTTCGGATGGTCCTGGGCCGACCCGGTCGCCGCCCTGGTGATCGCCGTCGTCGCGGTCCGCGAGGGCCGCGACGCCTGGCGCGGCGACACCTGCTGCGCCACCTGCGGCCCGGGTGCCGCGGGCGACGCGCGAACGTGATCACCGGCCGCGACCTGCGGCGACGTCGGGAATACGGCTGTGCTCGGCGGCCCGGCGGGCTACCGTCACCGGAGTACGGGCCGGCGTGGGTCAGGCGCGCCGCGTCCACGCCCGCGCCGTCGGAGTTGACGTGGCGGAAACGCCCGCGGACGAGCATGGGTACGACGAAAGGGGCGGACATGACCGACGAGGTGACGTCGCAGGTCCCGCCGGAACCGGCTCCCGTGCTGACCACCACGCCCGCCGGCACGGGCCCGGTCGGACCGCCGAGCAGCCTGGACCTGTGGGCGCGCGCCCAGGTGCTGCACCGCTGCTTCGGCGACGACGACGGCGAGCCGCACATCATGCGCGGCCTGGACTGACCGCGCCGGTCAGCGCACCGTCACACCGGCCCGCGCCAGCGGCTCCCACCACGACGCGAGGCGCGCAGCCGGCCCTCGTCCGGCGTCAGCAGCACCGGTACGCAGCGCATGCCGTTCCAGAGGCTGCGTCGCCAGTAGACGATTCCCGCGTACGGCGGCTCCACGACGCCGACCGTACCGCTCCCGCGGCCGGTGAACGTTTCCCGGCGGCGGTACGTGAGAGCCGGTGAGTATCACGGGAGCCTGCCGGGGGTACTGCTGCGGGACACGGGTGCGACAGCCGGGAGGTCACGGTGGGGGACAGGGCGGGACGTCAGGGGCGCGGGCCGATCGCCGGGCTGGTGGTGGCCGCGCTGGTGGCGGCCGGCTGCATGGCCGGCGGTTACGACCAGGGCGAGCCGCAGCAGCCCGCACCCGGGCGCAGCGCGCAGCCCGAGTCGCAGACCACCCGGGCGGACGGCACCACCAGCGTGGCCGAGTTCAAGCAGGACATCCAGGACGCGGTCCGGCTGGCCGAACGCTACTGGGCGGAGCAGTTCCGCGCCTCCGGTCAGCGGTTCACCCCGATCCGGCGGGTGGTGCCCTACAGCCGCGAGGGCGAGGTGGCCTGCGCCGGGCAGGGGCTGCCGCGCAACAACGCGGTGTACTGCTCGGCCGGCGACTTCATCGCCTACGACGTGAACTGGTCGGTGGCGGCGTTCCGGCAGATCGGCGACGCGTTCCTGTTCTACCTGCTCGGCCACGAGTACGCCCACGGCATGCAGGTGCGGCTGGGCATCCGCTACAACTTCACCATCCAGCAGGAGTTGCAGGCCGACTGCATGGCCGGGGCGTACCTCGGGGACAGCGTGCGTTCCGGGGCGCTGGAGCTGGAGGACGGTGACCTGGAGGAGTTCCGGGAGGGGCTGCTCGCGGTCGGCGACGACCCCGACCAGCCGTGGTTCGCCGAGGGCTCGCACGGCACCGCCGAGCAGCGCAGCGACTCGTTCTTCCGCGGCTACGAGAAGTCGCTCGGCGCCTGCGGCCTCCGGTGATGCCGCGGGTCACCCCGATCGGGGACGGTGGCGGGCGCACCGGGCGCGGCTGGCAGGATCGGCGGGGTACGCGTACCGGAGGAGGCCCCCGCTGAGCAGCCCACACCCCGCCGCCGTGCTCTTCGACATGGACGGCACCCTGGTCGACAGCGAGAAACTGTGGGACGTCGCGTTGCAGGAACTGGCCGCCGTGTACGGCGGTGTCCTGTCCGACGACGCCCGCCGCGAGATCGTCGGCACCGGCATGGCCGACGCGATGCGGATCGTGCACGACGACCTGGGCCAGCCGGAGCGGGACGTGCAGGCCAGCGCCGACTGGATCAGCGCCCGGATCCTGGAGCTGTTCCGCACCGGGCTGCAGTGGCGTCCGGGCGCGCTGGCGCTGCTGCGCGCGGTACGCGACGCCGGCATCCCCACCGCGCTGGTCACCTCCAGCGGCCGGTCCCTGGTCGAGGTGGCGCTGGACACGCTGGGCCGGGACAGCTTCGATGCGGTGGTGTGCGGTGACGAGGTGGACGCGGCCAAGCCGCACCCCGAGCCGTACCTGACCGCCGCGCGTCTGCTGGGCGTGCCGGTCGAACGGTGCGTGGCGATCGAGGACTCACCGACCGGCGTGGCGAGCGCGCTCGCCGCCGGGGCGGCGGTGCTGGCCGTACCGGCCGAGGTGCCGCTGGCGCCCGCCGACGGCGTACACCAGGTGGAGAGCCTGACCGGGGCGGACCTGGAGCTGCTCGCGGCGCTGCTCAACCGGTAGTGAAAAGGGGCCCCTCCCGTCGGGAGGGGCCCCTTCCCGCCGTGTCAGTCGTGGGCGATGGCGCCCAGGACGTTGATCCGCGCGGCGCGGATCGCCGGCAGCACCGCGGCGACCACACCGATGACCGCGGCCAGGATCAGGAACGTCACCATCTGACCCCAGGGCAGGATCAGGTCGGTGATGCCCTCGTCCTTGAGCGCCTCGACCACCGCCGCGCCGAGACCGGTGCCGACCACCACGCCGAGCAGCGCGCCGAAGATGGAGATCACCACCGCCTCGACCGTGATCATGCGCATGGTCTGGGCGCGGCGCAGGCCGATCGCCCGCAGCAGGCCCAGCTCCCGGGTCCGTTCCAGCACCGACAGCGCGAGCGTGTTGATGATGC
The DNA here is from genome assembly GCF_049179035.1 of Micromonospora sp. WMMD1274. Classification (NCBI taxonomy): domain Bacteria; kingdom Bacillati; phylum Actinomycetota; class Actinomycetes; order Micromonosporales; family Micromonosporaceae; genus Micromonospora; species Micromonospora sp. WMMD1274. The sequence continues at coordinate 6,509,957 of NZ_JBMHMG010000001.1, forward strand.
CCAGCACCGCGATGACGATGGCCAGCGCCAGCAGGATCTGGATCATCTGGAGCAGGGAGTCCAGCTGCCCGGTCTGCTGCTCGATGAACGCGGCCCGGTCGGCCACCGACACCTCGGGACTGTCCGCCAGCAGCCGCTCGACCTGCGGCTGCACGGCGCCCACCGACGTGCCGGGGGCCAGCTGGAGGAAGCCCTGGATCGGCTGCGGGATGGCGAAGTCCGCCGTGGCCTGCGGCGGCAGCGTCACCGGGTTGGTCAGCTGCGAGCTCTCGTAGATGCCGCTGACCGTGTAGGTGCGGGCCTCACCGCGGGACAGCTGCACCGGCACCGTCGAACCGACGGCGAGGTTGCGTGCCTCCGCGGTGTCGGAGCTGACCAGCATCTGGTCCGGCGCCAGTCTGCTGATGTCACCGGCGGTGGCCTTCGCCCCGAAGATCTGCTGGAGCGCGGCCACATTGCTCGACGCGGCCACCCAGGTCCGCTCGCCGCCGACCACCGCCATGTCGCCGTACTCGCCGCTGACCATCCGCACGCCCGGGATCGCGGCGGCCTTCTCCAGGACCGCCGGGTCGAAGCTCGCCGGGCGCGGGCCGGTCGTGGACCCGGAGATCACCAGCTCCGCCTTGATGTTGTCCTCCGCCAGCTTGCCGATGCTGCCCTTGGCCGAGTCCAGGATCACCGTCACGCCGGTGACCAGGGCGATGCCCACCATCAGCGCGGCCGCGGTGATCGCCGTGCGGCGCGGGTTGCGGCCCGAGTTGAGCCGGCCAAGCTTGCCCGGCACCGACCAGGAGAACATCGCGCCGAGCAGCGCGACCACCGGCCGGCTGATCACCGGCGTCAGCAGCGCCACGCCGATGAACGCGAACAGCACGCCGCCGAGGATGGTCGCCAGGGTGCTGTCGCCGGCGTGCCCGCCGAGACCCAGGAACAGCAGCACCGCGCCGATGCCGGTGACCACCGCACCGCCGATGGTGACCTTGGTGAGCGGCCGGTCCGGCGTGGCGACGTCCTGCATCGCGGCGATCGGCGGGATGCGCGAGGCGCGCAGCGCCGGCAGCAGCGCGGCGATCACCGTGATCAGCATGCCGACCGCGAACGCGCCGATCACCGCCGAGGCCGGCACGCCCAGCCCGGCCAGGGTCAGACCCCCGGCGAGCTGACCGAACAGGTACGCCAGCAGCGCGCCCACACCGATGCCGGCGGCGAGCCCCAGCACCGAGGCGATCAGGCCGACAGCCAGCGCCTCCAGCACCACCGAGCCGATGACCTGCTTGCCGCTGGCCCCGATCGCCCGCATCAGGGCCAGCTCACGGGTGCGCTGCGCCACGATGATCGAGAACGTGTTGAGGATCAGGAACGTGCCGACCAGCAGCGCCACCGCGGCGAACCCGAGGAGGATCTTGTTGAAGAACGACAGGCCCTCCTTCAGGCCGGCCGAGGCGTCGGCGGCCAGCTGGTCGCCGGTCTTGACCTGGTAGTCGGCGCCGAGCGTGCGGGCCACCTCGTCGCGCAGCGCCTCCGGTGTGGTGCCGGCGGCGGCCTGGACGCTGACGTTGCTGAACACGTCCGGCTTGCCCAGCATCAGCTGCTGCGCCACCGGAGTGGTGAAGTAGACCTCGTTGGCGCCACCGATCGAGTCCCGGCCGCCGCTGTAGCCGAACACTCCGACGAGCGTGAACTCCTTCTTCGGGGCGAGGGTCAGCACGCCGACCCGGTCGCCGACCTTGACCTTGCCCGCCTCGGCCAGCGCGGTGTTGATCACGATCTCGTCGTCGGCCTGCGGCGCGCGGCCCTCGCGGATCTCCACCAGGTCGCTCTCACCGAGCCAGTTCTGGCCCAGCTGCGGCGGGCCGAACGAGGTGACCACCTTGCCGTTGCTGCCGATCATGCGGGCGCCGTCGGCGGCCACCACGCCCTTGGCGTCGGCGACGCCGGGCACCGCCTTGATCCGGTCGAGCACCGACGCCGGCATCGGGGTGCTCAGCGGCATGCCCTCCGCGGTGGAGACGTCGATCTTCGGCTTCGCCTCGACGCTGACGTCGACCTCGGCGTACGCGTCGGCGAAGACCGCGTCGAAGGACCGCCCGAGCGTGTCGGTGAGCACGAACGCGCCGGAGACGAACATGACGCCGAGCACCACCGCCAGGCCGGACAGCAGCAGGCGCAGCTTGCGCGCCAGCAGGCTCTTGAGCGTTGCCCGCAGCATCAGTTGCCCACCTCGACCGGGGCGTCCAGCTTCTTCATCGTGTCCAGCACCGTCTCGGCGGTCGGCTCGATCAGCTCCGAGACGATCTGCCCGTCGGCGAGGAACACCACGCGGTCGGCGTACGCGGCGGCGGTCGGGTCGTGCGTGACCATCACGATGGTCTGGCCGTGCTCGCGGACCGAGTTGCGCAGGAACTTCAGCACCTCGGCGCCGGAGCGGGAGTCCAGGTTGCCGGTCGGCTCGTCCGCGAAGATCACCTCGGGGCGGGCGACGAGCGCCCGAGCGCACGCCACGCGCTGCTGCTGGCCGCCGGAGAGCTGCGCCGGGCGGTGCCCGAGCCGCTCCCGCAGGCCGACCGTGTCGATCACCGTGTCGTACCAGGCCGGGTCGGGCTTGCGCCCGGCGATCGACAGGGGCAGCAGGATGTTCTCCTGCGCGGTGAGCGTGGGCAGCAGGTTGAACTGCTGGAAGATGAAGCCCACCTTGTCGCGGCGCAGCTTCGTCAGGCCGGAGTCGTTGAGCCCGGTCACTGTGGTGTCGCCGATCATGACCGTGCCCTTGGTCACCGTGTCCAGACCGGCGAGGCAGTGCATCAGCGTGGACTTGCCCGAGCCGGACGGCCCCATGATCGCGGTGAACCGGCCGCGTTCGAACTCGGCGCTCACCCCCCGCAGCGCCACGACCTGCGCCTCGCCGCTGCCGTACACCTTCCACACGTCGTTCGCCCGGGCCGCGGCCTGCTGTCGGCCTACCGTCGCGGTCACGTCATCTACCTCTTCCGTCTGTCGTTCTCATGCCGCACCGCCCCCGCTGGTCGGTGCGGCGGAATCCATCCTCGGGGCCGGGAGCCCGAAAACCCTCCGACCTGGGGTGGAATCCGTGCCGATCTTCCGGTGAGGGTCGACCCCCATCCGGGCTCAGGGTGACCCCTGACCGGCAGGCGACGCCGACGTCAGGGCCTCACCTGGCGTGATGGTCAACACATCAGCCCCGCTGCTGGTCACGGTAGGTGACACGCGCCACCTCAGCCGCCGGGACGGACCAGGCCCGTCTCGTACGCCAGCACGACCGCCTGCACCCGGTCGCGCAACCGTAGCTTCGTGAGCACGTGCCCGACATGGGTTTTCACGGTGGTCTCGCTGACCGACAGCACCCGGGCGATCTCCGCGTTGGACAGTCCGCGCGCCATGTGGGTGAGCACCTCACGCTCCCGGTCGGTCAGCGGTTCCAGCGCCCGCGCCGGTGCGACGGCCGGGTCCGGCAGCACCTGTGCGAACCGGTCCAGCAGCCGGCGCAGGACGCGCGGGGACATCACCGCGCCCCCGGCGGCCACCGTGCGGATCGCGGCCACGAGGTCCTCGGCCGGCACGTCCTTGGTCAGGAAACCGCCCGCCCCGGCCCGCAACGCCCCGACGACGTGCTCGTCCTGCGCGAACGTGGTGAGCACGAGCACGCGTACCGGCAGTCGGGCCGACACGATCGCCCGGGTGGCGGCCACCCCGTCCAGGCGCGGCATCCGGATGTCCATCAGCACCACGTCGGGCAGCAGCCGCCGGGACAGCTCCACCGCCTCCGCGCCGTCGCCGGCCTCACCCACCACGTCGAGGTCGTCCTCCGCGCCGAGCACCATCCGGAATCCGGTACGCAGCAGCGGCTGGTCGTCGGCGAGCAGGACCCGCACCGGCCGGGACACGGCGCCCTCGGTCATGCGTCCCCCTCGTCGTCCGGGCGGCGGTCCGGCCGGGACCCGTCGGCGCCGGCACGCGCCCGCGATCCATCCGGCGTGAACCGGGCCGCGGTAACCACCGTAGAGGGCGCCGCCCGCGCGGTCGCCGATCAGGCCGCCCCGGTCCCGCAGGTTGGCCGCGCTCCGCGCGCCCGGCCCGCGCGGGATCGTGGACGGTCTGCGTAACGGGCTCGGGCGGGATCGTGGGCGGTGTGCGGGCTCGCGCGGGATCGTGGGCGGTCTGTGTGCCGGGCTCGCGCGGGATCGCCGGTGCCCCACGGTGGCCCGGCATCGCATTCGTCCGCGCGGTGACCCGGCGCCCGGCTCGCCCCGCGATGACCCGGTGCCGGACTCGCCCGGTTCGGGGAGCGCCGCGCTCCGCTCGGCGAGCCCGTCGCCGATGGTGGGGCACGCCCGCACCCATGATCGACCCCACTTCGCCGAGGTGGCTGCATCCCACCCCCGTCGACCCCGCCACCTCCCCGAACTGGCGCGTCCCGCCCTCGTCGACCCCGCCACCTCCCCGAAGTGGCGCGTCCCGCCCTCGTCGACCCCGCCACCTCCCCGAGGTGGCGTGTCCCGCCCTCGTCGACTCCGCCACCTCCCCGAGGTGACCGCATCCCATCTCCGTCGATCCCGCCACCTCGGCGAAGTGCCGCGCGTGCCCGGTCGCCACCGGTGGTGATCCACGCCTGCTCGGGGAGGTTGCGGCATCGCGCACCGCTCGATCCCGCCACCTGCCCGAGGTGGCGCGTCCCGCTCCCGTCAACCTCGCCACTTCGGTGAAGTGGCCGGGGCGCCCGGTCGCCACCGATGGTGATCCACGCCTGCTCGGGGAGGTTGCGGCATCACGCACCGCCCGACCCCGCCACCTCCCCGAAGTGGCACGCATGCCCCACGGGACGGGAAGCGGGCGGTCAGGTGGGGGTGGTTACCCAGCGGGATCCCGGGCGCCCTTGCGTGCTGGCTGGCCTGCGCGGGATCGCCCGCCGATAGGGGCCGTCCGGCCAGGCGTCAGCCCGGGCACCCGCCGGCAGGAGCGGAGGTCACTCGTCGGCGCCGGGCGCCACCGGGCGGGAGCGGGCGTCCACCAGCGGGTCGGGTGCGGCGGCGGGCGTCGGGAACGGCGGCGGCGTCCCGCCGTAGCTCGGACACAGCGCCTGGTGGTTGCACCAGTCGCACAGGCGGCTCGGCCGGGGGCGGAAGTCCTGCCGGGCGGTGGCCTGCTCGATCGCCCGCCACAGCGCCACCACGGTGCGCTCGAAGCGCACCAGTTCGTCGGCGTCCGGCGCGTAGTCGCAGACCTCGGCGTCCTTCAGGTAGAGCAGCCGCAGCACCCGCGGCACCACGCCCCGGGTTCGCCACAGCACCAGGGCGTAGAACTTGAGCTGGAACAGCGCCCGCGCCTCGAACGCCTCCCGCGGCGCCCCGCCGGTCTTGTAGTCGACCACCCGCAGCGCGCCGTCCGGCGCCACGTCGAGCCGGTCGAGGTAGCCCCGGATGAGCAACTCGTCGTCGACCACCGCGGAGATGAGCGCCTCGCGCTCGGCCGGTTCCAGCCGGCGCGGATCCTCCACCGCGAAGTAGCCGTCCAGCAGCGCCGTCGCCGACCGGAGGAACTCCTGCGGCCCGACGGCGTCGCCGTCGGCGAACAGCGTGGCCAGCTCCGGCTCCTCGGTGACCAGCCGGTCCCACTGCGGGGCGACCAGGTCACCGGCCGACTCCGGGGTGCGCGCAGGGGCCGGCAGGTCGAACAGTCGCTCCAGCACCGCGTGCACGAGCGTGCCCCGGGCCTGCTCGACGGTCGGCCGCTCGGGCAGCCGGTCGATGCTACGGAACCGGTAGAGCAGCGGGCAGGTCTTGAAGTCGGCCGCCCGCGACGGCGACAACGAGGCCCGCACGGTGACCGGCGCCGGTGCCGCCGTCCGGTCGCCGTGACTGTCGATCATCGGTTCCGCCGTCATGCCCGGAAGGTTAGGGCACGCGTGTGACAGGACCGGCGTCGCCGCACCGGAGCATGATCCGCAACCGTGGCGCCCTCAGTCGTCCACGGCTGCGGGGCTCGCCGAAGCTCAGCTCACGTAGCATCGGGCCGGTGCAGCAGCGGAGCCGAGGACCCCGCCGGCCGGGGCTCAGCCTCGGCCGGGTCCTCGGGGTGCCGCTGCGCGTCGACGCCTCGATGCTGCTGCTCACCGTCGTGGTCACCGTGCTGTACGCGGCACTGGCCCGCCGCCAGCTCGACCTCGGCCCGCTCGGCGGCTACCTGGTCGGCCTCGGCTTCGTGATCTCGCTGCTCGGCTCCGTGCTGCTGCACGAGCTGGGGCACGCGCTGACCGCCCGCCGGTACGGCATCGGTGTGCGGGGGATCACCCTGGAACTGCTCGGCGGCTACACCGAGATGGACCGCGACGCCCCCAGCCCCCGGGTCGAGCTGCTGATCTCCCTGGCCGGCCCGGCTGTCTCCGCGGTGCTCGGCGCCGGCGCGGTCGCCGCCACCCTCGCCCTGCCCGCCGGCACGCTCGGCCACCAGCTCGCCTTCCAGCTCGCGGTGAGCAACGTGGTGGTGGCGATCTTCAACAGCCTGCCCGGCCTGCCACTGGACGGCGGACGGGCGCTGCGCGCCGCCGTGTGGGCGATCACCCGCGACCGGCACCGCGGCACCGAGGTGGCCGGCTGGGTGGGCCGGGCCGTCGCGCTGGGCACGCTGGTGCTGGTCGTGGTGCTCACCATGCGCCGGGCACTGGCACCCCTGGCCCTGCCGCTGCTGCTGCTCGTCGCGCTGACGCTGTGGCGCGGCGCCGGCCAGTCGATCCGGCTGGCGCGCATCGGCCGCCGGCTGCACCTGGTCGACCTGGCCCGGCTTGCCCGCACGGTGCTGCCGGTGCCCACCGGCACGCCGCTGGCCGAGGCCCAGCGCCGCCGCGACGAGGCGGGCACCCCCGAGGCGGCACTCGGCGTGGTCGACTCGGCCGGCCGTACCGTCGCCCTGGTCGACCCGGCCCGCGTCGCCGCCGTACCCCCGGAACGGAGGCCGTGGGTCGCGGTGGACGAGGTGGCCCGCGACCTGTCCGCCGTGCCGGCCCTGCCGCTCGGGGCGGACGGCGAGCGCGTGCTGGAGACCGTGCGCACCCACCCGGGCGCGCAGTACGTCGTGACGGCAGGCGAAGATGTGGTCGGCGTGCTGCACATCGCGGATCTCGCCCAGCTCCTGGAACCCGAACGGAAGACGAACACGTGACCGCAGAGATCTCCACCGTCCCGGCGTTGCCCCCGGTCCATCGCGGGCCGTTCCGGCCGGGCGACCGGGTCCAGCTGACCGACCCGAAGGGCCGGATGCACACCGTGACGCTGGAGCCGGGCAAGGAGTTCCACACCCACCGCGGGATCCTCAAGCACGACACCCTGATCGGCCTGCCCGACGGCAGCGTGGTCACCACCGCCGGCGGCGGCACCGCGTTCCTGGCGCTGCGGCCGCTGCTGTCGGACTACGTGCTGTCCATGCCGCGCGGCGCCCAGGTGATCTACCCGAAGGACTCGGCACAGATCGTCGCGATGGGCGACATCTTCCCCGGCGCCAAGGTGCTGGAGGCCGGCGCCGGGTCCGGCGCGCTGTCCTGCTCGCTGCTGCGGGCCGTCGGCACCGAGGGCGAGCTGCACTCGTTCGAGGTACGCGACGACTTCGCCCAGATCGCCCGCCGCAACGTCGAGGCGTTCTTCAACGGCCCGCACCCGGCCTGGAACCTGCACGTCGGCGACGTCGCCGACTGCGCCGAGACCGGTTTCGACCGGATCATCCTGGACATGCTCACCCCGTGGGAGATGCTCGACATGGTCGAGCGGGCGCTCGTGCCCGGCGGCGTGCTGATCGGCTACGTGGCCACCACCCCGCAGCTGTCCGAGCTTGTCGAGGCGCTGCGCGAGCGCGGCGGCTGGACCGAGCCGCGCGCCTGGGAGTCGCTGGTGCGCGACTGGCACGCCGAAGGGCTGGCGGTGCGCCCGGACCACCGGATGATCGCCCACACCGCGTTCCTGGTCTCCGCCCGCAAGCTCGCCCCCGGGGTCACCGCGCCGCCGCGCCGGCGCAAGCCCAGCAAGGGCGCCGAGGCGTACGCGCAGCGCCGCGACGCCCTGCGCGCCGCCGCGGCCGCCCGCGCGGCGGAGGAGCCGGAGCAGTCCTGACCCCCGCCGCGCGGACGCGCGCGCACGGGCGGATCATGTGTGCCGGTGGGGACGACACCTGAGCGGGTGGAGACGGTGGCATGAGCGAGCGGATCGGGGCGCGCGTCGGGCGGCGCGCCCGTGCCGGTGACCGAAACCGATGGTGGCGCCGCGGCGCGGGTCGGCGGGAGGCGGCGTGAGCAACCCCGGCTACGGCAACGGCGACCTGCCCGCCGTCTTCCCGGACTGGTCGCCCTACACCGACCTGGAGTCGGCCGCCCGGGCGTACCTGCGCGACCCGGACATCGCGTTGGAGGCGCTCGACGGCGTGCTGCGCGGCGCGTCCGTGCTCGGCTTCACGCTGGAGCGCTTCGTCAACGAGGTGAACGGGGTGTGGCAGGAGGTCGTCGTCTGCGACGGCAGCCGGCTGGTGCTCTGGCACGGCGAGGACGTGCCGCCGGGGGAGGGGCCGCCCGGCGCGATGACCTCGTCGCTGCGGGTGGTGCCGCTGTCCACCGTCACCGAGGTCGGCTGCCGGCGGCGGCTCATGCGCGCCGACAACGGCACCGTACGGGTCGACAGCATCGACGTGTACCTGCTGCTCAGCTCGCTGGACGAGGCGCCGCCCAGCGACGAGGCGGTCGGCGCGCCCCGGCACGACGCACTGCGCTTCGGCAAGACCCTCGACGACGGCGGGGCGGGGCAGATCGCCCGGCTGGAGGAGTTCGCCCGGCTGGTCGCCTCGGTCGTCGGCCGGCCCCTGCTCTGAGGCGGACGCACGACGGGCCGGGGACGTGTCCCCGGCCCGTCGTGTCCGTCTCCGCTCAGTCCTCGGCCTCCGGGCCGGCCACCTCGACGCCGTCGCTGCCGCGCACGACGTGGATGCACTCGCCCGGGCACTCCTTCGCCGAGTCGATCACCTCGAGGCGCAGGTGCTCCGGCACGTCCACCCGGGCGCCGGGGGCCTGCCGCAGCTCGCCGTCCGGGCCCTTGACGTACGCCAGGCCGTCGACGTCGAACTCGAAGACCTCCGGCGCGTACTGCACGCAGAGCCCGTCACCGGTGCAGAGGTCCTGATCCACCCAGACCTGCAACTGGTCGGTCGCGACGTCGGTCACGAAGCACCCCCCATGTTCTCCCGTCCCACACTCCGACGGTACCCGAACGCCCGTACCCGCCCCGCGACCAGCCCTTCGCGATCAAGCTTCGGTGACGAGCGCGTTGCTGTGGACCGAATCGGGCTCATAGCGGCTAGTGTTAGGTCAGAACGTTCAAGCCCCCCGGGGAGGTGGGACGTGGCACGCAGCGACGACGCGGACTCGCGCGCCGCACGGTGGGAAAAGGAAGCCCACGATCTCTCCACGCAGGTCGCGTTCCTGCAAGAGGAACTCGCTCTGGTGCGGCGCAAGTTGACCGAAAGCCCCCGACACGTCCGGCAGCTCGAAGAGCGGCTGGCGGCCACCCAGGCACAGTTGGCGCGGCTGACCGAGAACAACGAACGGCTCGTGAGCACCCTCAAGGAGGCTCGCGCGCAGATCGTGACGCTCAAGGAGGAGATCGACCGTCTCGCCCAGCCGCCGAGTGGCTACGGCGTCTTCCTGGCCAAGCACGACGACGGCACGGTGGACGTGTTCACCGGCGGGCGCAAGCTCCGGGTGGCCGTCTCGCCCTCGCTCGAGGTCGACGAGCTGCGCCGTGGCCAGGAGGTCCTGCTCAACGACGCGCTCAACATCGTCGACGCGTTCGGCTACGAGCGGGTCGGCGAGGTGGTGATGCTCAAGGAGATCCTGGCGGGCCCGGAGGGCGCTCCGGGTGACCGGGCGCTCGTGGTGTCGCACTCCGACGAGGAGCGCATCGTGCACCTCGCCGAGACCCTGATCGGCAGCGCGATCCGGGCCGGCGACTCGCTCATGATCGAGCCCCGCTCGGCGTACGCGTACGAGCGGATCCCGAAGAGCGAGGTCGAGGAACTGGTCCTGGAGGAGGTGCCCGACGTCAACTACGAGGACATCGGTGGCCTCCAGGCACAGATCGAGCAGATCCGCGACGCGGTGGAGCTGCCGTTCCTGCACTCCGACCTGTTCCGCGAGCACCAGCTCCGGCCGCCGAAGGGCATCCTGCTCTACGGCCCGCCCGGCTGCGGCAAGACGCTGATCGCCAAGGCGGTGGCCAACTCGCTGGCCAAGAAGATCGCCGAGCGGGAGGGGAAGGATCGCCACACCAGCTTCTTCCTCAACATCAAGGGCCCCGAGCTGCTCAACAAGTACGTCGGCGAGACCGAGCGGCACATCCGGCTGATCTTCCAGCGGGCGCGGGAGAAGGCCGGCGAGGGCACCCCGGTGATCGTGTTCTTCGACGAGATGGACTCTGTGTTCCGCACCCGCGGCTCCGGCGTCTCCTCCGACGTGGAGAACACCATCGTCCCGCAGCTGCTCAGCGAGATCGACGGCGTCGAGGGCCTGGAGAACGTCATCGTCATCGGCGCCTCCAACCGGGAAGACATGATCGACCCGGCGATCCTGCGCCCCGGCCGGCTCGACGTGAAGATCAAGATCGAGCGGCCGGACGCCGAGGCGGCGAAGGACATCTTCTCCAAGTACATCCTCGCCGGCCTGCCGCTGCACGCCGACGACCTGGCCGAGCACGGCGGCGACGCCCAGGCCACCGTCGCGGCGATGATCGACGCGGTGGTCCTGCGGATGTACTCCGAGACCGAGGAGAACCGCTTCCTCGAGGTCACCTACGCCAACGGCGACAAGGAAGTCCTCTACTTCAAGGACTTCAACTCCGGCGCGATGATCCAGAACATCGTGGACCGGGGCAAGAAGATGGCCATCAAGGAGTTCCTCACCTCCGGGCGCAAGGGGCTGCGGCTCCAGCACCTGCTCGATGCCTGCGTCGACGAGTTCCGCGAGAACGAGGACCTGCCCAACACCACCAACCCCGACGACTGGGCCCGCATCTCCGGCAAGAAGGGCGAGCGGATCGTCTACATCCGCACGCTCGTCTCCGGCGGCAAGGGCGCCGAGGCCGGACGGTCCATCGAGACCGCCAGCAACACCGGCCAGTACCTGTAGTCCGGTCCCTCGACGAAGGCCCGTGGCGTACGCGCCACGGGCCTTCGCGCGTATCCGGGTGGGCCGCCACACCGGACCGGCGCTGCCGCCACGCCCCCTCGGCGCGTTACGCCGACTACGCTCGACGTGACGGGGACCGGGACGGCGAGCGGAGCGGGCAGGTCGATGAGCGTTAGACGGATCATGGGCACCGAGGTCGAGTACGGCATCTCCGTGCCCGGTCAGGCCGGAGCCAACCCGATGGTCACCTCCTCCCAGGTGGTCAACGCCTACGGGGCACGGCCGGAACTCAACCGGGGCGGCCGGGCCCGCTGGGACTACGAGGAGGAGTCGCCACTGCGCGACGCCCGCGGGTTCACCTACTCCGGCGCCGCGTACGACCCGGCCGAGGCGCTCGCTGACGAGGACCTCGGGCTCGCCAACGTCATACTCACCAACGGCGCCCGCCTCTACGTCGACCACGCCCACCCGGAGTACTCGACGCCCGAGGTGACGAACCCGCTGGACGTGGTGCGGTGGGACAAGGCGGGGGAGCGGGTGATGGCCGAGGCGGCCCGGCGGGCCGCGACCATCCCGGGCACCCACCCGATCCACCTGTACAAGAACAACACCGACAACAAGGGCGCAAGCTACGGCGCGCACGAGAACTACCTGATGCGCCGGCAGACGCCGTTCGCCGACATCGTGGCGTACCTGACGCCGTTCTTCGTCACCCGGCAGATCGTCTGCGGCGCCGGGCGGGTCGGTATCGGCCAGGACGGCGGCCAGAGCGGTTTCCAGATCTCCCAGCGGGCCGACTTCTTCGAGGTCGAGGTGGGACTGGAGACGACGCTCAAGCGGCCCATCATCAACACCCGCGACGAGCCGCACGCCGACGCCGACAAGTACCGCCGGCTGCACGTCATCATCGGCGACGCCAACCTCTCCGAGATCTCCACGTTCCTCAAGGTCGGCACCACCTCGTTGATCCTCGCCATGATCGAGGAGAAGGCGCTCGGCGCGGACCTGGGCATCGCCGACCCGGTGGCCGAGCTGCGCGCGGTCAGCCACGACCCGTCGCTCAAGCACCTGATGCGGATGCGCGACGGCCGCAAGCTGACCGCGCTGGACGTGCAGTGGGCGTACCTGGAGCGGGTCGGCTCCTTCGTGGACGACCGCTACGGCAAGGACGTGGACGCGCAGACCGCCGACGTGCTGCGCCGCTGGGAGAGCGTGCTGGACCGGCTCGGCCGGGACGCGTTCGAGTGCGCCGACGAGCTGGACTGGGTGGCCAAGCTGCGGCTGCTGGAGGGCTACCGGGAGCGGGAGAAGCTGGCCTGGGGCTCGCACAAGCTGCAACTGGTCGACCTCCAGTACTCCGACGTGCGGCCGGAGAAGGGCCTCTACCACCGCCTGGTGCAGCGCGGCTCGATGAAGACGCTGCTCACCGACGAGCAGACCCGCACCGCGATGACCGAGCCGCCGGAGGACACCCGCGCGTACTTCCGGGGCCGTTGCCTGGACCGGTACGCCTCCGAGGTGGTCGCCGCGAGCTGGGACTCGGTCATCTTCGACGTGGGCCGGGAGTCGCTGGTCCGGGTGCCGATGATGGAGCCCGAGCGGGGCACCCGCGCGCACGTCGGCGAGCTGTTCGACCGCTGCGAGAGCGCCAAGGATCTGCTGGAGACGCTCACCGCCGGGTGACCCCGATGCCGGAAGGCCCGCCGGGTGCCGGAAACGGGCACGCGACGGGCCTTTCGTCGCTCCCGCGAGGTAAGTTGATCGCAGGCGATCGTGGAGGAGGCACCACCATGGCGACGCAAGAGGGTGGGCAGACCCAGTCCGGCAAGTCCCGCGAGGAGGTCGAGGAGGTCACCGCGGAGGCCAACCCCGAGGTGGCTGAGCGGCACGCCGAGATCACCGAGGACGTGGACGACCTGCTCGACGAGATCGACTCCGTCCTGGAGGAGAACGCCGAGGAGTTCGTCCGGGGGTATGTACAAAAGGGCGGCCAGTGAGGCATATGTCCGTTTAGCCCATCAGGGCGAAGGGCAGGCCGTCAACCGCCGGCACCACGATGATCGCACCGGACGGGTGCGCGGGATAATCTGCTTCAACTGCAACGGTGGTCTTGGCCGGTCCCGGGACACTCCCGTGGGGCCGGCCGGGGCGATCACGTACCTGAGAGGAACCACGTGGCAGCGGGTTTTGATCCATCCGGGCGTCTTCCAGATGTGTTCACCAACGCGGGGACGTCCTCCTTCACAGCGTTCCTGAGCAAGGTGGCCCCCGAGATGCTGCCCGGCCGGCGGCCGCTGCCACCCGGCATGGCCGCCGACATGGCGCCGCACGCGACCACGATCGTGGCCATCTCGGCCGCCGGTGGCGTGGTCATGGCCGGCGACCGGCGCGCCACGATGGGCAACCTGATCGCCCAGCGCGACATCGAGAAGGTGCACCCGGCCGACGCGTACTCGCTCGTCGGCATCGCGGGCACCGCCGGCATCGGCATCGAGCTGATGCGACTGTTCCAGGTGGAGCTGGAGCACTACGAGAAGATCGAGGGCGCGATGCTCTCGCTCGACGGCAAGGCCAACCGGCTGGCCTCGATGATCCGCGGCAACCTGGGCGCGGCCATGCAGGGCCTCGCCGTGATCCCGCTGTTCGCCGGCTTCGACCTGGCCGCGAGCGACCCGGCGCGGGCCGGGCGGATCTTCAGCTTCGACGTGACCGGCGGCCCGTACGAGGAGACCGGCTACGACGCCATCGGCTCCGGTTCGCTGTTCGCCAAGTCCGCGCTGAAGAAGCGGTTCCGGACCGGCCTGTCGGTCGAGGACGCGACGCGGCTCGCGGTCGAGGCGCTCTACGACGCGGCGGACGACGACACCGCCACCGGCGGCCCCGACCTGACCCGGCGGATCTACCCGGTCGTGATGACCGCCACCGCCGAGGGCACCCACCGGCTCACCGACGCCGAGACGGCGGCGATCGCGGAGAGCGTGGTGTCCGGCCGGATGGAGAACCCCGGCGGCTGAGGCCGCTCCCACCGTCCACCGAGTCAGCAGTCCCGCAGAAGGAGAACCGCCGCCGTGGCCATGCAGTTCTACGCCTCGCCCGAGCAGATCATGCGCGACCGCTCCGAGCTGGCCCGCAAGGGCATCGCCCGGGGCCGCAGCGCGGTGGTCCTGAGCTACGCGGGCGGGGTGCTCTTCGTCGCCGAGAACCTGTCCAGCACGCTGCACAAGGTCAGCGAGATCTACGACCGGATCGGCTTCGCCGCTGTCGGCCGGTACAACGAGTTCGAGAACCTGCGCCGCGCGGGCGTGCGGATGGCCGACCTCAACGGCCTCAGCTACGACCGGCGGGACGTGAACGGCCTGGCGCTGGCCAACGCGTACGCGCAGACGCTCGGCGCGATCTTCACGGAGCAGTCGAAGCCGTTCGAGGTGGAGATCTGCGTGGCCGAGGTGGGCGCCGCGCCCGAGGACGACTCCCTCTACCGGGTGACCTACGACGGCTCGGTGAACGACGAGCCGGGCCGGATGGCGATGGGCGGCCAGGCCGAGGCGATCAGCGGGGTGCTGAAGAACGAGCACCGGCCGGAGATGTCGCTGTCGGAGGCGGTCCGCGCCGCCATGAAGGCGTTGAGCAGCGTCGGCGGCGAGGGCGGGGCGGCGCGCACCATCGCCGCCAACCAGCTGGAGGTGGCGGTCCTGGACCGGCGCCGGGTGGGGCGTACGTTCCGGCGGATCACCGGTGCGGCGCTGACCGCGCTGCTGGAGGGCGACGCCGAGGCCGACACCGCGCCCGCGCCGGGCCGGGCGAAGACGCCGACCGTGCCGACGGAGGAGGCGAAGAAGCCGACCACGTCGGCGGGTTCGGCCGATCTGGAGGGCAACGCGGAGGACAAGCCCGCCGAGTGACGCGCGTTCACGGACCCCGCCGCCTCGCCGAGGTGGCGGGGTCTTTCGCGTACGGATGCCGCCACCTCGCCGATGTGCGCGGGGGAGATCGCAAGCGACGAGCGTCGGCGCTGCCCATCGGAGGCTCCGGGCGGCTAGTGTCTCATCATGGAGCGGCGAATCTTCGGCCTCGAAACCGAGTACGGCGTCACCTGCACCTATCGCGGGCAACGCCGACTGTCCCCCGACGAGGTCGCGCGGTACCTGTTCCGGCGGGTGGTGTCGTGGGGCCGGTCGAGCAACGTGTTCCTGCGCAACGGCGCCCGCCTCTATCTGGACGTGGGCTCGCACCCGGAGTACGCGACTCCGGAGTGCGACTCGGTGACCGACCTGGTGGCACACGACCGGGCCGGTGAGCGGATCCTGGAGGGGCTGCTCGTCGACGCCGAGAAGCGGCTGCACGACGAGGGCATCGCGGGCGAGATCTACCTGTTCAAGAACAACACCGACTCGGCCGGCAACTCGTACGGCTGCCACGAGAACTACCTGGTGTCCCGGCACGGCGAGTTCGGCCGGCTCGCCGACGTGCTCATCCCGTTCCTGGTCACCCGGCAGTTGATCTGCGGCGCGGGCAAGGTGCTGCAGACGCCGCGCGGTGCGGTCTACTGCCTGTCCCAGCGGGCCGAGCACATCTGGGAGGGTGTCTCGTCGGCGACCACCCGCAGCCGGCCGATCATCAACACCCGGGACGAGCCGCACGCGGACGCCGAGCGCTACCGCCGGCTGCACGTGATCGTCGGCGACTCGAACATGAACGAGGTCACCACGCTGCTGAAGGTCGGCACGGCCGACATCGTGCTGCGGATGATCGAGGCCGGTGTGGTGATGCGCGACCTGACGCTGGAGAACCCGATCCGGGCGATCCGCGAGGTGTCGCACGACATCACCGGCCGGCGCAAGGTGCGGCTGGCCTCCGGCAAGGAGGTCTCGGCGCTGGAGATCCAGCAGGAATACCTGGCCAAGGCGACGGAGTTCGTGGAGCGCCGGGGCGGCGACCAGACCGCGAAGCGGGTGGTCGACCTGTGGGGCCGGGTGTTGCGCGCGGTCGAGACCGGCGACCTGGACCCGGTGGCCCGCGAGATCGACTGGGTCACGAAGCTGAAGCTGATCGAGCGTTACCAGCGCAAGCACGACCTGCCGCTGTCGCACCCGCGGGTGGCGCAGATGGACCTGGCCTACCACGACCTGCGGCGCGGGCGCGGCCTGTACGGGCTGCTGGAGCGCCGCCGCGAGGTGGACCGGGTGGCCACCGACCCGGAGATCTTCGAGGCGAAGGAGACGCCGCCGCAGACGACCCGGGCGCGGCTGCGCGGCGAGTTCATCCGCCACGCCCAGGAGAAGCGGCGTGACTTCACCGTGGACTGGGTGCACCTGAAGCTGAACGACCAGGCGCAGCGCACGGTGCTGTGCAAGGACCCGTTCCGGGCCTACGACGAGCGGGTGGAGCGGCTGATCGCCAGCATGTGATCGTGCGGGCGGCCGGTGCCCGGCACCGGCCGCCCGTCCACGGGTACGCTGGCGTCGCGATGAACACTTCCGAATCCGCCGGTGGGTCCGGCCGCGAGACGTCCTCGGGTCGTGACGGCACCGAGAAGCTCAACTGGATCGACCGCCGGCGGGAGAAGATCCGGGCCGAGATCGAACGCAACAGGCGCGGCGACTACACGGTGCCGACCTGGGTGCTGGCCGCGGCGCTGGTGCTGATCGTGGGCGCCTGGCTGGCGTTGATCCTGTTCCTCGGCTGAGTGCCGCGCCGGTCAACCCAGCAGGCGGGCCGCGTGCCGGCCGGCGGCGGCCGCGGCCAGGAAGTACGCGTGGTCGGCGTCCAGGCCCCGGCCCATCGTGGACAGGCCGACCGGGGCGGCCCGCAGCGCCGCGTCGAGGCCGTCGGCGGGCACGGTGACGATCCGGTGGCGGTCGGCCAGCGGCGCGAGCGCCGCGGCGACCTCCGCGGCCAGGCCGGTGTCGAGGCCGTCCGGCACGACCAGCTCCGCGGGGGCCAGCGCGACCCGGCCGTACGCGGTGAGGCTGTGGTGGGAGACGCCACGGTGCCGGGGGCGGGCGTCGGCGTCGGAGATGCGCAGCGACCCGACCGGGCGCCCGCCCAGCGTGGCGACCGCGTTCACCGCCTCGCCGACGGCGACGCCGGAGAAGCCCCAGCGGGTGCCGGTGCCGAGGTTGCCCGGCCCCTGGGCGACGATCGTCAGGTCCGCGTCGAGCACGTGCCGCGCGGCGAGCAGACCGCTGTGCAGCGTGCTCGCCTCCAGGTCGCCGCCGAACGCCTGGCCCACGCTCACCGTGCCCACGAGGTGCCCGGACAGCCCGGCCAGCGTGCGGGAGAACCAGGCCGGCAGCGCCCCGCCGTCGGTCAGCACGTACGCCACGCGGGCGTCGGGCGCGTCGGCGCGTACGCCGGCCAGGATCGCGGGCAGCGCGGAGTGCAGGTCGGCGGTGACCACCGGCATGCCGTCCACGGTGTCGGCGGCGGCCAGCCGGTCGTGGTGCGGCGACGCCTCCTCGTCCACGCCGAGCAGGATCGGTTGCAGCGGCGTGTACCGGGCCTTGACCAGGTGCCCGGCGTCGCGGCTGTCGCCGGCCTGCGGCGGGTCCGGCGGCAGCCGGTCGGGCAGCGCCACGACCAGCGCGTAGCCGCCGGTGCCGAGGCCCATCAGCAGCGCGCCGGCGTTGAGCAGCACCCGGTCGCCGGGCTCCGGCTCGCCGACCAGGGCCGGGTAGGCCAGGGCGCGCATCCGCGTGCCGTCGGGCAGGTCGACGTCGAGTTCGGCAGCGCCGGCCCACCGTCGCCGTACCGCCGTGACCGTGCCGGACCGCCATCGCACCATGCGGTGCACGCTATCGGCCGCCGCCGGTACGGCCCCCGGGCGGGTCAGGGGTTCCGGTCGTCGACCGGGCGGCCCGCCTCGTCCTGCGTGGTGCGGGCGGGCCGGCCGGGGGAGCGGGACCGGGTGGGGTCGAGGAAGACGTACGCGATCTCCGGGAAGTGCCCGGTGAGCCGGCGTTCGGCCTCGTCGGCGGCGGCCTCGATGTCGGCGCCGGTGGCGTCGTCGCGGAAGTCGACCTTGGCGGCGACGAGGATGTCGTCCGGGCCGAGGAACATGGTCATCAGGGTGTCGATCCGGTCCACCGTCGGCACGTCCGCCAATTCCCGCTCGATGCGCCGGTGCAGCCGGTCGGAGACGGAGCGGCCGACCAGCAGCGAGATGTTGCTGCGCGCCAGCACGGCGGCGACGACCAGCAGCAGCACGCCGATGAGGATCGAGGCGATCCCGTCGTACAGCTCGTCGCCGGTCAGGTGCGACAGGGTGAGCCCGCCCGCGGCGATCAGCAGGCCGATCAGCGCGGCGCTGTCCTCCAGGAAGACCGCCTTGACCGTGGTGTCGGCGGTCAGGCGCAGGTAGCGGCGCGGGGTGGTGCCCCAGCGGCGCGACTCGCCGCGCACCTGCCGGACCGCCCGGGCCAGCGACACCGACTCGATCGCGAAGGAGACCGCCAGCACCACGTACGCGACGAGGTACTCGCCGCTGTGCTCGTGCACCAGGATGGTGGTGACGCCGTGCGTGACGGCGAAGCCCGCCCCGGCGACGAAGGTGAACAGCGCGGCGAGGAACGCCCAGACGTAGCTCTCCTTGCCGTACCCGAAGGGGTGCCGGGTGTCGGCGGGCCGCGCGCCGCGGCGCAGCGCCAGGTAGAGCAGCACCTCGGTGGTGGTGTCGGCGAGCGAGTGGGCGGCCTCGGAGAGCATCGCCGCGGAGCCCGAGATCAGGCCCGCGACCAGCTTCGCGACGGCGATGGCGAGGTTCGCCGCGCCGGCCACCACGACGGTGCCGACGCTCTCGGTCTTGACCTCCGGTTCCGCCATGCGATCACCCTATGACCGGTCGATGCCCGCCGCCGGGTGGGAAGACCCCCGCGCCGCGCCGCGCGGGTGCCCGCGCCGGACGCGCGGGCTGCTAGCGTTTGGGCGTGTCCCGGACCCGTACCGAACGCCTGGTCAACCTGGTGATCTGCCTGCTGTCGACGCGACGCTTCCTCACCGCCGCGCAGATCGCCGCGACCGTGCCCGGCTACGAGCACGACCCGGACGACGCCAAGGACCACGAGGCGTTCCAGCGCAAGTTCGAGCGCGACAAGGCCGAGCTGCGTGAGCTGGGCGTGCCGCTGGAAACCGGCACGGCGAGCGTCTTCGACGCCGAGCCGGGCTACCGGATCGCGCCGCGCGCGTACGCGTTGCCCGACATCCCGCTCGAACCGGACGAGGCCGCCGCGGTGGGCATCGCCGCCCGGCTGTGGCAGCACGCCGGGCTGGCCGCCGCAGCGTCGTCGGGGCTGGCGAAGCTGCGCGCCGCCGGCATCGACGTGGACCCGCAGGCCACGCTGGGCCTGGAGCCGATGGTGACCGTCGACCCGGCGTTCGCGCCGCTCACCGCCGCCGCGCGGGACCGGCGCGAGGTCAGCTTCGACTACCGCGTGCCGGACCGGGACGCGCCCACCCGCCGCCGGGTGCAGCCGTGGGGCGTGGTCTGCTGGCGCGGCCGGTGGTACGTCGTCGGCCACGACCTCGACCGCGCGGCGACCCGCTGCTTCCGGCTGTCCCGGGTGGTCGGCACGGTGCGGGCGACCGGCGAGCCGGGCGCCTACGAGCCGCCCGCCGGCGTCGACCTGATCAGCCACGTGGCCCGCTGGTCCGGGCCGGTGGAGCGCACCGGCCGGGCCACGGTGCTGGCCACCCCCGGCCGCGCCGCCGGGCTGCGCCGCTGGGCCGTCGAGTGCCAGGCCGGCCCCGACGGAGACCGGCTGGTGCTGCCGTACGCCGACGCCGACTACCTGGCCGGCCAGATCGTCGGGTACGGCCCGGACGTCCGCGTGCTGGAGCCACCGGAGGTACGGGAGGCGGTCGTCCAGCGGCTCAAGGAGGTCGCCGCCCGGCACGACGAGCTGGCCGTGACCGGGGGTGCCCGGTGACCCGCCCGGCGGCCCGCGCGGGCCGTGCCTCCGCCGACCGGCTGGCCCGGCTGCTCAACCTGGTGCCCTACCTGCTGGCCCGCCCCGGCATCGAGATCGCCGAGGCGGCGCACGACCTCGGGGTGACCGAGAAGCAGCTCCGGGAGGACCTGGAACTGCTCTGGGTGTGCGGGCTGCCCGGCTACGGTCCCGGTGACCTGATCGACATGGCGTTCGACGGTGACCGGGTGACGATCACCTACGACGCCGGGATCGACCGCCCGCTGCGGCTCACCCCGGACGAGGCGCTGGCGCTGGTGGTGGCGTTGCGGATGATCGCCGAGACGCCGGGCGTGGCCAACCGGGAGGCGGTCGAGCGGGCACTCGCCAAGATCGAGAACGCGGCCGGCGACCTGGCCGGCGCGCCGGTCGAGGTCCGCCTGCCCGGCGACTCCGCCCGGGTACGCGAGCTGCGCGCCGCCGTCGAGCGCGGCCGGGCGCTGCGGATCACCTACTACACCCCGGCCCGGGACGAGACCACCGAACGCACCATCGACCCGCTGCGGATGCTGATGGTCGGCGGCCGGGCGTACGTGGAGGCGTGGTGCCGCCGCGCCGAGGGGGTGCGGCTGTTCCGGGCCGACCGGATCGACGCGGTGACCGAGCTGCCGGAGCAGGCGGTGGTGCCGCCGCAGGCCCGCCCGCACGATCTCAGCGACGGCGTGTTCAGCCCGTCGGCCGACCTGCCGCTGATCACGCTGCGGATCGGCCGGGGTGAGCGGTGGATCACCGAATATTATCCGTGCGAGCGGGTCGAGGCCGACGGCGAGCAGTGGCTGGTGTCGTTGCGCGTCACCGACCTCGGGTGGGCCCGGCGGTTCGTGCTCGGGCTGGGCCCGGAGGTGACCGTCGTGGCCCCGGCCGAGCTGGCCGAGCAGGTCCGCGCCCAGGCCGTGGCCGCGCTCGACGCGTACGCCACCCCGGCCGGCAGCGCCGACCCGGCGGCCGTCGGCGGCACCCGATAGGCTGACCGCCGTGGTGACGTGGATCGTGCTCGGGGTCGTGGTGTTCGCGCTGGTCGTACTGGCCCTGGCGATCCGTCCGGTGGTGAGCCGCCTGCCCGGGCTGCGCCGTTCCGCGCTGGCGTTGCAGCGCCGGGCGGTCGAGGCCGAGTCGCTGCGTGCGGCCGCCGAGCAGTTGCAGGCGCGGGCCGAGTCGCTCCAGGAGCGGGCTGCTGTCGCGCAGGAGCGGATCACGTTGATCAAGGCCAAGCGCGGCGACTGATCGACGGCGATGGGCGCGGTGAGCGTCGTCTGCGCGTTCCCGGGTGGTTACGCGCAGAAATGCGCGGACCTGGACGGTTGACGGGACACTTCGGGTTGGTCGAAACTTCACCGATCGGGCCCGCACCGGCAGGCCCGCGGGGGTGGCAAGCCGCTGCGACACACGTACGATGGGCGACGACCCACCCCTCACCGACACAGAGCGACTGGAGCTTCCCATGGGTGCCCTCAAGCCGTGGCACATCGCCGTACTCGTGGTCGTGCTGATCCTGCTGTTCGGCGCGAAGCGGCTCCCCGACGCGGCCCGCTCGCTGGGCCGCTCGCTGCGGATCATCAAGGCCGAGACCAAGAGCCTGCACGACGACGACCGCGATCTCGCCGAGAAGGCCGACGCGCAGGCCGGCTACCAGCCGCTCCAGCCGCAGCAGCCGGTGCAGGGGCAGCCGTACGTCCAGGGCCAGCAGCAGTACGCCCAGCAGCCGTACGCGCCGCAGCCGCAGCCGCAGCAGCCCGTGGCCCCGCCGGCCGACCCGGTGCAGCGCGTCCGCGAGAACTGATCCGAGAGGGCCTCAATCACCGTGGCCTTCGGGTTGAAGAAGCGCAGCGCGAGCAACTTCGCGCGGGCCGCCGACGGCTCGATGACGCTCATGGAGCACATCCGTGAGCTGCGCAACCGGCTGTTCCGGGCGTCGCTGGCGATCCTGGTCGGCTTCGGCTTCGGCATCTGGCTGGCCACGCCGGTCCGGGTGCTGCTGTCGAAGCCCTACTGCGACCTGCCGCAGTCGATCGATCCGGAAACCGGCAAGTGCCTGTTCGTGCAGCTCGGCGTCGCCGACGTCTTCCTGCTGAACCTCAAGATCGGTCTCTGGGTGGGCCTGATCATCGCGGCGCCGGTCTGGCTCTACCAGCTCTGGGCGTTCATCGCGCCCGGCCTGCACCGGCACGAGCGGCGGTACGCGTACGTCTTCACCGCCCTGGCGGCCCCGCTGTTCGCGGCCGGCGCGGTGCTGGCGTTCTTCGTCACCACCAAGGGGCTGGAGTTCCTGCTCAACGTCTCCGGCGACGACATCACGACCAACCTCGAGGTGACCCGCTACATCTCGTTCGTCACGAACCTGATCCTGCTGTTCGGGGTGGCGTTCGAGTTCCCGTTGATCGTGCTGATGCTCAACTTCGTCGGCCTGGCCAGTGCGAAGCGGCTGCTGAGCTGGTGGCGGGTGGCGGTGTTCGTGTTCTTCGCGTTCGCCGCTGTGGTCACGCCGACGCCCGACCCGTTCGGCATGACCGCGCTGGCGATCTGCCTCTGCGCGCTCTACTTCGCCGCGGTTGGGGTGGCGTTCCTCAACGACAGGCGGCGCGGTCGCGGGCGTGAGGCCTACGCCGGCATCGCCGACGACGAGGTGTCACCGCTGGACCTGTCGGACGAGCCGGTGCCCGCCGGTGGCCGGATCGAGGCGTCCGAGCCGATCGGCGCACCCGAGCCGATCGTCGCCCCGAAGCCGATCGAACGCCGCTACGACGACATGACCTGACCGAACCTGCCCACCTCCGGACGCCGTCCCCGCTCCACGGGGACGGCGTCCGCGTCTCCGCCCCTCGCCGCCCTTCCGAGGACGCGCAGACACCCCGCCCTGCGTCGATCTTGGACTTGACGCCCCTCGGATGCCGGAAATCCGCACTTTGCCCGGGCCGAAACTGCAAGATCGCCGGGGGGTGCGGGCCGGGGACGGGGGCGGGGTGGGTCAGGTTAGGCGGTGGGCTGTTTCGGGGTGGGGTGGGGGGACGGCGTCGGGGTGCAGGATGGCGGCTATCGTCTCGGCGCCGTCGACCAGGCGCGGGCCGGCGCGCACGATCAGCCCGTCCGCGTCCAGCGCCCACACCTGCGCGTCCGGGAAGTGCCCGGCCACCGCGGCGGCCTGCTCGGCCGCGCCGTCGAGACGGAACCCGCACGGCGCGACCAGCACCACCTCGGGGCGGGCGGCCCGCAGGGCCTCCCAGGTGGTCGGCGCGGACCGGGCGCCCCGGTGGGTGGCGACCGGCTCGCCGCCGGCGACGTCGACCAGGTCCGGGATCCAGTGCCCGGCGCCGAACGGCGGGTCCACCCATTCGACCACCGCGACCCGCCGCCGGGGCCGGCCCGCCACCGCCGCGCCGACCGCCGCGAGCCGGGCACGCAGGCCGTCGACCAGGGCCTCCGCGCGATCCGGCACCCGGGCCGCCGCGCCCACCGCGCGGATCGACTCCAGCACGTCGTCGAGGGTGTACGGGTCGAGCGACAGCACGTCGGCCCGGCACCCCAGGTGCTCCACGGCGTCGGCGACCCGGCCCGAGGGGAGCGCGCAGACGCGGCACAGGTCCTGGGTGAGGATCAGGTCCGGGTCCAGCCCGGCGAGCGCGCCGGCGTGCAGCGTGTAGAGGTCGGCACCGGCCGCTACCTGCGCCCGGACGTACGCGTCGATGTCGCCGGGACTCATGCCCCGGGTGTCCCGGCCGCCGACGACCACAGTGGTGCCCGACCGGTACGACGCGGGCACCTCGCACTCGAACGTGACGCCGACCAGGTCGTCGCCGAGGCCGAGCGCGTACACGATCTCGGTGGCGGAGGGGAGCAGGGAGACCAGCCGCATGCCCGCCATCATGCCCCGCGGACGGACCGCCCCGCCCCGGGGCCGGTCCGGTGCGGACATCGGGCCGCCCTCGGGCCTTGCCGGGACGCCGTACCCGCTTAGACTCTGCTGACTCCGCCGAGCCCCCCGGGCGGTGTGCCGGGGTGCGTCGGCGCCCCGTTCCGGTCAGCCCGTCTGACCTGCGCTCCGGAGAACCCGATGAAGAGCCGTACCGCCGCCGTCCTGACCGTCCTCTGCGCGGCCACCGCGCTCACCGCCTGCGGTGACGACGAGCCCGCGCCGAAGGGCCAGCAGGTGCCGGTGACCGCCACCGACACCAGCTGCGAGGTCACCACCACGCTGTTCACGCCGGGCACCGTCACGTTCACAGT
The DNA here is from genome assembly GCF_049179035.1 of Micromonospora sp. WMMD1274. NCBI lineage: Bacteria > Bacillati > Actinomycetota > Actinomycetes > Micromonosporales > Micromonosporaceae > Micromonospora > Micromonospora sp. WMMD1274. The sequence goes on from NZ_JBMHMG010000001.1 coordinate 6,534,311, forward strand.
GACCAACCGGGGTCAGCAGGCCACCGGGGTCTACGTCTACGGCCGGGAGGGCGACGCCTTCACGAAGGTGATCGCGGAGGTCGCGGACGTGCCGGCGGGCCGCACCGGCGACCTGCGCGCGTCGCTGCAGACCGGCACGTACGAGGTGGCCTGCAAGCCGGGCCGGCAGGGCGACGGCGTGCGGACCCGGATCACCGTCTCCGACGACGGCAATCTCGCCAGCGCCGCGGCCGAGGTGGCCTACGACCGGTCGGTGACGATCGAGCTGACCGACGACGCGATGAACGGCGTGGACGCGCTGATCGCCGAGCCCGGCGAGAAGCTCGCGTTCAAGGTGACGAACAAGACCGCCGGGGCCCGGACGCTGTACGTGCTCAACCCCGAGGGCAAGCGGGTCGCCGAGATGAAGGCCGAGGCCAACGGCACCGCCGAGACGGTGGTGACGCTGGGCGCGGCGGGGGACTGGTCGCTGAAGGTCAAGGGCGACGGCGTGCCGTCGGTGAGCAAGCCGCTGGTGGTCCGCTGAGGCGCGACAGCGTCGATCCGAAGTCGGTCGATCCGGGTGCATCCACCGGGGACGGTCGGGGCGAAGCAATGGTCGTGACGACAGTCACGGACCTGGTCGCTTCGACGAAAGGCTCCCCGATGAACATCGCTCGTCTCGCCGCCCGGCTGGCCGTGGGCGCCACCGCCGCGGCGGTGGCCACCACCGCCGTCGCCGTGCCCGCCCAGGCCGGCGCCAAGCAGCCGGGTACGCGGTCGCTGGCGGCAGTGCTCACCGCCGACAAGAGCGGCTTCGACCGCAACTCGCGGGACTTCGACGTCCTCACGAAGGCGGTCCTGACGGTGTTGCAGGCCAAGCCGGACTCGCCGGTGAAGGTGCTCACCGACGGCACCGTCGCGCTGACCGCGTTCGTGCCGAACGACTACGCGTTCCGCGAGCTGGTGCGGGACATCACCGCCGCGAGGAAGCTGCCCGGCGAGAAGGCCGCGTTCGACGCGGTCGCCGGCCTGGGCGTGGACACCGTGGAGGATGTCCTGCTCTACCACGTCGTGCCCGGCGCGACGATCGACCGGAAGGCGGCGCTGAAGGCCGACGGCGCGGACCTGACCACCGCGCTCGGCGCCACCGTCGAGGTGGACGTGAAGCGCTGCTGGTACGGCCGCGAGGTGCGCCTCGTCGACGCCGACACCAGCGACCGCAACGCCAAGGTGGTTCGGTACGACATCAACAAGGGCAACAAGCAGATCGCCCACGCGGTGGACCGGGTGCTGCGCCCGATCGACCTGCCCTGACCCACCCCCGCCACGGCGCCCGGCACCCCCTGCCGGGCGCCGTCGGCGTGCGCCGGACATTCGCCGCCTGACCTGCCTCTGGTGGGCGGCGCGAGCCGTGCCGTACGGTGCTCGCCGTGACCGCGCACGATCATGTCCCGCCCGGCCCCGTCGCCGTGCTCGCCAACCCGACCGCGGGCCGGGGGCGGCACCGCGGACTGCTGCCCGGGATCCTGGAGCGCCTCGCCGCGGCGGGCCGCCCGGTCGAGCTGCTGCGCGCGCGTACCCCCTCCGAGGCGGAGGCGGCGTGCCACGCCGCGGTCACCGGCGGCGCCGGGGCGCTCGTGGCGGTGGGCGGCGACGGCACGATGCACCGCGCGTTGCAGGCGGTCGCCGGCACCGACGTGCCGTTCGGGCCGGTCCCGGCGGGCACCGGTAACGACTTCGCGGTGGACACCGGCTTCCCGGCCGACCCGACGGCCGCCGTCGAGGTGATCACCGCGGCGCTCGCCGCCGGCCGCGCCCGGCCGGTGGACCTGGCGCGGCTGTCCCGGCCCGGCGAGGCCGACCGCTGGTTCGGCGCGGTGCTCGCGGCCGGTTTCGACGCGATCGTCAACGAACGCGCCAACCGGATGCGCTGGCCGCGCGGCCCCCGCCGGTACGACCTGGCGATAGTGGTGGAGCTGGCCCGGCTGCGGCCACGCCGCTACCGGCTGGTCCTCGACGGGGTGGCGCAGGAGGTGGACGCGGTGCTGGTCGCGGTCGGCAACACGGCCAGCTACGGCGGCGGCATGCGGATCTGCCCGGACGCCGACCCGCACGACGGCCTGCTGGACGTGGTGGTCGGCGGGCGCTTCGACAGGCGCACGCTGATGCGGGTCAAGCCGCAGATCTACCGGGGCACCCACGTCACGCACCCGCTGGCGCGCGTCTACCGGGCGCGGACGGTGGAGCTGGCCGCCGAGGGCATCACCACGTACGCCGACGGGGAACGCTCCCTCGACCTGCCGGTGACCGTCACCGCCGTGCCGGCGGCGCTGCGGCTGCTGCGCTGACCCCCGCCAGGTCCGCCTGAGACAGCTCGCCGGGAACGGCCGGCGGCGAAGGCGGAGGCGCGGCAGGAGGCGGCGCGGCGGCGCGGACCGCACCGGCGCTCGCGGCCACCACGAGCGCGATGGCGAGCACCTCGACCGGGCGCAACGCCTGGCCGAGCACCAGCCAGCCGGCCACCGCGGCGATCGCCGGGCCGAGACTCATCATCACCGCGAACGTCGCGGTCGGCAGCCGCCGCAGCGCGGCCAGTTCCAGGCTGTACGGCAGCACCGAGGCGAGCAGCGCCAGCCCGGTACCGAGCCCCAGCACCACCGGGTCGGCGAGGCGACCGCCGCCGTCGGCCAGCCCGAACGGCAGGGTGAGCAGCGCCGCGACGGTCAGGGCGAGGGCCAGCCCGTCTGCGCCGGGGAACCGCGCGCCGATCCGCGCCGAGCAGACGATGTACGCGGCCCACATGGCGCCCGCCGTCAGCGCCAGCGCGGCGCCGGCCGGGTCGAGCCGGTCGAACCCGCCCTGCCCGAGCAGGACCACCCCGGCCAGCGCCAGCGCAGCCCAGCACCAGGCAGCCACCCGGCGCGCGGCGATCACCGACAGCGCCAGTGGGCCGAGCACTTCCAGGGTGACGGCCGGGCCGAGCGGGATCCGCTCGATCGCCTGGTAGAAGATCGAGTTCATGCCGGCCAGGGCCAGCCCGAACGCCAGCACCGCCGCCCAGTCGCGGTGCCCGTACCCGCGTACCCGCGGCCGGCAGAACACGAGCATCAGCAGCGCGCCGATGGTCAGCCGCAGCGTCACCGCCCCGGCCACCCCGGTACGCGGGAACAGCAGCGCGGCCAGCGCGGAGCCGAACTGCACCGACAGCGCCCCGCCGAGCACCAGCGCGACCCCGCCGAGCCGTCCCGGCGCACGCGGCGGCAAGGGGTGGGCACCGGTCATGCCCCTGACGGTAGCCGGTGCGCCGCGACGGGTTCGCGCCGCTGGGGGGTGTGCGCTCAGGCGGCCCCGGCCAGGTCGAGCACCGCGCCGAGCCCGTTGGGGCGGCCGGCGTCGGCGCAGGGCAGCACCAGCACCCCGCACCCGGCCGCGACCGCGCCCGCGTCGGCCGGCGTGTCGCCCACCATGAGCGTGCGCTCCGGGTCGACGCCGAGCATCCCGCAGGCCCGCAGGAAGATGCCCGGGTCCGGCTTGCAGCGCCCCACCTCGTACGACAGGGCGTACGCGTCGACGAGCGCGTCGAGGTCCCAGGCGGCGAACAGCGGCCGCAGGTCGAAGCCGATGTTGCTGACCACCGCCACCTTCACCCCGGCGGAGCGCAGCGCTCCCAGCACGGGGGCGGTGTCCGGGTACGGCACCCAGCCCTCGGGCACCAGCACCCGCTCGTAGAGCGCGTCGGCGAACCCGTCGATGCCGGTGTCCACGGTCTCGGCCAGCCCGGTGTACGCGCCCCGGTGCGCGTGCGGGTAGAGATCGCGGTCGGCCCACAGCTCGGCCAGCCGGGGCGGCACCCGCGCCGGCAGCGGGCCGCCGGCACGCCCGGCGGTGAGCAGCCGGTCGGCCAGCGAGGTGGCCCGGATCCGGTCCAGCTCGACGCCGCAGGCGGACGCGGCGGCGAGCACCCAGGCCAGCGGCTCCTCCACCTGGGCGAGGGTGCCGTGGAAGTCGAAGAGCACCGCCTCCACCGGCCGGCGGGACGGGCCCGGGCGGACGGCGTCGTCGGCGCCGCTCGAGACGTGGGGCAGTTCGGTACGGTCCGGCACGTCGTGCACCCTACCGACCGCTCCGACCGTCCTGCCGGATGGCCTTGACCGGTACTCCTCGGCGGCACCGATTAATCTTGGATCCATGTCGAGCCCCGCCGAGCGGTACGCCGCGGCGCGCCGCCGGGCCGCGCAGGCCTCCGCCTTCCCGGCCCTGGACGAATTCTCGCTGGATCTCGGGTTCGATCTCGACGACTTCCAGCGCGAGGCGTGCGAGGCGCTGGAGCGGGGCAGCGGCGTGCTGGTCTGCGCTCCCACCGGCGCCGGCAAGACCGTGGTGGGTGAGTTCGCGGTGCACCTCGCGCTGCGCGGCCGGCCCGGCGGCGACGCGCCCGCCACCCGGCGCAAGTGCTTCTACACCACGCCGATCAAGGCGCTGTCCAACCAGAAGTACCACGACCTGGTGGACCGCTACGGCGCCGAGCACGTCGGCCTGCTCACCGGCGACAACGCGATCAACGGCGACGCGCCGGTGGTGGTGATGACCACCGAGGTGCTGCGCAACATGCTCTACGCCGGCTCGGCGACGCTGGAGGGCCTGGCGTACGTGGTGATGGACGAGGTCCACTACCTGGCCGACCGGTTCCGCGGCGGGGTCTGGGAAGAGGTGATCATCCACCTGCCCGAGTCGGTCACGCTCGTGTCGCTGTCGGCCACCGTCTCCAACGCCGAGGAGTTCGCCGACTGGCTGGTCACCGTGCGCGGCGAGACCGCGGTGGTGGTCTCCGAGCACCGGCCGGTGCCGCTGTGGCAGCACATGCTCGTCGGCAAGCGGATGTTCGACCTGTTCCACGACGCCGACGCGGCCCGCAAGCACGACGTGCACCCCGAGCTGCTGCGCTACACCCGGGACACGATGCGCCGGCTGGAGCTGGGCGAGGGCCGCAGCGCCGGTCCCGGCGGCGGGCGGCGCGGCCCCCGCTGGCGCGGCCCGATGCGCCCGGACATCGTCGACCGGCTCGACCGGGAGGGACTGCTCCCGGCGATCCTGTTCATCTTCAGCCGGGCCGGCTGCGACGCCGCCGTGCAGCAGTGCCTCGCCGCCGGGCTGCGCCTCACCTCCCCGGAGGAACGCGCCGAGATCCGCCGGGTGGTGGAGTCCCGGGTCACCGCCATCCCCGGCGAGGACCTGTCGGTGCTCGGCTACTGGGAGTGGCTCGACGGCCTGGAGCGCGGCCTGGCCGCCCACCACGCCGGCATGCTCCCGGCGTTCAAGGAGGTGGTAGAGGAGCTGTTCGTCCGCGGACTGGTCAAGGCCGTCTTCGCCACCGAGACGCTCGCGCTGGGCATCAACATGCCGGCCCGCTGCGTGGTGCTGGAACGCCTCGTCAAGTTCAACGGCGAGGCCCACGTCGACCTCACCCCCGGCGAGTACACCCAGCTCACCGGCCGGGCCGGCCGCAGGGGCATCGACGTGGAGGGCCACGCGGTGGTCGTCTGGTCGCCGGAGACCGACCCCCGGCACGTCGCCGGGCTCGCCTCCACCCGCACCTACCCGCTGCGTTCCAGCTTCCGGCCCTCGTACAACATGGCCGTCAACCTGGTCGGCAGCGTCGGCGCGGCGCCGGCCCGGGAACTGCTGGAGTCCTCGTTCGCGCAGTTCCAGGCCGACCGGTCGGTGGTGGGTCTGGCCCGTCAGGTGCAGCGCAACACCGAGACCATCGACGCGTACGGCGCGGAGGCCGCCTGCCACCACGGCGACTTCGACGAGTACTTCGCGCTGCGGGTGGCCATCGCCGACCGGGAACGCGCCATCGCCCGGCAGGGGCAGACCCAGCGCAAGGCGGCGGCCGTCGCCTCGCTGGAGCGGCTGCGGGTCGGTGACGTGATCCGGGTGCCGTCCGGTCGGCGGGCCGGACTGGCGGTGGTGCTGGACCCGGCCACCGGCGGGTTCGGCGAGCCCCGGCCGCTGGTCCTCACCCAGGACCGCTGGGCCGGACGCGTCACCCCCGGCGACTTCACCACCCCGGCCGAGGTGCTCACCCGCATCCGGGTGCCGAAGCACTTCAACCACCGATCGCCCGCGGCCCGGCGGGATCTGGCCGCCGCGGTCAGTGGCACCGGCCTGGACCGGCACGGCGGCCGGCGGGGCGGCCGGTCCCGTCAGGCGGCGGGGGAGGACCACCGGCTCAGCCAGCTCCGCGTCGAGCTGCGCGCCCACCCGTGTCACGCCTGCCCGGACCGGGAGGAGCACGCCCGCTGGGCGGAGCGGCGGCGCCGGCTGGAACGCGACACCGAGGAGCTGCGTGAGCGGGTGTCCGGGCGGACCGGCTCGCTGGCCCGTACCTTCGATCGGATCGTGGCGTTGCTGACGGCGCGCGGCTACCTGGCCGCCGACGGCGAGGTCACCGACGCCGGGCGGATGCTGGCCCGGATCTGGACCGAGGCGGACCTGCTGGTGGCCGAGTGCCTGCGCCGCCGGGTGTGGGACGGCCTGTCCCCGGCCGAGCTGGCCGCCGCCGTGTCGGTGGTGGTCTTCGAGGCCCGGCGGGACGTCGACGAGCGGGCGTCGCTGCCGCGCGGCGCGGTGGCCGACGCGGTCGACGAGACGCTCAAGCTGTGGGGCGACATCGAGACGGACGAGGCGGCGCGCGGCCTGGCCGTGACCCGGGAGCCCGATCTCGGCTTCGCCTGGCCGATCTACCGGTGGGCGCGCGGCGAGGCGCTGGCGAAGGTGCTGGCCAGCGGCCACCAGATCGACGGGGAGATGCCGGCCGGCGACTTCGTCCGCTGGGCGCGCCAGGTCGTCGACCTGCTCGGGCAGGTCGCCGACTCGGGCGGCGCCTCGGCCGAGCTGCGTTCCACCGCCCGGCAGGCCATCGCGGCGGTCAACCGTGGTGTGCTGGCCTACCACGCCTCCGCCTGACGGTCACTTTCGGTCAGCGATTACCGGAAATCGACGCACCTCTGCGTCACGGCGGCACCACCCCGCGAATTGGCGGGGGGTCGATGCATGCCCTGGTCAGGGCCTATCCCATCATTGCCCGGGGCGCCGTGGGTCGCGCTGAGCCGAGGATGAGGGAAGGGCGTCGTGGGCGAGATCAATCACTTCGAGTACGGGTGGATCACGCCCGCGCTCAGCTACGCGTTGTCGGTGCTCGGCTCGGCGCTCGGCCTGGTCTGCGCCGGGCGGATCCGGACCGCCACCAGCGCCGGCCAGCGGGCCTGGTGGGGCCTGCTCGCCGCGTGGGCGCTCGGCGGCACCGCCATCTGGGCCATGCACTTCATGGCGATGCTCGGGTTCGCCGTCGGCGGCACCCGGATCCGCTACGACGTGCCGCTGACGGCCGCCAGCACGGCGATCGCGGTGGCGGCGGTCGGCATCGGGCTGGCGATCGTGGGCACCGGCCGGCTCGCCGCGCCCCGGCTGATCGCCGGCGGGTTCTTCACCGGCGCCGGGGTGGCGGCCATGCACTACACCGGCATGGCCGCCATGCGCCTGGACGGCTCGCTCGGCTACGACCCGCTGCGGGTGACGCTGTCCGTGGTCATCGCGATCGTGGCCGCCACGGTGGCGCTCTGGCTGGCGATGACCGTCCGCCGGGGGATCGCCATCGCCGCGTCGGCGCTGGTCATGGGCATCGCGGTCAACGGCATGCACTTCACCGGCATGAGCGCGCTGTCGGTGCACCTGCACGAGAGCCGCGGCCCGGCCTCCGGCACCGAGGTGAGCGGGCTGCTGGTGCCGATCGTGCTGGCGGTGGTCTTCGGCGTGGTCGGGCTCGTCTACGCGCTGCTCGCCGCGCCGTCCGACGACGACCGGGCCGGGGCCGCGTACGTCAGCGCGCGGCTCGACGAGGGGCCGCAGACGGTGGCCGCCGAACCCGCGCCGGACCCGGTCGGCCTGCGGGCCCGGTCGACGCTGGCGCAGCCCGGCGCGCAGTTCCCGTCCCGGCGGAGCACCGACCGCCCATCGTGATCAACTGATCACGATCGGTCGCCGGCCAGTGCGTCGACGAGACGGCGGCACGAGCCGGCCAGGTTCCAGCGCTGCGCCAGCTCCAGCAGCCGGTCCGGGTCGGCGGGGGACGTGGGCAGTGCCGGGTCCAGCTCGGGCAGCGGCACGTCGGTGGCGACCCGGACCACCTTCGGCGCCACGGCCAGGTAGTCCCGGGCGGCGTCGAGCTTCGCCCGCAGCCCGGGCGCGAAACCGGAGCGGGGGTCGTCGAGCGCGGCCAGGATGCCGTCCAGCCCGCCGTAGCGGTCGATCAGCCGGGCGGCGGTCTTCTCGCCCACCCCGGCCACGCCGGGCAGCCCGTCGCTGGGGTCGCCGCGCAGCGCCGCGAAGTCGGCGTACCGGTCGGCGGGCACACCGTAGCGGGTGCGGACCGCCGCGTCGTCGCAGTCGTCCAGCTTGGCCACGCCCCGGCCGACGTAGAGCAGGCGTACCGGGTGGGCGTCGTCGACGAGCTGGAACAGGTCGCGGTCGCCGGAGACCACCTCGACCGGGCCCGGCTGGGTCACCGAGAGCGTGCCGAGCACGTCGTCGGCCTCGTAGCCGTCGGCGCCCACGGCCGGGATGCCGAGCGCGTCCAGCACCTCCAGGATCATCGGCACCTGCGGGGACAGCGTGTCCGGCACGACCTCGCCGCCCTCGGGCGCGACCCGGTGCGCCTTGTACGACGGCAGCAGCTCCACCCGCCACGCCGGCCGCCAGTCGTGGTCGAGCGCGCAGATCATCCGGTCGGGCCGGCGGGTGCGCACGAGCTGGGCGAGCATGTCGAGGAAGCCGCGGACGGCGTTGACCGGCTGGCCGTCGCCGGTCTTCGCGGCCGACTCGGGAATGCCGAAGTAGGCGCGGAAGTAGAGGCTGGGGGAGTCGATCAGGAGGATCGGCTGTCGTTGTGCCACGCGGACAAGCCTTCCACAGCCCTGTGACGACATGGGGGAGGCGACCGCCGGGCCGGAAACCCGGGCGCGCGCGGGGCGCGGCATGAGCAGACTGGCGGGGTGAGCTTCGTACCCGGCCTGACCCTGGCCCGCCGGTTCCACGACGAGGTGGTGGGTCCGCTGCTGGCGCGGCGGCTGCCCGGCCTGCCGTACTCCGCCGGTCTGCTCGACGGCGGCTCCGAGCTGCTCGGCCTCGACACGCCCCGCTCCACCGACCACGACTGGGGTCCGCGTACCCAGCTCTTCGTGGCGGCCGCGCACGACGTCGCGCCGGTCCGGGCGGCGCTGGACGCGGAGCTGCCGGCGCGGTTCCTCGGCTGGCCCACCCGCTACTCAGGCGGGCCGGAGGCGCGCCTCGGCACAGTCCGCGCCGACGGCGACCGGCACGGCGTGACGGTGGACGAACTCGGCGGATGGCTGCGGGAGCGGCTCGGCGCCGACCCGCGCACCGGACTGACGGCGGCGGACTGGCTGGCGACGCCGACGCAGCGGCTGGCCGAGCTGACCGGGGGAGCGGTGTTCCACGACGGGCTCGACGGCGCGCTCACCGACGTCCGCGCCCGGCTGGCCTGGTATCCGGACGACGTGTGGCGGTACGTGCTCGCCTCCGGGTGGCAGCGGGTCGCGCAGGCCGAGCACCTGGCCGGCCGGTGCGCCGAGGTCGGCGACGACCTGGGCAGCCGGGTCGTGGTCGCCGGACTGGCCCGGGACCTGATGCGCCTCGGCCTGCTGCTGCACCGGCGCTGGCCCCCGTACGCGAAATGGCTCGGCACGGTGTTCGCGACGCTGCCGGACGCGGCGCCGGTGGTGGACGGGCTCGCCGCCGCGCTCGGCCCGGGCGACTGGGCGGCCCGGGAGCCCGGCCTGGTCCGGGCGCTGGAGACGGTCGCCGGCTGGACCAACGACGCCGCGCCGGCGCCGCCGGTGGACCCGGCCGCCCGGCCGTTCCACGACCGGCCGTTCCTGGTGCTGCACGCCTGCCGGTTCGTCGAGACGCTGCGCGCCGCGATCACCGACCCGCAGCTGCGCGACCGGCCGCCGGTCGGCGCGGTGGACCAGTACGTGGACAGCGTGGACGTGCTGACCCACGCGGACCGTGCCCGCCGGGTGGCCGCGGCGGTTGTCGGCCCGCCGGCCGGGGCCTAGACTCCGATTCGAGTCGCATCGATCCGCGACTGTCTATCTCGTCTCCGAGGGTCCGGGCCGCCCGTCGCAGGCGCCTCGCCGGCGAGAACGCCGCGCCACGCGGCGTTCCCACCATCCGAGGAGAACGCATGCTGTCCAGAAGGAGCAGACTCCGGCTGCTCGGTGCGGCGCTGGCCGCGGCCGGGCTCGCCGTCGGGGCGGCGCTCGCCGTCCCCGGGCCGGCCTCGGCCGCCGCGCTGACCGAGGTGACGAACTTCGGCACCAACCCGAGCAACCTGCGGATGTACCTGTACGTCCCGGACACCGTCGCGGCCCGTCCCGGCCTGCTCGTGGTGAACCACTACTGCACCGGCAGCGGCCCGGCCATGTACTCCGGCACCCAGTTCGCGGCGCTCGCCGACCGGTACGGCTACATCGTGGTCTACCCGTCGGTGACGCGCAGCAGCAAGTGCTTCGACGTCTCCTCGCCCCAGGCGCTGCGCCGCGACGGCGGCAGCGACCCGGTGGGCATCAAGTCGATGGTGGACTACGTGCGGCAGCGCTACCCGGTGGACTCGCAGCGGATCTTCACCACCGGCACCTCGTCCGGCGCGATGATGACGAACGTGCTGCTCGGCGACTACCCGGACGTGTTCCGCGCCGGTGCCGCCTTCGCCGGTGTGCCGTTCGGCTGCTTCGCCACCACCAACGGCTCCGAGTGGAACAGCGAGTGCGCCAACGGCCAGGTGCTGAAGACCCCGCAGCAGTGGGGTGACCTGGTGCGCAACGCCTACCCCGGCTACACCGGCCCGCGCCCGCGGATGCAGATCTGGCACGGCACCAACGACGAGACGCTGCGCTACCCGAACTTCGGCGAGCAGATCGACCAGTGGACGAACGTGAACGGGCTGAGCCAGACGCCGGCGTACACGGACAGCCCGCAGGCCGGCTACACGCGTACCCGCTACGGCGGCACCGGCGGCACCGCGACCGTCGAGGCGATCAGCATGCAGGGCGTCACGCACAACCTGCCGGTGGACGCGGCGCAGGCCATCCGCTTCTTCGGCCTGGACTCCACCACGCCGCCGCCCACCACGCCTCCGCCGACCACGCCGCCGCCCACCACGCCTCCGCCGACCACGCCCCCGCCCACCACGGCACCGCCCACGACGCCGCCGCCGACCACGCCGCCGCCGTCGGGCGCCTGCCGGGTCGGGTACGTGGTGAACGCCTGGAACAACGGCCTGACCGCCGCCGTGACGATCACCAACACGTCCACCACGGCGATCAACGGGTGGAACCTCGCGTTCACACTGCCGGGCGGTCAGACGATCACCGGAGGCTGGAACGCCACGTACAGCCCGTCCAGCGGCGCGGTGACCGCCCGCAACGTGTCCTACAACGCGTCGATCCCGCCGGGCGGCTCGGTGGACATCGGCTTCCAGGCCACCCACACCGGCAACACCGGCAGGCCCGCCTCGTTCACGCTCAACGGGAGCACCTGCACGGCCGCCTGAGCGGGGCCGCAGCGGCATCCCGGCCGCGCCCGTCCCGACCGGGGCGGGCGCGGCCGGGCATGACCGCACCGGCGGCGGGTACCCGTGCCGGACGGACACCGGCGGGAACCGAAGGAGCGGATATGAAGGTCCGAAGCTCCCTGCGCGCGCTCAAGCGCAAGGCCGGCTCGATCGTGGTCCGGCGCCGGGGAAAGCTGTTCGTGCTCAACAAGGCCGACCGGCGGCAGAAGGCCCGGCAGGGCTGAGCCCGATGGCCGACATCCTGATCACCGGGGCCGGCAGCGGGCTCGGCCGGGGCACCGCGCTCGGGCTGGCCCGCGAGGGCCACCACGTGATCGCCGCCGCGCAGGTCTGGCCCCAGGTCCGCGAACTGCGCGCCGAGGCCGAGCGGGCGGGCGTAGCGCTGGACGCGATCAAGCTGGACGTCACCGACCCGGCCGACCGGGCCGCCGCGGCCCGGCACCGGGTGGACATCCTGGTGCTCAACGCGGGCGTGCAGGAGGCCGGCGCTCTGGTGGAGATCCCGATGGACCGGGTCCGCCGGTCGTTCGAGGTGAACGTGTTCGGCCACCTGCACCTGGCGCAGGACCTCGTGCCGCCGATGCTGGCCCGGGGCGCGGGAAAGGTGGTCTGGGTGTCCTCCGCGGTGGGCGTGCGGACCCGGCCCTTCATCGGCGTCTACGCCGCCACCAAACACGCGATCGAGGCGCTGGCCTGGGCCATGAAGGGCGAGCTGGAACCACGCGGGGTACGCGTCGCCGTGATCAACCCCGGCCCGTACCGGACCGGCTACAACGACACCGGCGTGGAGACCATGTCCCAGTGGTGGGACGAGTCCGCCGCCCTGCTGCCGCGGCCCGACTTCGGCGACTACCTCGGCCACCAGCGCGATCCGCAGGAGATGATCGACGAGATGGTCCGGGTGGTGCCGGCCGGGGAGCACCCGTACCGCACCGCGTACCCGCCGTCGCTGCGCGACCAGCTCAGGGAGTTCGAGTCGCAGGTGTGGGACGCGACGTCGTGACGGCGGCGGCCGGTACGGCGTCCACCTCGGAGCGCCCCGCCAGGCGGGCGACGGCGGAGGCGGCCAGCGGGCGGTAGATCCGCACCGAGTCGGCGAGCGCGGAGAAGTGCGAACCCGAGTTGTCGCCGTGGTAGTGGGTGGCGATGTCCACCTGCTCGACCGGCACCCCGGCGCGGACCAGTCGCAGCAGCACCGCCATCTCGTACTCGAAGCGGTCACCCGGCACGGTGGTGAGCCAGCCGAGCAGGGCGGCCGGGTAGGCGCGCAGCCCGGTCTGGGTGTCGCGCACGTCGAGGCCGGTCGTCAGCCGGAACGCCACCCGGGTCGCCGCGTTGCCGAACCGGCTGCGCGCCGGGACCTCACCGTCGAAGCGGCGTACGCCGAGCGTCGGCGCCCCGGTGACGCGCATCCGTTCCGCCACGCGGCACACGTCGGTCACGCCGTGCTGGCCGTCGGCGTCCACACACACCACGTCGCGTCCGGGACGGTGCGCCGAGGCGTACCGGAAGCCGGTGCGCAGCACCACGCCCTTGCCCCGGTTGACCCGGCGGCGCAGCACCGTCGCCCCCTCGGCGCGGGCCGCGCCCAGCACCCCGGCGGCGGCCGGGCCGCTGCCGTCGTCGACGACGAGCACGTCCGCGCCGGGCAGCGCCGCCCGCAGGTCGCCGACCAGCGGCGGAAGCCGGTCACCGGGCCGGTACACCGGCACGAGCACGATCACGGAACCTCCCGGGTGGACTCGCCCGCCGGCACGGCCCGCCGGGTCGATCGAGGACCGTCGTACCCCGCGCCCGCTCCGGCGAATCACCGCCGGGGCGTGAGGCGTCCGATCCGGTCGGCGGCGCGGGTCAGCGCGCGCTCGCGGCGCAGCGACGCCTCCGGGGTACGCACGCCGAGGAAGCCGATCCGGCTGAACGCGCGGGCGGCCCGCTCCCGCCGGACGGGCACCGGGTCGGGCGCGGTCACCGGCACGTCGGCCAGCGCCCGGCCGGACAGCCCGAGCACGCGCGCGGCGAGCAGCCGGACGCGGGGCAGGTGCCACGGGTGGGAGACCAGCCCGAGTGGCCGCTGGGCGGTGAACTCCGCCGCGCCGAGCAGCCCGTCCTGGACGGTGTGCGCCAGGTTCTGCACGGTCGTGCGGGAGCGGGTCTCGGCGGCCGAGCGGGCGTACGCGTCGAGCCCGGCGTCGCGCGCCAGCGCCCGCATCAGCTCCGCCTCCCGGTATCCGGCGGGCGGGGCGGGCGCGCCGGCCGGGCCGTGCGGCCAGCCGCCGGTGAACACCACCCGGGCGTCCGGCGCGCGGCGGAACGCCTCGGCGTGCGCGCGGACGTAGGCCACCGCGGCCTCGGTGCGCGCGACGCTCTCCGCGGTGAGCCGGTAGCCGTCGTCGCCGGCCACCACCCCGCGCCCGAAGACCAGCAGCACTGTGGCGGGAGGCGTCATCCCTTCACGGTACGGGCCGGATCACTCGTCGTCCGGCGGCCAGGGCGGCGTGCCGACGCCGGTGATGCGGACGCCGCCCCACGGGTCCACCTCGGCCAGCCGTGCCCGGGCGACCCGTTCGCCGATCCGGACCTCCACGTCCCGGCGGCCGGAGCGCAGCAGCCGCACCAGGCGCGGTTCCGGCTCGACCCGCCCGGCCCAGTGGTAGCGGCCGTCGACCGGCTCGAACCGTCCGCCCGCGTGCAGCCGTACCGGGGTGCCGGCGATCTCGGCCGTGCCCTGCCAGGTCACCTGTCGATCCGTTCGTGCGCGCGGGTCAGCTCCGGTGGCAGGTCGGCGCCCCGGCGGACCCCCTCGATGCCGCTCCACAGCAGCGTGGTCAGGTATTCGGTGAGCGCGGCCCGGTGGATCGGCTGCCCGTGCGTGGTCCACCAGTCGCCGACCGCCTGCACGAACCCGACCAGCCCGTACGCCCACGGCTCGGCCGGGCCGGCGTCGAGGCCGAGCGCGCGCAGCCGGTCGCCGATGACCCGGGCCAGCCCGGTCGCGACCTGCCGGCTGGTGCCGGTGACCACCTGCTGGATGCCGGGATGCCCGGACTCGTGCACGAGGAACCGGTAGAGCGACGGCTCGTACTCCACCACGCTCAGGTACGCGTCGATCGTCGCCTCGACCAGCGCCCGCTCCTCGCGTACCTGCTCCACCGCGGGCGCGATGGCGGCCACCACGCGCGCCGCGACCACCTCGCTGACCGCCAGCCAGAGCTGCGCCTTGTCGGCGAAGTAGCGGTAGAGCACCGGCTTGCTGACCCCGGCGGTGGCGGCGACCTGGTCCATGTCGACGCTCGGGCCGTGTCGCAGCAGCGCCTGCACGGCGGCCGCGATCAGTTCCTGCCGCCGCTGTTCGCGGTGGTCGGCCCAGCGGTCGCGCCGTCCGCCGGAACGGGGTGCGGCCGGCCCCGGTGGAGCGTCGGGGCCATTGACATCGGTGGTGGTCCGTCGCATGCTACCACTCGTAACAGTTACTCGAAGTTACGTCAATATGGAGGGGTCATGGAGCGGACGACGGCCGGATTCCCGCGCGAGGCGGTCGCCGATCGCCTGCTCTCCGCCTCGGTACGCACCAGCTACGACCCGATGGTCGACATCGACTGGTCGGCACCACCGGTGCCCGGCGCGTACTGGCTGCCGCCGACGCGCAGCAGCCTCTACGGCACGCCGCTGTGGGACGCCATGACCGAGGACCAGCGGGTCGAGCTGACCAAGCACGAGGTCGCCAGCGCTGCCAGCGCCGGGATCTGGTTCGAGACGATCCTCATGCAGATGCTGATCCGGCAGTACTACGACGCGGACCCGACCAGCCGGCACGCCCAGTACGCGCTCACCGAGGTCGCCGACGAGTGCCGGCACTCCATCATGTTCGGCCGGCTCATCGAGGCCGCGGGCGCGCCGGTCTACCGCGCCGAGCCGTTCGACCACCTGCTCGGGCGCTGGCTCAAGTCCACGGCGACCGGCCCGCAGATGTACGCGGCCATTCTGATCGCCGAGGAGATCCTCGACTCGTTCCAGCGCGAGATCATGGCCGACGAGTCGTTGCAGCCGCTGATCCGGATGGTGTCGCGCATCCACGTGGTGGAGGAGGCCCGGCACGTGCGTTTCGCCCGCGACGAGCTGACCCGGCAGGTGGAGGCGGCCGGGCCGGTGGCGCTGGCGTACGCGCGGCTGGTGATCGGCCGGGCCGCGTACTCGATCACGCGGCGCCTGGTGCACCCGCGGGCGTACGCGGCGGTCGGGATCGACCCGGCGGCCGGCCGGGCCGCGGCGCGGGCCAACCCGCACTGGCGGGCCACGCTGCGCTGGTCCGCGCAGCGGATCGCCGACCACCTGACCGAACTGGGCCTGGTCGCCGGGCCGGGCCGGGTGCTGTGGCGCCGGGCCGGGCTGGTGGAGGGCTGACCGGCGGCGACCCGAAGGGGAAAGGATCGCCGCCGGCCGCCCGGTCAGGAGGTGGGGAAGTTGTCAGCGGTGCGGATGCGCTCGCGCATGTACGCGCCGGACTCGGTGAGCACCGACGTCCCGCCGAACGAGCCGGACGCGCAGGTGCCCGGCCGCAGTGCCGCCGAGCCCTCGGGGGCGTCGGAGAGCGTCCAGTTCGCGTAGCTGATCTTCAACCGGTCGAGCAGGTCGAGCCAGGCGTTGCTGCTGGCGGTGTCGACAGCGCCGTCACCGGTGTACGTGACGGTGCCGAACTCGGTGACGAAAAGCGGGAGCCGGCTCGCCGCCCGCTGCACCTCGTTGCGGTAGTTGTCCTTGTGCGACGCGGCGTAGAAGTGGAACGTGTACATGATGTTCTGCGCCCGCACCGGGTTGTTCACGATCTCGTCGGAGTTGCCGCCCTCGGACACGCCGAGCGAGGACCAGCCCCGGGTGCCGACGATGACCACCGCGTCCGGGTCGTTGGCCCGGATCACCGGGATGACCTGCTCGGCGTAGTCACGGATGGTCGACCAGCTCACCCCGTTGGGCTCGTTGGTGACCTCGTAGATCACGTTCTTCTTCGCGGCGTTGCGCGCCGACACGTTGGCGAAGAACGTCTTGGCCCGGTCCAGGTTGTACATCGGGTCACCGGGCGTCAGCGTGTGGAAGTCGATGAGGGCGTACATGCCCCGGGCCTCGGCCTTGTCCACGAGCGTGTTCACCTGGTTGGTGAAGCCGGCCGGGTTGGTCTCGTAGCCCTGCTCCTGCACGTACATGGAGATGCGCAGCAGGTCGGACTGCCACTCGTTCGCGAGCACGTCCAGCGAGGCGTCGGTGTAGCAGTTGGCGAACCACTGCAACCCGTGCGTGCTCATGCCGCGTAGCTGGATCGGCCGCCCGTACTGGTTGCAGAGGTTGACGCCGCACACCTGGAGCTGGCCGTTGATCGCGACCGGCGTGGTGCCGGTCGGCGGCGGCGTGGTGGGCGGGGGAGTGGTCGGCGGTGGCGGGGTGCTCGGCGGGGGCGTGCTGGGCGGCGGTGTACTCGTGCCGCCGGTGCAGACGGTGCCGTTGAGCGAGAACGACGTCGGGTTCGGGTTCGACCCGGTCCACGAGCCGTTGAAGCCGACAGTGGTGCTCGCGCCGGTGCCGAGCGTGCCGTTGTAGTCGAGGCTGCGGGCGGTGACCGCCGAGCCGCTCTGCTGCCAGGTGGCCGACCAGCCCTGCACCACGCGCTGGCCGCCGTCGGGGAAGGTGAAGCCCAGCGTCCAGTTGCTCACCGGGTCGCCGAGGTTGCGCACCGCCACGTTCGCGGTGAAGCCGCCGGGCCAGGAGTTGGTGGTGTAGGTGACGGCGCAGCCGGTCGCCGCCATCGCGTCGGGCGAGGGCAGGACGGCCACCGCCGCCAGGGCGAGCGCGCCGACCGCGCCGCCGGCGAGCAGGTGCCGCCGGGACGGGCGGGGAATCGAGAACATGCGGGAAGGTCCCATCGTCTGGATGGTGATCGGACGGTGCCCGTCGTGAACCTGCCCGGAAAGCCCGACGCGGCGGCCTTAGGGAGCGCTCCCACGGCCGAGCGTAGAGGTGGTTGCCGATGCGTGCAACCGCCGCCGGTCAGCGGCCGCCGCGGCGCCCGCCGTAGAGCCGCAACGCGTTGCAGACGTCGTACACACCCGGCACGTCCCATGCCAGCTCGGCGGCGACCAGGCGCGTCTGCGGGTCGGCCACCAGGCCGGCGAGGATGACCACCCGGTTCTGCACGGTCACGGTGATCTGCTGCCGGCGGGTGGTCCAGTCGGCGCTGAGCCGCTGGGCGACGAGCGACGCGAGGCGGGTGTCCGCGTCGTCGGGCTCCGGCCCGCCGCCGGTGAACGGGAACTCGGGGTACGGCCAGGGCATCACCACGGGGAGGGCTCCTTCTGTTCGGTCAGGACCGGTCGCCGGGACGCGGGGCCCGGCGCCGGGACGCGGCCGTCGACGACTGTGAAGACGCCGTCGAGCCGCATGGTGTGCAGCACGGTGAGCACGAACCGCGAGGGGGACAGCAGGCCCAGCCGCCGGCCGTCGCGTCGGGCGTCCTGGTGCGCGCGCACCAGCAGGCTGAGCCCGGCGGAGTCGATCACCTCCAGGCCGGACAGGTCGACCAGCTCCATGTCGTCGCGCCGGAAGCGCTCGTCGAGGGCGCGGCGGACCGCCGTGGCCGGGTCGACGTCGTGGGCGGCCGGTGTGCCGCCCACCTGCTCCAGGTCCTCGGTGCCCAGGCCGTCGTCGGCGATGGCCGCCCGGGCGCTGCACCGGGGGCAGTGGTGCGGTCCGGACGCGAACGGCGAGCCGACCCAGTCGTGCTCGAACACGAGCGTCCACACCACCTCGGCGTCGGGCAGCGTGGCGCCCGCGCCGGTGACGCTGTCACCGCAGCCGTCGCAGATGAGCATCATCAGGTGATCCGCGGGTACGACAGTCACACCTCCTCCTTCCGCCGGCCGCCCGTGCCGGGAGGGGTCTGCCCCTGGGCCTCCGGCCGGCCCGCGGCGACCACCGCCAGCACGACCGCCACGGCGGCGAAGCCGGTCTGCACCATCAGCGGCAGCACTGGCGATCCGTCGGTGCGGTGGTCCACCAGCCCGACCACGATCGCGCCGAGCAGCGCGGCCGCGACGCCGAGCGCGAGTGTCAGCCACACCGGGACGGCCTTGCGCCCCGGCAGGACGAGGCGTCCCAGCCCGCCCACGGCCAGACCAACCACGAGCGCTCCGACGAGCGTGCTGCCGGTCACCACTCCTCCTCAGCGTGATGCGGACGCGACCCGGGCCCGGCCGCGCGCGGCCGGACGGGGCGTGTCGACGACGGGTACGGCACCGAGCCCGGAGTTCTCCAGGATGCGCCGGATCCGCGGATGCGGACTGCTCAGCGTGAGCAGACCGCCCTGGCGCGCCAGCCGGCGGTGCACGTCCAGCAGCAGCGCGACGGCGGCGGCGTCCACATGGCGGCACCCGGCGAGGTCGATCGTCAGCTCGCGGGGCCGGAGCGCGAGTATGCGGTCCATCACGTGGGCGACCTCGGGCAGCCCGGCGAGGTCCAGCTCGTCGGTGATGTCCACGCGCACGTGCGGCACCGCGGACTCCGGCGGGGACGGCAGGCTGGCAGGCATCGGGTCGCTTCCGTGACGGGATCGGGTCAGACCCCACTCTGCGCAGGGATCTTGGAGGTCACCGGACGGTTGTATGACGGTTCGATGACAAAAACCACGAACGGCCCACGCGATTGGGCGACCCGTGCCGCGCCGGTCATGATGCCCATATGACGGCCGTACTGGTGATCGAGGACGACGACCGCATCCGGCTCGCGCTGCAGCTCGCCCTGGAGGAGGAGGGCTACGAGGCGTACGGCGCCCCGACCGCGGAGGACGGTCTGCGCCGGCAGCGGGAGAAGCCGGCCGACTACGTGCTCGTCGACCTGATGCTGCCCGGCATGAACGGGTTCGACTGCATCCGCCAACTGCGCCGCGACGACGACGTGCCGGTCGTGGTGATCAGCGCCCGCGACGACACCCACGACATCGTCGCCGCGCTGGAGGCGGGCGCCGACGACTACGTGGTGAAGCCGGTCGCGATCAAGGAGCTGTCCGCCCGGCTGCGGGCGCTGCGCCGGCGCGTACGCACGGTGTCCGGGCCGGTGCCCGCCCAGTTCTTCGGCGACCTGGAGATCAGCGCGGAGGCCGGCGAGGTGCGGCGCTCGGGACAGCCGGTGCCGGTCACCCGCACCGAGTTCCGGCTGCTGTGCGAGCTGGCCGAGCACGCCGGCCGGGTGCTGTCGCGCCAGCAGCTGCTCAGCCGGGTCTGGGGTTACGAGACCGGCGACGAGCGGCTCGTCGACGTGCACGTGGGCCGGCTGCGGCAGAAGATCGAACCCGACCCGGCCAACCCGCGCCACCTGGTCACGCTGCGCGGCCTCGGCTACAAACTCCAGCGATGACCCGTCCCGGCCTGCGCGCCCGGGTCACCGCGGCGTTCGCCGTGGGGGCGTTGCTGCTGTCCGCGCTGATGGCCCTGTTCTCGTACGACCTGACCCGGCGCTCGCTGCTCGACGAGCGGGAGCGCACCGCGGTCCGGGCCGCCTACTACGACGCCGCCGTGGTCCGTTCCGGCCTGGACACCGGCACCCCGGACGTGGTGGCCGTGCTGCGCTCGCTCGACACCGGCAGCGCCCGCCGCCCGCTGCTGCACCTGCCCGACGGCTGGTACGCCCGTACCGCCGACGTGGGCGCCAGCTCCGTGCCGGTGGAGCTGCAGCGGATGGTGGCCGACGGCAAGCCCGCGGTGCAGCGCATCCGGCTCGACGGGCAGCCCGCGCTGCTGGTGGGCGTGCCGCTGCCCGGCGCGCTCGGCTACTACGAGCTGACCTCGCTGCGGGAGGTCGAGGAGACGTTCCAGGTGGTGGGCCTGGCGCTGATCGCGGTGGCGATCATGGTCGCCGGTGCGGGCGCGGCGCTCGGCTGGTACGCCACCCGGCACAGCCTGCGGCCGCTCACCGCGGTCGCCGACGCGGCGGAACGGATCGCGTCCGGCGACTTCGCCACCCGGCTCGACCCGACCACCGATCCCGACCTGACCCGCCTGTCCAGCTCGTTCAACGAGATGGTCGACAAGCTGGTGCACCGCATCGAGCGGGACCGGCGCTTCGCCGCCGACGTGAGCCACGAGCTGCGTTCGCCGTTGCAGACCCTGGCCGCCGCCGCGAGCGTGCTCAACCGCCGCCGGGAGCACCAGGACGAGCGCACCGCCACCGCGGCGGGCCTGGTCGCCGACGAGGTGACCCGGTTCCAGCGTCTGGTCGACGACCTCATCCAGCTGGCCCGCACCGAGCAGCCGGCACACCGCGAGACGGTCGACGTGGTGGAGCTGACCCGGGCCACCTGCCGGGAACGGTCGCTGCCGGAGAGCCTGGTGACAGTCGACGGCGACGCCCCGCGCCTGTGGTGGGTCGACCGGCGCCGGTTCGCCCAGACGCTGCTGAACCTGCTGGAGAACGCCGAGCGGTACGGCGGCGGGCCGGTCGCGATCCGCCTCGGCGGGCGCGACGGCGTGGGCGTGCTGGAGGTCGACGACGACGGTCCGGGCGTGCCGCCCGGCGACCGCGAGATCATCTTCGACCGGTTCGTCAGGGGCCGGGCGGCGCACGACCGGGCCGGCACCGACGGCACCGGCCTCGGGCTCGCGCTGGTGGCGCAGCACGCCGCCGCGCACGGCGGTACGGCCGCGGTGCTGGACCGCGTGCCCGGCGCCCGCTTCCGGGTCGAGCTGCCCGGAGCGCTGCGATGAGCCGCCGGCGGCTCCTGCCCGGCCTGCTGGCGGCCGTGCTGCTGGCCGGCTGCGGGGTGCCGGTGGACGACGAGCCCCGCGTGGTGCAGACGCCGCCCGGCGCGTTCCCGACCCCTGCAGTCTCGTCGACCGCCGACGGGGACGGGCGGGTGGACGAGCCGTTCTGCTTCGTCCGCGACGACGGGCTGGTCGTGGTCAAGCGCCGGGTGGACGGGCTGCCCGGGGTGGACTCGCACCTCCAGCACCTGCTGGCCGGGCCGGACGGCGGCGAGCGCCGTCAGGGGCTGGCCACGGCGCTGCCGGGCACGGTGGCGGTGGCCGGGGCGACGCTGACCGGCACGCTGGCCACCGTCGACGTGCGCCAGGCCGGGGAGGAGACCGGCCGCAACGACGAGGTGCTGGCCTTCGGGCAGATCGTGTGCAGCCTCACTCAGCGGCCCGACGTCTACAGCGTGGCGTTCCGCCGGGACGGGCAGCCGCTGGAGGTGCCACGCGCGGACGGAAGCCTCTCCGCGCTGCCGCTCACCGCCGCCGACTACCGGCCGCTGTTACCTCGCTGACACCCTTCCTCGCCGCTCTGTCCGGATATGAGCCTAAATCTCCATCGTCCGTTCGGTTGATTTGGCGGTGACCTTTGGTCTAGTGTGGCTGGCACGACCGGTGTGGGAGGCCACCCGTTCTCCGAGGACAGGAAGGGCAGCATGACCACGATGACCATGGCATCGACCGCGACCGAGGTGCAGCGCGCGCCGCAGACCGGTGAGGAGAGCCGCGCCAGTGAGCTGATCGCGGCGCTCGCCGCGCTGCCCGCCGACCACCCCCAGCGGCCCGCCCTGCGCAACCAGGTCATCGAGGCGTGGCTGCCGCTGGCGAACCACCTGGCCGCCCGCTACAGCGGACGCGGCGAGCCGGCCGGCGACCTGGCCCAGACCGCGGCGCTCGGCCTGATCAAGGCCGTCGACCGGTTCGACGCCTCGCGCGGCGTCGACTTCGCCGGCTTCGCCATCCCGACCATCCTCGGCGAGATCAAGCGGCACTTCCGCGACCGCACCTGGAACATCCGGGTTCCGCGTCGCCTCCAGGAGCTGCGGCTGCGCATCTCCGAGGCCAACAGCACGCTGACCCAGACGCTCAACCGGGCCCCGACCGTCGCCGACATCGCCGCCCACCTCGACGTCACCGAGGAAGAGGTGCTGGAGGGCCTGGAGGGCGCCCGCGCGTACAACGCGGTCTCGCTGTCCACCCCGATCGGCGACGGCGACAGCGCCACCGAGCTGGGCGACACGCTCGGCACCGAGGACAACGAGTACGAGCTGGCCGACCTGCGCGCCTCGCTCGGCCCGGCGCTCGCCACGCTCGACGAGCGGGAGCAGAAGATCCTCACGCTGCGCTTCTACGGCAACCTGACCCAGAGCGAGATCGCCGCCCGGGTCGGTGTCTCCCAGATGCACGTGTCCCGGCTGCTCGCCCGCGCCCTGACCAAGCTGCGCGGCCAGCTCACCGAGGCCTGAGCCACCCGTACCGCGACCCCCGCCGGCCCGGCCGGCGGGGGTCGCGTCGTGTCACCAGCGCGAGGGCGGAGGCGGCGGCACCACGGGCGGCCGGTCGTCGCAGGTGATGGTGTTCGGCAGCAGCCACGACGCCAGCCAGCCGCCGTCGTTGCCGCCGAGGTCGGTCAGGCCGAACTCCGACCCGGCCGGGGTGAAGTGGAACGATCCGCAGTTGTTCACGCCGACCGCGCCCACGTTGCGGGCGTCGACGTTCGCGAAGCTCGCCCCGCCCGCCGTACGCGCGCTGACCACCGACGTCCCGGTGCCGTCGACCCGGATGTCGCGGAAGCGGACGTTGTCGATGCGGACGCTGTCCTTCACGGGCCAGTCGCTGACCAGCATGATCGCGTTGTAGGTGCTGTCCAGGTACGCGTCACCGCGCACCTCGATGTCCGCCGCGTCGATGCTGCGGTCCAGCGCGTAGAACCAGATCGCGCCGAGGCCGATGTTCCAGTTCAGGTCGTACGTGCCGGCCCGGACCGTGGTGTTGCCGGTGATCCGCAGCCGGCCGGTGAACGGCTCGGCCCCGAACCGGGAGCCCACCTGGATCGCGCTGCCCTCGCGTACCGGGTCGGCGATGAGGTTGTGCGCCACGGTGAGGTCGGCGCCGCCGTACAGCGCGATGCCGTTGGCGAGCACCGGCGACTGCACGGTGTTGTACGCGAACGTGTTCGACGCGTTCGCCGTGCCCTCCGACCACATGGCCAGCGCGTCGTCGCCGCTGTTGCGGACCACCAAGTTCGTCACCGACGAGTGCGTGACGCCGGTGTGGAAGTTCAGCCCGTCGGCGATCTGGTCCGCGATCACCGTGTTCGTGACCCGCAGGCCGGTCATCGGCCCGTCGAACCACATGCCCACCTTGGTGTGGTGCAGGTAGAGGCCGTCGATCGTGCTGCGGTTGAGCGCCCCGCCGACGGCGTTGACCTGGTCGGTGTCGATCCGCTCCCGTACGTCGCCCTCGATCGCGAAGCCGGACAGGTGCACGTCGCTGCTGCCGCCGTCGGCGGCGTCGCGGCCGTAGAAGCCGACGCCGGTGTGGCGGGCGCCGTCGGGTGCCGGCGTCTCCAGCGCCACCTCGCGTCCCCGCACGACCGTGTACCAGCTGCCGGCCCCGGCGATCGTCACGTCGTCGACCACGACGTGCCGGTTGACCTGGTAGGTACCAGGCGGCAGGTAGAGCGGGCGGTCCACCCGGCGGGCGTACGCGATCGCGCGGTCGAACGCGTCGGCGGACTCCCGCCGGCCGGTCGGATCGGCGCCGAAGGACAGCGCGTTCACCGCGCGGGGGACCGTCCGGGGCGGTGCGACGAGGTGTGCGTCCACCAGGTCGATCACCGTCCACGCGGCGGCGGTGCCGCGCGGCGCGGTCAGCCGGACCACCTCACCGGCCCGGTGGGTACGGCCGAGCAGCATCCGCTGCTCGTCGTAGAAGTGGTGTGGCCGGAACGGCTTGGCGATCACCGGCGCGGGTGTGGTGGCGGCCGGGACGCAGGAGCACTCGGTGATCCACCAGTCCGGGTGCAGCAGGTCGGCGCCGGGGTCGTTGGTGAACGGGTACTGGTTGTAGAGCCAGGCGTACTGCGAGGTCAGCGTCATGATGCGCGCGGGCGCGTGCCCGACTGAGACCCGCAGCGGCGCGGTGATCCCGCCGCCGCCGGGCGCGTCCGGGATGCTGTAGCGCACGGTGAGCGCGTTCGTGGGCCGGGGGAGCGTCAGTTCGACGTACTGGCCGGGCAGCAGGCGCACCGCCCGGCGGCCGGACGCCTCACCGGCCAGTGTGTACGCCGACCGGTCCGGTCCGATCACGGTGCCGGTGGTGCGGCCGTGTTCCGCCTCCTGCTCGACGTAGTCCACAGTCGCACCGCGACCGGCGACGAGCGCGGGGTCGAGCCCGGCGCGGGTCACCACGGGGGCCGGTCCGCGCGGCGGGCCCGCCGCGGCGGCACCGGGTGGTGCGAGCAGGGCGGCGGCGACGACCAGCGCCGCGAGGATCCTCGGCACGCTCCGCGACATCGGAGCACCCACTTTCTCGGGGAGGGGTGGCCTCGGCGGCGCAGGCCATCGACAAGGTTCCTCATGTTATTCCGGCGTCCTGTTGCCTTTCAAGCATCAATCTGCTCGCATCTTTCGGACCGATTGCTCGCCCGGACGGCAAGACCTGACCGCTCCGGCTGTTCATTTCTTGCAAGAATCCGACGTACGATTGCCGCCGTGACGAAGCGCCTGACCGAGGTGGCCCGCAAGGCGGGTGTCAGCGAGGCCACAGTGAGCCGCGTGCTCAACGGCCGCGGCGGCGTGTCCGAGGCGACCCGGACCGCCGTGCTGACCGCCCTCGACGTGCTCGGCTACGAGCGCCCGACGAAGCTGCGCGGCGAGCGCGCCCGCCTGGTCGGCCTGGTGCTGCCGGAGTTGCAGAACCCGATCTTCCCGGCGCTGGCCGAGGTGGTCACCGGCTCGCTCGCGCAGCGCGGCTTCACCCCGGCGCTGTGCGCCCGCACCATCGGCGGCGTGCCGGAGTCCGGGTACGTGGAGATGCTGCTCGACCACCAGGTCAGCGGCGTCATCTTCGCCGGTGGCTCGTACGCCCTGGCCGACGCCTCGCACGAGCACTACCGGCGCCTGACCGACCGGGGCCTGCCGGTGGTGCTGGTGAACGCCGGTGTCGAGGAACTGGGCTTCCCGCGGGTGTCCACCGACGACGCGGTCGCCGTCGAGCAGGCGTACGGGCACCTGCGCTCCCTCGGCCACGAGCGGATCGGTATGGTGCTCGGCCCGGCCGACCACGTGCCCTCGCGCCGCAAGCTCGACGCCATGGTCCGGGCCGCCGGCTGGGGCGAGGACCGGTCCCTGGTGGAGCGGTCCAGCTTCTCCATGGAGGGCGCGCGGGTCGCCGCCACGAAACTGATCGAGCGCGGCGCCACCGGGATCGTCTGCGCCAGCGACGTGCTGGCGCTGGGCACCATCCGGGCCGCCCGCCGCCTGGGCTGCGCGGTACCGGCCGACGTGTCGGTGGTCGGGTTCGACGACTCGGCGTTCATGACCTGCACCGATCCGCCGCTGACCACCGTGCGGCAGCCGATCGAGACGATGGGCCAGGCCGCCGTGGACCTGCTGGTGACCCAGATCGACGGCGCCGGCGTACTGCACGACGAACTGCTGTTCGAGCCCGAGCTGGTGGTGCGCGGCTCCACCGCTCCCGCCCCTCGGCGCTGACCCGACCCTCTCCTGCCTCGCCCCGCGTCCATCCAGGACCCGGGGCCGGCCGTCGTTCCCCGAGGTGACACCGACTCCGCGATCTGCGTGACCAAGTCGTGTTCTTGCGTTCTTGAGTCGGCATCTTGCTGTCGATGGTTCACGTCGTTACAGTGACTCCACTCACACCTGACCCGGGGCGCGGTTTCCGGAGGCAGGGCGCGCGCCGGTTGCCGTTCCACCACCGAGGCAGCCGCGCGGTCACCGCACATCAGTGAAGGCCATGGATACACCCGTTCCCGAAGGGATGGACAGATGTCCGTACCGCAGTATCGGAAGGTCGCGGCGCTCGCGCTCGCGGCCGGCCTCGGGCTCAGCCTTGCGGCGTGCTCCACCAAGAGCGACGACAGCAGCGACGCCGGCGGCAAGGTCACCATCACGGTCGACTGCCAGCCGGTCGGCGCGCAGAAGGAACTGCTGAAGAACTGGAACGACGACGTCGCCGAGTTCCAGCGGCAGAACCCGGACATCGTCGTCAAGAGCGTCAGCGTCGGCGAGCAGTGCAACAACCCGCCGGACTTCACCGCCCGCCTGGCCGGCGGCACCGTCACCGACGTGTTCTACGGGTACATGACCGACCTCCAGCAGGTGCTGGACTCCGGCCAGGCGATGGACATCGGCCAGTACGCCACGAAGGACACCATCCCCACCTGGGACAGCGTCGACCCGGCGCTCAAGGACGTCTTCACCGACGGCGGCAAGCTCTACGCCGTACCGGTGAAGAACTACTCGATGGGCCTGATCTACAACAAGGCGCTGTTCCAGCGGGCCGGGCTCGACGTGAACAACCCGCCGAAGACCTGGCCCGAGGTGCGCGCCGCGGCCAAGAAGATCTCCGCGCTGGGCGACGGCATCGCCGGGTACGCCGAGTACAGCGCCGGCAACACCGGCGGCTGGCACTTCACCTCGCTGCTCTACTCCCAGGGCGGCCAGGTGCTCAGCGCCGACGGCAAGAAGGCCGACTTCAACAACGCGATGGGCAAGCAGGTCCTGCAGAACCTCAAGGACATGCGGTACGGCGACAACAGCATGGGCAGCCGGCAGCTGCTCCAGTGGGGTGACCTGCTCACCAACGCCGGCGCCGGCAAGGTCGGCATGTTCATCGGCGCGCCGGACGCGACCCAGGCGATCGTCAGCCAGTTCCAGGGCAAGTACCAGGACTGGGCGATGGGCCCGCTGCCCGGCCAGGACGGCCCGGCCAAGGCGACGCTCGGCGGCGGCGAGGGCTACTTCTTCAAGAAGGGCCTGAGCCCCGAGCAGGTCAAGGCCGGCCTGAAGTGGCTCGCCTACCAGAAGTTGACCCCGGGTAAGGGCCAGTTCGACTACGTGCGCGCCAAGCCGCAGAACTACCCGGTCGGCCTGCCCCAGCCGCTGCTGTTCGCGAACGGCAGCGACGCGCAGAAGCAGGAACTGGAGCTGCGCAAGGCCAACGCCAACGTGGACACCACCAACTTCGCGGTCTTCGAGGCCAACCCGGTGCCGATCAAGGGCGAGCCGCGCAACGCCCAGGCCATCTACGCGGTGCTCGACGCCGCGATGTCCGGGGTGCTGACCAACCCGAACGCGAACATCGACGCGCTGCTCAAGACCGCCGAGGACAAGGTCAACCAGCTGCTGGCCGCGCAGAGCTGACCCGACCGGAGGTGGGGCCGGCGCACCGGTCCCACCTCCCCGAGCACCGCAGGAGTCGCCTTGGCGCTCACCACCGCCCCCGGCGCCACCCGCCGTACCGGTCCCGTCGCGCCGCCGCCGTCGCGTACCGCCGGACGCCGCGCCGGTCTCGGCCGCAAGGTCCGGGACAACCTCACCGGGCACACCTTCCTCATCGGCGCGGTCGCGTGCTTCGCCGTCTTCTCCTGGTACCCGATGGTCCGCGGCGTCGTGATGAGCTTCCAGCGCACCCGCCGGGGCGAGACCACCTGGGTGGGCTGGGACAACTACAGCCGGATCATCGCCGATCCGAGCTTCTGGACCGCCTGGAAGAACACGTTCGTCTTCACCGGCCTGGCGCTGGTGCTCGGCTACCTGGTGCCGTTCTTCGTGGCGATCCTGCTCAACGAGCTGCGCCACGCCAAGGGCTACCTGCGGGTGCTGGTCTACCTGCCGGTGATGCTGCCGCCGGCGTCCGCGCTGTTCCTGTTCAAGTTCTACGCGTACGACCCGAGCGAGGCGGGACTGTTCAACGCGATCCTCACCGCGCTGGGACTGCCCACGTCGGAGTGGATGCAGTCGCCCACGATGACGATGCCGGCCATGGTGATCGCGTCGACCTGGATGAACATGGGCGGCGCGGTGCTGATCTACCTGGCCGCGTTGCAGAACATCCCCGGCGAGCTGTATGAGGCCGCCGAGATCGACGGCGCCGGGCTGTGGCGGCGCATCCTGCACGTCACGGTGCCGCAGACCCGGCTGATCCTGGCGCTGCTGGCGATGCTCCAGATCGTCGCCACCATGCAGCTGTTCATCGAGCCGCTGATCCTCGCCAACGGCGCCGGTACGCAGGACTCGGCGACCTCCGTGGCGTACCTGATCTACCAGCACGGGTTCTTCCAGAACGACCTCAACGGCGCCGCCGCGCTCGGCGTGATCATGCTGGTGGTGCTGGCCGGGTTCTCCGCCGTCTACCTGCGACTGACCGCGAGACAGGACTAGGACATGGCCGCCGACCTCACCACCCGCACCCTCGTCTCCCACGCCCAGCTGCGGCGCGGTCGTGGCCGCGTCCTCTACTGGATCGTGCTGTCCGTGGTCGTGGCCGGGTTCACGCTGGTGTTCCTCGGCCCGCTGTACTGGATGGTCACCGGCGCGCTGAAGTCCGGCCAGGAGATCGCCCAGACACCACCGACGCTGTTCCCGCAGGACCCGCAGCCGGGCAACTACGTCGACGCCTGGACCAACCTCGACCTGGCGAAACTGCTGTTCAACACGTTCTACTACGCCACCGGGGCGGTGCTGTTCCAGCTCGTCCTCGACACCGCCGCCGCGTACGCGCTGTCGAAGCTGCGCCCGGTGCTGGGCAAGCTGATCCTCGGCATGATGCTGGCGACGCTGATGATCCCGGCGATGGTGCTGATCGTCCCGCAGTACGTGACGGTGATCGACCTGCCGATCGTGCACGTCAACCTGCTCGACTCGCCGTTCGCGATCTGGCTGCCGCTGGTGGCGAACGCGTTCAACATCTTCCTGCTGAAACGGTTCTTCGACTCCATCCCGGAGGACCTGATGGCCGCCGCCGTGATGGACGGCGCCTCCCCGCTGCGCACGCTCTGGTCCATCGTCCTGCCGATGTCGCGTCCGATCCTCGGCGTGGTGGCGATCTTCGCGGTGACGGCGGTCTGGAAGGACTTCCTCTGGCCGAAGCTGGTCATGCCGTCACCGGAGACGCGGACCGTCAGCGTCGGCATCTACGCCTTCGCCGGCGGCACGCCGATGAACGTGGTCATCGCCGCGTCGGTGATCGCCGCGATCCCCACAGTCGTGCTGTTCCTGATCTTCCAGCGCAACATCATGTCCGGCCTGACCACCGGCGGCCTCAAGGGCTGACCCCGCGCCACCGCCCGCATCCGGGCCGCGAGCCCGCCGCAGCAGAACCGACCCGCAGAAAGCAGGTGCCCGTGTCCATGGCCGACAACAGCTCGTGGTGGCGCTCCGCGGTGATCTACCAGGTCTACCCGCGCAGCTTCGCCGACGGCGACGGGGACGGGATCGGCGACGTCGCCGGCATCCGGTCCCGCCTGGATCACCTCGCCGCGCTCGGCGTCGACGCGATCTGGTTCAGCCCCTGGTACCCGTCGCCGATGGCCGACGCCGGCTACGACGTGTCCGACTACCGCGACATCGACCCGGTCTTCGGCACGCTCGCCGAGGTGGAGGCGCTGATCGCCGAGGCGCACGCGCTCGGCATCCGCAGCATCGTCGACGTGGTGCCCAACCACTGCTCCGACGCGCACCCGTGGTTCCGGGCCGCGCTCGCCGGCGGGCCGGCCGCGCCCGAGCGGGAGCTGTTCTGGTTCCGCGCCGGGCGGGGACCGGGGGGTGACCTGCCGCCCACCGACTGGACCGGCGAGTTCGGCGGACCGACCTGGACCCGCACCACCGACCCGGACGGCACGCCCGGCGACTGGTACCTGCACCTGTTCGCCCCGCAGCAGCCCGACTTCAACTGGGACCACCCCCGGGTCCGCGCCGAGTTCGAGGACATCCTGCGCTTCTGGTTCGAGCGGGGCGTGGACGGCATCCGCATCGACTCGGCCGGTCTGCTCGTCAAGGACGGCACGCTGCCCGAGGTCCACCCCGACCGGCCGCACCCGTTCCGCGACCAGGACGGCGTGCACGACGTCTACCGCGCGTGGCGGCGCATCGCCGACTCGTACCCGGGCGGACGCGCGCTGGTCGGCGAGGTGTGGCTGCCCGACCGGCAGCGGTTCGCGAACTACCTGCGCCCGGACGAGCTGCACACCGCGTTCAACTTCGACTTCCTCGGCTGCGCCTGGGACGCCACAGCGCTGCGGGAGAGCATCGACGGCACGCTCGCCGCCCACGCCCCGGTCGGCGCACCGGCCACCTGGGTGCTGTCCAACCACGACGTCACCCGCCACGTCACCCGGTACGGCCGCGCCGACACCCGGTTCAGCTTCGCCGCCAAGCGCGAGGGCATCCCCACCGACCTGGAACTGGGCACCCGCCGGGCCCGCGCCGCCGCGCTGCTGTCGCTCGCGCTGCCCGGCGCCGCCTACGTCTACCAGGGCGAGGAGCTGGGCCTCTGGGAGGTCGAGGACATCCCGTACGAGCTGCGGCAGGACCCGATGTGGGAGCGGTCCGGGCGGGTCGACCCGGGCCGCGACGGCTGCCGGGTGCCGCTGCCCTGGCAGGGCGACACCCCGCCGTTCGGGTTCAGCCCCGACGGCGCGACCGCCGTGCCGTGGCTGCCGCAACCGGCCGACTGGAAGGACCGCACGGTCCGCGCCCAGGCCGGCGATCCGCACTCGATGCTGGAGCTGTACCGGGCCGCGCTCACGCTGCGCCGCGCCGAACCCGCGCTCGGCGACGGCACGCTCACCTGGCTGCCCGCACCGCACGGCGTGCTCGCGTTCGCCCGCGAACCCGGGTTCACCTGCCTGGTCAACCTCGGCGGCGCAGCCGTGCCGCTGCCCGCGCACGACCGGCTGCTGCTCGCCAGCGGCCCACTCGACGACGACCGGCTGCCACCGGACACCGCGGTCTGGCTGCGTACCCGGTCGGCCTGACCGCGGCGCAGGCGGCCCGTCCCGGCCGCCGCCACGCCGCCACCTGGGGAGGAGGAAGGAGAGGCAACGCCGCACGGGGGATCTGGCCACCGACGAAAGGGAGCACACCCCGCATGGCCGAGCACCGCACCGCGCACCGCCACCGCAGCACCGGCGTGGCCGCCCTCGCCGCCGCCGCGCTCGCCGCCTCGACACTCGTCGTCGTGGCGCTCACCACGACCGCCACCCCGGCGCACGCCGCCGGACTGTCCCCGTTCGACATCACCGGACGCGGCGCCACAGTGCCGTTCCGGGAGCAGGAGGCCGAACAGGCCGCCCACACCGGCACGAGGATCGGCCCCGACCGGCGCTACGGCACGCTGCCGTCCGAGGCGTCCGGCCGGGAGGCGGTCACGCTCGACGCCGTCGGCGAGTACGTCGAGTTCACGCTCACCGCCCCGGCGAACGCGGTCACGTTCCGGTACAGCCTGCCGGACAACGCCGCCGGCACCGGCCGCGACGCCACCATCGACCTGCGCGCCAACGGCACGCTGGTCAAGGCCGTGCCGGTCACCTCCCGGTACGGCTGGTACTACGGCGGCTACCCGTTCAACAACAACCCGGGCGACACCAACCCGCACCACTTCTACGACGAGACCCGCACCATGTTCGGCACCACCTACCCGTCCGGCACGAAGATCCGCCTCCAGGTCTCCTCGACCGCCCAGTCGCCCACGTTCACCATCGACCTGGCCGACTTCGAGCTGGTCGGGGCGCAGATCACCAAGCCGTCCGGCGTACTGGACGTGGTGACCGACTTCGGTGCCGACCCGACCGGCGCCACCGACTCGACGGCGAAGTTCCAGGCCGCCGTGGACGCCGGAAAGGCGCAGGGCCGGGCGGTGTGGATCCCGGCCGGCACGTTCACGCTCTGGGACCACGTGGTGGTCGACGGCGTGACGCTGCGCGGCGCCGGCCCCTGGTACTCGGTGCTCGGCGGCCGGCACCCCACCGACCGCAAGCGCGCCGCCGGCATCTACGGCAAGTACGTGCCGGGCGGCGGCTACTCCGGCGAGATCCGCCCGCACGAGGCCGGCGGACCCAGCCGCAACGTCACGCTGCGGGACTTCGCCGTCATCGGCGACATCCGGGAACGCGTCGACGAGGACCAGGTCAACGCCATCGGCGGCGCGATGACGAACTCGGTGGTGGACAACCTGTGGTTGCAGCACACCAAGGTCGGCGCCTGGATGGACGGTCCGATGGACAACTTCACCATCCGCAACAGCCGCATCCTCGACCAGACCGCCGACGGGGTGAACTTCCACTGGGGCGTCACCAACTCCACTGTGACCAACACGTTCGTCCGCAACACCGGTGACGACGCGCTGGCCATGTGGGCGCAGAGCGTGCCCAACGTCGGCAACTCCTTCACCCGCAACACCATCGGCGTGACGATCCTGGCCAACCACCTGGTCACGTACGGCGGGCGTGACATCACCATCGCCGACAACGTCACCGCCGACTCGGTCACCAACGGCGGCGGCATCCACGTGGCGAACCGCTATCCGGGCGTCACCGGGCCGACAGCGGTGGCCGGGACCATCACGGTGGCCCGCAACACGCTGATCCGCAACGGCAACTCCGACTACAACTGGCAGTTCGGCGTGGGCGCGATCTGGTTCTCCGCACTGAACGAACCGATCCAGGGCGCCACGATCGCCGTCACCGACACCGACATCCTGGACAGCTCGTACGCGGCGCTGCACTGGATCGAGGGCCAGACCAGCGGCATCTCGTTCGACAACGTGCGCATCGACGGCGCGGGCACGTACGCGCTCCAGGTGCAGGCGCCCAGCCAGGTCCGGTTCACAAACGTCCGGGCCACCGGCATCGCCCAGTCCAACCCGATCCACAACTGCGTCGGCAGCGGTTTCCAGATCACCCAGGGCACCGGCAACTCGGGCTGGTACACGCCCACCCCGTACTGCGGGCCGTGGCCGCAGCCGCAGTGGGGCAACGGCCCGTCCAGCCCGCCGCCCACCAGCCCGGCGCCGACCACGGCAGCGCCGACGACGGCAGCGCCGACCACCGCGCCGCCGACCACGCCGCCGCCGGCCGGCGGGAACCTGGCCCTGGGCCGGCCGGCCACAGCCACCAGCACCACCCAGACGTACGCCGCCGGCAACGCCGTCGACGGCAACCCGGCCAGCTACTGGGAGAGCGCCAACAACGCGTTCCCGCAGTCGCTCACCGTCGACCTCGGCGCGTCCCGCACCGTCGACCGGGTGGTGCTCAAGCTCCCGCCCGGCTGGGAACGGCGTACCCAGACGCTGTCCGTGCTCGGCTCCACCGACGGCTCCTCGTACACCACGCTGACCGCGTCGGCGGGCCGCGTCTTCGACCCGGTCGCAGGCAACAGCGTGTCGATCGCGCTGCCGTCCGGCGACCGGCGGTTCGTCCGGGTCACGGTCACCGGCAACACCGGCTGGCCGGCGGGCCAGCTCGCCGAACTGGAGGTGTACGGCGGCGGCGCCACCACGCCGACCACGCCGCCGCCCGCCACGACCCCGCCGCCCACCACCGCGCCGCCGGCCGGCAACCTCGCGGCGGGCCGTCCGGTTGCCGAGACCAGCCACGCCGACGTGTACGGCGCCGCCAACACCGTCGACGGCAACGCGAACACCTACTGGGAGAGCGCCAACAACGCCTTCCCCCAGTCGGTGACAGTCGACCTGGGCAGCGCCCGGCCGGTCGCCCGGGTGGTGCTGAAGCTGCCCCCCTCGGCAGCCTGGCAGACCCGCACCCAGACCGTGTCCGTGCTCGGCTCCACCGACGGCTCGTCGTTCTCGACGCTCAAGGCGGCGGCGGGCTACACGTTCGACCCGGCGGGCGGCAACAGCGTGTCGATCGCGCTGCCCGCCGGTGACCGCCGCTTCGTACGGCTGACCTTCACCGGCAACACCGGCTGGCCGGCCGGCCAGCTGTCCGAGTTCGAGGTGTACGCCTCCTGACCCGGCGCGGCGGGGGCCGCCCCGGTCCCCGCCGCGCCACCGCACCCCCACCCCCGAACGCCTCTCCACCTCCCCCGGGAAGAAGGTGTCCGTCCACCATGTCCAGACTCCGTACCGGAATCGTCGCGGTGCTCGCCGCGGTCGGCCTGGTCGTCACCGCGGCCCCGGCCCCACCGGCCCTCGCCGCCGGTGGCCCGAACCTCGCCGCCGGGCGCACCGCCACCGCCAGCAGCGTCAACGGCCCCTACGTCGCGGCCAACCTGACCGACGGCAACCAGGGCAGCTACTGGGAGAGCAGCGGCGCGCTGCCCCAGTGGGCGCAGGTCGACCTCGGCACCAGCCGCGCCGTGGACCAGGTCGTGCTGAAGCTCCCGGCCGCCTGGGAGTCGCGCAACCAGACGCTGTCCGTGCAGGCAAGCGCCGACGGCAGCGGCTTCACCACTGTCGTCGCGTCCGCCGCCCGGACGTTCAGCCCGGCCGCCGCCAACACCGTGACGCTCGGCTTCACCGCCACGAACGCCCGCTACCTGCGGGTCGTGATCACCGCGAACACCGGCTGGACCGCCGCCCAGCTCGCCGAGCTGGAGGTGTACGGCGCGGCCACCTCCTCGACCAACCTGGCGCTCGGCCGGACCATGACCGAGAGCGGCCACGCCGACGTGTACGGCGCCGCGAACGCCAACGACGGCAACGCGGCCACCTACTGGGAGAGCCCGAACAACGCGTTCCCGCAGTGGGTCCAGGCCGACCTGGGCTCCGCCACCAGCGTCAACCGGCTCGTGCTGCGGCTGCCGTCCGGCTGGGGCGCCCGCACCCAGACGCTGACCGTGCAGGGCAGCACGAACGGCTCCACGTTCGGCACGCTCGTCGCCTCCGCGTCGTACGCGTTCGACCCGGGCGGCGGCAACACGGTGACTGTCACGGTGCCCACCGCGTCCACCCGCTACCTGCGGCTGCTGTTCACCGCGAACAGCGCCTGGCCCGCCGGGCAGCTCGCCGAGCTGGAGATCTACGGCCCGGTCACCGGCGACACCCAGGCGCCGAGCGCGCCGGGCAACCTCGCGTTCACCGAGCCCGCCACCGACCAGGTGCGGCTGACCTGGACCGCGTCGACCGACAACGTGGGCGTCACCGGCTACGACGTGTACGCCAACGGTGTGCTGCGCACCAGCGTCGGCGGCACCACGCTCACGTACACCGACACCCAGCCGGCCGGGACCACCGTCTCCTACTACGTGCGGGCCCGCGACGCGGCCGGGAACGTGTCGGCGAACAGCAACACGGTCACCCGGACCGGCAACACCGGCGACACCGTCGCGCCCACCGCGCCCGGCAACCTGGCCTACACCCAGCCGGGGAGCGGGCAGATCCGGCTGACCTGGACCGCGTCGACCGACAACGTGGGCGTCACCGGCTACGAGGTGTACGCCAACGGCACGCTGCGCACCACAGTGAGCGGGTCCACGCTCACGTACACCGACAGCCAGCCGGACAGCGCCACCGTCTCGTACCACGTCCGGGCCCGCGACGCCGCCGGGAACGTGTCCGCGAACAGCAACACGGTCACCCGCACCGGCAGCACGTCCGGTGGCACCAACCTGGCGGTCGGCAAGCCCGCCACCGCGTCGTCGATGGTGCACGTGTTCGCCGCCGCCAACGCCGTCGACAACGACGTCTCCACGTACTGGGAGGGCGCGCCCGGCGCGTACCCGAGCACGTTGACGGTCGCGCTCGGCGCCAACGCGAGCATCAGCGCGGTCGTGGTGAAGCTCAACCCGGATCCGGCGTGGGGCGCGCGCACCCAGACGTTCCAGGTGCTCGGCCGGGAACAGTCCGCGTCCGGGTTCACCAGCCTGGCCGGCTCCGCCACGTACTCCTTCAACCCGAACAGCGCCAACACGGTGACCGTCCCGGTCTCCGCGACCGCCGCCGACGTGCGGCTCCAGTTCACCGCGAACTCCGGCTCCTCCAACGGGCAGGTCGCCGAACTCCAGGTCATCGGCGTCCCGGCGCCGAACCCGGACCTCACCGTCACCGCCGTCACCGCGTCGCCGTCCGCGCCGGTGGAGACCGACGCGATCACGCTGTCCGCCACCGTGCGCAACGCCGGCACCGCGGCCTCCGCCGCCACCGCCGTCACCCTCTACCTGGGTACGACGAAGGTCGGCACCGCCGCCGTCGGCGCGCTCGCCGCAGGCGCGTCGAGCACCGTCTCGGCCAACATCGGCGTACGCGACGCCGGCAGCTACCAGCTCACCGCGAAGGTCGACGAGTCGAACGCGGTGATCGAGCAGAACGAGGCGAACAACTCCTACACCAGCCCGACCGCGCTGACCGTCAGCCCGGTCGCCAGCTCCGACCTGGTCGCCTCCGCCGTCACCTGGTCACCCGGCACGCCGAGTGCCGGCGCCACCGTCTCCTTCGCGGTGACGCTGCGCAACCAGGGCACCATCGCGTCGGCCAGCGGCGCGCACGGCATCACGCTGACGGTGCGCGACCAGTCCGGCGCGGTGGTGCGCACGCTCACCGGCTCGTACAGCGGCACGATCGCCGCCGGGGCCACGGCCGGCCCGGTGTCGCTGGGCACCTGGACCGCCGCCAACGGCCGGTACACGGTGCGGGTGGTGCTCGCCGACGACGCCAACGAGCTGCCGGTGAAGCGGCAGAACAACACCAGCGACCGGTCGCTGTTCGTCGGCCGCGGCGCGAACCTGCCGTACGACGCCTACGAGGCCGAGGACGGCACGACCGGCGGCGGCGCGCAGGTGATCGGCCCGAACCGCACCATCGGGGACCTCGCCGGGGAGGCGTCCGGCCGCCGCGCGGTCACGCTCAACACCACCGGCGCGTACGTCGAGTGGACCACCCGATCGGCGGCCAACGCCCTGGTGGCCCGCTACTCCATCCCGGACGCGCCGGGCGGCGGCGGGATCGACTCGACGATCAACGTCTACGTCAACGGTGTGCTGCACAAGCCGATGAGCCTCACCTCCAAGCACATCTGGCTCTACGGCGCCGAGGCCGGGCCGAGCGACTCGCCGAGCGCCGGCGCGCCCCGGCACCTGTACGACGAGGCGAACGTGCTGCTCGACACCACGGTCCCGGCTGGTAGCCGGATCCGGCTCCAGAAGGACCCGGCGAACACCACCACGTACGCGATCGACTTCGTCGACACCGAACTGGTGTCGCCGCGCGCCAACCCCGACCCGGCCCGCTACAGGGTGCCGACCGGGTTCAGCCACGCCGACGTGCAGAACGCGCTCGACGCGGTACGGATGGACACCACCGGCACCCTGGTCGGCGTCTACCTGCCCGCCGGCACGTACGAGACGGCGCAGAAGTTCCAGGTGTACGGCAAGGCGGTGAAGGTCGTCGGCGCCGGCATGTGGTACACCCGCTTCCAGACGCCGCGCAACCAGCAGAACACCGACGCCGGTTTCCGGGTCGAGTCCTCGGCCAGCGGCTCCACGTTCGCCCACCTGGCGTTCTTCGGCAACTACACCAACCGGATCGACGGTCCCGGCAAGGTGTGGGGCGAACTGAAGGACGTGGACGACCTGACGCTGGACAGCGTCTGGGTGGAGCACACCGTCTGCGCGTACTGGGGGGTGAGCGTGGACGGGCTGACCATCCGGGACAGCCGGTTCCGCAACACCTTCGCCGACGCGGTGAACATGACCAACGGCAGTACGAACAACCTGGTCACCAACTCGGAGGGCCGCTCCAACGGCGACGACGCGTTCGCGCTGTTCTCCGCCACCGACCAGGGCGGCTCCGGCGGCAACCACGGCAACGTGTTCGAGAACCTGACCGCGACGCTGACCTGGCGGGCGGCCGGGCTCGCGGTGTACGGCGGCTACGACAACGTGTTCCGTAACCTCTACATCGCCGACCAGCTCACGTACTCGGGCATCACGATCAGCTCGCTGGACTTCGGCTACCCGTTCGTCGGGTTCGGCGCCAGCCCGCCCACCCGGTTCGAGAACATCTCGCTGATCCGCTCCGGCGGGCACTTCTGGGGCGCGCAGACGTTCCCGGCGATGTGGTTGTTCTCGGCGTCGAGGGAGTTCCGGGGCATCCGGGTGACCGACGTGGACATCGTCGATCCAACGTACTCGGGGATCATGTTCCAGACCAAGTACAACGGCAGCCAGCCGGAGAACCCGATCACCGACACGGTGCTGACGAACGTGTCGATCTCCGGTGCCAGGCGCAGCGGTGACGCGTTCGACGCGAAGTCCGGCTTCGGCATCTGGGTCAACGAGATGCCCGAGGCCGGTCAGGGCCCCGCGGTCGGCGCGGCGACGTTCACCAACCTCCGCCTGACCGACAACGCCCAGGACATCAAGAACACCACAACAACCTTCACCATCACCCGCAACTGACCCCCGCCCCCGCCCTCGCCCCCGCCCTCGCCCCGCCGCTCCGCTCCGCCCGCGATCTTGCACTTTCCGCCCCCGTGGTGCCGGATTACTCCCGCTATGCGGGGCACCAAACTGCAAGATCGCGGGCGTGGGGCGGGGTGGGCGGGGGTGTGGCGGAGGGGGGCGTCGATCTTGGAGTTGTGGCACCGTCGATAGTGGGGCGAAGCCGACATCCTGGGCGCCGCAAGTCCAAGATCGATGGCGGTGTCCGTCGCCGCGGTCAGTGGGGGAGGGTGGTGGACAGGCGGCGGATCGCCTCGTCCATCTGCTCGGGTGGGGCGGCGGCGTAAGTGAGGCGCAGGTGCGGGGCGGGGGGTTCGGCGGCGTACCAGGGGCGGCCGGGGAAGACGGTCACCCCCGCTGCCGCGGCCGCAGTGGTCACAGCTACGTCGTCCGTGTCGTCGGGCAGCCGTACCCACAGGTGCAGGCCACCGCGCGGGACGGCGCGCGGGGCCAGCGACGGCAGGTGCCGGTCCAGCGCGGCGAGCAGCGCCTCCCGGCGGGCCCGCAACTGTACGCGCAGCGTGCGGCGGTGCCGGTCCCAGGCCGGCGCGGTGAGGAACTCCACGGCGGCCTGTTGCAGCGGCCCGGCGACGAAGAGGTCGTCGAGCAGGCGGGCGGCGCGTAGCCGCGCCCCGGCCGGTCCGCGCGCGCCGATCGCGGCGATCCGCAGACCGGGCGCTGTGGACTTGGTCAGCGAGCGCAGGTAGACCACATGCCCGTCCGGGTCGTCGGCGGCCAGCGGAGGCGGGGCCTCGCCGTCGATGGTGAGGTCGCGGGCGTAGTCGTCCTCGACCAGGAACGCCCCGGCCTCGCGGACCGCGTCGGCGACCTGGGCGCGCCGGGCGGGGGAGAGCGTCGCGCCGTGCGGGTTGGCGTACAGCGGCTGGCAGTAGAACAGGCGGGCGCCGGTGCGGGCGAACGCGGCGGCGAGCTGGTCGGGGCTTACCCCGTCGGTGTCGGCGGGGACGGGCACCACCCGCAGCCCGGCGGCGCGCGCGGCGGCGAGCGCGCCCAGGTAGGTGGGGGACTCGACCAGCACCGTGTCGCCGGGTGTGGTGAGCGCCCGCAGCGTCGAGGAGAGGGCCGCCTGGCCGCCCGGGCAGATCACCATGTCCTCGGCGCGCAGGCCGCCGCCTGCCTCGCGGGCGAACCAGGCGCGCAGGTCGAGGCGCCCCTCGATCGGGCCGCGCTGCCAGGCGGCGGGCTGCCGGGCCGCGCGGGCGAGCGCCGCACCGAGCGCGGTAGCCGGCTGGAGGTCCGGGTCCAGATAGCCGCCGGTCAGCGGGATCGCGCCCGACGGCGGTAACGCCAGCAGCGACTGCATCTCCTCCTCACCGCCCCGCCGCGAGCCCAGTGCGACGGTCTGCCACGACAGGTCCGCCCGCGGCGGGTCGGCGCGCCGGGTGGCCACGTACGCGCCGCGACCCGGCCGGGTCTCCACCAGCCCGTCCGCGACGAGCCGCCGGGTCGCCTCGGCGACTGTCACGGGGGAGACGTGATGGTGGGCGGTCAGCTCCCGTACCGACGGCAGCCGCGTGCCGGGAGTGGCGTCAGCGGCCAGCGCACCCAGATGCCGGACCACACGGTCGATAGCGCTACCATCGTTCATGACGGCACAGAGTAGCGCTACTGCGCGCACGACGGTAACGGTGAGACCGGGCGCCGGGATCGCCCTCGGCGCGCTGGGTGTGCTGGCCTTCAGCATGTCGCTGCCGGCCACCCGCGTCGCGGTGCACACACTCGACCCGTGGTTCGTCGCGTTCGGACGGGCGGTCGGCGCGGCGCTGCTCGCGTGGGGCTACCTGCGGCTGACCGGCGCGCCGCGCCCCACCCGGGACCAGTGGCGACGGCTGTCGATCGTCGCGCTCGGCGTCGTGGTCGGCTTCCCGCTGTTCACCTCGCTGGCGCTCACCACGCAGACGTCCGCGCACGGCGCGGTGGTCGTCACGGTGCTGCCCGCCATGACCGCCGTGTTCGCGGTGTTGCGGGCCGGCGAACGGCCGCCGCCGCTGTTCTGGATCGCCAGCGCCGCCGGTCTGGCGCTGGTGCTCGCCTTCCTCGCCGCCGGCGGCTCGATACGCGGCGCGCTGTCCGCGGCCGACGTGTTCCTGCTCGCCGCCGTGGTGCTCTGCGGCCTCGGGTACGCCGAGGGCGGCAGACTGGCCCGCGAACTCGGCGGTGCCCGCACGATCTGCTGGGCGTTGCTGCTGTCGCTCCCGGTCACCGTGCCGGTCACGGCGGTGGCCGCTCTCGTCCACCCTCCGCAGGGCGGCGTCGCCAACTGGGCCGGGTTCGGCTACCTCACAGTGGTGTCGATGTTCCTCGGCTTCTTCGCCTGGTACGCCGGGCTGGCCCGGGGCGGCATCGCCAAGGTCGGCCAGATCCAGCTCGTCCAGCCGGTGCTCACGCTGATCTGGTCGGCAGTGCTGCTCGGTGAGGCGGTCACGCCCGGCGCGCTGGTGGTGGCGGGCGCGGTGCTCGCCTGCGTCGTGCTCATCCAGCGCACCCGGGGCGGCGCCACACCGGCGCGCGCCCCGGGCGGGCCGTCCTCAGCGGACCGGCCCGCCCCGGGCGGGGCGTCCTCAGCAGGGCGCGATGGTGCCGGTCACGCCGGAGACGTACGCGTGGCTGATGAAGTGTCCTGACGCGAGGCGGTTCCACTGGGTGGTGGTGCGGTACGGGCCGCTCACCGACTGGCCGACGACCGAGCACTCGATCGGCACGTTGGCGTAGGTGGCCGCCAGGCCGACGACGGGGTTGCTCGTGCCGGGGCCGGAGCGGATGTTGAGCGGGCCGCTGCCGATCCGGCCCCGGGTGCCGGTGCCGGTCCAGAGATAGGCGACGTCGACCCAGGCGTTGTCGGTCAGCAGCAGACCGTCCCAGAACGTGCCGTCGGCGAGGTCGATGCCGGCCGGGCTGCCCACCGTGCGCCCGAACTGGTCCCGGCCGCCGTTGTAGCCGCTCTGGTACGCGGCCTGCGCCTCGGGCCGGCCCTGCGGCAGGTCCTTCCACATCTCCCGGGTGCTGCTGGGGTTCCAGTAGTCGTCCCTGGTGTTCCACGGTCCGATGTCCCAGACCGGCGCGTACTCGCAGCGGCTGCGGGTGGTGGTGCAGACCCGGACGGTGTAGTCGCCGGTGTTCTTCGGCGCGAGGCCGCGGGCCGACGGCAGCGCGACGAAGTGGTCCCGCGAGACGATCACGTGCCCGTTGGCGGTGGTGCCGCCGACCAGGCCCTCCCGGGTGGCGTACACCCGGTAGGTGAGGCCCGGGGTGGCGGCCGTGACGGCGGCGACCGAGTCGGCGACGAGCCGGACCCCGCGCACGGTGGGCGCGGCGGACGGCCGTTCGGCGGTGAGCGCCACCCGGATCTGCACGCGGGTGACGGGCTGGTCGAAGACGGCCTCGCCGGAC
Source organism: Micromonospora sp. WMMD1274 (assembly GCF_049179035.1). Lineage (NCBI taxonomy): Bacteria > Bacillati > Actinomycetota > Actinomycetes > Micromonosporales > Micromonosporaceae > Micromonospora > Micromonospora sp. WMMD1274. The sequence continues at coordinate 6,576,571 of NZ_JBMHMG010000001.1, forward strand.
ACGGACCGCCACTCGGTCCACGCGCCCGACCGCCAGCCGCGCGCCGCCACCTCGACGGCGCCGCCCCGGCCGGTTGTCGCGGCGATCTCGGCCCGGACCCGGTTGGCCGGCACGGCGAGCGGGTGGGGTGCGGTGACGAGCATGCCCTCGGCCGCCTGCCGGCGCTGGGCGGCCGGTCGGCTAGCCGCGCCGGCGAGGCGCAGTCCGGCGCCGGACCAGCGGACGTTGACGTCGTCGGAGTCGACGACCGTGAGGTCGGCGTTCCACGTGTTGCCGGTGACAGCCGGTTCCGCCAGGGGTGCGGCGGGCGCCGGCGAGACGGCCAGGACGGCGGCGATCGCGCCGGCGACCACCGCCACCGGGCGGCTCGTACGGGGGTGGGGCATGGGCGCTCCTCGTGAGGGCATGAGGTAGACGAACTTCGATCTCTGGGTGACGTGCAGGCAACCATCGATCACGCACCCCGTCAAGACGCCGCCCCGCGCGCCCGGACGCCCCGAACAGTGCAAAAAACCTGCAAACGCCAGCTCTTGCCTTCCTGGAAAGCGCTTTCATACGATTGCGTTACATCGATGTTTCATGTGCGATCCGGGCATCGCAGATGAACGACATTCGCCGGCGACGCGCCTGATCGCGTCGCGGCTCCTCATTATTCCCATTCGGTGACTGCCGCTGCTCGGCGGCAATTCCCGCATGCTCGAAAAAGGAATGAGGCGACATGAGAAGACCAGTCGCGCTGCGACTCCACGCGGCACTGGCCACGGCGGTCGTGGGAATCGCCGTCGCCGTGGTGCTGCCGTCCCCGCAGGCGTCGGCGGCGGCCGGCAGCGCCACCGGCTACGCCACCCAGAACGGCGGCACCACCGGCGGCGCGGGCGGGCAGACCGTACGCGCCACCACCGGCACCGCCATCCACGCCGCGCTGTGCGGCCGGGCCAGCAGCAGCACCCCGATCATCATCGAGGTGACCGGGACCATCAACCACGGCAACACCAGCAAGGTCTCCGGATCGAGCTGCAACACCGCCGACGGCGTGATCGAGCTGAAGCAGATCAGCAACGTCACCATCATCGGCGTGGGCAGCGGCGCCGTCTTCGACCAGCTCGGCATCCACATCCGCGACTCCCGCAACATCATCATCCGCAACGTGACGGTGCGGAACGTCAAGAAGTCCGGCTCGCCCACCTCCAACGGCGGCGACGCGATCGGCATGGAGAGCAGCGTCCGCAACGTGTGGGTCGACCACGTCACGCTGGAGGCGTCCGGCGGGGAGTCCGAGGGCTACGACGGCCTGTTCGACATGAAGGACGACACCCAGTACGTGACGCTGTCGTACAGCATCCTGCGCAACTCCGGCCGCGGCGGCCTCATCGGGTCCAGCGAGAGCGACCGCGGCAACGGCTACATCACGTTCGAGCACAACCTGTACGAGAACATCGACTCCCGTACGCCGCTGCTGCGCGGCGGCATCGCCCACATGTTCAACAACCACTACAACGGGCTGCACGAGTCGGGCATCAACTCCCGGGCCGGCGCGCGGGCCAAGGTGGACAACAACTACTTCCGCAACTCCAAGGACGTGCTCGGCACGTTCTACACCAGCGAGCGCGGCACCTGGCAGGTCAGCGGCAACATCTTCGACAACGTGACCTGGTCCTCGCCCGGCAGCGACAACTACCCGGCGGGTCCGAACGTGACCTCGACGACCACCGTGAGCGTCCCGTACTCGTACCGGCTCGACGCGGCGAGCTGCGTGCCGGACATCGTGCGGCAGACCGCGGGCGCCAACACCGGCCTGCGGGTGTCCGACGGCAACTGCACGCCGCAGTCCCCGGCGCCGACCACGCCGGGGCCGACCACGCCCGCACCCACCACGCCGCCGCCCGGGACGACCACCCCGCCGCCGTCCGGCGGGACCAACCTGAGCCTCGTCTCCGGCGCCGGCGCGGACGGGTCCAGCAAGGCCGACGGCACCAGCTACGGCAACGTGCGCGACGGCAACCTGAGCACGTACTGGTCGCCGTCCGGGTCGACCGGCACCGTCTCGATCAAGTGGGGCTCGGCCACCACCGTGTCCCGCGTGGTCATCCGCGAGCCGTCGGGCACCTCGGGTTCGATCGGGTCGTGGCAGCTCGTCAACAACGACACCGGCGCGGTGCTCGCCTCCGGCAGCGGGGCCGGCCAGATCACGTTCGGCGCGACCTCGCTGAAGAAGATCAACTTCAAGATCAACAGCTCCGGCGGTACGCCGAGAGTCGGCGAGTTCGAGACGTACGCCAGTTAGCAGTCACACACGAGCGGGGGCGGCCGATCCGGCCGCCCCCGCCCTCGTGCGTGTCCCCGGTCAGAGGGTGAGCACGACCGTGGAGATGCTCCGCGCGCCGACGTTCACAGTCACCTGGTTGCCGTTCACGCCCACCGGCTGGCTCGCCGCGCTGGCGTTCTGCGACGTGGCCACGTACTCCGCCCGGCTGACGTTCTGCGGCGCCTGGATGACCGCGTTGTTCACCGCGCTGGTCGACCGGTTGAGGATCACCAGCGTGACCTTCCCGTCGCCGGAGTAGGCGGTCACCTCCAGCGGCGACGCCTTCGAGCTCTTGGTCAGGGCGACCCGCTGGTAGCCGGGCCGCACGTACTTCGCGTACTGCGAGAACGCGTACCCCCGCTTGAGCGGCGCGCCCGCCACGGTGCCGTACGCGGACTCGCCGTCACCGATGAACGAGTAGTAGCGCTTGCCGTACCACCAGACGTACGCGCTCCAGTTCGACTCCATCGACTTGTGCACGGTGCGCATGATGTCGTCGAGCGTCTCGTTCCAGACCGTGGCGTTGGCCGGGTTGCCCCAGATGTTGGAGCCGCTGCCGTCGGCCTCGTGCAGGTTCCACTCGGTCATCCACACCGGCTTGTTGTACTGCTGCGCCAGCGTGTACGGCTTCAGCCGGCCGGACGCCTCGGTGCCGTACAGGTGACCGCCGATGTAGCCGATGTTGTTGCGGGCCGCCGCGTCGTTGAGCGTCGGGTCGGTGTAGCCGTAGTTCAGGTTCACCGCCTCGGCGACCATCAGCTTGGTGTTCTGCACCTTGGCACCCTGCTCCCGCACGAAGGTCTGCAGCTCGGTGCCGCTCCAGTCCATCGAGTCGTAGTCCGGGTGCCAGTCCGGCTCGTTCTGCACGGACGTGACGTCGATCGTCACGCCCTGGTTGCGCATGTACTGGACGTAGCTGTTGAGGTGGCCGGCGTAGTCGTCGTAGTAGTCGGTGCGCAGCTTGCCGCCGTTGATCCGGCTGTTGTTCGTCTTCCAGGCCGCCGGGGCGGTCCACGGCGACGCCATGATCTTCACGTTCGACCCGTACGACTTCGCCGTGCGCAGCGCGCTGACCTGGGTGCCCCACTCGCCGGACACCGGCGAGATGCCGGTACGCACGATGGACAGGCCGAGCTGGTTGGGGCCGAGCCCGACGAGCGTCTGCGTCTCCGCCGTCGACCACGCGCCGCCCCAGATCGACACCGCGGCGCCGAACCCGTCGATGGTCTGGTAGCGGCTGGCGGTGTTGACGGTGATGTCCGCCGCCCCGGTGGGCGGCGGGCTGCTGGGTGAGGTGGTCGGCGAACTCGTCGGCGACGTGGACGGCGACGTGGTCGGCGACGACGTCGGCGTCGTGCCGCCGGTGCAGGTCACCCCGTTGAGCGCGAAGCTGGTCGGTGCGGGGTTGCTGCTGGTCCAGGCACCGTTGAAGCCGAACGACGTGGTGCCGTTGGTGGGGATGGACCCGTTGTAGTCGACGTTGCGGGCGCTGACCGCCGCCCCGCTCTGCGTCACCGTGGCGTTCCACGCCTGGGTGACCGTCTGGCCGGCGGCGTAGGACCAGGTGAGCGTCCAGCCGTTGACCGGGTCACCGAGGTTGGTGACTGTGACGTTCGCGCCGAAGCCGCCCTGCCACTGCGACGACACGGCGTAGGTGACCGCGCAGCCGGCGGCCGCCGCCCCGGCCGGCAGCGCCGCGGCCATCGCCGTCGACGCCAGCAGGACGGCACCGGCCGACAACACCGCGGTACGGGTCGTCTGGTGTCTTCTCATCGGACCTCTCTCTCCTCGGTCGGCCGGATCAGCGCTGGAGGGTCAGGAGACCCGGTCGGTAGGGCAGGAGGCCGTAGTCGCCGCCGGAGTTGGGGGAGCGGCCCTGGTAGAGCAGTTGGAGGTTGCAGGGGTCGACGGTGAAGGTCTGGTCCGCTGTGGTGCGGATCAGTTCGCCGTGGCTGATGTCGTTGGTCCAGGTCGCGCCGCTGTTGACCTTGCCCGCGAACGGGTTGCTCTCGGTGGCGGCCTGCGGGGTCCACGAGCCGCCCAGGCTGGTGGCGGTGAACGAGCGGAAGTAGCGGCCCTGCGAGCCGATGGCCTCGACGATCATCAGGTAGCGGGTCTGGCCCTGCAGCTTGTAGACCTGCACGGCTTCGAACAGGTTGTTCGTCGAGTCCGACATGATGGTCGTGTAGTTGGAGCCGAAGCTGCCGGGGAAGTTGCTCAGCGGCATGCTGGAGCGGTAGATCTTGCCGTTGTCACCGGCGAAGAACAGGTACATGTTCTGGTCGTCGGCGATCAGCGTCTGATCGATCGGGCCGGTACCGGAACCGGAGATGCTGCCGGTGAACAGCGGCTGCGCCGACGACCACCCGTTCGGGTTCGTCGGATTCGTCGAGGTCCGGTACGAGAACGCGGTCGGTCCCCACTGGTAGGCCAGCACCCAGATGTTGCGCGGCGCGAAGTAGAACAACGTCGGCGCCACAGTCCCCGACGACATCGCGTTCTGCGACGCCGAAGCCATCTGCGACCAGTTCGAGAACAACCCGAAGTTCATCGACCCCCACGACGACCCGGTGTCGTGCGTGGTCGCGTACACCAGGTGCTGCCCGTTGTAGGGCACCACTGTGAAGTCCTTCAGCGACACCCAGCCCGAGCGCGGCTGCGCCAACGCGCCCGTCGACGACCACCGGTACGTCGACGGCAGGCTGCACGTGTTGCCCGGCGGTGGCGTCGTGGGCGGTGCGGTGGTCGGCGGCGCCGTGGTGGGTGGCGCGGTGGTGGGTGCGCCGGTCGGGCCGCTGGTCGGCGTGGTGGTGCCGCCGGTGCAGGTCACCCCGTTGAGCGCGAAGCTGGTCGGCACCGGGTTGCTGCTGGTCCAGGAGCCGTTGAAGCCGAACGACGTGGTGCCGTTCGTCGGGATCGACCCGTTGTAGTCGACGTTGCGCGCGGTGACCGCCGCTCCGCTCTGGGTCAGGCTCGTGTTCCACGACTGGGTCACCGTCTGCCCGGCGCCGAACGACCACGTCAGCGTCCAGCTCGACACCGGGTCGCCGAGGTTCGTGACGGTGACGTTGGCGCCGAAGCCGCCCTGCCACTGCGACGAGATCGCGTAGTTGACCGAGCAGCCCGCGGCGGCGGCCCCGGCGGGCAGCGCCACGGCGACCGACGCCGACGCGAGCAGCGCGGCACCGGCCGACGCCAATATGGCATTGACTGGCCTGGATCTGGACATGGATTGACCTCCTGCGGGGGCGGCGGCTCTGGCATTGGCGGTGGCGATTGTGTTGTGAGCGTTAACAGCCGCGTCAGGGATGTTACGGGAGCGCTCCCACGCACTCAACAACCCATTTCCGCACCCACCGCACCAGCCCTCACTGACCGCGCCCATCCCGCGCCCACCCCGCCCACCCGCGCGCCAGGGCACGCCCGTACCCGTTGATCATGAAGTTGACCGCACTCAATGCGGACAAATCCGCGGCCTAACTTCATGATCAACGGGGTGAAGCGGGGTCGGGGTGAGGCCGAGGGTGGGAAGAGTGGGGGTCAGGCGGGGGTGCAGGGGGTGTTCTCTGTGGTGCAGGCCGTGGGGGCGTTGTGTGAGGGGTCGGGGTCGCGGACGTCGAAGCGGATGGTGGCGGACTCGCCGCCCGGCAAGGCGCTCCCGGTGAACGTGACCACCGGGCCGTCCTGTGTGGCCTCGGCTCCGCTCACGCTGCCCACTGTGGCGCCGTCGTGCAGCGTCACCGTGACCGTCCAGGTCGGACGCGGTGCCGGGCCGGGATTGCGCAGCACCACCTCGCCCCGGTAGCCGAAGACCCGGTCGGTGACCGTCTCGTACGTGGCGCTCAGCGGCGCCACCACCACGGTCGAGGGCGTCGGGCTCGGCGTACGGCTGGGGGTGGGTGACGGCGTCGGCGAGGGCGACGCGCTGCGGCGGCTGGCACTGGGTGTGGGCCGCGCGGTCGTGGGCCGGACGGAGGGCGCGGCGCTGGACGGCATGACCAGCGACGTCGTGGGCGCCGGCGCGGCCGGTGCGGGCGGCTCTCCGGCGGTGGCCCACACCGTCGCCCCGGCCGCGGCGGCGATCAGCGTCACCGCCCCGGCCGCCAGCAGCACGCGGCGCCGCCCGGGCCGGCGCTGGTCGTCGCCGAGCAGCCGGACCACTGGTAGTTCGGCAGTCAGTCCTCCCTCGGCGCGGCGCAGGTCGACGTTCTGGAACGCCAGCCAGTCGAGGATCGCCGGCAGCCGTCCGGTCACGGCCTGCTCGTGCTGCTCGGCGCGGGCGTCGGCGTCCCAGTCGCCCTCCTCGAGCACCTCGCGCACGGACAGCCGGGTGCCGTGGGCGGTGGGGGTCAGGTCGCAGGCGAGGCGGGTGGCCCGGCCGGCCTCCCGGCAGCGGACGACCAGCCGGTCCGGCGCGCGCAGTTCGACGGTCTCCACCTCGGTGTCGCCGTCGTAGCCGGGGAGCGCGGCGGTGGCGAGGATCCACCGGTCGGACCCGGGCGCGCTGTCGGCGAACCACTTGGCCAGCAGCGCGCGTTCCGTGAGCGCCCGCCAGATCCGGGCGGGCGGGTGGAACAGGTCGACCTCGGTGACGATCTCGATCACGCGGAGACTCTAGGGCCTGTGTCAAGGCCGGTGTGGGGCACCGTCGCCGTCGTCGTGCCAGCGGGTCCGCCAGGCGGCCTCGCTCTCCTCGGCGCTGGCCTTCTCCTCGTGCATCAGCCGGCGCAACGCGACCCGGGAATCGGCGAAGATCACCAGCTCGGCCGCCACCAGGGCCACGCAGATCGCGGTGAGCAGTCCCAGCGCGCCGAGCGCCGGCAGGTGCCGGCCGACCGGCAGCGCCGCGGCGAGCAGGGCCAGGGCCCCGACCCGGGTCCAGGACAGCGTCCCCAGCGCGCGCCACTGGAACGCCATGTTGGCGGCGAGATAGACGAGCACGCCACCGAAGAGCAGTGGCACCGCCGGCCCGTGGCCGCGCTCCATCGCGCCGCCCGCCGGGTCGGTGACGATCCGGACCAGTTCCTCGGCACCGATCGCGAACAGGATCACCCCGGCGATCATCGGCAGGTAGAGGTAGGCGTACGCGTCGCGGGCCAGCGTCACCCGCGCGTGCCCCTGGGCGGCGTGCAGCGCGATCCGGGCGGCCGGGCCGATCATGTCGAAGTGCGCCCACCAGAGCGCCGCGGTGAACAGGATGCCGAAGATCGCCGCCGGGATCGCCGGCCACGTCACGGCCTGGCCGAGCAGGTTGCCGCCGACGCCGACGGAGATGACCGACTCGCCGAGCGCGATGATCAGGATGAGGTCGTACCGTTCGGTCCAGTGCTCGGCCGAGGTGATCTTCCAGCCGTCGGTGCCGGCCAGCAGGCCGCTGCTGTACTGGATGGCCACCACCGCGATCCACAGCCCGTCGCGCAGCCACGGGCCGACGTCCGGCGGTACGCGCGGCGGCAGCAGCGCCGCCACCAGCAGCAGGGTGGCGGTGACCAGCGCCTCGGGCAGGAACAGCCGCAGCTTGCGCCGGGCCGGCGGGTCGTCGCCGGTGGCGTACCAGTACAGCGCGGTGTGCACGACGCGGATCACCACGTAGCTGATCGTGACCAGGATCGGCCCGGCGCTGCCCTTGTCCAGGTCGCCGAACGTCTGCGGCAGCGCGAGCGCGAACGTGAACAGCGCGATCATGCCGACCACCATGAGGATCGGCACGAAGCCCTCGCCGAGGCGAAGCCGGGCGGCGACCGCGCTGTGCACCACCCAGCACCACCAGAGCACGGCGAGCACCAGCAGCGCGTGCAGCAGTTCCCGGGGGGTCACGTTCGCGGCGGTGGCGCGCGTGATGATGAAGAAGGACACCACGAAGACGAGGTCGAAGAAGATCTCGAACCGGTCGACCCGGGTGGCGGGGGCGACGCCGGTCGCCGGCCCGAGCCCCTTGCGCCACCGGTCGCCACCCACCGGGCGAGTGTGTCAGCCCAGGTCAGGCGGGGTGTCGCTTTCGCCGGCCATTTCACCGGTCCGACGGGGGAGCGGTGAGCCGGTGCCGGCTCAGCCCGCCGAAGGGGCGGCCAGGGCGAGCACGTCGCGCAGCACGTGGCGCAGCGACCGCCCCGGGTGCTCCAGCCACTCGTGCGCCGCGATCCGCAGGGACGCGAGGAACGTCGCGGCGACGATCCGGGCCCGCAGCGCCGCGTCGGGTCCGGTCAACCGGCGGGCCAGCTCCGCGGCCATCTCCCGCTCCAGGGCCGCGTACGCGCCGACCTGGTGGGCGGCCAGGCTCGGGTGGCCGTGCAGCCGGCGGCGCCGGTTGAGCCACGGCTCGGCCGGGTCGTCGTAGCCCTCCTCGGCCTGGACCAGGGCGGCCCGGGTCAGTGCCGCCCACGGCGACAACTCGGCCGGTTGTTCCGCGACGAGCGTGAGGAGCCGGCGCAGCCGCACCGTGTCGCCGTGGAAGAGGGCCTCCTCCTTGCCGCCGAAGTAGTTGGAGAACGTCCGCCGGGAGACGTTCGCGGCGTCGGCGATCGCCTCGACGGTGATCCGGTCGGGGCCGTGCTCGGCGGCGAGGGACAGGGCCGCCTCGTGCAGCGCCAGGCGGGTGGCCGCCTTCTTCCGCTCCCGCAGCCCGGTGCACTCGTCCATGTCAGCCAGCGTAGGTGACCCATTTCTCAATGGGCAAACTTGCCGACCGGGCAAGGTTTAGTGTTGATTGCTTGAGGCAACGAAGCGGCCACCCCCGTATCGACACACCTGGAGGACGCGCGCATGAGCGCACCCACCGTGACGGCTGAGGCCGCCCCCATGAGCAAGCGGAAGACGCTGGAGGCGCTCAGCGGTCTGCTGCTGGTGCTCTTCGTGGCCATGCTGAGCAGCACCGTGGTCTCGACGGCCCTGCCGAAGATCATCGGAGCGCTCAACGGCTCGCAGACGCAGTACACCTGGGTGGTCACCGCCACCCTGCTCACCGCCACCGCGACCACCCCGATCTGGGGCAAGCTGGCCGACCTGTTCAACAAGAAGCTGCTGATCCAGATCGCCATCGTGGTGTTCCTGGTCGGGTCCGTCGCGGCCGGCTTCGCGCAGAGCGCCGGGCAGCTCATCGCCGCCCGCGCGTTCCAGGGCATCGGCGTCGGCGGCCTGCAGGCGCTGGTCCAGGTCGCCATCGCGGCCATGATCCCGCCGCGTGAGCGGGGTCGCTACAACGGTTACCTGGGCGGCGTCATGGCGCTGGCCACCGTCGGCGGCCCGCTGCTGGGCGGCCTCATCGTCGACACCTCCTGGCTCGGCTGGCGCTGGTGCTTCTTCGTCGGCGTACCGGTCGCGGCCGTCGCGCTGTTCCTGCTCCAGATCACCCTGAACCTGCCCACCGTGCGCCGGGAGAACGTCAAGATCGACTACCTGGGCGCAACACTCATCGCCGCCGGCGTCAGCGTGCTGCTGATCTGGATCTCGTTCGTCGACGACTCGTTCGCCTGGGTCTCGTGGCAGACCGGCGCCATGGTCGGCGGCTCGGTGCTGCTGCTCGCGCTCGCCGTCTGGGTGGAGGCACGGGCCGCCGAGCCGGTGGTGCCGCTGCACATCGTCCGCGAGCGCACCACCGCCCTGGCGATCCTGGGCAGCCTCGCGGTCGGCATGGCGATGTTCGGCGGCGCGGTCTTCCTCGGCCAGTACTTCCAGATCGGCCGCGGCTACAGCCCGACCGAGGCCGGCCTGCTCACCATCCCGATGATGGCCGGCGTGCTGATCTCCTCGATCGTGGCCGGCCGGATGATCACCGCCACCGGGAAGATCAAGCCGTACATCGTGTTCGGGTCGGTCGTGCTGGTCATCGGGTTCGCCATGCTCGGCACCATCGACCACGAGACCTCGCTGGTCTTCGTCGGTCTCGCGATGTTCATCGTCGGCGTCGGCGTCGGCATGACCATGCAGAACCTGGTGCTCGCCGTGCAGAACACGGTCGCGCTCAAGGACATCGGCGCGGCCAGCGCCAGCGTCGCGTTCTTCCGCTCGCTCGGCGGCACCATCGGCGTGTCGGTGCTCGGCGCGGTGCTGGCCCGCCGGGTCACCGACCGGATCACACACGACCTCGCCGCGGCCGGCATCCCCACCTCCGGCGGAGGCGGCGGCAGCACGCTCAACCTCGACGCGCTGCCCGAGCCGGTCCGGCAGATCGTGCGGGCCGCGTACGGGGACGCAACGGGGCACATCTTCCTGATCTCGGCCGCCATCGCGGTGGTGGGTATCGTTGCGGCGCTGCTGCTGCGCCCGGTCACCCTGCGTTCCAGCCTCGACCTGCCGGACACCGGCCGTTCGGTGGCGGTGGGGGCGGACGCCGTCGACGGCGCGCCCGCCTTCGACGAGGTGAGCGTGGACTCGGCCGGCCGGGAGGAACGCGCCCGCCGCTGAGCCCGTACTCCCAGGGCCGTCGCCGACCCCGGCGGCGGCCCTGGTCCATGCGGGGACGAACCGAAGGAGGAGCCGTGGACGCCACGCGGACCGCGCCCGCCCGCCTCGCCACATGGCAGCGGGCCGCGCGCGAGCTGGCGCTCGTCGCCGTGCTCTTCCTGGCCTACAAGGCGGGCCGGCAGGTGGTCGCCGGGCACGCCGACGTGGCACTGGCCAACGGCGAGTGGGTCTGGCGGCTGGAGCGGCTGCTGCGCCTGCCCGACGAGACGCTCGTGCAGGGGCCGCTGCTGTCGCACGAACTGCTGGTGCGGCTGGCCAACTCCTACTACGCCTACGTGCACTTCCCGGCCACCGTGCTCTGCCTGGTCTGGCTCTGGCTGCGCCGCCCGGCCCACTACGTGCGGCTGCGGCGGGCCCTGGCGGCGCTCACAGCGGTGGCGCTCGTGCTGCACGTGTGCGTCCCGCTCGCGCCGCCGCGGCTGACCGAGCTCACCGGGATGGTCGACACCGGCACCCGGTTCGGCCCGAGCGTCTACGGGCCGCCCGACACCGACCAGCTCAGCAACCAGTACGCGGCCATGCCGTCGCTGCACGTGGGCTGGGCGCTGGCGATCGCGCTGGCCCTGATGGCGGTCACCGCCGGACGGCTGCGCCGGCTCTGGCTGCTCCATCCACTGGTGACCGCGCTCGTGGTGGTGGTCACCGGCAACCACTACTGGCTCGACGGCGTCGTCGCGGTGGCGCTGCTCGTGGCGATCCTGGCCGTGCTGCCGCGGCCCGTGCCGGACCCGCCCGTGCCGGTCTCGCCGGCCGGACCGGTGCGCCCGCACGTGGTGCCGGCGCCGCGCCGGGCCGGCCACCGCCGGAACCCGAAGGTCCCGGCGGCGGCCGACGTGCGGCTGCGGCCACCCGGCCGGGGCTGACCGCCGCTCAGCGCAGCGTGCAGACAGTGCCGTTGAGGCGGAACGCGCCCGGCGGCACGTTCGGCCCGCTGTACGCGCCGACGAAGCCCACTGTCGTGCTCCCGCCGCCGGCGGCGAGCCGCCGGTTGTCGTCGGTGGGTGTCACCCGCACGTCGCGGCCCTGCTGGTTCCAGGTGGCGCTCCACCCGCTGCTCACCTGCTGCCAGGCCGTCGGCCAGGTCCAGGTGAGCGTCCAGCCGTCGACGGCCTTCGCGCCCGTGTTGATCACCTCGACGTTCGCCACGTACCCGTTGCCCCAGTCGTTGTCGGCGTCGAACCGCACCGCGCAGGAACTCTCGGCCGGGCTGCCGGTGGCGAACGTCAACGGGGGGGACGACCACGAGACCCGCCCGGCGGTGTCCCGGGCGAGCACGTTGACCGTGTAGCGGGCGCCCGGTTCGAGGTTGCCGACTGTGAGCGACGTGCCGGCGGTCTCGCCGAGCTGCTCGCTCACCGCGCCGTGCTGGCGGTGCACCTCGTACTTGGCGATCGGCGCGGCACCGGGCGTGGCCGCCGGCCAGGAGATGGTCGCCGCGCGGTCGGTCACCGCGCTCGCCGCCGGCCGGCCGGGGGCGCCGGGCCGCCCGGCCGAGCTGCCGGCCGGTCGCAGCACGAGCGTGGTCAGCGAGTACGGCGGCAGCGTCCGCGCGGTCGCGTCGCCCGAGCGGGCGGTGCTGATCCCGGTCGCGCCGTTGGCGAACGTGTGCACTGTCGGCGCCTCGTCGGCCGGGGTGAACCCGGCGTAGTCGAGCGCCACCGGGTGGGCGGTGTCCGGGTCCTTGTTGAGCAGCAGGACCGCGACGCTGCCGTCCGGCCGGCGGACCGCGTGCGCGGCGACCAGCGGCTCGTCCGTCCCGGCGCGGACGAGCTGGTCACCGGGGCGGGCGAACAGGTTCATCATGGACAACGCGTGGTACGGCGCGAACGGGGTGTTGAACGCCGGCTGGCACACCTCGCCGTCGCTGGTGCAGTTGCCGCTGGACAGCAGCCCGAAGTCGCCGTAGTCGGTCTGCCCGGCCACCTCGGAGACGGTGCCGATGCCGTTGTGCACGTTCCACCACTGCACCGTGAACACGCCCTGCTCCAGCAGGCCGCTGTAGGCGTCGGCGAGGAACAGCGCGCCCGGTGCCGTGGTACGGCCGGCGTCCACGTTCAGCTCGGTGAAGCTGATCCCGATCCGGTCCGCGCCGGGGCCGGCGTACCGGGCGATCTGCTGGCGCAGCAGCCAGGCCGCGTCCGGCAGGTGGTTGGTGCGGGCCAGCGAGTCGGCCGCGCTGCCGCCCGGGTACCAGTGCACGTCCACGAAGTCGATCTTCGGACCGGCGAGGGAGAGCACCGTCTGGTTCCACGGTCCCGGGTCGGAGCCGGCGGTGATGCCGTCCGGCCAGTTGCCGGGCATGGTGAGCACCGCGCCGACCTTGATGCTCGGGTCGACCGCCTTCATCGCGTCGGCGTACTCGATCACCAGCCGCGCGTACTGGCTCGCGCTCTTGTCCGGGTGGTCGTCGGCCTCCCAGGCCGAGCCGTAGTGGCCGTTGCCGTAGTTCTCGTTGCCGACGGTCCACCACTTCGCGCCGTAGCCCTTGGTGACGTTGGCGTAGCGGACCCAGGCCGCCGCCTCGGCGGGCGTGCCGGTGCCGTAGTTCGCGATGATCATCGGCTCGGCGCCGACGCGGCGGGCGCCGGCCATGAACGTGTCGAAGTCGGTGTTCGGCGCGACGTAGCCGCCGGGCGCGGTGTGCGTCTCCCAGTGGTAGATGTCGGCGTACGAGCCGCCGGGGTAGCGCAGCATCTTCACGCCCGCGGTCTTGAGCAGGTCGGACGTCTCGGCGCTGCCGAGCTGCGCGTCCCAGATGGCGTGGTTGACGCCGAGCGCGGTGGCCGGGACGGTGGCCAGCCCGGCTCTGGTGTTCACGGTGACGGTGACCGGGTCCGTGGGGTCGGCGGCGGCGACCGGCCCGCCGGCGGTGCCGAGCGCGGTGGCGAGCAGCAGCAGGCCGGCCGCGAACGCAATGGGTCTTCTCATCCGGGGATGTCCTTCGGAGGGAGTGGGACGACGGGAGATGCCCGGTTCTGCGTCGTCCTCCCGGCGCCCTGACGGCGACGGGATGCCCACGAACGACGATCGGCTCCGCGCGGCGAGCCATCGATCAGGATCATACGCCCGGAGCTGGGCGTGCAGGGCTTAATTTATAGACAGGAGTCTTTACTGTTAAGAATGTTTAATTTATGTTCGTGACACCTTCCGATCCCCCCGAAGGAGTTGCCACCATGCGCCGAAGAATCACCCTCCCGCTGCTCACCGCCGGTGCGGTCACCGGCACGCTGGCGCTCGCCGCACCCGCGCAGGCCCACGGCTACGTCTCCTCGCCGCCCAGCCGCCAGGCGCTCTGCGCGCAGAACCGGGTGCCCGACTGCGGGCAGATCAAGTACGAGCCGCAGAGCGTCGAAGGCCCCAAGGGCCTGCGGAGCTGCCACGCCGGCATCGCCCAGTTCGCGGTGCTCAACGACGACAGCCGCAACTGGCCGGCCACCTCGGTCGGCAGCACCGTCACGTTCACCTGGGTCAACACCGCCCGGCACGCCACCGCCAACTGGGAGTACTGGATCGGCGGCACCCGGGTCGCGGTCGTCGACGGCGGCGGCCGCCAGCCCGGCGCGACCGTGTCGCACACCGTCAACCTCGGCGGCTTCTCCGGCCGGCAGAAGCTGCTCGCCATCTGGAACATCTCCGACACCGCCAACGCGTTCTACTCCTGCGTCGACCTCCAGATCGGCGGCGGAGGCGGCAACCCGACCCCGTCGCCCACCCCGACGGCTGCGCCCACCCCGACCGCGGCACCCACCACCCCCGCGCCCTCGCCCACGCCGACCCGGACCAGCACCCCGGCGCCGGGCGGCACCTGGACCGCCGGGCGGGCGTACCAGGTCGGTGACACGGTCACCTACGACGACCGCAGCTACCGCTGCCGCCAGGCGCACACCGCGATCGCCGGCTGGGAGCCGCCGAACGTACCGGCGCTGTGGCAGCAGATCTGAGCCGGCGTACCCGCGCGGCGGAGCCGGCCGGTCCCCGGCTCCGCCGCGCGTCCGCCGCCGCCCGGCCGGTCGCGGTGGTGCTCGCCCTGGTGCTGGCCCTGACCGGGTGCGGCGGGCCGCCGGCCGCCGATCCGCCCCCGCCGGTCCCGTCCGCCACGGCCGCGGTCCCGTCCGGCGCGGACGCCACGACCAGCGGTATCGACGCGCTGTTCCTGGCCATGATGGTGGCGCACACCGAGCAGACGCTGGAGATCGTCGCGCTCGGCCTCGACCGCGCCACCGACCCGCGGATCCGTACGCTGATCGCCGCCGTCCGGGCCACCGAGACCGACGAACTGGCCACCATGCGCGGATGGCTGCGCGACGCCGGCCCGTCGGCCGCCGCCGCGGCCGCCCGGCACGACCATTCCGGGCACAGCGACGCCGCCGCCGGACTGGCCCGGCTGCGGGCCGCCGCGCCCGCCGACGCCGACCGGGTGCTGCTCGACGTGCTCAGCCGGCACCAGCGCACCGCGGCCGACCTGGCCCGCGCCCAGGTCGCCGCCGGAACGAGCGAGCGGGTACGCGACCTCGCCCGCCGCATCGACCGTTCGCGTACCGCCGAGATCGACCTGATGGCCGGCCTGGGCTGAGCGGCCGGCCCCGCGAGGCGGCGGTGTGGGGCATGACCTTCGTCACGGTCGCGCCCACCGGCCACGCCCCGACAAGGCTGGCGAATCGGCGCGCACCAGCCCTTTCCGCGAGCCGCCGGACCGCTTGCGAGCCGGGTGCGGGGCCCGCTGCCGTGCCGCCGCGGCTCTCCCGTCGGCAAAACCGGCCGCGTCTCGTCCCAGGTCATGGCTACGCTGTCGCCCGGACGCCGCCCCGCCGCGCGTTCCGCCCGCGCTCCGCAGACGGCGCGCGGCGCCGCCACCGCCTCCCAGTGCCGTACCGGATCCAGGAGACCGTCAGTGACCCAGCAACCCGTAGCGACGTCGACGAAACTCGACGCCGCCGTACTCAAGGTGGCCGGCGTCGTCGTGCTCGGTGCGATCATGTCGATCCTCGACGTGACAGTCGTCAGCGTGGCGCTGCCGACGTTCCAGAGCGAGTTCGACGCCACGTACGCCCGCGTCGCGTGGACCATGACCGGTTACACGCTCGCGCTCGCCACGGTCATTCCGCTCAGCGGCTGGGCCGCCGACCGGTTCGGCACGAAACGCCTCTACATGGTGGCGTTGGCGCTGTTCACCATCGGCTCCGGGCTGTGCGCCACGGCCGACTCGATCGGCGAGCTGATCGCCTGGCGGGTCATCCAGGGCCTCGGCGGCGGCATGCTCATGCCGCTCGGCATGACGATCATGACCCGGGCCGCCGGCCCGCACCGCATCGGCCGCCTGATGGCCGTGCTCGGCATCCCGATGCTGCTCGGCCCGATCACCGGCCCGATCCTCGGCGGCTGGCTGATCGACGTCGCGAGCTGGCACTGGATCTTCCTGATCAACCTGCCGATCGGCGTGGTCGCCCTGGTCTACGCCCAGCTGGCGCTGCCCAAGGACAACGCCGAGCCGTCCGAGTCGTTCGACTTCCTCGGCATGCTCATGCTCTCGCCGGGTCTCGCGCTGTTCCTCTACGGCATCTCCACGCTGCCGGAGACCGGCACCGTCGCCGACACCAAGGTGTGGCTGCCGATGCTCGTCGGCGGCGCGCTCGTGGTCGCCTTCGTGCTCTACTCGTTCCGGCCCCGGCACCCGCTGCTGGACCTGCGGCTGTTCCGCAACCGCAACCTGACCATCGCCACCGTGACCATGTTCGTGTTCATCATCGCGTTCATGGGCGCGGGCCTGCTGTTCCCGAGCTACTTCCTCCAGGTGCGCGGCGAGACGACGCTGACCGCGGGCCTGCTGATCGCGCCGCAGGGCATCGGCGCGATGCTGACCATGCCGATCGCCGGCATGCTCGCCGACCGCGTGCCGGTCGGCCGGACGGTGCCGTTCGCGCTGGTGCTCATCGCGGCCGGGTTCTTCACCTTCACCCAGCTCGGCACCGACACGTCGTACTGGCTGCTCTGCGGCTCGCTGTTCGTGATGGGCCTCGGCATGGGCGGCACGATGATGCCGATCATGACCTCGGCGCTGAAGACGCTCAGCGCGGCGGAGGTGGCGCGCGGGTCCACGCTCGTCAACATCCTCCAGCAGATCGGCGGTTCGGTGGGCGCCGCGGTCATGTCGGTCATCCTCACCAGCGAGCTGAACGGCTCGCGGCCGATCCCCGGCGTCACCGACCCGGCCACCGGCGCGCCGCTGACCGAGGCCCAGCTCGCCATCGCCTCGCAGCAGCAGCCCGAGCTGATCCAGCAGTTCCCGGTGCCGCCGTCGCTGATCGAGCGCGGGCTCGACTTCGCGGCGAACTCCTTCTCCACCACGTTCTGGGTGGCCTTCGGTCTGGTGCTGCTGACCTTCATCCCCGCGGCGTTCCTGCCCCGCCGCCGGGAACCGTCGCACCTGCTCGACGGCGACGCGGGCGACGACAAGCGGCAGGTGCCGGTCCCGGTCCACTGACCGCCGCCGTGACCCGGGGCCGGACGCGTGTGCGTCCGGCCCCGGCTTCTCGATCCGCCACCCCGGCGACGGCCTGCGCCTAGGATCGGAGACGGAACCGGAGGAAGGCGGGCCAGCGTGAGCGCAGACGACGCGCAGCGGTCGGCGCGACGGCGGAACCGGCTGCTGCTGGCGGGCCTGCTCGCCGTCGTCGGGCTGATCCTGCTGCTGCTCGGTCTCACCGTCGCCACCGGCACCGTCGCCGGCGTCGAGGTGGTGCTGGCGCTGTTGCTGCTGGTGGCCAGCTACGCGATCCAGCGCGTGGCCCGCCGCGAGACCGTCTACCGCGACGAGCGGCGCTGACCGGCCCGGCGCCCCGGCCGGGCTAGGCTGCCGGTGTGGATCACGAAGACCGGATTGCGCTGTTCCTCGACTACGAGAACCTGGCCCTGGGCGTACGCGACCATCACGGCGGCCGGCCGTTCGACTTCCGGCCGATCGCCGACGCGCTCGCCGAGCGGGGACGCGTGGTGGTGCGCCGGGCGTACGCGGACTGGTCGTACTTCGACGAGGACCGGCGGATGCTCACCCGCTCACACGTCGAGCTGATCGAGATACCGCAGCGGATGGGCGCCTCGCGCAAGAACGCGGCCGACATCAAGATGGCGGTGGACGCGGTCGAGCTGGCGTTCGAGCGCGGCTACATCTCCACGTTCGTGATCTGCACCGGGGACAGCGACTTCACCCCGCTGGTGCACAAGCTGCGCGAACTCAACAAGCGGGTGATCGGCGTCGGGGTGGAGAAGTCCACCTCCGCGCTGCTGCCGCCGGCCTGCGACGAGTTCCTCTACTACGACCGCCTCGAAGGCGTCGACGTACCGCCACCGGCCGTCCGCCGGGCGCGCCCGGCCCGTCCCTCACCGGTGGAGCCGGCGCCCGAGCCGGCGGTGGAGACCGCGGCCGAGGAGGAGTCCGCGCGGGACGTCGACACGCTCGCCGTGCAGCTCGTGCAGACAGTCGCCGGCATGCAGGGCAGCTCCAGCGGCGACGTGACCGCCTCCGCGCTCAAGCGCGCGCTGCTGCGCAAGGACCCCACGTTCAGCGAGTCCGACTACGGCTTCCGTACCTTCGGGGAACTGCTGCGCCACCTCGCGGCGCACAACGTGGTCGAGTTGGCCGCCGGGCCCGCCAAGGGCGACCCGGAGGTGTCGCTTCCCGAGCAGGGCGACCGGGAGGTCGCGTTCGGGCTGCTCCGCTCCGTGGTGGTGGACCTCGCCGCGGACGGCGGCGCGGTGGCGTTGTCCGGCCTGAAGGACCAGCTCCGGCGCGCCCGACCCGACTTCAGCGAGAAGAAGCTCGGCTACCGCAGCTTCCTCCAGTTCTGCAAGGCCGCCGCGACCGGCGGCGCGGTGGAGCTGCGCTGGAGCCCCGAAGACGGCGACTACCTCCTGACCCCCCACACCCCCTGACACGCCGCCCCGCCCCTCGCCCCACCCCTAGCCCTCGCGATCTTGCACTTTCGGACCGCCGAAAGCGGGATGAATGCCTCACCGTCAGGGCCGAAAGTGCAAGATCGACGGTGGGTGTGCGGGGTGGCGGAGGGCGTGCCGAGGGCGGCATCGCGGGCAGTCAGGGGAGGTTGGTGTCTGCCTGGGCTGCCGCGCCGCGTCGGACGGCCAGGCCGAGCCGCAGGCCCACCAGGTCCAAGAGGGTCTGCGGCTCGGACGACGCGGTCGGGCTCGGCTCGCCCGTGGGACCGGGCTCTCCGGTCGTGTCCGGGTCGCCCGTCGGGCTCACGGTCGGCGCCGGGGTCACCGGATCGGCGGGTGGCGCGGACGGCTCGACAGGTGCCGACGGGCGGTCGCCGGGGTGCGCCGGCGGCGACCCGGCGACAGGTGGTGCGGTGGTGAGGACTCGGCCGCCCGACAGGGTGACCGGATCCGGGTGACGCTCCGGCCGCGGCGCGGACCGGGTAGGCCGGGGGATCGGGGGCGACGACGGGCCGGCCGGAGTCGCCGCGTACGGGGCCGGAGGAGGGGGAGCCGTGGCGGGTGCGGTCGCGGGGTGGGTCGCCGGTCCGCGCGCCGGATCGGTCTGCCCGGCGGTGGCCGTCCAGGTGCCGGCCGAGGTGACGCCCAGCAGGACGGCCACCGCCGCGACGCCCGCCGCTGCCAGCCGCTGGGGGAGTGCCCGCTCGGCCGGGGCGTCCCACGGGCCGAGCGGCCGGGGTGGGCGGGGCCGGGCGGCCCGGTGGGCGGACCGCAGCGCCTCGACGTCCTCGACGACCGCCTGCCGCGTGCCGGTGGCGTCGGCGTGGGCCAGGGCGAGGTAGAAGCGGGCGTTCGCCGCGCCCGGGGCCGGCGCACGCAGGCCCGCCGGTGTGCCGCCGTCGGCGTCGTGCAGCAGGGTGACCGGACGGTCCGGGTGATGTCCGAGGCCGCGTAGATCCCGCAGTAGCCAGTCCCGCCGGGCGTCGTGCCCGGCGAAGGCCACCCGCCGGTCGGTCACCACTGCGGCGCCGCTGTCGACCACGCGCAGTCCCGCCGGCAGCGGACCGTCGGCCGGGTGGAGACAGCCGGCGAGCGTGCGGCCCGGCGCCGGTAGCCCGGGCAGGTGCCGGGCCGTGGCCTCGACCAGGTCGACGGTGGGCAGGATGCGGTAGACGACCTCGCCGTCGTCCAGCGGCACCGGGAGCGCGGTGCCGGGCAGCGCACAGCCACGGAAGCCCGCCGCCTCCATCGACAGCCGGTCCAGGTGTTCGGCGCGGCGCCGCCAGATCCGGGCCGCGGCCTCGTACGCCTGGCGCCGGCGCTCGTTCTCGCGCCGTGCCCAGGCCAGCCGCCGCTGCGGATGAGCGCCGATCGCATCGGGTCGCCTCGCCGTCACACCTGGTACAACGCTCTCCGGAAAGCGCGGATACGTGAGCGCGGCTATCGTCCGGTTTGGCGGTGGTATGCCCGCGATTAGACTTCGGGCATGCCGCGGATCGTCCAGTTGCTGGCCTCGCCCGTGCACCGGTACGTGGGCCGCCCGGCGGACGGACCCGCCCCCGCGCCACCGGGCGAACTGGTCGACCGGGTGGAGCTACGAGCCGGGCTCGGCATCGTCGGTGACCGCTACTTCGGCCGCCCCGCGCACCGGCAGGCGAGCGTCACGCTGATCGCGCGGGAGTCGCTGCCGCCCGGCGCGGACCTCACCCAGCTGCGGCGCAACGTGCTGACCGAGGGCATCCCGGTGGACGAGCTGGTCGGCCGCGTACTCACGCTCGACTCCGGCGACGGCCCGGTCCGGCTGCGCGTGCACCGGGCCGCGCCGCCCTGCGCCTGGCTCGACGTGGTGGTCGCCCCCGGCACCTGGAAGACGATGCGCCGACGCGGCGGCGTCCGGTGCGCCCCGCTCACCGACGGCGTCCTGCGGGTCGGGCCGGTCACCGTGTCCGTAGACGATTGACCCGGTTCGGGAACTTTCCCCACCCGAGGGCCGACCAACCGGGGGCGACCGGCACTCCGGCGCCGGCAGGAGGGACGCCAGGAATGAACCGAGCGGGGCGCGCATCCGTACCGTCCGGCATGAGCAAGCCGGACCGGCGGGCCGGCCGCGGATGAGCCCGGACGCCGACGACGAGCAGGTGACCGGGTGGGCGCGCCGCGCCGCCCGGGGAGACCAGCTGGCCGCGGCCGCGTTCGTCCGGGCCCTCCAGGCACCGGTGTGGCGGTTCCTCGCCCACCTCGCCGGGCCCGCCGAGGCCGACGACCTCGCCCAGGAGACGTTCCTGCGCGCGCTGCGCAGCCTGCCCGGCTTCGCGGGCCGGTCGTCCGCGCGTACCTGGATCTTCACCATCGCCCGCCGGGTCGCGGTGGACCACGTGCGCGCGGCGACCGCCCGGCCCCGGGTGGCCGCGCTGCCGGACTGGCAGGCCGCCGCCGAGGCGGCCGGCGCGGTGACCGGCGGCGGGGACGACGGCGTCGTGCTGCGCGGCCTCATCGCCACGCTGGCACCGGACCGGCGGGAGGCGTTCGTGGCCACCCAGGTGCTCGGCCTGTCCTACGCCGAGGCGGCCGAGGTGTGCGGCTGCCCGGTGGGCACCATCCGCTCCCGCGTGGCCCGCGCCCGGGAGGACCTGGTCGCCGCCTGGTCCGGCGACGCCCGCGACCGCCGGGCCCGCTGAGACCGCGACCACCGGGACCACGGCGAGGCGCAGGTCCGCGGGGGACCGTCAGGCGGCCCGCCGGTCGCGGGCCTGTGCGGGGTACGGGCCGGGCGGCACCAGCCGCAGCGACGGCGCGGCCGGTTCCTCGGTCCGCAGCGCCCACCGGGATCCCTCCGACCGGCGCTGACCGGGCGGGGTGTCGCCGGGACGCCGGCCGAGGCGGGACAGCACCAGCATCACGGCCCAGCCGACCAGCAGGAAGCCGTGGCTGACCAGCCGGGTCATCGCCACCTGCCCGGTGATCAGGTCGTTCACCGACAGCAGGACGAGCGTGGCGACGAACGCGCTGAGCATCGGCAGCAGGCCGGACGGGGCGGACCGGCGCGCCGCCACGTAGAGGAACCCGGCGCCGACCGCCACGTTCCAGGCCGCCGACTCGTGCCACAGGTGCTGGCCGGAGGCGTGCGCGTGCGTGACGACCGCCTCCCGGCCGATCTGGGCCAGGCCGAGTACGAGCTGCACCGCGCCGAGCAGGCCGAGCGCCCCGCGCAGCCCGAGCGTGATCCGGTGGCGGCGGCTGGGCCGGGGCGGGGGAGCGGCCGCCAGGACCGCGTCGACCAGGTCGGGCACCCGCGGGGCGAGCTGCGTACGGGCCCGCCGGGTCACCGACGCGGCCGAGTCGAACCAGCCGCGGCAGCCGGCGCAGCCGGTCAGGTGCGCCTCGGCCGCCTCGATCTCCGACTCGGACGCCTCACCGTCCAGCTGTGCCGACAGGATCTCCCGCCACTGCTCACACACCATGTAGGGATAGTCGTCGGGACACCTCGCCTGGTTCCCGGCGGGGTGCGGGTCACGTCCGCGCGGCCGGTGACCGTTCCGCCCACGCGTGCAGCGCGTCCCGGTCGCCGGCGGAGTCGAGGTTCAGCGCCGCCTCGATGAGCGCCAGATGGGTGAACGCCTGCGGGAAGTTGCCCAGGGCGGTGCCGTCGGGCGCGCGTTCCTCCGGGTGCAGGCCGAGCGGCCCGGCCCGGCCGGCGAGCCGGTCGAAGATCTCCCGCGCCTCGCCGTGCCGGCCGGCCAGCACCAGCGCGGAGACCAGCTCGAAGGAGCAGAGCAGGAACGCGCCCTCGGTGCCGGGCAGCCCGTCGTCGACCCGGTAGCGCCGGATCAGGTCGGGCGCGACGGCGAGGTCGGCGCGGATCCGTTCGACGGTGGCGACCATCCGCGGGTCGTCGCCGGGCAGGAACCCGACGAGCGGCATCCGCAGCAGCGACGCGTCCGGCTCGGTGTCGCCGTACGCCGTGACGAAGCTGCCGGCGCGCTCGTCGTAGCCGCGGTCGAGCACCTCGGCGTGCAGCGCGTCACGTTCCCGGCGCCACCGGTCCACCGGGGCGGTCCGGTCACCGAGCAGCCCGGCGAGGCGGATGCCCCGGTCCAGGCAGACCCAGGTCATCACCTTCGAGTTGACGTAGTGCCGGCACGGGCCGCGGATCTCCCACACCCCGTGGTCCGGTTCCCGCCAGCGCTCCGCCATGGTCTCGACGTGACGCCGCAGCAGCGCCCACTGCGGGCCGGTCAGCTCACCGGTGAGCAGCTGGTAGGCCAGCGCCGCGTCGAGGATGTGCCCGTACGTGTCGAACTGGATCTGGTGGGCCGCCTCGTTGCCGACCCGCACCGGCGCCGAGCCGGCGTAGCCGGACAGGTGCGGCAGCTCGCGCTCCTCGGTGGGGTGGCCGTGGATGCCGACGAGCGGGGCGAGCGGATGCTGCCGGGCGCAGACGCCGAGCAGGAAACGCAGGTAGCGGCGGCCCTCCTCGGCGTGGCCCAGGCGGAACAGCGCGAGCAGCAGCAGCGCCGCGTCCCGGTGCCAGGTGAAGCGGTAGTCCCAGTTGCGTACCCCGCCGATCTCCTCGGGCAGCGACGTGGTCGGGGCGGCCAGCAGGGCGCCGGTCTCGTCGTAGGACAGGCCGCGCAGCACCAGCGCGCTGTGCCGGACCGCGCCGGCCGCGAAGCCGCTGTAGTCGCCGCGCGCCGACCACGCCCGCCAGGTGCCGGCGGTCCGCTCGGTCAGCTCGCCGGTGTCGGCGAGCGCGGGCACCGGGTCGGCGTACCCGAGCAGCAGCGTGGCGTCCTGCCCGGCGCGCAACTCCGCCTCGGCGACGAGCGTGCCGCCCTCGACGCTGACCGGCAGGTCGGTGTACAGCCGCAGCGGCGTGCCGTCGGCGTGCCAGCCGGTACCGGCGCGCCGCCAGCGCACCGGACGTGCCCCGTACCCGGGGCGGGGCGTCAGCTCGGCGCGGACCCGCAGCAGGCCGTCGGTGACCCGCAGCCGGCGCACCAGCACCCGCTCGGCGTGGATCGGCCGGTCGGCGGCACCGGGCCGGACCGCGAGCAGGTCCTCGCCGGCCGCCGTGCCGGACGGGCCGGCCCAGTCGTTCTCCAGCACCAGCGTGTCCGGCCGGTAGCGGCGCCGCGGCGCCGGGCAGCCGGCGACGGTGAGCGTGAACCGGCCGCCCGCGTCCCGGTCGAGCAGCCGGGCCGCGACCGCGTCGCCCGCCGCGTCCGGTACGCAGAACCACTCGACCGCCCCGTCCGGCGCGACGAGCGCCGTGGTGTGCGTGTCGGACAGGAACGCGTACGCGTCGATCGGCGGGAACGCCGGCGGCGACTCGGGCACGGCGGTGACTACCCGGGGCGGGCACGGGTAAGCGGCCCGGGGAGGGCCGCTGTGACACGCGAGTTCGTGAACTGGTCCGGCAGCCTCCGCTTCACGCCGGCGGAGCGGGCCGAGCCCGCCGACGAGGCGGAGGTGTGCGCGCTGGTACGCCGTGCCCGGGAGAGCGGCACCACCGTCCGGCCGGTCGGCTCCGGGCACTCGTCCAGCCCGCTGGTGCGTACCGACGGGATCCTGCTGAGCCTGGACCGGCTGTCCGGCGTGATCTCCGACGACGGGCGCCTCGCGACCGCGTGGGCCGGCACCAAGCTCAGGGCGCTCGGCGAAGGGCTCTACGACGCCGGGCTGGCCATGGACAACCTGGGTGACGTCGACTACCAGTCGATCGCCGGGGCGACCGCCACCGGCACCCACGGCACCGGCATCGGCTTCGGGAACCTGAGCACGCAGGTCACCGGCGTACGCCTGGTCACCGGCACCGGCGACGTGCTGGACGTGGACGCGCGCCGCAACCCGGACCTGCTGCCCGCCGTCCGTCTCTCCCTCGGCGCGCTGGGCGTGGTCACCCGGATCACGCTCGACGTGCAGCCGACCTATCAGCTGCACCGCCGCTCCTGGTGCGCGCACCTGGACTGGACCCTCGACCACCTCGCCGAGCTGCAGCACACCAACCGCAACATGGACTTCTACTGGTACCCGCGCAGCGATCGCACGCAGATCCGGGTGATCAACCGCATCGACACGGACGCCGCGCCGGAGCGGGCGGAGGTCCGGTTGCCGGACGGCGAGCCCCGGCAGAGCCAGGTCGGGCCGACCCACCGCACCATTCCCCGGGACCGGGAGCTGCGCTTCGAGGAGATCGAGTACATGCTGCCGTCGGAGGCGTTCCCGGCCTGCTTCGCCGAGGTGCGCCGCCGGGTGCGCGACCGGCACCGCCGGGTGGCCGCCTGGCGGGTCCTCGTGCGCACCATAGCCGCCGACGACATCTGGCTCAGCAACGCCTACGGCCGCCCCACCACCACGATCGCCTGCCTGCAGAACACCTCGCTGCCGTACGAGGAGTACTTCCGGGACGTGGAGGCGGTGTTCCGGCACTACGGCGGACGCCCGCACTGGGGCAAGAAGCACTGGCTCGGCGCACGGGACCTGCGTCCCCTCTTTCCCCGCTGGGACGACTTCCAGGCGGTGCGCCGCCGGCTCGACCCGGACGGGGTGTTCCTCACCCCGGACCTGGCCCGCCTGCTGGAGGAGCAGTGAACGGGCCGGTCGGCGCCCGGATCTGGGTGGTGCCCGGCGGGCACGTGCCGTTCCCCGCGCACGGCCCGGAACCGGCGTTCACCGCCTTCGACCAGCTCTGCGTGCTCAACGCCGGCGACGAGGACGCCGAGCTGGAGCTGGACTTCTACTACCAGGACGCCGAACCGGCCGGACCGTACCGGATACGGGTCGGTGCCCGACGCATCCGGCACGTACGGGTGAACGACCTGATCGACCCGGAGGCGGTGCGGCTGGACCGCCCGTACGGCTGCGTGCTGCGCTCCCCGGTCCCGGTGGTGGTGCAGTTCCTGCGCCAGGACACCCGGCTGCCCGGGGTGGTGGCGCTGACCGGCACGATGGCGTACCCCGGGTGAGGTTCGAGCGGGCGACCGCGGGTACCCGGGCGCATGCGGGATGCCGTCGACCGGGTACGCGACGCCGGGCGGTCGAGCCGCCGGAGGCTGCGCACGTACTTCCTCGTGGCGGTCCAGGCCGGCCTGGCCGCCGCGCTGGCCTGGACGGTGGCCCGCGAGGTGCTCGGCAACCCAGACCCGACGTTCGCGCCCGCCGCGGCGGTGAGCGTCATCGCCGCCTCGCTCGGCAACCGCACCCGGCGGACCGTGGAGCTGGTGGTCGGGGTGGTCCTCGGCATCGTCGTCGGCGACCTGCTGGTGCGTCTCTTCGGCACCGGCCCGTGGCAGACCGGCGTGATCGTGTTCCTGGCGGTCTCCGCGGCGGTGCTGGTCCGCGGCACCGGCGCGCTCGTCACCCAGGCCGGCGGTACGGCGGTCCTGGTCGCCACGCTGACCCCGGTGTCGCCCGACCTGGAGCTGCCTCGGACCGTCAACGCGCTCGTCGGCGGCGTCGTCGGCCTGCTCGTGGTGCTGGTGATCGCGCCGCTGAACCCGCTGCGCGCGGTCCGCCGCGTCGCCGACCCGGCGCTCGACACGTTCGCCCGCCAGATGACCGCGTCGGCGGAGGCGCTGGCCCACGCCGACGTACGCGCCGCCGACGAGGTGCTGGAGCGGATGCGCGCCGCCGAGACGGAACTGGACCGCATCGACGAGATGGTCGGCGCCGCCGCCGAGGTGGTCCGGTTCTCGCCGGTGCGCTGGCGGCGACGGCGGGCCCTGGCCGCGTACCGGCGCGGGGCCGAGCACCTGGACCGGGCGTTCCGCAACAGCCGGGGCATGGTCCGCCGGATCGGCACCGCGTTGCGGGACCGGGAGCCGGTGCCGCCGGAGCTGCCCGCCGCGCTGGAACACTTCAGCGAGGCGATCCGGCTGCTGCACCGGGCGTTCCTGGCCGCCGACGAGCCGGTCGCCGCCCGGGAACGGGTGCTGCGCGCGGTCCGCGCCGCGGGCGAGGCGTGCCGGCAGGACATCGGCTTCTCCGGCACCATCGTGGTGTCGCAGCTGCGGACCGTCGCCAACGACCTGCTGCGCGCCACGGGCGTACCCGCGGACGAGGCCCGCCGCCAGGTCCGCCGCGCGGCGGCGGCCCGCTGAACGGGCCGCTCACACCTCGGTCAGGCGGGACTTCTGCACCTTGCCCATCGCGTTGCGGGGCAGCGCGCCGACCAGCCGCACCTGCCGGGGGCGCTTGTGCGCGGACAGGTGCCGCGCCACGAAGTCGATCAGCTCCGCCTCGGCCACGCCGTCGCCGACCACGTACGCGGTCACCTGCTGCCCCAGGTCGGGGTGGGGCGTGCCGACCACCGCCGCCTCCCGCACCCCCGGGTGGGCCAGCAGCGCGTCCTCCACCTCGCCGGCCCCGATCCGGTACCCGCCGCTCTTGATCAGGTCGGTGGCGGCCCGGCCGACGATCCGGTGTGCGCCGTCCGGGCCGACAGTCGCGACGTCGCCGGTGCGGAACCAGCCGTCCGCCGTGCGGGTGGCCGCGTCGGCGTCCGGCCGGTTCAGGTAGCCGTCGAACAACGTGCCGCCGCGTACCTGGAGCTCACCCATCGCCTCGGCGGGCAGCGGGCCGCCGTGCTCGTCCACCACCCGCGTCAGCACGCCGGGCAGCGGCACGCCCACCGTGCCGGGCCGCCGGGGACCGTCCGCGCGGGCGCTCACCGTCACGAGCGTCTCGGTCATCCCGTACCGCTCCAGCGGCCGGTGCCCGGTCAGCCCGGCCAGCGCCGCGAAGACCGGCTCCGGCAGTGCGGCGCTGCCGGACACCAGCAGCCGGGCGCCGCGCAGCGCCCGCGCCGCCGCCGGTCGCGCCGCGATCCGCGACCAGATCGTGGGTACGCCGAAGTACATCGAGGCGCCCGCCGCCGCGTACCGCTCGGGGTGGGGCCGGCCGACGTGGCGCAGCCGGCTGCCGACGCGCAGCGGGCCGAGCACGCCGAGCACCAGTCCGTGTACGTGGAACAGCGGCAGGCCGTGTGCCAGCACGTCGTCCGGGGTCCACGCCCACGCGTCGGCGAGCCCGTCCAGGCAGGCGGCGATCGCGCGGCGGGACAGCACGGCGCCCTTCGGCGCGCCGGTGGTGCCGGAGGTGTAGAGGATCAGCGCGGTGGCCGCCGGGTCGGGCTCGGGGTGCCGGGTGTCCGAGCGCCGGGCCAGGTCCAGCGGCACGACCGGCGGCGAGCCGGCGTCGGCGTCCGGTGCGCCCGGCCCCGCCAGCAGCAGTTCCGCGCCGGAGTCGCGCAGGATGTGGTCGCGTTCCATCGGGCCGGCGTCCGGCGGCACCGGCACCACCGCCGCGCCTGCCAGCAGCCCGCCGACCACGCCGACCACCGTCTCCAGGCTCGCCGTCGCGGGCACCGCCACCCGGGCCGCGCCCCGCAGGTCGTCGGCGACGGCGGTGGCCGCCCGGCGCAGCTCCACCCAGGACAGCGACCGGTCTCCCACGCGCACCGCGCCCGGGCGGTCGTCGGCGGCCTCGGCGAGCCGGCTCAGCAGCGACACGGGCACCCCTCTCACCGGTACGTCCGCCCGGCGTGTCGGCGGACCCACCGTGACCGTAGCCGGGGCGGACACCCCGGCCCGGCGCGCCGTCAGGAATGTGTCATCGTGGTCGGCGGCGAGGGAGGGATGGGCATGTCGGGTCCGTTGCGCGGGGTGCTGGTCGCCGACTTCTCCCGCATCCTGGCCGGGCCGTACGCCACGATGCTGCTGGCCGACCTGGGCGCGGACGTGGTCAAGGTGGAGGCGCCCGGTGGCGACGACACCCGCGGCTGGCGGCCCCCGGTGCGCGACGACGTCTCCACCTACTACCTCGCGGTCAACCGCAACAAGCGTTCACTGGTGCTCGACCTGACCGACCCCGGCGACCGGACGCTGGCGCACCGGCTGGCCGACCGGGCCGACGTGCTGATCCAGAACTTCCGCCCGGGCGCGCTGCGCCGCTTCGGCCTCGACCACGACACGGTCACCGCCCGCAACGCCCGCCTGGTGTACGCCTCGATCAGCGGCTTCGGCGCCGCCGGGGGCGCCGACCTGCCCGGGTACGACCTCATGGTGCAGGCCGCGGCCGGGCTGATGAGCCTCACCGGGGACGCGGACGGCCCGCCCTACAAGGCCGGGGTGGCCGTGTTCGACGTGATCGCCGGGCTGCACGCGGCGGTCGGGATCCTGGCCGCGCTGCGGCACCGCGAGGAGACCGGGCGCGGGCAGCACGTCACAGTGGACCTGCTGTCCTCGGCGCTGTCCGGGCTGGTCAACCACACCGGCGCGCACGTCGCGGGGGGAGCTGCACCGCACCGGATGGGCAACGCCCATCCGAGCATCGTGCCGTACGAGCCGCTGCCCACCGCCGACGGCGAGCTGGTGGTGATCGCCGGGAACGACGGCCAGTTCCGTACCCTCTGCCGGGTGCTCGGCGTGCCGGAGCTGGCCGGCGACGCGCGGTTCCGCCGCAACGCCGACCGCACCGCGCACCGAGACGAACTGCGCCCGCTGCTGGTGGCGGCGCTGTCCCGGCGCGGCAGCGCGGAGTGGTTCGCCGAGCTGCGCGCCGCGGGCGTGCCGTGCAGCCCGATCAACTCGGTCGCCGAGGGGGTCGCGCTGGCGCAGGGGCTCGGCCTGGATCCGGTGGTGACGGCCGGCGGGGTGCCGGGCATCCGGAACCCCATCGGCCTGTCCGGCACCCCACCCCGGTACGAGCTGCCGCCGCCGGACCTGGACGAGCACGGTGCGGAGCTGCGCGCCTGGCTCGCCGCCGAATGAGCTCGGGCCGGCAACCCGTCAGAGCGTCTCGACCAGGCGGAAGCGTTCCAGCACGGCCGGGGTGTCGTCGTCCACCGTGAAACCGGGGTCGCCAAGCCAGCCGCGGTAGTCCTCGCCGTGCCAGAACCGCTCGTGGCCGGCCCGCCAGGCGGCGACCGTGTCGAACCCCTCGCCCTCGTCGCGCGCGTGGTCGAGATCGACGTCGCCGAGGCGGGCGACGCGGACCTCGACCAGCTCGATCACCGCCACCGGCCGGCCGTCGGAGTCGATCACCGCCGAGCGGGTGCCGACTGCGGGCAGCGGCTCGCCGTCGATCTCGTAGTCCTGGACCAGCCCGGTGGTGGTGGTCTTTCTCCCGTCGAGCACCGCGGCGACGAGCTGGTCGCGCAGCGGGCCCGGGAAGGCGAACTCGAACGTGGGCAGCTCGGCATCCATGCGCGGCAGCGTAGCGGTCAGCGGCGGCGCAGCGCCGGGTCGAGCAGCGCGGGCGGGGTGTCGTTCTTCTCCTGCGGGGCCAGGTCGACGCCGGGGGCGACGATCGCGTCGACGGCGTCCAGGACGTCGGCGGTGAGGACGGTGTCCGCGGCGGCGAGCTGGCTGTGCAGGTGCTCCGGCGTGCGCGGTCCGATGATCGCGCCGGTCACGGCGGGGTGCGCGGTGACGAAGCCGAGGGCGAGCTGGATCAGCGTGAGGCCCGCCTCGTCTGCGACCGTGGCCAGCCGTTCCACCGCATCGAGCCGGGCCCGGTTGGCCGGGACGGCGGGGTCGAAGCGCTGCGGCATGAACGTGGACCGGTGGGTGGTGATCTCGCGGCCGGCTCGGATCGCGCCGGAGAGCCAGCCCGAGGCCAGCGGGCTCCAGACCAGGACGCCGAGCCCGTACCGCTGCGTCACCGGCAGGACGTGCGCCTCGACGCCGCGTTGCAGGATCGAGTAGCTGGGCTGCTCGGTGACGTACCGGCCGAGGTGGTGCTCGCGGGCTGCCCACTGCGCCTCGACCAGGCGGTGGGCCGGGTAGGTGGAGGTGCCGAAGTAGCGGATCTTGCCGGCTTGCCGCAGGTCGGTCAGCGCGGACAACGTCTCCTCGTCGCTGGTGGCCGGATCCCAGCGGTGGATCTGGTAGAGGTCCACGTGGTCGACGCCGAGCCGGCGCAGGCTGTCCTCCAGCGCGGTGACCAGCCGCCGCCGGGAGCCGCCGCGGTGGTTGCGGTCCTCGCCCATGGGCAGGGCGGCCTTCGTCGCCAGCACCACGTCGTCGCGGCGGCCGGCGATCGCCCGGCCGACCATCTCCTCGGAGATGCCGTTGCCGTAGACGTCGGCGGTGTCGATCAGGTTGATCCCGGCGTCCAGGGCGGTGCCGACGAGCGCGGTGGCCTCGTCCTGGGTGGTACGCCCGATCGGGCCGAGGTTCATGGCGCCGAGCGCGAGCGTGCTGACCTGTACGCCGGTGCGGCCAAGGGTGCGGTACTGCATGGGTTCCCTCCGGTGGCCGCGCCGGGCGCGGCCTGACTCGGTGATCTCGCGTCCCGCCTGGCATCATGGCCATGCGGAACATTGCTCCGGTAACGATACGGAGCGTTGTTCCGTTTAACAAGCTCATGCCGGGAGAGGACGCCGAACGTGACCGACACCACCGGGCCGGGCCGCCGCCGGGCCGACGCGCAGCGCAACCAGCGCTCGCTGCTCGACGCCGCCGCCGCGGTCTTCGTCGCCTCCGGCGTCGAGGCGCCGGTACGTGACATCGCCGCCGCGGCAGGCGTCGGCGTCGGCACGGTCTACCGGCATTTCCCGACCCGGGCCGACCTCGTCGTAGCGGTCTACCGGCACCAGGTCGAGGCGTGCGCCGAAGCCGGGCCGGTCTGCCTGGCGCAGGCACCCACCCCGTACGCGGCGCTGACCCGGTGGATCGACCAGTTCGTCGATCTGCTGGTCACCAAGCACGGCCTCGCCGCGGCGCTGCGCGCGGACAGCGGGCAGTTCGACGCGCTGCACGGCTACTTCGTCGACCGGCTGGTGCCGGTCTGCGCCCGGCTGCTGGACGCCGCGGCCGAAGCCGGCGAGATCCGCGGGGACACCGACGCGTACCAACTTCTGCGCGGCGTCGGCAACCTGTGCATCGGCGCGGACAGCGATCCCCGCTACGACGCGCGCCGGCTGGTCGGCCTCCTGCTCGCCGGGCTGCGGCACCGGGACTGACGGCCGGGTCAGCCGACGGGCGGCAGCCGCCCGTCGAGCCAGTCGAGGAGCACCCGCTCGTACTGCGGGCTGACCCTGTCCAGGTCCTCGGCCCCGCCGAGCGTGGGGGCGTGGTCGCAGCCGGCCAGCCGGGCCACCGTCAGCTCGGCGTCGCGGGCGCTCCGCCGCCACACTGCGAGGCTCTCCTCGATCGGGATCCACGCGTCCGTCTCGCCGTGACAGAGCAGCACCGGGCCGGTCAGCCGCGCCAGGACCGGCGCCGGGTCGTAGTCCATGTCGGTCCAGGTGCCGGGCGTGGCGGGCAGCTCCTCGGGCAGGAACGCCAGCGGGAACCACTGGCGCCGCGCCGCCACGTCGATCGCCGCCTGCGCCACCGGGCGGGCCACGTCGCCGCGCAGGTAGTCCTCGACGAGCGCGCGCAACCGAGTCAGTTCAGCCACGTCGGCCGGGCCGTACCCGTTGCGGCGCAACTGCTCGGCGGTGCCGTAGCGCATCTGCCTCGCGGGGCTCACGCCGCTGCACCCCACCAGGACCAGGAAGTCGACCGGGCACCGGGTGGCGGTCAGCGCCGCCGCCCACGCGCCTTGGCTGAAGCCCCAGAGCCCGACCGGGACCGCCCCGACGTGCCGGCGCAGCTCGGTCACCGCGGCCGACGCGTCCGCGGCCTGGTCGGCCAGTGGCACGTCGTGCCCGTCCACGCGCGGACGGCGGTCGTAGCGCAGCACCGCGATCCCGGCCGCAGGTAGCAGCCGGGCCAGGTGCGCGTAGAGGAAGTACGAGCGCTGCCCCGCGTGCGAGCCGTGCAGCACCACCATGCCGCCGCGTACCGGCCCGGCCGGCAGGTCGACGACCGCCGGCAGTCCCGCCGCGCCGACCGTCGTCTCCATGCCGGGCAGTGAACCACGAGCCGTCCGCCCCCGGTGGTCCCGGCCGCCGTCCGGGACACCCGCGTGCGTACGCTGACCAGGTACGTCGCCGCGACCGTGGAGAACCGCCATGACCAGCCCCGCACCCCGTGCCGTCCGGGTCGCCCGCCCCGAGGACGTGGCCGCCCTCGTCGACCTGATCGAGTCGGCGTACCGGGGCGAGCGCAGCCGCCAGGGCTGGACCCACGAGGCGGACCTGCTGGCCGGGCAGCGCACCGACCCGGAGATGGTGGCCGCGGCGGTCACCGGCCCGGGCGGCGTGGTGCTGGTCGCCGAGCAGGACGGCGCCCTGGTGGCCTGCTGCCAGCTCGAACGCCGCGACGACCACGTCTACTTCGGCATGTTCGCGGTGGCCCCCGGCCGGCAGGGCGGCGGCCTGGGCCGGGAACTGCTGGCCGAGGCCGAGCGCTACGCGGCCGAGCAGTGGCACGCCGGCGAGATGCGGATGACGGTGATCGTCCAGCGCGACGACCTGATCGCCTGGTACGAGCGGCGCGGCTACGTGCGCACCGGCGAACTGAGCCCGTTCCCGTACGGCGACGAGCGGTTCGGCGTGCCGCTGCGGCCGGACCTGGCGTTCGAGACGCTGCGCAAGAAGCTCGGCTGACTCAGCCGGGCCGGTCGACGAGCGCGACCAGCTTCTTCGGGGCCAGCACGCAGTAGCTCTCGGTGAGCAGCTCGGCGACCTCGGTCCAGTCCGTGTCCGCGTCCAGCCGCAGCCCGACCACGTCGGCGGCCCAGTCCGGCTTGAAGAAGTGCGGCCCGGCCGCGAGCAGCCCGGCGATCTCGTCACCGGGGGAGCGGAACGTCATCACGCAGACCGGCTCGTCGGTCGCCGCGGCCCGCGCGTACGCCGCCTGGTGGCCCGGGTCGACGGTGAGCACGTGGGCGAACGTCCGGCCGCGGACGCGCCATCGCACGCCCACCCAGGCCGCTTCCTCGTAGGTCTCCGGCAGGCCGAGGCAGACCGGCCGCAGGCGGGCGAGGTGCTCGGGTGGGACGTCTCCGGGGCCGGTCATGCGCGCAGGCTAGCCGCAGCCTCCGACAATCCGGCCGCACCGGCGTGGCGGCCCGCCGCCGCGCGTCGGGGAGGGAAATGTCGTAGCCGGGGAGTACGACAGCGATGAGTTTCGGTGAGCCGCACGGTCATTGCGGGGAGAACCCCTCGGACGAGAGGACGAGACATGAGCGGCGTACGAGTACTTGTCGGCACGCGCAAGGGCGCGTTCATCCTGACCTCGGACGGCAGGCGCGACGACTGGACCGTCGACGGGCCGCACTTCGGCGGCTGGGAAATCTACCACCTGACGGGGTCACCCGTCGAACCGGACCGGCTGTACGCGTCCCAGTCCGGCGGCTGGTTCGGGCAGCTGATCCAGCGCTCGGACGACGGCGGCCGGACCTGGGCGACTGTCGGCAACGACTTCGCCTACAGCGGCGAGGTGGGGCAGCACCTCTGGTACGACGGCACCCCACGGCCGTGGGAGTTCAAGCGGATCTGGCACCTGGAGCCGTCCCGCCACGACCCCGACACCGTGTACGCGGGCGGCGAGGACGCCGCCCTCTACCTGTCCACCGACGGCGGTCAGAAGTGGTCCGAGCTGACCGCGCTGCGGCAGCACCCGACCGGCCCGTCCTGGCAGCCCGGCGCGGGCGGGATGTGCCTGCACACGATCATCCTCGACGCGGCCGACCGGGACCGGATCTACGTCGCGATCTCGGCGGCCGGCGCGTTCCGCAGCGACGACGGCGGCGCGAGCTGGCTGCCGATCAACAAGGGTCTGCGTTCCGGCGAGATCCCCGACACCGACTCCGAGGTCGGGCACTGCGTGCACCGTCTCGCCCAGCACCCGTCCCGGCCGGACACGCTGTTCATGCAGAAGCACTGGGACGTCATGCGCACCGACGACGCGGGCGCCAACTGGCGGGAGGTCAGCGGCGACCTGCCGACGGACTTCGGCTTCCCGATTGCGGTGCACGCGCACGAGCCGGAGACGGTCTACGTGGTGCCGATCACCAGCGACTCGCTGCACTACCCGCCGGAGGGCAAGCTGCGCGTCTACCGCAGCCGTACCGGCGGTGAGCACTGGGAACCGCTGACCGAGGGGCTGCCGCAGTCGCACTGTTACGTCAACGTGCTGCGCGGCGCGATGGCCGTCGACACGCTCGACCCGTGCGGCATCTACTTCGGCACCACCGGCGGTCAGGTCTACCACTCGGCCGACGGCGGCGACACGTGGGCGCCGATCGTGCGGGACCTGCCGGGCGTGCTCTCGGTCGAGGTCCAGGTGCTGCCGTGATCCGGGTGGTGCTGCCGGCGCACCTGAAGAACCTGGCGCACGTCACCGGCGAGGTACGCGTCGAGGTGGCCGGGCCGCCCACCCAGCGGGAGGTGCTCGACGCGCTGGAGGCCGCGTACCCGATGCTGCTCGGCACGATCCGTGACCGGCACAGCGGGAAGCGCCGGCCGTTCGTCCGCTTCTACGCCTGCGAGCTGGACCTCTCCAACGAGTCCCCGGACGACCCGCTGCCGGAGGAGGTGGTCGCCGGCAAGGAGCCGTTCATCGTGCTCGGCGCGATGGCGGGCGGTTGAGCGCCACGGCCGGCCGTTGAGCGGCACCACCGGCGGTTGAGCGGCACGACCGGGAACCGCGCTCGCCGGCGCCACGTCTGACCGGCATGACCCGTCACGGATACCGGACGCTCGGATGCACGCTGACCGTCACGCTGGCTCTCGCCGGCTGCACCGCGTCACCGCCGGCCGCCGACCCGCCACCCACCGGGCGGGTCGCACCGGCCGGCGGGCTGCGGCTGGTGGCGTTCGACGGCTGCGACGAGGCGCTGCGGCAGCTCCGCACGGCAGCGAAGGCGGCGGTCGGCCCGTGGGGATTCGGCGCGGACGACCTCCGGCAGTTCAGCGCGGAACGGGCGACGGCGCTCGGCGGCGTCGCCAAGGACGCGAGCGGGGCGTCCGCGGCGGGCTACTCCGGCACCAACGTGCACGAGGCCGGCGTGGACGAACCGGACCTGGTCAAGACCGACGGGAAGCGGATCGTCACGGTCACCCGGGGCGTGCTGTCAGTGGTCGACCCGGCGAGCCGTCGCGTGACCGGCCGGCTGGCGCTCGATCCCGACGCCGAGCGGTTCTCCGGCGGCGAGGCGAGCCTGCTGCTGCACGGCGACCGGGCGCTCGTGCTGCTGCGCGCCGGCCGGACCGTCAAGGGCCCCGTACCGGGCAGGCAGACGCGCCCGGGCACGACCCCGCAGGCCCGGCTGGTCCTGCTGGACCTCGCCGGACCGCCGCGCGTGGTCGGGGAGTACCGGATCGACGGCCTCCTGGTCGACGCCCGGCAGTCCGGCGCGACCGCCCGCGTGGTGATCCGGTCCGCGCCACGGCTCGACTTCCCCTACCGGTCCGATCGCAAGACGGACGCCCAGCGGATCGCCGCCAACCGCGCGGTCATCGACAAGGCCACGCTCGACGACTGGCTGCCCCGCTACGAGATCCGCGACGACGTGCGGACCGTCGGCACCGGACGGGTCGGCTGCGACCGGGTCAGCCGGCCGGCGGGCTTCTCCGGCGCGTCGATGGTGACGGTGCTCAGCTTCGACCTGGGCGCGTCCGCGCTCGGCGCCGGTGACCCGGTCACCGTGGCCGCCGACGGCGACACCGTCTACAGCAACGGCGCACGCCTCTACGTCGCCAACGACCAGCGCTGGCGGACGTGGCGTGGCGGGCCGTCCGCGGCACGCGACACCAACACCGAGATCTACCAGTTCGACACCGCGGCGGGCACACCCCGCTTCGTCGCCGCCGGGTCCGTGCCCGGCTGGCTGATCGACCAGTACGCGCTGTCCGAGTGGGACGGTCACCTGCGTGTGGCGACCACGACGGGTGACACCTGGGGCCGGCGGACCACCTCGCAGTCCGGCGTCTACGTGCTGCGCACCGACGGCGCCACGCTGACGCGGGTCGGCGCGGTCACCGGTCTGGGCAAGGGCGAGCGGATCTTCGCGGTGCGGTTCGTCGGCGGCACCGGATACGTGGTCACGTTCCGGCAGACCGACCCGCTGTACGGAGTGGACCTGCGTGACCCGGCCACGCCCCGGGTCACCGGCGAGTTGAAGATCAACGGGTATTCGTCGTACCTGCACCCGGCCGGCGACGGCCGCCTGATCGGGGTCGGGCAGGACGCGACCGACCGGGGCCGGGTGACGGGCACGCAGGTGTCGCTGTTCGACGTGGCCGACCCGGCCCGGCCGGCGCGGCTCGCCCAGCACCACGTCGCGGGCGGCTGGTCCGAGGCGGAGAACGACCCGCACGCGTTCCTGTACTGGGCGCCGGAGCGCCTGGTGGTGATCCCGGTGCAGCGTCCGGGCGTGGTCACCGACCGCGCCGACGGCGTCAAGGGCACCCCGTCCGGCGGTGTGCTGGCGCTGCGCGTCGGCGACAAGGGCTTCACCGTGGCCGGTGCGGTCGACCACCCCGGAGTCCTGGCCGACGACGGCAGGGAGTGGACCCCGATCCGCCGCTCGCTGATGGTCGACGGCGTGCTCTGGACGGTCTCCGACGCCGGCCTCAAGGCGACCGCCCTGTCCGGCATGACCACCCTGGCCTGGGTGCCGCTGACCTGACGCCGACGACCGGACCTCGCCGCGCCACGAGCGCGCGACGAGGTCCGGCACGTCACTGTTCCAGCGCCGCCTCGGCGGCCGCGACCTGCGGGCCGACCCGCAGCGCGTACGCGACGACGCCGCCGAGGAGGAACGTCGCGGCGGTGACCGCGGCGATCCGGTTGCCCGGTTCCTGCGCCATCCACAGCGCGACCTGCCGCCATTCCGGCCCACCCGGTGCGGCCAGGAACGCCCCCAGCGCGGCCCAGGCGGTCGGCACGTGCCAGGCGGCCCGCGCGCCGGCGAGCGCGGCTCCGAGCCCGACCAGCCCGATCAGCCCGGCCGTGTTGCGGGCCAGCGCGGCCGGCGGCCCGAAGTCCGCGCCGAGAACACGGGCGGCGGCCAGCATCCCGACCACCGCCGCGCCGTACGCGAGCAGGTGCCCGGCCCGGCGCGGCGGCCAGGACCACGCGGCGGTCCGCTCCAGCGCCGGGTCGGTGCCGGCGAGCGTCGGCCCGAGCGGCGCCACCGCCAGCGCGGTGGTGAGCACGGCGAGGCCGGCGGGCACCTCGGGGCGGTCGGTGAAGCCGGACCAGGCGGCGGCCATCACGGCGACCGCGACAGCGGATCCGGCCAGGGCGGCGGGTAGCCGGCGGGACCGCACGTACAGCGGCAGCCAGCGGCTCATGGCGCGGCCCGTCCGGTGAGCGCCCGCATCAGGTCCGGCTCGCACCGCGCGGCCGCGTCCCGCAGCGCGGTGACCCGCCGCATCTGCTCCGGCTCGGGCAGCGCGCGCAGTTGCCGCACCCCGGCCCGGATCTCCTCCTGCTGCTCGTCGGCGTACCGGTATCCGGTCCAGGAGTCCCACAGCCGTACGGTCTCGGTGTCCAGCAGCCAGGCCGCGACGATCGCCGGGGCGATGTCGTCGCCGCTGCGGCCGCAGCCGGACCACATGGTGCCGCCGCCCAGGGCGATGCGCTCGGCCACGTCCGCGGCCCGGCCGGTGTCCGGGTCGACCTCCAGGAGGAACTGGACGGTGCCGGGTGCGGGCTTGGGCCGGTGCCACTGCTCGCTGTCGTTGCTGCCGATGGTGTCCAGCCGCAACTCCGCCGCGCGGGTCGGTGCGTCCGGCAGCTTCGCCAGCGCGCGCAGCCCCCGGCGGGCCTCGGTGGTGACCTCGGGCAGCAGGTGCGCGTTGACGGCGGTGACGCACACCTGCGGCGTGCCGTCGGCGCAGACGTAGCGGCGCGCTCCCGGGTCGAGCTGCCAGATCCCGGCCGGGCCGGGCACGCCGATCAGCACGAGACCCGCCACGCCGCCGGCCAGGCCCGCGAGCGCGCCGGCCCGGGTCAGCCACGACCCGCCCGCCGCCAGGAGCAGGCCGGCGAGCACCAGCCCGGCCCCCAGCGCCAGCCGGCTCAGCAGCAGCCGGTCCGACAGCGTCTCCCAGGGCGTGTCCGGCGGCCAGTTGATCATGAGGGACACGTTCGACACCTTGCTGTCCGCACCCGCGAGCATGGACGTGCCCTCCTGCGCGACCAGCGCGGCGGCGGCCAGCAGCGGGGGCAGCAGCGGTGAGGACCACAGGCGCCCGACGGCCGTGCCGCACCAGGCCGCGCCGACGAGCACCAGCACGTCGACCAGGGGCCCGGCGAGCCCGCGTACGCCGACGTAGGCACCGCCGGTGGCGACCAGCGCCGCACCGCCGGCGAGCACGAGCAGGTGCGCGGCCGCGACGGCGACGCCGAGCGCGGTCATCGCCGGCAGCGTGCGCTGCCAGCGGGGCCGGCCGGTGCTGTTCATCAGCTCGTCGGCGCGGGTGCGCCGGTCCCGGCGGCCGAGCACCGCGCCGCCGGCCAGCGCCAGGGGCATCAGGAGGAACATGGCCGAGGAGTGCACGTAGCCCAGCCGCAGCCACTGTCCCTGCCAGAAGCTGTACATGCTGGCGACGCCGAGGATCCCGATGACGAGGAGCAGCACCGCCACGGCGGGCGCGTTCGAGCGGCGCAGTTCGATACGGACCTGTCGGATCATCACGCGCCCCGGTGCTGCTGGAGGAGGTACGAGTAGCCGCGCTCGGCGGCGCTGTCGCCGACGCCGCCGGTCTCGCCGTGGCGGACCAGGTCGGCGGGCAGGCCCTGGAACACGCGGGCGCCGTCGTCCATCAGGATGACGTCGGAGCAGGCCGCCACCACGTCCTCCACCAGGTGGGTCGAGACCAGCACGCAGGCGTCCGCGCCGAGTTCGCGGATCAGCTCGCGGAACTCGACCCGCTGCTCCGGGTCCAGGCCGACGGTCGGTTCGTCGAGCAGCAGCAGCTCCGGTTCGTTCACGATCGCCTGGGCGATGCCGGCCCGGCGCAGCATGCCGCCGGACAGCGACTTGAGCTTGGCGTCGGCCCGGTCGGTGAGGCGTACCCGGTCGATTGCCCGCTGGGCGGCGCCCGGCACCGCGGAGGCGGGCATCTCCCGCAGCCAGGCCACGTACTCGACGTACTCCCGGACCGTGAACCGGGGGTAGTAGCCGAACTGCTGCGGCAGGTAGCCGAGGCGGCGGCGCACCGGCCGCAGCTCACGGGACGCGGTGGCGTCCGCGCCGAGCAGCCGCAGCACGCCGGCGTGCGGCTTGACCACAGTGGCGAGCGCGCGCATCAGCGTGCTCTTGCCGGCGCCGTTCGGGCCGAGCAGCCCGTGCACGCCGGCACCGAGCGTCAGGCCCAGGTTGTCGACGGCCAGGTGCCGCCCGGCCTTCACCGACAGCCCCACCGCCTCGATCCGCCAGGCGTGCCGGGTCGGCGCCACCTCGTCGGCGCTCACTGCGCGTACCAATGTCTTCTCCTTCTTCGGGCAGGGTCGGTCGCGGCGCCGGACGGGCGCCGTGTCGTGGTGGTGCGGGTTTCCGGTCAGTGCCAGGCGGCGGGCCGCCGCAGGTGTTCGGCGCGCAGCGTGGTCAGGAGGGTGAGCACGGCGGCGGCCGCCGCCCAGGCGGGCATGGTGGCGGGCCGGAGCAGGGCCTCGGTCGCCGCGGCGGCGCGGGCCGCGTCGGCGTCGCCGGTGAACGACACGGCCGCGACCACGGTGAGCCAGCCACCGCCGAGGACGGCGGCGGCCAGCGGCACGCCGACGCGGCTGCCGAGCAGCAGCGTCGCGGCGGTGAACGTCAGGCAGGGCAGCAGCCACAGCGCGGGGTTGCGGCCGACCGCCAGCCCGGCCACCGCGAGCACCGGCGCGACCAGGAGCAGAACCGCGAGGGTACGGCGAAGCAGCAGTTCCAGCCCGGCGCGGGCGGTGCCGGCGACCACCTCCCAGTTCGGGTTGGCGCGTCGCGACCAGGCCACCGCGAGGCCGGCCAGCGGTGCCACCGGCGCCAGCAGCAGCACCGCCGAGGGCTGCTCCGGGTAGTTGCGGTCCAGCAGCACCGCGGCGAGGATCGCCGTGCACGTCATGGCCGCCCACGCCAGCAGCGACCAGTCGGTCCAGCGCAGCCACCACCGCCGCAGCGGGCGCCGGCGCACCGGCCGTGGCCCGGTGCGGGCCTGTTCCAGGATCGTCTCCCGGGCGTCGCCGAGCAGGGCGCGCAGTGGCGGGCCGGCCAGCTCGCCGAGCCGGTCGCGGCACTCGGCGCAACCCTCCAGGTGCACCTCGATCGTCCAGGTGGCGGCGTCGTCGGGGCTGCCCGCCGCGTACGCGGCCAATGCCGGCGGGGGAACGTGAGCGGTCATGCCAGTGCCTCCCGTAGCGCGTTGCGGGCACGCCGCGCCCGGCTCTTCACGGTGCCCTCGGGCACCCCCAGCAGGACGGAGGTCTCCCGGACGGTCAGCCCGTCCAGGACCATGGCGGCGAGCACCGCCCGCAGTTCCGGTGCGAGGGCGTCCAGCGCGGCGCCCACCTCGGAGCCGAACGACCCGGCGAGCGCTTCGTCCTCGGCGGCCGGCGCGCTGCGGACCGGAAGCACGTCGGTCGGCACCTCCTGCACCCGGGCGCGGCGGCGCAGCGCGTCGACCAGGCGCCGGGCCGCGATGGTCCAGATCCAGCCGGCGGCCGAGCCACCGGGCGCGTCCGCGCCGCCTGCGGGACGGAGCCCGCTGAACGAGCCGGCGGCCCGCCACACAGTCAGGTACGTGTCCTGGAGGACCTCGGCGACGATGCCGTCGTCCGCGCACCGCCGCCGCAGCCGGATCGCGAGCCACGGCGACGTACGCCGGTACAGCTCGTCGAACGCGTCCAGGTCGGCGCGCGCGACCCGCCGCAGCAGCCGCTCCTCGTCCTGTCGACTTCCTCCCACGCTCAGTTGGTCGTTCACGGCACCTCCGACGGATCACGGCGCGGCGTGACCTGGGTCACACCGCGCCGTGATGGGCCGTCAGTCATTCCGCTGCGGCGAACGGTCCCTTCGGGCCGAACGCCAGCGCGGCGAACCGCTCGCCGATGCGGCGGTCGGCGGCCGGGTCGGGGTGCAGCTCGTCGGGCAGCGGCAGTTCGGCGTAGTCGGCCTCGCCGTACAGCTCCAGCCCGTCGAGGTAGTGCAGGTTCGGGTCCGCGCCGGACCGGGACGCCACGATCCGGGCCAGCTCGGCGCGGATGACGCGCAGCGTGAGCCGGCCGGCGGCCACCTCGGCCGGGTCGCCGGTGGCCCGGAACCGGACCTTCCCGTCGACGAACTCGACCGCGCCCGGGCCGGGCGTGTCCTCCTGGATCGGGCACAGGACCGACGACACGACCAGCAGCGGCGTGTGCGGATGTCCCTCCCGGATGGTGTCCAGGAAGCCGTGCACGGCGGGGCCGAACGCGCGCAGCCGCATCAGGTCGCTGTTCACCAGGTTGATGCCGATCTTGACGCTGATCAGGTCGGCCGGGGTGTCGCGCATCGCGCGGGCGGTGAACGGGTCGAGCAGCGCGCTGCCGCTGAACCCCAGGTTGACCAGCTCCACGCCGGCGAGCGTGGCGGCCACGGCCGGCCAGGTGCCGGTGGGGCTCTCCGCGTCCGAGCCGTGGCTGATCGAGCTGCCGTGGTGCAGCCACACCCGGCGGCCACCCGTGTCGGCCGGCTCGACCGGCGCGTCCGTGCGCAGCGCCACCAGCTCGGTGATCTCCCGGTGCGGCAGCCAGATCACCACCTCCTTGTCAGTGGCGGGCAGGTCGGTGAAGCGCACCGTGCCGACCGGACCCGGCTCGACGCCGGACGTGCCGGCGGCCAGGTCGATGGTGAGCACCTTGCCGCCGTCGGCGGTGGCCTGACCGGCGAGACGGCCGTCGACGACCAGGTCGTAGCGGCCGTCGGGACGCGGCCCGGTGCCCCGGTAGACCATCTTCGTGGGCAGCACGTCCAGCTCCACGACTGTGGCGCGGGTACGGAACACCAGCCGTACGCCCGACGGCATCGCTTCGGCCATCGTCAGCTGCGGGTCGGTGTTCTGTGCCCGGGCCCACGCGGGCAGCCGGTGCGGCAACACCCCGTCCGCTGTCTGTTCCAGGTCGAGCGCGCCGCGCAGCAGGCCGGTGGTGATCGGGGTGGTGATGTGCGGGGATGGCATGATCCCGATCCTGCCCCCGGATCCCGGGGAGCGGCCACCTGATTTATCCGACAGACCGGACTCGTCACGCTGGGTCAGTCGGTGAGCACCCGCTCCACGTAGCGGGCGATCATGGTGGCGAGGACCCGGTCCGGGTCGGTGGCCCACACCTCGGCGTTGAAGATCTCCACCTCGATGTCACCGGTGTACCCGGCGGCCTCCACCGCGTGGCGCAGCGGCGGGAAGTCGATGTGCCCGTCGCCCATCATGCCGCGGCCCAGCAGCACGTCGGCCGGCAGCGGGGTGAGGAAGTCGCAGACCTGGAAGCTCGCGATCCGTGCCCCGGCGCGGGCGATCTGCCGCCACACGTCCGGATCCCACCAGACGTGGAACGTGTCCACCACGACGCCGACCTGCTCGGCCGGGAACGCCTCGGCCAGGTCGAGCGCCTGCCCGAGCGTGGACAGCACCGCCCGGTCGGCGCAGTACATGGGGTGCAGCGGCTCCAGCGCGAGGCGTACCCCCCGCTCGCGGGCGTACGGCGCAAGCTCGGCCAGCGCGTCGGCGACCCGCTGCCGGGCACCCGCCAGGTCGCGGGAGCCGGGTGGCAGGCCGCCGACGACCAGCACCAGGCAGGCGGCGTCCAGCGCGGCGGCCTCGTCGATCGCGCGCCGGTTGTCGGCGAGCGCCTCGACCCGGCCGGCGTCGTCGGCGGCGGTGAGGAACCCGCCCCGGCACAGCGACGACACCCGCAGCCCGGCATTCGCGACGAGCCGCGCGGCGGCCGGTACGCCGATCTCGGCCACCGGCTCGCGCCACAGCCCGATCGCCGGGATGCCGGCGCGTACGCAGCCGTCGACCGCCTCGGCCACCGACCAGCGCTGCGTGGTGCGCTGGTTGAGCGACAGCCGCGCCAGCCGGGCATCGGCGGTCATCCGGGCACGCCCGCGACGTCCAGGTACGCGCGCATCCGCCGCGCCGCCAGCTCCGGGTCGTGCAGCAGCCCGGCGGCGTCGGCCAGCCGGAACGCCTCGACCAGGTGCGGGACGCCGCGCCCGCCGTGCAGGCCGCCGACCATCGTGAAGCCCGGTTGCCGTCCGTTCAGCCAGGACAGGAACGCGATGCCGGTCTTGTAGTACGGCGTGGGCGGGGC
Organism: Micromonospora sp. WMMD1274; assembly: GCF_049179035.1. NCBI lineage: Bacteria > Bacillati > Actinomycetota > Actinomycetes > Micromonosporales > Micromonosporaceae > Micromonospora > Micromonospora sp. WMMD1274. Next base: position 6,620,458 of record NZ_JBMHMG010000001.1, read on the forward strand.
GAACAGGTGCCGGGACAGCGGCACCGTCGGGTCGAGGATCGCCCGGAACCCGGCCGGATCGTCCGCGTCGAGCCGTCCCAGCGCGGCCGACGCGGCCGGGGCGATGGCCGCGAACGCTCCGAGCAGCGCGTGGCTGAACCGCTTACCGTCGCCCTCGATCAGCGCCGGGTAGTGGTAGTCGTCGCCGGTGTAGACCTTCACCGCGGGCGGTAGCAGCTCCCGCAGCCGCACCTCCCGGCCGGCGTCCAGCAGCGACACCTTCACCCCGTCGACCAGGTCGGCGTGGGCGTGCACCAGCGCGGCGAACGTGGCGGTGGCCTCGTCCAGGTCGGTCGAGCCCCAGTAGCCGGACAGTGCCGGGTCGAACATGTCGCCGAGCCAGTGCAGCACCACCGGCGTACCGGCCTCCCGCAGCACCCGTTCGTAGACGCGCAGGTAGTCCTCCGGGCCGGTGGCGAGCGCGGCGAGGTGCCGGCTGGCCATCAGGACCGGCGTGGCACCGCACTCCTGGACGACGGCGACCTGCTCGGCGTACGCGGCGACGACCTCGTCGAGCGTGCCGGGCACGCCGGTGAGCTGGTCGGTGCCCGCCCCGGCGACGATCCGCCCGCCGCACGCGGCGGCCTCGGCGGCGCTGCGCCGGATCAGCTCGCGGGTGGCCGACCAGTCCAGCCCCATCCCGCGCTGCGCGGTGTCCATCGCCTCGGCCACACCGAGGCCCCACGACCACAGGTCACGCCGCACCGCGAGCGTCGCGTCCCAGTCCAGCCCCGCCGGGCGGCCGGGGGAGTTGTCGGCGTACGGGTCGGCGACGACGTGCGCGGCCGCGTACGCGATCCGGGTTGCCGGTGGCCCGGACGGCCGTCGCCACGCGGGGGGTTCCCGCAACGTCAGCCGCTCGGTGCCGCCGCCCGGTGCGGGAAGCGTGATGTGCGTGCTCACCGGGGGATCTCCTCGATCGTCACCCGCCGCCCCTCGCGGGCCGAGCGCAGCCCGGCCTCGGCCAGTTGCACGCCGCGCGCACCGGCGAGGAAGTCCCACGGGAACGGCTCGTCGTCGACGACGTGGCGCAGGAAGGCCTCCCACTGCACCTTGAACGCGTTGTCGTGCTCGCCGTTGTCCGGCACTGTCTGCCACTGCGCGCGGAACGCCTCGGTGACCGGCAGGTCGGGGTTCCACACCGGCATCGGGGTGGCGCCCCGGGGCTGGATACGGCAGTCGCGCAGCCCGGCCACGGCGCTGCCGTGCGTGCCGTCGACCTGGAACTCGACCAGTTCGTCCCGGTGCACGCGGACCGCCCAGGATGAGTTGACCTGCGCGACGATGCCACCGGCCAGCTCGAAGATGCCGTACGCGGCGTCGTCGGCGGTGGCCCGGTAGCGGGTGCCGGTCTCGTCGACGCGCTCGGGGATGTGCGTGGCGGTGACAGCGGTGACGGCGGTGACCGGGGCGATGATCTGCTCCAGCACGTAGTGCCAGTGCGGGAACATGTCCAGCGTGATGCCGCCACCGTCCTCGGCGCGGTAGTTCCAGCTCGGGCGCTGCGCGGCCTGCCAGTCGCCCTCGAACACCCAGTAGCCGAACTCGCCGCGCACGGACAGGATCCGGCCGAAGAAGCCGCCGTCCACGAGTCGCTTGAGTTTGCGCAGGCCGGGCAGGAACAGCTTGTCCTGCACGACGCCGTTGCGGACGCCCTTGGCGGCGGCGAGCCGGGCCAGCTCCAGCGAGGCGAGGAACCCCTCGGCGAGCGGCTTCTCGGTGTAGACGTGCTTGCCGGCCTCGATCGCCGCCCGGATCGCCTTCTCCCGCTGGGTGGTCGCCTGCGCGTCGAAGTAGATCTGGTGGGCGTCGTCGGCGAGGGCCGCGTCCAGGTCGGTCGTGTACGCCGACAGCCCGTGCCGCCCGGCGATCTCGGCGAGCCGGTTCTCGTCGCGGCCCACGAGTGTCAGCTCGGGCCAGATCCGGCTGCCGTCGCGGGCCGGCACGCCGCCCTGTTCGCGGATGGCGAGCAGGGACCGGACGAGGTGCTGCCGGTAGCCCATCCGGCCGGTGACGCCGTTGAGGATGATGCCGACGGACGTGCGCTCCACTGTGCCTCCCGGCGGTGAATGCGCTTTCAGTAAGCGCTTTCAGGGTGCTACCGTAGCCACGCCGGAACACCGGGTCAAGACGTTCCGCAGGGAGACGCATCGATGTCGCACGTGACGCTGGAAGACGTGGCCAGGGCGGCCGACGTCTCACTGGCCACCGCCTCCCGGGCCCTCAACGGCAGGCGCGTCACCCCGCACCTGCACGACCGCGTCCTGGCCGCCGCCGCACGGCTCGCGTACACCCCGAACGCCCACGCCCGCGCGCTCGCCGGTGCGTCCCGCCGCAGCGTCGGCGTCGTCTGCCACGACGTCACCGACCCCTACTTCGCCGCCGTCGCCGGCGGCGTCATGCGCGTCGCCGCCGACAACGACCTGCTGGTCATGCTGGCCAGCACGTTCCGCGACCCGGAACGCGAGATCGCGTACGTGTCGATGCTGCGCGCCGAACGCGCCCCGGCGATCCTGCTCATCGGCTCCGGCTTCGAGGACCCCCGCTGGGAGCGGGCCATGGCCGCCGAGCTGGCGCCCTACCTCGACGGCGGTGGCCGGGTCGCGGTGGTCAGCCGGCACCGCACCCTGAAGGTCGACAGCGTCCTGCCGGAGAACCGGGCCGGCGCCGCCGAGCTGGCCCGCGCGCTGCTCGGCCTGGGGCACCGCCGCTTCGCGGTGCTCTCCGGCCCGCCCGAGCTGACCACAGTCGCCGACCGGCTCGCCGGGTTCCGCGACGAGCTGACCGCCGCCGGTGTCACGCTCGACCCGGGTGCCGTGGCCGAGGCGGCGTTCACCCGCGACGGCGGCTACCGGGCGATGACCGAGCTGCTCGACCGCGGCCTCGACGCCACCTGCGTCTTCGCGTGCACCGACGTGATGGCCGTCGGCGCGTACGCGGCGTTGCGCGACCGCGGGCTGTCGGTGCCCGGCGACGTCTCGATCGCCGGTTTCGACGACATCCCTGTCGTGCGTGACCTCACCCCGCCGCTGACCACAGTGGCGCTGCCGCTGCACCGGCTCGGCGAGGAGGCGATGAAGCTGGCCCTGACCGAGAACGCCGGTCGCCGCCGCCGGATCGTGCGCCTGCCCGGCGAGGTCGTGATGCGGGCCAGCACCGCCCCGGTCGCCTGATCCCGGCCGGTAGGGTGCCGTCATGATCGAGGACGCCCCGTGCCGCTGACGAACCCCTGGCTGACCGGTCCGACGCCGACGAGGAAGCTGGACCGGGACCGCCTGGAGGAGCGCATCCTCAACCTGCTGTCGTCGCAGAACATGTGCGTGCTCGCCACCGTCGGGCCGGACGGGCCGCTCGCTACGCCGGTGCGCTACTACCCACTCGACTTCACGCTGATGTTCACCGCCGCGCCGCGCTCGCCGAAGATGCGCAACATCGCCGCCGACCCGCGGGTGTCGGTCGGCGTCTTCGCGCCGCTGGTCGGGCTCGCCAGCAGCCGCGGCGCCCAGGTGTTCGGCACCGCCCGGGTGCTCGGCCCCGAGCACCCCGACCGGGCCCGCCACTGGGCCGCGTTCCGCTGGGAGAACGAACACGCCGAGCGGGGCCGGTCGCTGTCCGAGCCACCCGACGACCCGCTCGTGGTGATCGAGGCCGACCGGATCGTCTACACCGAACACTGGCTGCGCCGCGAGGGCTACGCCCCACGCCAGCACTGGCGTCGCTGACGCCGCTCGCCGTCCTTGCGGTGGTGTCGCGGCGGGCGTCGCCCGCGGCCCGCCACCTACGGCCGAGGCGCGCTACGGGCCGGCGGGGGAGCGGGTGGCGCGCAGCAGATTGCCGGCCAGGCGCAGGTCCGCGCCGCCCACCCGGGCGAGCACGTCGATCCGTTCGACAGCGACGTGCGTCCAGTCCGGCTCGGGGAAGGCCGCGCGCAGGGCGTCGGAGTCCACGCCCCAGCCGTCGCCCGCGTCCGGCGACACCGCCAGCACGAACACCGCACCGCCGGGCGCGGTCAGCCGTGGCAGCAGCGCCAGGTAGTCGCCTACGGCAGCGCCCCGCCGGTCCAGCGAGTGCAGCAGACCGGAGTCGAACACCGAGTCGTACGGCACCGGCGGCACCGGGATCGCCGTCGCGTCGCACACCTCGAAGCGCACCGGCAGGCCCGCCGCCGACGCCTTGGCCCGGGCCTGGTCGATCGCCGCCGGTGAGATGTCGACACCCGTCACGTCGTGTCCGCGGCGGGCCAGCGCGAGCGCCAGCTCACCGGTGCCGCAGCCGACGTCGAGCACGCGCGGGCCGCGTACCCCGGTGTCGAGGACCGCGGCGAGCGCCGGCTGCGGGCTGCCGATCTCCCACGGCGGGCGGTCGGTGGCCCGGTAGAGGCGGTCGTAGTGGACGTCGTCCGGCTCGTCGGTCATCGCGTACCCCCTCGGTCGGCGCGGCCACCCCCGAGCGTGTCACGTCCGGCGGCGGTCCGTGCCCTGCCGGGGTCAGAACCGCAGGCGGCGCAGGTAGCGGTAGCCGACGGCGGCGGTCTGCTGCGGCGTCACATCCGGGGTGTCGTTCTCCACGATGTACTCCATGACCTGGTGCCCCCGGAAGATTCGCGCGAAGTCGATCATCCCGGTGCCCAGGTCGGCCATGTCGCCGGTGGCCGGGGCGCGGTCCTTGACGTGGTACTGCAACACCCGCTGCGGCACCGAGCGGATCACGTCGAGCGTGAAGCCCTCCGGGTCGTCGACGCCCTCACCGGAGTTGATGCCGCCGGTGACCGCCCAGTAGATGTCGATCTCCAGGTGCACCAGGCGCGGGTCGAGTTCCTCGGTCAGCACGTCCCACGGCCGCCGGCCGTTGCCGAAGTCGATGGTGAACTCGTGCGCGTGGTTGTGGTAGCCGTACCGCAGGCCGGCCTTGCGCGCCGCGGCGGCCTCGACGTTCATCTGCTCCGCCCAGCGCTTCCAGTCGTCCTCGCGGTCGGAGTTCAGGTACGGCACCACCATGAACCGCTGGCCCAGCGTCCGGGCGTTCGCGATCTTCTCCTCCAGCGCGGCCGCGTCAGCGGCGATGCCGTCGTGGCTGGAACTGGCCTTGATGCCGATGCCGTCCAGGAACCGGCGCAGCTCCCGCGCGGTACGGCCGAAGTAGCCGAGTGCCAGCTCGACCCGCGGGTAGCCGATCCGGGCCAGGTGCGCCAGCGTCGCGTCGTAGCCGGGAGAGCCGTTCAGCGCGTCGCGGACGGTCCAGAGCTGGAGGCTGATCAGCTCCTTCGGCACCGGGCGCCGGCCGTGATGGTGCCCGCCGCCCGCCTGGGCCGCAGTCGCGCCGAGCCCGGTGGCGAGCCCGATCCCGGCGAGCGCGGCCAGGGAGCCGCGCAGCAGGTCGCGCCGGTCCAGCGACTGCCGCAGCGCGGCGTGTCCGTCGAATCCGTAGCACATGGTCGCACTCCTTCGTCGCCTGTGACCGACGCTACAAAAGGCATGTCGATATGTCTATGGCTTTCGGTGCTGTGAATAGAACTTTCGATTGGAGTGGCGGAAAGTCGGTGCTACGCGTTGTCGGTGCCGCGTGGCAGGCTCGGGACGTGGCCGCATACGACGTCGCTCTCGTCCTGCTCGTCGACCCGACCGGCGCGATCCTCATGCAGCACCGCGACGGCAACGCGCCGGTGTCGCCGTACCAGTGGAGCCTGCCCGGCGGCAGCATCGAGCCCGGCGAGACACCGGAGCAGGCCGCCCGCCGCGAGCTACGCGAGGAGACCGGCCTGACCGCCGGGGAACTGCACCTGCTGTGGAGCGGCCCCCGCCCGCACGAGGAGGGCTTCGCGCACGCCGTCACCGTGTACGTCTTTCGTGGCGCCACCGACGCCCGGCAGGAGGACGTGGTGCTCGGCGAAGGGCAGGCCATGGTCTTCGTGCCACGCGACGAGGTGCTCGACCGGGATCTGGCGGTGAGCGCCGCGAAGGTGCTGCCGCTGCACCTCGCGGAAACCGCCTAGCGCCCGGTCAACGCCCCGGCCAGCACACCGGCGAACCGGGGGAGCAGCTCGTCGTCGGGCAGGTGATCCGGGTTGATCTCGGTGACGGACAGCCCGGCGAACCGCGGGCTCGCCACCAGCTCCGCCAGCGTCGCCGCCGCCTCGCCGAGACTGAGCCCGAACGGCTCCGGCACGTCCGCCAGCGGCGCGTCCACGAAACTCAGCACGTCCACGTCGAAGTGCACCACGAACCGTTCGGCCGCGCCCTCGGCCACCGACCGGGCCCGGCGCGCCGCCGCCCGTGCGTCGGCGTGCACCTCGTCGGCCGGCACGTACGCCAGCCCCAGCTCCGCCACCAGCTCACGCTCGTGGTCACCGCGGGGCAGCGAGTCCCCGTACACCACCACGCGCTCCGGCGACAGCAGCGGCACATCCGGCCCGACACCCGCCACCTCGGGCAGCGTCCCCGGCAGGCCGAGCATGTGCGCCAACCCCATGGCGTCCAGGTTGCCGTTCGCGCGGGTCTCCGGCGTGTAGAGATCCGGCCCGCCGTCCACGTACACCAGCGCCGGTGACAATCCGGCCCGCGCGCAACCGGCGACCAGGCCGACAGTGACTGTGCAGTCGCCGCCGAGCACCAGCGGCGCGCGGCCCCGGCCCAGCGCCGCCGCGACCCGGTCGGCCACCGCCGAGGCGACGGCGGCCACCGCGCCCGCGTTCTGACCCCTCGGGTACGCCGGATCCGGCCGCCACCGGAAGCCCGGCACGTCACCGGCGTCCTCGACGTCGGCGCCCAGCAGGTCGAGCAGGCCAGCGGCGCGCAGGGCGGCGGGCGCGCGCTCGATGCCCGGGGTGTGGGCGCCGGCGCTCGACGGCGCCCCGACGACCATCCACTGACGATGATCCATCGCCCCACCCTAACTGCCGGCGGGTTTAACGCAGCACGAGCAGGTCCAGGGCATCGACGACCGGGCCGTCGTGGGTCCTTGCTGCCTCGCGTAGCCGCTGGACGCCGGCGGCGTACTCCGCGTCGGTGATGAGCTGAAGCGGCGTGTGCGCCTCCCGGCGCAGGCCGGCCGCCGCCTCCCGCAGCGACGGCGCGGTGACCTGCGGAACCTGCTCGACCGCCGCGGTGGCGAAACCGGCGGCGGCGAAGGCGTCCTCGACGTCGGCGATGCCCGGGTACGTGTCCAGCACGCGAACGGCCTCGGGGAAGTAGTCGAACAGCGTGATCGCCTCGGGCCGTCCGGCGAACGCGGACCGGATCAGCACCGGGGCGCCCGGTCGCAGCACACGGCGCAGCTCGCGCGCCGCGACGGCCAGGTCGGGCACGTGGTGAATGACCGTGGACAGCCACGCGCCGTCGACGCTGCCGCTCGCGAGTGGGATACGTTCGGCGTCACCAGCGATCAGCGGGGCGAACGCGCACCGGGCGCGCATCGCCGCCGACGGCTCGACGGCAACCACCTCGACGCCGGGGAACCAGTCGGTGAACGCGCGTGCCCAGCTGCCGGTCCCGGCGCCCAGGTCGAGCAGTCGCATGCCGGGATGCGGAGCGAGGTGGCGGGTGACGGCGGCCCGCCAGGCCGTGAGACCGTCGTCGGTGAGGTGCCGGGTCGCGGCGAACGCCTCGGCGTCGGCGTCGTGGTACGCGATGCGGGCCATACCCGACAGCCAACTCCCCGGCTGGCCGCCGAGGCAAGCACTGTGACGCGTTACCTGCTGGACCTCGGAGAGGGGTAGAGAGTGCGGTATCGGATCCACTTCGACGCCGAGCTACCTGCGGACGCCCTGCGCGCGTTCCTGTTGTTGGAGTACGGCGTCGTGCCGGAACGGACTACCCGAGCGTGCGTGCCCACCCCGTTGACCCGCAGCTCGACGGCGATCAGAAGGATCCATCAGCTGAGCATCTCCATGACCGTGGCCTCGATCTCTGCAGTGGCCGAATGGCCTGCGAGTGCGACTCGGATGCGTCGACGCAGGGTCACGAAGCTTCGCCCCTCCTCAAGGTCGAGTCCAGCCACGAACTGACACTGGTCCTGGCCGAGCTCGGAGAGGCGTCGGTGCGTCCGGTCTGCGTCGTCGTACCGGGGGATGGGTAGTTTCCACACGTGTTTGTCGATATGACGTTCGTCCTTGCTGTATGACATCAGCGGACGGGCGAGCGTGGTAAGAGCCGGGCTGTTCAGGATCGCGCTGAGATAGTGACCTTCCGCCCGGCTGTCGATCGTGCAGTAGTAGAGAGCATGCTCGATGATCGCGGCCTGGTCGTCGACGATGGCGGCGGCAACGTGCATCCCGGAGGCGGAGTAGGCCAACCGGAGAGGCGGCGCGGGAAGCTGCGCAGTCAGCTTGCGTCGGAAGTTGAGTTGCTCACCCAGAGTTAGACGGGCGCTGCTGCGATGCGCCTCCCAGGTGGCTTCCGCCTTCCGCCACCATTCGGCCAGACCGAAGTAGTAGTCGAGTCGAGAGCCGGACCCGGTCATCAGGATGGAACCGTCGAGCGGAAGCACCGCCTTCTTCGCGGGCAGGATCCGGTACGGCAGCAGCGTCTCGCCGAGCAGCACAGGGCGGATGAACTCGCTCTCCACGACGCCTTCGAGAGCGGGCAGATCCTTCCACGGAGGATTCTCCATGTTGCTGCGGGCCGAGCGAACGGCGTGGCGGCCGACGCCGAGGCCGAGCCGCCCGCCGGAATCTGCCTCGACGAAAAAGAGGATCTTGGGAAAGATGGTCGCACCGTTGTGCACGTGTGCCTTGTACGGTGACTCGGCGAGGTACGCCCCACTCAGGGGGACAAGTTCCCGGTTGATAGACGGCGCCGCCTGTTTCCATCTCCTGGCATCGGCGCCGAGGCGTCCCGTCCATCGCTCGGTGACCGAGGGAAGGCGGCGAGGGCTGCCCGTGGCCGCCTTATTGCCGAAGACGACACTGGCGCCCCGGGGAAATGGATGGGGACGCAGGCGGCGCAGGTCCCAGGAGCCGGTGAAGGCAACGTCTGTCGGCTCGATTTCGTCCGTGTACCGCCCGCTGCGGAAGGCCTCAAAGTGCTCGCGGTCGAGCACGGCGTTGGGCAGGACGAAGGCGAACGCGCCACCGTCGCGGAGATACTGCTGGATGGTTCTGACGACAAAAAGGGTGGAGAGGTCCTGCTGCGTCGCGAACTGACTACCACGCCACAGCCCGCGATCACTGCAGAGCTTCTTGAACATTGCCTGCATACCGGTAGGCATGTGACGGTACGAGAGCCACGGCGGGTTGCCGATGAGAACGTCCACCCGGTTGTCGTCCATCGCAAACCAGACGGGCCGGGCCAGGTTGCGCAGGTAGTAGCTCCAGATGTGGTCGCGGCCCTCGTCGTGCAGTCGGCACATCGCCTCGAAGGTGCCGCGAATCATCGGCTGGTCGTCAGCCCTGATCTGCAGGTGGTGGAAGAACGCCGCCAGCGACGGCGGGTTGTCCGGGTCTCGCGGTTTAGCCGCGATGCCGGCGAGTCCGGAGACGATCTGGTCAAAGCGGCTCGGCTCATCGAGCAGGGTCTTGGGGAAGCGGAGCCACTCCTCGACCGCGCTGGCGTTGTAGCCGGCACTGATTCGTACGTGCTGCTCCGTGAAGAGGTCACGGCGCTCCCGCCACTGCATGCTGTCGCCGAGATAGACCGGGATGGTGATGGCGCCTCGCTGGTCGGTCAGCCGCTGGTGGCCGATGGCGAGCAGGTAGGTCACGCGCGCGAGCGCCACGGCGACCGGGTGCAGGTCGACGCCGACCACGTGATGGGTGAGTTGCGTCAGCGCGGCATCGAGCGGAACGTCCGCCATCTCGGCAGCGGCGAGATACCGGCGGACCGCGTGGAAGAGAAAGGTACCGGAGCCGCAGGCGGGATCCAGCACACGTTGCCGCAGCGGATCGGTGACGACGGTATCGACGATGTGCTCGGCGAGCCAGTCGGGGGTGTAGTACTCACCCATCCGCTTGCGCGTCTCCGGGCCGATCATCGACTCGTAGAGCACCTTGAGGATGTCGTGGTCTGCCCGCAGCCAGTCGAACCGGGCCAGTCGCCGGGTGAGCCCCTGGATGAACTCGCGACCACCGGGCACCTCCGTGGTCCAGCCGAAGAAATCGTGCTCGACCACGCCTAGGATGCGGGCCTGGTCGAACCGTTGCCCGGTGATGAGGTCCTGCGGCTGCAACTCCAGGGCGTCGATGCCGACGACCAGGTGCGCGATGATGTAGGCGCTGTTCATCAGCAGGGTGTGCTCGACGAACAGGTCCGGATCGTCAACGAACTGGGTGCCCAGGGCGCTGTCGAGTAGCTCCGCCCACAGCTTCCGCTTCAGCTCCACGGTCGGCAGCCGTTCATGCTCGGCGTAGAGCGCGGCGAGCGTGGCACGATCCAGCTTGTGGGAGGTGCTCTGCGCGCCGAGGCGGCGAGCCACCTCGCCGGGAGCCGGCCGGACCCGCTGGCTCGTCGCCAACACACCTTCCAGCCAGTAGAAGAGAGCCAGACCGTCGGGGCGGGTGGCAGCGACCGTATGGGTGTCGACGAGAGTCAGCTCGTCGCCGGTCAGGTGATACGCCCGCCAGGTGGCGCCGTCGGTGAGGATGCCGACGTACCTCTGGCCACTCTCCATGCACCGCGACCACACGTAGCCAGCGAGCTGGCGCTCAGCATCCCGGAGTGGGCGACCGGTCTGGAGCCCTCGCTTAACCTCGATGATGGTGTAGCCGACCTCGATGTCGATGCGCCGGCCACCGCCGGCCGGGGCCTCGAGGTCGATGTCATCGAGGTGGCAGCCAGAGAGCCCGAAATCGCCAGCCAGCAGCAGCTGGCGGATGTCGGACTGCAGGGTCGCCTCGCTGCGGGCGGCACGCCGGTCGGCGATCCGCGCCAGCAAGGGCTGAAGTGACGGAGGGAAGCCGTCGGGCGCGCGTACCTGCGGCCGGAGTGCCGAGTGGCGGCTTTGGCTTACATCTGGCATACCGTCCGAGCGGGCCATACGCCAGTGTGGATATTGTGACTCGCTGAAGCCAAGCGATTACGAATGACTGTCGGATTAAGGACAGCGCGCATCAAGGCCTCTACAGAACCCGTGGCGGTTCAACCCGTTGAGGACGGGCCGTGTTGCGCGGGGTCGCGCGCGATATGACGCGCGGACACCGATCATCGTCGATCGAGGGTCAGCGTCGCGAGCGTGCGCCACGTAGGGTGGGCTTCGGACGTCTCCCGGTAATCGGAGTGCATCTTGAGCCTCAAGTACTACCTCTACCTGTCGCACCTCAAGATCGGGCTCCTGGCGGCGCAGGTCGCCTCCTCCGCGCAGCACGAGACCGAGCTCGCCGTGGACCTGAAGGTCGTCCGCTACAGCCGCAAGGCGGTGCTGCCCGAGCGCCACGACCTCGACAAGCTGGAGAAGGTGATCCGGCATCTGCAGGACGCCGACCAGATCGGCGCCGCGTACGAGGAACGCCCCTACGTCCAGGCCTGCCTGGAGATGCGCTGGCAGGTCTTCCCGACCGCCGGCATCGTGGTCTTCGCGGGGAGGCTCGACGACCAGGTCGTCGTCCTCGGCGGCTCGGCGTCGCACGTGGTCGGTGGCGGTGACGCCGAACCGGTCGGATCGGTCCCGCCGTACCTGTTCCGCAAGCTCCAGGAACTGCGCGCCGACCCGGGCGAGTTCGACGACGAGCGCTTCCACGAGTCGCTGGCGCAGATCGGCGCCGCGCTGCCGGGGCCGGCGCAACGGGTCGAGTTCGTCGCCAAGCGGCTGGCCGAGAAGCCGGGCCCGAACGGCACGCTGCTGGGCAGCCCGATCTACGTGGCGCTCGTCGACTAGGGCCGCGACGTGGACGCGGGGCAGGTCATCCGGTGGCAGCCGGGGGAGACCGTCCTCGACACGTTCCGCATCGAGGAGGTCGTCGAGACCGGCGGCACGGGGTTCGTCTACCGCGCCCATCACCTCGCCTGGGGCGTCGACCTGGCGGTGAAGACGCCGCGCCCCGACCTGGCCTCGGCGCCCGGGATCCTCGACCTGCTCGCGCAGGAGGCGCAGGCCTGGACCGATCTCGACCCGCACCCGAACGTGGTCGGCTGCAACTATGTGCAGCGCGTCGGGGCGTACCCGGTGGTCTTCGCCGAATGGGTCGCGGGCGGCGACCTGACCGCGGCGGTGCGGGACGGGCGGTGCCGCGATCTACCGCGGGCCCTGGACGTCGGGATCCAGATGCTGCGCGGCATCGGCCACGCGCACGCGGCAGGTCTGGTGCATCAGGACATCAAGCCCTCCAACGTCATGTACGACGGTGAGACCGCACGGGTGACCGACTTCGGAACGGCCAAGGCGAAAGCGTCCGTGTCGCACAGCGCAGCGGGTGGCGTCGAGACCTCGTACGCGACGCTCGGCGGATTCACCCCGCAGTACTGCTCCCCGGAACAGGTCGACCCGGACGGAAGGATCGGCCGGACCAGCGACATGTGGTCCTGGGCGCTGACCGTGATCGAGCTGCTGCACGGGCGCCGGCTCTGGAAGTGGGGACACGACGGTGCGGATGCGCTGGCGTCGCTACGCGGCGATCTCCCGCGACCGCTGCGCGACCTCCTGTCCGGATGCCTGGCGCGCGACCCCCGGTCGAGGATCGGCGACACCGCCGAGGCGGAGGCCGTCCTGCTGAGCGTCTACGCGGACTGCACATCGGGTCCCTACCCGCACCCCGACCGGGTGCCGCCGTCTCTCAAGGCCGACGGCCTGTCCAACAAGGCGCTGTCCCTGTGGGACCTCGGCGACCAACGCCGGGCCATCGAGATGTTCGAGCGGGCCAAGGCGATCGACCCGCACAACGTCCGCGCGGTCTACAACCACGGGCTCCTCAGATGGGCCGACGGCGTGGTCACCGACGAGACCCTCCTGTCGGAACTGCGCGCCACGGGCGACTCCTGGGAGGCGGACTACCTGGCCGCGATGGTGCACATGGAACGCGGTGACGGCGTCCTCGCGGCCCGGCACCTGGCTGAGGCGGACCGCAAGCATCCGGGTTCGCCGGAGATCGCGGCCGCGCGGGAGCGCTGTGCCCGACTGGAGCCGAGGGGCACGCTCGAGGTGTTCGGGCAGCTGTCCGGCCAGGTCGTCGCGATGGCCTGCGATCACGACGCGACGCACGTGGTGGTGGCCGAGAAATCAGGGCGGGTGCGGGTCTGGGACGCCTTCGCGGGCCGGGTGGTCGCGGAACTCGCCGCCTCCGGCCCGGCTCCCGTCGACGTCGCGATCGACCACGCCGGAGCGCGGATCCTCGTCTGCTACCAGGATTCCCGCGTCGAGCGATGGCGGCTCGCCGACGGCACGGCCCACCTCGAAGGCCGGCTGGACGGAGGAACAGCCGTGGCGCTCAGCCCCGAGGGTGGCTTCACGGCTGTGGGTACGGCCGACGGCCGCGTCCTCGTCTTCCGCACCGGCGCGTGGGAGCCGGTCGCCGGCATCCGGCCCCACGACGGCACAGTCACCCGGGTGATCCTCGGCCCGGACGCCGAGGTGTGCGTCTCCGCCTCGCTGGGCCGCCCCGGCTCCGCTGTCGACCACCGGGTGGAGCAGTGGTGGCCCCTGCGGGACACGAGGATGCGGGGCCTGCACATACCCGCCGACGAGATGGACGGCGACGGCCAGAAGGTCGCCCTGGCACCGGACGGGTCGACCGTCCTGAGGATCGGCTACCAGTCCCTGACAGTGGTGGACATGCGGGTCTGGGACGAACCGCGACGGTGGGAGATCCCCTGGCTGACCGGATACCGCATGCTCGGCGTCTCCGGCCGGGCCGGTTGGGCGCTGCTCGACCCCGGGACCGGCGACCTTCAAGTCCTCGAACTCGCCATCCGCCGATGCGTCCGCACCTTCCCGAAGGACTGGGCGCGGGGTTCACGTCGCGACGCGACAGCGTTCAGCGGGGACTGCGGCTACGCCGTCATCGCCGAGTCGCACGGCTACAGCGGCCAGACCTCGCTCTCCCGCCTTCCCATGCCGCTCAGTGGGCACCTCGCTCCCTGGTCGTACGCGCCGCCCCGCCCGGTCGGTGCCCTCGCGCGCGACGAGCGGGCGTTCGACCAGGTCATGGAACGCGTCGAGGCGATGATCGCGGCCGGAGAGGATCGGCGCGCGGCAGACGCGATCCGCGAGGCGCGTGCCGTTCCCGGCCACGAACGTCACCCGCGGCTACGCCGGGCCTCCGGGGCCCTGGGCCGGAACCTGCGGCGCACCGGGCTGACCGGCATCTGGCTGGAGCAGGAGCTGTCCGATGTCATGCTCGCCCGTGGCACCTTCGACGTCGGCGCCTCCGGCCGGTTGTTCGCCTTCCCGGCCAACGTCGACGAGGTCGAGATCTTCGACCTGGAGACGCTGGAGAAGGCAGGCGGGGTCACCGAGCGGCGGAACCCCGCCACCAGCCTGTCCTTCGCCAGGGGCGGCCGGGACGTGATCATCGGCTACTCGGACGGATCGGTGGCCTGCCACGACACCCGGACGTTCCAGCCCCGGTTCAAGGTGGCCGGCGCCCTGCCTCGCGACGACGGGAACACCACGCTCGACATCTCGGGCGACCTGCTGGCGGTCGGCTTCGGCCATGGATTGGCGACGGTGTGGTCGCTGGAGGCGGCCGCCTGCGTCGCGACGGTCCGCACCGGACCCGGCACGATCGTCGGCGTCACGGCCGACGAGGCGTCCCGCTCGATCGCCGTGCAGCTGCGAACCCACGACGCGGCCGCCGTGGAGGTCCGGTCGATGAACACCGGAAAGCCGGTGAAGACCTTTGCGGACGTCGACCCGCACACGGAGATCCGGTTCGCCTCCGGGATGCTGCTGCTGGCCGAGATGACCCGCCTGACCGCGTGGCGACCGGGTGACAGGCGCCCGTCGTACCGGCTCGACCGGGTCAAGCACAGCTCGTCGGCGGCGTTGGCCTTCACGGACTCCCGTCGGCTCGCCGTCATCGCCGGGCTGACCGGCTTCGTCGTGTGGGACGCCGCGAGCGGAGAGCTGGTGTTCGACGGGAGGGCTCTCGACGGCCCGGCCGGAAGCCTCTCCGGGGTCGAGGAGGTGGTGGTGTCGCCCGACGGGAGGTTCGCGGTGGCCGGAGACCCGGGAGAGCAGACCGTCGACGTGTGGGATCTGCGCGCCGGACGCCGGATCCGCTCCCTGCACGGTCACCACGTCCGGGTCAACGCGATACGCGCCGACGACGCGTTCGGCACCGTCGTCACCGGCGACCACCAGGGCAATGTCCGCATCTGGGGCCTCGATTGGGACTACGGAGAGTGATCCGATGACCGGACGCCGTCAGCACGAGGAACTGCGAGCCGCGTTCCTGGCCAACCGGGAGCGCGTCAGAACCTGGCTCGACGCCTGGGAGATCCCCGAAGTGGTGTGGACCGACGAGTTCAACGAGATCCCTCTGCCCTGGGTCGTGCGGGAGCAGGAAAGGCAGAGCTGGCTCAAGCGCCACGCACCCTTCCTCGACGCGTACGACTGGTTGTTCGTCGGACGGCCGCTGACCCCGGGGGTCCGCGAGGTGCGGGCACTGTGGCACTTCGGGCCGGCACACCGGTTCGCGGAACTCGATCTGACGATCACCAGCGTCTGTGACCCCGAGTACCTGGCCGAGAAGCTGACCCTCGCGGTTCACCACGCCGGCTTGAAGGGCTGGCGTGACGCAGACGCGCAGCCGCTCTATCAATGGCTCGTCGAGGGTGTGCACACCATGCCCCTCGACAACGGTGTGCGAGGCAGCAAACGTTCGGGGTTCGTCCTGTTGCGTTTCACCCGCTTTCCGACCTCCGACGGGGACGTGATCGTGCGTCTGACCGCAGCGGAGACCGACCGCGCCCTGGACGGCTCACCCCTCGACGACGACGGGGTGTCGGTTCCTGGCGCCTAGACCAGCGGCACTGTGCGGCATGGCCGTGATCGGCAACTGGGCTGGGCCGACCGCGTCCGCGCCCGGCGAGTCAGGTGACCAGGCCGGTGCGGTACGCGTACACCACCGCCTGCACCCGGTCCCGCAGGTCCAGCTTCGTGAGGATCCGCGACACGTACGTCTTCACCGTCTCCTGGCTGATCACCAGCCGCGCCGCGATCTCACTGTTCGACAGCCCGTCGGCGATCAGCCGCAGCACCTCCAGCTCACGCGGCGTCAGCCCGACGTCCGCAGGCGTCCCCTCGGCCGGGCGGATGCGCGCCGCGTACCGGCCGACGAGCTGCCGCGTCACCTCGGGCGCGAGCAGCGCGGCGCCGGAGGCGACGGTGCGGATGCCGTGCAGCAGCTGCGCCGGTGGGGCGTCCTTGAGCAGGAACCCGCTCGCGCCGGCGCGCAGCGCCTCGTAGACGTACTCGTCGAGGTTGAACGTCGTCACCACCAGCACCTTGACCGGGTGGGCGACGCCGGCGCCGGCCAGCAGGCGGGTCGCCTCGATGCCGTCGAGCACCGGCATGCGGACGTCCATCACCACCACGTCGGGCCGCAGGCGACCGGCGAGGTCGACAGCGGCGCGGCCGTCGCCGCACTCACCCACCGCCTCCATGTCCGGCTGCGCGCCGATGATGGTGGCGAATCCGGTACGGATGAGGGCCTGGTCGTCGCAGACGAGCACCCGGATCGGCGCGGTCACGACGCGCTCCCGGTGGGGATGCGCGCCCGCACGACGAAGCCGTCGCCCGCCCGGCGCCCGGCGTCGAACTCGCCGCCGAGCACCGTGACACGCTCGCGCAGCCCGGCCAGGCCGCGCCCGCTGCCGCCCGGACCCGCGGCGCGCGTGCCGGGACCGTCCGTGCTGATCTCCACAGTGATCTCCCTGTCGCCATGGTGTACGTGGACGGCGGTGGGGCGGCCGTGGGCGTACTTGAGCGCGTTCGTCAGCGCCTCCTGCACCACCCGGTACGCGGCCATCTCCGCGCCGCCGGTCACCTCCGCCGGGCTGCCCTCCTGCGTGAACTCCACCGGCTGCCCGGCCCGGCGGGTCTGCTCCACCAGGGCGTGCAGGTCGCCCACCGACGGGGCGCGTGCCTCCGTACCGTGGTCGGGGTTGAGCACGTCGAGCAGCACCCGCAGGTCGCCGATGGCGCGGCGGCCGGTGTCGGTGACGGCGGTCAGGGCGGCGTCGAGGCGGTCGGGCGCGGCGGTCAGGTAGCGGGCCGCCTCGGCCTGCACCACCATCGCCGTCACGTGGTGGGTCACCACGTCGTGCAGCTCGCCGGCGATGCGGGCGCGTTCGGCGGCGCGGGCGGTCTCGGCCACGTGCCGGCGGCGCTCGGCCTCGGCGGCGCGGTTCTGCCGCAGCCACGACCCGGTGCTCCAGGCGAGCGCCAGCAGCAGGTAGAACGTGGTGAAGCCGACCACCCCTTCGGTCGACCCCTGGCGGTCGAGGGCGACGGCCAGTCCGACGTACGCGAGGGAGCCGGCGAGCACCGTGGTACGGCGGCCCCGGTCCAGGTGGGCGCCCGCGCTCAGCAGCGCGACGGCGAGCGCGGCGCCCGCGAAGGTGTGGTACGCGCGCACCTGGTCGATGGCGAAGCCGAGTGACACGAGGGCGAGGGACAGCGCCGGACGGCTGCGGCGCAGCGCCAGCGGAAGGCACTCCAGCGCGATCACCACCACTGTGAGCGCGTCGAACGGCCGCGCGGGCAGGTCGCCGAGCTGCGTACCGATGCCACGCAGCGGTGGGGTCACGGCCGCGAGCGCGATCACCAGGGCGAGCGGGAGATCCCGGACCGTGACGGGCCAGTGCCGCCACGAGTCCGGGAGCATCCGTCGGGTGATCATCAGGAGACCGTAACGCTCTCCGCAGGGGCCTCGACCGCACGGCGGCGGCGCCGCACGATGTGGCCGCGGCGGTGGGCCAGCCGGGCAGGCTGCCGGCATGGCGACGGGTTTCGGCGGTGAGGTGGCGACCTACTACGCGCGGCATCGGCGCGGCTATCCGCCCGAGGTGCTCGACGCGCTGGCGGCAGCCTTCCGTCTCGGCGGCGACGACACGGTGGTCGACCTCGGCTGCGGCACCGGTCAGTTGAGCCTCCCGCTCGCCGATCGGGTGGCCGCGGTCATCGGCGTGGATCCGGAACCGGACATGCTGGCGATCGCCCGGCGTGCCGCCCTCGACCAGGGAATCGGCAACGCCACGTGGGTGCTCGGCAGCGACAGGGATGTGCCCGCGTTGTCCCGGCTGCTCGGCGAGCGGACGGTCGGTGCGCTGACCGTCGCCGTCGCCATTCACTTCATGGACCGCGACGCCCTGTTCGCGGCGGCCCGGTCGTTGCTGCGCCCCGGCGGTGGCATCGCCGTCGTCACCAACGGCGAACCCCTGTGGACGCAGGACACCGAGTGGTCGCGCGCGCTGCGCGAATGCCTGGAGCGGATGCTCGGCCACCCCGTCACGGCGAGATGCCAGACCGACGAGGACGGGCGCCGGCGCAGCCGCGAGGCGCTCGTGCGTGCCGGTTATCGGTACGAGGAGACGTCGGTGCGGTACGACGCGCCGCTCACGGTCGACGACATGGTCGGCGGCGTCTTCTCCGCCATGTCCGCCGAAAAGCTGCCGACTGACCAGCAACGCGAACGCTTCTCCGCCGAGCTTCGGGATGCGCTCGGCGGGAGGACCGAGGTGACCGAGACGGTGCGGGTCTGGTCGCAGTGTGGCGTGCGCGACGAAGGCTAGCTAACTCGCGAAGAGCATGCGTTGCGGGAAGTCGCCCCCGGCGCGCCAGGCGTTGACGATTTTCGCGGTGATCGCGCTGGCAGCGGCATTGAAGTCGCCGTCCTCGACTCGCGCCCGCAAGGTCTGCGGGTCGATGACGAGGATGCGGTCGAACCGGTCCTCGAACCCGAACTCGTAACGCACCTCGTCCGCCGGGGCCTCGACCCGGCGGGCGGCGACCATCATGCCCATGTCGCTCATTCTCCAAGTCTCGAATAGTCCTCGTACGTGGGGCCCGGGATCGAGTCTTCCCAATTCGCGATCCGGTTCGCAGCGAGATGAGCTTCCCGGTAGTCGGCGTGCGGGTTGTCAACGTAGTACCGCGACTCCGCCAACTCGTGCTCCAGGAGCTTCAAATCCTCCGGCAACGGATCACCGCGCCGCAGACGTAGCCATGCCTCGGCCATCGGCGCACTCGGGTCGTACCGTTGGCGAACGATCCCACCGGCATAGTCGTCCATCGGGTGCTCCTCGAAGAAGATGTGTCGACGGATCTGCTCGACCTCTGCAGGTGAGAAGCCCCGGGATCCGTCGAGGCGAGGGGCATCAGTGAGATTGCGTGCGACGGCTTCGGCATCCTCGTGTCGGCGGATCGCCTCATAGGCGTCCTTGGCCCAGTTCTCCTGCCGGTCGTAGTCGGACAGATTCCGCGGCCGGCTGGTATGGCCACCATGGATTCCGTCGACAGGTACGTGCGGACTCCCGGGGGTGGAACGGGTTAGCCGGCTCAGCGCCTCGCGGAGCTTGCCGATCAGGTCGCCGAGCCGGCGCATCTCCGGCATCAACCGCCGCAGACTCGCCAGCAGCCCCCGCAGCAACCGCCCGATCCGCGCCGCCCACGACGCCACGGTCGTCGTCACCTGCTCGACCACCAGCGGCGTCGCCAGCCCGGCCGTGGCGACCAGTTCGGCCGCGTACACGATCAGGCGGGACACGCAGGCGGCGATGGCGTCGCGGACCAGCAGCCGCACGGCCGCGACCAGGCCGGCGGCGCCCTCGGTGATCGCGGCCATCGCCTCGGCGCCCTGCGCCAGCCCGGTGACGGCCTGCTGCTGCTCGGCCGCCCAGCGGCGGTAGCCGGTGGCGGCGGCGCCGGTCCAGCCGGCGACCTCGGTACGCACGGCGTGCGACAGCTCGGCGGCGTCCTCGCGCAGCGACGCGGCGACGTTGCGCCAGGTCTGCGCGTGCGCGGTGATCTCGGCGGGGTCGCCGGCGAACCAGTCGAGGGCCTCGCTGAGCGGCTCGACGTGCTCGATGAGCCAGGCGATGCCGTACTGGAGGAGGAGCCCGGCGGGGTCGGACACGAGCGCGAGCGCGTCGAGGCCGGCGCTGACGACGCCGAGGCTGCCGTCGATCCAACTGCCGGTGCGGACGCCCTGAGCGATGAGTTCGATGTCCTCGCAGATCCATACGCCGGCCCAGGGACTCGGTCCGGAGTCCGCCGCGGCGGCGACCAGCGGGTTCGTGGTCACCGCCGCTGCCGTACCCGGTCGAGCAGGTCGGCGGCGTGCGCGTCGGACGCGCGGTAGCGCTCGGCGCTCGACCGCAGCCTCCCGGCGGTGTCCCGGACCGAGGCGGCGGCGGTGCCGATGCCGTCGGTCAGGGTCCGTTGGAGGCCGTCGAGCAGGACCGGCATGATCGCGCAGAGCTGCCCGTACGCGTCGGCGCTGAGCCGGACGTGCTGCCCGGCCTGCCGCGCGGTGTCGATGCTGTCGGCGCAGCGGCCGAGGTGGGCGGCGTGTGCGGTCAGGTCGTCCGGGTCGACCCGGAGGCCGTCACCGGCCGGCATCCGGCGTGCCCGGGTCGGGGTCGAGACGCCGCTGGTGGTTGTCGACGATGGCCCGCGCGGCCGGGTCGTCCGCGCCGAGGGCGTCGGTGGTCGCATCGGTGAGCCGCCGCAGCAGGTCGGCCCGGGCGTCCCGGGTGACCGTCAGGATCTGCCGGGCGGTGTGTGCGGCGGAGTGCTGCCGGACGCGCTCGTCCAGGCGCAGATCCGCCAGCAGCCCGTTCGCGTCGAGGGTGACATCGATCAACCCGTCGGCGGTGCGGGCGGTGCCGGTGAGCGCCTGTGTGCGGGCGGACAGGTCGCGGGCGCGTTCCGCCCGTTCGGCCAGCGACGACTCCCATTCGTCGAGCCGTCGTGCCGCCGCGTCCAGCGCGGCCTCGTCCGCCCACATGACGACCCTCCCCAGAGGACTGCGGTCACCGGCACGGTAGCAACCCGTCGCGCTGCGTGTGGGCCCCGTGACGTCACCGCGACAAGCGCGCTCCCCTGTGGAGGGACGTCCCGGCGAGCCGGGCGTTGCTAGGGTCTGGTTTGACCGTGACGGGGAGGCAACGGGATGACACAGGACGCCACGGCCGACGACTACGCGGCGCGCGTCTCCGGCTATCGCGAGGAGCTGGCGGCCCTGCGCGCCGGCGGGCCTGCCGCCGGCGTCACCGCCGAGGCGCACGGCCGCGCCGCCGACGGCCAGGTCGAGGTGACGGCGGAGGACGGGCGGCTGCGCTCGGTGGAGCTGGCGGCGCCGTTGATGCGGCTGTCCGAGGACGAGCTGGGCCGCCTGGTCGAGCAGGCGGTGAACGGCGCGCTGACCGCGTCGCGCAGCAGCCTGGCGAGCAGCGAACCCGCGCCCGACCTGCCCGCGCTGGCCGGAAGCCTCGGGGCCGTCCTCGCCGAGAGCGAGTCGGCGATGCGCCGTCTCCACGGCGCGATCGCCGAGGCCGTCGCCAAGGCCGGTCCGGCGACCGGGCTCGGCGGGGATCTCCCGGCGAACGGGCCGGCGGACCTCCTGCACCAGGTCATGGGCGTGCTGGGCGCGGCGACCGGCGCGACGGCCGACGACGGCGGGGCCGAGCGGTGGAGCGGGTCCGATGACGCCGGGACCGTCCGCGCGGAGGTCGACGGCACGGCCCGGCTGACCCGGCTGGAGGTCACCCGCCCGCCCCGCCGGCTGTCCTCGGCGGAGCTCGGCGAGTCGGTGGTGGTCGCGGTCAACCGCGCGCTGGAGCAGATCCCTCAGGCGGCGGCGCCGCAGGGGCTCGGCTCGGCCGCGCTCGACGCGCGGCTGCGCGAGCTGCAGGAGGCCAGCGTCCGCCAGATGTCCGCGCTCACCGGCGCGCTGACCGGCGTGATGCAGACCATCCGGGAACCGGGACGATGACCGACGGAGGGGAGCGCTGATGGCCCGCGAGATCGAGATCGATCCCGAGTCGATCATCGGTGCGGGTGACGACATCGTCGCCTCGGCGCAGCGTATGCGTACCGCACTGTCCGCGTTCGACGCCGAGCTGGCGGCCTTCGGCACGCCGTGGGGCAACGACGACCTCGGCTCGCTCATCGGGATGGTGTACGAGACGATCCGCGACCTGGCGCTGGAGAGCTACGACGCGAACCTCGTCGAGATCGAGGACATCGGCAAGCTGAGCCGGGTGATGGGCCTCAACTACCAGGAGACCGAACGCATGATCACCGAGAGCCTCGGCCGCTTCCGTGAGGTGCTCGGCTGACATGGGAATGACCCTGCCCGGAGAACTGGTGTCCCTGCTCGGCATGCTCGGCTACACCTGGCCGGAGGCGGACGAGACGAAGCTGCTGGAGATGGGCCAGGCGTGGCTCGCCTTCCCGGACCGGCTCCGTGCTCCGGTGGCCGACGCCGACCGGTCGGCGCAGCAGATGTGGACCCAGAACCGCGACGACGCCATCGAACGTTTCCAGACGAGCTGGCAGGCGGCCGACTCGGCGAAGACCAACCTGGACGACGGGGCCTCCGCGGCGGCGCTCATCGGGACCGGGCTCATGGTGTGCGCCGGGATCGTCCTGGCGTTGAAGATCAACGTGATTGTGCAGCTGACGCTCCTGGCCATCCAGATCGCACAGGCGGTCGCCACGGCGGTGGTCACCTTCGGTGCCTCACTGCTGGAGATCCCGATCTTCAAGCTCATCACCGGTGTCCTCATCGACCAGTTGCTGAACATGGCGACCGAAGCGGTGCTCGGTGGGTAGGCGGGGAAAGGCCGGTCTCTTCACGCCGGTGGAGAAGTGGCTCCGGGCCCGGATGCGGCACCGCCGCTACGCGCACATCTTCCGCGGTCACGTGAACACCAACGCCAATCCGCCCCGGGGTACCGGCTTCCACCACCGGTTCATGGGGGAGAACCCGCCGGGTGCCCGGGTCCGCGTCGACGCGGACGGCCGCGAGATGATCCTCGAACGGCACGCCGACGGCACGTACCGCGCCCGCGTCGACGTGCAGGACGACGGCGGCGTCTGGCGTCAGAAGCGCGGTTCGAGCACCTTCTTCCCGGACAACTGGACGCCGCAGCGGGTCGACGAGACGATCGAGGGCGCGTTCCGGTCCGGCGGCCCGCACCCGGACGACCCGAACAAGTGGCAGGGGAGGGCCAACGGGCTGCTCGTCGAGGGCTTCTACAATCCTGGTGGCACGACGTGGTACTCGGCTTGGCCGGTGGGGGGACGCTAGCTGTGGGTGACATCCAGTTCGGGCGCAATCAGAACGGCGCGCCCACCATGACCAGCGGCGACGCGCGTTTCCGCCCGTTCGCCTCCCAGCTCGTCAGCGACATCCAGACCTACGCCCCGGACTGCCTCGAGCTGCTGCAGTGCATCGACGACGTGATGTCCGGGCGCTCGGACTACGAGGAGTACGAGGGCAACTCCGCGGTGGTGCGCTGCACGCCGACCGGCGTCAACGTGGACAGCCTCGGACCGGTGCCGTCGGGGGCGTCGTACACGGTCGACGAGGCCCGCACGGTGATCCTCGCGTACTTCGACTTCCTCGCGCCTACGCCTGCGGAGAAGAAGCGCCACCTCGCCACCTGGGAGCGCGAGCACGGCGGCCCGTTCCCCGGGCGGCACCTGCTGCGTCTGCCCGGCTGACGCCGCTCAGCGGGCCAGCCGGGCGATCGCCGCCACCGACCGGTCCACGTCGGCCTCCGTCGTGGTCGCGTTCGACACCGAGATCCGCATCAGCCGCCGGCCCCGCCACGTCGTCCCGCCCGCCCAGCACGTCCCGTCGGCCTGCACGGCGGCCACCACCCGGTCGGTGCGCGCGTCGTCGCCGAACCCGACGAGCACCTGGTTGAGCACGACGTCGTTCGCCACCTCGAACCCGGCGGCGGTCAGCCCGTCGGCGAACCGCCGGGCCAGCGCGCAACACCGCTCGACAAGGGCGGCGACGCCGTCGCGGCCCAGCTCCCGCAGACCGGCCCAGACCGCGAACCCACGGGCGCGGCGGGAGGACTCCGCGGTCAGGTCCGCGCCCGCGGGCACCCCGCCGGAACCCACGAGGTACGCGGCCGTGTACGACATGGCCGCCGCGTGCACGTCGGGCCGGGCGCAGAACGCGAACGCGGTGTCGTACGGCACGTTCAGCCACTTGTGGCCGTCGCAGGCCCACGAGTCGGCCGCCTCCAGCCCGTCCACCAGGTGCAGGGTGGCCGGACTGGCGGCCGCCCACAGCCCGAACGCGCCGTCCACGTGCGCCCAGCCGCCGTACCGGTGGACCAGGTCGCAGGCGCGGCGCAGGTCGTCGCACGCGCCGGTGTTCACGTTGCCCGCCTGCAGGCAGACGATCGTCGGTCCGGGACCGGCGTCGCGCAGCGCCGCCGCCAGCGCGTGCGGGTCGATGGCGCCCTGCGGGCCGGTCGGCACCGGGCGCAGCGCGTCGGTGCCGAGGCCGAGCAGCCGCAGCGACCTGTCGATGGTGGCGTGCCGTTCGGCGCCGGCGAACACGCGGACCGCCGGTGCGCCGTGCAGCCCGCGTCGTTCCACGTCCCAGCCGGCGGCGGCGAGCACCTGGTGGCGGGCGGCGGCGAGTCCGGCGGTGTTCGCGGCCTGCCCGCCGGTGACGAACCCGGCCGACGCGGTCGCCGGGATGCCGAGCAGCTCCTTGAGCCAGGTGCCGGCGGCCGTCTCGGCGGCCACCGCGGCGGGGGAGGTGACGGCGTTGAACGCGTTCTGGTCCCACCCGGCGGCCAGCATGTCGGCGGCGGTGGCGGCCGGCGAGGCGCCGCCGATGACGAAGCCGAAGTAGCGCGGCCCGGCGGTGGCCACGAGTCCCGGTTCGGCGGCGGCCACCAGCTCCGCGAGCACCTGTTCGGGCGGGGTGGGCGCGTCCGGCAGCGGGCCGGCGAACGCCCGGGTCAGCGCGGCCTGGTCCACGGGTACGCCGACCGGCCGGTCCGGCAGTGACAGCCGGTAGCCGGCCGCGTGGTCGGCGGCGCGCCGGAACAGGTGCCTCAGCTCGTCCATCGCCGCACCCTAGCCGAGGACACGTTCCTTGCGAGCCGCCCTCATGAACCGTCCTGGCCGTCGGACACGCCGAGTGCGGCGTCGAGGCGGTCCAGGTGCGCGGCGACCGGCCCGGCGGTGAGCAGGCCGCTGCCGGCCCCGGTCAGCTCCGCCGCCGCCGGGGCGAGCGCGTCCCGCGCCTGGAGCATCGCGTTCCGATCACCCAGCGCTACGGCGGCGCGGCCGGTCAGGCACCACAGCGCCTCCAGCAGCAGGTCACGCGGTGGCGCCGGGGTGCGGCGCAACGCCGTGGCGGCCTCCTTCCGGCGGCCGTCGGCGAGCAGGAGCAGCGGGCGGGCCCAGGGCGCGTACGGGCCCCAGTCGGTGTCGTCGGGGAAGGCGGCGGGCAGGTCGTGCCACACCCGCAGGCAGAGCAGGGCCAGCGGCAGCAGCCCGCGTTCCACACCCGGCATTCCGCAGCCGGCCAGCGCGGTCGCCCACGACCGGTACGCGGCCTCCGCCTGCGGATACGCGGCGCCGGTGGCGGCGGTCCGCATGGCCCGGTAGCCGCCGGTGAACACGCCGACGAGCGGGCTCTCGTGCCGGGCGGCGAGCCGGTCCGCCGCGTCGGCGTGCGCGTCGGCGGCGGTGAAGTCGGCGAGCGCGCCGCGCGCCTGCACCCGGATCAGGTGCCCGAGGATCTCGGCTGTGGCCAGGCCGTGCCGGGCGGCGAGCGCGACCAGTTCGGCGCCGATCGCGTCCCGCTCGGCGGCCAGCCCGGCCCGGTGGAACGTCTGCATGTACACGCCGTTGAGCGCCTGCGCCAGCAGCGCCGGGTCGGCCACCCGGCGGGCGATCGCCTCCGCCTCCCGCGCCGCCTGCGCCGGTCCGGGCGACGCCGTACCGCGGGACTCGATGGCGACGGTGGCCAGCAGCCGGGCGCGGGTCGCCTCGGGCGCGTCCGGGCCCAGCCCGGCCAGCGCCCGCTGCGCCGCCGCGACCACCCGGGCGGCCTGCGCCGGGTCGTCCGAGCGGGTCCAGATCGCCGGTACGTCGTATCCGCCGATCACCCGCGCGGTGAACTCCGGGTCGCCCAGGTGCTCGGCCGCGGTGATGGCCGCCTCACGCTGGTCCCGGGCGGCCTCCAGTCCGCCCGGCCCGGTGACGGCGAGGCTGCGCAGCATTCCGACCGTCGACTCCAGCCGGGCCCGCGCGCCGGGCACCACACTGCGCTCGTACGCGGCGGCGGTCTCCGCCCAGACCCGCGCCGGACCGGTCGGTTCGGGTTCGGCCTGGCGCAGCAGGTCGGTCTCCAGCCGCCGCAGCCGCGGTCCCGGGTCGAGGCCGAGCTGGTCGCGCAGCAGTTCCCGGGCCCGGCGCAGCACGGCGAGCGCGTCGGCCTGCCGTCCGGCCCGGTAGAGCGCCGACGCCAGCAGCGCCCACCCCTCTTCCCGCCACGGGTACGCCGCGACGTGGGCGTCGAGATCGGGTACGGCGTCGGCGGCCCGGTCCAGCGCCAGCAGCGCTTCGGCCCGGCGCTCCACGGCGGTGAGCCGGATCTGGTCGAGCCGGGACCGTTCGGCGTGTGCCCACGGCTGGTCGAAGTCGGCGTACGCGGGTCCGCGCCACCAGCTCAGCGCCTCGTCGAGCCGGTCGAGCGCGGCCCGGGGCGGCGTGTCGGCCGCTGCGGTGACGGTGTCCTCGAACCGCCAGGCGTCGACGGTGTCCGGTTCGGCGCGCAGCGCGTACCCCGGTCCGTCGGTGACCAGCAGCCGGGCCGGCTCGCGTGGCGGACGGTGCGGTTCCAGGCGGCGGCGCAGCGCCGCGACGAACGTGCGGACGGCGCCCACCGCGCCGGCCGGCGGGTCGTCCCACAGGTCGTCGACGATCTGCCCGACCGGCACGGTCCGGCCCCGGGCGGCGACCAGCCGCGCCAGCACGGCCCGGTGCCGGGGCCCCTTGAGGTCGACCGGCGCACCGGCGTCGTCCCAGGCCGTCACCGGACCCAGCACACCGAAACCGACAGGCACCGACCCTCCTCGACCAGGGGTCACCGTATCGCGCTCATCGGTTGCTCATCCGGCGCCGCCACGCTGGACCGGTACGACGAGACGAAAGAGGGATCGAGATGAGCACCGCCATCGCGGGATTCGACTACCAGCGCGTTCCGGTCGCCGAGGGCGTGACGCTGAACGTGGCAGTGGGTGGCTCGGGCAGCCCGGTCGTGCTGCTGCACGGCTTCCCGCAGACCCACCTGATGTGGCGGCACGTCGCCGCCGACCTGGCCGGCGAGCACACGGTGATCTGCCCGGACCTGCGCGGCTACGGCGCCAGCGACAAGCCGGCCGCCGCCACCGAGGACACGTACAGCAAGCGGACCATGGCCGCCGACGTGGTGGCGGTGGCCCGCGCGCTCGGCCACGAGCGGTTCGCGCTCGCCGGGCACGACCGGGGCGCCCTGGTCGCGGTCCGGGCCGGTCTGGACCACCCGGACACCGTCACCCACCTGGCGTCGCTGGACGTGCTGCCCACCCTCGACATGTGGGACGTGCTGCACGGCGTGTCCGCGTCGGTGGCGTTCCACCTCTACCTGATGGCCCAGCCGCCCGGCCTGCCCGAGAGGATGATCGCGGGCAGCGCCGACGCGTTCTTCGGGCACTTCCTCGACGCCTGGGCCGGTGACCCGGCGGCCATGCCGGCCGAGGTGCGTGCCGAGTACCTGCGGGCCTCCCGGGAGGCGGTCGACTCGATCGTCGCGGACTACCGGGCGTCGGCCGGGATCGACGTGGCGCACGACCGGGCGGACCGGGACGCCGGGCGACGGCTGGCCATGCCGGTCACCGTCATCCAGCAGGACTGGGGCGCAGCGCTCGGCTACGACGCGGCGGCGGTGTGGCGGGCGTGGGCCCCGGACCTGGAGCACCGCACCACCACGGCCGGGCACTTCATGGCCGAGGAGGCGCCGGGCGAGATCGCCGAGGCGCTGCGTGCGCTGCTGAAGCGCTAGGTACGGCGGTCCGGGCGCGCGTGGCGCCCGGACCGTCCGCCCCCGTCCGCTCAGCCGGCCCGTCTCCGGACGTGCCACAGGCCGAACGCCGCCAGCAGACCGGCCGCGCCGAGGTGCAGCGCCAGCTCGATCCACTGGAACGCCCAGAACCGGCGGTTCGGCTGGTAGGCCAGGTCCACGTGCAGGTCGAGCTTGCCGAGGCAGACCGCCGTGTCGCCGAACGTGCCGCTGGCGCCGGTGCGCGGCGGGTCACGGAAACAGGTGCCGAACGCCTCGTCGGAGAGCTGCCGCCCGTCGGCGGTCCGCAGCGGGCTGATGTCGGTGACCCACGCGCCCGGCACGTCCAGCCCGCCGACGACCGGCGAGCCGGTGATGCTGCCCAGGTTGCAGGCCCGGTTGACCGCCTCCGCGGTCATCGGCACGGTGACCCGCTCCGGCGGCAGGTAGTGCGGGCGCAGCAGGTTCGGCACCGCGAGCTGCACCACGACCACGGCCAGGAACACTACTGCCATGGCCGGCAGGGTGCGGCGCAGCACCAGCCCGGCCACCACGCCGAGGACGAGGCCGAACACGGCGTACCCGACCGGCGCGATGCCGCGCGCGCCGAACAGCACGGTGCTGAACCGGTCGCCGGCGACCCGGTCGACGGGCGCGGCCGCCCAGGTCAGCAGCGCGCCGAGCACACCGGCGACGAGCGCGGCGGCCACCGACAGCACCGCCAGCTTGACCGCCAGCCAGCGGCGGCGCGGCACGCTCTGGTTCCACACCAGCCGGTGCGTGCCCTGCTCCAGTTCCCGGGCCACCAGCGGCGCGCCCCAGAACGCGCCGATCAGCGCGGGTACCAGCGCGAACCCGCCGGCGAGGAACAGCATCGTCTGCGCGTACCGGTCGGGCAGCCGGGCCGGATCGGGCACGGCCCGGATGTCCGCGCCGAGACGCAGCAGGTAGGCGCCGGCCAGCATCAGTGCGACGACGCCGACGAGCGCCGGAAGGCGGAACTGCCGCAGCGTCATCCGGATCATCGGGTCACCGCCGGGCGGGCGGCGGCCCGGGACAGGTACGCCAGGACCAGCTCCTCCAGCGTGACCGGCGTGCCGTCGCGTACCGCCGGGCCCCGGACCACGGCGCGGCCGGGCTCGGCCCAGACCACCTCGGCCCCGGCGGGCGCGGCGGCGGTCTTGCGGTGCGTGGCGAGCAGGTCCGGGACCGGGCCGGCCACCTGAACCCGGGCGGCGCAGAGCACGACCAGGTGGTCGCAGACCTGCGCCACGTCGCCGAGCAGGTGCGAGGAGAGCACCGCCCCGGCGCCGAGTTCCCGCACGAAGCCGGCCAGCCCGTGCATGAACTCGCGGCGCGCGAGGGGGTCCAGCGCGGCGGCCGGCTCGTCGAGGATCAGCAGTTCGGGGCGCTTCGCGGCGGCCAGCGCGAGGGCCAGTTGCGCGCGCTGGCCGCCGGAGAGCCGGCCCGCCTTCTGCGCCGGGTCGAGGCCGACCTCGTCGACGCGCCGCCGGGCCAGCGCCGCGTCCCAGGACGGGTTCAGCCAGGCGCCCATCCGCAGGTGCTCGGCCACGGTGAGGGAGGCGTACACCGGCGTGTCCTGGGCGACGAAGCCGACTCGGGCCAGGTGCGCGGCGTCGGCGGCCGGCGGCGAGCCGAGCACCGTCAGCGAACCCGAGGTGGGCGCGATCAGCCCGCAGGCCAGTTGCAGCAGCGTGGACTTTCCGGCGCCGTTGGGGCCGACCAGGCCGACCACGTGCCCGCGCGGAACGCTCAGGTCGCAGTCGGCAAGCGCGGTGCGGCGGCCGTACCGTTTGGTCAGCCGCTCGGCGTGCAGGGCGAGTGGTGGATGCATGCGGCTCATCCTGGGCACGCCGGGACCGGCGGGCATCGGTCCGGAGCAGGGTCCGGCGCGCGGCGGCCCCTACTTTCGGCCGGTCCGCTGCGGCCCGCGATCTCCTAGCGTGCTGGGCATGGCTACCGAACGGCTCACCCGGGTGGCGGCGACGGCGGGGCTCGCCGTGGTGCTGCTCGCCGCGATCGGCGTCCAGGCGGTCGCGATCGCCGCGAGCTGGGGACTGCGGTACTGGTTCGCCGGCGGCACGGCCGCCGTCGTGGTCGGCGCGCTCGCTCTGGTACGCCACCGGCAGCGCGTCGTCACGGCCGTCGCCGGACTCGTCGTCGCCGGGTCGGCAGTCGCCGCGGCCCGGCTGTTCGACCTGCCCACCGAGCCGGGGCCCGCGCTGGCGCTGGCGTCGGCCGTCCTGGTCGGATCGGCGGTACGCGCGCTGCCGCCGCCGCCCGCCGGGCTGATCGCCGCCGGTGGGCTCGTGGTGGCGGCCGGGGCGTGGCCGGCCGCCCGGCCGGGGGCGGGCGGGTCCGGGGTGGTGGCGCTCAACGCCCTGTGCTGGCTCGGCGGGGTCGCCGCCGGGCTCACGTTGCGGCTGCTCGACGAGCGGGCGAAGGTCACCGCCGAGCGGGTACGCCGCGACGAGCGGCTGGAGCTGGCCCGGGAACTGCACGACGTGGTGGCCCACCACGTCACCGGCATGGTGGTGCAGGCGCAGGCCGCCCACCTGGTCGGGCGCCGGGATCCGGCGCGCGCCACGGAGTCGCTGGCCGGCATCGAGGCGGCCGGCGGCGAGGCGATGCGGGCCATGCGCCGCCTGGTCGGGCTGCTGCGGGACACCGCTGACGCACCCCCGGCCTCGGCCGGCACGGAGCAGATCGAGGAACTGGTCGAGCGGTTCCGCCGGCAGGGCCCGCCGGTGCGGCTGCGGCTGCCGGAACAGACGGCCTGGCCGCCGGAGGTCACCAGCACCGTGCACCGGATCGTCCGGGAGGCGCTGACGAACGTGGCGCGCCACGCGCCGCACGCCGCCCAGGTCACTGTGGACGTGGCGCGGGAGCCGGACGCCGTGGTGGTCGAGGTGACCGACGACGCGTCCGGCGCGCCCGCCGGGTCCCGGGACGGATACGGCCTGATCGGCCTGCGTGAGCGGGTCGAGGCCCTCGGCGGCTCGCTGCGCGCCGGTCCCCGCCCGGACGGCGCCGGGTGGTCGGTGCGGGCGGTAGTGCCGAACGGGAGGGCGTGATGACGATCCGGGTGCTGCTCGCCGACGACCAGGCGATGGTCCGCGGCGGGCTGCGGCTGATCCTGGAGGACCAGCCGGACATCTCGGTGGTGGCCGAGGCGGCCGACGGCGTCGACGCGGTCGCCCAGGCCCGCCGGCTGCGCCCCGACGTCTGCCTGGTGGACATCCGGATGCCGCGGCTCGACGGTCTCCAGGTGACCCGGGCGCTCGCCGGGCCCGGGGTGGCCGACCCGCTGCGCGTCGTCGTGGTCACCACGTTCGACCTGGACGAGTACGTCTACGGCGCGCTGCGCGGGGGAGCGGCCGGGTTCCTGCTCAAGGACGCCGGACCGGCGCTGCTGGTGGAGGCGGTGCGGGCGGCGTACCAGGGCGACGCGCTCGTGTCCCCGTCGGTGACGGTCCGGCTGCTGCGTCACCTGACCCCGCCTGCGCCGCCGCGTGACGAGCACCGCCCGGCGCTGTCGGAGCGGGAGGTCGAGGTGGTACGCGAGATCGCCCGGGGCCGGACGAACCTGGAGATCGGCGCGGAGCTGTTCATCTCGCTGAGCACCGTCAAGAGCCACGTCTCCGCGGTGCAGACGAAGCTCGGCCTGCGCAACCGTACCGAGATCGCGGTCTGGGCGTGGGAGCACCGCATCGTCGACTGAAATCATTGGCGGACGCCCTACCGTACGTTGTACGTTAGTGCCCTCGTCGACGGAGGGGGCACAGACGTGGAACACGCGATCCTCGCGGAGGGCCTGCGCAAGCGGTACGGGGACACGGTCGCGCTGGACGGATTCGACCTGCGGGTGCCACCCGGCACCGTGTGCGGGCTGCTCGGCCCGAACGGCGCCGGCAAGACCACAGCCGTCCGCATCCTGGCCACGCTGCTGCGCTTCGACGCCGGGCGGGCCGAGGTCGCCGGCTTCGACGTGGCGGACCAGGCCGACCGGGTACGCCACCGCATCGGCCTGGTCGGGCAGCACCCGGCCGTGGACGAGGCACTGAGCGGGCGGGAGAACCTGGTCATCTTCGGCCGCCTGTTCCACCTGGACCGGGCCGGGGCGAGACGGCGCGCCGACGAACTGCTCGACCGGTTCGGGCTCGCCGACGCCGGCGGGCGGCCGGTACGCATGTACTCCGGTGGCATGCGCCGCCGGCTCGACCTGGCCGCCGGCATGATCCTCGCGCCGTCGGTGCTGTTCCTCGACGAGCCGACCACCGCGCTCGACCCGCGCGGGCGCAACGAGGTGTGGGAGGCGGTACGCGACCTGGTACGCGCCGGCACCACGGTGCTGCTCACCACGCAGTACCTGGACGAGGCCGACCAACTCGCCGACCGCGTCTGCGTGCTCGACGCCGGCCGGGTGATCGCCGAGGGCACCCCGGACGCACTGAAGTCCCGCCTCGGCGGCGACCGGATCGAACTGGTCGTCCGCGACGTCGCCGACCTCGCCACCGCCGCCGGACGGCTGCGCGCGGTCGCCCACGCCGAACCGGCGGTCGACCCGGACCGGCGGGCGGTCAGCGCCCAGGTCGGCGACCGGGCCGGCGCGCTGACCGAGGTGCTGCGCGCACTCGACGCCGACGGCGTCGGCGTGGCCGACGTGGCGCTGCGGCGACCCACACTGGACGAGGTGTTCCTCCAGCTCACCGGCGCGCCGTCCGCCGCCCGTACCGGCGTGGAGGTGACCGCGTGACCGCGACGGTGACCCCGGCCCGGCGCCCGTCCCTGGCCGGTGACGGCCTGACGCTCACCGGGCGCGCGCTGGCGCACTGGCGGCGCGAGCCCGGCCCGCTGATCGGCTCGCTGGGCTTCGACATCCTGATGGTGCTGATGTTCGCGTACCTGTTCGGCGGCGCGCTCCAGGTGCCCGGCGGCGGCAGCTACCGCGAGTTCCTGATGCCGGGCATGTTCGCCATGACCATGGTCTTCGGCATCAGCATGACCACCATGGCGGTCTCGGCGGACCTGGACCGCGGCGTCACCGACCGGCTGCGGTCCATGCCGGTGTCCCGGTTGGCCCCGCTGCTCGGCCGCGCGGCCGCCGACCTGATGTTCGCGGTGGTGACGCTCGCGGTCATGCTGGGTGTCGGCCTGGCGGTCGGGTGGCGGGCGCGCGGCGACCTCGGCGACACGCTCGGCGCGCTCGGGCTGATCCTGCTGCTGCGGTTCGCGCTGGTCTGGGTGGGCATCTTCCTCGGCCTGACCGTGAAGGGGCAGAGCGCGGTCACCGCCGTGCAGACGCTGGAGTTCCCGCTCGGCTTCCTGTCCAGCGCGTTCGTGGCGCCGTCCACCATGCCCGCATGGCTGGGCGCGGTCGCCGAGTGGAACCCGCTGTCCGCGACCGTCGGGGCCACCCGGGAGCTGTTCGGCAACCCCGGCTGGGGCGGCGACTCGTGGGTGGCCGCACACCACCCGCTGCTGGCGGTGCTGTGGCCGCTGGTGCTCGTCGCGGTGTTCCTGCCGCTGTCGCTGCGCCGCTACCGGGCGCTGAGCCGCTGAGCCGGACCCCGGGGGGCGGCAGCGTGCCGCCCCCCGGGGCGCCGGTCACGGCCCGGTGAGCACGACCAGCTCGCCGGTGGCCCGGGTCATCGCGACGTACCGGTCCACGGCCCCGGCGATCCCGTCGCCGAACGACTCCGGGTCGACCAGCACCACCAGGTCGAACTCCAGCCCCTTGGCGAGCACCGGGCTCAGCGACCGGACCCGGTCCGAGGCCGGGAACGCCGGATCGCCGATGACGCACGCGACGCCCTCGGCGTGGGCGGCGAGCCAGCCGTCCACCACCGCGCGCAGCTCGGCGCGGTCGCCGTACCGCACGGGGGCGCCGTCGCGGATGGACGTGGGCACGTTGGCGTCCGGGAGGACGGCCCGGATCACCGGCTCGGCCGCCGCCATCACCTGCGCCGGGGTGCGGTAGTTGACGGTCAGCGTCGCCACCTCGACCCGGTCGAACCCGGCCCGCGCCAGCCGCTCCGGCCACGACTCGGTGAACCCGTGCCGCGCCTGCGCCCGGTCACCGACCACCGTGAAACTGCGCGACGGACAGCGCGCCAGCAGCATCTGCCACTGCGCGTCGGTCAGCTCCTGCGCCTCGTCCACCACGACGTGCGCGAACGGCCCCGCCAGCAGGTCCGGATCCGCCGCGCTCAACGCGCTGGAGTCGACCAGGCTGGTCCGCATGTCCTCGCCGTACAGCATGGTCATCAGACCCTCGCCGTCGTCGTAGGCGTGCGACGCGATCAGCGCGTCGACCACCGTGTCCATCTCGACGCGCTGCGCGGCCAGCACCGCCTCGTCGCGGCGCCGCCGCAGCGACGCCTCCGGGTCACCGACCCGCCGCCGGGCCGCGTCCAGCCACGGCAGGTCCGCCACCGTCCACGCCCGGGCGTCGGCCCGCCGCAGCGTACGGATCTCCTCGACGCTCAGCCAGGGTGCGCACCGGCGCAGGTAGGCCGGCACCGACCACAGGTCGGCGACCACGTCGAGCGGGTCGAGCAGCGGCCACGCCCGGCCGAACGCGGTGGCCAGTTCGCGGTCGCGTCCCAGGGCCCGGCGCACCGCCTCCTCCGGCTCGTCGCCGCGGTACTTCTCCACCAGGATCGTGAGCAGTTCCTCCCACACGTCGTCACGGGCCTCGTTGTGCGGGACGCCCGGCCCGGCCGCCTCGAACGCCGTCCTCCAGTCGTCGGCGGTCAGCCCCAGCTCGGCGTCCCCGACACCGACAGTCGTCCCGGTCGTGGGTGGCTCCTCGTAGAAGCGGACCGCGGCGTCGACCGCCCGCACCGGGTCCGCGGACGCCTTCAGCCGGGCCACCTCCGGGTCGGTCTCCGGCGCCGCCGCCGCGCCCTCCGGCACCAGGTCGGCCAGGGTGCAGATCTGCACGTCCTCCTCGCCCAGGCTGGGCAGCACGTCGGAGACGTAGTTCAGGTACGGCTGGTGCGGCCCGACCACCAGCACCCCGCCCCGGCGCTCGCCCAGCCGCGGGTCGGCGTGCAGCAGGTACGCGGTGCGGTGCAGCGCCACCACCGTCTTGCCGGTGCCGGGACCGCCGTCGACCACCAGCGCGCCCCGGGAACCGGCCCGGATGATCGCGTCCTGGTCGGCCTGGATGGTGCCGAGCACGTCGCGCATCCGCGCCGACCGGGTCGCGCCCAGGCTGGCGATGAACGCCGACTGGTCGTCCAGCGCGGCGTGCCCGGCCAGACCGTCGGCGGTGAACACCTCGTCCCAGTAGTCGGTGATCCGGCCTCCGCTCCACCGGTACCGGCGGCGGCTGACCAGGCCCATCGGGTCGGCGTGGGTCGCGCCGAAGAACGGCTCGGCGGCGGGGGAGCGCCAGTCCAGCAGCAGCCGGCCGCCCGCACCGTCGGTCAGGCCGAGCCGGCCCACGTACACCGGGGCCGCGCCGTCCGCGCCGACCATCCGGCCCAGGCACAGGTCCAGGCCGTAACGGCGCAGCGTACGCAGGCGCGCGCTCAGCCGCCGGACCTCCTGGTCCCGGTCGACCGCCTGCCGGCCCCGGCCGCCCGCGGCCCGGCGCGTCGCGTCGAGCCGGTCGGTCAGGTCGGCGATCGAGCGGCGCAGACTGTCCGCGATGGCGGCGAAGTGCCGCTCGTCGGCGGCGATCAGGTCCGGGTCGGCCTTCGCCGACAGACGCTCAGGAAGATCGAAAACGCTTGTGGTGGGCAGATTCAACTCGTCTCCGATCACGGGCACGGCCGAGCCTCCGCTCTTCGCGGCTTTTCGAATGCCTCGGCAATGGGTTACGGCCGGCAATTGTGCGCCGTCACCCGGGTCTTGCGGCAAGACCGGGGGTGCGCTATATGTTGGTAGTGGCGGGAGAACCCGCCATTCTTTTTGCGCGGACAATTCTCGGGCTCCCCATTTCCGGCGTCCCGCCGGCGGCCGGTGCCCGGCGCGGCCGGTAGGATGACGGCACCATGTCGAAGGAGCGCCGGCGCAAGGCCGATCCCGCCCGCAGCCTGGCCCTTCTCTGGCGTACCCGGGAGCCGGCCAGCCGCGGCGCCGGTCCCGGCCTCAGCGTCGACCGGATCGTGCGCACCGCGATCGAGATCGCCGACGCCGAGGGCATCGACGCGCTCACCATGCGCCGGGTCAGCGAGGCGCTCGGCGTCGGCACCATGTCCGTCTACACGTACGTGCCGGGCAAGGCGGAACTGCTCGACGTCATGGTGGACACCGTCCTCGGTGACCTGCCGCGCCCGGCCGACGTGCCGGGCGGCTGGCGCGGCCGGCTGGAGCGCATCGCCCGGGACAACCTCGCGCTCTACCGGGCCCACCCGTGGCTGCTGCGCGCCGAGACGACCCGGCCGGTGCTCGGCCCGAACGTGCTCGCCAAGTACGACTACGAACTGCACGCGGTCGCAGACATCGGGCTCGACGACGTGGAGATGGACGCCGTTCTCACGCTCCTGCTGGGGCACGCCAAGAACGCGGCCCGGGGCGCGCTGGACGTGGCCGAGCTGGAACGTGAGACCGGGATGACCGACGACCAGTGGTGGCAGACGCACGGCCCCTGGCTGGAGAAGTTCATGACCGCCGGCAGTTTTCCGCTCGCCGCGCGGGTCGGCACCGCCGCCGGGATGGCGCACGGCGGGGCGTACGGACCGGACCACGCCTTCGAGTTCGGTCTCCAGCGGGTGCTCGACGGCATCTCGGTGGTGGTGGCCGCCCGCGCCGCCGACGAGCCGGAGCCCGGGAAGACCTTGTAATCCTACTAGTTAAGTAGGAAACTCTCACTGGGTCGATGATCCCCCGTCACCCGTCGCCTCCGGCTGCCCTCCGTCGCCCGCGCGTACCC
This sequence comes from Micromonospora sp. WMMD1274, assembly GCF_049179035.1. Lineage (NCBI taxonomy): Bacteria > Bacillati > Actinomycetota > Actinomycetes > Micromonosporales > Micromonosporaceae > Micromonospora > Micromonospora sp. WMMD1274. Next base: position 6,657,357 of record NZ_JBMHMG010000001.1, read on the forward strand.
GTAGGAGCCCCTCATGAGCAACGCGCCCACGCCACCCGAACCGCCCACCGCACGCACGTCCCGGCTCGCCTTCAGCGAGGACTGGGCCGCCACCGTCCTCGGCCTCGCGCTGCTGCTCCTGGTGCTGGCCGGTGCGATCCCCGCCGGGCTGGTGCCGTGATGGCCGCCGCCCCGGAACCCGCCGTCCGCAGCACCGCCGCCGGGCCGCCCGCGGCCTCCACCGCGGATGCCCCGGCCGCCGCGACCCCGGTGGACCGACCCGCCGGTACGCCCGCGGTCGCGCCACCCCGGGCCGACCTGCGCACCGGCGCGTTCTGGGCCTGGACCGGCCTGGGCCTGCTGGTGGTGCTGGGTCTCGCCGCGCTCACCCGGTACCTCGAACAGAACGTGCCGGTCTGGGCCGAGGGCAGCGCCATCGAGGACGTGGCCGGCGCGGTCGAGTACCCGGTCTACGCGATCCTGCTCGGCCTGCTCGGCAACCTGGTCGTCACGGTGACCGGGCTGCGGGACCGGATCTCCGCCGCGTTCCGTACCGAGTTCTTCATCAAGACCGGTCTGGTGCTGCTCGGCGCCTCGATCAACCTCGCCGTCATCGCGAGCGCCGCCGGGCCCGCCATCGCCCAGGCGCTGCTGCTGATCAGCGGCGTGTTCCTGTTCACCTGGTGGCTGGCCGGGCGGTTCGGCCTGGACGAGAAGCTGCGGGCACTGCTCGCCTCGGCGGTGTCGATCTGCGGAGTCAGCGCCGCCATCGCCGCCGCCGGTGCGGTACGGGCACGCCGCGAACAGCTCGCGTACACGGCCAGCCTGGTCATCGCGTTCGCGCTGCCGTCGATCTTCCTGCTGCCTTGGCTGGCCGACGTGCTCGGCCTCTCCGACGCGGTCGCCGGCGCGTGGATCGGCGGCAACATCGACACCACCGCCGCCGTCACCGCGGCCGGCGCGCTCGCCGGTGAGGACGCGCTCCAGATCGCCAGCATCGTCAAGGTCACCCAGAACGCGCTGATGGGCGTGGTCGCGGTGGCGCTCACCGCGTACTTCGCGCTGCGGGTGGAGCGCCGCCCGGACGCGCCGCGCCCCGGGCTGGGCGAGCTGTGGCGCCGGTTCCCGAAGTTCGTCCTCGGGTTCGTCGCCGCCTCGGTGATCGCCACCTGGTACCTCGACGCGGCCGGGTCGGACGGCAAGGCCACCATGGCGATCGTCACCGACCTGCGGGTCTGGTTCCTCATCCTGGCCTTCGTCAGCATCGGCCTGGAGGTCCGCGTGTCGTCGCTGCGCGAGGCCGGCTGGCGGCCGGTGACCGTGTTCGGCGCCGCCACCGTGTTCAACCTGGTGCTGGCCCTCGGACTGGCGTCGGTGCTGTTCCACGGCTTCACGGTCTGACCGCCGTCCGTCCCCGTACACCTTGGAGGAACGCCGTGCCCGAGCCCGCCGACACCCCGGTCGACGCCGACGCCGACGCGCTGCGGACGCTGCTGCGCCACCAGGCCAGCACAGTCACGGTGGTCACCGCCGCCGGACCGCCCGCGGCCGGGTTCACCGCCACCTCGTTCACCGCTGTGTCGCTGCGACCGCCGATCGTCTCGTTCTGCCTGGACCTGGGCTCGTCGAGCTGGCCGGTGGTGTCCCGGGCGCGGCACGTCGGTGTGCACCTGCTCGGGCACGGCCAGCACGAGGTGGCCCGGAGGTTCGCCACCAGCGGGATCGACCGGTTCGCCGAGCCGACCCGGTGGCGGCCCGGCCCGGAAGGGGTGCCGGTCCTCGACGACACGCTGGCCTGGCTGCTGTGCCGGGTGGTGGACCGGGTCGTCGTCGGGGACCACACCGTCGTGCTGGCCGAACCGGAACTGCTGCGGCACGCCGACGTCGGTTCGCCCCTGCTCTACCACCGGGGGCGGTACGCCGGGCTCGCCGACACGACCGACCCCGGCGACCGCCGCTCCGCGGCCTGAGCGCCCGGGGGCCGGGCGTCGCTATCGTGGCCGCGTGATCACCTGCGTCGTGCACTACACGATCGACCCCGCGCAGATCGAGGCGTTCGAGCGCTTCGCCCGCGCCTGGATGCGGCTGGTGGCACGGCACGGCGGCGTGCACCACGGCTACTTCCTGCCCGCCGAGGGCGCCAGCGACCGGGCCGAGGCGCTGTTCAGCTTCGAGAGCCTGGCGGCGTACGAGCAGTACCGTGCCCGGTTCGGGGTGGACCCGGAGTTCGTCGCCGCCGACCGGATCCGCGACGAGTCGGGCTGCGTCCTGCGGTACGAGCGCACGTTCATGCGTCCGCTCCTGCCCACCGACTGACACCCCGCCCGGCCCGGCTATCGAGGCGGGCCCGGGGGCTCCGCCGCTGCGGCGTAGCGGCGGGCCAGGCGGGCGAACGCCTCGCGCAGCTCCGGCGGCCCGACCACCTCGATGTCGGCGTCGTAGCGGCCGAGCACGGCGGCCAGCCCGGGCCACGACCAGGCGCCGAGCACCAGCCGGCAGCGGTCCGGGCCCAGTTCCTCGACGATCCCGTCGCGGGTCCACCCGGACACCACGCGGGCGGGCAGGTCGAGGATCACCTCGCCCCGGCAGGGCCAGTCACCCGGCCCGGTGGCGCCCTTGAACCGGCCGGCGACGTACGCGGCCACGTCCCCGCCGGGCAGCTCACGGGGCGTGAACCGGGGGCCGGTGGGCGTACGCGGGCTGATCCGGTCGACCCGGAACGTGCGCCAGTCGTCGCGGTCGAGGTCCCAGGCGACGAGGTACCAGCGCCCGCCCCAGGTGACCAGGTGGTGCGGCTGCACCCGACGTGGCGGCCGGTCCGGGTCCGGTGGTGCGGTGGACACCGGCTCGTAGTCGAAGCGCAGCTCCTCGCGGGCGTGCACGGCGGCGCTCAACGTCATCAGCAGCGCCGGTTCCACCCGGTGCCGGGCGGGCGTACCGGCGCGTTGCACGTCGACGACCCGCAGCGCGTCCACCCGGTGCCGCAGCCGCGCCGGCATCACCTGCCGCACCGTGGTCAGCGCCCGGGCGGCCGCCTCCTCGATGCCCGTCACGCCGCCGGCGGCGGTCTGCAACGCCACGGTGAGCGCGACCGCCTGCTCGTCGTCGAAGAGCAGCGGCGGCAGCGCGGAACCGGCGCCCAGCCGGTAGCCGCCGTCCGGCCCCTTGGCGCTCTCGATCGGATAGCCCAGCTCGCGCAGCCGGTCGACGTCGCGGCGCACGGTACGAGGGCTGACCCGCAGCCGTTCGGCGAGCAGCGACCCCGGCCAGTCCCGGCGCGCCTGCAACAGGGACAGCAGCGAGAGCAGTCGGGCGGAAGTCTTCGGCACGACACGCATTCTGCCGCGAGAAGAGGACACTTCCTGACCGCTACGCCTGCGAGGGTTGACCCGTACCCGATCAGGACCGGAAGGAACCGATGACGATGACCGGCACCACCACGACCCCCACCACCCTGGACGCCGAGCGGACCGACCTGCTGGCCGAGCTGACCGAGGCCCGGAACACGCTGATCAACACGGTGCGCGGCCTCACCGACGAGCAGGCCGGGCTGAAGCCGACCGCCAGCGCGCTGTGCCTGGGCGGCCTGATCAAGCACGTCGCGTCCACCGAGGAGGCGTGGCTGCGGTTCGTGGTCGACGGCCCGGCGGCGATGTCCTTCGCCATGCCCGAGGGCGTCACCTGGGAGGACTTCATGTCCGGCCGGGCCCGCGAGCTGCCGCAGTGGGCGATCGACCGGGGACGGGACTTCCAGATGCTGCCCGAGGACACGCTGCCGGCGATCCTGGACCGGTACGCCCGCATCGCCGCGCGTACCGAGGAGATCGTCGCCGGCGTCGAGGACCTGTCGGCGACCTGGCCGGTGCCCGACGCGCCGTGGAACGAGCCAGGTTCGGTCCGCAGCGTCCGGCGGGTGCTGATCCACGTCATCGCCGAGACCACGCAGCACGCCGGGCACGCGGACATCCTGCGCGAGAGCATCGACGGCCAGACCACCACCTGAGCCGGCCGGAGAACGAAGCCGTGACGGTGCTCGACCGGCGCGCGCTCAACCGGGCGACGCTCGCCCGGCAACTGCTGCTCGACCGCGCCGCCCTGCCGGTGGCCGGCGCGGTCGAGCACCTGTGCGGGTTGCAGGCCCAGGAGCCCCAGGAGCCGTACGTCGGGCTCTGGTCGCGGCTGCGGGCCTTCGACCCGGCGGTCCTGTCGGACCTGCTGGTGCGCCGCCGCCTGGTGCGTACCCACCTGATGCGCCGCACCGTGCACCTGCTCGCGGCGGACGACGTGCTGGCCTGGCGGTCCCGGCACGACGCGATGCTGCGCCAGCGGGTGCTGGGTGTCTACCGCGGCGAGTTCGACGGGGTCGACCTCGACGAACTCGCCGCGGCGGCCCGGGACGTCCTGGCCGACGGCGAGCCCCGCACCACCGCCGAGATCGTGGGGGCGCTCGCCGCGCGCTGGCCGGCGACCGACCGGCGGGCGCTCGGCGAGATCGTGCTCGCGCTGGTGCCGACGGTGCAGGCGCCGCCGCGCGGGCTGTGGCGCACCACCGCCGGTGTCCGTACCGTCGCTCTGGCCCGGTGGCTGGGCCGCGACGCCGACCCGCCCGGCTCCGGCGGCGACGACCCGGCCGGGCGGGCGCTGGTGCGGCGCTACCTGGCCGCGTTCGGGCCGGCCGCGTCGGCGGACCTGCGCGCCTGGTGCGGCCTCGCCGGGCTGCCCGCGGCGGTCGCCGCGGTCCGCGACGAGCTGGTGGCCTTCCGGGACGCGCGCGGCCGGACGCTGCTCGACCTGCCGGGCGCGCCGCGGCCCGAGCCGGACACCCCCGCGCCGGTACGGTTCCTGCCCGCCTTCGACAACGCCGTGCTCGGCTACCACGACCGCAGCCGGATCATCGACGACGCCCACCGCAACCTCTCCGTCGCCGGGGCCCGGTTCGTGCTCGTCGACGGCCGGGTCGCCGCCACCTGGACGGTCGACGCGGGCGTCGTGGTGATCACGCCGCTGCGCGCGTTCACCCGCGCCGAGCGCGCGGCCGCCGCCGAGGAGGGCGCCGCGCTGGCGTCGTTCCTGTCCGAGGGCGACAACCAGGGGGTACGCGTCGCCGCGCGCTGAGCCGCCGGGTAAGGCGCGCGGCGACGCCACCGGTGAGGCGTGCGTCAGGCGCGTACCGCGCGGCCCATCCGGGTGACCGCCTCGGTGAGCACGGCGGGGGAGGTGGCGAAGTTGAGCCGCACGAACCCGGCGCCGCCGGCGCCGAAGACGTGCCCGGAGCTGAGCGCCACCCGCGCCCGGTCGAGGAACATCCGCGCCGGACCGGCCAGGTCGCTCGCCACCCCCGGCCCGTCGCCCGCCTCGGTGGGCACGCCGAGGCGCCGGCAGTCCAGCCAGGCCAGGTACGTGCCCTCGGGCGGCCGCCACGACACAGTCGGCAGGTGTTCGGCCAGCAGCGACCCGAGCAGCGCCCGGTTCGCGTCCAGGCCGTCGAGCAGCCGGTCCAGCCACGGCCCACCGGCCCGGAACGCGGCGGTGTGCGCGAGCACTCCGAGGTGGCTGGGCCCGTGGCTGACCTCCTCCGGCATCCGGGCCAGGTCGTCCGCCGCGTCCGGCCCGGCGACCGCCAGCGCCGCCTTGAGCCCGGCCAGGTTCCACGCCTTCGACGCCGACACCAGCGCGAACGCGTTCTCGGCACCCGGCACCGTCAGGTACGGGGTGAACCGCACGCCGGGCAGCGCCAGCGGTGAGTGGATCTCGTCGGCGACCACCCGTACGCCGTGCCGGGCGGCCAGCTCGGCGACCGTGGCCAGCTCGTCGGGCCGGTGCACCACACCGGTCGGGTTGTGCGGGTTGCAGAGCAGGAACGCCGGCCGGTCGCCGATCGCGCGGGCCCGCCGGAACGCCTCCTCCAGCGCGGCCGGGTCGAGCCGCTGGTCCGCGCCGAGCGGCGCCTCGAGAACCTGCCGCCCGGCGCTTGTGACGAACGCGTAGAACGGCGGGTAGACCGGGGGAGTGACCACCACCGCGTCACCGGGGCCGGTGACCAGGCGCAGCACCTCGACCGTACCCATCATCACGTCCGGCACCAGCGTGGCCCGGCCGACCGGGAAGTCGGCCCAGCCCCACCGCTGGGCGGCGAACCCGCCGACCGCCTCGGCGTACGCGGTGCCGTACGAGTAGCCGGTGTCGCCCAGCTCGACCGCCCGGCGCAGCGCCTCGGCCACCGGCGGCGCCAGCGGCACGTCCTGCTCGGCGACCCACAGCGGCAGCACGTCCGGCGGGTACAGCCGCCACTTCACGCTGGTGCGCTGCCGGAGCTGGTCGAGCGTGAGCTGGGTGAGCGGGTTGCCGTCCTCGGCGGAAACGACCATGCGACCCACCCTAGGTTCCTCCTACGATCGCCCGATGACCCACCCGGCGTACCCGGTGCGCACGTCCCGGCTGCTGCTGCGCCCGGTCACCGTCGACGACCTCGACGACGTGCACGCCTGGCAGCGCCGCCCGGACGTGGTCCGCTGGATGGCGGGCGCCGCGCCGCGTACCCGGGCGGAGTCCCTGGCGTCGGTGACCGCGATGGCCGGCGAGGACGCGCTGCGCGCGGAGGGCGACTGCCTGACGCTCGCCGTGGTGCGCGACGGGCGGGTGATCGGTGCGGTCGAGCTGGTCTGGCGCAGCGCGGCGGACCGCACCGCCGAGCTGGGGTACGTCTTCCACCCCGACCACGGCGGCCGCGGGCTGGCCACGGAGGCGGCCGGCGCGCTGCTGGACTGGGGGTTCGCCGAGTTCGGGCTGCACCGGGTGGTGGCCCGCTGCCACGCGGACAACGAGCCGTCGGCGCGCCTGATGGCCCGGCTCGGGATGCGGCGGGAGGCGCGGCACGTGCGCAGCTACCGGTTCCGGGGCGGCTGGGCCGACCAGCTCGTCCACGCGATCCTGGCCGACGAGTGGCGTCGCCGCTGAGCCGCCGGATCAGGAGACGGCGACCGGGTCGCCGACCCGGATCTCGCCGGTGCTCAGCGGGACCAGGCGGACGCCGAACCAGGTCTTGCCGTCGTGACGCCGGTGCCGGGCCAGCGTGCGGATCGGCTCCTTCCCGCCGGCGAGGGTCTCCGGGTCGATGAGCGTCACCGAGCAGCGGTCGCAGCGTTCGGACACCCGGAAGTCCACGGCGCCGATGCGCACCCGCGTCCAGCCGTCCTCGGCGAACGGTTCGACCGGCCCGTCCAGCACCACAGTCGGCCGGAACCGGGCCATCGCCAGCGGCTCCGGCGCGGGCTCGCCGCGTTCCAGCGCGCCCTCGACGATCCAGTCCCGCAGCCGCCGCAGCGACGGCAGTGTGGCCACCAGCAGCGGTCCGGCGTCGGACAGGTTCAGCGGATCACCGGGGCCGCCGCCGTGCTCGGCCGACATCGGCCGGCGGCGCGGGTCGTCCAACCAGGCCAGCCGTACGGGCCGGCCCAGCCGCGCGGAGAGCCAGTCGTGGGCCTCGTCGGCGGCGAGCCGGACCGTGTCCAGCCGGGACACGTCGGTGGCGACCGGCGGCCCGTCCACCGGTTCGGCGACTGTCAGCGACGACCCGTCGCGGGCGGTGAGCGTGATCGACCCGGAGCCGGGGGCGGCGGTCAGGCCGAGCAGCGCGGGCAGGGCGGTCGAGCCCAGTTTGCCGCCGTCGGGGCGCAGCACCACCCAGCGGCGGTCGTGACGCAACCCCCACGGCTCGACGTCGGCCCGGTCGACGTCGACGCCGCCGAGGGACTTGACCGGGTACAGGTGCACCGAGGCGAGTCGCGTCACCACGCCCTCAGCCGATCTTCGGGGTGGCGCGGTCGATGATCGCTGCGAGGTCCAGCCCGCCCGGCAGCGTCCCGTACGCCTGACCGTGGTCGCCGTCGAGCCGGGAGGCGCAGAACGCGTCGGCGACCGCCGGGTGGCCGTGGCGCACCAGCAGCGCGCCCTGGAGCACCAGCGCCAGCCGCTCCACCACCCGCCGGGCGCGCAGCTCCAGGTCGGTGTGGTCGGCGAGTTCGTCGCGCACCCGGCGCACCGCGGCGTCCAGCCGGGCGTCCGCGCCGGCCGCGGCGGCCACCTCCGCCTCGTACGCGGCGAGCACCTGCGGTTCCCGGGTGAGCGCGCGCAGCACGTCCAGCGCGGCGACGTTGCCGGAGCCCTCCCAGATCGAGTTCAGCGGCGACTCGCGGAACAGCCGCGGCATGCCGGACTCCTCCACGTAGCCGTTGCCGCCCAGGCACTCCAGCGCCTCGGCGGCGTGCCCCGGCCACCGCTTGCACACCCAGTACTTGCCGACGGCGAGGGCGAGGCGCTTGAACGCGGTCTCGCCGTCGTCGCCGCGCGCCGACCGGTCGGTCGCCCCGGCCAGCCGCATCATCAGCACTGTGGCGGCCTCGGACTCGACGGCCAGGTCGGCCAGCACGTTGCGCATCAGCGGCTGGTCGGCGAGGTAGTCGCCGAACACCCGCCGGTGGGTGGCGTGGTGCACGGCGGTGGTGACACCGTGGCGCATCCCGGCCGCGGCGCCGATCACGCAGTCGAGCCGGGTCAGGTTGACCATGTCGATGATGGTGCGCACGCCCCGGCCCTCGTCGCCGACGCGCCACGCCACCGCGTGCTCGTACTCGACCTCGGCGGAGGCGTTGGAGCGGTTGCCGAGCTTGTCCTTGAGCCGCATCAGCCGCATCGGGTTGCGGCCGCCGTCGGGCAGCACCCGGGGGACCAGGAAGCAGGTGAGGCCGCCGGGCGCCTGCGCGAGGGTGAGGAACAGGTCGCACATGGGCGCCGAGGTGAACCACTTGTGCCCGACGAGGCGGTAGCTGCCGTCCGGCTCGGGCCGGGCCGTGGTGGTGTTGGCGCGGACGTCCGAGCCGCCCTGCTTCTCGGTCATCGACATGCCGGCGAGCAGGCCGCGCTTGGTCTGCGGCGGGCGCAGCCCGAAGTCGTACTCGCGGGTGGTGAGCAGCGGCTCGTAGCGGGCGGCCAGGTCCGGGCTGTGCCGCAGCGCGGGCACCGCCGCGTACGTCATCGAGATCGGGCAGCCGTGCCCGGCGTCGGGCCGCCACAGGTAGAAGCCGGCCGCGCGGGCCACGTGCGCGCCCGGCCGGTCGTCGGCCCACGGCGCGGCGTGCAGGCCGTGCCCGACGGCGGTCCGCATCAGCTCGTGCCAGGACGGGTGGAACTCCACCTCGTCGATCCGGTGGCCGTACCGGTCGTGGGTGCGCAGCACCGGCGGGTGCTCGTTGGCGAGCCGCCCGTGTTCGGCGGCCTCCTCACCACCGGCGAGCCGGCCCAGCTCGTGCAGCCCGGACAGCGCCCAGCCGGCGCCCTCGCGGGCCACGCCGTCGCGCAGGGCCGGGTCGTCGGCGGTGTCGTGGCCGACCATCGGGGGTACCTGGTTGACGACATCGTGCGTGGTCACGGCGGCAACTCCCAGGGCGGTGGCGGATCAGGTCGGGCCCGGATTGAACCACCGTTCACTCCGCACCGGCAAGCGGCGGCCGACCAGTCACTTTGGCGGCATTCGTTGACATCATCCCGCTCGGGGAGAAGACTCGCCGAAACTTTCTTTTGTCCGGGAAGTGGCTAGGGGGGCCTGTGTCCAGGAACAAGATCGGTGTGCTCGGCGCCGCGCTCGCACTGACCGTCGGCGTCCTGTCCGGATGCACCGGAGGCGAGGCGGTCGACGTCGGCGGCGGGGGGAACGCCGGCGGCGCCGGGGGAGTCCTCAACGCCGCGATCGGCGGCGAGCCGGACCAGCTCGACCCGCACAAGACCTCCGCGTACTACAGCTTCCAGGTGCTGGAGAACGTCTACGACACGCTCGTCGAGCCGGACGCCGACCTGAAGATGGTGCCGTCGCTGGCGACGAAGTGGACCACCAGCGCCGACCAGCTCACCTGGACGTTCACGCTGCGCGAGGGCGTGAAGTTCTCCGACGGGTCGCCGCTGACCTCCGAGGACGTCGTCTACTCCTTCGAGCGGATCATCAAGGAGAAGCTGAACAACGCGTACAAGTTCGCCACCGTCAAGTCGGTCACCGGGCCCGACCCGGCCACGGTGGTGGTGACGCTCAGCGCGCCCACGCCGAACCTGCTGGCGAACCTCGGCGGGTTCAAGGGCGTGGCGATCGTGGAGAAGTCCAACGTCGAGTCCGGCAAGGTGAAGACCGCACCGGTCGGCAGCGGCCCGTTCAAGGTGGCCGGCTACACCTCCGGCGACAGCGTGAAGCTGGTGCGCAACGACTCCTACTGGGGCGAGAAGCCGAAGCTGGACGGCGTCACGTTCACCTTCGTCAAGGACCCGACTGTGGCGTTGCAGAACCTGCGCAGCGGCCAGGTCCAGTGGACCGACAACCTGCCGCCCCAGCAGGTCGGCTCGCTCAAGGACGACGGCGACATCACGGTGAAGTCGGCGCCGTCGACCGACTACTGGTACGTGGCGCTCAACGAGGCCCGCAAGCCGTTCGACAACCCCGAGGTGCGGCGCGCGATCGGGTACGCGCTGGACCGCGAGGCGATCACCAAGGCGGCGAAGTTCGGGCTGGCCACCGTCAACCAGACCGCCATCCCGAAGGCGAGCGCGTTCTACTACGACTACGCGCCCTACAGCCACGACCCGGGCAAGGCGAAGCAGATGCTCGGCCAGGCCGGCGTGAGCAACCTGACCATGGACCTGATGGTCACCAGCGAGTACCCGGAGACGGTCACCGCCGCGCAGGTCATCGCCGCGCAGCTCAAGGCCGTCGGCATCACCGTCAAGATCCGTACGCTGGACTTCGCCCAATGGCTCGACGAGCAGGCGAAGGGCAACTTCGACGGGTTCATGCTCGGCTGGCTCGGCAACATCGACCCGGACGAGTTCTACTACGCCCAGCACCACAGCGGCGGCACGTTCAACTTCCACAAGTACAAGAACCCGGCGGTCGACAAGCTGCTGGACGACGCCCGCACCCAGACCGACCAGGGCGCCCGCAAGCAGGCGTACGAGCAGGCGGCGAAGCAGATCGTCGACGACGCCAGCTACCTCTACCTCTACAACCCGGACGTGGTGCAGGGCTGGTCGAAGAAGGTCTCCGGCTACGACGTGCGCACCGACCGGGCGATCCGGTTCCGGTCGGTCGCCCTGGCCAAGTGATGGCCCGCTTCGTCCTGCGGCGGGTCCTCCAGTCGGCGGTCGTGCTGGTCGGTGTGACCCTTGTGGTGTTCCTGCTGCTGCAACTGGTGCCGGGCGACCCGGTCCGGGTGGCGCTCGGCACCCGGTTCGACCCGCAGACGTACGAGGCGCTGCGGGAGCGCGCCGGCCTCGACCAGCCGCTGCCGGTGCAGTACGTCAGCTATCTCGGGCACGCGCTCACCGGTGACCTGGGGGTCAGCTTCCGCACCGGCCAGCCGGTGAGCGCGATCGTGCTGGAGCGGCTGCCGGCCACGCTGTCACTGGCCGTCACCGCCGTGGTGTTCGCGTTGCTCGTCGCGTTCCCGCTGGGCATCGTCGCGGCGGTACGCAGCGGCTCCGCGGTCGACCACGCGGCCCGCGTGTTCAGCCAGTTCGGCGTCTCCGTACCGGACTTCTGGATGGGCATCATGGGCATCCTGCTGTTCGCCGGGGTGCTCGGCTGGCTGCCCCCCTCGGGTTACGTGGCGCTCACCGACGACCCGGGTCGGTGGGCCACCCACGTGGCGCTGCCGGCGGTCACCGTCGGCCTGGTCACCGCCTCGATCCTCACCCGGTTCATCCGCTCCTCCGTGCTGGAGGTGCTCTCCGCCGACTACGTGCGCACCGCCGAGGCGAAGGGTCTGCGCAACCGGGTGGTGATCCTGCGGCACGTGCTGCGCAACGCGCTCATCCCGGTCGTCACCGTGGTCGCGGTGCAGCTCGCCAGCCTGCTCGGCGGCGTCATCGTGATCGAGGTGCTGTTCGCCTGGCCCGGCATCGGCCGGCTCACCTTCGACGCCGTGCAGGCCCGCGACTACCCCGTCCTGCAGGGCGCGGTGCTGCTCGTCGCGGCACTGTTCCTGCTGGTCAACCTGCTGGTGGACATCCTCTACGCCCGCCTCGACCCGAGGATCACGGTCAAGTGAGCGCCACGACCGAGAACACCGGACGCCGCGTCCTGGACGCGCTGCGCCGCGACCCGCTCGCCGTCGGCGGCACGATCGTGCTCGTGCTGCTGGTCGTGGTGGGCGTGGCCGGCCCGTGGCTGGCACCGGCCGGCGTCAACGACGTCGACGTGGACCAGATGCTGCGCCCACCCAGCGGCGCGCACCCGTTCGGCACCGACGAGCTGGGCCGCGACGTGCTCAGCCGGGTGCTCGTCGCCGCCCGCGTCTCGCTTCAGGTCGGTGCCGTCAGCGTCGGCATCGCGCTGGTTGCGGGCGTGACGCTCGGGCTGTTCGCCGGCTACTACCGGGGCTGGCTGGACAGCGTGCTCATGCGCTGCATGGACGTGCTGTTCGCGTTCCCGGTGCTGCTGCTGGCGGTGGCCATCGTGGCGGTGCTCGGCCCCGGCCTGCTCACCGCCATGGTCGCCATCGGTGTGGTCTACACGCCCATCTTCGCCCGGATCACCCGCGCCGGCGTGCTGTCCGTACGGGAGCAGGTGTTCGTCCGGGCCGCCGTCTCCATCGGCGCGTCCGACCTGCGCATCATGCGCCGGCACGTGCTGCCGAACATCGCCGCGCCGCTGATCGTGCAGACGTCGCTGTCGCTGGCGTTCGCGATCCTCTCCGAGGCCGCGCTGTCCTTCCTCGGCCTGGGCATCCAGCCGCCCGCGCCGGCCTGGGGGCGGATGCTGTTCGACGGGCGCGGCTTCGTCACCGACGCGTGGTGGCTGGGCGTGTTCCCCGGCGCGGCGATCTTCCTCACCGTGCTGGCGTTCAACCTGGTCGGCGACGCGCTGCGGGACGTGCTGGACCCGCGGCAGCTCACCCTGGGCGAGGCCCGCAGGAGCACCCCATGAGCCATTCGACAGTGCTGTCGGTGGACGACCTCACCGTCACCGTCGGCACCCGTCGCGGTCCGGTCCGCGCCGTCGCCGGGGTGTCCTGGCAGGTACGGCCGGGGGAGACGTTCGCCCTGGTCGGCGAGTCCGGCAGCGGCAAGAGCATGACCCTGCTCGCCGCCACCGGCCTCGCCCCACGCGCCGCCACCGTCACCGGCCGGGTCCGGCTGCTCGACACCGAGCTGACCGCGCTGCCCGACGACCGCCGCCGCAAGGTACGCGGCCGGCACGTCGGGTTCGTGTTCCAGGACCCGATGACCTCGCTCAACCCGGTGCTTCCGGTGGGCCGGCAGGTCACCGAGGCCGCCGAGGAACACCTCGGGCTGACCCGCCGCGCCGCCCGCGACCGGGCGGTGGAGCTGCTGGACCTGGTGGGCATCCCGTCGGCGGCACGGCGCGTCGACGCGTACCCGCACCAGTTCTCCGGCGGCATGCGCCAGCGCGTCGCCATCGCCATGGCGCTCGCCTGCGAGCCGGACCTGCTGATCGCCGACGAGCCGACCACCGCGCTCGACGTCACCACCCAGGCGCAGATCATCGAACTGGTCGCCGACCTCCAGGCGCGGCTGGGCACCGCCGTCGTCTGGGTCACCCACGACCTGGGCGTGGTGGCCGGCATCGCGGACACCGTCGCGGTCATGTACGGGGGCCGCATCGTCGAGCAGGGCCCGGTCGACGCGGTGTTCGACACGCCCACGCACCCGTACACCCGGGCGCTGCTGGCGGCCCGGCCGGACCCGTCCCGGCGCGGCGAGGACCTGGTGGCCATCCCCGGGTCGCCGCCGAGCCCGCTGGACCTGCCCCCGGGCTGCGCGTTCTGGCCACGCTGCCCGGTGCGCGCCGATCCCCGCTGCGAGCACGAACTGCCCCCGCTGACGCCGGTCGGCGACGGGCACACGGTCCGCACCTTCTACCGTGGAGAGGCCGGATGAGCGCCGACACCCCGGACGTGGTCGCCGAGCTGGATGACCTGAAGGTGCACTTCCCGACCCCGGCCGGAACGGTCCGCGCGGTCGACGGCGTCAGTCTCGCCGTACGCCGGGGTGAGACGCTCGGGCTGGTCGGCGAGTCGGGCAGCGGCAAGTCCACAGCCGGCCTGGCGCTGTTGCGGCTGGTCGACCCGACCGCCGGGCGGGTCCGGGTGGCGGGCGAGGACGTGACCCGCTGGTCGCGCCGCCGCCTGCGGGCGACGCGGCGCCACGTCGCGATGGTGTTCCAGGACCCGCAGGCGTCGCTGGATCCACGCCGGACGGTCGGTGACAGCATCGCCGAGCCGCTGATCGTGCACCGGCTCGCCGCGTCCGCCGCCGCCCGGCGGGCCCGGGTCGCGGAGCTGCTGGACCTGGTCGGCCTGCGCGCCGACACGGCGGGCCGCTACCCGCACGAGCTGTCCGGCGGCCAGCGCCAGCGTGTCGGCGTGGCCCGGGCCCTGGCCGGGGAGCCGGACCTGATCGTCCTGGACGAGCCGATCGCCTCGCTCGACCTGAGCGTGCAGGCGCAGATCATGAACCTGCTCCGGCACCTGCAACGCGACCTTCGGCTGACCTACCTGTTCATCGCGCACGACCTGGCCGCCGTCGAGCACATGAGCGACCGGATCGCGGTGATGTACCTGGGCCGCATCGTCGAGACCGGCCCACCCGAGCGGATCTACCGGCACCCGGCGCACCCCTACACGGCCGCGCTGCTGTCGGCGGTGCCGGTGGCCGATCCGCGCGTCGAACGGGAGCGCCGCCGGATCGTGCTCACCGGCGACATCCCCAGCCCGGTGGACCCGCCGAGCGGCTGCCGCTTCCGTACCCGATGCCCCCAGGCCCGACCCGCGTGCGCCGAGACCGATCCGGCGCTCGCCGAGGTCGGCCCCGGCCACCACGCGGCGTGCCTGTTCCCGCTCGACGGCGAGCGCGACGGCGGCCCGGGGGAGGAGGGCGCGACGACGCGCGCCGACACCGCCGGCGCGGCGTAGGCTCACCGCCGATGACGTTCACCACCCGGCCCACGCTGCGCGGCACGTTCGGCATGGTCTCGTCCACGCACTGGCTGGCCAGCCAGTCCGCGATGGGCGTGCTGGAACGCGGCGGCAACGCCTTCGACGCCGCTGTCGCCGCCGGGTTCGTGCTGCACGTCGTGGAACCGCACCTCAACGGCCCGGCCGGCGAGGTGCCCGCGATCCTCGCCACCGCGACCGACCCCACCCCGCGCGTGCTCTGCGGTCAGGGACCGGCCCCGGCCGCCGCCACCGTGGCGCACTTCCGCTCGCTCGGCCTGGACCTCGTGCCCGGCGCCGGCCCGCTCGCCGCCGTGGTGCCGGGCGCTGTCGACGCCTGGCTCCTGCTGCTGCGCGACCACGGCACCCGCACGCTCGCCGAGGTGCTGGAACCGGCCATCGGCTACGCCGCCGCCGGCCACCCGCTCGTCGGCGCCGCCGGGCAGACCGTGGCGCGGGTCCGGTCGCTGTTCACCGACCACTGGCCGACCTCCGCGCGCCTCTGGCTCCGCGACGGCCGCCCGCCCACGCCGGGGGAGATGGTCACCAACCCGGCGTACGCGGACACGCTGCGCCGCCTCGTCGACGCCGGACGGGCCGCCGGTACGGACCGCCAGGCGCAGATCGAGGCGGCCCGGCGCGCCTGGCGGGAGGGGTTCGTCGCCGAGGCGATCGACGCGTTCAGCCGGCTGCCGTTGCGCGACTCCAGCGGCCGCGCCCACGCCGGGCTGGTCACCGGCGACGACCTGGCCCGCTGGTCGGCCACCTGGGAGGAACCGGTCACGCTGGACTGGCACGGGCACACGATCGCCAAGACCGGCTTCTGGGGCCAGGGCCCGGTGCTGCTGCAGACGCTCTCGATCCTGGACGCGCTCGACGACCCGGCCGTCTACGACCCGTCCCGCCTGGACGGCATCCACGCGCAGGCCGAGGCGCTGAAGCTCGCGTTCGCCGACAGGGAGGCGTGGTACGGCGACACCGACGTGCCGGGCCCCGCGCTGCTGTCGGCCGGCTACGCCCGTTCGCGGGCCGCGCTGGTCGGTGACCGCGCCGACACGTCGCTGCGCCCCGGCAGCCCGGCGGGCGAGTCACCCCGGCTGCCGTCGCACCTGCGCGACCACGCCGCCGGGCGGGCCGTCCCGCAGGACCCGAGCACCGGCGAACCCACGGTACGCGCCGACGGAGTGACCCGCGGCGACACCTGCCACGTCGACGTGGTGGACCGGTGGGGCAACATCATCTCCGCCACGCCCAGCGGTGGCTGGCTGCAGAGTTCGCCCACCATCCCGGAGCTGGGCTTCCCGCTCGGCAGCCGGTTGCAGATGTGCTGGCTGGAGGAAGGGCTCGCCTCGACGCTGCGGCCGGGCCGGCGCCCGCGTACCACGCTCAGCCCGACGCTGGTGCTGCGCGACGGCGAGCCGGTGATGGCGTGCGGCACGCCGGGCGGCGACCAGCAGGACCAGTGGCAGCTGCTGTTCCTGCTGCGGCACCTGGCCGGCGGGCAGGAGTTGCAGGAGGCGATCGACGCCCCCACCTGGCACACGACGAGCTTCCCGGCCTCGTTCTACCCGCGCGAGGTCGAGCCCGGCGTGCTGGTGCTGGAGGACCGGATCGACGGGGACGTGCTGGCGGGCCTGCGCGCAAGGGGCCACACCGTACGCCTGTCCGACCCGTGGAGCCTGGGCCGCATGTGCGCCGTGACCCGCGACCCGCGTACCGGAGTCCTGTCCGCCGCGGCGAACCCTCGAGGCGCCCAGGGCTACGCCACAGGCCGCTGACCCGCCCCCACCACGTCCCCCGCCGCGCTGATCTTGCACTTGCCGCCCGGGTATTTCCGGCATAACGGGCGCGGGCCGGGCCGAGAGTGCAAGATCGACGCGGAGGGTCGGCAGGGTCAGTCGTTGATCCGGGTTATGTTGCGGATCTTGTTGGCGGCGTCCAGGGCCGCCACCTTGTACGCCTCGGCCAGGGTCGGGTAGTTGAAGACCGCGTCCAGCAGGTAGTCGACCGTGCCGCCGCAGCCCATCACCGCCTGCCCGATGTGGACGATCTCGGTGGCGCCGGTGCCGAACACGTGCACCCCGAGCAGCCGGCCGTCCTCGGGCGAGACGAGCAGTTTCAGCATCCCGTACGAGTCGCCGACGATCTGCCCCCGGGCCAACTCCCGGTAGCGGGCGATGCCCACCTCGAACGGGACGGACGCCTCGGTCAGCTCCTCCTCGGTCTTCCCGACGAAACTGATCTCCGGAATGGTGTAGATGCCGATGGGTTGCAGGTCCGACATGCCGCGCGCCGGTTCGCCGCAGGCGTGCTGGGCGGCCAGGCGGCCCTGTTCCATCGAGGTGGACGCCAGCGCGGGGAAGCCGATCACGTCGCCGACGGCGTAGATGTTGTCGACGGCGGTGCGGTAGTCGGCGTCGACGGTGATCCGGCCCCGGTGGTCGGCGGTGAGCCCGGCCGCCTCCAGCGCGAGGTCGTCGGTCTGCCCCTGGCGGCCGGCGGAGTACATCACCGTGTCCGCGACGATCTTCTTGCCGCTGCGCAGGATGCAGAGCGCGGCGCTGCGGTGCTTCTCCACGGCGGCCACCTCCTCGCCGAAGCGGAAGGTCACCGACAGGTCCCGCAGGTGGTACTTCAGCGATTCGACGATCTCCTCGTCGCAGAAGTCGAGCATCCGGGGGCGGCGCTCGACCACTGTCACCTTGGTGCCGAGCGCGGCGAACAGGGACGCGTACTCCATGCCGATCACCCCGGCGCCGACCACGACCATGCTGCCCGGGACGGCCTGGAGGTTGATCACGCCGTCGGAGTCGACGATGGTCCGGTCGTCGAAGTCGACGCTGTCCGGGCGGGCCGGGCGGGTGCCGGCGGCGACGACCGCCTTGTCGAAGCTGACCCGGGTCTCCCGGCCGGAGCCGGCGTCCACCCAGACGGAGTGGGCGTCGGCGAACCGGCCGGTGCCGGTGATCAGCGAGACCTTGTTGCGGGCCAGTTGGTTGCGGATGACGTCGGTCTGCCGGGTGATCACGTGCTGGGTGCGGGCGGCCAGGTCGGCGACGGTGATGTCCTCCTTGACCCGGTAGCTGCTGCCGTAGAGGTCGCGCTGGCTCAGGCCGGTCAGGTAGAGCACCGCCTCGCGCAGCGTCTTGGAGGGCACGGTCCCGGTGTTGATGCACACGCCGCCGAGCATGTCGCGGCGGTCCACTATCGCGACGCGGCGGCCCAGCTTGGCCGCGGCGATGGCCGCCTTCTGTCCACTCGGTCCGGAGCCCAGCACCAGCAGGTCGTAGTCATACACGAGCGCCAGCCTGGCAGGGTCTCGCAACCGGTGCCAGCCGAGACGCCCCCACGAAAGCTGATCACTGCCGTAGGGTGCGCTGATGCGCCGCCCCGTAACCCTGATCATGCTCCTCGGACCGCTGCTCGTCGCCGGGTGCACCACGACCCCCGCCGCCCCGGCCGCGACCCCCTCCGCCTCCACCCCGCCGAGCCCGACCGCGCCCGCCGTCGACTACGCCGCCTGGCAGGCGGGGCGGTCGACGCCGGTGGCCGACCCGGTCTATCCGGCCCGGGGCACCGACGCGCTGGACGTTCTGCACTACGACCTCGCGCTGGAGTGGGCGCCGTCGACCACCACCCTCACCGGCACCGCCACGCTGCGGATCCGGCCGGTGAAGGACGCGCCGAACCTGGTCCTCGACTTCATGCCCTACCAGGTCGACAGCGTCACACTGGACGGCGCGACGGTTCCCGGCGCGGTGGCGAAGGAGAAGCTGACCGTGTCCGCCCCAGTGGTGGCGGACGAGCCGGTCACCCTGGTGGTCACCTACCACGGCCGGCCGAAGACGACCCCGATGCCGTCGCACCGCAAGGACACCGAGGCCCTGGGCCTCACCGTCACCAAGGAGGGCGGCCTCTGGACCATGCAGGAGCCGTTCGGGGCGTTCACCTGGTACCCGGCGAACGACCAGCCGTCGGACGAGGCGCTCTACGACATCCGGGTGACGGTGCCGGCGGGCTGGTCCGCGATCGCCGGCGGCACGCCCGCCGGTCAGTCCGGCAACACGTTCAGCTACCGCAGCACCGACCCGGTCGCGACGTACCTGACCACGCTCGCGGTGGGGAAGTACCAGAAGCTGACCGCGGCGGGGCCGCGCGGCGTGCCGCTGACCTACTGGTACCGCAAGGGCACCGACGACAAGCTGCTGCCGTACCTGAAGAAGTCCCCGCAGTACCTGACCTGGCTGGAGAAGAAGTTCGGCCCGTACCCGTTCCCCTCCGGCGGCGTCGTGGTGGTGGACTCGGCGTCGGGCATGGAGACCCAGCAGATGATCACGATGGGCCGGAAGATCGAGAACACCGCGGCCCGCCGGGACCGCTGGGGCAGCGACCTGATGCACGAGTACGCCCACCAGTGGTTCGGCAACTCGGTCACGCCCACCACCTGGCGGGACCTGTGGCTGAACGAGGGCTGGGCGACGTACATCCAGGACCTGTACACCAAGGAGACGCAGAAGCTCAGCGAGGCCAGCCTGGACCGGTACCTGCGCGAGGGTGACGCCGTCCTGCGCAAGAAGCTGGGCCCGCCCGGCCGGCCCGACCCGAAGCGGTTCGCCGAGGGCAACGTCTACCTGTGCCCGGCGGCGATGCTGCGCGAGATCCACCGGACGGTCGGCGACAAGGCGTTCTTCGCGCTGGCCCGCGCCTGGGTCCAGGAGCAGCGCAACACGCCGCAGGACCGGGCCTCGTTCATCGCCTTCGTCAACAAGCAGACCGGCCGGGACTTCACCGTGCTGATCAACGCCTGGCTGGACTCGCCGACCACGCCGAAGAAGATCACCCCGAAGAAGATCGGCTGATCCGGCGCGGGGCCCCGCCCGTCCGGCGGGGCCCCGCGGCGCGTCTCAGCGGCCCTGGAGCGAGCGGACGTTGTCGGCGAACGTCCAGCCCTTCGACCCGTCCCAGTTGACCGACCAGGTCATCAGGCCCTTCAGGCGTCCCTGGTAGGTGTTCCAGGCCTGGGCCACCAGTGCCGGGCTCATGTAGCCGCCGCCGGCGCCGACCTGCGCGGGCAGCCCGGGGACCTGCCGGTCGAGCGGTACGCGGACGGTGGTGCCCTGCACGACCAGGCCGGCGTCGAGGCAGTTGGTCTGCGCGACGAAACCGGCCACCGTGCCGGCCGGGTACGAGTCACCGGCGCAGCCGTACATCGAGCCGTTGTAGTACTGCATGTTCAGCCACCACAGCCGCCCGTTGTCGGCGTACTTCTTGACGATCGGCAGGTACGCGCCCCAGATCGAGCCGTAGGTGACGCTGCCGCCGGTGACGTACGCGGTCTCCGGCGCCATGGTGAGCCCGAAGCCGGCCGGCATCTGGGCCAGCACCCCGTCGATGATCCGGATCAGGTTGGCCTGCGAGGGGGAGAGCTGGTTGATGTTCCCGCTGCCGGTCAGGCCGGTCTCGATGTCGATGTCGATGCCGTCGAAGTTGTGCCGCTTGAGGATCGGCACCACTGTGGCGACGAACCGGTCGGCGACCGCGCTGGAGCTGAGGTCGATCCCGGCGGTGGCGCCGCCGATGGACAGCAGCACTGTGAGCCCGGCGGCCTTGGCCTGGCACACCTGCGCGGGGGTGGGCACCTTGACGCCGGCGTCCATGCCGTCCTCCCAGAGCACTGTCCCGTCGGCGCGGATGACCGGGAACGCGGCGGTCACCACGTTGTAGCCGTGCCCGGTGATCCGGGAGTCGGTGATCGGGATCCAGCCGAGTCCGGGGTGCACGCCGTTCGCGGCTCCGTCCCAGTTCTCCCAGTAGCCCTGGAGCACCTTCCCGGCCGGCCGGGACCGCAGCGCGCAGGTGTCCCCGCCCGGCGTGGTCGGGCTGGACGACACGGTGGGCGTGGGGGTAGGCGTCCGCGTGGGGGAAGCCGTCGGGGAGGGGGAGGCGGACGGCGTGGGGGACGGCGGCCGGGTGGTGGGGCTCGGCGACGGCGTGCCGCCGGTGCAGGCGCCGAGGTCGGTCCAGAGCGCCGGTACGGCGGCCGGGGTCCAGCCCGCGCCGGCCGGCGGGGTGTGCGTGACGAGCGCCTGGTAGAGCCGGCCGCCGTAGGTCGCCCGGCTGCCGGCGGTCCAGGTGACGCCCTCGGCCCAGGCCGGCGCGTCGCAGGCGACGAGCGTGCCGACGGCGCCGGTCGGCGTGGCGGCGGTGGCGGGCAGGGCGGCGGCGGTGGCGGCGAGCAGCGCGACGCCACCGAGCAGAGCGGTCATCCCACGTCCGAGTCGCATGACATACCTCCTCATCGATGCGCCGGAGGTTATCAGTTAACTTTGTTAAGTGTAAATGCGGCGTACCCTGTCACCACCCCGCTCAGGGCGTGAAGCAGGAACGAAAGCCGCCCGCGGGCGGCCGGGAAGGACGGCGGCGGACGTGGACGCCAGACGCACCACGGTGCGCGACATGCGCCGGGCCAACCGCTCGGTCCTGCTGACCCGGATCTGGCTGGACGGCCCGCTCAGCCGGCACGAACTGGGCCAGTCCACCGCGCTGAGCCTGGCCAGCGTCAGCAACCTGGTCGGCGAGATGATCAACGAGGGCCTGGTCGAGGAGGCCGGTTCGGTCGAGTCCGACGGCGGCCGTCCCCGCGTGCTGCTGCGCGTCGCGCCCGGCTACGGCTACCTGGTCGGTGCCGACGTGGGCGAGACCCGCGTCCAGGTGGAGTTGTTCGACCTGAGCATGACCGCGCTGGCCAAGGCGGAGTACCCGATCGCCGCGGCCGATCCCGACCCCGAGCGGGTCGCCGCTCACCTGCGGCACGGCCTCGCCGCCGTCACCGAGCAGGCGGGCGTCGATCCGGCCGCGGTGCTCGGCTTCGGCGTCGCCGTCGCCGGCACCGTCGAGCGCACCGCCGACGCCGTGGTGCACGCCCAGACGCTCGGCTGGGACGGCGTCCCGCTCGGCGCGATGCTGCGCGCCGGCACCGACGTGCCGGTGCACGTGGACAACGGCGCGAAGACGCTCGGCCAGGCCGAGATGTGGTTCGGCGCCGGCCGCGGCGTCCGGCACGCGGTGGTCGCCCTGGTCGGCTCCGGCGTCGGCGCGAGCGTGGTCGCCGACGGCGTCGGCTACCGCGGCGCGCACAGCAGCGCCGGGGAGTGGGGCCACACCACCATCGTGTACGGGGGCCGCCGCTGCCGCTGCGGCAACCTCGGTTGTCTGGAGGCGTACGTGGGAGCGGAGGCGGTGCTGGACCGGTTCCGGCAGGCCAACCGGGGCCGCCCGGCGCCGGGCGCGGACGAGGAGACCGCCTTCGGTGAGCTGCTGCGCTCCACCGGCCGCACCGCCGCGAAGGTGATCGACGAGACGGTCGGCTACCTGGGCGCCGGGGTGGCCAACCTGGTGAACCTGTTCAACCCGGAGCGGGTGGTGCTCGGCGGCTGGGCCGGGCTGGCCCTGGGCGAACGGCACCTGCCCGCGATCCGCGAGGCGACCGCGCGGCACGCGCTGCGCCAGCCGTACGCGCAGACCTCGATCGAGCTGTGCCGGCTCGGACCGGACGCGGTCGCGATGGGCGCGGCCACCCTGCCGATGACCCGGCTGCTGCGCGACGGCGGCGTGCCCCGCGACCCGGCCGCCCGCCCGGGCCCGGCGTGGGGGCCGGGCCGCCGTCACTGACCGGCCCGGCCCCCACGCCGGCGTCAGCGCTGCCCGCGGACCCGCCGCACGGTGTCCCGGTACCACAGCGCGCTGCGCTTGGGGGTGCGGCGCTGCGTGTCGTAGTCCACCCGGACGATGCCGAACCGCTTGTCGTAGCCGTAGGCCCACTCGAAGTTGTCCAGCAGCGACCAGGCGAAGTAGCCGCGCACGTCCGCCCCGGCGGCCCGGGCGCGGGCCACCGCCCGCAGGTGCTCGGTGAGGAAGCCGACCCGGTCGTCGTCGTTCACGAACCCGTCGGCGTCCGGCTCGTCGTCGAACGCGGCGCCGTTCTCGGTGATCACCATGGGCGTGCCCGGGTAGTCGCGGTGCAGCCGCACCAGCAGGTCGGTGAAGGACTCCGGCACGATCTCCCAGTCCATCGCGGTACGCGGCAGGTCACGGCGGACCACCCGGCGCACCGGCTTGCCGTCGTCGTCGCGGTCGCGGCCCTGATCGTCCACCCCGGAGTGCAGCTGCCCGAAGTAGTAGTTGACCCCGAGCACGTCGATCGGGGTGGCGATGACCTCCAGGTCACCGTCCTGCACGGGGATCCGCACCCCCTCGGCGGCCAGGTCGGCCACCACGTCCTGCGGGTACTCCCCGCGCAGCACCGGGTCGAGGTAGAGCCGGTTGGCCAGCCCGTCGGCGGCCCGCGCCGCGTCCCGGTCCGCCGCGCTGCCGGTCTCCGGGTCCGCGGTGGACAGGTTCAGCGTCAGGCCCAGCTCGATCGGGGACCGGGCCGCCTCCCGCAGCCGCCGGGTCGCCAGCCCGTGCCCGAGCAGCAGGTGGTGCGCCGCGGCGATGCCGTCGCCCAGGTTCCGCCGGCCCGGGGCGTGGTCGCCGTAGGCGTATCCGAGCATCGCCGAGCACCACGGCTCGTTGAGCGTGGTCCAGGTGCGGACCCGGTCGCCGAGCGCGGCGAAGACCAGCTCCGCGTAGTCGGCGAACCGGTACGCGGTGTCCCGGTTCGGCCAGCCGCCCGCGTCCTCCAGCTCCTGCGGCAGATCCCAGTGGTAGAGCGTCACCCACGGCTCGACACCCCGGCCGAGCAGCTCGTCCACCAGCCGGTCGTAGAACGCCAGCCCGGCCACGTTCGCCGGACCGCGCCCGCCCGGCTGCACCCGCGGCCAGGCCACCGAGAACCGGTACGTGTCCAGTCCCAGGTCCGCGATGAGCGCGACGTCCTGCGGCATCCGGTGGTAGTGGTCGCACGCCACGTCGCCGTGGTCACCGTTGGCGACCGCACCCGGCACCCGGCAGAACGTGTCCCAGATCGACGGTGTGCGGCCGTCCTCGGCCACCGCGCCCTCGATCTGGTACGACGACGTCGCCACCCCCCACCGGAAGGTCGGCGGCAGCGTGTCGATCGGGTCCGGACCGGTGACTGACGACGGGCGGGTGAGGTCGGTGTCCATGGTTCTCCTCGCGGGTAGCGGGTGGTGGTGTCGGGCGGGTCAGCGGGACAGCGGCGCGACGGCCGGGTGCAGATGGCACGCGACGGCCCGCGTCGGATCGTCGACGCGTGGCGGTCCCAGCGCCGGCACCTGCTCGTCGCAGGGCTCGAACGCCTTCGGGCAGCGGGGGTGGAACGCGCAGCCGGACGGCATGGCGCGCAGGTCCGGCGGGGAGCCGGGGATGCCGGTCAGCTCGCGGCGGGGACCGTGCAGCGCCGGGAACGAGTGCAGCAACCCCTCGGTGTACGGGTGCAGCGGCTCGGCGTACAGCCGGGCGGCGGGCGCCTCCTCGACGATCCGGCCGCCGTACATGATCGCGATCCGGTCGGAGAACTCGACCAGCAGCGACAGGTCGTGCGTGATGAACAGCACCGCGAAGCCGAGGCGTTCGCGCAGCTCGGCGAGCTGGCCGAGGATCTGCCGCTGCATCACCACGTCCAGCGCGGTGGTCGGCTCGTCCATGATGACCACCTGCGGTTCCAGCGCCAGCGCCATCGCGATCATGACCCGTTGCCGCATGCCGCCGGAGAGCTGGTGCGGGTAGCTGTCCAGCCGGTCGGCGGAGATGCCGACCAGGCGCAGCAGCTCCTTCGCCCGGGCCAGCCGGCTCGCCGCCGTGCTCTTCGGCTCGTGGGCCCGGATCACGTCGAGCAGTTGGGTGGAGACCTTGTGCACCGGGTTGAGCGAGTTCATCGCGCCCTGGAACACGATCGACGTCTCCGCCCACCGGAACTCGCGCAGCTTCGCCGGGCTGAGCGTGAGCACGTCGACCGGTGGGCCGTCGGCCGGGTGGTAGATCACCTGGCCGCCGCTGACCACGCCGGGCGGGGGCAGCAGCCGGGTCAGCCCGTACGCCAGGGTGGACTTGCCGCTGCCGCTCTCCCCGGCCAGGCCGAGCACCTCGCCGCGGTGCAGCGTCAGGTCGACGTCGCGGACCGCGCGGACCGCGTCCGCGCCGACGCCGTAGTCGACGCACAGCCCGCGGATCTCCAGCACCTGGTCGCTCATGAGGTCGCGTCCTCTCGGATGGGGTCCGCCGGCCGCTGCATGGGGACCGGCGCCGGGTTCGGCGCGAGTACCGGGGTGAACCCGACGCGCATCGCGACGGTGCGACCGTCGGCGGTACGGATCCGGGTCCGGCCGCCGGTGCGCAGCCGGGGACTGACGAACTCGTCGATGCCGAAGTTGATCAACGCCAGCGCGGTGCCGAGCAGCGCGATGGCCAGCCCGGCCGGGACGAACCACCACCAGGCGCCCTGCGCCAGCGCCTGCTGCCCCTGCGCCCAGAACAGGATCGTGCCCCAGTTCCACGACGACACCGACGAGACGCCGATGAACGCCAGCGTGATCTCCGACATCACCGCGAAGATGACGGTGCCGACGAAGCCGGAGGCGATGATCGCGGTCAGGTTGGGCAGGATCTCGAACCCGATGATCCGCCAGGTCCGTTCGCCGGTGGCCCGTGCCGCCTCGACGTAGTCGCGGCGGCGCAGCGACAGCGTCTGGGCGCGCAGCACCCGGGCGCCCCACGCCCACGAGGTGAGGCCGATGATGAGCGCCACGAGCATGTCGCTGGCCTGCTCGACCAGGGACGTGACGATGATGATCAGCGGCAGCGCCGGGATCACCAGGAACACGTTCGACACCGCCGACAGGCCCTCGTCGGCCGCGCCGCCCAGGTAGCCGGCGGTCACGCCGATCAGGATGGACAGGATCGTGGCGAGCACGCCGGCGATCAGGCCCACCACCATCACGCTGCGCGCGCCGACCAGGATCTGGCTGAAGATGTCCTGCCCGAGGTGGGTGGTGCCGAACCAGTGCCGGGCCGAGGGCGCCTGGAGCACGTCGGCGCTGCGCGCGTCCGGGTCGTACGGCGCGATCCACGGCCCGATCACCGCGAGGAGCACGTACACCCCGAGGACGGCGAGGCCGGTCGCGGCCTTGGCGTTGGCGACGAAGCGGAACCGGCGGCGGCGGGCCCGGGCCGACGGCTGCGCCATCGCCCCCTGGCCGGGGATGACCTGCTCGATGCTGGACGGGGAGAGTGTCATCGCTCAGCTCTTTCGGGTCCGCGGGTCGAGGAGCAGGTACGCCACGTCGGCGAGCAGGTTCGCCACCAGCACCGAGATCGTGATGATCAGGAAGATGCCCTGCATCAGCGGGTAGTCCTTCGCGCCGACGGCCTGGAAGAGCTGGAACCCCAGACCCGGGTACGAGAAGACGATCTCCACGAGCAGCGTGCCGCCGACGATGAAGCCCAGCGACAGCGCGAACCCGGACACGTTGGGCAGCAGCGCGTTGCGGGCGGCGTAGCTGAGGGCCACCCGGCGCTCGGACAGCCCCTTGGCGTGCGCCACGGTGATGTAGTCCTCGCTGGCGACGGTGACCATCATGTTGCGCATGCTGAGGATCCAGCCGCTCATCGACGACACCAGGATGGTGGCGGCGGGCAGGATGCTGTGCTGGAGCGCGCTCGGGATGAAGTACGCGTCGAACGCCGGCACCAGGCCCGGCTCGTAGCCGCCGGAGGACGGGAAGAAGCTGCCCGGCCCGGCGAACAGCGCGATCGCGACCAGGCCCAGCCAGAAGTACGGGATCGAGGAGAGGAACGTGGTGGCCGGCAGCAGCCCGTCGATCCACGAGCCGCGCCGCCAGCCCGCGCCCACGCCGAGCGCGGTGCCGAGCAGGAAGCTGACGATCGTGGTGACGCCGACCAGGCCGACCGTCCACGGCAGGCTGCTCCCGATCACCTCCGAAACCGGGGCGGGGAAGAACGTGAACGACAGCCCCAGGTCGCCGCGCAGGAGCTGCCCCCAGTAGGCGACGTACTGCTCCCACAGCGAGCGGTCGGAGTCCAGCCCGAACAGCACCCGCAGCGACGCGACCGCGTCGGCGCTGATCCGGCCCTGGTTGCGGGAGATCAGCGACTGCACCGGATCGCCCGGCACCATCCGCGGGATGAAGAAGTTGAGCGTGATCGCCGCCCAGGCGGTGAACAGGTAGAAGGCCACCCGTTGCAGCAGGAACCTCATCGGGCCGCCTCCGTCCCGGCCGGCTCTGTCTTCTGCGCCTGCTCCACCTGCTCTGCCTGCTCCGCCTTCTGCTCGGCCTTCTGCTCGGCGACGGTGTCCGCGTCGTACAGCCAGCACGCCGCCCAGTGCCCGGGCGCGTCGTCGACCGGGATCGGCGGCGGCAGGTCGGTGGCGCAACGCGGCATCGCCGCCGGGCAGCGCGGGTGGAACCGGCAGCCGGCCGGCGGGCGGATCAGGCTGGGCGGCTCGCCGTGGCCCCGCTCGCCCGCCGCCGCGCCGTCGCCGCCCGCGCCGGTGATCCGCTCCGGGTCCGGCGCCGATTCGATCAACAACCGGGTGTACGGGTGAGCCGGGCGCTGGGTGACGGTCTCGCTGTCGCCGCCCTCGACCATCCGCCCGGCGTACATGACGATCGTCTCGTCGGCGAAGTAGCGGGCCGAGGCGATGTCGTGGGTGATGTAGAGGATCGCCAGGTCGAGCCGGTCCTTGAGGTCCTGGAGCAGGTTGAGCACGCCGAGGCGGATCGACACGTCGAGCATGGACACCGGCTCGTCGGCGAGCAGCACCTCGGGGTCGGCGCCGAGTGCCCGCGCGATCGCCACCCGCTGGCGCTGCCCGCCGGACAACTCGTGCGGGAACGCGTCGAGGTAGCGCTCCGGCGGGGTGAGCGCGACCCGGGTCAGCAGGTCGGCCAGCGCCCTGTCCAGCCCGTCCGGCCCGGTCCCGGCGTTGCCGTGGATGCGCAGCGACCGGGTCAGGTGGTAGCGGACCGTGTGCACCGGGTTCAGCGAGGCGAACGGGTCCTGGAGGATCAGCTGCACCCGGCGCACGTACGCCCGGAACCGGCGCCCGCCGCGTACCCGGGTCGATCGGCCGTGCAGCCGGATGTCGCCGGCGGTGCGCGGGTAGAGCTGGGCCAGCAGCCGGGCCACAGTGGACTTGCCCGAGCCGGACTCGCCGACCAGCGCTGTCACCCGGCCGCGGCGCAACGCGATCGATACGTCGTCGACGGCGTGCACCACCGCCGGGGTGCGGGAGAGGAGGTCACGCAGCCGCCGGCGGACGGGGAAGTGCTTGGTCAGGCCGACGGCCTCCAGCACCACCTCGTCGGCCGGCGCCGGTGCGCTCTCGGTCAACGTCATGCCGAATTCCTGTCTGGGGTTGCCGGTAGCGAGGGACGGGCGCCGCCGGCCCGGCCGGGCGATCGTGGCCGGGCCGGCGGCGCCGGGTCAGCCGTTGGCCGGCTTGAGGTGCAGCACCACGTCCACCGCGTTGGGCTGGGTGGGCTGGAGCGCGCCGTACGGGTTCGAGTCGTCCGGCCAGCCGGTCCAGTTCTTCGTGCTGTACGCGCCGCCGATGTTGTCCGCGCCCACCGGGATCATCGGCATCTGCTCGACGAAGATCTTCTGCAGGGTGCCCAGGGCGGTGGTGCGGGTGGCGTCGTCGGTGGCGTTGGCGTACGACACCAGCGCGTCGGTCGCCTCCTTGCTCTGGAACCGGCCGAAGTTACCGGCGGGCGAGGCGGTGCCGACCGGCTTGAGCACCCGGCCGTCCATGATGGTCCGGTAGATGTCGTACGGCGTGGCGCCGCTCTCGGTCCACCGGAACGTGGCCTCGAAGTTGCCCTGCTCGACGTTGCGGAACCAGGCGTCCTGGTTGGCCTTGTCGACGGTGGCCGCGATGCCGATCTTCGCCAGGTTGCCCTTCACGATCTCCAGGCTGGTCTGGTAGTCGGACCAGCCGGCCGGGTCGGTGAGCCGGATCGTGACCGGCTTGCCGGTGCGGTCCTTCAGCGTGTTGCCGTCGAGCTTGTAGCCGGCGCCGGTGAGCAGCGCCTTGGCGCCCTCGACGTCGACCTTGTGCTCCTGGCCCTTGTACTCGGGCGCGATGAACGAGTCACCGGCCGGGCTGGGCAGGCCGGTCACGCTCTTGACCTCGGGGTGGAAGTAGCCGGCCTCGGCGGTGGTGAAGATGTCCGCCCGGTCGATGACCATGTTCATCGCCTTGCGCAACGTCGGGTCGTCGAACGGCTTCTTCGTGGTGTTCAGGTAGAGGCCGTGGATGCCCAGCACCGGCGGTGCCCACATCTTGTGGTTCTTCTGGTCCTTGGCCACGAAAACGGTCTGGTAGTTCGGGATGAAGACGAAACTCCACTCCGACTCGCCGTTGGCCAGCGCGGTGGTCTGCGCGCTGTTGTCGGTGTACGAGGTGTACCGCAGCTCCTTGACCTTCGGCGCGTCCTGCCAGTAGCCGCTGTCGCGTACCGCGAGCGTCATGCTCGCAGGGGTGAACGACTTCAGCGTGTACGGGCCGCTGCCGACCGGCTGCTTCACCGGGTCGCTCGCCGGGTCGGCGATCTTCTCCCACAGGTGCTTGGGCACGATCGGCACCCGCCACAGCACCTTCTGCTGGTTGACGAACTGCGGGCTGGCCATCGAGATGGTGACCTCGTTGCCGCTCGCGGTCGCGTCCGTGTACGGCACGCCCTGGTCGTTGAGGGCCGGGAACTTCTTCACCAGGTTGTAGGTGAACGCGACGTCCTCGGCGGTGACCTTCTGCCCGTCGGACCAGGTGGCGTTCTCCCGGATCGTCACCTTGACCGTCTTGTAGTCCGACGACCACTCGGCCTTGGTGGCCAGCCACGGCTTGAACGGCTCGGCCGGCTTGACCGGGTTCCACATCATCAGCGGCTCGTAGATCTGCCACCGGTAGCCGAGCGACGCGGCGGCCGAGGTGGTGAGGAACGGGTTGTTGTTCTCCGCCTGCGGACCGTTGGGCATGCCGACGTTCAGCACTGTCGCGGCCTGGCCGCTCTTCTTGTTCGCGTTCGGGCTGTCGCCGCAGGCGGCGGCGCCGGTGACCATCGCGCCGGCCAGCGCGAGGGCGAGGACTTGCCGTCTTCTCATGGAGGTCTCCCTCGGTGGTCCCGCATTCCTCGGGCGGGATGTGGTGGATGGAGGGTGTGCGGTGGTGCCACCGGCGGGCGGGCCCGCCGGCGTGGTCGCCGGGTGCGGCGGGGTGGGTCAGGTGACGCGGGCGCCCGTCGGCTCCCGCGCGACTGTCGAGTCCGGTGCGGTCGGGTCGTCCGCGTTCGTCGGGTCGCCCGCGCCCGTCGAGTCGCGGGCGGTGAAGCCGGTCGGGATGACGGTCGGGGTGTCCGGCAGCGGGGTGCCGGTGAGGTGGCCGATGAGCAGGCGGGCCGCTGCCGTACCCATCTCCCGCAGGGGCTGGCGAACGGAGCTCAGCGGCGGGTGGGTGTGCCCGGCCAGCGGGAGGTCGTCGAAGCCGACCACCGCCACGTCCTGCGGGACGCGCCGCCCGGCGTCGCGCAGCGCCTGCAACGCCCCGGCGGCCGACAGGTCGTTGTGGGCGAAGACGGCGTCGAACGGTACGCCGTCGGCGAGCAGCCGCCGCACCGCCGCGCGCCCGCACTCGAAGGTGAAGTCGCCCTCCACCACCCGGTCCGGCTCGATCGGTACGCCCGCGTCGGCGTAGGCGCCGGCGAACCCGGCGAGCCGCTCCCGGGTGCAGCCGAACTGACGCAGGCCGGTGATGACGAGCGGCCGCCGCCGGCCGAGCGCCAGCAGGTGCGTGGCGGCGGCCCGCGCGCCCTCCTCGTTCGTGGTCCGCACCGACGGGAAGCCGGGCTGGTGGCCCCGGTCGTCGATGAGGATGACCGGCAGGCCGCGCCGGTGCAGCTCGGTGATGTAGTCCAGGGTCCCCTCGGGTTCGACCACGAGCAGGCCGTCGAACGACTTGGCCGAGACCTGGGAGGCGAACCGGCGCATCGACTCGTCGCCGTGGGTGCAGGTGAACAGCAACATGCCGTAGCCGGCCGCCTCGACCACGTCGGCCGCGCCCTGCAGGACCTCGCCCATCCAGGGCCAGGTCAGCGCCGGGACCAGCATCCCGACCACCCGGGTACGCCCCCGGGCCAGCCCGACCGCGCGGGCGCTCGGCACGTACCCGAGGTCGCTGATCACGGCGCGGACCCGGTCGGCGGTGCGCACGTGCACCTCGCCCTTGCCGTTGAGCACCCGGGAGACCGTCGTCTTGCTCACCCCGGCGCGGGTGGCGACGTCGGCGATGGTGATCGGCACGTGACGCTCCCGGGTCGCAGGGATGAGCGGGGTGTTTCGGAACCGGTTGCGGAAGCGGTTCCGTGGCAGTCAACCCAAGCGGCGCGGCTCACGTCAATCACAGACGGATAACGATGCACTCCTAAGTTCGAGCTTTGAAAAAAGTGCCCGGGCTGCGACTCCGCCGATCACGGCGATGAGCAGGGTCGATGGCTTCCGGTCCGGCCCGCATCTCTCCGAAGTGGAGGTTCAGGGGCGGGCGTACACGTCGCCGGAGTTGGCCTCGTCCGGCAGCGCGCCCAGGTACGCGGCCACCTCGGCGGCCGGGCGCCAGCCGGGCAGCGCGAACTCCATCTCGTCGCCGAGCGCCACCGTGAACCGGGTGAAGCCGAGCGCGGTGAGCCGGTCCAGGCAGCGGGCCGCCGCCACCCGGGCGATGGTGGTGAACTCGAACGACAACGCCGGGACCGGGCGGCTCAGCCCGGCCAGCACGGCGTCCTCGAAGCCCTCCACGTCGATCTTCACGAACGCCGGCACGCCGTACGCGGCCACGAGCGTGTCCAGCGTGGTGCCCGGCACCTCGATCTGCGCGTCCCAGGTCTCGCCCGCCCAGCCGGGTGCGCCGTCGGCGGCGCGGACGAACCCGGGGGAGGCGGTGGAGACCGTCGGGTTGGCCGAGTTGACGTGCAGTCGCACCGGCCCGGCGGTACGTCCGCACGCCGCCTCCACCACAGTCACCGCGTCGTCGCCCGCGTACATCTCGCGCAGCACCCGGGCGCACAGCGGCTGCGGCTCGACCGCCACCACAGTCGCGCCGAGCCGGCGGAAGCTGCCCAGCCGGTCGCCCACGTGCGCGCCGACGTCGAAGACCAGGTCACCGGCGCGGACCAGAGGGGCGTAGAACGCGTCGAGGGCGGCGGCCCGCGCCGGGTCGCCGTGGTAGAAGTCCAACGACCGGCGCAGGCCGGACATCGCCGGGTCCGCCTTGAGCGTCTCGATCACTCCGTCCCGCACGCCTCCGACGCTAGCCAGCGCCGCGTTGGCGTGAGCCGCATTCGCATCCTTCCCGTGGACTCAAGTAATCACCCCATCCTCCTAGGACGCCGTAGGGGTGGGGGAACCGCGCGAGATCTTGGTACGAAACGGCCCTCATAGGGGCCACTTCCTACCAAGATCTGCATGCCGTCTCGCGTCACAGGACACCGATCCCGGTTGCCGAGATCGTTCGAGTCGTCTTCGGCCGCGAACGTCAAGTCGCCGCGCAACCGTGGTGGGAGTGGAACGCCATGGGTGTCAAACAGGGCCGGAGACACCCATGGCGTTCCAGTGGCCGGGTGGGATCCCCGTGGCGGGGAGAGGTGGACGGCCGGGGCAGAGGGGATCGGCGGGCCGACAGTCGGTCCGTCAGCCGTGCCGATGCTGGCGGTCAGCCGGGGCGGCGAGGTGGGTGGCCCGCCGGTGCGGTTACGGCGTTTCGACGACCTCCTGGCCGAGCGGCCACAGCGCCGCCGGGACCAGCTTGAAGTTGGCCACCCCGAACGGGATGCCGATGATCGTCACGCAGAGCGCGATCCCGGCGAGGATGTGCGACAGGGCCAGCCACCAGCCGGCCAGCACCAGCCAGAGCACGTTCGCCAGTCCGGAGGGGAGCCCGGCGCCCGGCTTCGACACGAGGGTGCGGCCGAACGGCCACAGCGAGTACGAGGCGAGCCGCAGCGAGGCGACGCCGAAGGGGATGGTGACGACGAGGACGAAGCAGATCAGGGCGGCGATGCCGTAGCCGAGGGCCAGGACGAAGCCGCCGCCGAAGACGAGCCACAAGAGGTTCAGCAGAAAGCGGATCACCACCCCATGGTCGCTCGCGCGGGCAAACCCGCCAACGCCGCCCGTGCGCGGACAGCGACGGCACCGCCGAGACGACGCCGCCCGGTCCGCCAGCGCTGACGCCACTGGGGAGACACGCACCGTTCAGCAGCGCCCGCTACGTCGCGGACCGCCGCCGCTCCGCTCCGGCAGCGCCACCACCACGTAGACCGACGCCGCTCAGTCCGCCAGCAGCACCGCCGCCGCGTGCGCCGTCGCCGGATGGGTGGCGACCAGCACCGACGCCGGCCCGCCCGGTGGAGTGCCGTCGTCGCCGTCCGGCTGCCACTCGCCGGCGCAGCCGAGCAGCGCGGCCACCGCGTCGACCGTCTCCGGGTGGGCCACCAGCAGACCGTGTACCGGACCCGTCGCCGCGGCCGGTGCGGGTGCGCTGGACGGGGCGGGCCGGGCGGCCCACGGTGGTGTCCAGGAGTCAAGTGCCGGCAGCGTGGCGGGGAACGTGCGTTCCGCCTCGCGGACCAGCAGCGGCACCAGCTCCGGGCCGTGCTCGCGCAGCGTGGTGATCAGCGTCGGCAGCCAGGGCAGCAGCACCGGGTCGGGCAGTCCGGCGAACGCGGCGGACATGGTCTCGACCACGAACGGCGCGAGCCCGGGCACCGGTTCGAGCGCGTGCACGAAGCCGGACAGGTACTGCGGGAACGCGGGCACCACGAGCGGGTTGGCGAGCATCTCGGCGCACTGTTCGCGCAGCCGCGCCAGCGGCAGCAGGCCGAGCTGGTGGCGGGCGGCCCAGAGCAGCGCCAGCTTGGCGGGCGCCTCCGGGTGGGCCTGCCCGACCGCCAGTTCGAGCTGGGAACGGTCGCAGCCCAGCGACAGCGCGAGGCTCTCCATGCTGAACAGGAAGCCGAGCATCGCGCCGACCTGCCGGACGCCGGTGGCCTCGTCGACGAACGCGGTGGGCAGCAGCGTGCAGTAGTGGGCGTACCCGGTGGTGACGAACGCCCGGCACCAGGCGGGCAGCGCCGGTGCGGTGGTGCGGTGGTGGGCGAGCAGCCGGCGGATGCGGCGCAGCACCTCCGGCGCGTCGTCCACAGTGCGTTCGGCGGCGAGCAGCTCCACCGCCCGCGCGCCGAGTTCGTCGACCAGTCGAGGGCTGTCCAGCAGCCGGATGGCGTCCTCCACGGCGGCGAGCGCGCGGGCGGCGGTGGCGTCGGGGCCGCGTACCGCCCGGCGCAGCCGTTGCTCCAGCACCTGCTCGACCGTGACGCCCTCGTATCCGAGCTCGATGAGCGCGCGCTGGTTGCGGCCGAGCGCGAGATCCCAGCTCTCCTGCTCGGAGCGGTGACCGAGGCGGCGCTCACCCATGATCGGGCGGACCGCGTCGGCGGGCAGCAGGTGCCGCAGCATCCACAGCAGGTCGGAGCAGGGCGCCAGCGCCGGGTCGGCGCGCAGGTCGAGCAGCGCCCGCTGGACGGTGCGCCGTTCCAGGTCGAGGCCGAGCGGGCGGAGCCGGCCGAGGACGTCGCGGGCCAGCGGCGGCAGTGAGTCGTAGCCGACCTGGCCGACGCGGTCGCCGCCGAGCAGGATCTCGCAGAGCCGGCGGACGTCGCGCCGGCCGGGTACCACGTCCTTCTCGATGCAGGTGACGGCGGCGTCGGCGAAGTCGTACGGCGTGGGCCGGGCGCGGTTGCGCAGGTTCGCCAGCAGGATCGACGTCTCGAACACGGCGATCGCGTCGGCGGTGCTGGCGAGGTAGCCGTTGCGGCGGGCCAGCCGGACGATGTCGACGCACCAGCCGCGCAGCTCGGCCTCGTCCAGTTCGTCGAGGACGGGCGGGGCGGCGAGGAACCCGCTGAGCCGGTCGGTGGCCGGGCCCGCCGGGACCGGTGCGGCGGCGCGGGAGCGGCGGCCCTTCTTCTCGGTACGCTGCCCGGCCAGCCGGTACGGAGTGAGCCGGGTGCGGCTGACCGCCGCCGTCCAGTTGGCGGCGGCGATGGACACGGTGCCCGGGGCCAGGCCGAACTGCGCCTCGATGGCCGAGTGGCTGGACGGGATGAGGCCGTAGCGCCAGCGGGTGCCGGTGCGCGGGCTGATCGGGAAGTCCGGGGCGGTGGAGTCGAGGCCGAACTGTTCGACCCGGCTGGCGGCGTGGAAGGCGCCGCAGACGTAGAGGCAGTCGGCCGGGTCGGCGCCGCTTTCGGCGAG
This sequence comes from Micromonospora sp. WMMD1274, assembly GCF_049179035.1. NCBI lineage: Bacteria > Bacillati > Actinomycetota > Actinomycetes > Micromonosporales > Micromonosporaceae > Micromonospora > Micromonospora sp. WMMD1274. The sequence goes on from NZ_JBMHMG010000001.1 coordinate 6,692,615, forward strand.
GTGCTGCCGGATCCGGGTCCACATGTACCGTTCGCGGTCCTCGTCGCGTTCGTCGCGGGCGGACCGGGACGGGCGCAGCCGCCGGAACAGGCTGCCGATCAGCACCATGACCTGCCGGTAGGTGTCGTGGTCGGCGTCGGCGAGCGGCCGTTCGACGTACTGGTCCCACCATTCCGACCAGTGGCGCACCTTGCCGTGGTGCAGCAGGTGGGCCTCCAGCTCGGCGAACCGGGGGCGCAGGTCGCCGATCTCCACGCCGACCGCGTCGCCGTGCAGTCCCGCGTCCTCGTCCGAGGACGGAGAGTCGGAGCCCCGCTCCGGGCCGGTGTCGTCGCGGTGCGTCCATTGGAAGACGTGGTCGGTGGAGCGGTCCACGAGCACCAGCTCCACGCCGGGGGTGTCCAGGGCGTACGCGATCGCCTGGTATTCGGCGGACGCCTCGGTGACCGGCGCGACAACGCTCAGTGGGCTCCACTCGGCGGGGAAGCCGTCGAGTTCGGTGGCGAACGCCTGCACCGCGACCGGCAGGCGGCAGTTGCGCAGCTCGTCGAGCAGTGGTCGCAGGTCCTCGCACAGCTCCAGGTAGATCACCTTGGGTGGCCGGGCGCGCAGCCGCCGCGCCATGGCCAGCGCCGAGGCGGGGGAGTGGTGGCAGACCGGGAAGATCTCCAGCCGTTCGCGGAGCGCCCGGTCGACGTCGTCGACCATCCCGGCGAGGATGCCGGCGAGCGCGTCCGGGGAGCCGGCGAACGCGGCGGCTGCTTCGGTGAGCTGCTCGCGCAGCGGCCCGAACAGTCCGGTGGGTGCGGGCGCGGTCATGACAGCGACGCGATCGCCTGGCGGCCGCCGTCGAGGAAGCCCTCCCAGTCGCCACCGTCGGCCTTGGCGCGGGGTTCGACCACGCCGTGCAGGTACTTGTTGAGGATGGCCAGGTCCTCCGGGGCGCGGCGGGCCAGTGAGCCCATCAGCGAACCGGCGAGCGTCTGGGCGCGCAGGGTGCGGTCGCCGAAGAACTGGCTGTGCAGGATCGCGTCCTCCAGCACGCCGATCTGCTCGGCGGTGGACAGCGCCGACTCCAGCTTCTCGTCGTCGCTGGTGGCGGCGGACGCGGCGGCGCGCAGGTCGGCGAAGCTCTGGAGCAGGATGTCGAGCAGGGTGGGCGGCACGTCGAGTTCGATGCGGTGCCGGCGTAGGAGTTCCTCGGTGCGGAAGCGGACGATCTCGGCTTCGCTGCGCTTGTTGGTGACCACCGGGATGCGGACGAAGTTGAACCGCCGCTTCAGCGCGGAGGAGAGGTCGTTGACGCCCCGGTCGCGGCTGTTGGCGGTGGCGATGATCGAGAAGCCGGGCTTGGCGAAGACGATGTTGTCGTGGTCCAGCTCGGGGATGGAGACGTACTTCTCGGACAGGATCGAGATGAGCGCGTCCTGGACGTCGCTGGTGGAGCGGGTCAGTTCCTCGAACCGGCCGATCACGCCCTGCTCCATCGCGGTCATGATGGGGGAGGGGATCATCGAGTCGCGGGACTGGCCGCGGGCGATGACCATGGAGACGTTCCACGAGTACTTGATGTGGTCCTCGGTGGTGCCGGCGGTGCCCTGCACGACGAGCGTGGAGTTGCGGCAGATCGCGGCGGCGAGCAGCTCGGCGAGCCAGCTCTTGCCGGTGCCCGGGTCGCCGATGAGCAGCAGGCCGCGGTCGGAGGCGAGGGTGACGATGCTGCGTTCGACGAAGCTGCGGTCGCCGAACCACTTCTGCGGGATCTCCCGGTCGAGGCCGTCGGCGCGTTCGGAGCCGAGCACGAACAGGCGGACCATGCGGGGGCTCAGCCGCCAGGAGAACGGCTTCGGCCCGGTGTCGACCGATTCCAGGTAGGCCAGCTCGTCGGCGTACTTGACCTCGGCCGGGGCGCGGAGCATGTCGGACATCAGGGGTGCTCTCCTAGGTGAGGAAGTTCTTCAGCTCGACGACGAGCTTGCGGATGTGGCCGGAGATGACGGGGGTGCCGAGGTCGGAGAAGCGTTGCCGGAACCAGGGGTTGACGCTCTGGTTGCCGGAGCTGTTGACCGAGCCGACGGGGATGAACTTCACCCCGGAGCGGTGTACGGCCTCGATGCCGTCGAACAGCGGCTGGGATCTGTCGAACTCGTAGAAGTCGGAGATCCAGACCATGACCGTGTTGCGCGGCTCGACGATCTTGGGGCGGGCCAGGGCCATGGCGACCGGGCCGTCGTTGCCGCCGCCGAGGTTGGTGCGCAGCAGCACCTCGAACGGGTCGTGCACCCACGGGGTGAGGTCCAGCGCCCGGGTGTCGTACGCGATCAGGTGTACGTCCACCTTGGGCAGGCCGGCGAAGATCGAGGCGAGGATGGTGCAGTTGACCATCGAGTCGACCATCGAGCCGGACTGGTCGACCACCACGATCAGCCGCGACGGTGTGGTCCGCCGGGCGGTCTGCCGGTAGTAGAGCCGGTCGACGTAGAGGCGCTCGTCGTCCGGGCTCCAGTTGGTGAGGTTCTGCCAGATGGTGCGGTTCAGGTCGAGGTTGCGGTAGACCCGCTTCGGCGGGATCGACCTGTCGACGGCGCCGACCGTGGCCTGCGCGACCTGGGTGCGCAGCACCTCGGCGACCTGGTCGACGTAGCGGCGGATCAGCGACTTGGCGTTTGCGAGCGCCACTCCGGACAGGTTGGACTTGTCCCGCAGGAGCTGCTCGATCAGCGACATGCTCGGGGTCAGCCGGGCGGCCAGCGCCGGGTCGGCGAGCACCTCGCGCAACCGCATCCGGGCGACGAGGTCGCCTTCCAGCCCGGCGAGCGTGGCGCCCAGGCCGGTGCCCTCGCGGCGCAGCTCACCGGCCTGCGCGCCGCACGCCTGCTCGAACCAGCCGGCGTCGGCCTGCCAGCGGGCGAGCTGCCCGGCGCTGACCTCGCCGCCGCCGGTGGCGAAGACGTTGAGCAGCAGCTTGGACGCCAGCGCCGCGCGGCGTACCTCGGTCTCGGCCGGCTGGAACGGCCCGGCGGCGGCGGTGTCGTCGCCGGGGGTGAGCAGGCCGCGCAGCTCGCCGGCCAGCGCCGGGAAGCGCTGGACGACGGTGTCGACGGAGACGGCCGGGTCGAGCAGCGCGGCGGGCAGGCCGAGGTCGTCGACGACGGCGACGCTCGCCGACTCCAGCCCGGGTTGCTCGTCGGGGCTGAACAGGCGGGCGAGCAGCCGCCAGTAGAGCACCTGGCGGCGGTTGGCGTGGGTCCGGTCGTCGGTCATCGGCGCAGCAACCGTCCCGCTCGTTCGCGCAGCACGGCCACGGCGTCGCCCGCCTTGGCCTCGGCCTTCGCCGTCTTCGGGTCGGTGACGCCGCACGCCCAGTCGCCGTTGTGCGCCTCGACGGTCTGCTTCCTGACGGTGGCCCGGACCGCGAGGGGTTGCAGCAGCCAGCGGCCGTCGTCCCAGCGGAGCAGGCCCAGGCAGGCGGTCGAGGCGGCGACGAGCGCCGGGGTGAGCGGACCGGCGGCGGGCAGCCGGCCGGTGGCCAGGCGCAGGGGCCGGCCGTCGAGGTCGAGCGCCGGGGCACCGTCGTCGTCGCGGACGGTGTAGCCCTCGACCAGGACCGGTTCGGCGATCGCGGCGGGGTGGCGCAGCAGCGGCGCTGTCGCCGCGGCGGTGGCGCCGGCGAGCAGCACCCGGGCGGTGGCGAACGGGTCGGCCGGCTCGCCGAGCGTGGCCCGCTCCTCGGCCCAGCGCAGGTCCGCGCCGTGGGCGGTCAGGTCGGTGACGGTGACCGCCCGCCGTTGGGCCAGGGCGGTGAGCAGGATCGGGTACGCCTCCAGCAGCCGCCAGCCGGCCGGGCCGACGATGGTGGCGACCTTCGCCGCGACCACTGTGACCCGGACCAGCCGGGCGGTGCCGCCGCCGGCCGGTTCGAGCAGCGCGTGCACCTGTGCCTGGAACGCGGTGTCGTGCTCGTGCACGTCGACGCCGAGAGGTAGCAGCCGTCCGGAGACCGGCTCGCCGGGCGCGGTCTCGCCGTGCGCGCCGTGGCTGAGCAGGACGGCGCGGGTCCACAGGTCGGCCCACCGGCGGGCGGGCACCTGCGGCAGGGCCGCCACCGGCAGCGCGGCGCGCAGTTCGGCGGCGAGGCCGTCGAGCAGCACCGCGAGGCGGCGCAGTGCCGGTTCGGCGAGCGCGGCTTCGACCGGCGCGGCGGCGCCGGAGAGCAGCTCGTGGTCGGCGCCGCGCCAGCCGGCGAGCGCCAGCTCGTGCAGCCAGGCTCGTGCGCCGGCCAGGGCGGGGAGGGACGCGGCCGGGGCGGCGGGCGTGGCGGCCCACGGGGCGCGGGACCGGCCGAGCGCCGTGTCGAGGCGGTCGAGCAGGGCGTCGTGTGCGGCGCCGAGCAGCGCGGAGCGGGCCCCGGCGAGGGCGGCCAGGTGGTCCTCGGTGAGCGCGCCGGTGCGTACCGCGCCGGCCGCCTCGGTGACGCGGGCGGCCAGCGGGGTGCCGCCGACCGCGCCGGCCAGTGCGGCCCAGGCGGCGGCGCCCGGCTCGTCGAGGCGGGCCAGGCCGGCGGTGAGCGTGTCGTCGGCGCCGTCGACGACGGCGAGCGTCTCGGCCAGCGCGGGGATCGCCCCGTCGTGGAGCTGCGTGAGCTGCGCGGCGAGCATCAGCTCACCCCCGCGGTGGCCGGGAACCAGTGCAGCTCGGGCACCGCTGCCGTGTCGGCCGGGACCTCGAGGTAGGCCAGGTGGCGCAGGAAGCGACTGAACACCACGGCGGCCGGGCCCGGCTCGTGCCGCGCGTCGGTGCGAGCCAGCAGGGCGGTGCCGCCGGCGACGCCGTCGCCCACGTCGACGCGCAGGTAACGGGCGACCTGCTCGACGCCGTACTGGAGGACCGCCTCGTCGGCGAGCGCGTGCAGGTGCTTGCAGAGCATGCTGCCGCGCAGGCCGCCGCAGGGCCGGTTGTTGTTCGTGCTGCAGTTGACCGCGTGCGTGCCGGCGGTCACCGAGGAGACGTAGACCCGCTCCACGTCGGAGCCGCTGGACACCACCCCCTGCAACCGCCCGTCGGCCAGCTCCACGAAGGGCACCTTGGCCAGCTTGCGGGCCCGCGCGGGCGGCGCCACCCGCAGCACGCTGCGCCGTCGCCACGAGGCGTCCGTCGCCTCCGTCATCTTCCCGACCTCCCCGCCGGCCGCGCGCCGCCGGGCACGCCGGAACGCCGTCGCCGGCCGTGATCCGTGCCGCTGTGACGACAAGGATCATGGACCACGGGTACGACAGGACCGCCGTCGCGGGCGGCGCCGGGAATACCGCGCTGCCCGGCGGGTAGAGGAGGGCGTGGTCGAGCCCGAGCCGTCGTGCCCGTGGCGCCCGGGCGGGCGGGTGGTGCCGTGACCCCCGCGGCTCCGGCGGCGCGCCGCGAGGTCCGGGAGGCGTACGAGCGGCTGCGCCGGTACTTCATCGTGGCTCTCCAGGCCGGTCTGGCCGCCGGTCTGGCCTGGTACGTGGCCAGCACGCTGCTCGACAATCCGCAGCCGCTGTTCGCGCCGGCGGCGGCGGTGGGCACCATCGCCGCGGCGATCGGCAACCGGATCCGGCGGACCGCCGAACTGCTGGGCGGCGTGATCCTCGGAGTGCTGGTCGGCGACCTGCTCATCAAGCTGATCGGTGCGGGTCCGGTGCAGACCGGCCTGGTGGTCGCGCTGGCGATCTCGCTGGCGGTGGTGATCCGGGGCAGCGGCGCCGTGATGGTGCAGGCCGGCAGCACCGCGGTCCTGCTGGGCACGGTGGAGCCCAACGCGCCGGACCTGGCCGTGCCGCGTACGGCGAACGCACTGGTGGGTGGCGGGGTGGCGGTGGTGGTGGCGTTGCTGGTGCTGCCGCTGAATCCGGTCCGGGTGGTGCACCGCGCGGCCGGGCCCACGCTGGACCTGTTCGCCAAGGAGCTGACGGCGACGGCGAACGCGCTCGCCGTCCGGGACGCCGGGGAGGCCGAGGCGGCGCTGGGCCGGCTGGAGGCGGCCGAGGTCGAGCGGGAGCAGACCACCGAGATCGTCGCGGCGGCCCGGGAGGTGACGTCGCTGTCGCCGTGGCGGTGGCGGCGCCGGGCCCAGTTGCGCCGCTACGAGAACGCCGCAGCCCATCTGGAGCTGGCGTACACGAACAGCCGCAACATGGTCCGCCGGGTGGTGGCGTTGCTGGAGGCCGGGGAGCCGGTTCCGCCGGCCCTGCCGGCCGCGGTGGAGGCGTTCGGGCAGTCGCTGCGGCTGCTGCACCGTGACTTCCTGGCCGGGCGGACGCCGGACATCGCCCGTACCCGGGCGCGGGACGCCGCGCGGGAGGCCGGCCGGGCGCGTGCCGCCGGTCTCGGTTTCTCCGGCACGATCGTGGTCTCGCAGCTGTTCATCGTGGTCGGCGAGTTGCTGCGGGCGTCCGGCATGACCAAGATCGAGGCGGACCGGATGGCCGGCGTCTCCGAGCATCGACCGGACTCCCGCCCAGACCCAAACGACCGTTAAGCTTCGGCTGTGGGAATCGAGGAACTGTACCCCGCCGGGCGACTGATCGCGGCCCAGCGCGCCACCGCCGCGGCGGGCCTGGACGCGCTGCTGCTCACCCCGGGTTCCGACCTGCGCTACCTGACCGGCTACGACGCCCGCGAGGGGGAGCGGCTGACCTGCCTGGTCCTGCCCGCCGAGGGCGAGCCGACGCTGATCGTGCCGGTGCTGGAACGGCCGGACGCCGAGGCCGCGCCCGGCACCGGGTACCGGATCGTCGACCACGCCGACGGCACCGACCCGTGGCCTCTGGTGCGCGCGGCGCTCCCCGGCCCGGTCCGCGCCGTCGGGCTGGCCGACCGGATGTGGGCGCAGCAGGTCCTCGCGCTGCGCGACGCGCTGCCCGGCGCGGCCCAGCGGCTTTCCTCCGACGTGCTGCGGGAGATGCGGATCCGCAAGTCGCCGGCCGAGGTGGCGGCGCTGGCCGAGGCGGGCGCCGCGATCGACGCGGTGCACCTGCGGATGGGGGAGTGGCTGCGTCCCGGCCGTACCGAGCGGGAGGTCGCGGCCGACCTCGCCGCCGCGATCCGGGCCGCCGGGCACGCCGCTGTCGACTTCGTCATCGTCGCCGCCGGCCCGAACGGCGCGAGCCCGCACCACGGCACTTCGGACCGCCCGATTGGCGTGGGCGAGCCGGTGGTGGTCGACATCGGCGGCACCATGCCGTCGGGCTACCGGTCCGACTGCACCCGCACGTACGTCGCCGGCGGTCCCGCCCCGGCGGAGTTCGTGGACTACTACGCGGTGCTGTGGGAGGCGCAGCGCGCCGCCGTGGCCGCCGTCGCGCCGGGCGTGACCGCCGAGGCCCTCGACGCGGTCGCCCGCGACGTCATCGGCGCCGCCGGATTCGGCGACGCCTTCCTGCACCGCACCGGTCACGGCATCGGCCTCGACGGCCACGAGGAGCCGTACGTGGTGACGGGCAACCCCCGGCCGCTTCAGGCCGGCATGGCTTTCTCGGTCGAACCCGGGATCTACCTCGCCGGGCGGCACGGCGCCCGGATCGAGGACATCGTCGTCTGCACGACGGACGGCGGGCAACGGCTCAACACCACCCCCACGGAGCTCATCGCGCTATGAACGTCGACCGGATCCTGCCCACCGACGAGGCCCACGACCTGCTGGACCTCGCCACCGAACTCGCCGACCGGGAGCTGGCCCCGGCCGCCGCCGGTTTCGAGGCCCGCGCCGAGTTCCCCCGGGAGGTGCTGCGCACCCTGGGCCGGGCCGGCCTGCTCGGCCTGCCGTACCCGGAGGAGCACGGCGGGGCCGCCCAGCCGTACGAGGTGTACCTCCAGGTGCTGGAGATCCTCGCCAGCCGGTGGCTCGCCGTGGCCGAGGCGGTCAGCGTGCACACGCTGTCCTGCTACCCGGTGGCCCAGTTCGGCACCGACGAGCAGCGCAAACTCCTGCCGGACATGATCGGCGGGGAGCTGCTCGGGGCGTACTGCCTCTCCGAGCCGCAGGGTGGCTCGGACGCGGCGGCCCTGACCACGCGGGCGGTGCGCGACGGCGACGCGTACGTCGTCACCGGCACCAAGGCGTGGATCACGCACGCCCGGGTGGCCGACTTCTACAACATCTTCTGCCGCACCGGCGGTCCCGGCCCGAAGGGCATCTCCTGCCTGCTGGCCGACCGGTCCACGCCGGGCATCCACCCGCAGGCCGCCGAGCGCACCATGGGCCTGCACGCCTCGCCGATCGCGCAGATCGCCTTCGACGACGCCCGGGTGCCGGCGGACCGGCTGATCGGCGGCGAGGGCGCCGGGTTCACCATCGCGATGTCCGCGCTGGACTCCGGCCGCCTGGGCATCGCCGCGTGCGCTGTGGGCCTGGCCCAGGGCGCGCTGGACTACGCGGTCGGCTACGCCCGGGAGCGCCGCCAGTTCGGCCGGGCGATCATCGACTTCCAGGGGCTCGGGTTCAACCTGGCCGACGCCGCCACGCAGATCTCGGCCGCGCGGGCGCTCACGCTCGCCGCCGCGCGGCTGCGCGACGCCGGACGCCCGTACTCGATCGAGGCGGCCAAGGCGAAGCTGTTCGCCACGGACGTGGCGATGCGGGTGACCACCGACGCGGTGCAGGTGCTCGGCGGCGCCGGGTACGTCGCCGACCACCCGGTCGAGCGGTACATGCGCGAGGCCAAGGTGCTCCAGATCGTCGAGGGCACCAACCAGATCCAGCGGCTGGTCATCTCCCGCGCGCTGGCGAAGGGCTAGCCTGTCGCGGTGACCTTCCCCCGGATCACCGTGGACCCCGACGTCATGGGGGGTGCGCCCTGCGTACGGCAGTCGCGCATCCCCGTGGCCACCCTGCTGGCCATGATGGCCGAGGGCATGTCCGTCACGGACATCCTCACCGACCTGCCGTTCCTGGACGAGGAGGACATGGCGGAGGTGCTGAACTTCGCCGCGGACGCGGTGCGCGACCGGACGGCGCGCTGAGCGTCACCGCGGCGGGCCGGGTGCGGCGTGGGAGCGCTTTTCCGGCTAGGGTGCAGCGCGTGGAGGAGATCGACCGTGCCATCGTCGCCGCGCTGACCGGGGACGGTCGGCTGTCGTACACGGATCTGGCCGAGCGGGTGGGTCTGTCGGTGTCGGCCGTGCACCAGCGGGTCCGCCGGCTGGAGCAGCGCGGGGTGATCAAGGGGTACGCCGCGCGGGTGTCGTTCGAGGCGCTGGACCTGCCGCTGACCGCGTTCGTGGCGATCCGGCCGTTCGACCCGTCGCAGCCGGACGACGCGCCGGAGCGGCTGGCGCACCTGTCCGAGATCGACTCGTGCTACTCGGTGGCGGGGGAGGACTTCTATCTCCTGCTGGTGCGGGTGGCCGGTCCGGCCGACCTGGAACGGGTGCTCCAGGAGATCCGTACCGCCGCGAACGTCACCACGCGCACGACTGTGGTGCTGTCCACGCCGTACGAGAACCGGCCGCCGAAGATCAATGGCGAGCTGACCGGTCGGGGGCGTCCCCGCCCGTCGGCGGAGCCGGCAGGTTCCACCGCCTGACCACCCGCCGGCCGTGCTCGTGACCGAGCACGCTGAGCGTGGCGGTGTCCAGCCGCAGCAGCGCGCCGGCCGAGGGCGGCAGCCCGATCCAGCGCGCCCCGAGCACCCGCAGGCTGTGCCCGTGCCCGACGAGCGCGACGTCGCCGTCCTCCAGCAGCGGCGCGACCCGGTCCAGGACGCGGTCGAGGCGGGCGCCGACCTGCTCCGGTGACTCCCCGCCGGGCCCGCCGTCGGTCCAGATCGTCCAGCCGGGCCGTTCGGCCTGGATGTCGGCGGTGGTGCGGCCCTCGTACTCGCCGTAGTGCCACTCGGCCAGGTCGGGCTCGATCGCGTCCACGGTGAGCCCGGCCAGGGCGGCGGTGCGGGTGGCGCGCTGCCGGGGGCTGGACAGCACCCGCACGAAACGCCGGACGGCGAGCAGCGGGGCCAGCGCGCGGGCCTGCCGCTCGCCGTCGGCTGTCAGCTCCAGGTCGGTGTACGAGGTGTGCCGGTGGGCGGCGCTCCACGTGGTCTCGCCGTGCCGGATCAGCAGGATCTCGCTCACCGGCCCAGTCAACCATGGTCGGGCGGCGTCGGCCGGGCGTCGAACCTTCAACCTATTGTCCTAGGACGCATTACGCGATGTGCACCGGTCAACGGCGTTTCACCCGACAGTCACCGGGCACGCGACAAGGGCAAGGCGTAGCCGGACGAGGGAGGGCGACATGAGCTTCACCGACAAGGCGAAGAACAAGGCCCAGGAGATGAGCGGCATGGCCAAGGAGCGCATCGGAGACGTGACCGACAACGAACGGTTGCGGGCCGAGGGTGCCTCCGAGCAGAGCACGGCGCGCGCCCGGCAGGCCGGGGAGCACGCCAAGCAGGCGGGCCGCGACGTCAAGGACGCCTTCAACAAGTGAGTACGCGAACGGCGGGCCACCTCATCGCAGAGGTGGCCCGCCGTTCGGGTGTCCGGGGTCAGTCGTCGCGGTGGGCGAGCCACCAGGCCTGGCCGGCCTCGGGCAGCGTGTCGATCGGGTCGTAGTAGGCGTAGCGCTTGTTCAGCGCCTCCAGGTCGGCCGACTCGATCGAGGTGCGGTAGTTCTTCGTCCAGTAGGAGATGCCGCGCTCACGGTCGTAGTCGGTGAGCATGTGCACCCAGCGCTTGCCGACGAACGGCACGTCGCAGACGATCCGCGGGGTGGCGTAGCCGGGCAGGTAGCCCATGATGTCGTGCTGGAGCTGCTGGGCGTGCCAGACCGGAACGCGCCAGTGCTCGGCGTTGGGGATCATGTCGCACATGTAGAAGTAGTACGGCAGGATGCCCGCCTCGCCCTGGAGCGCGAAGCAGAGGTCGAGCAGGTCGGCGCTGGTGGCGTTGACGCCGCGCATGAGCACGCCCTGGTTGCGGACGTCGCGTACGCCGACGTCGAGCGCGGTCTGGGCGGCCTTGGCGACCAGCGGGGTCAGCGACTGGGCGTGGTTGACGTGGGTGTGGATGGCCAGGTTGACGCCGCGGCGGGCGGCGGTGCGGGCGACCCGTTCGAGACCCTCGACCACGTCGGGCTGGAGCCAGTGCTGGGGCAGGCCCATGAGCGCCTTGGTGGCGAGCCGGATGTCGCGGATCGTCTCGATCTCCAGCAGGCGCATCAGGTACGACTCGAGGTTGCGCCACGGCACGTTGGCGACGTCGCCGCCGGAGACGACCACGTCGCGTACGCCGGGGTGGGCCTTGAGGTACGTGATGTGGGCGTCGTAGCGGTCGACCGGCTTGAGGGTGAGCTTGAGCTTGTCGACGGCGGGGGTGGAGTTGCCGACGAGGTCCATTCGGGTGCAGTGGCCGCAGTACTGCGGGCAGGTGGAGAGCAGCTCGGCGAGGACCTTGGTGGGGTAGCGGTGGGTGAGGCCCTCGGCGACCCACATGTCGTGTTCGTGGAGGCTGTCGCGGCTGGCGTACGGGTGGGACGGCCAGTCGGTGCGCCGGTCGGAGGCGACCGGGATCATGTAGCGGCGGATCGGGTCGGCGAGCAGCGCCTCGGTGCTCATCGTCTGATGCGGCACCATGGTGTTGAGCATCTGCGGCGGCACCAGCATGGACATGGTGGCCAGGGCCTTCTGGTCGGCCTCCAGGTCGGCGTAGAAGGTCTCGTCGACGGTGTCGCCGAGGACGGCGCGCAGCTGCTTGATGTTCTTGACGCAGTTGACCCGCTGCCACTGGGCGCTCTCCCACTGGTCGCGGGTGATGTGGCGCCAGCCGGGGAAGCGGGTCCAGTCGGGTTCGACGAGGGGCGCGCGGCGGTATTCGTAGGGCTGTCCGGCGGCCGGGACGGTGGCCGGCGCGTGGCGGGGCGTCGGGATGGTCTCCACCGGTTGGGTCTGGGTCACGGCCCCTCCTCGTCAGTGTGCGGGTTGATCAACGGTTGCGAAGGCTACTGGAAAATCTGCGGTGAAGAAATTAGTCTGCCGTAAGTTTTCCCGCGACGCGACCCCTGGCCGGGGGTTCGGGCGGCTGGACATAGGGGGTCGGCGTGACGTCACCGGTGGGTCTGCACCGAGTCGTGGAACCGGCGGGGGTGCTCCCGCAGGCGGCCTGGCGGTTGGACCCGGACCCGCGGATCGCGGCGAACGAGGTGCGGATCCGGGTCGAGCGGCTGAACCTGGACGCGGCGAGTTTCCGGCAGCTGGCGGAGAAGCACGGCGGCGACGGGGAGAAGGTCCGCGCCGAGGTGCTGGAGATCGTGTCGACCCGGGGGAAGATGCAGAACCCGGTGACCGGTTCGGGCGGCATGCTGATCGGCACCGTCGAGGAGGCGGGCCGCCGGTCGCCGCTGGGGCTGAAGGCGGGTGACCGGGTGGCGACGCTCGTGTCGCTGACGCTGACGCCGCTGACGATCCTCGACGGGCTGGCCCGCTGGGACGGGCGCAGCGAGCAGGTGCCGTGCGACGGGTACGCGATCCTGTTCGCCCGGTCGATCGCGGCGGTGCTGCCGCCGGACCTGCACCCCGAGTTGTCCCTGGCGGTGCTGGACGTGTGCGGGGCGCCGGCGTTGACGGCGCGGGTGGTGGCCGAGCAGGTGGCGCGGCGCTCGCGTGAGGGTGATCCGCGTCCGGTGTCGGTGGCGGTGATCGGCGGGGCCGGCAAGAGCGGGTCGTTGTCGCTCGCGGCGGCGCGGCGGGCGGGCGCCGCCCGTACCGTCGGGGTGGTTCCGGTGGCGTCGGAGCGGGACGCGCTGACGGCGGCCGGGCTGGCCGACGTGGTGGCGCTGGCCGACGCGCGGGATCCGGTGGGCTTGTCGACGGCGGTGACGACGGCGCTGGGTGTGCCGGCGGACGTGACAGTGGTGTGCGTGGACGTGCCGGGGTGTGAGCACGGCGCGGTGCTGGCCACGGCGGACGGCGGTACGGTGATCTTCTTCTCGATGGCGACGAGCTTCGCGGCGGCGGCGCTGGGCGCGGAGGGCCTGGCGGCGGACGTGACGATGCTGGTGGGCAACGGGTACGTGCCGGGGCACGCGGCGCTGGCGTTGGATCTGTTGCGGGCCGAGCCGGGGGTGCGCGGTCTGTTCGAGGCGCGTCTGGCGGCAGACTGAGGCCATGACGAACCCCTCGACGCTGTATCGCGGTGGAGTGCTGCACTGTCCGGCGGACCCGAGCGCGACGGCGCTGCTGGTGCGGGACGGGCGGATCGCCTGGTTGGGTACTGATGCGGACGCGCCGCGGGCGGACCGGGTGGTGGAGCTGGGCGGTGCGCTGGTGACGCCGGCGTTCGTGGACGCGCACGTGCACGCGACGGATACCGGGTTGGCGTTGTCGGGGCTGGATCTGTCGGCGGTGCGGTCGGCGGGTGGGCTGCTGGAGGCGGTGTCGGCGTTCGCGGCGGGCCTGCCGGGTGACGCGGTGGTGCTGGGGCACGGCTGGGACGAGTCGGGCTGGGCGGATCGGGCGTTGCCGGACGCGGCGGCGCTGGATCGGGCGGCCGGTGGGCGGCGGGTGTATCTGTCGCAGGCGTCGATCCATTCGGCGCTGGTGTCGGCGGCGTTGCTGGCGGCGTGCCCGGAGGTGGTGTCGGCGGCCGGGTACGAGGCGTCGGGGTGGTTGCGGCGCGACGCGCATCATGTGGTGCGGGCGGCGGCGTTCGCGTCGGTGTCGCGGGCGCAGCGGGTGGCGGCGCAGCGGCGGGCGCTGGAGCACGCGGCGTCGCTGGGTGTCGCGGCGGTGCACGAGTGCGGTGGTCCGGACATCTCCGACGAGGAGGACTTCACCGGGCTGCTGGCGATCTCGGGGGCCGGGGTGCCGGAGGTGTACGGGTACTGGGGTGAGCTGCTGGGTGCGGCGAAGGCCCGGGAGCTGGGTGCGGTGGGCGCGGGTGGTGACCTGTTCGCGGACGGGGCGCTGGGGTCGCGGACGGCCCACGTGTCGGCGGCGTACCTGGACGGTGAGGCGGGGGCGTGCGGGCACGGGTACGTGTCGGCGGAGCAGGTGCGTGATCATCTGCTGGACTGCGCGGCGCACGGGTTGCAGGGCGGGTTCCACGCGATCGGGGACGCGGCGATCGGGACGGTGCTGGAGGGCTTTGGTCTGGCGGCGCGGTCGCTGGGTGTGGACCGGTTGCGGGCGGCCCGGCACCGGGTGGAGCACGCGGAGATCATGAGCAAGGCGCTGATCGCCGGGTTCGTGGAGTACGGGATCGTGGCGTCGATGCAGCCGGCGTTCGACCGGTTGTGGGGTGGCGCGGGCCGGATGTACGAGTCGCGGCTGGGGTTGGCCCGGTCGTTGGAGTCGAATCCGATGGGTGCGATGCACGGGGTCGGTGTGGCGTTGGCGTTCGGGTCGGATTCGCCGGTGACCCCGTTGGATCCGTGGGGGTCGGTGCGGGCGGCGGCGGCGCACCACAACCCGGCGCAGCGGATGAGTGTGCGGGCGGCGTTCGCCGCGCACACCCGCGGCGGGTGGCGGGCGGTGCATCTGGACAACGAGGGTGTGCTGGCGTTGGGGGCGCCGGCGACGTTCGCGGTGTGGGACACCCCGGCGGGTGTGGAGCGGGGGCTGCCGGTGGTGCTGGCCGAGGATCCGGAGTTGCGGGGGGCGGACGATCCGACGCCGCTGCCGGTGTGCCGGGCCACCGTGTTGCGCGGTGACGTGATCTATGAGGAAGGGTCTTCGTGACAGGGAAGCTTGGGCTGGATCCGGCGCTGGTGGCGCGGGCGCGGGAGTTGGCGCGCCGGGCCGGGCAGCCGGTGGTGGATCTGGCGCGCAGCCACACCACGGTGTCGGTGGAGCGGGCGGTGCTGCGGCTGGCCGGGGTGACCGGCGCGGACCCGGACGGTATTCCGTGGGTGAACCGGCTCGTGGACGCGGTGGTCGCGGACGTGGGTCTGGGGCACGGGGTGGCGGCGCCGGTGTTCGACGCGCTGGCGCGTGAGGGCATCGCGGATGTGACGTTGCTGGCGCAGAAGGCGGCGGCCGGGTCGGTGCGGTTCGCGCAGCCGTCGGGGAAGGCGGCGACGGCTGCGCGGCGGGCGTCGCGTAAGGCGGTGGCGGCGGGGATCCGCGGCATCGATCGGCGGCGCGCGGAGCGGGATCGGCTGGTGAAGCGGTTCGGGGATCCGGAGCGGCGGCCGTGGATCTACCTGATCGTGGCGACGGGTGACATCTACGAGGACATTCCGCAGGCGCAGGCGGCGGCGCGGGCCGGCGCGGACGTGATCGCGGTGATCCGGTCGACGGGGCAGTCGCTGCTGGACTACGTGCCGGAGGGGGCGACCCGGGAGGGGTTCGCGGGCACGTACGCGACGCAGGAGAACTTCCGGCTGATGCGGGCGGCGCTGGACGAGACGTCGCGGGAGCTGGGCCGGTACGTGCGGCTGACGAACTACGCGTCGGGTCTGTGCATGCCGGAGATGGCGACGTTGGCCGGCCTGGAGCGGCTGGACATGATGCTCAACGACTCGATGTACGGGATCCTGTTCCGCGACATCAACCCGATCCGTACGTTCGTGGACCAGCGGTTCTCGCGTCAGGTGCACGCGCGGGCGGGGATCATCATCAACACCGGTGAGGACAACTACCTGACCACCGCTGACGCGGTGGACGAGGCGCACACGGTGACGGTGTCGCAGCTGCTCAACGAGTTCTTCGCGCACGAGGCGGGGCTGGCGGACTGGCAGCTGGGGCTGGGGCACGCGTTCGAGATCAACCCGGATGTGCCGGAGTCGTTGCGGTTGGAGCTGGCGCACGCGTTGCTGGCGCGGGAGTTGTTCCCGGACGCGCCGTTGAAGTGGATGCCGCCGACGAAGCACATGACCGGTGACGTGTTCCGGGGAAACCTGCTGGACGGGTTCTTCAACCTGGTGGGCACGATGACCGGGCAGGGGATCCTGCTGGTGGGGATGATGACCGAGGCGGTGGTGACGCCGTGGCTGTCGGACCGGGACATCGCCCTGCAGAACGTGCGGTACGTGCTGGGTGCGGCGGGCGGGTTGCACGAGGACTTCGTGCCGGCGCCGGGCGGGTTCATCCAGCAGCGGGCGCACCGGGTGCTCGGTGAGGCGGTGGATCTGCTGGAGCGTATCGGGGACCAGTCGTTGCTGACGGCGATCGCCGAGGGCACGTTCGGGATCATGAAGCGGCCGGCGGACCGGGGCAAGGGCCTGTCCGGGGTGGCGCGGCACGAGGCGGACTACTACAACCCGGCCACGGAGATCCTGGAGCAACCCTCATGAGTGAGAAGACGGTCGTGCGGCCGTACGGGGACACCACCGGTGACGGCATGGTGCAGGTGTCGTTCACGTTGCCGGTGCCGCACGACAAGCGGGCCGAGGGCGCGGCGGTGCAGCTGGCAAACAAGATGGGCATGGACCCGGCGATGCTGGTGCACGCCAAGCCGATCGGTGACGGGTTCACGTTCTTCGTGGTGTACGGGCGGGTGAACCACCTGGTGGACCTGGCGAAGGTGCAGGTGGTGGAGCGTGACTATCCGCTGCTGTCGGCCAAGGAGGTCAACGCGGTGGTGAAGCGGCAGCTGCGCCGCAAGCTGTCGGTGGTGGGCGCGTGCATCGGCACGGACGCGCACACCGTCGGCATCGACGCGATCCTCAACGTCAAGGGCATCGCCGGTGAGAAGGGCCTGGAGTACTACCGGGAGCTGAAGGTCACGAACCTGGGCGCGCAGGTCAGTGTGCCGGAGCTGGTCGAGGCGGCCCGGCGGGAACGCGCCGACGCGGTGCTGGTGTCGCAGGTGGTGACGCAGCGCGACGCGCACCTGCACAACACGCGGGAGATGTCCGCGGCGTTCCGGGAGGCGATGCCGGCCGGGCGCCGGCCGCTGCTGATCGTCGGCGGGCCGCGGTTCGACGAGACGATGACCGGCGAACTGGGCGTGGACCGGATCTTCGGCCGTGGCACCACTCCGGGTGAGGTCGCCAGTTACCTCGTCCACGCTTTGATCACCTCCAGGAAGGCGAACACCCCATGAGCGATCCGCGTGTCGGTCTCACAGTCGTCCACCGCCGGTACGTGCCGTACTCCCACGCCCACTACGCGGGCAACCTGGTCGACGGGGCGTACGCGCTGGGGTTGTTCGGTGACGTGGCCACCGAGGTGTGCATCCGCACCGACGGCGACGAGGGGTTGTTCGCCTCGTACGCCGATGTGCAGTTCCGGGCGCCGATGAAGGCCGGTGACGTGCTGGAGGTGACCGCGACGGTGACCCGGGTGGGCACCCGCAGCCGCACCATCGACTTCGCCGCCACTGTGGTGTGCCGGGGCCGTCCGGACAAGGGCGAGTCGGCCGCCGAGGTGCTCGACGAGCCGATCGTGGCGGTCACCGCGACCGGCACTGTGGTCGTACCACCGTCCCCGTGAGCGAGCCGATGTTGCGCGCCGTCGTCTGCGCCGACGTCGGGTCGACGTACACGAAGGCGGCGGTGGTGGACCTCGACGGCGGCCGGCTGGTCGCCGCGGCGTCCGCGCCCACCACCGTGGGCACTGACGTCCTCCACGGCCTGGACGCCGCTGTCGGTGCGGCCACCGCGTCGGCCGGGGTCGCTGAGGTGCCCTGGTACGTGTGTTCGTCGGCCGGTGGTGGGCTGCGCCTGGCGGTGGTGGGTTACGAGCCCCTCGTCACCGCTCAGGCGGGCCGGCGGGTCGGTCTGTCGGCGGGCGCGAACGTGGTGCACGTGGCGGCGGGGCGGCTGTCCGGGGCGGACGTGGCGGCGTTGCGGGCGGCCCGCCCGGACGTGGTGCTGCTGGTGGGCGGCACCGACGGCGGCGACGCGGACACGGTGACGCACAACGCGACGCGGCTGGCGAAGGCCCGGTTCCGGGTGCCGGTGGTCCTCGCCGGCAACGCCGACGTGCGCGACGACCTGCACGCGCTGCTGGCGGGCGCGGGGGTGCCGGTGACGGCAGCGGACAACGTGCTGCCCCGCATCGGGGTGCTGGAGCCGGCGTCGGCGCGGGCGGCGATCCGGGAGGTGTTCCTGCGGCACGTCATCGGCGGCAAGAAGCTGTCCCGGGGTGCCCGGTTCGCGCGGCTGGTCCGCGCCGCCACCCCGGACGCGGTGCTCACCGGCGTGGAGGTTCTCGCCGGCACGCTCGGCGGTGACCTCGCAGTGGTGGACGTGGGTGGGGCCACCACCGACGTGTACTCGGTGCTCACGCCCGACGAGCGGGACAGTGGGCCGAGTCAGGAGGTCGCCGGGACGCTGTGGCGGGCGCGCACCGTCGAGGGTGACCTGGGCATGCGGTGGAGCGCGCCGGGTGTGGTGCGCGCCGCGGTCGAGGAGCGGCTGCTCGACCCGGCCGAGGAGGCGGATCTGGCGGCCGCGGCGGCGGTCCGGGCGGCCGATCCGGGGTTCCTGCCCGCCGGTGACGGCGAGCGGGTCGTGGACCGGCGCATCGCGGCGCTGGCGGCGACCGTGGCGTTGCGGCGGCACGCGCGGGGCGCGGCGACGGGGGAGCGGGCCGGGCGGGACCTGCGGGAGGTGAAGCTGCTCGTCGGTTCCGGTGGGGTGCTGCGGCACGCCGAGCCGGGCGACGCGGCGGCGGTGCTCGACGCGGTGCTGACCGATCACGCGGGCGGGTGGGCGTTGCCGCGGGCGGCCCGGCCGGTCGTCGACGTGGACTACGTGCTGGCCGCCGCGGGGCTGCTCGCCGGCGACCATCCGGGTGCGGCGGCGGCGATGCTGCGGCACCACCTGAGCGCCTGAACCGCGCTCAGGAATCGAGACGCGCCGACGCGACACGCCGTGTCGCAACACACGACAGGCCCGGGTGGGTTGACAGCGGCGGGGGTCTACGCCGTACCGTCTTTGAGTCCTACCACGGGAAGCGGCTGTTGTTCGCTTCGTCCCTTCGTCCGCTGGCCGAGCGACCGGAAGGTTGCGGCGGCCAGGTCCAGCGGGCGGGGGTCGGCGGGGCGGCGCGAACCGGTCGCGGTTACCGGTGTACGGGCAGGGTGAGAGGCACGGCCAGTAGACAACGGCCAGGCGGGGGCAGCCAGTCCACGTCGGGTCGGTCCGAAGGTCGGCGCTGATCGTCTTCGCCCCACCGGCCGGGAAGGGCCTGGGAGCATCGGGGCGCGGCTTCGGCCGCGCCCCGATTTCATCCCCCCGATGTTCGCCGTGTCAGCGGCCGAGCCCTCTCAGCGGCCCAGCCGCCGGTAGCGGCGCACCGCCGCCGGCGCGGCCACCGCGATCAGCGCCAGCGGCCAGGCGACAGCCAGTTCCAGCGCGTGCCGGGCCGGCCACGAGTCCCCGCCCAGGCCCGGGTTGCCGAACAGGTCCCGGGCCGCCGCCACGGTGGCCGACAGCGGGTTCCACGCGGCGATCGCGCCCAGCCAGTCCGGCATCAGCTCCGGCGCGACGAACACGTTGGACAGGGCGGTCAGCGGGAACGCCAGCGGGAACACCACCACCGCGACCGTGTCCGGGTTCGGCACGAGCAGCCCGAACAGGATGCCCACCCAGGTCATCGCGACGCGCAGCAGCAGGATCAGCGCCACCGCCGCCAGCGCCGGGCCGACGCCCTCGCGCCACTGCCAGCCCACCAGCAGCCCGCACACCACCAGCGTGGTCATCTCCAGGCACGCCCGTACCAGATCGGCGCCGGCGCGGCCGGACAGCAGCGCCGAGCGGGCCATCGGCAGTGACCGGAACCGGTCCACCACACCCCGGCCGGCGTCCACCGCGATCGCCGACGCGGTCGCGCCGAGGCCGTAGAGCATCGTCATGACGAACACGCCCGGCAGCAGGAACTCCCGGTAGCTGCCGTCGCCCGGCACGGACATGCCGCTGCCGAACACGTAGCCGAACACCAGCACGAACATGATCGGCAGGCTGAAGTAGAGGATGATCTCCTCCGGTGCGCGGACCACGTGCCGCATGTTCCGTCCGGCCATCAGCCATCCGTCGGTCAGGGCCCTCACGACGCCACCCCCACCCGCTGCGTGTCGGCGTGGGCGCCGGTGAGCCGCAGGAACGCCTCGTCGAGCGTGGGCCGGCGGACCAGGACGTCCTCCACGGCGATCCCGGCGTCGTCGAGGGCCCGCAGCACGGCGGTGAGCACCGCGATCCGGTCGGCCACCGGCGCGTCCACACGCCGCAGGTCGGTGTCCACCGTCGCGGTCGCGCCGGTGGCGCGTTCCACGACGGCTGCCGCCGCGGGCACGTCCGCCGCGTCGTGGACCACCAGTTCCAGCCGGTCGGCGCCGATGCGGGCCTTCAGCCGCTCCGGGGTGCCCTCGGCCACGACCCGGCCGGTGTCGATGACGCAGACCCGGTCGGCGAGGTGGTCGGCCTCCTGCAGGTACTGGGTGGTCAGCAGCACGGTGGTGCCGTCGTCGACCAGTTCCCGCACCGCCGTCCACAGGCCGTTGCGGCTGCGCGGGTCCAGGCCGGTGGTCGGCTCGTCGAGGAACAGCACCCGCGGCGGCACCACCAGGCTGGCCGCCAGGTCCAGGCGGCGGCGCATCCCACCGGAGTAGGTGCCGGCCGACCGGTCGGCGGCCTCGGTCAGGCCGAACCGGTCCAGCAGTTCCTCGGCGCGGCGGCGGGCCCGGCGCGCGGACAGGCGGCGCAGCCGGCCGAACAGCACCAGGTTCTGCCGTCCGCTGAGCACCTCGTCGACGGCCGCGTACTGGCCGGTCAGGCTGATCGCGGCGCGGACCCGGTCCGGGTCGGAGGCGACGTCGTACCCGGCCACCCTGGCCCGGCCGGCGTCGAAACGCAGCAGCGTGGTGAGGATCCGCACCGCGGTGGTCTTGCCCGCCCCGTTGGGGCCGAGCACCCCGTACACGGTGCCGGCCGGCACGGCCAGGTCGAAGCCGTCCAGGGCGGTGGTGCGGCCGTACGTTTTTCGGATCCCGTCGGCCAGCACGGCCGTCGTGTCGTCGGTCATGGGTGTCAGCGTCACCGGTGGCGCTGACCGGGCGCGTACCGCGCGCGCACCGGGCGGCGACGGGCCGGTCAGCGGCCGTCGAGCAGCGCCAGCGCCCGCTGCCGGGGCAGGTTCGCGCCGCCGGCGTACGCGGTGGCGAACGCCGCCTGGCCCAGGCGTTCCCGCAGCGTGGCGGCGGTCGGTGTGCCGGCCGGGGCGTCGGCCGCGCCGGTGCCGGACAGCAGCGCCGCCGCCGCGCCCAGCAGGCGGGCCGCCGACTCGGGGTCGCCGTCGCGCAGCAGCGGTCCGGCCAGCCCGTCGGCTGCCGCGGCCACCACCGGCGCGTCCCACACCCCGGCGTCGGCGGTGACGACCTGCCGGTAGTGCGCGCGGGCGGTCGCCGGGTCGCCGGCGGCGTCGGCGAGCTGCCCGAGCGTCACCAGCGCCGCCAGTCGCACCACCTCGGCGCCGAACCAGCCCGACGGGCACTGCGCGACCGCCAGTTCGCACAGCGCCCGCGCCCGCTGCGGGTCGCCGTCGCGGCGGGCGATCTCGCCGAGCCCCAGATGCGCGGCGGCGACCAGCTCCGGCGCGCCGGCCGGCCCGGCGATGCGCCGCACCCGCCGGTAGTCCTCGGCCGCGCCGGCCAGGTCACCGGCGACCAGCCGCCCGTCGGCGCGGGTACGCAGCAGCTCCGCCAGGTCCAGGGTGGAGCCGAGCTGTTCGGCCAGGTCCAGCGCCTCCGCCATCGGCGCGGCCGCCGACGCGACGTCACCGGTGCGGTAGGCGGCCTCGGCGCGGGTGGACAGCGTCACGATCATGCCCCAGCGGTCTTCGAGGGCCCGGAAGCCGGCCAGCGCGGCGTCCAGCTCGGCGCGGGCCTGCTCGTGACGGGCGTGCAGCAGGCTGACCATCGCCGTGCCCAGCAGGCCCAGCGCCCGGCTCCACGGGTCGGTGCCGAGCAGCCGGTCCTGGACGGCCTGCTCGTGCAGCGCCGCCGCGTCCTGCGGTGACGGGGGGCCGCTGGCCATGCCGGACAGGTACAGCAGGAACGGATGCCGGGGCGGCCGGGCCAGGGTCCACAGGATCCGCGACGCGGTGTCCACCTCGCTGCGCTCGCCGCCGCCGGCGAGCGTGGCGACCAGCAGGCCCAGCGCGTACTCCTCGGCCAGGTCGCCGGGCGGGCCGTCGAGCCGGTCGACCAGCCGCCGGGCCAGCGCCGCGCCCTCCCCGCGCAGGCCCCGCAGCCACCAGTAGAACGCCAGCGCCGCGACCAGCCGCAACCCGGTGGCGGTGTCCGCGTGCCGCAGTGCCGCGTGCAGGTCGTCGCGCGCGGCGTCGAGGCGGCGCAGCCACCGGTCCTGGCCGCCGCCGCGCAGGCCCGCGTCGCCGGCCAGCGCCAGATCCAGGAAGTACGCGGCGTGCGCGTCCCGCACCCGTCCGGTCTCGCCGTGCTCGGCGAGCCGGGCCGCCGCGAACTCGCGGATCGTCTCCAGCATCCGGTAGCGCCCGCCGGTGGCCTCCACCAGCGACTTGTCCACCAGGCCGGTGAGCACGTCCACGACGTCCTCGGCGTCCGGCGCGCACACCGCCTGCACCGCGGCCAGGTCGGCGGCGCCGGCGAACACGCTCATCCGGGCGGCCAGGCGCCGCTCCGGGGCGTCGAGCAGGTCCCAGCTCCACCCCACGACCGCCTCCAGCGTGCGGTGCCGGGGCGCCGCGGTGCGGTCACCGCGGCGCAGCAGCCGGAACCGGTCGTCCAGACGCGCCGCGACCTGCGTCACCGGCAGGGCCCGCAGCCGCGCCGCGGCCAGCTCCAGGGCCAGCGGCAGCCCGTCGAGGGTACGGCAGATCCGCAGCACCGCCGGGGTGGTGGCGGCGTCGAGGGCGAACCCGGGCGACACGTCGGCGGCCCGGTCGGTGAACAGCCGCACCGCCGGGTACGCGGCTGCCGTCTGCGGCGTGGCGGGCCCGTCCGGGGCGGGCAGCCCACCGACCGGGCACAGCGCCTCGCCGGTGAGGCCCAGCGGTTCCCGGCTGGTGGCGAGCACCCGCAACCCGGGCGCGGCGGCGAGCAGCCGGCCGGTCAGCCGGGCCGCGTCGTCGACGACGTGCTCGCAGTTGTCCAGCACCAGCAGCAGCCGCCGGTCGGCCAGCGCGGCGACCAGCCGGTCGGTGAGGTCGGCCGGGCCGCCGGGTGTGCGCAGGCCGGCGTCGCGCAGGTCCAGCGCGGCCAGCACGGCCGGCGCGACCGGCGCCCCGGCCGCCACGGCGGCCAGCTCCACCAGGCACACCGGCCCGTCGTGGCCGGACGCGACGGTGGTGGCCAGCCGGGTCTTGCCGGCGCCGCCCGGGCCGTGCAGGGTGACCAGCCGCGCCGCGCCGAGCAGGTCGTGGACCCGCCGCAGTTCCGGTTCCCGGCCGACGAAGCTGGTGAGCGGGCTGGGCAGCCGGGCGGGCGGGACGGCGTCGTCACGCAGCAGCGCCGTGTGCAGCGCGACCAGCTCCGCCGACGGGTCGGTGCCCAGTTCCTCGGCCAGCACCCGGCGGGCGTCGGCGTAGACGGCAAGCGCCTCGGCGCGGCGGCCGGCTCCGTGCAGGGCCCGCATCAGCAGCCCGTGCAGCCGTTCCCGCAGCGGATGCGCCGCCACCAGGTCCCGCAGCTCGGCGATCAGCGGCGCGCCGGCCGGCGCCAGCGCCAGCTCCGCCTCGACGCGGTCCTCGACCGCGGCCAGCCGCGCGTCCCGCAGCCGGGCCGCCTCGGCGTCGGCGAACGGCGCGCCGGTCACGTCCGCGAGGGGTTCGCCGCGCCACAGGCCGAGCGCGTCGCGCAGCAGCACCACCGCGCCGGCCGGATCACCGGCGGTGAGCGCCGCCCGCCCGGCCGCCGCCAGGCCGGTGAAGCGGTGCACGTCGACGCGCTGCGGGTCCACGGCCAGCCGGTAGCCGGCCGGACCGAACTCGATGTGCGCGTCCGGCAGCAGCCGCCGCAGCCGCGACACCTGCGACTGCAGCGCGTTCGCGGCCTGCTCGGGTGGCCGGTCGCCGTACACGCCGTCGACGAGGCGCTGCGGCGCCACGGTGCGGTCGGCGTCGAGCAGCAGCAGCACCAGCAGCGCGCGCAGCCGCCCGCCGGCGACGGGCAGCACGCTGCCGTCGGCCGCGTACGCCTGGGTCGCGCCGAGCACACCGAACCGCATGCGCCCGATTGTCGCCTGTCGCCGGTGATGCCCACACTCCCCACCCGCCGGTCACAGATGGTGCCGGCGCCATTCGGACTGCTCCTGTTCGGCGGCGACCTGCTCGTCCAACGCGGTCCGGCGCACCTGACTTCGCCACGGGTCGGTCGACCGTAGGCCCAGCAGGACCATCGAGACGCCGGCCACCGCCACAATCGCCAGCGCGGCCACCGCCGGCAGCCGGCCGGCCCATGGCAGTCCCACAGCCATCGCGACCACCACGGCGGTGGGTACCGCCGAGATCCGGTGCGTCGCGCGCACCCCCAGTGCCAGCAGCCCCGACACGTAGATGACCAGCCCGGCGAACAGCACCCGGTTGTCCAGAGCGGCGGCGTGTGCCCGCCAGGGATCACCGTGCGGGTGGGAGATGACAGCGAGGTAACGCTTGAGGCCGAGGGCGAACAGGATGATCCCGGTGATCAGCGGCAGATGCAGGTAGGCGTAGGCGTCGCGGGCGAGGGCTGCCCGCGCGCGCACGTCGCGGGTGCGATGCAGGCGCTGCTCCAGCGCGGGCGCCAGGCTGTCGAAGTACAGCCACCACAGCGCCGCGATGATGGTGACGCCGAGCACCGACGCCACGATCACCGGCCACGTGGCCGGCAGGCCGGCGCTCAGCTTCGGCCCCAGCCCGAGCGAAATGATCGACTCGCCGAGCGCGATGAGCAGGATCAGGGCGTACCGCTCCGCCCAGTGGGCGGCGGACACGACTGTCAGCCCGGCGCTGGGGGCGAGGCCCCCGGAGGTGTACTCGATGCAGAGCGCGGCCAGCCACAACGCCAGCGGCAGCCACGTCGCCCAGGTCTGCCGGGGCGACTCGGGCAGGGCCGCGGTGGCGAGAATCAACGCCACGCTGATCAGCGGCGGCAGGCCGAGGCGCACGGCGGTCCGTCCGCGATGGCTGCTGCGGCTGAGGAACACCAGCACCTGGGCCGCCCGGATGACGAGATAGCAGCAGGCGAACAGGACCGCGGCGGGTGGCCCGGACTGCCGCTGCGCCGGCCCGTCGGCGAACGCCGCCGGCATGGCCAGGGTCAGGACGAACAGGGCCGCCACCGTCACCGCGCCGACGAGCGGCATCACCCCCTGGTCGGTACGGACGACGTTGCCCAGGGCGGCGAAGGACACCCAGCACCACCACAGCAGCAACAGCAACACCAGCCCGGCCAGCAACGACCTGCCGCTCAGGGTTTCGGAGAGCACGTTGGTGACGTTCAGGAACGCGAACACGAAGACGAGGTCGTAGAACAACTCGACCCGGGTGACGCGGAAGCCGGGCGCGGTCGGCAGGATGCGACCTCGTCCCCGCTCAGCGCTCATGCTGCCGAGCATGGCAGCGGGCTCCGCCCGCCGGGGCGCTGTTGTCCGATCGGCGGCGCAGGGGCGCGGGCCGACGACCGGTACGGGCGGGTAGCCTTCGGCCCGTGATCGTGGGGAGAAGCCGGTGACGACGCTGGACCGGGAACAGCCGCGTGCCACCGACGGGGCACCCGGCGACGGCGGCGCGCGTCCCCTGCCGCTGACGCTGGCCGTGCCGGCCGCCGTGCTCGCCGGGGTGGCGCTGCTGCTGGCTTTCCCGCCGTACGGGTGGTGGCCGCTGGCGCCGGTCGGCGTGGCGTTGCTGGCCGCCGCCGTGCACCGGCGGCGGCTGCGCGCCGGGGCCGGGCTGGGCTTCCTGACCGGGCTGGCGTTGTTCGCGCCGCTGCTGGAGTGGACGAACCTGCACACCGGCTACCTGCCGTGGGCGCTGCTGTCGCTGCTCCAGGCCGTCTACCTGGCGCTGCTGGGCGCCGCCACCGCCTGGGTGTCGCCGCTCGCCGACCGGCACCGGGCGGCGTGGCCGCTGCTCACCGGCGTGCTGTGGGTGGGGCAGGAGACGCTGCGTGACCGCACCCCGTTCGGCGGGTTCCCGTGGGGGCGGCTGGCGTTCAGCCAGGACACGTCGCCGCTGCTGAAGCTGGCCGCGCTCGGCGGCGCCCCGCTGGTCACGTTCGCCGTCGCGGTCGCCGGCGGGCTGCTGGTCACCGCCGCGTGGCGGGACTGGCGGCGCGCGCCCGGGCAGTGGCGGCCCGTCGCCGGGCTCACCGCCGCGCTGGTGGCGCTGCTCGCCGCGGGCACGGCCGTGCCGACCGGGGTACGCGGCGCGGGTGACACCGTCACCGTCGCGATCGTGCAGGGCAACGTGCCCCGGCTCGGGCTGGACTTCAACGCCCAGCGGCAGGCGGTGCTGAACAACCACGTCGACGCGACGCTGGACCTGGCGCGGCGGGTCGCCGAGGGCGGCCAGGAGCGGCCCGACGTGGTGGTGTGGCCGGAGAACTCCAGCGACATCGACCCGCTGCGCAACCCGGGCGCGGGGGAGCGGATCTCCCAGGCCGCCGACGCGATCGGCGCGCCGATCCTGGTCGGCGCGGTGCTGGTCGGGCCCGGGCCGGGGCAGGTGCGCAACGCGGGGCTGCTGTGGCGGCCGGGCACCGGGGCCGACCTGGACCAGGTGTACACGAAACGGCATCCCGTGCCGTTCGCCGAGTACGTGCCGCTGCGCTCCGTCGCCCGCAAGATCAGCTCCCAGGTCGACCGGGTCCGGTCCGATTTCGTGCCCGGTGACCGTCCCGGCGTGCTGGACACCGGCCCGGCGGTCCTCGGCGACGTGATCTGCTTCGAGGTCGCCTACGACGGCATCGTCCGGGACACCGTCACCGGCGGCGCGCAGCTGCTGGTGGTGCAGACGAACAACGCCACGTTCGACGTGGCCGAGGCCCGCCAGCAGCTGGCCATGGTGCGGCTGCGGGCGGTGGAGCACGGCCGGGCCGCGCTGATGGCCTCCACGGTCGGGGTGTCCGGGTTCGTTTCCCCGGACGGGCGGGTAGACGGTGCGACCGGGTTCAACACCGCCGCGGTGGTGGTGCGGCAGATGGAACTCGGCGACGGGCGTACCCCGGCGACCACGGCCGGGGCGTGGCCGGAGGTGGCGCTGACGGCGCTGGCGGTCGCGGCCCTGGCCGGCGCGGCCGTGCTGCGCCGCCGCCGGGAGGTCGCTCCCGGCTGAGCCGACGAGCGGGAGGCGGTGCGACGGTGGGCGTGGCAGCCGGCAGGCGGACGGTCGGCCATCCCGGGGTGGGGCGGGTCCTGGTGGTCATCCCCACCTACAACGAGGCCGACAACGTCGGGCGCATCGTCGCCCGGGTACGCGCGGCGGCGCCGGCGGTGGACGTGCTCGTCGCCGACGACAACAGCCCCGACGGCACCGGCGCGATCGCCGACACGCTCGCCGGGAACGACCCGCGGGTGCACGTGCTGCACCGGGAGGGCAAGGAAGGGCTCGGCGCGGCCTACCTGGCCGGTTTCGCCTGGGCCCGCGCCCACGGCTACGACGCGGTGGTGGAGATGGACGCCGACGGCTCGCACGCCCCGGAGGACCTGCCGGCGCTGCTGCACGCCGCCCGCGACGCCGACGTGGTGATCGGCTCCCGGTGGACCCGCGGGGCGCGGGTGCTGAACTGGCCGTGGCGGCGGCTGCTGCTGTCCCGGGTGGGCAACCTGTACGCGCGGCTGGCGCTGCGCATGCCGGTCAGCGACGCCACCGGCGGGTACCGGGTGTACCGGTCGAGCGCGCTGGACGCGATCGACCTGGACTCGGTGCGTTCCCAGGGGTACGCGTTCCAGGTGGAGCTGTCGCGGCTGGCGCACCGCGCCGGGGTGCGGATCGTGGAGGTGCCGATCACGTTCGCCGAGCGGGAACACGGCGACAGCAAGATGAGCCCGCTGATCGTGGCCGAGGCGCTGTGGCGGGTCACCCGCTGGGGGGTGCGGGACCGCCTGTCGACCGTGTCCGCCCGCCCGGATGCGCTCGCGCGCTGGCCTTGAGCGAGGGCGTGTCATGCTTGAGGGGCGTGATGACCCCGGGCTGATGAGGTGAGATGCGCCGAGGACTGAAGTACGTACCACCGGCCCTGCTGCTGCTCGCGCTGCTGGAGCTGACCGTTTTCGTGCTGGTCGGCCGGGCCGTCGGGTTCGGCGCGGCAGTGCTGCTGGTGTTCGGGGCGTCCCTGCTGGGTCTGGTGCTGCTGCGCCGCGAGGGCATGCGGGCGTGGCGGAGTTTCCGGGCCGCCGCCCAGGCGGGCCGTCCGCCGGGGCCGGAGGTGACCGACGGGCTGGTCGGTCTGCTGGGTGCGCTGCTGCTGGCGATGCCGGGCCTGGTCAGCGGCGTGGTGGGCCTGCTGTTGCTGGTGCCGCCGCTGCGCCGGCTGGCCGGTGGCGGGGTGCGCCGGGCGACCGAGCGGCGGGTGTCGTCGATGGTCGCCGGTGACCTGTTCGGGCCGCGCCGGGTACGCGTGTACCGGGGTGCGCCGCAGCCGGCCCCGGAGCCCGCACCGTCGCCTGGTCCTGCTCCCTCGCCGCAGCCGGTCACCGACCCGGGCAAGGCCATCGAGGGCGAGATCGTCGACCGCTGACGCCCGCCCGCCGCGCCATCGGCTTGATCAACTCCACTTCGCCGAGGTGGCGGCATCAAACCGCGCCCGACCCCACCACCTCCCCGAACTGGCGGCCCGGCGCCTGATTAGGCACGGCGAGCCCGTGCCGGGTGGCCTGCTCGCGTGATCGACGCCAGCTCGGCGAGGTGGTGGCATCACGGCGGCCCGGACACACCCACATCCCCGAGGTGGTGCCCATTCACCGGCCGGGCGGGGCGAATGGACGCGACGCGCGCGGGATAAGCCGCCCACGGCCTCCCCGCCCGCCCCATGATCGGACACCACTTCGGGGAAGTGGCGGCATCAAGGCACGCGCGTTACCGCTACCTCCTCGAAATGGCGGGCCGACATCGATCTGGCACGCGGATCAGGCGCCAGGGCGAGCCCCGCCCTCACCCTCACCCGCCCGACCTCGTGATCAACACCAGCTCGGCGAAGCGGTGGCATCATCGACGCCCGGATACACCCAGCTCCCCGAACTGGTGGCCGACCACGAACGGCGGATGAAGCGGCGCTGCTCTACCCGGTTCGTGATCAACACCGGGTCGGGGGAATGGTGGCATCACCGTTGCCCGGATACGGCGACCTCCCCGAAGTGGCGGCCGGCCCTTCCCGGTCCGGGCAACGGAAACGCCCCCGGGTGATCCCGGGGGCGTTTCGGCGCTTTACGGACGGTCAGGCACGACCGCGGCGGGTCCGGACCTCCTGGAGCCGCTCGGCGAGGATGTCCTCCAGCTCGGCGATCGAACGCCGCTCCAGCAGCATGTCCCAGTGGGTACGCGGCGGCTTGGCCTTCTTCTGCTCCGGCTCGGTGCCGTCGACCAGGCGGGCGACGCTGCCGTCGAACTTGCACTCCCAGGTCGTCGGGACCTCGGCGTCGACGGCGAACGGCACCTCGAACTGGTGGCCCTTGGCGCAGAGGTACTCGCGGGTCTGGCGCGGCGCGAGCTCCGTGTTGCGGTCGGATTCGTAGCTGACCGCGCCCAGCCGGCTACCGCGCAGCATGCGCTCGCCCATGATCGACTTCCCCTCGTTCGTGGTGCTGGTCTTCAGGTGTAACGACCGGTCACCGCTCGCCCATTCCCCGGCCCACGGCGGCAGGGCCGTACGCGGGTCGGGAGTGTCAAGGGTAACCGGCCATGACAGCTGCCCGGCGGGGTCGTCCCCGGCCGGGCCGAATCGGTGGAGTGTTTCGCCTGTCAACGGGGATGTTACCCACCTGTTTGCGTGCCGGAGGTGACGATGAGCAGTGACGCGCCGGTCGGGGCCCGACCGCCAGCCGGGAAGACCTTCTTCGGTCACCCGCGCGCGCTGTCCACGCTCTTCCTCACCGAGATGTGGGAGCGGTTCAGCTTCTACGGCATGCGGGCGATCCTCGTGCTGTACCTGACCGCGGCGGTCGCCGACGGCGGGCTGGACCTCGGCGAGTCCAGCGCGAACGCCGTGTACGGCACGTACAACGCGATGGTCTACCTGATGGCGTTGCCCGGCGGCTGGGTCGCCGACCGGCTGATCGGCGCGCGGCGCAGCGTGCTGTGGGGCGGCGTGGTGATCGCCGCCGGCCACTACGTGATGGCGATCCCCACCGGGTGGAGCGTGTTCGCCGGCATGGCGTTGATCGTGCTCGGCACCGGCCTGCTCAAACCGAACATCTCCACCATGGTCGGTGACCTGTACGAGCGCGACTCACCCCGGCGCGACGCCGGGTTCTCGATCTTCTACATGGGCATCAACCTGGGCGCGTTCATCGCGCCGCTGATCACCGGATTCCTCGGTGAGAGGATCAACTGGCATCTGGGGTTCGGCGCGGCCGCGGTCGGCATGACCTTCGGCGTGCTCCAGTACGTGCTGGGCCGGCGCAACCTCGGCGACGCGGGCGCCCGCCCGGCGGACCCGCTGCTCGGCGCCGACCGGCGGCGGGCACTGACCCGCATCGGCGTGGCGACCGTCGTGCTGCTCGCCGTCCTGCTGGTGCTGCTGGTGGCCGGCTGGTTCACCGTCGACACGGTGGTCAACCTGCTGACCGTGGTGACGGTGCTGGTGACTGTCGGCTACTTCGCGCGGATCCTCACCGACCGGGAGATCAGCGGCACCGAACGCAGCCGGATGAAGGCGTACGTGTGGCTGTTCCTGTTCGCCGCCTCGTTCTGGCTCATCTACGACCAGGCCGGGTCGGTGCTGAACATTTTCGCCGCCGACCGGACCGACCGCTCGCTGGGCGGGTTCACGTTCCCGGCGTCTTGGCTGCAGTCGGTGAACCCGATCCTCATCATCATCGGCGCACCGCTGGCCGCCGCGCTGTGGCTCAAACTCGGGCACCGGGTGTCCACGCCCACGAAGTTCGCCGTCGGCCTGGTGCTCAACGGCCTGTCGTTCGTGCTGATGGCCGCCGCCGCGCAGGCCGCCGTCGGCGGCGACCTGGTCTCACCGCTGTGGCTCGTCGCGGTGTACGCGATCCAGGTCGCCGGTGAGCTGTCGCTGAGCCCGGTCGGCCTGTCGGCCACCACGAAACTCGCCCCGGTCAAGTACGCCAGCCAGATGCTGGGCCTGTGGTTCCTCGCCACCGCCGTCGGCGACGCCATCGGCGGCCAGGTGGCCCGGCTGGCCGACACCTGGTCCCAGCCGGTGTACTTCCTGACCTTCGGGCTGGCCTCGGTGGTGCTGGGCCTGGCCGCGGTGATGTTCACCCGCCAGATCCGGCACCTGATGGCCGGCATCCACTGACCGCGCTCACACCGCCGGCGTGGGCGGCAGCGGCAACGGCAGGCCGGGCAGCCCGTCGATGCTCGTGGCCACGTGGTCCTTGCCCGCGAAGTACGCGCTCAGCGACGCGTCGTCCTCCCGGGCGAACCGCCGCTCGTGCAGGTCGCGGTCGGCGTCGTAGGTCATGAACGGCACCGCGTAGCCGCAGGTGTCGCGGATCAGCTCGGCGTGCACCACGATGACCGCCCGCAGCCCGTGCGGACCCGGGTCGATGTCGGGGAAGTGGGTCAGCAGGCCGGGCCAGCGCGGATCGTCGCGGAACACCGGCTCGCCGCGCCCGTGCACCCGCACGATGTTGGGCGGGCCCGCGAACGCGCACCACATCAGCGTGACCCGGCCGTTCTCCCGCAGGTGGGCGATGGTCTCGGCGTTGCTGCCGGCGAAGTCGAGGTATGCCACCGTGTGCTCGTCGAGCACCGCCAGGCATCCGCGCAGCCCTTTCGGGGAGAGGTTGACGGTGCCGTCACCGGACAGCGGGGCGGTGGCGACGAAGAACATCGGCTGCGCCTCGATGAAGTCCCGCAGTCGGCCGTCGATGCGCTCGTATGTCTTTCCCATGCCCCGATCCTCGCCGCCGGCCGGGGTGTGGCGCTGCCCCGTTCCCAGCCCGTGGCCGCCTCAGCCGGTCCGCGTGCCCAGCCGCGCCAGCGCCGTCGCCAGATCGCTGACCTGGTCGGCGAGCTGCCCGGCGCGGCGCTGCGCGGCGTCCCGGTCGGCCTCGATCACCGCCGTCCGCGCGGCCAGGTCGGTTGCCCGGGCCTCCGCGGCGCTCACGGCCCGCCGCGCGTCGGCCAGCTCCGCGGCCAGCGCGTCCCGTTCGGCGGTACGAGCGGCAGCCTGCTCCACCGCGGCGGCCACGTCCGCACGGGCCCGCTCGACCGAAGCGGCAGCCTCGGCGCGCACGCGCTCCAGTGCCGCCTCGGTGTCGACACGTGCCGCGTCGGCGCGGTCCCGCTCGGCCCGAGCCTGCCGGGCGGCGGCCGCCTGCGCGTCGGCCTGCTCGGTCGCGACCCGGGCCGCGCGTTCCGCCTCGGCGGCCCGGCCCTGGGCGTCCTGCGCCTCGGCGCGCGCCCGGTCGGCGTCGGCGCGGGACTGTTCGGCCCGGTCCAGGGCCTCGGTGGCGGAGCGGGTGGCCCGCTCGGCGTCGGCCCGGGCGGTGTCCCGTTCGGCGGTCAGCTCGGCCGCCCGGCGGCGTTCGGCGTCGCGTTCGGTGCGTACCGTGCGCAGTTCGTGCCGCGCGGCGTCGCGGTCGCGTTCGGCCTGCACCCGCAGCGCCTGCGCGGCGCCCGCCTCGGCGCGTGCGGCGTCGCGGGCGTCCTCGGCGGCGGTGGCCCGTTCGGCGGCGGCGGACGCGGTGGCCTGTGCCCGCTCGGCGTCCTCGGCGGCGGCGTCGCGTTCGGCGTACGCGGCGCGGGCCTGCTGCCGCTCGCGGGCCGCCGCCGCGGTGGCGTCCTCGGCCTCGCGGCGGGCCTCGTCGCGTTCGGCGTGCGCCGCCGCGACCTGCGCGGACGTCTCCGCGCGCAGCTCGGCGAGCTGCCGTTCCACACCGGCCGGTGACAGTTCGGCGTGCAGCGCCTCGGTGAGCGTCTCCACGATCTGGTCGAGCCGGTCCACCGCCTCCCAGGTGCGGGCCACCTGCCCGGGCAGGCCGGGGGAGTTGCGGTGGCGCATCCGCGAGTTGCGGGCGGCCCGCTGGCAGGCGCCGTCGTTGTCCCGGCAGTAGCGGAACGGACGGCCCGCGCCGGCGCGTTGCGGCACGTCGCGTCCGCAGTGGGCGCAGGGGCGGATGTCGGTGGCGGGCTCGGCGTCCATCGGGGGCGAAGTCTATCCGGCGGCGTCGGCCCGGGCCGCGCCGTCGAGGGTGTAGCGGCGTTGCAGCAGCACCGCGACCACCATCACGGCGGCGGGCAGCAGCCCGAAGCCGTAGCGCAGCGCGTCGAGCGCGGCCGGGGACTGGGTCACGCTCTGCCCGGCGGTCGAGGCCACGAACCCGCCGGCGGCGAGGCACAGCGCGTACGCGTAGGGGCCCAGCGCGGCGCCGGTGGCCTCGGTGGCGGTCCACACCCCGGTGTACGTGCCGGCCCGCTCGGTGCCGCCGGCCGCGCGGATCACGTCGGGCAGCATCGAGAACGGCAGCAGTTGCATGCCGGCGAACGCCACCCCGAGCACCGCCACGGCGGCGACCAGCACCGGCAGCCCGGCGGGACGGCCGACCGCCAGCACCAGCGACCCGGCGGCGAACGCGACCTGCCCGGCGAGCAGGGCTCGTTGCTTGCCGATCCGCCGTGCCACCGCCAGCCAGCCGGGGGTGACCAGCAGCGCGGGCGCGACGAACGCGGCCACCAGCACGGTGGTGAGCCCGGGGCGGCCCAGTTCGTACTCGGCGTAGTAGGGCACACCGGCCAGCACCAGGTGGGTGGTGGTGGACATGGCCAGGTACGCGCCGACCAGCCAGCGGAACTGCCGGTCGCGCAGGCTCGCCGCCAGCGCCCGCCACCCGCCCGGGCCGTGCGGCGGGGCCGTGTCGGCGGCGGTGCGGCGCAACCGGCCGATCCCGGCGACGCCGACGAGCATCGCGGCGAGCATGCCGGCCGCCAGCACGACGCCCATCCGCAGGTAACCGTCGCGGGTGGCGTCGTCGCCACCGGCCAGCAGCGGCGCGAGCAGCCCGGAGACCAGGATGCCGAGCGTCAGCACCACCATCCGGAACGCCATCAGCCGGGTCCGCTCGTGGTAGCCGATCCGCAGGTCCGCCGGGGTCGCCAGGTAGGGCACCTGGTACGCGGCGAACAGCAGGTTGCCGGCGACGAAGAACACCGCCACCCAGCCCGCGGCGGCGGCGCCGGTGAGGTCGCCGGGCACCGCGAACAGCGCGGCGAACGCCAGCGGCAGCACGCATCCGGCCAGCAGCAGCCGGCGGCGGTGGCCCCGGCGGGCCTGCTCGACGTCGCAGCGGTGCCCGATCCACGGGTGCAGCAGCACGTCGGCGATCTTCGGCAGCAGCAGGGTGAGCCCGGCCAGCCACGGCGCGACCGCCAGCACGTCGGTCAGGAAGTAGAGCAGCAGCAGCCCGGGCACGGTGACCCAGACGCCCATGCCGAGCGAGCCGGTGGCGAACCCGACGAGCGGGCCGCGCGGCAGGGTGACCGCGTCGGAGCGCTGATCCAGCCCGGTCATGGCGGTCTCCTGTCCTCGGGGCACGCCGCCCCCAATCCAACGGTTGCTGGATTGTAGGGGGAACAATGGCCGGATGACCATGCCTCGCCGCCGGCCGGGCCGGCCCCGCCGCGACGACCAGCGGCCGACCCGTGACCTGGTGCTCGCCGCCGCGACCGCGTTGTTCGCCGAACGGGGCTTCGACGCGGTGAGCGTCCGCGACGTCGCCGCCGCCGCGGGCGTGGACGCGGCCACCGTCGTGCACCACACCGGCACCAAGGCGCAGCTCTACGACGCCTGCTTCGCCCGGGTGTTCAGCGCCGAGCGGGAGGTCATCGAGGCGGCCGGGGAACGCGCCCGGGCGGCCCTGTCGGCCGGGCCGCCCGACGCGCTGCGGGCGCTGCACGACCTGGTGGACGTGTTCGTCGACTTCCTGGAGGACCGGCCGGAGACGACGGCGCTGTGGCTGCGCCGCTGGCTAGAGCCGCAGCGGCACGGCGAGCTGGACCGCCGTTACGCCGCGCCGCTGTACGGGCTGGTCGAGGAGCTGCTGGTGGCCGCGGCCGGGGCCGGCGCGCTGACCGAGCCGACCCCGCACGTGACGGTGCGTTCCCTGGTCTGGGCGGTGCACGGGCACGTGGTGGCGCTGGCCGCCGGGACCGGCTCGGGCGCGCGGGAGCGGCGCGAGTTCCGGGCGTTCGTGCACCGGTTCCTCGACGCGCTGTACGTCGGCGGCCCGGGAGGCACCCGCCCTTGACGCCGGCCCCCGCTCCGGGGATTATCCATCGGTCGTTGGATTAAGGAGGCGGGCATGGCCGTACCGAGGGTCGCCGTCGTCGGCGCCGGAGCCGCCGGGCTGGCCACACTCAAGGCGCTCGCCGACGCCGGTGTTCCGGCGATCGCGTTCGAGGCGGCCGACACGCTCGGCGGCCTCTGGGTGTACGGCGCACCCGGCTCGCCCGGGTACCGGACGCTGCACCTGAACACCAGCAAGGGGCGCACCGAGTTCGCCGACCACCCGATGCCGGCCGACTGGCCCGACTACCCCGACCACACCCGCGTCGCCGGCTACCTCGGCGACTACGCCGACCGGTTCGGGCTGCGCGAGGCGGTACGGCTGCGGCACACCGTCGAGCGGGTCACCCGCACCGGTGACGGCTGGCGGGTGTGGGCCACCGGCCCGGACGGCCCGGTCGAGGTCGACGTCGAGGCGGTGGTGGTCGCCAACGGGCACAACCGGGTGCCGAAGCGACCCGAGCCGTACCCGGGTGAGTGCACGGCCGAGCAGATGCACAGCCACGACTACCGCGGCCCGGAGCAGCTCGCCGGGCGCCGAGTGCTCGTGGTCGGCGGCGGCAACTCCGCCATGGACATCGCGGTCGACGCCTCGTACGCCGCCGAACGCACGCTGCTGTCGCTGCGCCGCGGCGTGTGGGTGGTGCCCAAGTACCTGCTGGGCCGCCCGTCGGACACGCTCAACGGCGCGCTCGCCCGCCGGCTGCCCTGGCGGTTGCGGCAGCGGATCAGCCAGACCATGATCACCACCGCCGTCGGGCCGCCCACCCGGTACGGGCTGCCCGCACCGGCGCACGGCTTCCTCCAGGACCACCCGACGCTGTCCGACGCGCTGCTGTCCCGGCTCACCCACGGCGACATCCAGGCCCGGCCCGGCATCGCCCGCTTCGACGGCGACCGGGTCGAGTTCACCGACGGCCGCCACGACGAGGTCGAACTGGTCGTCTGGTGCACCGGCTACCGGGTGGAGATGCCGTTCCTCGACCCGGCGCTGCTCGGCGACGGCGCGGACCGGCTGCCCCTGTACCGGCACGTGTTCCACCTGGACGCGCCCGGGCTGGCGTTCGTCGGGCTCATGCAGTCCACCGGCGCGGCGTTCCCCCTGGTCGAGGCGCAGGCCCGGCTGGTGGCCGCGCGCCTGGCCGGCACCTGGGCGCCACCGGACCCGGCCCGGCAGGCCGCCGCCTGCCGCGAGGAGCTGCGTGCCGCCACCGCCCGGTGGGGGCAGCGCCGCCCGCACATGCGCGTCGACTTCGACGTCTACCTGGCCGAGCTGGGCCGCGAACTGGCCGTCGGCCGTCGCCGCGCCGGAGCGGCACGATGAGCGCGCCGGGCCGGACCAGCGGGCTGGCCGGGCGGCGGGTGCTGGTCACCGGCGCCCGGGGCACGTTCGGGCAGCACCTGGGCGCGGCGCTCACCGCCGCCGGCGCGCACGTGGTCGGGCTGGACCTGCACGCCGACCCCGACGCCAGACCGCCGGTCCTCGGCGTCGACCTGACCGACCCGGCCGCGACGCCACCGGCGGTGGCCGCCGCCGTCGACCGGCTCGGCGGGCTGGACCTGCTGATCAACAACGCGGGTGTGGGCGGCCCCGCGCCCGCCGAGCTGCCGCCGGACGAGGTGGTCCGCCGCCAGATCGAGGTGAACCTGCTCGCCGCCTGGCGGACCACCGCCGCCGCCATGCCGGCCCTGGAGGCCGCCCGCGGCCGGGTGATCTTCGTGGCCAGCCGGATGGCCGTGCTGCCGCTGCCGCTGGCCGCCGCGTACGGGGTCAGCAAGCGGGCGCTCGTCGCGTACGCCGACGCGCTGCGCCACGAGGTCGGCACGCACGTCGGCGTCAGCGTCGTCTACCCCAGCATGGTCGCCTCCCCGATCCACGACAGCACGGTGGCGGCCGGGCTGTCGCTGAGCGGGGTGTCGCGGCCGGAGCCGGTCGAGGGCGTGGTCGCGGCGATCCTGCGCGCCGCCACCGCCCGGCGCGCGCCACGGGACGTGGCCACCACCCGGCGCGGCCGGATCGAGATGGCGCTGGCCCGGCACGCTCCGGCGCTCGCCGACCGGATGGTGCGCCGTACCGTCGCCGGGCGGCTGGCCGCCGGTGACCTGGACGGCGCGGCGCTGGCCGAGGGCATGGTCCGGCGGCACGGGCAGGCCCGCCGGTAGCCTGCTCGCCATGGCCGTCTCGCCCTACATCGCCCGGCTGCGCCGCCACGTCGGCCACGACCTGCTGATGCTGTACGGCGTCAGCGGCGTGGTCACCGACGACGCGGGGCGGGTGCTGCTGGCCCGCCGTGGCGACAACGGCCGATGGTCCGTTCCGGCGGGCACCGTGGACCCGGGCGAGCAGCCCGCCGACGCGCTGGTGCGGGAGGTCCACGAGGAGACGGGCGTGGCGGTGACGATCGACCGGCTGGCAGGTGTCGCCACCCATCCGGTGGTCTACCCCAACGGCGACGCCTGCGAATACCTGAATGTCTGGTTCCGCTGCCGGGCGATCGGTGGAGCGCCGACGGCCGACGGCGACGAGTCGCTCGCGGTGGCCTGGTTCGCCCCGGACGCGCTGCCGGACCTGGACGACTGGGCGCGGCTGCGGATCGGCACCGCGCTGACCGACGACGCCCCGCCCTGGTACGCCGCTCCGGGGGAGAGCCACCCGGCGCTGCACCAGCCCGACAACATCTAGCCGAACACCACCTCGCACGGCCGGTCCGGGGTCAGCTCCACCGCACGGTGGCCGCCCGGCGC
Organism: Micromonospora sp. WMMD1274; assembly: GCF_049179035.1. Taxonomy (NCBI): domain Bacteria; kingdom Bacillati; phylum Actinomycetota; class Actinomycetes; order Micromonosporales; family Micromonosporaceae; genus Micromonospora; species Micromonospora sp. WMMD1274. The sequence continues at coordinate 6,730,700 of NZ_JBMHMG010000001.1, forward strand.
GTGCACGACCACGCGCTGCGCCACCGGGGACACCAGCCGCGCCCGCACCCGGCCCGGCGCCCAGGTCAGCTCCTCGACGGTGACCCGGCCCCGGCAGGTGATGCCGCGCAGCGTGCCGGCGGGCAGGCCGGGCGGCGGCGCGGGCAGCAGCCGCAGCGTCCCCGGGCGCGACTGGACCAGCGACTCGATCAGCACCGCCGGCAGCGCGTGCGCGGCGTCGGCGTTGTACGTGGTCCGGCCCGGGTTGTGGGCGCTCATCAGCGACCGGAAGAACATGTCCGCGCCGAGGATCTTGCGCAGGTTCGCCGCGACCAGTTCGCCGTCGCGCAGCCGGGCCGCCGCCAGCGCCCGGTGCAGGCTGCCGTGCGCCGACCGGTTCTCGTCGCCGCGCAGCGTCAGCGCCCGGTGCGCGGCGGCGGCCAGTTCCGGGGTGTCGTCCGGGTTGATCTCGTCGAGCGGCCACACCGGATACAGGTGGCTGACGTGCCTGTGGTCCTCGTCGCCGGTGCTGCCGGGCCACGCCCACTCGGCCAGCGCACCGCGCCCGTCGACCAGGTAGTCCGGCGCCCGCACCCCGGCCCACCGGTCGGCGCCGGTCACCTCGGCGGCCAGCCGCAACGCGTGCCGGGCCGCGGCGACGTCCATGGTGGCGTTGACCGCGACGGGCGCGGTCCGGCCGGTGTCGTCGTACGGGCCGGTCTCCGGCGAGTACGACGGCACCAGCGCGGGACGGCCGTCCACGACGGTCAGCACGTCGGCGAAGAAGTCCGCCACCTCGGCCAGCCAGCCGGCCACCTCGCCCAGCGGCTCACCGGTGACCAGGTGGTGCTCGTGCAGCGGGTGCAGCAGCCAGTCCGCGCCAGCCAGCCACGCGGTGAACGGCCACTCCGGGTGGACGTGGAACAGGTGCCCGTGCTCGCCGTCGGTGCGGCTGGGTGCCAGCAGCCCGCGTGCCCCGTACACCGCGCGGGCGTTGGCGCGCCAGTGGTCCACCTGCGCGGCGACCAGCCGGGCGTGCGCCGCTGTGACTTCCGGCAGCGCGCCCACGTTCGCGCCCGCGAGCTGGAGGTTCAGGTTCGCGTCGGTGGTGAAGTCGCCGGCCCACGCGGCGTCCCAGGAACCCAGCCACAGCCCGGTCAGCCGGGGCGGCAGTACCCCGCTGGCGCTGAACAGCAGGTACCGGCCGGAGTGGAACAGCCGTTCCAGCAGCGCCGGGTCCAGCCGGTCCGGCGCGGCGGCCTGCCGGGCCAGCAGCTCACCGACTGGCAGCGCCCGGTCGGCGGCGGGCACGCCGAGGTCCAGGCCGACCCGGGCGTACGGGCCGCGATGGCGGGGCACGTGCCGGGCCAGCAGCTCCTCGTAGTCCCCGGCGAGCGCGGCGAGCCGCCGTTCCGAGGCCCGGGTCCGCCAGGGCGGCTCCTCGGGCCGGTCGACGAGCGTGGTGAGCAGCGCCGGTCCGCGTACCCGCACCCGGTCGCCGTCGACGCTCACATCGCCGCGCAGCAGCGTCAGCCCTTCGAACCCGTACGCGCCACCGGCGTCCGGGTAGCGGGCGCGTACCCGCAGGAACACCAGTCCGTCGCGGCGGTACGCGGCCTGCTCGTACACCACGTCGGCCGGTCTGCCGGGCAGCTCACCCGTCACCGCGACCACGCAGTCGCCCTGGTCGAGGTGGAGCACCGCGACACCGTCGGCGCGGGACGCGAAGCAGCGCCGCCGCCCGCCCGGCCACTCGACGGTCACCTCCCCGGTGGTGAAGTCGGTGTCACGCCGGTAGCCGCGTACCGGTCCGGGCGCCGCGTCGACGGTGAGCGCGAACCCGGGGTGGAACGACTGGGTCCACTCCAGCTCCCGGCCGCCGGTGAGCAGCCGGGCCGCCTCGGCCCGTCGCCCGGCGAGCACCAGCGCGCGGATGTGCGGCATCCGGCCGGCCAGCTCGGGTGCGCGGGCGTGCCGGGTGCCGTTGGGCAGGACGAGCCGGTGGTGGTTCACCACGATCCGCTCCGCGTGCGGCCGTCCGGGGACCATCAGGCCCAGCTCGCCGTTGCCGGTGAGGAACGCGTCGGTCCAGGCGTCGGCCGGCGCGATGTCGTGGATGCGGTGCGCCGTCACCGTCCGGTCCCGGCGCTGGTGTCCCGCACGGTGAGGTGCGGTTCCAGCAACGTCACCTCCGGCACCGGCTCGCCGCTCAACCGCCGCATCAGCAACGCCACCGCCTGCCGGCCGACCTCCTCGGCGGGCACCGGCACGCAGGTGAGCCCCGACTGTTCGGCCAGCTCGTCCGGGCAGATCGCGACGACCGACACGTCGCGGGGCACCCGGCGGCCCAGCAGCGGCAACGTGGCGAGCACCGGGCCGACCGCCGACTCGTTCTGCACCACCAGTCCGGTGACGTCCGGGTGGTCGGAGAGCAGCGCCTCCAGGTCGCGGCGTACCGCCGCCGGTCCCTCCTCGCAGGGCCGGGTCACCGCGTCGACGCCGAGCCGCTGCGCGGCGGCGCGTACCCCGGCGCGGGTGCGGTGGGCGAACCCGGTGCCCCGGTCGTAGACCGCGGCGGGCGCGCCGAGCAGCGCGACGCGCCGGTGCCCGGCGGCGGCGAGGTGTTCCACGCACAGCTCCCCGGCGCGCCGGAAGTCGAGGTCCACGCAGGCCAGTCCGGTGCTGTCGGCGGGGTGCCCGATCAGGACGCCGGGTAGCGCCAGCTCGCGCAGCAGCGGTACCCGGGAGTCCTCCAGCTCCACGTCCATCAGCAGCACGCCGTCGACGAGCGCGCTGCCGGCGATGCGGTGCAGTCCGGCCGGTCCCTCGTCGGCGGTGACCAGCAGCACGTCGTGGTCGTGGCGGCGGGCGGTGGTGACCACGGCGGTGGCGAAGCGCATCACCACTGGCACCTGCATGCCGGTACGCAGCGGCAGCACCAGCGCGATCACGTTGGCCCTGCGGCTGGCGAGCGCGCGGGCCCCGGCGTGCGGGTGGTAGCCGAGTGCGCGGACGCTGGCGAGCACCCGGCTGCGGGTGGTGGCCGAGATGGTGCGTTTGCCGCTGAGCACGTACGACACGGTGCTGGCGGCCACCCCGGCGTGGCGGGCCACGTCGGCGATGGTGACCTGCTCGCCAGGGGTTCGGCCGGTCACCGGGCCGTCCCGAAGCTGGTGCCCGCCGGCTCGGCCGTGGCGTCGCCGCCGGTGACGGTGAGCGGGCCGACGAGCCGGATGTCGCGCGCGGACCGGCCGACCAGCACCGAGTGGACGGCGTCCTCCACCACCATCGCGGCGCGGGTCTCGTCCCACCAGGCCAGTTCGGCGGTACGAAGCCGCATCGTGACGCGGGCGGTGCAGCCCGGGTCGAGCGTGACGCGGGCGAAGTCGCGCAACTGCCGCAGCGGCTGCTTGACCCGGGAGCGCCGCTGCCGGGTGTAGAGCTGCACGACCTCGGTGCCCGGGCGGCGGCCCGTGTTGGTGACCTCGACGCTCACCTCGACCTCCTCGCCGGCGCGCGCCGTGGCGGTGCTCAACCGGAGGTCAGCGTAGTCGAACTCGGCGTAGCTGAGCCCGTGTCCGAACGGGTACAGCGGCTCGCCCCGGTGGTAGAGGTAGGTGGCGTCGGCGCCGATGACGTCGTAGTCGAGCAGGTCGGGCAGTTCGGCGGCGTCGGCGTACCAGGTCTGGGTGAGCCGCCCGCCCGGGTCGGCGGTGCCGAGCAGCACGTCGGCCAGCCCGTTGCCGTGTTCCTGTCCGCCGTGGGCGCTCCACAGCACCGCCGGCAGGTGCTCCTGCGCCCAGCCGGCCGCGTACGGGTAGCTGCTGGTCAGCGCCAGCACGGTACGCGGGTTCGCGGCGTGTACGGCCCGCAGCAGCTCCGCCTGGCCGGTCGGCAGCGCCAGGTCGGCCCGGTCCTCGGTCTCCCGGCCGTTGACCATCGGGTGGTTGCCGAGCACCACCACCGCCACGTCGGCGGCGGCCGCCAGCGCGGCGGCCTCGGCGGCCCCGTCCACGAGCAGCGTCACTGTGAACCCGGCCGGGTCGCCGGTGGCGACGCTCAGCCGCCCGTCCGGTGCGACGCCGACGTGCCGGCCGGTGGCCAGGTGATGCAGTAACGCGGTGCCGTCGGGCCGGTGGTGCAGGCGGAACGTCTCGCGTACCACCCAGCCGCCCGGTCCGTCGCGGTCGGCCACGAGGGCCCCGGTGTCGTCGGCGCCGACGTACCGGCCGGTGCCGACGGCACGCAGCGCCACCACGTCGCGCCCCCAGTCGACCACGTCGAACTCGGCCGGGCTGTCGCCGAGCGCCAGCGGGCCGTCGCCGTCGTCGCGTACCGCCCGGTCGCCGACGTGCAGCGTGATCCGGTCCGCGCCGGGGTGGGTGGTCACCTCGGGCAGGCGTCCGAGCAGGCCGGCGTACGCGCTGATGGCGTACGGCGGGGTGCCGCTGTACCAGTCGGTGAGCACGGTGTCGGCGAGCGGGCCGAGCACGGCGACGCGGGTGCCGGGGCGCAGCGGCAGCAGGCCGTCGTTGCGCAGCAGCACGACCGACTGGCGGGCGGCCTCGCGGGCGAGTTCCCGGTGGGCGAGGCTGTCGAGCGTGTGGGGCGGCACGTCGTCGTGGGGATCGGGGTCGAGGTCGCCCAGCCGCGACCGGACGGACAGGATCCGCCGCACCGCCCGGTCCACGTGGGAGACGTCGACGAGCCCGCGCGCCAGCGCCTCGGTGAGACGTTCCACTGTGGGGGTGCTGTCCTCGTCGTCCTCGGTGAAGCTGTCGATGCCGGCGCGCAGCGCGGCGGCGAACCCGGCCACGTGGTCGGGCAGGTACTCCTGCACGCCGGCGATGTTGCCGACCGCCCCGGCGTCGCCGACCACCATGATCTCGTCGTCGGCGTAGCCGCGCAGCTCGCCCTCGATGAGCGGGCTGAGGTGCGCCGGCACGCCGTCGACCAGGTTGTACGACGCCATCACCGCCACCGCCGCGCCTGCGGCGAGGGGGGCGCGGAACGCCGGCAGCTCGTACTCGTGCAGCACCCGGGGCGGCAGGTCGCTGGAGGTGGTGGCCCGGTCGGTCTCGTTGTTGTAGCCGAGGAAGTGCTTGAGTGTCGGCGCGGTCCGCAGCCGGATCGGGTGGTCGCCGCGCAACCCGAGCGCGTACGCGGTGGCGAGCCGGCCGGTCAGCCACGGGTCCTCGGACCAGCCTTCCTCGTTGCGTCCCCACCGGGGGTCGCGCAGCGGGTTGACCACCGGCGCCCACACGTTGAGGCCGACGCGGTCGGGGTCGGCCCGGTGCTTGACGCGTATCTCGTCGCCGACGGCGGCGCCGACCGCCCGGATCAGGTCCGGGTTCCAGCTCGCGGCCAGGCCGATCGCCTGCGGGAAGACGGTGGCCGTGCCGAGCCACGCGACGCCGTGCAGCGCCTCGGTGCCGGTGCGGAACGCGCGCAGGCCGAGCCGGGGCACCGGCGCCTGCCACTGGTGCAGCAGGCCGAGCTTCTCCGGCAGCGTGAGCCGGGCCAGCAGGTCGTCGAGACGGTGGGGGACGGGGTCGGTCATGGTGGGCGCCTCCGGTCGGCGTACGTGTTGCCACTCGTCCGTCGAAGCGCTTCGACGGACGAGCCGGTGATGCGGCGTCGCGTACGCGAAAAGGGGTGGTGGGGGTGCGGCGGTGTCGGCCCGGAGCGGTGGTGAAGCGCTTCGACAACCGCCGAAAAACACGCCGCTTCGCAGGTTGCCCGGTCCCGGAACGCGGCGCTACCGAGGTTGGCACCTTCCGGCCGGTGCGGTCAAGGGGTCATCCGGCGGGCAGGCGCCCGGCCTCCACTGCGGCCAGTGCGGCGGTGGCCCCGCCCAGTGCCCCGGCCGCGGACCCGAGCGTGCTGGCCTCCAGCCGCACGCCGGGCGGGACCGGTGTGCGGGCGGCGAGTTCGGCGTGGGCGGCCGGCAGCAGCCACGGCGCGAGCGCCGCCAGGTGCCCGCCGACCACCACCACCTCCGGGTCGAGCAGCCCGGACAGCACCGACGCCGCCTGCCCGAGCAGCCGGCCGATCTCGGTGAGCCCGGTCCGTACCGGCTCGTCCCCGGCGCGGGCCAGGGCCTGGATCCGTTCGACCTCCGGCAGGTGGTCGGTGACCGGTCCGGCGTCGGGCAGCAGGCGGCGGATCACCGCGTCCACGCCGAGCAGCGCGGTGAGGCAGCCGCGCCGCCCGCAGTCGCAGGACGGTCCGTCCGCGGCCAGGGGCAGGTGCCCGACGTCGCCGGCGAAGCCCCGCCCGCCGCGCAACAGTCGGCCGCCGCTGATCAGGCCCGCGCCGATCGCCGGGCCGCCGGTGAGGTGCACCAGGTCGGTCGTGGCGGCGTACGGGCCGTGCCGCCGCTCGGCCAGCACCGCCAGGTTGGCCTCGGTGTCGACGGCGACGGGGAAACCCCTGTCGCGCAGCGCGCGACGCACCGACGCGGCCAGCGGCACGCCGCGCCAGCCCAGCGCGGGTGCGGCCGGCACGTCGCCGTCGGGGTCCACCAGCCCGGGCACGGCCACTGTGAGGCCGAGCACGGTGCGGTCGGTGCCGATCCGGGTGATGGCACGGCGGACCAGCGCGACGAGCGCCTTCACCGTCTCCTCGGGACCGGCGGTGGCGGCGGGGAACGCGCGCCGCCAGGTGAGCACCGGGTCGCCGCCCAGCCCGGCGGCGACCGCGACCAGTTCGTCGGCGCCGACGCGCAGGCCGAGGCCGGCGTAGCGGGAGCCGTCGAGGACGAGCATGGTGGCCGGGCGGCCCACCCGGTTCTCGGTCAGCCCGGTCTCCCGCAGCAGGCCGTGCTCGATCAGCTCGGCGACCAGGCTGGAGACGGTGGCCTTGTTCAGCCCGGTGTGCGCGGCGACGTCGGCCCGGGAGCAGGGGGCGTGGCGGCGGACGTGCCGGAGCACCGCGGCCCGGTTGGTCACCCGCACGTCGCCGAGGTCGGCCGTCGGCCGGTCGATGCTGATCACGTACTGCCCGCCTCCTGCGCCCGGCCCGAGTTCGGCTACAGCTTAAACTAAATGGGCGAGATTCCGGCCGGCCGGTCCCGGCCGCCGAACCACGGCGCGAACGGCGTCACCGGCATCGGCTCGCCGTCGAGCACCACCCGGCGCGGCGGGTCCGTCCCGACCACGCTGACCGCCCGGACGTCCAGCGGCCCGTCCACGCGTACGCGGAGCGTGTCGCCGTCACGTACCGCGGTGACGGTGGTGTCGCCGTCGGGATCCCGCACCACGCTCACGCCGTCGACGCCACCCCAGGCCACGAGCGTGACATCCCGGAACGGGCCGGTCCCGACCGTCGCCGCGGGTGCCACGGTGGGGATCAGCGCGCCGTGCCGCACGTACAGCGGCAGCCGGTCCAGCGGCACGCGTACCCGCAGGTGCCGGCCGCCGGGGTGCCGCTGCCCGGTGTACGCGTCGAGCCAGTCGTCGCCCGCCGGCAGGTAGACGGCGCGTTCGCCGGACGGGTCGAGCACCGGCGCCACCAGCAGATCCGTGCCGAGGCGGTACTGGAGGTCGGCGGTCCAGGCGGCCGGGTCGTCCGGGGTGTCGACGAGCAGCGCCCGCAGCATCGGGCCGCCGGTACGGGCGCTCGCCACCGCCGCCGACCAGAGGTACGGCAGCAGCCGGTAGCGCAGCCGCAGCGCGTCCACCGCGTGCCGTTCCGCCTCGGGCGGGAACTCCCACGGCAGCCGGCTCGTGGTGCCGTGCAGCCGTACCAGCGGGGAGAGCGCGCCGAACTGGGTCCAGCGCACGTACAGGTCCGGCTCGGGGGTGCCGTGGAAGCCGCCGGTGTCGTGGCTCCAGAACGGCACCCCGGACAGCCCGTGGGACATGCCGCCGCGCAGCGTGCTGGCCATGCCCGGCCAGGTGGCGTTGACGTCGCCGCTCCACTGCGCGCTGTGCCGCTGCCCGCCCAGGTACGACGAGCGCGCCCACACGGTGCGGTGCCCGGCCACCTCCTCGGTGACGTCGGCTACCGCGTCGTTGAACAGCAGCGCGTACACGTTGTGCAGTTCGACGCCGGTCATGCCGTTGTGTGCGACCGCGTCGGCGGGCACGCCCTCGGCGAAGTCGGTCTTGAACACGGCGACGCCCTGCGCCAGCAGTGGCCGCAGCAGGCCCTGGAACCAGCGCACCGCGGCCGGGTCGGTCAGGTCCACGATGGCGCATTCGGGGTAGCTGCCGTGCCAGGTGTCGGCGACGTACGTGCTCCCGTCCGGGCGGCGCAGGAGGTACCCGGCGGCCTCGGCCTCGGCGTAGAGCGGGCTGCCGGTCATCAGGTACGGGTTCATCCACAGGCACACCCGGAAGCCCTGCTCGGTGAGGTCCTTGAGCATGCCGTCCGGGTCGGGGAAGGCGTCGGCGTCCCAGCGCAGGTCCGACCAGTGTCCGGCGACCTGCCAGTAGCAGTCCAGGTGCAGCACGTCGCAGGGGATGTCCCGCTCGCGGATGCGCCGGGCCCGTTCCAGCACGCGCTGCTGGCTGTCCGGGAAGAAGCCGGACGAGATCCACGCGCCGAACGCCCACCTCGGCGGCAGGTACGGTCGTCCGGTCAGCGCGTCGAGCCGGTCGAGCACCTGCGCCGGGGCGGGTCCGGCCAGCACGTAGTAGTCGAGCAGGTCGTCCGGGACGAGGATCTGCACGCTGCTGTGCGTGCTCGCGCACACGTCGAACTGCACCGGCAGCCCGCTGTCGACCAGGACGCCGTAACCCCTGTCGGACAGGTAGAACGGCACGTTCTTGTGCGAGCGGTCGGACTCGCCGCCGAAGGCGTCGAAGTTCCACATCAGCGGGCGCTGGCCGCGCTTGTCCAGCGGGGTGAACTTCTCGCCGAAGCCGACGAACCGTTCCTCGCCGGGCGCGACGAAGCTCTCGTGCCAGGCGACCGGCTCGCCGTCGAACGTGGAGCGGCCGAGCGGCAGCGTGCGGCGGCGACCGCTGATGTCCCGGGTACCGCCGTCGGAGGCCAGCAGCAGCCGCCCGTCGGGAGTGAGGAACCGCAGCCCCCACGGGTCCAGGCGCAGCTCGGCGACCACGCCACCGGCGCCGACCCGGACGTGTCCGTCGGTGACTGTCACGGCGGCGGGGTGCGGCTGCGGGTGGACCAGTGTCAGCGCGGCCGCGGACCGGCTGCGGACCGAGAGGTCGTCGGCGAGGCGTACCCGGATGATCCCGTCGCCGGCGGCCTCGACCCGCGCGATCAGCATGCGGCCGGACGCGCAGGTCGCGGCGAGGGTGACCCCGTGCGCGTCGATCGCGGCCACCTCGGCCCGCAGCACGTCGTCGGCACCCTCCTCGCCGGGGGCGCGGACCGGCAGGTCGGGCGGGTCGGCCACGAACGTCTCGTACGGGACCAGCGGCGGGCGGTACGGCATGGGCGTCTCCTCGCGGCGTCCACGGGCGGTCCCGCCAGTTTCTTTGGAAGCCCAACTAACTGTCAATGATCGACGGCATTGACTTTCCTTCTCAGCTGTTCCTATTTTGGCCGGGATGACAACTAAAGCGCCGTGGGACGACGGCCGTCTCTGCTACGGCGGCGACTGGAACCCGGAGCAGTGGCCGCCGCGGGTGTGGCGCGAGGACGTCGCCCTGATGCGCGCCGCCGGGGTCAACCTGGTCACCGTCGGCGTGTTCGCCTGGTCCCGGCTGGAACCCGAGGCCGGCCGGTACACGCTCGACTGGCTCGACGACGTGCTGGACCTGCTGCACGCGGGCGGCATCCGCGCCGCCCTGTCCACCCCCACCGCGTCGCCGCCGCCGTGGTTCTCGCTGCGCCACCCGGACGCGCTGCCGGTCACCGCCGACGGCGTACGCCTGACCCACGGCAGCCGGGACACCTACTGCGCCGCCGCGCCCGCGTACCGCGACGCCGCCCGCGGCATCGCCGGGGTCCTCGCCGCCCGCTACGCACACCACCCGGCGCTGGCGCTGTGGCACGTGCACAACGAGTACGGCACCACCTGCCACTGCCCGCACGCCGAGGCGGCGTTCCGCCGCTGGCTCACCACCCGGTACGGCGACCTCGACGCGCTCAACGACGCCTGGGTCACCAGCTTCTGGAGCCAGCACTACTCCGACTGGGCGCAGGTCGGCACGCCCCGCGCCACCCAGTACCTCGCCAACCCCGGCCAGCTGCTCGACTTCCGCCGCTTCTGGTCCGACACGATGCTGGCCGCGTACACCGAGCAGCGGGACCTGCTGCGCGCGGCGAACCCGGCCGTGCCGGTCACCACCAACTCCGTGCTCGGCGACTGGGTGCCGGTCGATCACGCCCGCTGGGCGCGCGAGGTCGACCTGGTGGCGATCGACCACTACCCGTCCACGACCGACGCGGGCGCGGAGGAACAGACCGCGCTCGCCGCCGACCTCGCCCGCGGCTGGGCCCGCCACGGCGCCGGACGGCCGGTGCCGTGGCTGCTCATGGAGAGCGCGCCCAGCCAGATCCACACCGCCGGGCGGATGCACACCAAGGAACCCGGCCGGATGACCCGGCACAGCCTCGCCCACGTCGCACGCGGCTCCGCCGGAGTGATGTTCTTCCAGTGGCGCGCCCCGGCCGGCGGCGCGGAACGCTTCCACTCCGCAGTGGTGTCGCACGCCGGGGCGGACACCCGCGTGTTCCGCGAGGCCACCGACCTGGGCACCGCGCTGGGCCGGCTCGCCGGGACCGCGCCGGGCCGCGTCCAGGCGGCCGTGGCCGTCGCGTACGACGCGGCGAGCGGCTGGGCGCTGCGGCACCCGGGGATGCCCCGCGACGGACTCGACCACCCCGGCGAGGTGGCCGCCGCGCACCGGGCGCTGTGGCACGCGGGCGTCACCGCCGACGTCGTGCCGCCCGGCAGCCCGCTCGACGGCGCCCGGCTGCTCGTGCTCCCCGCCCTCTACCTCGCCTCGGACGCCACAGCCGACTGGGTACGCCGGCACGTCCACGGCGGCGGGCACCTGCTGGTGACGTGGCTCAGCGGCGTGGCCGACGAGCACGCCCGGGTGCGCCTGGGCGGCTACCCCGGGGCGTACCGGGACCTGCTCGGCGTGCGGGTGGAGGAGTTCCACCCCCTCGCCGACGACGAACAGGTGCCGCTGACCGGCGGCGGGACCGGCCGGATCTGGTCGGAGACGGTGCACCCGGCCGGCGCCGAGACCATCAGCGCGTACGCCGGGGGAGTGCTGGACGGCCGGCCCGCTGTCACCCGCAACCGGGTCGGCGACGCGTACGCCTGGTACGTCTCGACCCGCCCCGACGACGACACCTTCCGGCGGCTGCTCACCGAGGCGGCCCGGCTCGCCGGTGTGACCCCGACCTGTCCCGGCGCACCCTCGGGCGTGGAGGCGGTACGCCGGCACGACGCCGACGGAAGCCTGCTCTACCTGCTCAACCACACCGACCAGCCGCAGCGGGTGCCGGTCACCGGGCTCGACCTGCTGACCGGCGCGACGGTCGACGGCTCCCTGACGCTGGAGCCGGGCGGAGTGGCGGTGCTACGCGAGGCAGCGCGCTGATGCGCGTACCCCTGGTCAGGGGGTGGCGACGGCGGCGCGGGAGCGGTCGGCGGCGATCCGCACCGCGAGCGCCGCCAGCACCGTGCCCATCACGTACCGCTGCAGGCGCGCCCAGCCCGGCCGGCGGGTGAGGAACGCCGACACCGAGCCGGCACTGAGCACGATGAGCGCGTTCACGGTGAGCGCCACGACGATCTGGGTCAGGCCGAGCAGCAGACTCTGCACCGCCACGTGCCCGCGCGCCGGGTCGACGAACTGCGGCAGCAGCGACACGTACAGGATGGCGATCTTCGGGTTGAGCAGGTTGGTGACCAGGCCCATGGTGAACAGGCGCCGGGGCCGGTCGGGCGGCAGCGGCGTCGGGGTGAACGCCGACGTGCCACCGGGGCGCAGCGTCCGCCAGGCCAGCCACAGCAGGTACGCCGCGCCGGCCAGCTTCACCGCCGTGTACAGCGGCGGGACCAGCACGAACACGGTGGCGATACCGGCCACCGCGGCGGCCAGGTAGACCAGGAAGCCGGCCGCCACGCCGAGCAGCGACACCAGCCCGGCCCGCCGCCCCTGCGTCACCGACCGCGACACCAGGTAGACCATGTTCGGCCCGGGCGTCAGCACCAGACCGAGCGCCACCAGGCCGATTCCCATCACCGCACCGACAGTGACCACGACGCCTCCCCGTTTGCCGCCCTTCCCCGGACCCTACGCCCACTCACCCTCCACTTCCGCCCCTCTGCTCCGGCGATCATGAGGTTGGCCGCCGTTGGCGTCCGATTTGTCACCGCCAACCTCATGATCGCGGGAGCAGAGGGGCGGTGGTGCCGGTGTGGCGGCGGTGATACTTGCGGCATGTCGATCGTGCTGTCCGCGCCGGCCACCCCGACCGCGCCCGCCCTGCTGCTGCGTCCGTGGCGCGACGGTGACGCCGGCGCGCTGATCGAGGCGTACCGGGATCCGGTGCTGCGCGCCTGGACCAGTCATCCGGTGACCGGCCCGGCGCAGGCGCAGGTGTTCCTGCGCCGCAGCCACCAGGGCTGGGCCGCCGGGCACCGGTTCATGTTCGCGGTGCTGGAGGGGGAACAGGTGGTGGCCTGCGTGGTGCTCAAGGACGTCCGCCCGGGACGCCCGGCCGCCGAGGTCGGCTACTGGACGGCCGCGCCGGCCCGGGGCCGGGGCGTCGCGCCGCGCGCGGTCGAGGCGGTCACCGCGTGGGCGTTCGCCCGGTTCGCCGCCACCGGGCTGACCCACCTGGAGCTGCTGCACCAGGTCGACAACCCGGCGTCCTGCCGGGTGGCGGAGAAGAGCGGGTACGCGTTCGCCGAGGTGCTGCCGGCCCGCCCGCCGTTCCCCCGGGACGGCCACCGCCACGTCCGCCACCGGCCGGTCTCATGACGAAGAAGTGACAGTGCCGCCGATCAGGCGCAGCAGCAGCCGCGGCTCGCCCGGCCACGCGTCGAGCAGCACCTGCCGGGGCATCTGCCGGGCGGCGTAGCGCAACGCGAGCGCCACCACCACGATGTCGTCGAGCGGGCCGATCACCGGCAGGAACTCCGGGATCAGGTCGATCGGGCTGGCCACCCAGAGCCCGGCGACCACGATCGCGACCCGGGCGCGGCGGGGCACCCGCGGGTCACGGCGCAGCCGTCGCACGGCGGTCACGCAGTCGGGTACGAACGCGGCCAGATCGCGCAGGATCCCCGGCGGCAGGCGCCGGGCCAGCAGCACCAGCACCGCCCAGCTCGCGACCAGGCAGGCCGTCGCCACAGCGAGTCCGATGAGCCAGTCGCGCACGCCGTCACCCCTTTCCGTTTCCGGTGGCACGCTACGCGGCGTCCCCGCCCGGGCGCGCGGGAACAGTCCGGCCACGCACGACGCTGAGTCTTGTCGGACGGCGGCGGATACCGTGGGTACGGGAGGTGACGGCGGTGACGACAGGCTGGGAGGCCGCGGTCGAGGCGCAGATCCGCTCGGCCCAGGAACGCGGCGAGTTCGACAACCTGCCGGGTGCCGGCAAGCCCATCCCGGGGCGCGACATGCCCTACGACGAGGGCTGGTGGATCCGCAGCTTCATGGAGCGCGAGCAGATCCCGTCCGACCTGCTGCTGCCCACGCCGCTCCAGTTGCGCCGCCGCATCGAACAGCTCCCGGCCGAGCTGCGCGACCTGCCCACCGAGGAGGCCGTCCGCTCGTACGTGGCGGCGCTCAACACCGAGGTGGTGGCCTGGCTGCGTACCCCGACCGGGCCACGCGTGGTGGTCCGCCCGGTGAACGTCGAGGAGGCGGTGCGCCGCTGGCGTGCCGATCGGGACCGCGGCGCGCCGGCCGTCACGGCACCGGAGCCGCCCCGCGCCGACCCGGCCCGCCCGCGCCGCCGCTGGCGCTGGTGGCGTCGCTGAGAACGCTCAGCGAAGCGCCGCCTGCCAGGTCCACGCGGTACGCCGCGGCCGGTCGCCGAGCGGCGCACGGCCGGTCAGCCACAGCAGCACCGGCGCCGGCTCGCCGTCCGGTGCGTCGGGGAACAGCCGGTGCACCACCCCGGCACACAGCCCGGCGGGTGGCGACCAGTCCAGGCCGAGCCCGCGGGCCAGGTCGCCTGTGTGCAGCAGGATCTCGGCCACGCCCATCGCGGCGAACCCGCCCGGATCGCACGGGCCGAAGTGCCACGCCCGGTCGTCCGGGCTCGCGGCGTCGATGGTGGCGGCGAGCATCCCCGCCGCGGCCGCCGCGACAGTGAGCACCTCGGCGGGCGCGGCGTCGGCCCGTACCCGCAGGTCGAACGGCAGATAGCCACCGTCGGGCCGGCCCGAGACCTGACCGGTGTACGCGACCAGGTCGTGCGCGATGTGCGCGGCGGTGGTCCAGCAGGACCAGTCCAGGTCTCCGGCGCGTACCGTCCAGTCCCGGCCGGCGGCGGGCCGCAGCACGGCGGCCATCGCGGCGGCGGCGGACCGGACGTCCGCGCCGGTCATCGTCCTCACAACCGGCGTACGCGCAGCACGCAGGTCAGCATCGGAAGCGTGAACTCACCGTCGGCCGTCTCCGGCCGGCTCGCCAGGTACGCGCGGATGCGGTCGAGCGTCTCCGTGCGTTCCTGTTCCGGCATGACCAGCATCCCGGCCCGGGTGGCGAGCGTCGCCACGAGCGAGTCGGCGGTACGGCGCTGCCCGTGCGGGAACTCCGCCTGCTCGGGCGAGCCGAACCGGGCCTCGCCCGTCTTCGGCAGGTGCATGCCGGCCGTGGCGGCGCGCCAGCTCGCGGGCGTGTCCCGGGGACCGATGGCGGCGCTGCCACTGACCGCCGCGAGCCCTGCCACCCAGTCGACCCGGTCGTCCACCACGTTCCACAGTCCGGCCAGGACACCGCCGGGGGAGAGGACGCGGGCGATCTCCGGCCCGGCCACCGCCATGTCGAACCAGTGCATGGCGTTGCCGGCGACCACCGCGTCGACGGAGGCGTCCGGCACCGGGATCGCCTCCGCCCTGCCGGACAGCGCCCGTACGTCCGGCAGGGTGCGGCGCAGTTCGGCGAGCATCGCCGGGTCCGGCTCGACCGCGGTCACGGCGTCGCTCACCTCGGCCAGCGTGGCGGTGAGCTTGCCGGTGCCCGCGCCGAGGTCGAGCACCCGCGCGCCGGGTGCGGGTTCGAGCGCCCACCGCAGGGCGGCTCGCGCATAGTCCGGGCGGTGTTCGGCGTACGCGGTCGCCGCCGCGCCGAACGACGAGGAGTGCCGGCGTCGTGCGTCTTCGTCCATCCGGTCACCCTATCGACGGCCCGGCTCCCTTGACGTGCGAACAGTGCTTCGTGAATACTGGATCGTAGTTCGAGGGGGAGTACCCGACGATCCACGCACCGCCGTCAGTACGGGCCCGGCCCATCCGGCTCCCGGCGATGCAGTCACCGTCAGAGGTGGCCCGGGGAGACCCTCGTCCAGCAGCGCCGGCGCACCTCGCATGTGCCGGCCCGGGCGAGAGGTCTTCCCGTCGTCATGTCGGTGTCCTGGTGGATCTGGGCCGTACTCATGCTCGCGATCGCGGCGATGCTCGCCGTCGACCTGTTCCTGCACCGCGACAACCACGTCGTCGGCTTCCGTGAGGCAGCGGCCTGGTCCGGCATCTGGATCGCCGCCGGCCTGCTCTTCGGCGTCGTCCTCTGGGCCTGGCAGGGCGGTGACGTCGCCGGCACCTACTACGCCGGCTACCTGATCGAGAAGGCGCTGTCGATCGACAACGTCTTCGTCTTCGCGCTGATCTTCACCTACTTCGCCGTGCCCGCCGCGTTCCAGCACAAGGTGCTGTTCTGGGGTGTCATCGGCGCCCTGGCCTTCCGGCTGGTCTTCATCTTCGTCGGCGCCGAGCTGCTCGAGACGTTCTTCTGGACCGCGTACGTCTTCGGCGCGTTCCTCGTCTGGACCGGCTACAAGATGGCGTTCCGCCACGACCAGCCGACCCCGCCGGACCGCAACCCCGTCGTCCGGCTGGTCCGCAGGGTCGTTCCGACCGACCCGGCCTTCCACGGTGACAGGTTCTTCGCCCGGGTCGACGGCAGACGGGTCGCGACGCTGCTGTTCGTGGTCCTGATCGCGGTCGAGGCCACCGATCTGATCTTCGCCATCGACAGCGTCGCCGCGATCCTGGCCATCACCACCAGCACGTTCATCGTCTGGACCGCCAACGCCTTCGCCGTCCTCGGCCTGCGCAGCCTCTACTTCTGCCTCGCCGGGCTGCTACGCCGCTTCGTACACCTGCACTACGGTCTCGCCGTCCTGCTCGCCTTCGCCGGCGTGAAGTTGATCCTCTCGGAGACGCCGGTCGGCAAGCTGCCCATCCCGGTCACCCTCGGCGTGATCGTGGTGACGATCGCGGTGTCGATCGGGTGGAGCCTGCGCAGCACCACTCCGGACACCGAAGCACGTGACGCCGACGCCGGCTCCTCGCCGGGCACGGCGCGCTGATGATCAGCGGCTCGTCGGCGCACTACCATCCGTCCATGGGCTCCAGCGGGGCATCCGTCGAAGCCACCTTCTTCGGCACCACGACCGTCCACCTGTCCGACGGGACGTCGGGAATCCTGATCGACGGCTTCCTGAGCAGGCCTTCCCTGCTCCGGGTCGCGCTCGGCCGCGTCGCCCCCGACCTCGGGCGGATCACCCGCGCCCTGACCCGGGCCGGTGTGACAGCTCTCGACGCGCTCTTCGTCACCCATTCCCACTACGACCACGCCATGGACGCCCCCGAGATCGTCAAGCTGCTCGGCGGACGACTGTTCGGCTCCGAGTCGACTCTTCACGTGGGGCGCGGCTCGGGCCTCGGTGAGGAGTCGATGACGCGGATCGCCGACAGCGACGAGCACACGATCGGCGCGTTCACCGTGCGCGTGCTCGCCGGCGTCCACAGCCCCGGCAACAGGTTCCCGGGCACGATCGAGCAGCCGCTCGTTCCGCCGGTCAGGGCGAGCAGATACCGCGACGGCGGATGCTTCTCCTTCTTCATCACCCACCCCGGCGGCTCGCTGCTGATCCATCCGAGCGCCAACTTCGTCCCGGGCAGGTTCGACGGGCTCGACGCCGACGTCCTGTATCTCGCCGTCGGCGCGCTGGGGGTGCAGCCGCAGCAGTTCCAGAGCGACTACTGGCGGCACGTGGTGGAGGCGACGCGTCCGGACCTGATCGTGCCGATCCACTGGGACGACTTCTTCGTCTCGCTGGATCGCAGGCTGCGCCCGCTGCCGGCCGTCTTCGACAGGTTCGCCGTGACGAAGGCGTTTCTCGACCGCAAGAGCGCGGAGAGCGGCATCCCGGTGCGGTTCCCCGAGCCGTTCGAGATGATCAGGCCGTTCGCGCGCTAGGACAGGGGCCGGAGCACGTGCCGGTCTCAGCGGAACCGGTCGACGGTGACAGGGATCATCCCCTGCTGGCGCACCTGCGTCGTCAGACCGTGCAGCAGCACACCGACCGCCTCGTCGCGATCCCCGAGAAGATCGCAGGTCACGTCCAGACCCCAGGCGGCACCCGCAGCGACCCTGCGCAGATCCCAGCGAAAGGCGTCGCCCGAGACCTGACGGCGCACCGCACCCAGCGTGCGCACCTCGGGATCCGCCAGGTCGCCGGTGATCGGCATCTGCCAGGCCTCACCGAGTGCCGCAAGTCCGTCCGCGCTCAAGTCGCCGGCGAACAGGATCCGGTAGACGCGCGTCTCGCGGAACCCCGGCCGGGGCTCGGAACCACCCAACCGCAAGGGGGACGAGGGCTGAGACGGAGGGGCACCGAAGCACTCCCGCAGAGCGTCCTCGTCCGGCAGGTCCGCACCGCAGAGGTCCCGATAGAGCGTCGCCGCCGCGGAGCGGCCGACGGGGGTCACTCGCTTGCGCAACACAGGGTCCACGCGTAGGCGCCGGCTGGTGGCCGACGCCTCGTACCAGCGCCCCTCCGGCCGGCTCCAGCCACCGCTCGCCAGCCCGACGGAGGAGTGGTCCGCCGCGAGCAGGAACTCCTCAGCCAGCAGCCCTTCCAGCGCGCCGGCAGCGTCGTACACCAGGTAGTAGTGCAGTGGGGGTGGTGAGCCCGCTGCCTGTCGCGTGCGAGAAGGCGTCGTCATGCGTTGATTTTCGAGCCGGGCGGGACGCGCCGCCTTCCGGCGCGCCGAGGGCTCTGCCGACGCGGAAGAGAACCTGCCCCAAGTCCGCCGCCGTCATGGTCAATTATCGGATTACCGGTAACAGCAATCATCTAATTCATACGGTCAAAAAGGACGAATCGGTGGCGCACCATAATGACAGTTATGTGCGCGCAGGCGGTGCGGGACCGCCTCGGCCCCGCACCGCCGACTACGGTGAGGCGGACGTATCCGAGAGGAGGCCGATGGCGATGCGGATCGCGGTCGCGGGAGCGACGGGCCGGATCGGGGCGCTGACCGTCACCGCGTTGGAGCGGCAGGGCCACGACGTCGTACGCATCAGCCGCTCGCTGGGCGTGGATCTGACGACGGGCGACGGGCTGGACGAGGCGCTCACCGGCGTCGAGTCAGTGGTCGACACGACCAATGTGGCGGCAGGCGATCGTTCCGAGACGGTGGCGTACCTGGGTGGACTGACGCGAAACCTGCTGGCAGCCGAGCAGCGCGCGGGCGTACGGCACCACGTGCTGCTGTCGATCGTCGGCATCCACCGGGTCGACGACAACGCCCACTACGCGGGCAAGCGGGAACAGGAGCGACTGGTCGAAGGTGGGCCGGTCCCGTGGACGATCGTCCCGGCCACCCAGTTCCACGACTTCGCCGCCATGGTCACCGGCTGGACCGAACGCGACGGCGTCGCCACCGTCGCGCCGCTGCTGGTGCAGCCGATCGCACCCCGGGACGTCGCCGACATCCTCGCCGAGGTCGCCGCCGGCGAACCGCAGGGACACCACGCCGACATCGCCGGACCCGCGACGGAGGATCTCGTCGACATGGCCCGGCGTACCAACGAGGCGCGGGGCCGCCGGGTCAGGCTGGTGCCTACGTGGTCGGGCGTGTTCGGCACGTCGATGTCCGGCAACGTGCTGCTGCCCGGCGACGGCGCGCGCATCGCGCCGACCAGCTTCGACGACTGGCTAGCCGCGGGTGCCCGTTGACGGGGTGACGGCGGCGACGACCAGGTCGACGATGCCGTCGGCGTAGTCGTCGGTCAGCGGGCCGTTGCGCAGCAGCCAGCGGTGGTAGAGCGGGCCGAACAGCAACTCCACCACCTGGTCCAGCGCCGCGTCGGGGCGGACCTGGCCGGCCTCGCGGGCGGCCTCCAGGCGTACGCGGACCGCGTTCAGCTGGGGGCGGAGCAGCCGGTCGCGTGCCTGGCCGCCCAGGTCCTCGTCGGCCAGTGTCTCGATGGTGATGGCGCGGGTGGTGGCGGACAGCCGCGGATCGGCGAACTCAGCGACGGTGGCCCGGAGGACCTGACGCAGGTCGGCCCGCAGGTCGCCGGTGTCGGGCAGGGCGATGACCTCCGGCATGTCGTCGGCCAGCGCGTCCAGGATGACCGCGCCCTTGCCGCGCCACCAGCGGTAGATGGTCTGCTTGCCGACACCGGCGCGGGCGGCGATCGCCTCGACGGTCAGGGCCGGGTATCCGGTCTCGGTGAGCAGTTCCAGGGCGGCGGCGAGGATCGCGCGGCGGGACTGCTCGTTGCGGCGGGCGGGCTGCGGGGTCACACCACGAGCCTACAACGAGACGAGACGTATCGTCTTGACGGGTGCAGCCGCGCCGTGCTCTGCTTGGACACGCGAGACGGGACGTCTCGTCTCAGCAGAGATCAGGAGATCACTTGCCGCACATCGCCATGGTCAGCATCCCGTTCCACGGGCACGTCAACCCGAGCCTGGAGATCATCCGTACCCTCGTGCGGCGCGGTCACCGGGTCACGTACGCCAACGATCCCGCCTTCGCCGAGGTCATCCGGCGCACCGGCGCGGAGCTGAAGCCGTACGCCTCGGCCCTGCCCGCCGACGGCGGCGCCGGCATCGACGACCCGATCGAGCAGCTCACGCTCTTCCTCGACGATGCCGTCGCCATGCTGCCGCAGCTGCGGGCCGCCTACGCCGACGACCGGCCGGACCTGTTCCTCTACGACATCGCCGGCGCGCCGGCCCGGCTGCTCGGCGAGCAGTGGGGGATCCCAGCCGTCCAGCTCTCCTCGACGTTCGTGGCCTGGGACGGCTACGAGCAGGACATGGCGCCCGCCGTGGAGGCGATGCGGGCCGATCCGCGCGGCGCCGACTACCACCGGCGGTTCACGGCGTGGCTGACCGCGGAGGGTTCGTCGGTCACCGACAGCATGGCGTTCCAGGGGCGGCCGGTCCGCAGCCTCGTCCTGCCGCCGGAGGCGCTCCAGCCGAACGCCGACCGGGTGGACCGGTCGGTCTACAGCTTCGTCGGCCCGGTCCTGGGGGACCGCTCCGACCAGGGTTCCTGGGTACGACCGCAGCGCGCCGGGAAGGTGCTGCTCGTCTCGCTCGGCTCCGCCTTCACCCGGCAGCCCGAGTTCTACCGCCGCTGCGTCGCCGCGTTCGGTGACCTGCCCGGCTGGCACACCGTCCTGCAGATCGGCGAGCACGTCGATCCCGCCGAACTCGGTCCCGTCCCGGACAGCGTCGAGGTCCACCGGTGGGTGCCGCAGCTGGCCGTACTGGAGCAGGCGGACGCCTTCGTCACCCACGCCGGCATGGGCGGCAGCAGCGAGGGTCTCTACTGCGGGACGCCGATGATCGCCGTACCGCAGGCGGCCGACCAGTTCGCGAACGCCGAGCAGTTGGCCGCCCTGGGCGTCGCCCGGGTCGTCGACTCGGCCACCGTCACCGCCGCGGAGCTTCGGGAGACGCTGCTCGCCCTCACCTCGGATCCCGCCGTGGTGGCCCGTAGCGCCGAGTTGAAGCGGCAGGCCCGCGCCGCCGGCGGCGCCGACCGCGCCGCCGACCTGATCGAGGCCGAACTCGGCACGGCGAGCGGCGGGTGAAGCGCGGCGTGGTCGCGGCGGCTGGTGCCGCCGCGACCACGCCCTGGTCAGTCCTCCGCCAGCACGGTGAAGGTGAAGGCGGAGCTCGTCGGACGCTTCAGCGGGATGTCGCACTTGACCCGGCGCAGCACCTCGGACCGGGTGAGGCCGAACCGGTGTGCGATGAGCCGGTCCGGGCGTACCGGCACCGGGTCGTCGAACGTGACGTTCACCTGGACCGGCCACCCGTCGAGCGGCACGACGGGCGCGTCCAGGCGCCATGCGCCGGTCCAGTCCAGGGTGAAGCGGCAGCGTCGGGCGAACGCCGGGTCCAGCAGTGTGGCCGCCACCAGGTCGGGATCGTTGAGGTGGTGGCCGTGCAGATCGACTGGGTCGAACGAGCCGACCGTCGCCCGCTCGCGGACGGTGAGCTTGACGGTCCGGTCGCAGGACACGCAGTGCACCAGCAGCCACACGTCCAGCAGCTTGCCGTTGGCGTTGACGCGGAACCGTCCCCGGGCGGCGGTGGCCGACTCCGCCCGGCAGGTGACGCAGCGCAGCGACAGCAGCGGAAGGCGGGTCCGGCGCACGACCCAGGGCAGCACGATATGAGGTTGGGAAGACATGAGACCTGATCTCTGAAGACCTGACGCGAGGCCGATTACGCGCGGCCTCGGACGCTGTGGCCGGGCGCCCGTGGGCAGCCCGGCGAGCCGGCGCGCAGGCGTCGGCTACAGGCGTGGGGAACGTGTCAGGTTCTAGAGAGCAGGAGGGGTCACGCGGAATCGTCCTTCTTCGCTGCGACGACAGGTGCAGGGACCGTACGGCAGCGCCGGAACCGCGCTCAACCCGTTTTCCGGGCGCAGCTGCGTCCCGCATCACTTCACTGACTAAAAGTTTGCACTCCCTGCAAGATCGCTCGTAGAGTCGCGGCGTGACCTCGGATCAGGGCCGCCCCGGCCTGCGTGACCGCAAGAAGCGGCAGACCCGCGCCGCCCTCAGCGCGGCAGCGCTGCGCCTGGTCGCCGAGCGTGGCCTGGACCAGGTGACGGTGGAGGAGATCAGCGAGGCCGCCGACGTGTCGGCCCGCACCTTCTTCAACTACTTCCCCAGCAAGGACGAGGCGCTGCTCGGCGACCAGCCGACGGACCGCGAGGTGCTGGCCGCCCGCATCGTCGCCGCACCACCGGAGGTGTCCGCGTTCGACGCGCTGCGGCTGGCCTTCGACGACGTGGTCGAGGCCGTCGAGGCCGATCGGGAGGTGTGGCTGCTGCGCCTGCGGGTCATCGCGGCGAACCCGTCGCTGCTACCGCGCCTGATCAGCGGCAACGCCGAGACCGAGCAGGTGATCGTCGCGGCGGTGGCCGACCGGCTGGGGCTCGACCCGTGCCACGGGCATCCGACGCTCGTCACCACTGTGGCCGGCGCGGTGTTCCGCACGGCCCTGATGCAGTGGGTCGAGCGACCCGACACGACGACGCTGCGCGAGCTGACCGCCGGGGCGTTCGCCGCCGTCGCCGCCGGCCTGCCCGATCCGCACTGACCCCTCCCATCCGTACCGGCCGCCGTCCTCGCGCGCGGCCACTCGCACGTGCACACGACAAGGAGTTCGATGACCACCGCCACTGTTCCGCCCGTCGAGACGGGTACGCGGATGTCGCGCCGGGAGGTCCTCCAGGCGTTGTCCGGCCTGATGGTCGGCATGTTCGTGGCGATCCTCGCCTCGACGGTGGTGGCGAACGCGCTGCCCCGGATCATCGCCGACCTGGACGGCAGCCAGACCGTCTACACCTGGATCGTCACCAGCGAGCTGCTCGCCATGACCGCGACGGTGCCGCTGTGGGGCAAGATGGCCGACCTCTACAGCAAGAAACTGCTGATCCAGTTGTCCCTCGGCCTGTTCGTGGCCGGTTCCCTCGTCGCCGGTTTCACCCCGAACGTCGAGGTGCTGTTGCTCAGCCGGGTCATCCAGGGCATCGGCGCGGGCGGTATGACGGCACTCGCCACGATCGTCATGGCGGCCATGATCCCGCCGCGTGAGCTGGGCCGGTACGCCGGCATCTTCGGCGCCGTCTTCGGTGTCGGCACCATCGCCGGCCCGCTGATCGGCGGCGTCCTGGTCGACACGTCCTGGCTCGGCTGGCGCTGGTGCTTCCTGATCGGTGTGCCGTTCAGCCTGCTGTCCATCGCGCTGCTGCAGAAGACGCTGCACCTGCCGGTGGTGCGCCGCAAGGTCCGCATCGACTGGCTCGGCGCCCTGCTGATCACCTCGGGCGTGTCCACGCTGCTGATCTGGTCGTCGCTGGCCGGCAACAAGTTCGACTGGGCCTCCGGCTGGACGGCGTTGCTGGTCGGCGGCGGTCTGGCGCTGCTCGCGCTCGCCGTGTTCGTCGAGGCCCGCACCGAGGAGCCGATCATCCCGCTCGGGATCTTCCGCAACCGCACGGTCAGCCTCACCACAGTGGCCAGCATCCTGGTCGGCGTGGCGATGTTCGGCGGCACCGTGTTCCTGTCGCAGTACTTCCAGACCTCGCTCGGCAAGTCGCCGACAGCCGCCGGTCTGATGAGCCTGCCGATGGTCCTCGGTCTGCTGGTCTCCTCGACGGTGGCGGGCCAGCTGATCACCAAGTACGGCCGGTGGAAGATGTTCCTGGTCGCCGGCGCCGCGGTGATGACGGTCGGCATGCTGCTGCTGAGCACCATCGACGCGACCACGAGCGTGCCGGTGCTTTCGGTGTACATGGCGGTGCTGGGCGTCGGTGTGGGCATGCTCCTGCAGAACCTGGTGCTGGCCGCGCAGAACGACGTGCCGGCCGCTGAACTCGGCGCGGCCACCTCGGTGCTGACGTTCTTCCGCAGCATGGGCGGCGCGGTCGGCGTCAGCGCGCTCGGTGCCGTCCTGGCGAACCGGGTGACCTCACTGACCGTCGAACGGCTGGGACCGATCGCGGCCGGCGGCGGATCGGCCGAGGTGCCCGACCTGTCCGCCCTGCCGGAGCCGGTGCTGCGGGTCGTGCAGGACGTCTACGGCATCGCCACGTCGGAGATGTTCCTCATCGGTGCGCCCTTCGCGCTGCTCGCCCTGATCGTCGTGCTGTTCATCAAGGAGAAGCCGCTGAACACGCTCAGCGGTGACGAGCGCCGGGCCCGCGAGGAGGCGGCTGCCGCCGCCGGCATGCACTGACCGCGTCCGACCGAGCGTGGGGCCGCCCCCGGGAGCACCGGGGGCGGCCCCTTCGTGCGTACGGTCAGCGTTCGGTGCGGTCGTTGATCTCGGTGCCGGACTCGCCGGGCATGGCGCCGATCGACTCCTCGGCGGCCCGGCCGCCGGTGCTCTCGTCGCCCTGCGTCAGCGAGCTGCGGGGCAGCCCGGCCAGGTGTGCCGGGTCCTCGATCGGCTGGGGCGGCCACTGGTCCTGCGTACCGTCGGTCACCCCGGCGCGGCGCAGCGCCTCGACCAGCTGGTCCGGCGACAGGCGGTCGACCTCCTGTATGCCGGCCCCGCGCGCAATCGCCTGCAGTGTCTTCAGGTCTTCGCTCACGAATGTCTCGGCCATGCCCGAGCCTTCCCGGCCCGCAAGACAAGGAAACCGGCTCGCGCCGGCGGCCTGCCCGCCCCGAGCGGTCGATCATGAAGTTGGACCGGGCAAACCGGACACGGAACGCCGTCAACCTCATGATCGGCGCGAAATGAGAGGTTCGGTCAGCGGCGGGCGGGTTTGCGGTCGGGGCGCGGGCGATCCCGTTCCGGGTCGACACCCACCTGCACGGCGAAGGCCGGGTCGACGGCCAGCAGTGGCCGGGGGCCGAACAGCGCCATCCCGGTCAGCAGCGTGTCGGTGTCGCGGCCCTGCCAGACCGGGCGGCGCTCCGGGTCCAGGTCGGCGTGCTCGCGGCGCAGCCGCCGCAGCAGCCGGCGGGCGGCGGCGCCGGTCTCCGGCACCTCGGTCAGCCACCAGGCGCCCAGCGCGGTGGCCAGGCAGCACAGCAGCAGCCCGGCGACCGAGGCCGGACCGCCGGCGGAACGCCCCTCGACCGCGCTGTCCACGAGCCGGGTCAGCCCGACCGCGGCCACCGCGAACAGCGGCACCGTGCCCAGCGCGATCCGCCGCCGCTGCGCGCGGGTGAGCAGCCATCCGTCGCGGACCAGCCGCCCGACGGTACGGCGCAGCGCCCGGCCCACTGCGGGATCGGCGAGCACCGCCGCCCAGGTCTGCGGGCGGCGCACCGCGGTGTGCAGGGCGCGCACCAGCGCGGGTGATCCGGGCGGCGGCGGCCCCTGCGCGTGCAGGGTGGCGAGTTCGCCGACGTCGACCCCGCCCGCGCGGCGCAGCGCCGCCACCCCGACCTGGCAGGCCAGCAGTGCCCGGTCGGTCAGGTACGCCAGCTCGACCCGGTCGGGTGTCGCACCCCGGGTACGGTGGCCGGTCAGTTCGCGTACCGCCAGGGCGATCACGACTGCCACGGCGACCGCGCCGAGGTAGTCGAGGAGGAAGACCGGCCCGCTGACTCCCCAGAGCATGGCGGCAAGTATCTCAGGAGCCGTGGCGTACCTCGGTGTCCCAGATCTGTGACCACGGACGCCGCAGTCCCCGCGCGACGAAGATCGGCTCGCCGTTCTCGTCGTTGTCGACGTCGACCCGCTGGTCGACCCGGCCCGCCTCGGTGACCTCGGTGAACCAGGCACGCAGCGGCTCCGGGCGGGACCAGCCGACGACGATCACCACGTCGGCGTCGTCCGGCGGCCGGCCGAACGTGGCCATGCTGTTGTGCCCGGAGTACGCGCGCGGCAGTGCCCGGGCCGGCCCGTACCGGGCCAGTGCGCCGGCCTCGCCGTAGTTGCCGGTCAGCACCACCGCCCGGTCGCGCTCGGCCGGGGGCAGCGCGCGGTGCACGGCGGCCACCGAGTCGGCGAACTCGGGCCAGCCGATGGTCTCGCCCGCGTCGTAGTTGGCCGCGACCACGAACCCGGGCAGCCGGTCGGCCGGCAGCGTGGGCAGCAGCAGCACCGCGCTGCTCGCGGCCATCAGCACGACGGCGGTGACCAGTAGCGCCTGCCGGGCCCGGGCCGCACCGCGCCGCGCCCACTCGACGGCCGGCACCACCCCGGCGGCGGTGAGCACCAGCAGCAGCGGCGCGTCGTAGTAGCCCTTGCCGCCGGCCACCACCACGATCGCGACCACCACCAGCCACGCCCAGGCCAGCGACCGGTACGCCGCCCAGGACGGCCGGCGCAGCAGCGCGACCAGCCCGGTGATCCACACCGGAACCGCGAACGGGCTGATGATCAGGAACTGGAGCACCACCGCGTCGATCCGGCCGCTGTAGGAGCTGTCGCCGTCGGCGATCGACGCGGCGACGTCGAGCTGCGGGAAGCCGTGCGCTGCCTGCCACGCCGCGTACGGCACGGCGAGCAGCAGGGCGACGCCCGCTCCGGCGAGCACCCACCGGTCGCGCAGCAG
Organism: Micromonospora sp. WMMD1274; assembly: GCF_049179035.1. Classification (NCBI taxonomy): domain Bacteria; kingdom Bacillati; phylum Actinomycetota; class Actinomycetes; order Micromonosporales; family Micromonosporaceae; genus Micromonospora; species Micromonospora sp. WMMD1274. The sequence continues at coordinate 6,757,131 of NZ_JBMHMG010000001.1, forward strand.
CCGGCGCGGCCCGGCGATCAGCACACCGGCGGCCAGGCCCACGCCGAGCAGGGCGGGCAGCGGCTTGTTGAGCAGGCCGATGCCGAGCGCCAGCCCGGCACCGAGCGCCCACCGGGTGTCGCCGGTGCGCAGCATCCGTACCACGTAGAGCGCGGCGGCCAGCCACACCAGCAGGTCGACGCTCGTGGTGCTGAGCAGGTGGCCCCCGGCCAGGACGATGCCCGAGGCGGCGGCGAGCACCGCCGCGGCCGTCTGGGCGACGCGGCCGGCGCCGAACTGCCGGGCGATCGCGGCGACCAGGACCACCGCCGCGCCGCCGATGAACGCCGACGGGGTACGCAGCACCACCAGGTTGCCCGGCGCGATCGTGTCGGTCAGCCGTGCCAGCGCCGGCACGAGCGGCCCCTGGTCGACGTAGCCCCAGTCGAGGTGCCGCCCGCACAGCAGGAAGTACAGCTCGTCGCGGTGGTAGCCGTAGCGGCCGGCGAGCGACAGCAGCACGGCGGTGAGGACCGCGCCGACCGCCAGGGGCACTGCGGTACGCGGACCGGCGGGCGGCGGGCCACCGGGCGCGGCGGCCTCGCTCCGATCGATGTCGGCGACTGATTCGGCCACCTGTCCATGATGGCCCCGGCCGGTGGTCCGCCGATGCCCCGCCGCCCTCGGCCGGGTGGACGGAAACCGGTGGCCGGACGGCCGGGGCGGCGGCTAGCGTGCGCGCCGATGCTGATTCGTGACTACACCGACGCCGACTGGGACCAGGTCGGGCCGATCCTCGCCGACGTCGTCACCGCCGCCGACACGTTCCCGTACGACCCGGACTGGCCGCCGGAGACGTTGCGGGAGGTGTGGGTGGAGCGCCCGCCGGGGCGTACCTCGGTCGCGGTGGGCCACGACGGCGCGGTGCGCGGCACCGCGAAGATGGGCCCGAACCGGCCCGGGCCGGGGTCGCACGTGGCGACGGCCAGTTTCATGGTCGCGGCGCACGCCCGCGGCCGGGGTGTGGGCCGGGCGCTGTGCGAGGAGGCGCTGGACTGGGCCCGCCGGCAGGGTTTCGCCGCGATGCAGTTCAACGCCGTGGTGGAGACCAACACGGCGGCCGTGGAGCTGTACCGGCGGCTCGGCTTCAGCGTGATCGGCACCGTGCCGGAGTCGTTCGCGCACCCGGCGCGGGGACGGGTGGGGCTGCACGTCATGCACCGGCGGCTGTGAGCGCGAACCGGAACTGTCGGGGGCCGGGGCTAGGTTGACCTGGACCGTCACCACCCGAGGAGCCGCCATGACCACGCTCACCGACCGCCCGCGCACCGCGCTGCTCGTCGTCGACGTGCAGAACGGCGTGGTGCGCGGCGCCCACGACCGCGACCGGGTCGTCGCCACCATCGCCGGCCTGGTCGACCGGGCCCGCGCCGCCGACGTTCCGGTGGTGTGGGTGCAGCACCGCAGCGACGACCTGCCGGTTGACAGCGAGCAGTGGCGGATCGTGCCCGAGTTGACGCCACGCGACGACGAGCCGCTGGTGCACAAGGCCTACGGCGACTCCTTCGAGGACACCGACCTGGAGCCGGTGCTCGCCACCGCGCGGGTGGGCCGGCTGGTCGTGACCGGCGCGCAGACCGACGCGTGTATCAGGTCGACGCTGCACGGGGCGTTCACCCGCGGCTACGACGCCACGCTCGTCGCCGACGCGCACACCACCGAGGACCTGTCCGCCTACGGCGCGCCGCCGCCCGCGCAGGTGATCGCCCACACCAACCTCTACTGGCGTTTCCAGACCGCGCCGGGGCGTACCGCCGGCACCGTCGACGCCGCCGACGTGGACTTCGCCGCCTGACCCACCTGACCCGCCTGACCCACCTGACCTGCGGGCTCGCCGGTCGGCGTCGGAGCCCGCGCGGGCCGGCGCCGCGAACCGCACGGCCGTCGGCGCGGGCCGGGCGCGGCACGAAAACGCCTGGCCGGATCCGGCGGGTTGCTGACAGGCTGCCCGCCATGACCGCTCATGCCCTCGCCGGGGCGCTCGCCGACGAGCGCCGCCGGACCGTGTTCGCCGCGATCGTGCTCGGCGCCCGGGACGTGCCGGCCGTGGTGGCCCGCACCGGCCTGCCCGCCCGCGACGCCGCAGTGGCCGTCCGCCGTCTCATCGACGCCGGGGTGCTCGCCGACGACGAGGGCGGGCTGCGGGTCGACGCCGAGCGGCTGCGCGAGTTCGCCCGGGCCGGTGCGGCGTCCCCGGCGGTCCCGGCCGGGAACCCGCGCGAGGCGATCCTGCGCACGTTCCTGCGCGACGGCGCGCTGACCCGGCTGCCCGCGCAGCGGGGGCGCCGCCGGGTGCTGCTGGAACACATCACCGAACGCAGCTTCGAACCCGGGCGGCGCTACCCGGAGCGGGAGGTGAACGACGCGCTGCGCCGATGGTGCGAGGGCGGCGAGGCAGACCACGTGACGCTGCGCCGCTACCTGATCGACGACATGCTGCTCACCCGCGAGCAGGGCGTCTACTGGCGGACCGGGCCGTGACCGGCTGGAGCACGCGGGCCGCGCGCCCGGACGAGCCGGACGCGACGCTGATGTTGCGCGAGTACATGGCGGAGATGGTGCGCCGCTGGTACGGCCGTCCGGAGCGGCCCGGTGAGGTGGACGCCGCGCTGGCCGAGGACCCGAGCGACGACCTGGCCCCGCCGACCGGGCTGCTGGTGCTGGCCCGCCGCGACGGCCGGCTCGCCGGGTGCGCCGGGCTCAGGTGGCAGCCGGGCTGGGCCGAACTGACCCGGGTGTACGTGCGCCCGGAGCACCGGGGCGCCGGGGGCGGTGCGGCGCTGATCGCGGCGATCGAGGCGTACGCGGCCGGCGGCGGGGCGACGCGGATCCGGCTGGACACCCGCTCCGACCTGGTCGAGGCGCGTGCCCTGTACGCCCGGCACGGCTACCGGGAGATCCCCGCCTTCAGCAGCGGTCCGTACGCGCAGCACTGGTTCGAGAAGGCGCTCGCGGGCCGGGTTGACGACGCGGCGGAGGCGCGCTAAAACAGAACCAGGAACTTGAGTCACCCGGACTCAACTTGAGACCTTGGGCCAGGAGAACCGAGGAGGCAAGAGCCATGTTGATGCGTACCGACCCGTTCCGCGAGATCGACCGGATCGCCGAGCAGTTCTTCGGCACCACCGCCCGGCCCGCCGTGATGCACCTGGACGCGTACCGCGACGGTGACCACTTCTACGCGGCGTTCGACCTGCCCGGCGTGGACCCGGACAGCATCGACTGCACCGTCGAGCGCAACGTGCTGACCGTCCGCGCCGAGCGCCGCCGTCCCACCGGTGAGAACGTCGAGCTGGTCGCCGCCGAGCGTCCGATGGGCACGTTCACCCGGCAGCTGTTCCTGGGCGACACGCTCGACACCGACCGGCTGGAGGCCGGCTACGACAACGGGGTGCTGACGCTGCGCATCCCGATCGCCGAGCGCGCCAAGCCGCGCCGGATCACCGTGAGCACGCCCGCCGAGGGCAACGGCCGGCGTCAGCTCACCACCGCCTGAGCACGTCACACCGACACGCGGGGGAGGCCGGGCCACCGGCCGACCCCGCTTCGTCGTACCGGCGGATCAGCGCGCCTCGTCGCCAAACCCCCCGCCGGCTGAGAACCTTTCTCACATGCTTCGCCCCGAGGTGCTGCCCCGCGCCCGCCCCGCCGCCCTGCCCGCCGGCCCGGCCGACGTCACCGAGGCGTGGCTGCGCAACCGGCGGCTGTCCGAGCACACCCGCGACGCGTACCGCCGCGACGTCACCGGCTGGTTGACCTGGTGCGCCGAGCACGCCGTCGACCCGCTGCGGGCCACCTTCCTCGACGTCAACACCTACGGCCGCGAACTGGAGTCCACACCCCGCGGCCGCGCCAGCCGCCCGCTCACCCCGGCCACCGTCGCGCGCCGGCTGTCCGCGCTGTCGAGCTGGTACGACTTCCTCGTCAAGCTGGGCGCGGTGCCCGCCAACCCGGTGTCGGCGGCGGACCGGCCGCGCGTCGACCGGGACCACTCCGCCACCGTCGGCCTCACTCCCGACGAGGTCGACGCGCTGATCGCCGCCGCCGAGGCCGACACCGGCCCGGCCGCCGCCCGCAACCAGGCCGCCGTCGCGCTGCTGGCCGACCTGGGGCTGCGGGTCGGGGAACTGGTCGCGCTCGACGTGTCCGACCTGGGCACGGAACGCGGTCACCGCAGCGTCCGCTTCGTCGGCAAGGGCGGCAAGGTACGCCGGCGCGCGCTCACCCCGGGCACCGCGTACGCGGTCGACGCCTACCTGGCCGCCCGGGCCGCCGCGCAGGGTGTCACCGTGCCGGAGCTGACCGGTCCACTGCTGATCACCGCCACCGGCGGCCGGATGGACCGGCACGCCGTGTTCCGGCTGGTGCGCCGCCTCGCGCAGCGGGCCGGGATCGCCGCGTGGGCGAAGTTGTCGCCGCACTCGCTGCGCCACGCGTTCGCCACCACGGCGCGCTCGGAGGGGGTGCCGCTGGAGGACGTACAGGACGCGATGGGGCACGCCGATCCGCGTACCACCCGCCGCTACGACCGGGACCGGCACAACCTGGACCGCGATCCGGCGTACGCGATCTGGGCGGCCCGGGCCCGCCGCCGCGGCTGACCGCCACCAGCCGCGCAGCGGGCCGCGGAGCACTGCGGCCCGCTGCGCCGACCGGTCAGCCCTGGGGGCGGGGGCAGAGGCAGAACGGCTGCCCGATCGGGTCGATCAGCACGGTCCACCGCTCGCCGCCGGGCTGGAAGTCGGGCCGGGTCGCGCCGGCCGCCACCAGGTCCTTCTCCGCGACCGCCACGTCGTCGACGTAGAGGTCGAGGTGGTAACGCTTGTTGCCGCTCTCGTCCGGCCATGCCGGCGGCGTGTACCCGGGCACCAGGCCGAACCCGATCGCCGGACCGTCCTTGACGATCATGGCGTACTCGGCCTCGCTGTGGGTTATCTCCCACCCCAGCGCCTTGGCGTAGAAGGCGGCGTGCGCGGCCGGGTCGGAGCTGTCGATACTGATCATGGCGATGTCGGCGTGAGCTGTCATGCGGACAGTCTGCCGCCGATGCCCGCCATTTGCTGTCCGGTACGAGCGCGCGTCGCAACCGGCTGCGCGTCACCGTCCGGTTGCCTACCGTCGACAGTGATGGGCAGGCAGCGGGAGTGGCACCACACGGCCCGGCGTCGCCGGCCGCTACGCGCGGGCGTGCTGATCGCCGGTCTCGGCGTGGGCACCTGCCTGATCGGGGTGGCCGGGCTGGCGGCGTGGAACGCGCAGGTGGTGCTCCAGGCCGACGGGCCCGTGCGGGAGACCGCCGACGGGTTCTTCCGCGACGTCGCAGCCGGCGACACCGACGCGGCGTACGAGCGGCTGTGCGCCGAGGCCCGCGGCAAGTGGAGCCGTACCGGCTTCGGGAGCTGGGTGCGGACCCCGCCCCAGGTGAGCGGCTACGAGATCGTCGACGTGTCGGTGGCGACCCGGTCCGGCAAGCCGACGGGGACGGTGATCGTGCGGATCAACCGCGACGGCGGTGGCAGCGAGGAACGTGAGTTGCCGGTCGTGCCGGAGGGCGGGTCGTGGCGGGTGTGCGGGGATCCCTTCTGAGGCTCAAGCACGCGGGCCGAGGTCGCCCGAGCGGTAGTGGCGCCGGCACAGCACCTGGTAGCGCACGTCGGCGGTGTCCACGGTGTCGCCGATGACCACCTGCGCGCCCTCGCGGACCACCCGGCCGCCGACCACACGGGCGTTGAGCAGCCCTTCCCGGCCGCACCAGCACAGCACCTCGACCTGGATGCGGGCCACCTCGTCGGCCAGCTCGAACAGCCGCTGCGCGGCCGGGAACAGGCAGGAGCGGAAGTCGGTGGCCAGGCCGAAGGCGTAGACGTCGACGTCGAACCGGTCGACCAGCTCGGCCATCTGCTCGATGTGTTCGAGGTTGTAGAACGAGGCCTCGTCGCAGATCAGGTAGTCCACCCGTACCCCCTCGGCCCACGCGTCGCGGACCAGGACGCGCAGGTCGAGGTCGTCGGTGACCTCGACGGCCTCGTGGGCCAGGCCGATGCGGGTGGTGACCTGCGGGCCCAGCGAGCGGTCGATGCGGGTGGTGACCAGGCCGCGGCGGCCCTGCCGGGCGTGGTTGTGGTTCATCTGCAACGCCATGGTGGACTTGCCGCAGTCCATCGGCCCCCAGAAGAACTTGAGCGCGGCGGCGTGCAGCGGCCGGCCGTCGACGCCGCGGGCGGCGGCGCAGCCGGAGGCTCGGTCGTCGCCGGGCCCCGGCAGGGGGCGGGCCAGGCAGGTCGGGGCGGCGTCGTCGGTCACGTCGGGGCAGCCTAGTCCATCGACGCCGCCTGATCCGGCCCGCGATGATCCACAGGTCGGGGCGCGGGGGTCAGAGCACCCGGGGCGGGGTGTTGCCGGCGGCGATGATGGCCCGGCGCATCGGCACGGCGGCCAGCAGCGCGAAGCCGACCACGAAGAAGATCAGCAGCGACACCAGGCCGACCCGGTACGACGAGGTCAGCTGGAAGACCAGGCCGAACGCCAGCGGGCCGAGCCAACTGGTGCCCTTGTCGCTGATCTCGTAGAAGCCGTAGTACTCGCCCTCCTTGCCGGCGGGGATGAGCTGGCTGAACAGCGACCGGCTCAGCGCCTGGCTGCCGCCGAGGACCAGGCCGATGCAGCCGCCGAGGATCATGAACGGCACGGGTGCCTCGGCCGGCAGCCGGAACGCGGCGATGATCACACCGGTCCAGAGCACCAGGGACAGCAGCACGGTCTTCCAGGCGCCGATGCGCTTGGCGAGCGCGCCGAGGGCGAGCGCGCCGCCGAAGGCGAGGAACTGCACCAGCAGGATGGTCACGATCAGCGTGCTCTGCTCCAGCCGCAGTTCCTCGGTGCCGTACTGGCTGGCCAGGGTGATGACGGTCTGGATGCCGTCGTTGAAGACCAGGAACGCGAGCAGGAAGTACAGCGTCAGCGGGTACGCCTTGATTTCGCGCAGGGTGCGCCCGAGCTGCCGGAACCCGTCGGTGAGCACGTTGCCGCCCGCCTGCAGGGCCGCGGCGGTGGGGTGTTCGCGCAGCCAGCGCAGCGGGACCAGGGTGAACGCGGCCCACCACACGCCGGCCGACACGATCGACCAGCGGGCCAGGTCCAGCGTGCGCTGGGCGTTGCCCTCCTCGCTGAGCATGGTGACCGCGACCAGGTTCAGCGCGAGCAGCAGGCCGCCGCCGAGGTAGCCGATGGCCCAGCCGCGGCTGGAGATGCCGTCGCGTTCGTCCGGGCCGCCGAGTTGCGGCAGGAACGAGTTGTAGACGACCACGGCGGCGCCGAAGGAGATGTTCGCGATCAGGAACAGCGCGCCGCCGAGCAGGTAGCGCTCGCCGGTGACGAACGCGAACGCGATGGTCGCGCCGGCGCCGGTGAACGCGGCGCCGGCCAGCAGCCGCTTCTTGTGCGCCGACCGGTCGGCGATCGCGCCGATCACCGGCAGCACGAACACGGTGAGGAAGACCGACAGCGAGATCAGGTACGGGTAGAACGACCCGGCGGCGACCTTGACGCCCAGCGGGTACACGGCCCCGTTGCAGCTGTCCGCGCCCAGTTCGCAGCCGGCGGCGAGTTCGGTGACGGTGGTCAGGAACGGCCCGAGGAAGACCGTGATGACTGTGGTCTGGAACGCGGAGTTCGCCCAGTCGTAGAAGTACCAGCCGGTGCGCTCGCGGCGGGTGCTGCCCGGTCCGGCGGGGTCGGCGACGGCGGGGGTGACCGTATCGGCCATCGGGGGTCGTCCTCGGGGGCTCAGGCGGCCCAGTGGCCGCGACTGCGATAGACGTCACGGAGCACGCTGACGTGATCGGTCATGATGCCATCCACACCAAGATCAAGTAAGTGGTGCATCTGGGCGGGTTCGTCGATCGTCCAGACGTGCACCTGCAACCCGATCCGGTGGCAGTACGCGAGGAACCGCCGGTCCACCACCGGCACCCGGCCGAAGGAGACCGGCACCTGTGCGGCGACCACGGACGGGGGCAGCCGCAGCGGCCGTCCGTGCAGCGAGGCCAGCCGTAGCCGGGCCACGCCGCGCATGCCGAGGCTGGTGGCGGCCTTCGGCCCGGCCAGTGCCCGCAGCCGGGCCAGCCGGGCGTCGCTGAACGAGGCGAGCAGCACCCGCTCGCCCGCGCCCGCCCGGGTGACAGTGGCGACTGTGGGTTCCACGCCGCCGTCGGACTTCACGTCGATGTTGAACCGCACCTGCGGCCAGGCGCCGAGCACCTCGTCCAGGCGGGGGACCAGCGCGGCGCCGCCGACGCGTACCGAGGACAGGTCGGCCCACCGCAGGTCCGCGATGCGGCCCGGCTCGCCGGTGACCCGGCGCAGCGTCGGGTCGTGGAAGACCACCGGTACCCCGTCGGCGGTGGCGTGCACGTCGGTCTCCACGTACCGGTAGCCGAGGGCGACGGCACGGGCGAACGCGGCGGCGGTGTTCTCGTCGCCGTCGGCCGCGCCGCCGCGGTGGGCGAACGCCAGCGGCGCGGGCGCGTCGAGGTAGCCGTGACGGGGCTGCACGCGGGCAGTATGCCCGGCGTGGGTGGCGCGCACACGGCCGGGCGGCGAAATTACCTATCGTTCCCTTAGATGGCTAGGATAGGGTGCGATGAGTAACGACATGTACTCGGTGGAGCAGGTTGCGGACCTGCTCGGCCTGCACGTGCGCACCGTGCGCGGCTACATCCGCTCCGGCCGGCTGCGGGCCACGCGGATCGGCAAGCAGTACCGGATCGCCCGCGCGGACCTGGACGCGCTGACCGGCCGGTCCGCGTCGCCCTCGGCACCGGGGGCGGAGGTGTCGAGCGTCGTGCGCCTCGACGGCGTCGACCGGGCCGCCGCCGACCGGCTCGGCACGCTGGTGCTGGCCGGTGTGAACACCCACCACGACCCGGACCGTCCGCTGCGCGTGCAGACGGTCCACGACGAGGAGCGGCACCGCATGACCATCGTGATCCTGGGCGACCTGACCGCCACCGCCGACCTGCTGCGCCTGCTCGACGGGGTGCTCGACGGCGGCAACGGCCTGCTCGGCGGGGAGCGCGGCCGTGGCTGACCTGATGCAGGAGCGCGCCGGCGTGCCGGTGCTGGTCTGCGACCCGGACGGCCCGCCGATCGCCACCGAACGCGACGCGCTGGACCTGATCGGCGCGGCGTTCCTCGGCGCGACAGTGGTGGCGGTGCCGGCCGACCGGCTCGATCCCGACTTCTTCACGCTCGGCACCCGCTTCGCCGGTGAGGTGATGCAGAAGTTCGTCAACTACCGGCTGCGCCTGGCGATCGTCGGCGACATCTCCGCGCATCTGGAGCGCAGCGGCGCGCTGCGCGCCCTGGTGGCCGAGTCCAACCGGCACGACCAGGTGTGGTTCGTCCCGGACCTGACCGCCCTCGACGACCGCCTGCGCGCCACCCCCTGACCCACCCCCGCCCCGTCCCGCCCCCGCGCTCGCCTCGCCTCGTCGATCTTGCGGTTGCGGCCCTCGTCGGGGGCGGTTGGCCGGGTTCGCCCGGGCACCAACTGCAAGATCGACGGCGGTGCGCGCAGGCGGCCAGCGCGGCCGGGGTCGGGGCCGGGTCAGCCGGGCTGGGTGCTGGGGCCGACGCCCGCGTCGCGGGTTCCGGGCGGCGGGTAGGGCCGCTCCGCGAGCAGCCGGGCCAGGTGGGCGCTGTTGAGCGCCAGCGCGGCGGTGGTGCGGCCGGTCGTGTCGGGTTTGGGGCGGGCGTAGACGTAGTCGGTCTTGTGCAGCGCCTCCCCGACCCAGTACGTGGCCCCGGCGGCCGGGCAGGTGAACCCCACCTCGTTGAGCGCCTGCTGCACCTCGGCGATGGTGTGGTGCGCGCCGTCCTCGTTGCCGACCACGGCCACCCCGCCGACCTTGCCGTAGGTGCGCAGGCGGCCCTGCTCGTCGATCTCGGACAGCTCGGCGTCCAACCGTTCGAGGACCATCTTGGTCACCGACGAGGGCTGACCGAGCCAGATCGGCGTGGCGATGATCAGGATCTGGGCGGCGAGCAGCTTGGCGCGGATGTCGGGCCAGCCGTCGCCGTCGCCCTCGTCGACGGACACCCCGAAGCGCACGTCGTGGTCGACCACCCGGACGATCTCGCCGTCGACACCCTGATCGGCCAGCGCGTCGAGCACCTCCTGGCCGAGCACCTGCGAACTGGACGTGGCCGGGGAGCGCTTCAGGGTGCAGTTGAGAACGAGTGCTCGAACAGCGGTCATGGCCGGGTCCTCTCCGCGTACGGGATGCGCGGCTTGATACCCGCGACCGGGCCCGGGATGCGTCAGCCGGTACGGCGGCGGTGCGCGCGACTGTCGTCCACCGGGCGGCCGGGGTCGACGTGCCGGGGCCGATCGGGCTCGTCGGGGCGCAGCGGCACGAGGTCCTCGGTGATCGCGTCGATGATCCGGTCGGTGGCCCGCCGGGCCGCGCCGGGGGAGTCCGACCGCAGGTCGTCCAGCGGCACCGGGGCGCCGAAGTGCACCCGGATGACGGGCCGGCGGGCGACCGCCCGCGCCACCGCGCCCAGCATTCCCCTGGGCGCCCGGTAGGGCAGCACCTCGTGCGAGCCCCACTGGGCCACCGGTACGACGGCGGCGCCGCTGGCGAACGCGAGCCGGGCCGCGCCGGTCTTGCCCCGCTCGGGCCACATGCCCGGGTCGAGCCCGATGCGTCCCTCCGGGTAGACCAGCACCACCGAACCGCCGGCCACGGCCCGGGCGGCGACCTCCAGCGAGCGGTGCACCGCGGCGGTGCCGCGGTCGACGCGGATGTGCCCGGCGCGGCGCATCAGCGCCCCGATCACCGGGGCGCGGAACAGCCCGCCGGTCGCCATGATCCGGGGCGCGACGCGCCGGACCCGGCAGGCGGCGGCGAGCACCACCGGGTCGAACGGGCTGATGTGGTTGGCGGCCAGGACCAGCGGGCCGTGGCGCAGCGCGTCGGGCACGTCGCCGGTGACCTCCAGCCGGCAGACCAGCCCGACGACCGCGCGGGCGAGCGTCTGCGCGCCCCGCCACAGCAGCGGCGCGCGCCAGGGGGTGCTGTTCATCAGTGCTGGATCGTCGCACGAGCCGGGGCGACCCCGGTGCCCGGCACGGGTGAGCCCGGGACCGTAGGTCCTCCGGCAAGGGTGATCAGGGTCATTGGTCCCGGGCCGGGTGGGGCCCTGCGGCCCTGCTGCTTTCTCTACGACGACGAGTAGTATCTACTACGTCTCGTAGTATGCACAGCTGGGGGTTTTCTGGTGGACGCGTTGGACGTCGCCCGCTGGCAGTTCGGTGTCACCACCGTCTACCACTTCTTGTTCGTGCCGTTGACCATCGGCCTCTCCGTGCTGGTGGCGATCCTCCAGACCATGTGGCACCGCACCGGCAACGAGCGGTACCTCAAACTCACCAAGTTCTACGGCAAGCTCTTCCTGATCAACTTCGCGATGGGTGTGGTCACCGGCATCGTGCAGGAGTTCCAGTTCGGCATGAACTGGAGCGACTACTCCCGCTTCGTCGGCGACATCTTCGGCGCGCCGCTGGCCATCGAGGCACTGGTCGCGTTCTTCCTCGAATCCACCTTCATCGGCCTGTGGATCTTCGGCTGGGACCGGCTGCCCAAGCGCCTGCACCTGGCCGCGATCTGGGCCGCCGCGATCGGCACCAACCTGTCGGCGTACTTCATCCTCGCCGCGAACTCGTTCATGCAGAACCCGGTCGGCTTCCGGATCAACCCGGAGAGCGGCCGCGCCGAGCTGACCGACTTCGTCGCCGTGCTCACCAACAAGGTCGCCCTGGTCACCTTCCCGCACACCCTGGCCGGCGCGTTCCTGGTCGCCGGGTCGCTGATGGTGACCGTCGGCCTGTGGCACGTGATGCGCAACCGCGACAGCGCCGACACCGGCGCGTACCGCTTCGCCACCAAGCTCGGCTCCTGGGTCGTCCTGTTCTCCTCGGCGCTGGTCGTCCTCACCGGCGACATCCAGGGCAAGATCATGACCGACGTGCAGCCGATGAAGATGGCCGCCGCCGAGGGCCTCTACACCACCGAGAGCCCCGCCTCGTTCTCCGTGCTCACGGTCGGCAGCCTCGACGGCAGCCGCGAGCTGTTCGCCATCAAGATCCCGTACCTGCTGTCGTTCCTCGGCACCGGCGACCCCAACGGCACCGTCCAGGGCATCAACGACCTCCAGGCCCAGTACGCCAGCCAGTACGGCCCCGGCAACTACGCCCCGATCATCCCGGTCACCTACTGGAGCTTCCGGTTCATGATCGCCTTCGGGCTGGCCGCCGCCGCGATCGCGCTGCTGGTGCTGTGGAGCCAGCGCAAGGGCCGCACCCCCACCAGCAAGTGGCTGCTGCGCGCCGGCCTGGTCATGCCCGTGCTGCCGCTGCTGGCCAACTCCTTCGGCTGGATCTTCACCGAGATGGGCCGCCAGCCGTGGATCGTCTTCGGCGAGATGCTCACCCGTGACGGCGTGTCCCGCAGCGTCTCCCTGACCGAGGTGCTCACCTCCTTCACCGCGTTCACACTCATCTACGCCGTCCTCGCGGTGGTCGAGTTCAAGCTGCTGGTCCGCTACGCCCGCGCCGGCGTACCGGACGTCACCCCGCAGACCGACGACGACGACACCGACGACGCCGAGCGCCCGCTGGCGTTCGCCTACTGACACCCCGGAGCCCAACCGTGGAACTGACGACCGTCTGGTTTCTCCTCGTAGCAGTGCTCTTCACCGGCTACTTCATCCTCGAAGGCTTCGACTTCGGCGTCGGGATGCTGCTGCCGGTGCTCGGCCGCGACGACCGGCAGCGCCGCGTCCTGATCAACACCATCGGCCCGGTCTGGGACGGCAACGAGGTGTGGCTGATCACCGCCGGCGGCGCCATGTTCGCCGCCTTCCCCGAGTGGTACGCCACCCTGTTCTCCGGCTTCTACCTGCCGCTGCTGCTCATCCTGCTGGCCCTGATCGCCCGCGGCGTCGCCTTCGAGTACCGCCACAAGCGGCCCGAGGCGTCCTGGAAGCGCCGCTGGGACCAGGCCATCTTCTGGGGCTCGGCGATCCCGGCCGTGCTGTGGGGCGTGGCGTTCGCCAACATCTTCCGCGGCGTGCCGCTGGACGCCGACCACGAGTACGTCGGCGGCCTGTTCGACCTGCTCAACCCGTACGCGCTGCTCGGCGGCCTGACCACGCTGGGGCTGTTCCTCACCCACGGCGCGGTGTTCCTGGCGCTGAAGACCACCGGTGACATCCGCGAGCGCGCCGGCGCACTCGCCGTCAAGCTCGGCGTCGGCACCGCCGTGGCCGCTGTGGCGTTCCTGAGCTGGACGCTGACCATCCGTTCCAGCGCCGCCGCCGTCGTGCTCGCCGTCGGCGCCGCCCTCGCCCTGCTCGGCGGTCTGGCCGCGGCCAGGGTACGCCGGGAGGGCTGGGCGTTCACCGGTACGGCGGTGGCCATCGCGCTGGCCGTGGCGACGCTGTTCGCCGCGCTGTTCCCGAACGTGATGCCGTCCACCCTGGACGCGGCCGGCACGCTGACGGCCACCAACGCCGCGTCCACCCCGTACACCTTGAAGATCATGACCTGGGTCGCAGTGGTGTTCACGCCGATCGTGCTGGCGTACCAGGGTTGGACGTACTGGGTGTTCCGCCGCCGGATCGGGGTACAGAACATTCCGCAACACTGATCGACCTGTGGGCGCAGGGGACGCGGGGCCGGTGCGAGGGGGTCGCACCGGCCCCGCGGGGCGTCACGGGGTCAGCGCGCCTCGCGCAGCTCCGCCAGCCGCGCCTCGATCTCAGCCAGCTCGGCGCGCAGCTTCTCCGCCTGCTGCTCGGCCTCGGCCCGCTCGGCGGCCAGGATCTGCTCCACCGCCTCCTGCACGCCGGGCACGTCGACCAGCGCCACCATCCGCAGCGCCTCGGCCGGCTTCACCACGTACGGCCGGGCCAGCGCCTTCGTGCCCTGCTGCGCGGCCACCGTCCACTCGCCCTCGGCGTAGGCGAGCGTCACGGTCAGCCCCGGCGGGGTCTTCGGCTTGGCGGCCTTCACCGCTCGCTTCGCCGGCTTCGGCTCCGCCGGCGGCTGCTCGGTCTTCGGCTCCTCCCGTCGCGGCGCGGGCACCCGCCGCGTGTCCAGCACGAACGCGGGCTCCGGCGGCGCGGCCGGCGCCTGCTCCGGTTCCGGCTTCGCCTCGGCCGCCGGACGCCGCCCGGCGCCCTTGGGGGCGATCGCCACGTCGGCGGGGGAGAAGGGCAGCTCGTCGCGGCCGAACCGCACCACCACGAACTCCTCCGACGCCGCCGGGTCGGTCAGCTCCACCACCTGCCCGAGCTGCCCGGCCATCTGCCCGGCCGCCTCGGTGAACACCACCCGGGGCTTGCGGCCAGCCGCAAGAGCCTCCCGGATTCCCTGAACCTCGTCAGTGGACAAACCCTGACCCGCCATCACGCCCTCTTCCGTACACCTGTTTGACGCAGCCTTGATACCAGCCGGCTGCGACACCGCGATGATCAGCCCCCGAGAGCCCGCAGCGCCGCGTCGGCGTGCTCGTTCATGCTCAGCTCGCTGTGCACCACGGCGAGCACCCGCCGGTCGGTGCCGATCACGAACGTCATCCGCCGGGTGCTCAGCGCGCCCAGCGGCAGCCGCCGCCGCACCCCGAACGCCCGCGCCACCTCGCCGTCGGCGTCGGACAACAGCGGATAGCCGAGCCCGTGCCGGCGGGAGAACTCCGCCTGCCGCTGCACCGGATCCCGGCTGATCCCCACCCGCTGCGCGCCCACCGCCGCGAACTCCGCCGCCAGGTCCCGGAAGTGGCAGCTCTCCGCCGTGCAGCCCCGCGTCATCGCCGCCGGGTAGAAGAACAGCACCACCGGACCGGCGGCCAGGAACTCCGACAGGCGCCGTGGCGTGCCCGTCTCGTCCGGCAGCGTGAAATCCTCGACCAGGTCACCGACACCCACCGCGTCACTCATGACGCGAGGATATGTAGACATCGGCGATCCCGCTCCGTCGTACCGGGCGAGCGGCGGGGAGACACCGCCGCACGACGCGAAGGACAGACAGTGAAGTACGTGATCATGATCCACTCCAACCCGGAGCCGTGGGGCCACCCCACCTCCGAATACCTCGCCGCCCACCAGGAGCTGCCCGCCGAGGTACGCGACCGGCTCAACGCCGACTTCGAGCAGATGATGACCGAGCTGCACGCCAACGGTGAGCTGGTCGTCGGCGAGGCGCTCGCCGACCCCCGAACCGCGCGGCTCTACCGGTGGGCCGACGGCGCACCGCTGGCGACCGACGGCCCGTACTCCGAGGCCAAGGAACACCTCGCCGGCTTCTTCCTCATCGACGTCGAGGACCAGGCCCGCGCCGAAGCCGTCGCCGCGAAGTTCGCCGGCCCCGGGGAGACCGTCGAGCTGCGGCCCTCGATGTGGCCGGGCGGGTCCGATCAGTAACGCCACGCCCCTCGCGGACGTGTGGCGCCGGGAGGCGCCGCACGTCCGCGCCGCGCTGCTGCGCCGATACGGGCAACCCGACGCCTGCGAGGACGCCGTCCAGGACGCGGCGGAGGCCGCAGCCGCCCGGTGGCCGCTCACCGGCGTCCCCGACGAACCCCGCGCCTGGCTCATCCAGGTCGCCGCACGGCGGCTGATCGACCGGATGCGCGCCGAGGCGGCCCGGACCCGCCGCGAGCGGCTCGACGCGGTCCGGGAACCGGGCGCCGGCGTCGTACCGCCCGTCGACGACGACACGCCCGTGACCGGCGCCGACGACACGTTGCGGCTGCTGTTCCTGTGCTGCCACCCGGCGCTGAGCCGCCCCTCGCAGGTCGCGCTGACCCTGCGCGCGGTCGCGGGGCTGCGGGTGGAGCAGATCGCCGCCGCCTACCTGGTGCCGGCCCGGACCATGACCCAACGGCTGAGCCGGGCCCGCGCGACGCTGCGCGAGGCGGGTGCCCGGTTCACGATGCCGCCACCGGACGCGCTGCCCGCCCGGGTGGCCGCCGTGCTCGACGTGTGCCACCTGGTGTTCAGCGAGGGCTACACCCGCACCTCCGGTGACCAGCTCGTCGACGTGGAACTCGCCGAGGAGGCGATCCGCCTCACCCGGCAGGTCCACGCGGCGCTGCCCGACCACCACGAGGTCACCGGTGCGCTGGCGTTGATGCTGCTCACCCACGCCCGGTCGCCCACCCGTACCGACGCCGCCGGTGACCTCGTGCCGCTGGCCGACCAGGACCGCTCCCGCTGGCGACGCGACCTCATCGACGAGGGCGTCGCGCTGCTCGGCCGGGCTCTGCCCCACGGCCCGGTGGGCCGCTACCAGCTCCAGGCGGCCATCGCCGCCGTGCACGCCGAGGCGCCGGCCTTCGGCGACACCGACTGGCTGCAGATCAGCGTCCTCTACGACATGCTGAGCCGGGTCGCCCCCAGCCCGTTCGTCACGCTCAACCAGGCCGTCGCCGTGGCCATGGCGCACGGCCCCGACGTCGGGCTGGCGCTGCTCGACCCGCTGCTGGCCGACCCGGCGATGCGCCGCCACCACCGGCTGCACGCCGTCCGCGCCCACCTGCTCGAACTCGACGGCGACGCGCAGGGCGCCGCCGAGCACTACAAGCTGGCCGCCCGCCTCACCGGCAGCCTGCCCGAACAGCGCTACCTCAACCGGCGGCTGGCGCGCCTGACCAGCGACTCCTGATCCGTCCAGCGGCTGCGGTCACCGCCACACCCCGGCCACCTCGCCGGCCACCGCCTCGGCCTGCGCGAACCCGGCCCGCGCCGACGCCGCCCGCCGCGCCGGGTCGAGCACGTTGCGGCCGATCGCCGTGCGCGCCGCCCGGTCCGGCGACACCACAGCCACCCGCGCACCCGCCTCCCGCAACGCCGCCACCTGCGCCGACAGCCGCGGCATCGGCCCCACCGCCGCGCGCGTCGGCGCCAGGACCACCACCCGATCGCAGCCGGCCGCCAGATCCGCGTTCACCGGCGAGCGGACCCCGCCGTCGACGAAGCGCCGGCCGCCGACGGTGACCGGCGGCCACACCCCCGGCACCGCGCAGCTGGCGCCGACCGCGTCCACCAGCGGCACCCCGCTGTCCGCGTCGAACACCACGAACTCGCCGGAGGCCGCGTCCACGGCGGTGACCAGCAGCCGCGCCGCCGGCCAGTCCGGCGACGGCAGCCGGGCCGCGATCACCGCCCGCCGCGACTGCTCCGACGGGGTACGCGCCGACAACGCCATCGCGCCGATACGCGCCCGGGCCCGCGCCGCATCCCGGCCCCGACCGCCCGCCCACGCCCAGCGCAACAGCACCCCCGTCCCGAGCCGGGCCGGCACCTCGTCGCGGGGCGGCCGCAACTGCGCCTCGTACAACTGCGCCGGCGGCGTACCCGAGCGCACCTGCGCCCCGACCACCGACCCGGCCGACGTGCCCACCACCAGGTCCGCCTCGTCCAGCCGCAGGCCGTTCCCGGCCAGCCCGGCCAGCAGACCCAGCTCCCAGGCCACCCCGGTCACCCCGCCACCACCCAGCACCAACGCCCGCCCCATGTGACAGTCCTCTCCACCCCGGATGGTCCCGCCCACGGTAACGTCGCCCCCACCGCACAGGGGAGAAGGGCATTGACCTCCGTCACCATCATCACCGGGGGAGGGCGCGGCATCGGCGCGGCCACCGCCCGCCGGCTCGCCACCGAGGGCCACGACCTGGTCATCGGCTACCGCGCCGACCACAACGCCGCCGAGGCGGTGGCCGCCGACGTGCGCGCCGCCGGCCGCCGCGCGGTCACCGTCGCCGCCGACACCACCGACCCCGACGAGGTACGCCGGATCTTCGACGCCGCCGACCGGCTCGGCCCGCTCACCGGCCTGGTCAACAACGCCGGCGTCACCAGCCCGATCGGCCCGTTCACCGACCTGCGCGTCGACGACCTGCGCGAGGTCGTCGACGTCAACCTCATCGGGTACGTCCTGTGCGCACAGCAGGCGGCGCGGAGGCTCACCCGCGGCGGCGCCATCGTCAACGTCTCCTCCGTGGCCGCGACGCTCGGCTCACCCGGGGAGTACATCCACTACGCCGCCGTCAAGGCCGCCACCGACACCCTCACCGTCGGGCTCGCGAAGGAACTGGCGCCGCACGGCATCCGCGTCAACGCCGTCGCCCCTGGCATCATCCGCACCACGATCCACGCCCGCTCCGGCGTGCCCGACCGTCCCGACACCGCCGCCGGGCGGATCCCGATGGGCCGCGCGGGGGAACCCGAGGAGGTCGCCGGCGCGATCGCGCACCTGCTCGGCGCGGACGCCTCGTACACCACTGGCGCCGTCCTGCGCGTCGGCGGCGGTCTCTGACCTGACGGCGGCCGGGGGGTTGCCGCCCCCGGGCCGCCGCGTCGCGTCTCCTACTGGGTGAACAGCTTCGCCGCCGTGATCACGGTCTGCACCACGCCGTAGCCCAGCAGCGCCGACACCACCAGCCACGACACCACCAGGCGAACCAGCTGCCCGCCGCCGCTGTGCTCGTTCACGATCCGCTCCTCTCCGTCGCCCCCGGCTGTCCCTGCTCCGTCTCGCCCCGCCCGGACGCGGGCTCGTGGTAACGCTGCGGCACCGGCCGTACCAGCAGGTTCGCCACCAGCCCCACCGCCAGCAGGCCGACCATCGTGAACAGCGCCGGCCGGTACGCCGCCGCGGTCAACGTGCCCGGCTCGCCCTGCGCGTCGAGGAACCCGTTGACGATCAGCGGTCCGGCCACGCCCGCCGCCGACCACGCGGTCAACAGCCGGCCGTGGATCGCGCCCACCTCGAACGTGCCGAACAGGTCCCGCAGGTACGCCGGAATGGTCGCGAACCCGCCACCGTAGAACGACAGGATCACGGACGCCAGCAGCACGAACAACGCCGTCGAGGTCTGCCCCACCAGCGCCAGCACCAGGTACAGCACCATGCCCACGCCCAGGTACACCACGTAGATCGGCTTGCGGCCGATCACATCCGACGTGGACGACCACACGAACCGGCCCGCCATGTTGAACAGCGACAGCAGTCCCACGAACCCGCCGGCCGCCGCCACCGACACCGCCGACGTGCCGCCGTCGCGGAAGAAGTCCTGGATCATCGGGCTGGCCTGCTCCAGGATGCCGATCCCCGCCGTCACGTTGCAGAACAGCACCACCCACAGCAGCCAGAACGACCGTGTCCTGACCGCGTTGGCCGCCGACACGTTCGCGGTGGTCACCAGCGGCTTCTCGGCCACCTGGGCCGGGTCGAACCCGGCCGGGCGCCAGCCCGGCGCCGGCACCCGCACGTTGAACACCCCGAACATCATGATCACGAAGTAGCCGACGCCGAGCGTCACGAACAACCACACCAGCGCCGACCCCGACGCGGTGGAACCACTGTCGGACGGGTCGTAACCGGCGTCGTAGAACGACAGCAGCTGCCGGGACAGGGGAGAGGCAACCATCGCCCCACCACCGAACCCCATGATCGCCAACCCGGTCGCCAGACCCGGGCGGTCCGGGAACCACTTGATCAACGTGGAGACGGGGGAGATGTACCCGATCCCCAGACCGATGCCGCCCAGCACCCCGTACCCCAGATACAGCAGCCACAACTGCCCGGTCGCGATGCCCAGCGCCCCGACCAGGAACCCCGCCGCCCAGAAACACGCCGAGACGAACATCGCCTTACGCGGCCCGTTCGCCTCCACCCACGTACCGGCCACCGCGGCCGACAACCCCAGCATCACGATCGCGATGCTGAAGATCACCCCGATCGCCGTCTGCCCCGTGTCGAAGTGCGCGATCAGGGAGTTCTTGTACACGCTCGTGGCGTACACCTGCCCGATGCACAGATGGATCGCCAGCGCCGCCGGAGGGATCAGCCAGCGGCTGTACCCCGGCGGCGCGACGGTGTGCCGACGATCGAGTGCGGAAAGCATCGTTGCTTCCTCCGTCCAGATGGCGAGAACACCCGCGTTCATGCCCCCACCGCACGCTGCGCCCAAACCCGCCCCGCGCCCGGCGGTCGAAACGCTGAGCCGAACGGTCACCGCCGCAGCCACCCGTCATCACGCCACCACCACCCGTCACACCCGGCCCGGGATGCGACCATGAGCAGGTGAAGATCCTGTCCATCCAGTCGTCGGTCGCCTACGGCCACGTCGGCAACTCCGCCGCCGTGTTCCCACTGCAACGCCTCCGACACGAGGTCTGGCCGGTCCTGACCGTGCACTTCTCCAACCACACCGGCTACGGCGCCTGGCGCGGCCCGCTGCTCGCCCCCACCGACGTCGCCGACGTCATCGCCGGGATCGAGGACCGCGGCGTGCTCGGCACCGCCGACGCCGTCCTCTCCGGCTACCAGGGCGACCCCGCCGTCGGCGCGGTCATCCTCGACGCCGTCGCACGCGTCAAGGCCGCCAACCCGGCCGCCCTGTACTGCTGCGACCCGGTCATGGGCGACGTCGGCCGCGGCATGTTCGTCCGCCCCGGCATCCCCGAATACCTGCGCGACACCGTCGTCCCCCGCGCCGACATCGTCACCCCCAACCAGTTCGAGCTGGAGTTCCTCGCCGGCCGCACCACCGACACCCTCGACGACCTGCTCGCCGCCGTCGACGCCGTCCGCGCCACCGGCCCCCGGCACGTCCTGGTCACCAGCGTCCTGCACGGCGACCTGCCCGCCGGCCACCTGGAGGTCGTCGCCGTCTCCGACGACGGCGCCTGGGCCGTCACCACCCCGCTGCTGCCGATCGCCCCCAACGGCGGCGGCGACGTCACCGCCGCC
The DNA here is from genome assembly GCF_049179035.1 of Micromonospora sp. WMMD1274. Lineage (NCBI taxonomy): Bacteria > Bacillati > Actinomycetota > Actinomycetes > Micromonosporales > Micromonosporaceae > Micromonospora > Micromonospora sp. WMMD1274. The sequence goes on from NZ_JBMHMG010000001.1 coordinate 6,777,991, forward strand.
CTCTACCTCGCCCACCTCGCCACCACCGGCTCACCGCAGACCGCGCTGGAACGCACCACCAACTCGATCTACGCGGTACTCGAGGCGACCCTCGAAGCCGGCACCCGCGAACTGCAACTCGTCGCCACCCAGGACGCCATCGCCGACCCACCCACCCGCTTCACCGCCCGCCGGCTGCGCTGACCGCCGCCGGGTGCGCCCGGGCCGCGGGTGCACCCGGCGGCGACTCGCCGCTCGAACAGGTGGACGACACCACCGCCCAGCAGGCAAGATGCGGACGTGCCACCGCACCCGGCCAACGACGACCCCGCATTCGCCCAACGACTGCGCGACCTGACCCGGCTGCGCCGCGTCCGCGACCGCATCGACCGCGAGTACGCCAAACCCCTCGACGTCGAAGCCCTCGCCCGCGGCGAGCACATGTCCGCCGGCCACCTCAGCCGCCAGTTCCGCCAGACCTACGGCGAGTCCCCGTACGCGTACCTGATGACCCGCCGCATCGAACGCGCCATGGCCCTGCTGCGCCGCGGTGACCTCAGCGTCACCGATGTCTGCTTCGCCGTCGGCTGCCAGTCCCTGGGCACCTTCAGCACCCGATTCACCGAACTCGTCGGCGAACCACCCAGCGCCTACCGCGCCCGCCACGCACCCGACACCGCCGAACCGCCCCCGTGCCTGACCAAACAGGCGACCCGACCGGTCAGGAATCGAGAAGCCCGCACCGGCCGGCCACCACTAGCGTGACCACCATGACGATCACCATTCACTACGCGTTCCTGCCCCACACCGACGCCGACGCCGCGCTCGCCTTCTACCGCGACACCCTCGGCTTCGAACTGCGCAACGACGTCGGCTACCAGGACATGCGCTGGCTCACCGTCGGCCCGCCGAACCAGCCCGAGACCGGCATCGTCCTGCACCCGCCGGCCGCCGACCCCGGCATCACCGACGACGAACGCCGCACCATCCTCGAACTCATCGCCAAGGGCAGCTACGGCGCGCTCACCCTCGCCACCGACGACCTCGACGGCCTGTTCGACCGCCTCCAGGCCAGCGGCGCCGACGTCGTCCAGGAACCCACCGAACAGCCCTACGGCGTACGCGACTGCGCCTTCCGCGACCCCACCGGCAACCTGATCCGCATCAACGAGCGGCGCTGACCGCACCCATGACCGACGCGCCCCGCACCCGCGCCCGCCGCCGCCACGACACCACCCACCGCCTCCACCACGACGTCGACTGCTGGGTCGCCACCGCCGACCCCGACGGCACCCCGTACCTCGTGCCCCTGTCCTTCGACTGGGACGGCCACACGCTGCTCGTCGCCACGCCGGCCGGCAGCCCCACCGGCCGCAACCTCGCCACCGGCCGCGCCCGCGTCGGCCTCGGCCCCACCCGCGACGTCACCATGATCGACGGCGACGTGGAGAGCCTCGCCATCGACGCCCTGCCCACCGACCGCGGGGACCGCTTCGCCACCCGAACCGGCTTCGACCCCCGTACCCTGACCACGCCCTACCGCTGGTACCGCATCACGCCACGCCGCATCCAGGCCTGGCGCGAAGCCGACGAGCTGCCCGGCCGCACCCTGATGCGCGACGGCAGCTGGCTCGACTGACACCCGCAACACCGGACGGAGACACCATGAGCAAGGCCACCACCGGCCTGCACCACGCCGACAGCCACGACATCATCCGCGTCCACGGCGCCCGCGAGAACAACCTGCGCAACGTCGACGTCGAGATACCCAAACGCCGCCTCACCGTCTTCACCGGCGTCTCCGGCTCCGGCAAGAGCTCACTGGTGTTCGGCACCATCGCCGCCGAGTCCCAGCGCCTCATCAACGAGACCTACAGCGCCTTCGTCCAGGGCTTCATGCCCACCCTGTCCCGCCCCGAGGTCGACATCCTCGAAGGCCTCACCACGGCCATCATCGTCGACCAGGAACGCATGGGCGCCGACCCCCGCTCCACCGTCGGCACCGCCACCGACGTCAACGCCATGCTGCGCATCCTGTTCAGCCGCCTCGGTGACCCCCACATCGGCCCACCCAACGCCTACTCCTTCAACGTGCCCTCCGTACGCGCCGCCGGCGCCATCACCGTCGACCGCGGCCCCGGCAAGACCCAGACCAAGAAGGGCACCTTCAACCGCCTCGGCGGCATGTGCCCCCGCTGCGAGGGCCGCGGCGCCGTCACCGACTTCGACCTCACCGTCCTCTACGACGAGAAGCTGTCCCTCAACGAGGGCGCCATCACCATCCCCGGCTACACCATGGACGGCTGGTACGGCCGCATCTTCCGCTCCAGCGGCCTGTTCGACCCCGACAAGCCCATCCGCGACTACACGAAGCGGGAACTGGACGACCTGCTCCACAAGGAGCCCACCAAGGTCAAGGTCGACGGCATCAACGTCACCTACACCGGCCTCATCCCGGCCATCCAGAAGTCGATGCTCGCCAAGGACGTCGACGCCATGCAGCCGCACATCCGCAACTTCGTCGAACGCGCCGTCACGTTCACCACCTGCCCCGACTGCGACGGCACCCGGCTGGCCCCCGAAGCGCGCTCCTCGAAGATCAACGGCATCAACATCGCCGACGCCTGCGCCATGCAGATCAGCGACCTCGCCACCTGGGTACGCGACCTGCGCGAACCCTCCGTCGGCCCGCTGCTCAAGGCCCTGGGGGACACCCTCGACTCGTTCGTCGAGATCGGCCTCGGCTACCTCAGCCTCGACCGGCCCGCCGGCACCCTCTCCGGCGGCGAGGCCCAGCGCACCAAGATGATCCGCCACCTCGGTTCGTCCCTCACCGACGTGACCTACGTCTTCGACGAACCCACCATCGGCCTGCACCCGCACGACATCGCCCGCATGAACAACCTCCTGCTGCAGCTGCGCGACAAGGGCAACACCGTCCTGGTCGTCGAACACAAACCCGAGACCATCGCCATCGCCGACCACGTCGTCGACCTCGGTCCCGGCGCCGGCACCGCCGGCGGCACCATCTGCTACGAGGGCACGGTCGCCGGCCTGCGCGCCAGCGACACCACCACCGGCCGCCACCTCGACGACCGCGCCACCCTCAAGGACAAGCCGCGTACGCCCACCGGCGCCCTGCCCATCCGCGGCGCCCGCACCCACAACCTGCGCGACGTCGACGTGGACATCCCCCTCGGCGTCCTGGTCGTCGTCACCGGCGTCGCCGGCTCCGGCAAGAGCAGCCTCATCCACGGCTCCCTGGCCGGACGCGAGGACGTCGTCAGCGTCGACCAGACCGCCATCCGCGGCTCCCGCCGCAGCAACCCGGCCACCTACACCGGCCTGCTCGACCCCATCCGCAAGGCCTTCGCCAAGGCCAACGGCGTCAAACCCGCCCTGTTCAGCGCCAACTCCGAAGGCGCCTGCCCGACCTGCAACGGCGCCGGCGTCATCTACACCGACCTCGGCATGATGGCCGGCGTCGCCAGCACCTGCGAGGACTGCGAAGGCAAGCGGTTCCAGCCGGCCGTCCTCGACTACCACCTCGGCGGCCGCGACATCAGCGAGGTCCTCGCCATGTCCGTCGACGAGGCCGAGACGTTCTTCAGCGAAGGCGAGGCCCGCACCCCGGCCGCCCACACCATCCTCGACCGGCTCGCCGACGTCGGCCTCGGCTACCTCACGCTCGGTCAGCCCCTCACCACTTTGTCCGGAGGGGAGCGGCAGCGGCTCAAGCTCGCCACCCGGATGGGGGACAAGGGCGGCGTGTACGTCCTGGACGAACCGACCACCGGCCTGCACCTGGCCGACGTCGCCCAGCTGCTCGGACTGCTCGACCGGCTCGTCGACGCCGGGAAGTCCGTCATCGTGATCGAGCACCACCAGGCCGTCATGGCGCACGCCGACTGGATCATCGACCTCGGCCCGGGCGCCGGTCACGACGGCGGCCGGATCGTCTACGAGGGCACCCCGGCCGACCTCGTGGCCGCCCGGTCCACACTCACCGGCGAACACCTCGCCGACTACGTCGGCGCCTGACCGCCGTACCCCGCTGAGGCCCCCGGCCGCGCCACGGGCCTCAGCGGGACAGGCCGGCCATCCGGGCCGGCGGCGCCGTGCCGGGTTCCACCAGGCCGCACTGGTACGCGGCCACCACCGCATGCGTCCGGTCACGCATCCCCAGCTTCGTCAGGACCCGGCTGACGTGGGTCTTGACCGTCGCGTCGCCGAGCACGAGGTGCTCGGCGATCTCCCGGTTCGACATCCCGTACGCCATGAGCACCAGGACCTCGCGTTCCCTCGGGGTGAGCCCGCGCATCTGGACCGGTGTGGGCAGCCCCGGGTCGGGCCGGGAGGCGAGATCGTCGAGCAGCCGCCGGGCGACGGCGGGATCCAGCCACGCCTCCCCGGCGGCCACCGCGCGGATGGCCGACACCAGTTCCTCGGGCGCGGCGTCCTTGAGCACGAAACCGGAGGCGCCCGCCCGCAGCGCGGCGTGCACCGCCTCGTCCACGTGGTACGTGGTCAGCATGATGATCCGCACCGGCCGGTCGGCGTCGTCGATGAGCTTCTCCTCGGCCATCGACCTGGTGGCGGCCAGACCGTCGGTGCCGGGCATCCGCACGTCCATGAGCACCACGTCCGGGCGCAGGCGGCGACCGAGTTCCACGGCCTGCGCCCCGTCGTCGGCCTCGCCGACGACCTCGATGTCCGGCTCGTTCGTCAGGAGCATCGCGAGTCCCGCCCGTACGAGCGGCTGGTCGTCGGCGAGCAGCACCCGGATCATGAAGGCTCCCGTCCTCGGCGGCCGTGACCGCGGCCCCACCACATGATCATCGGTGCCGGCGTCGGCGGCTAGCCGGATGTCGCACAGCGGACACGCGTTCACCCGACAGCGGACACCTCGCCGTCACCCGGCGCCGCCACGAGATCGCCGCGCTGCGCGACCGGCAGCGTCGCGCTCACCCGGAACCCGCCCTCCGGACGCGGCCCGGCGACCAGGCGACCACCCACGCGTTCCAGCCGCTCGGCCAGACTGGCCAGCCCGTTGCCGGTCGACAGTCCCGCCGCCGTACCGCCCGGGTCGCGGCCCGTGCCGTCGTCGTCGACACGCAGCAACACCACCCGCTCCTGCCACGCGAAATGCACAGTCGCACAGGCACGCCGCCCGACGTGCTTCAGCGTGTTCGTCAGGCTCTCCTGCACCGTCCGGTACGCCGCCAGCTCGATACTCGGATCCAGCGGCCGGGGGCTGCCGGACACGGACATCGTCACCGTCAGCCCCGCGCACCGCATCGACGTCAGGAGCACCTCGATGTCGTCCAGCCGCGGCTGCGGGCCCGGCTCACCGCCGGCCGCCGGACCCGACTCGGCCCGCATCACCGCCAGCAGCCGGCGCAGCTCCGCCATCGCCTGCTGCCCGGCCTGCTGGATGTGCAGCAGCGCCTCCCGGGTCCGCTCCGGGTCGGAGGCGCTGATCCGGGCGGCACCGGCGGCCTGCAGAACCATCACGGTCACCGAGTGGGACACCACGTCGTGCAGTTCGGCGGCGATCCGGCGACGCTCCAACGCCACCGCCTCGGCCCGGGCCAGCCGCCGCTCCCGTTCCAGCTGGGCCACCCGCCGCCGGTGCCGCCGCACCACCGAACCGGCTGCCCACGCGGCGGCGTAGATGAGCGCGAACATCAACGCGGTGACCGCGAACTCCCCGGCCCGCGCGCCCGGGTTCGGTTCCACCCGGAACGAGTCGAGCGCGCTGAGCAGGCTACGCGCGCACGCCGCCGCGTACGCCACCGCCGACACCACGAACGGCCGCAACGCCGCCACCGTGTACAGGGCGACGATCAGGCCCACCCACGGCCGGTAGTCGTGCACCAGGAACCACATCGCCACGCCGTGGGCGCACTCGAACACGAAGACGGCGACCGGCGCGCGGGCCCGCCACCACAGGGCGCCGATCGACAGCACCGCGGCGAGCACCTGCAGCCACTGCCGGGCCGGGCCGACCGGCTCGCTCTGGATCACCACCGACGAGGCCGTGAACAGGTCGAGCAGGCACAGCACCGGCAGCAGCAGAAGATCGCGACGCCACCATCTCGCAGCCCGCGCCGGGCCGGACGGCGCCACCGCACCGGTCACCGTGGTCATCGGCGGCTAGGAGTCTTCGGCCGGGCAGCCGATCCCGAACAACCGGCAGGTCCAGGACAGCGGGGAGCCGTCGTCGTCACCGCCGCCGTCACCGTCCGGCGGCGTCGCCGCGCTCACCCGGTGCGTTGTCACCGGCGCCGCCGGACGGCCCGGCACACCCGGCCGGCCCGCCCCCACCAGCACCACCGACGGTACGACGGCACCGGCGGCGTCCGCGGCCACCCGCCACCGCCGGTCCGTGTCGTCGGCGAGCAGCGCCAACACCCGGCGCACCGCCGACGCGTCGGTGCCGTACCCACCGGGAACCGCCTCGCCGGCGATCGACACCATCAGCAGGTCCGCCGGGTCACGGTGCAGCACCGACACCTCGGCGACAGTGAGCGGTCGCACCTCCGCGCCGCTGACCCCGACCAGACGCACCGCGTCACCGGACCGCGGCCGCCCGGCACCCACCGTCCTCAGCAGACAACGCCGGCCGTCCAACGCGACCCCACGCGCGACTGTCACCCACCCGGCCGGCCGCTGCGCCTGCAGGAGCACAACCGTCGGCGGCGACTGGACCTCGGTCTTCATCACGGACCTCCAGAGAACAGGAAAGGGCGGGCGCACAGCCCGCGTACGCGACGAATTCTGGCCGACACCAGGCCCGGCGGACGTCCCCGTACCGGGTGACATCCGGTGTCACCTTCCAGACGGACCCCCGGCGCCCGGCACCGGGCCGGGGAGGACCCCGAACCTCGCCCCACGGCCGGACGCCAGGACCGGCCGGCTACGACCACGATGGAACCAGTCCGGACGACGGCAGCGACACACCGAACGCCCCGGACACCCATCCCATCCGTCACGGCCGCGAGGTTTGCCATGCCCACGCCCGGTGCGTTCCTGATCGCCGACCCGGTCCACGTCGACTCACCGGCGTACGTCGCCGACGCGGCGAGCCGGTTCCCGCTGGCCGACCAGACCCCGCCCACCGGCTGGCGCGTCGCCGAGCACGGCGGCTGGGTCATGTGGCACCCCACCCAGGCGCAGCTGCCGCAACAGGGCTGGAAGGTGCACGTGTCAGTGGGCCTCGACGACGCCGCCGACGTGCTCGACCTGGTACGCGACCACTGCGTACGCCACCGCGTCGCCTTCAAGTTCCAGCGCAGCCGCCGCCTCGCCCTGGTCAACAACGAGAAGTACGCCCACCGGGCCGGCAGCGGCAAACTCGCCGCCCTGTACCCGGTCGACGACACCGTCCTGCGCCGCATCCTCGACGACCTCGGCGCCCGGCTCGCCGGCTACCGCGGCCCGTACGTCCTCAGCGACCTGCGCTGGCACGACGGCCCGCTCTACCTGCGCTACGGCGGATTCGCCGAACTCTGGTGCGTCGACGGCGACGAACCCGTCCCCGCCGTCGTACGCCCCGACGGAGCCCTCGTCCCCGACCGGCGCGAACCCGTCTTCACCGTGCCCGACTGGGCCCCCGTACCCGACTTCGTCGCCGAACGCATCGCGGCGGTGGCCGCCGAAACCGACGACGACCCGCCCTACCGCATCGACGAGGCCCTGCACCACTCCAACGCCGGCGGCGTCTACCGCGCCACCGACCTGCGCGACGGCCGCACCGTCGTCCTCCGCGAGGCCCGGCCACTGGCCGGGCTCGACGGAGCCGGCACAGACGCGCTCACCCGCCTGCGCCGCGAGGAGGACATGCTGCGGCGCCTCGCCGGCCTCGACTGCGTACCACGACTGCTCGACCGCCTCACCTGGTGGGAACACGAATTCCTGGTCGAGGAGTTCGTCGAGGGGGACACCCTGCAACACCACCTCGCCATGCGACACCCCCTGATCCACCCCGACCCCACCGACCAGGACCTGGCCGACTACACCGCCTGGGCGCTCGACGTCATCGACCGGGTCGAGACCGCACTGTCCCAGGTACACGCCAGGGGAGTGGTCTTCGGCGACCTGCACACCGCCAACGTCATGATCCGACCCGACGGCCGGATCGTCCTCGTCGACTTCGAACAGGCGTACCTGGTCGACGAGGACTTCACCCCGTCACTGGGCGACCCCGGCTTCGCCACCCCGCGGATACGCCGCGGCCCGGCCGTCGACAGGTACGCGCTGGCCTGCCTCCGGCTCGCCGTCTTCCTACCGATCACCCAGCTCACCGCCCTGACCGACGAGAAGTTCCACGACCTGACGACCGCGGCCCGACGGTTCCCCCTGCCGGCCGGCTACCTCCAGCGCATCCGGGACGACCTGCACACCGCACGCACCGCGCCCACCACCGACGGCGCCGCCGCCACGGCACCCGACCGCAGCCGCGTCACCCGCTTCCCCTGGCCCACCGCCCAGACCGCCGACCACACCCCGCTGCTCGAATCACTCGCCGCCGGAATCCGCGCCACCGCCACACCGCACCGCACCGACCGGCTCTTCCCCGGCGACCCCGGACAGTTCCCGCACGGCGGCGCCACCCTCGCGCACGGCGCCGCCGGCGTCATCTGGGCCCTCGTCACCACCGGCGCCGACTACCCCGAACGCGACGAACACCTCGACTGGCTCGTCCGCGCCGCACGGCACCTACCCACCACGCACCTCGGCCTCTACGACGGCCTCGCCGGCATCGCCGCGCTGCTGGACCGCACCGGACGCCACGACGACGCCGCGGAACTGCTCGACCGATGTCGCACCGGCCTCCACGACCGGTACGGCCCCGGCCTGCACAGCGGCCTCGCCGGCATCGGACTCGCCCTGCTCCGCACCGGCCGGCCCGTCCCCGACGACGCCCTGCGCATCGGCGACCGGCTCGCCCGCACCCTCACCGGCGACACGAAACAGCCCGTACCCGAACCCGCCCGCCCCGGACTGCTGCGCGGCTGGTCCGGCCCGGCCGTCCTCCTCACCCGGCTCCACGAAGCCACCGGCGACCCCGCCTGGCTGCGCGCCGCCCGCACCGCCGTCCGCCGCGACCTCGAACACACCGTCCGCGACGACAAGGGCAACCTGCACGTACGCGACGGCGCACGACGACTGTTCTACCTCGACGAAGGCAGCGCCGGCATCGCCGTCGCCGCACACACGCTGCTCCACCACGGCGAACGCCCCTGGCTGCGCGACGTCGTCACCACCGTCCGCCGGACCGTCGACGTCGAGTTCGTCCTGCTGCCCGGCCTCTTCCACGGCCGCGCCGGACTGCTCGCCACCGCCGCCCTGCTCGCCGACGACCCACCACCGCACCGGCCGCGCGCCACGCGCCCCGTCGCCCTCGTCCGCGACGGCGCGGCCCGCCACCACCCGGCACACCTGACCCGGCTCGCCTGGCACGCGTACGCCCTCGACGGCCGCCTCGCGTTCCCCGGCGACACCCTGCTGCGGATCTCGACCGACCTGGCCGCCGGCGGCGCCGGAATCCTGTCCGCGATGCACGCCGCGCTGCACCGCACCGGAGTCACCCTGCCCTTCCTCGACGCGCCCACCCACGTCGCGTCCACCGACCACCTCCTCGCCGCGAGCTGAACCAGCCGGCACCCACAGACCCCGTCGGACCCACCGACGGCCCTCCGGCCGACACCGGAGGCCCGACCACCACACCCACGAGGGAGGTGAACCCCCATGACGAAGCTCCTCAACCTGCAGGCCATGGCCACGCAGAACGGCACCCGCCACGCGGTCCCGCCGCAGTCCAGCAGCATCAGCATCGCCTGCTGCAACGGCTGAGACGGCAGTGGCGACAGGGCCACCGGCCCCGGCCACACCTGATCCGCCTGGCGACCCGGGCGGGCGGCCCCCCGCCCGCCCGGGTCCGTCGTCAACCCGCCCCACAGCCGGTGGAGCCGACCTCCCGCCCGCCACCACGCCAACGGAGCCCCCATGCCGCCCACCGGCCTGCGACACAACCGCGACTTCCTCCTGATCACCGTCGCCCGGACCGCCTCCAAACTCGGCACCCAGGTCACCGCCGTCGCCACACCGCTGCTCGTCCTGATGATGACCGGCTCCGCCACCGACGCCGGCCTCGTCGCCTTCGCCGAGGGCATGGCCCTCGTCCTCGTACTCCTGCCCGCCGGCCTGCTCGCCGACCGCCGCGACCGGCGCATCCTCATGCTCTGCTGCGACGGCGGCGCCCTGCTCGCCGTCACCGGCGTCATCGTCCTCGCCCTCGTCGGAGACGCACCAGTCCTGCTGCTCGCCGTCCTCGCCGCCGCCACCGCCGGTCTCGGCGCCGCGCTGCAACCCGCCGCCGCGGCGGCGACCCGCGCCGTCGTCCCGGCCCGCGACCTGCGTACGGCGACCGTGTTCAACGAGACCCGCAACGGCGTCGTACACCTGGCCGGCCCACCGCTCGGCGGCTTCCTGTTCGGCCTCGCCCCGGCACTGCCGTTCCTCGTCGACGCGATCTCCTACGCCGTCTCCCTCGTCGCCGTCGCTCTGCTGCGCGGCCCGCTCGGCCGGTCCCTGACCGAGCCGGGGGAGTCCCTGCCCCGGCAGGCGGTCGCCGGTGTCCGCTTCCTGTGGCGCCACCCCTCACTGCGGTTCACGCTGCTCAGCGGCGCCGTCCTGAACTTCGCGTTCGCCGGCGTGCTGCTGGCGATCATCGTCGTGCCGGTCCGCAACGGCGCCTCCGGCCTGTCCGCCGGAACCGTCATGGCGTGCGTCGGGCTCGGCGCCGTCGCCGGGTCACTCGTCGCGTCCTGGCTGACCGCCCGGATACCCACCCGCTGGCTGATCCTCGCCGTCATCTGGGCCTGCGGCGTCCTGACCGCCGCCATGGCCACCACCGACAACGGACTGCTCCTCGGCGCGCTGGCCGGCGCCTGCGTCCTCGTCGTACCGGCGGCCAACATCAGCATGCTGACCCTCCAGACGCTACTGACCCCCGGCGACCTCCAGGGCAGGGCGAACGCCGCCACCAGCTTCATCGCGCTGATCGTCGCGCCGTTCGGCCCGGCGCTGTCCGGTCTGCTGATCGACCGGGTACCGACCCCGATGGTGTTCGGCAGCTTCGCAGCCGTCATGCTGGCGCTCGCCGTCGTCGCCGCCCTCGCGCCCGCCGTGCGCGCCATGCCCGATCTGCGGTCCGTCGAGGAGGACGACCGGGAGGCGGGCGACGCCGAGCACCGCGACCCGCAGCCGGTCTGAGCCGACCGTCGCGCCGGCCGACGCGGGGGAGAGGCGCCGGTTGACGGCCCCGCTCCGCATGGCCGCGTCCCAACTCCACCCGGAAGTGCTTCGAGGGTTCTGATGTGGTCAGGTGGGAGGTCACCGCGTTTGTACTGGGCGCGTCGCCTGCTGACCCAGGCGCCAAGCCTGAGCCTCCCTCGGTGACGCGGGAGACTCAGACGGCTGACCGGTTTCCTCGCCGGTCACCCTGTCCTAGGAGCCGACGGACGGGGCCGTGCCGTCGCGGAGGTCGTGGGCGGCACCGGGCACGGCGAACTCCAGCAGCCGGGCGCCTTCGGCCTCGATCTCGGCGCGCTCGATGGCGGTCAGCGGCCGGAACGGGTCGATCTCCAGAGTCGCTGACGCCTTGCCTGGACGGAGCTTCCAGGCGCCCGTCACCTGCCCGTCCACGAGGAAGGTGGCGCGCATCCCGTTGCGCGTCATGACCCGTTTGCGGGCCTCCTCTGAGATCACACGGGTGCGGTCGGTATGGGAGGCCAGGAGGTTGTCGTATTCGGGCAGGAAGCGAACCGGCGCGCGGGCGTCGGCGTCGGGGCGTGGCGCATCCGGGAGGTCGAACAGCTCCACCCCGTGCTCGTTGCGGAAGACCGCCAGCCGTGGCCGCAGCCTCTCCAGGACGGGCCGCAGCCGGGTTCGGCCGGCCCACGTCTGCACGTCGGCGACCGACGCCGGGCCGAACGCGGCCAGGTAGCGCAGCACGATGTGTTCGGAGTCGGCGGCGGAGGCGGGCTCGGCTCCGGTCCAGCAGGCCGCCGTCGCGTACCGGGTGGTGCCGCCGACGCCCCAGACGGCGCGTGGCGGCACCTGCACCAGCGGTACCAGGTTCCGCACCACGGTGGCGAGTGCGCGGGGCTCGCGATCGGGCCACCACTCGTGCAGCGCCGCGCCGAGTTCCTTCGGGGTGAGGTGTCGTGCGCCGAGCAGTGCCCGGCCCGACTCCGCCACGGCCGCACGGTCCAGACCGGTCAGGATCGTCTTGAACGCGGTGTCCAGCTCACGGTCGAGCGCGGGCTGCGCCCATGGCCGCAACGAGCGGTAGTCCGCCGTGGTGACCAGGTGGACGGTGCTGCGCATCAGCGCGACCCGCACCAGGCGGCGCTTGGTCAGCGCGTCCGTCAGGTCGGCAGTGCCGAACTTCCGCAACCTGCTCCAGAGCCCGAAGTAGGGCGCGTAGGGCGCCTGCGCCTGCATGCCGACCAGCCGGGTGACCGCCTCCTCGGCGGTCGCATCGGCCCGTTCCAGCAGCATCTGACGGGCCAGCAGGGCTCGTCCCAGCTCCCGTCGCCGCAGCACCTGTGCCACCGTGCCGTCCTCTCCATCGTGTGGCAGGGGCGGCGGATGCCGCCCCTGCCTCGTCGATCAGCCGCCGAAGTCGGCCCGGTGATCCGCGGCCCACCGAGCGTAGGTACGCGCGGGGTGCCCGGTGATCTGCTCGATGACGTCGTTGACCGGCGCGGGCCTGCCGACCGCCTGCGCCATGAGACCGAACAGCGCCGCCACGAACTCGGGGTCCATGAACTGGCTCATCTGCTCCAGCACGGGCTCCGGGTCGAGGTCCTCGACGGTGAGCGGGCGCCCCAACGTCTCGCCGAGGATGCGGACCTGCTGCGCCTGGGTCAGCGACTCGGGGCCGGTCAGGTCGTAGGCCCGCCCCGCTTGGCCGCCGCCGGTCAGGATCCGCGCGGCCACCTCGGCGACGTCCCTCTCGTGCACGGCGCTGAACGCGGCTTCGGCGTACGGCGCGCGAATGACGTCACCGCCCTGGAGCTGCATCCCGAACGCCAACGAGTTGATGGCGGGGAAGAGAAGCCGCAGGAACGTCCACTCGATCCCAGACGCCTCGATGGCCTGCTCGACGTCACGGTGGTACTGGGCGATTACGTCGGGCTGCCGCTCGGCGCCCGGGACGATCGCCCCCGAGGACAGGAACACCAGCCGCCGCACCCCGGCCCGCACCGCAGCCGCCAGTAGCGGAGCGACATCCATCCCGTACTGCAGAACCAGGAAGGCGGCTTCGACGCCGGCCAGCGCCGCTGGCAGCGTCTCGGGCTTGGTCAGATCGCCCTGGACGACGTCGACTTCCGCCGGGAGCCCGGCCTGTTCCGGGGTACGGGTCAGCGCCCGCACCGGCGCACCCGCGGCGACCAGCTCTTCTACTGCCTGACGTCCAAACTGAGCCGTGGCACCAATGACGAGATACATGAGGGTTTCCGTTCGTGTGAAGACTGGGGGGTCTGATGGGGTCCGCCTACAACCGGCGGCGGATCAGCGAACCTTGCGGAAGAACTGCTGGATGTCGTGGACGAGCAGATCGGGCGCGTCGTGGGCGGCGAAGTGGCTGCCCCGGTCGTAGACGTTCCAGGAGACGATGTTTTCGTGGTCGCGGTCGGCGAACGTCCGGATCGACTGGTAGTCCCAGGCGAAGTTGGCCAGGCCGAGGGGCACGGTGGTCGGTTCCGGCACGGTGGTGCCCCGGCCGTTCGACTTCTGCTGTACGGGGGCCGCCGCCGCGTCCTCGTAGTAGAACCGGGCGGCTGAGGCGGCTGTGTTGGTCAGCCAGTAGATCATCACGTTCGTGAGCACGTAATCCGGGTCGAGCGAAGCGCCGAGCAGCTGCGCGTTCCAGCCCAGCAGGCCGGCCGGGGAGTCGGCGAGAGCGTGCGCCAGATTCTGCGGCTCGGTGGACTGGAGCTTGTCGTACGCTCCCCGGTTCTGGTTGAACCACTCGGCGAACGCGAGCTTGCCGCGCTCCTCCTCGGAGAGGCCGGCCAGTTCGGCGGGGTCGCCCGACGGGAACGAGAAGACCTGTGTCACGTGCACGCCGCAGACGTGCTCAGGATCGACCCGGCCCACCTCGGGCGAGATCAGCGATCCGCCGTCGTTGCCGGCCGCGCCGTACCGGTCGTAGCCGAGCCGCTGCATCAGCTCGGCCCAGGCCCGGGCCACCCGGTACCGGTCCCAGCCGCGCTCCCGGGTCGACCCGGAGAAGCCGAAACCCGGCACCGACGGAATGACCAGGTGGAACGCGTCCGCCGGGTCGCCGCCGTGCGCTCGTGGCTCGGTGAGCGGGCCGATCACATCCAGCCACTCGACCACCGAGGTCGGCCAACCGTGGGTCAGTATCAGCGGCGTCGCGTCCGGCTCCGGCGACCGCACGTGCAGGAAGTGGATGTTCTGGCCGTCGATCTCGGTGGTGAACTGCGGGTACGCGTTCAGCCTCGCCTCCCAGGCCCGCCAGTCGTACCCGGTGCGCCACCGCTCGACCAGCTGCCTCACGTAGCCCACCGGGACGCCGTACTCCCAACCGGGCGGCACCGGACCAGCCGGCGCCGACTCGTCCGCGGGCAGTTCCTCCGCCCACCGGGTGCGGGCCAGCCGCTGCTGGAGATCGTCGAGCTCGGCCTGGGGGATGTCGATCCGGAACGGTGCGATCGTGCTGTCGTTCGTCATGGTCATCAGCGTAGGAGGGAATTAGGCAAGGTCCGTTCCTAATAAACTGGCATACTGCGAAGAATGTTGGAAACCGCGGCGCGGCTGCTGCGCCTGCTCTCGCTACTCCAGACACCCCGCGAGTGGACCGGCGCCGAACTGGCCGAACGGCTGTCGGTCAGCACCCGGACCGTTCGCAACGACGTGGACCGCCTGCGGAACCTCGGCTATCCGGTGCACGGCAGCCGGGGCGCGGTGGGCGGCTACCGACTCGGCGCCGGGGCCACGCTGCCGCCGCTGCTGCTCGACGACGAGGAAGCGGTCGCGGTGGCGATCGGGCTGCGCACTGCCGCCGGGGGCACGATCACCGGGGTCGAGGAGACCTCGTTGCGCGCGCTGGCCAAGCTGGAGCAGGTGCTGCCGGCGCGACTCCAGCGTCGCGTTGACGCCCTCAAGCGGTACGCCGTCGTGGTGCCGCGGGACGACCTGGGCCCGCGGGTGGACGCGGACAGGCTGAGTGTCCTGGCCGCAGCCTGCCGGGACCACGAGCGCCTGCGATTCGGCTACCGAAGCCACGACGGCTCCGAGAGCCGGCGCGAGGTGGAACCGTACCGGCTGGTCAACTGGGGACGACGGTGGTATCTCGTCGGGTTCGACGTCGAGCGGGCCGACTGGCGAACGTTCCGGGTGGACCGGCTCCACCCACGTACCCCGACGGGCCCCCGATTCATCCCCCGCGATCTCCCCGAGGAAGCCGTCGACCAGGTACGCCGGGGCGTGTCGTCGGCCGCATGGCGGTACCGGGCCCAGGTCGTCGTACACGCACCGGCCGAACAGCTCATCGAGCAAATCAACGCCGCCATCGGCACCATCACCCCGGTCGACGACACCCACTGTCTGCTGGACACCGGCGCGGACAGCATCGAGGCGCTCGCCGTCCACCTGGGCCTGCTCGGCGTCGACTTCACCGTGACGGAACCCGCGGAACTCGTCGAACTCGTGCGCACGCTCGCCGGCCGCTACCACCGCGCCACCACCGAACCGCGTCCGCAGGACACCTAGGCCAGGGTGCCTCGGACCGCCCGGCACGACCCAGCCGCGTCGGTCGGCATGGTCAGGTTGACTGCGCGGGGACGTCTCGCCCCCTGAGACACCTCGAAATCTCTGGAGAACCGTCCCACTTGAGCTGGTGAATGAGGTCAGTGCCCTCGGGCACGGCGTCGACCGGCGTGGCGAGCATCGGCGCGACCGGCCGGCGCAGCACAGGTCGGCTGTGGCCCCTGCCCGGCGCGGGGCCGGGCTCACCGCCCGGGCCGGCTGTGAACGCTCCTCGCCTTCTCCATCGTGGGGGAGAGAGAGGCGGGGCAGGGGCGAAGATCCGCGACAACGAATGGCCCGGCGGGAGCTGCTTTTCAGGGTGGCGCGCCCTCGCCTACCTCGCCTGTTGCCACGAGGCGCAGCGAGGCGGGCAGGTTCCCGATCCACGGGCGATCGCCGGGGAGTGATGGACAAAGACCGGATGTCGGACGCGCTCGGCGCGGAGGACATAAAGCCTGCCTGAGCACCCCGTCGCCAGATTCGATAATGCACATTATGTCAAGTAAACCGGAGACGGACCTCCCCGAGCGCCCGCGCGAGCAGGTGACCGCTTCGGCAGACCTTCGGGTGCCGGCGGGTCAAGCAGCCACCCCTGCCGGACCGCGCGCTCGACCTGGCGAGGTTGGCACCGACAGCGAGCTCGCCGTCCGCCGCCAGCCGCCTCGCACCGACAGACACGACGTCGCCGGCGTTGCCCGCAGGCAGGCACCAATCGCCTGAACCCCACCTCGCTCCACCCACGCGTCCGCCGATCATGAAGTTGGCGGCGACAAATTGGACAGCACTCCCGGGCAAAACCTCGTGATCGCCCGGAGCTGCCGCCAGTTCGCCGAGGTGGCTGCATCGGAGGGCTGCGGATACCGCCGTCTCGGCGAGATGGAGTTGATCATCGCCTTGATCGCCCGCGCTCCCCCGAAGCGGGCCTCCTGGCGGGAACGCGAAAATCATGCATAATATCCCTTATGCATGACAAACCGGACGAAACGGTGAGGGCTCTCATCGAGGAGTTTCTGACCGCCCGGGCCACCCGTAAGCCCTCACCGCACACCCTGGCCGCGTATCGGAGGGATCTGACCACAGTGGCCGAGCTGGTGGCGGCGGACGGTGACGCCACTCCCCTCCCCCTGGACCGGCTGGCGGTCAGCGCCCTCTCCCCCCGCGTGATGCGCGCGGCGTTCGCGCGGTTCGCCGCTCCCCGCGCCGCCGCGTCGGTCCATCGCGCCTGGTCGACGTGGAACAGTTTCTTCACGTTCCTGGTCGCCGAGGGCGTCGTACCGGGAAATCCGATGCCCGCGGTGGGCCGGCCCCGCACGCCTCTCCCCCGGCCCAAGCCGCTGCGGGGCGAGGACACCCCGGAGGAACTGCTGGCGGCGGTGGCGCGCGCGGAGGGCCGGCAGCGTGATCCGTGGCCGGAGCGCGACCTGGCGGTGCTGGCGCTGGCGTTGTGCGCGGGGTTGCGGCTGTCGGAGCTGCTGGCGCTGCGGGTGTCGTCGGTGGCCGGGCGCGCCGGCGAGCGGCGGGTGGACATGGCGGGTAAGGGCGGGCGGCCGCGTACGGTGCCGATCGAGGACGCCGTGGACCGGGTGCTGGCCGGTTATCTGGACAGCCGGCGGCACCGGTTCGGGTCGCGCAGCGTGCGGCCGGACGCGCCGTTCCTGGTGGACCGTCAGGGTGAGCCGTTGCGGCGGGGTGGTCTGCAGTACCTGGTGGAGTCGTGTTACCGGCGGGCGGGCATCGGTGACCGGGTGCCTCGGGGCGCCCGGTTGCACGCGTTGCGGCACACGTTCGCGACGCGGCTGGCGGAGGACGGGGCGAGCGCGGCGGAGATCATGCGGTTGCTGGGGCACGCGTCGTTGGCGTCGTCGCAGACGTACATCGAGGTGACGGCGGGTCAGCAGCGGGCGGCGGTGGCGGCGAACCGCACCAACCGGGCGTTGTCGGGGTTGACGCCGCCGCGGTGACGGGCGCGCGGCGGTCCGATCTGCTGGCAGGATCGGCGGGATGCGAGTCGGTGCGGCGCGGGCGGTGGCGGTCGGGTGGGTACGCGAGCGGATGCGCGTCGATCCGTTGATCGAGGGGGCGTTCTTCAGCGGGTCGACTGTGGGGTTGCCGGACGACGCGGTGCTGCCGGTGTCGTCGGACGTGGACGTGTTGCTGGTGCGCCGTGAGCCCGGCGCGAAGGTGGGCAAGTTCGTGCACCGGGGGGTGCTGCTGGAGGTCAGCACGATCACGTGGGAGGAGTTGGGTGGCCCGGAGGACGTGCTGGGGTCGTGGGTGTTCGCGCCGATGTTCCGTACCGATGGGGTGATCGCGGATCCGTCGGGCCGGCTGGGCGCGGTGCGGGAGCGGGTGGCGGCGGGGTTCGCGGATCCGGTGTGGGTGCGGGCGCGGTGCGCGGGGGTGCGGCGGCGGATCGAGGCCGGTCTGCGGGCGGTCGACGCCGAACCGCCAACCGCGGAGCAGGTGCTGGCGTGGGTGTTTCCGACGTCGTTGCTGGCGGTGTGGCCGGCGGTGGCGGGGTTGGTGGATCCGACGGTGCGGCGGCGGTACGTGCGGGC
Organism: Micromonospora sp. WMMD1274; assembly: GCF_049179035.1. Lineage (NCBI taxonomy): Bacteria > Bacillati > Actinomycetota > Actinomycetes > Micromonosporales > Micromonosporaceae > Micromonospora > Micromonospora sp. WMMD1274. The sequence goes on from NZ_JBMHMG010000001.1 coordinate 6,796,377, forward strand.
GGAGGGGGTGTTGTCGCGGTTCGGGTTCGCGGATCGGTATCCGGGGCTGCTGGACACGCTCGACGGCGGCGGGGCGGGTGTGGACGCGGCGCGGGTGCGGGAGCATCTGGCCGGGCTGGCGGTGGTGTTCGACGAGGTGGCGCGGTTGCCGCGGGAGGGGTACGCGTTCGGGGCGGATCTGGGTGCGGCGGGGCGTCCGGTGGTGTTCGACGGTGCGGCTGAGCTGATCGAGGCGGGCCGGCATCGGGAGGCGATGTTCTGGGTGCTGGTGACGTACGCGCGGTGTCATGTGGTGTCGGGTCCGGTGGCGCCGGAGCGGGAGCGGGCGTTCGGGGCGGTGCTGGCGGATCTGGGGGTGGCGTCGGCGGCGGATCGGCGGCGGCGGGCGGACGGTCTGCTGGCGGCGTTGCCGGGGTGGCAGGCGGTGGTGGATGCGGTGGCGGCGGCTGTGGCAGGCTGAGGGGGAACGCGACTGGCGGCACGGGGATGGGTGAACCATCGGGGAGCTCGTCGTGGGGGTCGACCGCCTGGGCCTCCGCGGGCGAGGTGTCGTATGTCTTCTGCGCGGTTGTTGCCGGGTGGTCCGGTGGCGGAACGGGTGTTGTCGGAGGTCGCCGCGTCGGTGGCGGAGCTGCGTGCGGCGGGGGTGACGCCGGCGCTGGCGACGGTGCTGGTGGGTGACGACGACGCGAGCGCGGGTTATATCCGGATCAAGCAACGGCAGGCGGCGGAGCTGGGTTTCGTGTCGCCGCACGTGCATCTGCCGGCGTCGGCTTCGCAGGCGGATCTGCACGCGGTGCTGGCGGATTTCAACGCGGACACCACGGTGCACGGGGTGCTGGTGCAGTACCCGATTCCGGGTCACCTGGATTACGACCGGGCGTTGGCGGTGCTGGATCCGGACAAAGACGTGGACGGGATGCATCCGGTGAACATGGGCCGGCTGGCGTTGGGGCTGCCGGGTCCGTTGCCGTGTACGCCGGCGGGGATCGAGGCGTTGCTGGCGTTCCACGGTGTGCCGGTGGCGGGCCGTGAGGTGGTGATTCTGGGCCGGGGTGCGACGTTGGGCCGGCCGTTGGCGATGTTGCTGGCGCAGAAGCGGCCGACGGCGAACGCGGCGGTGACTGTGGTGCACACGGGGGTGGCGGACTGGCCGCGGTACACGCGGCGGGCGGAGATCCTGATCGCGGCGGCGGGGGTGCCGGGGATCGTGCGGCCGGAGCATGTGCGTCCGGGTGCGGCGGTGGTCGGTGGTGGTGTCCGGTACGAGGGGCGGCGGTTGCTGCCGGACGTGGACGAGTCGTGTGCGGAGGTGGCGGGTGCGATCACGCCGCGTGTGGGCGGGGTGGGTCCGACGACCGTGGCGATGTTGTTCCGCAACGCGGTGGAGGCGGCGCGGCGGCAGAGCGGTCTGGGGTGAGCGTCAGCCGAGGTCGACGACGAGGGGCCGGTGGTCGGAGATGGTGGCCAGCGGGGTGTGGACGGCGGTGACGGGTGGGAGCCGGTCGAGGCCGTGCCGGTCGGCGAGGATGTGGTCGAGTTGGACGCGGGGTTGCCCGGCCGGGTAGGTGGGGCGGCGGGCCAGGGGCTGCCAGCGGGTGAGCGCGGCGGCGGGTCCGGCGGGCAGGTTGAGGTCGCCGAGCAGGATCCGGGGCGCGGGCAGGGTGCGCAGGACGCGGACGACGCGGCGTAGTTGCCAGACGTTCCAGCCGGGGACGAAGGACAGGTGGGTGGCGGCGACGGTGAGGGGGCCGTGGGGGGTGTCGAGGACGGCGGCGAGCACGACGCGGGGTTCGTCGCGGAGCAGGACGAGTCCGCCGCCGGGGCCGGGTGCGTAGATGGGTGAGCGGACGGGTGCGGCGCGCAGGCGGGTGACCTGCCAGGAGCGGACGGGGTGGCGGCTGATCAGGCCGATGCCGTAGAGGGGTTCGCCGTGGCCGTCGTCGTCGTGGGTGAGGGGGCGGAACTGTTCGCCGGGGGTGCCGACGACGGCGGCGGCGAAGCGGTGGTGGTCGGCGTGCAGGGCGCGGGCGGCGACCGCGGTGAGGTCGAGTTTGCCGCTGCGGGTCTGGTCGCGGTCGACTTCCTGGAGGGCGAGGACGTCGGCGTCGAGGTCGGTGACGGCGGCGGTGAGCCGGTCGGGGTCGACGAGCCCGTCGGTGAGGGAGCGGCCGTGCAGCAGGTTGAAGGTGGCCAGGCGCACCTGGACACCCTACGTCGTCGTGGGAGTCTTGCCGGGTGCTGAAACTGTTGTGCTGTTCGATGCTGGTGTTCGTGGCGGTGGGGTCGGTCGGGGTGTGGTTGCGGCGTCGCCGGGGGCGGTGAGGCTGGCCACAGGGGGCCTCGCCGCTGGTGGCGGCGTGGGCAGAATGCGGCGGTGGATGCGCTGTCGTTGACGACGTTGCTGACCGCTGCCCTTCTGGCCGGGTGGGTGGACGCGGTGGTGGGTGGCGGCGGTCTGTTGTTGTTGCCGGCGTTGCTGGTGGCGGCGCCGGGTGTGCCGGTGGCGACGGCGTTGGGCACGAACAAGCTGGCGGCGATCTTCGGTACGTCGACGGCGGCGGTGACGTACGCGCGGCGGACGAAGCTGGACTGGGCGGTGGCGGGTCCGGCGGCCGGGTTGGCGGTGCTGACGGCGGGGTTGGGTGCGGCGTTGGCGGGTGCGGTGCCGGGTAGCGCGTACCGGCCGGTGGTGCTGGTGGTGCTGGTGGCGGTGGCGGTGTTCGTGCTGGCGCGGCCGTCGCTGGGTGTGGTGGCGTCGCCGCAGCGGCGGACTCCGGCGCGGGTGGTGGTGGCGGTGGCGGTGGCCGGTCTGGGTATCGCCCTGTACGACGGGTTGATCGGGCCGGGTACGGGCACGTTCCTGGTGCTGGCGTTCACGGCGATTCTGGGTTCGGATTTCGTGCACGCGTCGGCGATGGCGAAGGTCGTGAACGCGGGCACGAATCTGGGTGCGCTGGTGGTGTTCGGGTTGACCGGGCACGTGTGGTGGGCGCTCGGTGCGGCGATGGCGGTGTGCAACGTGGTGGGGGCTGCGGTGGGCGCGCGGATGGCGTTGCGGCGGGGTGCGGGGTTCGTGCGGGTGGTGCTGTTGGTGGTGGTGCTGGCGCTGGTGGCCCGGTTGGGTTACGACCAGTGGATGGCTGGCTGATCGCGGTGGCGGTGCGGGCGGAGCACGACCGGGCGGTGCTGGCGGGTCTGCTGGGCCGGGATCCGGTGTTGCACGCGTACCAGTTGGGTGATCTGGACGATTTCTTCTGGCCGTACACGTCGTGGTTCCGGCGTGGCGACCAGGTGGTGTTGCTGTATCACGGGGTGGAGTTGCCGACGTTGCTGGCGTTCGCGGCGCCGGATCGGGTGGCGGATCTGGCCGAGTTGGTGGCGGAGGCGGTGCCGGTGTTGCCGGCGCGGATGTGGGCGCACCTGTCCCCCGGTCTGGAGGCGGTGGTGTCGCGCTGGTTCGTGGTGTCGGAGGCGGCGGCGCATCACCGGATGGCGTTGACGGATCCGGGCCGGCTGGCGGCGGTGCCGGCGGTGGGTGAGCCGTTGGGGCCGGCGGACGCGGCGGAGCTTTCCGGGTTGTACGCGGTGGCGTATCCGGGGAACTGGTTCGACGCGCGGATGCTGGAGACGGGCCAGTACGTGGGGGTTCGGGAGCGTGGCCGGCTGGTGGCGGTGGCGGGGGTGCACGTGTTCTCGCCGCGGTGGCGGGTGGCGGCGCTGGGGAACGTGACGACGCATCCGGACGTGCGGGGGCGGGGTCTGGGTGCGGGTGTGGTGGCGGCGTTGTGCGCCCGGCTGCGCGCGTCGGTGGATCACGTGACGTTGAACGTGCGGGCGGACAACGCCGCGGCGGTGCGGTTGTACGAGCGGCTGGGGTTCTCCCGGGTGGCCGGGTTCACCGAGTGCGCGTTGACGTCAGCGGCCGCGGCTGGGTGAGTCGAACCGGCCGGCGCGGATCTCGCGCAGGGCGCGGCGGCGGGTGTCGCCGCGCAGCGTGTCGACGTAGAGGCGGCCGCGCAGGTGGTCGGTCTCGTGTTGCAGGGCGCGGGCGAGGAAGCCGCTGCCGGTGATGGTGAGCGGTTCGCCGTGCTGGTCGTAGCCGTGTGCGGTGGCGTGCATGGCGCGGGGGGTCGGGAAGTACAGGCCGGGGATGGACAGGCAGCCTTCCTCGTCGTCCTGGAGTTCGTCGGACACCTCCAGGGTGGGGTTGACCATGTGGCCGCGGTGGCCGTCGGCGTCGTAGACGAACACCTGGGCGTTGACGCCGATCTGGGGTGCGGCGACGCCGGCGCGGCCGGGTGCGCCGAGCAGCGTGTCCATCAGGTCGGTGACGAGGGCGCGCAGTTCGGCGTCGAAGCTGGTGACGGGTTCGCTGGGGGTGCGCAGCACGGGGTCGCCGATGATCCGGATGGGGCGCATAGTCATGTCCGGAAGGCTATCCGTTGCTTACCGTTCGCGGGTGTCCGGTGGGGTGTCCAGCAGGCCGGTGTCGGCGATGCGGTCGCGCAGGGGCCGGCGGCGCAGGGCGGCGAGGACCGCGTACAGCTCGTCGGCGAGTGGTACCGGCAGTTCGCTGTCGAGGTGGCGTACGGCGGTGGTGGTGGCGGCCCATTCGGCTTCGACGGCGGGCAGCAGGGCGCGGGCGCGGTCGGTGAGGGTGACGATGCGGTGGCGGGCGTCGGCGCCGGGGCTCAGGTCGACGAGGCCGGCGCGGCGCATCTGGGCGACGGTCTGGCTGGCGGCGGAGTGGGTGACGCCGACGCGGGCGGCGAGGTCGCGGATGGGCAGTGGGCCGTCGGCGACGAGCGCGCGGACGACCGGTGAGTAGCGGGGCCGGTAGTCGGTGAGGCCGAGCCGCTGGTGGACGGCGGCGACGTCGCCGTCGAGGACGTCCAGGACGTGGCGTAGCAGGGTGCCGAGGGCGTCGCGGTGGGGGGCGGTCACGTCCACTAATGTAACAGCGCTGTTGTATCTGACTCGGGGAGGCCGCACATGTATCCACCGATCGAGCCGTACGCCCACGGCATGCTGGATGCCGGGGACGGGCAGCGCGTGTACTGGGAGACGTGCGGCAACCCGGACGGCCTGCCGGCGCTCGTGGTGCACGGTGGACCCGGGTCGGGCGCGGGCGCGTCCTGGCGGCGGCTGTTCGACCCGGCCGCGTACCGGATCGTGCTGTTCGACCAGCGTGGCTGCGGGCGCAGCACTCCCCCGGCGTCGGATCCGGCGACCGACCTGTCGGTGAACACCACCGGGCATCTGCTGGCCGACATGGAGGCGCTGCGCGCGCACCTGGGGATCGACAGGTGGCTGCTGTGCGGCGCGTCGTGGGGGTCGTCGCTTGCCCTGGCGTACGCGCAACGGCACCCGGCTCGGGTGAGCGCGCTGGTGCTGTTCAGCGTGGTCGCCAACACCAGCCGCGAGATCGAGTGGCTGACCCGGGACATGGGCCGGGTCTTCCCGCAGGAGTGGGCGCGGTTCCGCGACGGGGTGCCCGAGGCCGACCGCGACGGTGACCTGTCGGCCGCGTACGCCCGGCTGGTCGCCGACCCGGACCCGGCGGTGCGGGACAAGGCGGCGCGGGACTGGTGCGACTGGGAGGACGTGCACGTGTCCCTGGCCGGCGGGTACGCGCCGAGTCCCCGGTACGCCGACCCGGTGTTCCGGTACGGGTTCACCCGGCTGGTGACGCACTACTTCGCCAACCGGGGTTTCCTGCCCGACGGGCAGCTGCTGCGCGACGCGGGCCGCCTCGCCGGCATTCCGGGGGTCCTGGTGCAGGGCCGGCTGGACGTCAGCGGCCCGCCGGACATCGCCTGGCAGCTGACCCGGGACTGGCCGGACGCGCGGCTGGAGATCGTGGAGTCCGGCGGCCACGGCAGCGGGCACGGCATCGGCGAGCGGGTGGTCGCCGCCCTGGACGAGTTCGCCGCCGGCTGAGGCGTCGCGCGGGCCTTCGCCGCGCGAGCTGCCGGGCCGCCGGGGCCGGGCCGGCGGAGAGCGTGTCAGCCGGCGAGCAGGGCGCGGATCGGGGCGGCCTTGGCGGCTGCCTCCGCGACCTCCGCGGCCGGATCGCTGTCCCAGGTGATGCCGCCCCCGGCCCACAGGTGCAGCAGGTCCCCGTCGGCGGCGGCGGTGCGGATGGTCAGGCCCAGGTCGAGCCGGTCGGGCCCGACCCAGCCGAGCGCGCCCATGCCCGCGCCGCGTCCGACCGGCTCCAGCGCGGCGATGCGCGCCAGGGCGGCGTGTTTGGGCGCGCCGGTGACCGACCCGCCGGGGCACACCGCGCGCAGCAGGTCGGCCAGGCCCAGACCGTCGGCGGGCGCCGCCGACACGGTGGACTCTGCCTGCCACAGGTCACACCAGCGGCGTACGGCGAACAGCTCGTCGACGCGCACCGAGCCGGTGCGGGCGACCCGGGCCAGGTCGTTGCGTTCCAGGTCGACGATCATGACGTGTTCGGCGCGTTCCTTGGCCGAGGCGAGCAGGTCGCGGCGTCCGGCAGGGGTGGCCGGCCGGGTGCCCTTGATCGGGCGGGTGACCAGCCGGCCGCGCTCGACGGCGATGAGGGTCTCCGGGGAGGCGCAGCCCAGCGCCCAGCCGGGGCCGTGCAGGGTGCCGCCGTAGCGGGCGCCGGGTAGCGCGGCGAGGCGGGCCAGCGCGGGCACCGGATCACCGGCGTACGGGGCGGCGGCGTGGCCGACGACGTTGACCTGGTAGACGTCGCCACGGGCGATGGCCTCGCGGACCGCGCCGACGGCGGCGGCGTGCGCGGCCGGGGTCCAGCTGTCCCGCCAGCCTCCGAGCCGCCACGGCGCGGGGGCCGGTGGCCGGGGCGCCGCCGGGCGGTCGGTGTGGTGGTAGACGACCACCACCAGGTCGGGCAGCGCCGGCGCGGGGCTCGGCGCGCCGGGCGACACGCCGATGGCGTACGCGCCGGCGGCGGCGGACAGGTACAGCGCGGCCCCGCACACCCCGGCGCCGGGGTCGTGGCGGCCGGGGCGCGACAGGTCGTCGCGGGTGATGCCGTGCGCGGCGAGGAAGCGTTGTGCAAGGTCGGCGGGGTCGCCGCCGTCGCCGATCGACCAGTGCAGGCGGGCGGTCTCGACGAGCCGGCGGCGGCATCCGGGCGGCGCGCCGGGAACATCGACCTCCACCTGTGGGAGCGCTTCCACGACGTCCGGGCCGTTACGGGTCATCCGTTCAGCCCATTCTGGGTGAACATGACGCATCCTTGCTCGTTGCCGCTCAGTTTTCCTTGGTACTGTGCGTCACTGGTCATGTGAACCATGACACAGTGCCCCCACAGTCCGGAGAACCCGATGTGTCAGCACCAGCCCACCTGCCCCTCCGCCGACGCGACCGACCGCGAGGCCGCCCGCGTCCTTGCCTGCTTCCCTGAGCAGGGCTGGAGCCTGCTCTGCAACGGTGTCATCGTCTTCGAGGACACCGGTGAGCTGCTCCCCGACGGGCGCACCATCGCCCCGCACCGGGGTCCGGCCCGCCACGCCCTCGTCGCCTGAGCGATCACGCAGCGTCAGTGAGCGTACGCGCCGGTCATGACCGTCCGGCGCACCGGCCGGGGCGGCGACAGCCCACCGCCCCGGCGTCAGCCGCTCAGTCCTCGAACGCCTCCGGCGCGGGGCACGAGCACACCAGGTTCCGGTCGCCGTACGCGCCGTCGATGCGCCGCACCGGAGGCCAGTACCGGCCCGCCCGGTCCACACCCGCCGGGTAGGCGCCCACCGACCGCGGGTACGGGTGCGGCCACTCGTCGGCGGACACCATCGCCGCGGTGTGCGGCGCGTTGGACAGCGGGTTGTCCCCCGCCGGCCACTCCCCCGAGCCGACCTTGTCGATCTCCGCCCGGATCGCGATCATCGCGTCGCAGAAGCGGTCCAGCTCGGCCAGGTCCTCGCTCTCGGTCGGCTCCACCATCAGCGTCCCGGCCACCGGGAACGACATCGTCGGCGCGTGGAAGCCGTAGTCGATCAGCCGCTTCGCCACGTCGTCCACGCTCACACCGGTGGCCTTGGTCAGCGGCCGCAGGTCCAGGATGCACTCGTGCGCGACCAGGCCCTTGTTGCCGGCGTACAGCACCGGGAAGTGGTTGCGCAGCCGCGCCGCCACGTAGTTCGCCGCCAGCACCGCCACGCCGGTGGCGCGGGCCAGCCCGTCGGCGCCCATCATCCGCAGGTACGCCCACGGGATCGGCAGGATCCCCGCCGACCCGTGGTTCGCCGCCGAGATCGCCGGCCGCCCGTCGGCGCGCGCACCGAGGGGGTCACCGGGCAGGAACGGCGCCAGGTGTGAGCGCACCGCCACCGGGCCCACACCCGGGCCGCCGCCGCCGTGCGGAATGCAGAACGTCTTGTGCAGGTTCAGGTGCGACACGTCCGCCCCGAACCGGCCCGGCTTGGCGAACCCGACCAGCGCGTTGAGGTTCGCGCCGTCGACGTACACCTGACCGCCCGCGTCGTGGACCTTCGCGCACAACTGGGCGATGCCGGTCTCGTAGACGCCGTGCGTCGACGGGTACGTCACCATGATCGCGGCGAGCGCGTCCCGGTGCTTGTCGATCTTCGCGTCGAGGTCGACCAGGTCGACGTTGCCGTCGGCGTCGCAGCCGACCACCACCACCCGCATGCCGGCCATCACCGCCGACGCGGCGTTGGTGCCGTGCGCCGACGACGGGATCAGGCACACGTCACGGTGACCCTCGCCGCGCTCCCGGTGGTAGGCGCGGATCGCCAGCAGCCCGGCCAGCTCACCCTGCGACCCGGCGTTGGGCTGCACGCTGACCGCGTCGTAGCCGGTCACCTCGGCCAGCCAGCCCTCCAGTTGCGCGATCAGCTCCCGGTACCCGGCGGTCTGCTCGTCCGGCGCGAACGGGTGCAGGTGCGCGAACTCCGGCCAGGTGATCGGCTCCATCTCGGTGGTGGCGTTGAGCTTCATGGTGCACGACCCCAGCGGGATCATGCCGCGGTCCAGCGCGTAGTCGAAGTCGGCCAGGCGGCGCAGGTACCGCAGCATCGCCGTCTCCGAGTGGTGGGTGTGGAACACCGGGTGGGTGAGGAACCCCGACGTGCGGGCCAGCCCGTCCGGCAGGCCCGCGTCGGCGTCGCCGTCGAACCCGTCGACGCCGAACGCCGCCCACACCGCGTGCAGGTGCGCGGGCGTGGTGGTCTCGTCGCAGGAGACGCCGACCCGGTCGGCGTCGACCAGCCGCAGGTTCACGTTGCGCGCCGCCGCCGCGGCCACCACGTCGGCGGCGCGGCCCGGCACGATCGCGGTGACGGTGTCGAAGAACGCGACGTCCGCGACCTCGACGCCGCCGGCGCGCAGCCCGGCCGCGAGCCGCGCCGCCGCCTCGTGGGTACGCCGGGCGATGGCCCGCAGGCCGTCCGGGCCGTGGTAGACGGCGTACATGCCGGCCATCACCGCGAGCAGCACCTGCGCGGTGCAGATGTTGCTCGTCGCCTTCTCCCGCCGGATGTGCTGCTCGCGGGTCTGCAACGCCAGCCGGTACGCCGGGTTGCCGTCGGCGTCGCGGGACACCCCGACCAGCCGGCCCGGCAGCATCCGCTCCAGGCCCGAACGCACCGCCAGGTAACCGGCGTGCGGCCCGCCGAAGCCCATCGGTACGCCGAAGCGCTGCGTGGTGCCCGCGGCGATGTCGGCGCCGATCTCACCCGGCGGGCGCAGCAGCGTCAACGCCAGCAGATCCGCCGCCACCGTCACCAGCGCGCCCACCCCGTGCGCCGCCTCGACCAGGGCGCGGTGGTCCCGGACCGCGCCGGACGCGCCCGGGTACTGCAGGTGCAGGCCGAAGAACTCCGCCGGCAGCTCGTCGCGCTCGACGTCGACCACGCGCACCTCGATGCCGAGCGGCTCGGCGCGGCTGGCGATCACCGCGACGGTCTGCGGCAGCGCGTCGGCGTCGACCACGTACACCGGGCTCTTGCTCCTGGACGCGCGGCGGGCGAGCGTCATCGCCTCGGCCGCGGCGGTGCCCTCGTCGAGCATCGAGGCGTTCGCGGTGACCAGACCGGTCAGGTCGGTGACCATGGTCTGGAAGTTCAGCAGCGCCTCCAGCCGGCCCTGGCTGATCTCCGGCTGGTACGGCGTGTACGCGGTGTACCAGGCCGGGTTCTCCAGCACGTTGCGGCGGATCACCGCCGGGGTGTGCGTGCCGTGGTAGCCCAGGCCGATCATGGACACGGCGACTGTGTTACGCGACGCCAGGGCGCGCAGCTCGGCGATCGCCTCCCGCTCGCTCGCCGGGGCGGGCAGGTCCAGGGTGCCGTGCCAGCGGATCACCTCGGGGATCGCGGCGTCCATCAGCTCGTCGACGGAGCCGTAACCGACGGTGTCCAGCATCCGGCGCTCGTCGTCGCGGCCGGGACCGATGTGCCGGTCGGCGAACTGCTCTGCGGTCATGCGCTGCGCTCCTTGGTGGGGCGAGGTCGACGGGTCGGCCTCCCCCTGAGTCGCGCTGACGCGCTCCACAGCGCCTGCCCACGTGGTCCTTTTGCCTGAGAGGTTCCGGGGAGAATCTGCCCCTTCGGCGCCGTCGGGTAGACGGTCTCTCCCACGTGGGTGGTACCGGCACCCCCAACGCTACCAGCGGGCGTGTTTCCGGCTCATGTCCCGGGGGTTGATCACACCGGCGCCGGCGCCGCCGCCACCCGGTCGGCCAGCGCGCACAGGGTGGCGCCCAGCGGGGCGTCCAGCCGCAGCGCCGCGTAGGTGTCACCGCGGGTGACGCCCCGGTTGACGATCGCCACCGGGATGCCGTGGCGGGCCGCCCGCAGCACGAACCGCCGCCCCGACATCACCGTCAACGACGACCCGAGCACCAGCAGCGCCCGGGCCCGCTCGACGAGCGCGAAACAGTCCGCGACCCGCGGGGCGGGGACCGTCTCACCGAAGAACACCACGTCCGGTTTCAGCATGCCGGCGCCGCAGAGGCCGCAGTCGACGGTGCGGAACCCGGTCACCGCGTCGTCGGGCAGGTCCACGTCGCCGTCGGGGTTGACGCGCGCCACCCGCGCGTCGAAGCCCGGGTTCGCCTCCGACAGGCGCCGGTGCAGCTCGTCGCGGCCGGTGGCGTTGCCGCAGTCCAGGCACGTCACCTCGTCGAGACGGCCGTGCAGCTCGATCACGCCGGTGGCGCCGGCGGCGGTGTGCAGCCCGTCGACGTTCTGGGTGATGATCCCGCCGAGCAGCCCGGCCGCCTGCAACCGGGCCACCGCCCGGTGCCCGTCGTTGGGCGCCGCCCGGGCGATCATCTGCCAGCCCAGGTGGCTGCGCGCCCAGTACCGCCGCCGCGCCAGCGGATCCCGGGTGAACTCCTGGTACGTCATCGGGGTGTGCCGGCGCGCCGCGCCGCTGGGCCCCCGGTAGTCCGGAATGCCCGACTCGGTGGACAGGCCCGCGCCGCTGAGCACCACCACGTCCCCGGCGGCCACCAGCCGTGCCAGTTCCTCGAACGCCTCACTCACCCGTCCATCGTCCCTCGCCGCGCCGCTGACCGCCCCTCCCGCCCGCCCTAGCCCCGTTGATCATGGAGTTGGCGGTGGTGCGGCACGGCGTGTCGTACCGCCAACCTCATGATCGACGAGGCCGGTCGCCCGGCGGGGGCCGGTGTGGCGGGCTAGGTTGAGCGCATGCGCGTCGTCATCGCCGGAGGGCACGGAAAGATCGCCAAACTGCTGGAGCGGGAACTGGCCGGACGCGGAGACACCGCGCTCGGACTGATCCGCAACCCCGACCACGCCGCCGCCCTGCGCGCCGGCGGCGCCGAACCCGTCGTGTGCGACCTGGAACACACCGACGTCGACACCCTCGCCGCCCACCTCGCCGGCGCCGACGCGGTCGTGTTCGCCGCCGGCGCCGGACCCGGCAGCGGCGCCGCCCGCAAGGACACCGTCGACCGGGGCGCCGCCGTGCTCCTCGCCGACGCCGCCGTCCAGGCCGGGGTACGCCGCTACCTGCTGGTTTCCTCCATGGGCGTGGACGCCGCGCCCGCCGACGGCACCGACGACGTGTGGGCGGCGTACCTGCGGGCCAAGAAGGCCGCCGAGGACGACGTCACCGCACGGGACCTCGACGTGACGGTGCTGCGGCCCGGCCGCCTCACCGACGACGAACCCGCGGGCCGGATCACCCTGGCCCGGCACGCCGAACCCGGCGCGATCAGCCGCGCCGACGTGGCCCGGGTCCTGCTCGCCCTGCTGTACGCCCCGGCCACCGCCGGGCACACCCTGGAACTCGTCGGCGGAGACAGCCCCATCGCCGAGGCGATCGACGCCGTCACCGCCTGACCCACCGCGTACGTCCCGGCCCGCCCGCCGCGGCGGACCGGGACGCCGGTCAACGCTGGTGGCGGGACAACGCCGGCTGCGGCGGGCCCCCGCCGCCCTGCGGCAGCTCCCGGGCGATCCGCTCCATCGTGCGCGACAACTGCTCACTGCCGTCGTCGAGGTGCCGGGCCGCCGCCTGCATGTGCGAGATCATCATCTCGCCGAAGATCCGCAACGCCTCGCGCGTGGCCACCGAGTCGTCGAAGCCGCTCCCGGCCGCGCTGCGGTACTCCGTCACCGCCCGCTCGGCCTCCCGCTTCGCCTCCTCCGCCGCCGCCCGCATGTAACTCTCGTACTGGGTACGGGCGTACTCGGCGACCCGGCGCGCGTAGTCGTGGGCCTGCGCGATGATCTGCTCGGCCTCCCGCTGCGCCGCCGACAACAGGTTGACCTCCTTCGCCGCCGGCGTCACCGCCTCGGTACTCGGGATCACCCCGTGCCGGTGCAGCTCCAGATGGTCGTTGAGCCGCTCGTTCTCCGCCCGCAGGTTCGCCACCTGCGCCGCCAGCAGATCCAGCTCGTCGGCCACCTGCAACCGGAACCGGTCCACATCGGTCTGGTCGTAGCCGCGCCGGGTGAACGCCGCCGACCCGAACTCCCACCGCCGGACCCGGTCCGAGGTCAACCGCACCTGCACCGGACCGGACACCTGCTGCGCGTCGTAACTGCTGATCGGACCCGCGCTCACCGGCCCACCTCCGTTGCTTGCAGCCCGTCCGCGCCGGTCATCGTCCGCCACGCCGGGCCGTACCAGTGCTTGCCGTAACCCTCGTGATGCACCTGACCCGGCTGGTAACCGGCACCGGTCAACGCCGCCACCGACTGACCCACCATCTCGTCGGAGCCGCACACGTACACGTGCCGCGACCGCCAGTCCCCGTCGGCCAGCACCCGGTCGACGATGCGCACCGACTCGCCCGGCCGGGCCGGATCCGCACCGGCCACGTACGACACCCGCAGCCACGGATGCGTCGCCGCCAACTTGTCGATCGCCTCGCTGTCGTAGAACTCCGTCCGCGAACGGGCCCCCACGTACAGGTCCACCCGCCGGCCCGAACCCTCCGCCGCGACCTGCTCCACGAGCGCCTTCACCGGCGCCCAGCCGGTCCCACCGGCCAGCAGCAGCAGATCCGACGACCCGGCCTGCCACAACGTCAACCGGTCACCCACCGGCGACGCCAGATGGATCTGGTCACCGGCCGCGCACCCGTACACCAGACGCGACGACACCACACCACCCGGCGCGGCCCGCACGTGCAACTCCACAGTGCCGTCCGGACGCGGCGCGTTCGCCGGCGAGTAGTACCGCCACGACCGCACCGCCGGATGCGACACCCCGATCGACTGACCGGGCGCGAACGGCAACAGATACTGCGGGCGTACCGTCAGCACCGCCACGTCGAACGTGCGCTGCTCGTGCGTCAGCACCTCCGCCACCCACCACGGCGGCGACTGCGCCTCCGCGGCCTGCGCGCCCTCGATCATCACCTGCGCCACGAGCCCGTACGCCGCGGCCCAGTCCGCGGCCAGCTCCTCGGTCCACGCCTCACCGCAGAAGTGCCGCAACGTCGCCAGCAGCGCCTCACCGACCGCCGGGTAGTGCTCGGCGCGCACCGCGAACTTCCGGTGATCCGCGCCGAGATCCCGCAGGAACCCGACCAGCCGGTCCACCTGGTCCACGTGGGACACCACATGCCCCAGCGCCGCCACCAGACGGTCCCGCTGCCCGGCCATGTTCGTGGGGAACATCTGCCGGGTCTCCGGATGCGCCAGGAACAGCGTCGAATAGAAGTAGAGCGGCACCTGGTCGCCGTGCGCGGCGACCAGGGACCAGCTCTGCTTGAGCCGTGCGACGTCCACGCTCAGGCGTCCCCCGCCGACACGACCTGCTCCCGCACCTGCCCGAGCACGACCTGCACGTCGGCGATCACGTCCGCCGGCACACCCAGCTCGACGAGCGTCGCCGTCAGGTGCTCACCGACCTTCGCGTAGTGCCCACCGGTGATGTTCAGCGGCTGATGCGCCTCGGCCAGCCCACGACCCGCGTACTCGTTCGGGCCACCGAGCACCACCGCCAGCATCAGCGCCAGGTGCCGCCGCTGCTCCACCATGTCCACGTCGGCGAAGTAGCCGGCCAGATCCGGATCGGCCAGCACCTTGTCGTAGAACAGCTCCACCGCGGCCTTCACCGCGGCCGCGCCGCCGATGCGCTCGTAGTGGGAGATCGGGGTGGCCTCGCTCGTCACCGTCATGCTCGGTCCTTCCAGCAGGGGTCCGCGGGCAGCGCCGCGGCAGGGGCTCGCCGTCCGGCGCGGCGTCACACAGCGTTCCGCCGTGACGTCGACACGCCGACGACCGGAACGGACCATAGCGCGCCCGCCACGACACTTCACGCCGCCCCTGTCCGGATCCCGAGAACTGTCGATCACGGACAGTCAGCAACCCGGCCGGAGAAGGTGGACGCACCGCAACCGGTCACACACAAGCCGTCAAGCCGCCCGACGTACCGTCCTTTTCGGACATCACGCGCACACGTGCCGTGACCTGCGACGACTCTCACCCGGCCCGGTCCACACCGGCCACCCGCCTCAACCACCAGGCGGAGACCACACCCCGTCACCAAAACACGAATCGCGCCGCACCCTTTTTCGGGCGCGGCGCGATCCCGTCAACGAGACGCGACGCAGGTCACCCCGCCCGGCGCCGGGCCCGGCGCGCCGCCAGCTCGTCACCCACCGACTCCGCCTCCGGCTCCACCGCCGGCACGGCCGGCTCCTGCCCACCCACCGGCTCCGCCGGCAGATGCGACAACGAACCCTGGATCTCCTTGAACGCGCCACCGATCGCGATGCCGAACACCCCCTGGCCGCCCTGCAACAGGTCGACCACCTCCTCCGGCGACCGGCACTCGTACACGGTCGTCCCGTCGGAGATCAACGTGATGCCCGCCAGATCGTCCACCCCACGCGACCGCAACGCCTCGATCGCCTTACGGATGTTCTGCAACGACACCCCGGCGTCCAGCAGCCGCTTCACGACCTTCAACACCACCAGGTCGCGGAACGAGTACAACCGCGACGTCCCCGAACCCGACGCGTCACGCACACTCGGCACCACCAGCGCCGTACGCGCCCAGTAGTCCAACTGCCGGTAACTGATCCCCACCGCCGAACACGCGGTCACACCCCGGTAACCGACCTCGCCGTCACCGGCCGGATCGGCCCCCACACCCGCCTGCTGTTCCGCACCCGGACCAGGATCCCGCGGCTCGTGCATCCGGACCAACCTCCCCGCGCCCGTGGCGGTGCCGCGCCGACTCCCCGTACGCGCACCCCTCGACACGGCAACCCTAACGCCGCCCCCCGGACTTCACCCGCAGGAGACACCGCGACACGCCGCGCCGGCCACCGCCACGCCGACCCCGGCCACCCGGCCGGGACACCTCAACCCGCGAAGTCCTCCGGACGCACCTGCTCCAGGAACTCCCGGAACTTCTCCACCTCGTCCTCCTGCTCGTCCGGGATCACGATCCCCGCCTCGCTGAGGACCTGCTCCGCACAACGAATCGGAGCACCCACCCGCAACGCCAACGCGATGGAGTCACTCGGCCGCGCCGACACCCGCACACCGTCACCGAGGAGAAGATCCGCGTAGAACACGTTCTCCTTCAACTCGGTGATCTCCACCGCCCGCAACGGCGCCTGCAACGCCGCCAGCACATCCCGGAGAAGATCGTGCGTCAACGGCCGGGCCGGCTTGACCCCCTGCTGCTCGTAAGCGATCGCCGTCGCCTCGACCGCACCGATCCAGATCGGCAGATAGCGGTCCCCCTCGACCTCCCGCAGCAGGACGATCGGCTGGTTGCTGGGCAACTCCACCCGAACTCCGACCACGCTCAGCTCGCGCACCGCCGCCTCCGTGTCGTCGTCACCTTGCACCGCGCCCTTCCCTGCACGGTACACGGACCAGGACACGGGAGTCCCACGCGCTACGTGCACCACGCCTCGCCGGACGGGCATACCCCGGCAAGCCTACGACACGCTCCACCGACCAGATCTTTGTGCGCCCACCCACGCGGAAGGGCCGGGCGCACACCGCACCCGGCCCCTCCCACGACCTCACCGGCCCAACGTCGACCGCAGCCCCACCCGCACCAACGCCGCGTGCAACCGCTGCGACAACGCCACCAACTCCCGCGCCGTCTCCGCCGCCCGCGCCCGCGCCGCCGGATCACTCTGCCGCGCCAACGGCGCCACCAACTGCGCGAACAACCCGACCTCACGATCCGCCGACAACCGGTACGCCCGCAGATGCCGAGGCTCCAGCCCGTACGCCGCCAGACCCGCCACCGCACTCGCGATGATCAACGCATCCGCGTCGTACCACCCCGGCGGATCCGACACCAGCACACCCAGCCGCTCCAACTCCGCGAGCGTCGACTCGTCCACACCACTACGAGCGATCAGACCCGCCCGGTCCAGCCGCACCTCCGACGACTCGACCGACTCCACCGGCTCCCGGCCCGGAACCTCACCACCCGGACCCACAGCCACCAGATTCGGCCGCCCCCGCCCCGGCGACGGACCAGACCCGTCCCACTGGGCCAACTGCTCCCGGATCACCCGCAACGGCAGGTACTGATCCCGCTGCGCGGTCAACACGAACCGCAACCGCGCCACATCGTCCCAGCCGTACTTCCGATAACCCGCCGGCGTCCGCTGCGGCTCCACCAGGCCCTCGGCCTCCAGGAACCGCAACTTCGAGATCGTGACGTCCGGAAACTCCGGCCGCAACTGCGCCAGCACCTCGCCGATACTCATCAGCGCAGGCGCCCGCGCCGCCCCGGACGGCGTCGAAGCCGCAGGCTCGTTCACCCCCGGCCGGCCTCCTCCTCCGGGCGCGGACCGGCGATGAACACCACCCGGAACTTGCCGATCTGCACCTCGTCACCGTTGCTCAGCGTCGCCGCCTCGACCCGCTCACGATTCACGTACGTGCCGTTCAGGCTGCCCACATCCCGCACCGTGAACGTCCCACCGTCACGGTGGAACTCCGCGTGCCGACGCGACACAGTCACGTCGTCCAGGAAGATGTCACTGTCCGGGTGCCGCCCACTCGTCGTCACATCGTGGTCCAACAGGAACCGGGCACCCGCATTCGGACCCCGGCGAACCACCAGCAACGCCATACCCGGCGGCAACGAGCCGGACATGCGGCTCGGCACCACATCGGTGTCCGGCCCCTCCAGCACTTCGTCGAGCGAACCGAGATTGAGCGTCGAAGTGACGTCGAGCGGGGGGAACTCGTCGTCTGGGCGCGTCATGGGACCACCTCACGGATCTGTTCGGTCGGCGTCAGGGAATGGCGGGTCTGGCCGCCGGGCAACACCACACCCGGCGGCTGGCTCCCCGTGCCCGGGAAGGCGCATTCCGCAACGCTCAAACTATTGGTTCTCGGTCGACTGGGCGAGCCTAGCCAGCGCCGAAATGCAGGGCAACCGGACGCGCGGAACCTCGCCGCCGCCCGGAACAGCACGAACTCAGCTCTCGGTGAGCTCGCGGTACGCATCGGCGGTCAGCAGACCCTCGACCGCCGCCGGATCGTCCGGAGTGATCTCCACCAACCACCCCGCACCGTACGGATCCGTGTTGATCACCTCAGGGGTGTCGGCCAACGCCTCGTTGCGCGCCGCCACCGTACCGCTCAACGGCGCGTAGATCTCCGACACGCTCTTCGTCGACTCGATCTCGCCCAGCGACTCGCCCGCCGCCACCACCGCACCGGGCTCCGGCAGCTGCACGAACACGATGTCACCCAGGGCGTCCTGCGCGAAGTGCGTGATACCGACGCGGACGGCACCACCGTCACCACCGACCACCCACTCGTGCTCGGCGGTGTACCGCAGATCCTCAGGAATCACCAACTGCGTCCTTCGTCATCGGTGCACCGGAGAAACCGGCGCGGCCGCGACCGGTCACGAGACCGGCCGGGCGTGGTCCAGCTTGATCGGCGCGTGCAGCTGCGAAACCTCCACAACCTCACGATCCTCGGAGGTCACGTTACCGCCGCCGTCCCGCACCGATGCGACCACCCCGCCGGGAATGTTCAACGCCGTACGCATCGTCGCCGGATCACCGATCACCATGATCGTGAACGGACCCGTCAACCGCCGCCCGTCCACCACCAGCGCACCGTCCGGCCCGTCCACGAAATACGTCGACGCGATGATCCGCGCCGCCGTACCGTCCGTGCCCTGGATCTGCATCGCCTCCGCGCCCGCACCCCGCAGCTCCTGCACCGCGTCCAGGATCCGCGTCGACGACACCGCCTTCGCCGGCCCCGAGAACCGCACCTCAAGACCCGGACCCACAGCCGGCAACGTACCCGCCAGGATGCCCAGCTCGTCCGCCCGCCGCGTCGCCTCCTCCAGCGCCGCCTGCCGGCCCTGCTCACCCGAGCGCAGCTGCCGCTGGCTCTCCTCCAGCAACTCGATCTCCTGGCGCAGCCGCCGCTCCCGCGAATCCAGATCCGACGAGATCCGCACCAGGTCCTCCTCCCGCGTCGCCGCGAGCGTCGGATCCGTCGACGTCGTCTTGAACTGCACCACCAGCGTGAAACCCAGCAACGCCAGCAACACCGCGATCATCGCACCCGCCGACGAGAACCGCCGCGCCGCCGACGGCGCCCCCGCACCGGCCGCCGCACCCGGCTCCGGCTCGGACTCCGGCACCGCCTCCCGCTCCGCGGGCTCCGCCTCGTCCGGCACCGGCTCCACCGGCGCCAACGGGCTCAACTCGTCCGGATCGGGCGCGTCCGGGCGCGGATCCGGCTCACCCGCCGGACCCGACGGCCGCGCCGGCTCCCCCGGCCGCGGCCACCCGGTACCCGTCTCCCTGTGTTCCTCGCTCATCGCCACAAACCTACGCCCGGAACAGGTGCCGGCGGATCGCCGCCACATTTCCGAAGATGCGCACCCCGAGCACGACCACCACACCGGTGGACAACTGACCGCCCACGCCCAACTGGTCACCCAGGTACACGATCAGAGCCGCGACCAGCACGTTCGAGATGAACGACACCACGAACTGCTTGTCGTCGAAGATCCGGTCCAGCTTCGCCCGCACCCCACCGAACACCGCGTCCAACGCGGCCACCACCGCGATCGGCAGATACGGCTGCAACGCCGCCGGCACCGTGGGGTCCAGATACACCCCGAGCACCACACCGGCGAGCAACGCCAGCACCGCGATCATCGGCCACCTCCCGAGGGGCTGGAAGAACCACCCGGGCCGGACGACCCGGGACTCGACGAACCCGCGCCACCCGAGCCCGACGGGCGCGCACTCGGACTCACCGAAGGCTCGGCGTAGCGTAGCCGCGGCTGCGGCGCCGCCGGCAACGTGAGGTCCTCGACCCGCTTCACCCCGAACGACAGACCCGTCGTCCGCGCCACCTCACGCATCAACGCCGCCGCCCGGCTCTCGTCGAACCGGTCCCGCATCGACCGCGGTCCGATCGCCTGCACCTCGTACGGACCCGTCACCGGCCGGTAGTCCACCAGGATCGCCTCACCCGCCGACCGGATCGTCGACGTCGCCGTCAACCGCTGGCCGTTCACCGCCACCGCCTCGGCGCCCGCCGCCCACAACGCGTTCGCGACCTTTTGCAGATCCGAATACAGCACCCGGGACGGGCCCGCGTCCCCGCCGGTCACCCCGTCCTGGTCCGCCGCCGCGTCGGCCAGCCGCACCACCACGCCGTCCCCACGCACCCGGGCCAGGCCGGTCCCCGCCTCCAGCGTGCGCAACCGGGACGCCTGCGAACCGCTCAACGTCGCGTCCCGCTGCCGGCCGACCTCCTCACGCAACTGCTCGGCGCGCTCGGTCAACCGGTCGGTCTCCGCCTCCCGCCCCTTGATCTCGGCGACCAGACCCGCCCGCGCCGTCGCGCGGCTCGGCTCCTCCGCCATCGTCTCCCGGTACGCCACCGCGAACAGGAAACCGATCAGCGCCAGCACCACCAGGCTCACCGGCCGGCCCAGCACCTGCCGCACCCGCGACATCGAGCCCGTCGCCCGGCGCGCCGCCGCGTCCCCGTACCCCGGATCCAGCGGATTGCGGAACAGCTCGGTCAGGAAGTCCGGCGCGTACACCCGGTTCGACGGGTCGCGCTCCTTCTCCCCGTCCCGCGGCGGCGACGTGGTCATGCCGCCGCCTCGGTACGCCGCGCCCGCATCGCCCGCACGAGGCGGCTCGCCTGCACCACGTACATCGCGCCGGCCACCCAGTAGAGGACCAGGCCCCACCAGGCCAGCCCCCAGCCGATCGCGCCGGCGGCGGTGCCGATGTCCGGCACCGCGTCGGCGAGCAGCAGGATCGGGAACGCCGCCAGCAGCAGGAACGTCGCGGTCTTGCCCACGTAGTGCACCGGCGGCGGGCCGTAGCCGTAGCGGCGCAGCACCCCGAGGGACACCAGCAGCAGCACTTCCCGGGCCAGCAGCGCGCCGGTGAACTGCCAGGGCACCACCTCGCGGGCGGTGAACGCCAGCAGCGTGGCGAGGATGTAGAGGCGGTCGGCCAGCGGGTCGAGCAGTTCCCCGAGCCGGCTCACCTGGCCCAGGCGGCGGGCGATCCAGCCGTCCACCCAGTCGCTGGTGCCGCCGACGGCGAGCACCGCGATGGCGGCGACGTCGGCCCGGACCACGAGGAACAGGTAGAGGAAGATCGGCACGCCGACGAGCCGGACGAAGCTGATCAGGTTGGGCAGCGTGAGGACGCGGTCTCCCACGACCGTGGCGGTCCCGGAATCCGGTTGCTCCGCTGGAGCCGGCCGACGCGACACCGAACCCTCCCTTCGCAGCACGGTCCGGCAGCCGGATGAACGGCCGCTGGAGGGACGTGCGCGTTGCCGGCCGGTCAGACGCCGGCGCCCTCTGTGATCCCGGGCTGGGACCTCCCCGACGCGGCCAGTGATCACGGGCCGCCCAGTTGCGCTGCCACTATATCGGGCTCGCCGTTCTCCCCCGGGTGCCCGCTGCGTCGTTGCTCAGTGGTGTCACGGTGGTGACCGTCACAACCGCTAAGGCATCCTAGGACACTAGTCGAGCGGTCGACGGCCAGGCGGACATGGGTGTACGGCGTCAGGCGGTACGGGCGGTCGAATCCGAGCCGGCCTGCGGGGCGGTCGCCGTCGCGGCCTGGCTGAACGCCACCAGCGCCAGCAGCAGCTCGTGCTGCACCCGGTTGGGCATCCGGTCGAGCACGGCCTGCACCGCCCGGTGCCGCCTGTCCTGGAGGTCGCGCAGCAGCGTCTCCGCCGCCGCGGTGGGGATCAGCCGCACCTCCCGCCGGTCGCGCGGGTCCGCCACCCGGCGCAGCAGGCCGACCGCCTCCAGGCGGTCGCACAGCCGGCTCGCCGACGACGGGACCACGTCCAGCAGCTCGGCCAGCCGGTTCACGTTGGTGTCCGGATGCGACACGATCAACGACAGCACCCGCAGCTGCGTGGGCGAGACGCTGACCGTGTGCCGGGACGTCGCGGAGTCGAGCACACCGATGAGCGCCTCCGCAGCCGATTCGATGGCCGCGGCAAGATTCGGAGGTCGCTCCACTCGCTGTCCCCTGCGATCGTCCCGCTCGTGTCCGCTCCGCCGCCCCCGTCACTGCCCCGTCACGTCGTCGGACCGGCTGGAGCCGCGCCAGTCCAGGCAGACGACGACCGCGTCGTCACGGAGATCCGCGTCGGCATGGTACGCATGCAGTTCGCGCATCACCGTACCAACTGCCTCGGTCGCCGGCTGCAGCCGAGTCGACCGCATCGCGCGCGCCATCGCCCGGACGCCGTACGGCTCCTGCTCGTCGGGCTCCGCCGCGTACACCCCGTCGCTGACGACGAAGAGGCGATCGCCCGGCTCCAGAGTGAACTCCTGCACGTCGTAGCGCGTCTCGGCGAACATGCCCAGCGGCAGTTGCTGCTCCAGCGCGATCGGCGTGACCCGGCCTCCGCGCAGCCGCAGCAGTTGGGGTGAGCCGGCGTCCACCGCCCGCATCACGCCCCGGCGGCTGTCCAGCTCCAGCAGCAGCGTGGCCACGTGCCGGCTGCCCCGGTGCTGGTAGTAGATGGTGTCCGAGGCGAGCTCCGCCTGCTCCACCAGGCTGCCGCCGGAACGCCGGGCGTTGCGCATGGCGTTCACCGTCATCGCCGTGAGCATCGACGCGGCCAGGCCGCTGCCGGTGCCGTTGAGCACGGTGAGGGTGAGCCGGTCCCCGTCCACCGACCAGTCGAAGTGGTCACCGCCCACCGTGTACGCCGGTTCGAGCTGACCGGCGAGCAGCGCGTCACCGAGCCGTACGCTGCGCCCCGGCAGCAGGTCCCACTGCATCTCGGCGGCCATGCTCAGCCGCTCGCGCCGCCGGGCACGCCGGTACCGGTCGGTCTCCCGGTCGGCCGCCCGGATCGCGACGGCCAGTTCCCCGGCGGCGTCCCGGGCGGCTTCCACAGTGGCCGCGTCCGGGTCGCCGGGCAGCTCCACCATCAGCACACCGAGCCGCTCCCCCCACACCGACAGTGGCAGGTAGGCGCGGCAGCGGCCGTCCTCGACGACGTCCAGCACCGGCTCCTGGCTGCTGAAACAGCGCTGCGCGACGGTGTGGGCCAGCAGCGGGCCGCCGTCGGGCACGTCCGGGTCGAGCACCGGCCAGAGTCCGCTGGCGCGGTAGTCGGCGACGAACACCTCCGCCCGCGCGGCCCCGAGCGTCTGGCGCAGCACCGCGTCCGCGGTCTCCGCCAGCTGGTCGGGTGGCGCCGTGCGCAGGGCACGTGACACCGATCCGGACGCCTCCGGCATGCTCATCCTCCGATGACGACTATTGCTACAGGGCAAACATCATACGAAGGCCGCCCGACGGCGAACGCCCCGCCTCGGCCGGGCGTGACGGGACCGGCTCAGGCGGCCGGTCGGAGCGCCAGCGCGCCGTGGAACGCGTCCGGCACCGGCTCGGCCTCACCCGCCGGCCGCCACCGCGCCACCGGCACGATGCCGTCGTCGGTCGGCTGCCAGCGGCCCAGCAGCGGCGCGAACCGCTCGGGCGCCCGCATCCGGAACGCCGGGCCCATCATGGCCAGCGCCTCGGGGTGCCCGGCCAGTTCCTCGGTGTCGAAGTCGATCGCCAGCCGGCTGCCGGGCGCCGCCGCCTGGTACAGCTCGTCGAGCGTACGGGCGAGCGTGTCGTCGTCCAGGAACGCCGCCAGCCCGAGGAAGACCACACCCACCGGCCGTCTCCCCCAGCCCGGCACGAACCGGTGCAACTGCGCCCGGTCGACCGTCCCGATGTCGGTGGCGTCGCCGTAGCCGTACCCGGCCCGGTCGCTGCCGGCGAGCAGGCTGCGGCCCAGCCGGACCGTCTCCGGGTCCACGTCGGTGTAGAGCACCGTCGCCTCCGGCGCGACCTCGTGCACGTTTCCGCAGGTGGGCACGCCCGCGCCGAAGACCAGGAACCCGTCGATCCCGTCGGCCGCCATGGCCCGCACGGTGCGGCCGAGAAAAGCGCGCAGCGACCGGAAGATCGCCGCGCAGGGTCCGTACGCCGCCTCGAACGCGGCGGCCGCGGCGACGTCCACCGGGCGGTGGTGCCGGCCGCCGAGCCAGTAGTCGATCATGCGGGCGGTGCTCGGTCCGTCCGGCTGATCCATCGACGGGGCTCCCTCCCCTGGGTGCTGCACGCCAGCGTACCCACCGGGCGACACCGGCGGTATCGCCCCGGGCCGCCCACCCGGGCCGCGATACTGGCCGCGGGAGCGCCGGCCACGAGGAGGTACTGGTGAACTCGGCGAACGGGGCCGCGGTGGTGGTCGGGGTGGACGGCTCCGAACCCGCGACGCGGGCGGTGCGCCTGGCGGCCCGGGAGGCGCGGCGGCGCAACCGCCCGCTGCGGGTCGTACACGGTTTCATCTGGCCGCTGCTGCGCGTACCGGTCTCCGCGCCGGCCGGGTCACCGCCCGGCGCCGGGCTGCGCAACCAGGCCGAGCAACTGGTCACCGACGCCGTCGCGGTGGCCGAGGCGGAGGCACCCGGGCTGCGCATCACCGGCGAGATCATCGACGGGGAGGCCGCAGCGGTGCTGCTCGGCGAGTCCCCCACCGCCGCCGTGATCGTGCTCGGCGACCGGGGACTGGGCGGGTTCACAGCGCTCGTGGTCGGGTCGGTGGCGGTGCAGGTCGCCTCGTACGCCGACTGCCCGGTGCTGATCGCGCGCGGCACCGACCGCGTGGACGGCCCGGTCGTGGTCGGGGTGGACGGCTCCACGCTGTCGCGCGCCGCCGTCGAGTTCGCCGCCGAGACCGCGTCCGCGCGCGGCGCCCCGCTGCACGTGGTGCACGCCCGCCCGGCCCCGCGCGGGCGGGACGACCGGGCCGAGGAGGACGAGCGGGTGCTCACCGAGGCGGTGGCCGGGATCGGCGAACGGTGGCCGGACCTCACGGTGCACGCCGAGGCGGTACGCGCCAAACCGGTCGCGGCGCTGACCACGGCGTCGGCCGGGGCCCAGCTCGTCGTGGTGGGCCGGCAGGGCCGGGGCGAGCTGGGCGGGCTGCTGCTCGGCTCGGTGAGCCAGGGAATCCTGCACCGCTCCGCCTGCCCGGTAGCCGTGGTCCGGGCCCCGGACTGAGCGCCGGCCCGGGCGCCCGGCGCGGCGGGGATCGCCCCGGCAACGGTTGGTCCCGGCCCGGGCGGGTAGACGCCTACGTCAGCCGACAGCGATCCGGAGGAGGCAGAGATGCCAGGACCACGGCCGGGCAGCAACGCGTACGACAAGCAGCGGGCACGCCTTCGCGACCTCGTCGAGCAGTCCGGACGGGCGGCCGACAAGGAGGCGAACCAGGTCGCCAACCGGATCCTCCAGGACGACCGGGGGCAACGGGGTGTGGTCCGGGGCGAACGGACCTACGGCCCCAAGGGCAACCGGGAACCGGGTGACCCGAAGTGAGGACGGCAGCGGTTGTCGACGGCGCCATCGCGGGCGCCGTCGGCAGCGCCGTCCTCAACGCGGTCTCGTACCTGGACATGGCGTTGCGGGCCCGGCCGGCCAGCAGCACCCCGGAATCGGTCGCCGGACGGCTGGCCGACGTGACGCACGTCGACCTGGGCCCCGGCGTCGAGGCGGCGAACCGCCGCTCCGGTCTGGGGCCGTTCCTGGGGTACGCCATGGGCATCGCCGCCGGGGCCGGGTTCGGCGTGCTCGCCGCGCGCCGGCGGATTCCGATGCCGCTGGCCACGGTGCTGCTCGGCGGCGGCGTGATGGCCACCTCCGACGGCTCGATGACCGCGCTCGGCGTGACCGACCCGCGTACCTGGCGCCGCAGCGACTGGGTCTCCGACCTGATCCCGCACCTGGCGTACGGGCTGTCGGCCGCAGCCACCTGGCGGCGACTGCGGCCGACGTCGGCTCGCGGTTAGCTGTCGCTCTCGTCGTCGGCCACCGGCTCACCGGCCGGGCCGTACGGCGACACCTGCCCCTTCGGGACGGGCCGTCCCGCGTCGGCGTTCGACGTGCCCCCGCCCCGCGAACGGCTGCCCGCCTGGGTGGCCGTCTTGCGGCTGTCCTGGCTGGTGGCGCCGAGATCGTTCCGGCGCAGTTCCTCCTGCTGCGGCTTGACCACGGGTCTCTCCTTCCCGGTGGAGCGCACGGCCGTCGGCCGCGCACCCGACCGGCGTACCCGTCGCCGCCCGGCGCATTCCGGATCGGCCCGGGGGTCTGGCCGGGGCCGGGGCGGGTAAGCCGGATGGATGCCAGACGATCGCAACGTCGCGCGTGCCCTGCTGGACCGGCAGTCCCGCACGTACGCGGAGGAGGCCGGCATCGCCCTCGCGGACCGGCCCGGCCCGCTCTACCAGTTGCTGGTGCTCACCACGCTGCTGAGCACCCGGATCCGGGCCTCGGTGGCGGTGGCCGCCGCCCGGGAGCTGTTCGCGGCCGGCTACCGCACCCCGCAGGCGATGGAGGCGGCGAGCTGGCAGGACCGGGTCGACGCGCTGGGCCGGGGCCACTACCGGCGCTACGACGAGCGGACCGCCACCATGCTCGGCACCGGCGCCCGGCTCTGCCTGGACCGCTGGCACGGCGACCTGCGCCGGCTGCACAAGGAGGCCGGCTCCGAACCGGCCGTGCTGCGCCGGCTGCTCACCGAGTTCCCCGGCATCGGCCCCACCGGTGCGGACATCTTCCTGCGGGAGGCGCAGTCGGTGTGGCCGGACGTGCGCCCGTACGCCGACCGGCGCACGCTCGCCGGGGCGCGGCGGCTGGGCCTGCCGGCGAGCCCGGGCGCGCTGGTCGGGCTGGTCGGCGAGGCCGACTTCGGCCGGCTGGCGTCGGCGCTGGTACGGGTGGCCCTGGGCGAGGAGTCGGCGGGCGAGGTGAGCCGCAGCGCCGCGACGGCACACTGAGCCGGGCGGCTACTTCGCCGGGCCGGGCTTGGTCAGGTTCCAGGCCAGCAGCGAGGCGAGCAGCGCCAGCAGCACCACGCCGCCGGAGACGCCGCCCTCCCCGCCGCTGTCGCGGCTTCCGGTGAAGCCGAAGTAGATCACAGCCAGCCCGGCCAGCACGGTGACGAACGTACGCATTCCTCGGTCCTTCACGCCCGCACCGTACGACCGGCGGCGCGGGCCGGGGCGGGGATCGGGCGGCTGTCCCCCGTCCGGGTGTCAGTCCGGCGTGCGGCCCACAGCGGGACCGCGCAGCCGGACCCGGCGGATCGCCCGTCCCGCCACCTCGACCACCTCGACGGTGAGGCCGGGCAGCCGGACCCGCTCCCCCGGCCCCTCGGGCAGCCGGCCCAGGCCGGCCAGCACCAGCCCGGCCACAGTGGTGTACTCGCGCGACAGCGGGAACGTCACGCGCACGCCCACGTCGGGCAGGTCGTGCAGCGGGAAGTCTCCGGGCAGCAGCAGCGCCCCGTCGGGTTCCCGGACGGCGCGGCGCACGTCCCGGTCGGTCTCGTCGTACAGCTCGCCGACCACCTCCTCGAGCAGGTCCTCCATGGTGACCAGGCCGTCCACGCCGCCGTACTCGTCGACCACCAGGGCGAGCTGCTCGTGCCGCTGGCGCAGCTGCCGCATCGCGTCGGCCACCGGCAGCGTGCCCGGCAGCAGCACCGGCGGTCGGGCGCGGTCGCCGACGCGCGCGCCGTCGGCGTCCACCAGGTCGCGGATGTGCACGGTGCCGCACACGTCGTCGAGCCCGCCGGGGCCGATCACCGGCGCCCGGGACCGGCCGGTGGCCGCGAGCCGGCGCATCGCCTCGGCCGCGGGCAGGTCGGCGGGCAGCGTGGTCACGTCGCGGCGCGCGACGATGATCTCCCGCAGCGTACGGCCGGCGATGTCGAACGCCCCGGCGAGGATCTCCCGCTGCTGGGCGGACAGGCCGCGCTGGCTGACCAGCATCTCCCGCAGCTCCTCCTCGGTCACCTCCTGCCGGCTGGCGCGCGGGTCGCCGCCGGCGAGCCGGACCAGCAGGTCGGTGGAGCGGCCCAGCAGCCACACCGCCGGCCGGGACAGCCGGGCCAGCAGGTCCAGCGGCCCGGCGCTGATCAGCGCCCACCGCTCCGCCGTCTGCATGGCCAGCCGTTTGGGTGCCAGCTCCCCCACCACGAGCGTGAGGAACGTCAGCAGCAGCGTCACCAGGAACACCGCCACCGCGCGGGCGGCCCCGCCGAGGAAGCCCAGCGGGCCGACCAGCGGCTCGGCCAGCGTCACCGCAGCGGCGGCCGAGGCGAGGAACCCGGCGAGCGTGATGCCGAGCTGGATGGTGGCCAGGTATCGGTTCGGTTCGCGGGTGAGGCGGCTCAGCCGCGCCCCGGCCCGCCCGGAGCGCGCCAGCCGCCGCAGCTGTCCCTCCCGCAGGCTCACCAGCGCCATCTCGCTGCCGGACAGCGCGGCGTTGACCAGGATCAGCACCAGCACCAGCGCGACCTGCACGCCCATCAGTCGGTCTCCAGGTCGTCCAGTGAGATCGCGTGGGTCATCAGCCAGCGGGCCAGCGCGGCCATCCCGAACAGCCACAGCGGCGCCGACTCGGTGGGGCCGTTCGTGGCGAAGATGGCGAAGCGCAGGTCCGGCGCCCGGTACGCCTCGATCCGCCACTTGTGGTTCTTGTCCCGCCAGACCGCGGAAGGGTCCATGGCGTCACGGTAGGTGACCGGGACGGGCGGGCGGCGCCGGTTGGCTCAGCCCGGCGGGCGGACCACCTCGCGGGCGTCGTCGGGCAGCCGGCGGGTGGCGCCGCGCCGGTCCAGCAGCTCCAGCAGCGGCACCGCCACCCGGCGGGTGGTGCCGAGCGCCTGCCGGGCGGCGCTGAGCGTGAACGGCTGCGGCAGCCCGGCGAGCACGCGCACCGCGTCGTCCGGGGCGCCGGGCAGCAGCACCACGTTCTCGGCCAGCTTCAGCAGCGCGCCGGCCCGTACGGCGGCGCCGATCTCGCGGGGGCCCAGGCCGAGGTCGGCCAGGTGGTGCGCCTCGGGGGCCTGGAAGGGGCGGTCGCCGTACTCGGCCCGGACCCGGTCCACCGCCCGGGCCACCGGGTCCGGCAGTGTCCCCTGCCCGACGGCGGTGACCAGGCCGTCGCGCAGCCGCAGCGGCGGGCGCAGCAACGCCGTGACCAGGGCACGGTCGGGCAGGTCGAGCCGGTGGCGCAGCACGTCGACGGGTACGCCCGCGGCGAGCGGATGTTCGGCGGCGTACCGGGTCACCTCGTCGGTGAGGCGGCGGCCCAGGTCCCGCCAGTGCTCCGGGTCGGCCAGCCACTGCCCGGCCACCGGTGTCGCGGTCGGCGGCACGCCCATCCGGGTCAGGTCACCGGCCCGGATCAGCCGTCGCCGGCGCAGTTCGCCGGCCAGGTCCGGCCGCCCGTCCAGTCCGGCCAGCACCGCCGCGCGGGCGGCCGCCGCGCCCCGGCGGCGCAGCGGCGGCGGGTCCACGTCCAGCACCGTCACGCCGCCCGCGACGTGGTGCCGGCCGGGGTCGCGCAGCAGCGCCCGGTCCCCGATCAGCAGCGGCAGCGGGCGGGCCAGGCGCAGCCGTACCGTGTCCGGGCCCAGCGGCCGGACCCGGGCGGGCACCGCCGCCGAGCCCACGTGCAGCGTGAGCGTGGCCGGCAGGTCGGCGGCCGGGTCGCCGGCCAGCCGCACGTCGAGCAGGTCGGTACGCCCGAACCGGCCGGGTGTGAGCAGCGCGTCGCCGCGCCCGACCCGGTCCCGGGGCAGCCCGCGCAGGTTCACCGCGACCCGGGCCACGGCCTCGACCTCGGCACGGGCGACGCCGAGGGAGTGCAGTCCGCGTACCCGCACCGCCTCACCGGTGGCGGCCAGCTCCAGCTCGTCGCCGACGCGCAGCCGGCCGCCGCCGAGCGTGCCGGTGACCACGGTGCCGCTGCCGCGCACGGTGAACGCGCGGTCCGCCCAGAGCCGCACCGGCGCGTCAGCGGCCGGGGCGGGCAGCCGGGCGGTCAGGCGGTCCAGCGCGGCGCGCAGCTCGGGGAGACCGGCACCGGTGACCGCGGAGACCGGCACCGCCTCCACAGCGCCCAGCGACGTCGCGGCGATCTCCGCGCGGGCGCGCGCCGTCGCGGGCCCGGGATCGGCCAGGTCCGCGCGCGTGACCGCGAGCAGCCCGTACGACACACCCAGCGCGTCCAGCGCGGCCAGATGCTCGGCGGACTGCGGCATCCAGCCCTCGTCGGCGGCCACGACGATCAGCGCGGCCGGGACCGGGCCGACACCGGCGAGCATGTTCGGCACGAACCGCTCGTGCCCGGGTACGTCGACGAAGGCGATGGTGCCGCCCGACGGCAGTGTGGTCCAGGCGAAGCCGAGGTCGATGGTCATGCCGCGGCGGCGTTCCTCCGCCCACCGGTCCGGTTCCATCCCGGTCAGCGCCCGCACCAGCGTGGACTTGCCGTGGTCCACGTGCCCGGCGGTCGCCACCACCCACATGCCGGTCAGTCCCCCACGCTCAGCACGGCCGCGCGGACCCGGTCGTCGGCGTCCTCCGGCACGGCGCGCAGGTCCAGCAGGAGCCGGCCGTGCAGCACCCGGCCGAGGACCGCCGGGTCGCCGGTGCGCAGCGGCTCGGCGTACCGCTCGGGCAGGCTCAGCGCCCACGAGTCCAGCTCCACGCCGGGCGCCCCGCCGCCACCGACGACCGCAGCCGACGGCACCACCTCGGCCTTGCAGCCGTCCTCGCCGAGCCGGTCCCGCAGCCGTTCCAGCCGCTCCCGCAGCCGGGCCGGGTCGGCGTGCAGCGCGTCGCGGGTGGGCGTGGTCGGCGCGTACAGGGTGGCGGCGAGCGCGGCGAGGGTGAGCTTGTCGACCCGCAGCGCCCGCGCCAGCGGGTGCCGGCGCAGCCGCTGCACCAGGTCGGCGTCGCCGAGCAGCAGACCGGCCTGCGGGCCGCCGAGCAGCTTGTCGCCGCTGGCGGTGACCAGGTGCGCGCCCGCGCGCAGCGTGGTGGCCGCGTCCGGTTCGGCCGGCAGCAGCGGATCCGGCGCGAGCAGCCCCGACCCGATGTCGGCCACCACCGGTACGCCGAGCGTGGCCAGCTCGGCCACCGGCACCGCCGAGGTGAAGCCGGTGACCACGAAGTTCGACGGGTGCACCTTCAGCACGAACCCGGTCTGGTCGCCGATCGCGGCTTCGTAGTCGGCGCGGGTGGTGCGGTTGGTGGTGCCCACCTCGCGCAGCCGCGCGCCGGTGCTGGCCAGCAGGTCGGGCAGGCGGAACCCGTCGCCGATCTCGACCAGCTCACCGCGGCTCACCACGATCTCCCGGCCGGCGGCCAGCGCGGTCGCGGCCAGCACCAGCGCGGCGGCGCCGTTGTTCACCACGTGCACCGCCCCGGCGTCGGGCACGGCCGCGGCGAGTGCGTCGAGCGCCTCCCGGCCGCGCCGGGCCCGCCGCCCGGTCCGCAGGTCCAGTTCCACGTCGGTGTGCCCGGCGGCGGCGACGAGCGCGTCCACGGCGGACGGGGCGAGCGGGGCGCGGCCCAGGTTGGTGTGCAGCACGACACCGGTGGCGTTGAGCACCGCACGTGGCGTCCGGCCGGGCAGGTCCGCCAGCGCCGCGTCGCGTACCTGATCGGGGGTCAGCTCGCCGCGGCGGGCGCGGTCCTGGGCGCGGACGATCGCGGCCTTGACCCGGTCGCGGCCCAGCGTGCCGGCGGCGGCGGCCAGCGCGGGATCGGCGAGCAGCGCGTCGGTGCGCGGCACCCGCCGTCGCGGGTCGACCTCACGCATCGCGCACTCCCGGGAACGGTTTGGCGGAGACGGACGGGAATCGAACCCGCCTGGCCCGGGTCCCGGACCACACCGGTTTTGAAGACCGGGAGGGGCACCAGCCGCCTGAACGCCTCCACGCAGCAGTCAACCACAGCGGACGGAAGGCCGCCCGGGGAGGTGTCAGACCTGGTCGGCGGCCCGCCGGTCGGCGCGTTCGCGCTGCGGCACGACCGTGTACCGCGGATCGCGCGCCGAGGCGACCCCGCCGTGGAAGATGCCGAACCGGGTGCACACCGACGCGGCGATCAGCGCGCCGCCGGAGAGCGCGGACAGCACCCGGCTGCGCCGGCCGACCAGCGCGCCGACCACACCGGCGGCGGTCAGCGCCCGGCCCGCGCGCAGCAGCCTCCCCGGCGTGCCCTGCGTGTAGGGCTCGCTGAGCAGTCCGAGCCGGTTCTCCACCCGGTGCGAACCCCACAGCTCCATCGCCGCGCCCGCGACCGCGAGGCGCCGCGCCGGGCCGGCCTGGGCGCAGGGCGCGGCCACCAGCCCGACACCGGCGCCGCTGGCCAGGGCGCTGCCCGCGAAGATGGCCGGCAGTTCCGGGTACGCCTCGTGCCACGACGGCACCGCCGTGTCCGCCAGCAGCACCCCGGTGTACGTGGCCAGCGCCGGCGCGGTGACGGCGGCTACCACACCGGCGGCGTGCCCGGCCGGGGGCAGCAGCCGGCGGCCGAGCCCCAGCACGCCGCGCTCGGGCAGCAGCGGGGCCGCCTCGGCGACCGCGGCGACCCCGGCGGCCGGGCCGAACACGCTGAGGATCCAGGTGCCCACGGACATCGGCGAGGTCACCTTCGCCACCCGCAGCATGTGGTGGAAGCGGGACGGCCGGCCCAGGTCGTTGACCAGGAAGTACGTGCTGGCGCCGACGCCCGCGAGCGCGGCGACCCGGCCGGCGCGGCGCAGCGCGGGACGGCCGGTGAGCTGCCCGCCCGCTGCGAGCAG
This sequence comes from Micromonospora sp. WMMD1274, assembly GCF_049179035.1. Classification (NCBI taxonomy): domain Bacteria; kingdom Bacillati; phylum Actinomycetota; class Actinomycetes; order Micromonosporales; family Micromonosporaceae; genus Micromonospora; species Micromonospora sp. WMMD1274. The sequence continues at coordinate 6,829,012 of NZ_JBMHMG010000001.1, forward strand.
CGACGAGCCGGCGGCGAGACCGCCGGTGAACAGGTACGCGGCGATGTCCCACCGCCACACCGGCGGCTTGAGGACGGGCCGGCCGTAGTAGGAGGTGAACTCGGCCGGCGGGACGTTGAGCTGCTGCTCCCCCCCGCCCTTGCCGCCCCTGCGGCGGCGCGGTACCGCGTCGCGGGGCGGGTGCGGGGCCAGCCCGGCGTCGCGGGAGCCCGCGTCGGTCCGTCCCACGCCGGGACCGGCCGCGGTGGCGCGGCTGCCGTTCTCGCGTTCGGCGGCGCTGCGGCGTTCGGTGGCGCTGCCGTTCTCCCGTTCCGCGGACAGGCGCTCGCGGAAGCGGCGGAACAGGTCACCGACCGGGCGGTCCGGGCTCACGACGATCCTCCGACGAACGCGGCGACGGCAGCCGCCGCCATGGCCAGCGCGGCCAGCCCGGCCCGCTTCCACATCTTCGGCAGGTCCCGGGTGGTGACCACCGGGTCCGGCGGCAGCCCGTACACCTCCGGCTCGTCCAGCAGCAGGAAGAACGCGCCGTCGCCGCCGACACCGTCGGTCGGGTCGTGGCCGTACAGCCGCGCCTCCGGCACGCCGTGCTCGTGCAGCGCGGTGACCCGCCGGGCGGCCCGTTCCCGCAGCTCGTCGAGCGGGCCGTACTGGATCGACTCGGTCGGGCACGCCTGCGCGCAGGCGGGCGTCATGCCGGCCCCCATCCGGTCGTAGCACAGCGTGCACTTCCACGCCCGGCCGTCGCCCTTGCGCTGGTCGATCACGCCGTACGGGCAGGCGGAGATGCAGTAGCCGCAGCCGTTGCAGATGTCCTCCTGCACCACCACGGTGCCGAACTCGGTGCGGAACAGCGAACCGGTCGGGCACACGTCCAGGCAGGCCGCGTGCGTGCAGTGCTTGCACACGTCGGACATCATCAGCCAGCGGAAGTCGGTACGGGACTCCACGCCGGTGGCCCGCCCGGGCGGCTGGACGCCGGGCATGCCGAGGAACTCCGGACCGGCGGCCATCCGCGCCGCCGCCTCCGGCCGCCCCGGCGGCAGGCCGGGATTCGTACCCGTGTCGGGTGCGGTGACCGCGCCGACCGCCGCGGACTCCGGGCTGGTCGCCGGGCCGGTCGGGTCACCGGCGAACGGCGGCGTGCCGTGCCCGGCCGGGCGGGGCTGCTCGATGAACGCGACGTGCCGCCACGAGTTCGCGGTGAGCGCGCCGGTGTTGTCGTACGACATGCCGAGCAGGTCGAAACCCGAGTCGGGGACGCCGTTCCACTCCTTGCAGGCCACCTCGCACGCCTTGCAGCCGATGCAGACGCTGGTGTCGGTGAAGAAGCCCATCCGGGGCGGCGCGTCCACCCAGCCCGCGTCCGGGGCCGGGTCGAGCGGGCCGTACAGGCTGTTGGCGTCAGGCATCCCGATCCCCGTCCTGGTGCGCGGCGGCCGACTGCTCGTCGGTGCTGCCGGCGGCGTCGTCCCCGCCGGCCGCGTCGGTGGTCACCAGGGGCACCTTGCGGTCCGGTGTCATGCCGGCCCGCCGCTGGTAGTCGCCGACCAGGTCGAGCAGCGGCGGGCCGGTGGGCCGCCGCCCGGGCCGGATGTCGCAGGTGCCGACCTTGCTCTCCTGGATGAGGACGTTCGGGTCCAGCGTGATGCCGAACAGGTCGTTCGCCGAGTCGCCGGTGACCAGGCCCTCGGTGCCGAAGTGGTACGGCAGCCAGACCTGGTGGATGATCCGGCCGTCCACCCGCAGCGGGGTGAGCCGGTCGGTGACCAGCACCCGCGCCTCGATCACCGCACGGCCACTGATCAGGTGCGCCCAGCCCAGGTGCGCCAGCCCGATCTCGCCGGCCAGTTCCGGGGACACCTCGACGAACATCTCCGGTTGCAGCTCCGCCAGGCGCGGCACGGTACGGCTCATCCCACCGGCGGTGTGGTGCTCGGTGAGGCGGCTGACCGTGAACACGTACGGGAAGACCTGGCTGTGCGGCTCCGGCGGGCTCGGGTTCATCCGATTGATCGGGTGCTCGTAGATCTTGCGGGTCGGGTTGGCCTGCTGACCGTAGAGCGGGTTGCGCATCGGCGACTCAGCCGGCTCGTAGTGCGTCGGCAGCGGGCCGTCGAGCACGCCGCTCGGCGCGTACAGCCACGCCTTACCGTCGCCCTGCATGACGAACGGGTCGTCACCGGCGAGCCCGGCCGGGCCGGAGGCGCCCTCGGGCGGCCGGTACGACGGCGGCTTCGTCTTCTCGAAGTCCGGCACGTCGTACCCGGTCCACTCGCCGGCGTCCGGATCCCACCACACGTACTTCTTGCGCTCGCTCCACGGCCGGCCGTCCGGGTCGGCGGAGGCGCGGTTGTAGAGCGTGCGCCGGTTCGCCGGCCACGCCCAGCCCCACTCGGCCGCCACCCAGTCCTGCTCGTGCCGGGACCGGCGGCGGGCCGCCTGGTTCACCCCGTCGGCGTAGACGCCGGAGTAGATCCAGCAGCCGATCGCCGTGGAGCCGTCGTCGCGGGCCTCGCCGAACGCGTTGAGCGGGCGGCCGGTGGCCACCTCGTACCCGTTGATCTCCTTGAGCACCGCCTCGGCGCTCGGCTCGGCGTGCGGACCGTGCGTGGGGTAGTCCCAGGCCAGGTCCAGCAGCGCCCGGTCGCGGCGCTCGCTGGAGGCGGCCAGCTTCTCCCGCAGCACCCGGCCGAGGTGGTAGAAGAACCACAGCTCGGAGCGGGCGTCGCCCGGCGGGTCGACGGCCTTCTCCCGCCACTGCAGCAGCCGCTGGGTCTGGGTGAACGTGCCCTCCTTCTCCACGTGCGAGGCCGCCGGCAGGAAGAACACCTCGGTGCGGCACTCCTCCGGCACGATCTCGCCGGTGGCGACCTCCGGGCTGTTCTTCCAGAACGTGGCGCTCTCGATCATGAACAGGTCGCGGACCACGAGCCAGTCCAGGTTGGCCATGCCCAGGCGCTGGGCCCGGCCGTGCGCGGAGCCGACCGCCGGGTTCTGGCCGAGCAGGAAGTAGCCCTTCACCCTGCCGTCGATCATGTTCAGGACCTGCTGGTACGTGCCGTGGTCGCCGGTCATCCGGGGCATGTAGCCGTAGCAGAAGTCGTTCTCCGGCGTCGCCGCGTCACCCCAGTACGCCTTGAGCAGGCTCGCCGCGAAGGCCCGCGAGTTGCCCCAGAAGCCCTTCTGGCCCGGGTGCCGGATGCTGTCCACCCACTCGTCGAACGTCGGGTGGTCGGCGTGGTGCGGCATCGGCAGGTAGCCGGGCAGCAGGTTGAACAGCGTCGGGATGTCGGTGGAGCCCTGGATGCTGGCGTGCCCGCGCAGCGCCAGGATGCCACCGCCCGGCCGGCCCATGTTGCCCAGCAGCGTCTGGATGATCGAGCCGGTGCGGATGTACTGCACGCCGACGCTGTGCTGCGTCCAGCCGACCGAGTAGACCAGCGCGCCGGTGCGCTCCCGGCCCGAGTTCTCCGTCCAGGCGCGCGCCAGTTCGAGGAACTTCTCCTCCGGGATGCCGCACACGCGGGCCACCATCTCCGGGGTGTAGCGGGCGAAGTGGCGCTTCAGGATCTGGTAGACGCAGCGCGGGTGCTGCAACGTCTCGTCCCGAGGTGCCTGCGGCGGTACCGGCTCGCCGTGCGACTCGTGTTCCAGCCCGGAGGCCGAGTCGCGTTCCTTGCCGGTGCCGCGGATCTTGGCGTTGTCCTCCTGGCCCTCGTACTGCCAGCTCGCGTGGTCGTACGAGCCGGTGTCCGGGTTGTAGCCGGAGAACAAGCCGTCCAGGTCCTCGGTGTCGGCGAACCGCTCGCTGACGATGTTGGCCGCGTTGGTGTACGCCAGCACGTACTCCCGGAAGTCGAGCTCGTTCTCCAGGATGTAGCGCACCACGCCGCCGAGCAGCGCGATGTCCGTGCCCGCGCGGATCGGCAGGTACGTGTCGGCGAGCGCGCTGGTACGCGTGAACCGCGGGTCGACGTGGAAGACCTTCGCGCCGCGCTTCTTCGCCTCCATCACCCACTGGAAGCCCACCGGGTGGGCCTCGGCCATGTTCGAGCCCTGGATGACGATGACGTCAGCGTTGGCGAGGTCCTGCTGGAAGTCCGTGGCGCCGCCGCGACCGAAGCTGGTCCCCAGACCGGGGACGGTGGCGGAGTGTCAAATACGGGCCTGGTTCTCGATCTGGAGTGCCCCCATCGCGGTGAACAGCTTCTTGATGAGGTAGTTCTCCTCGTTGTCCAGCGTCGCGCCGCCGAGGCTGGAGATGCCGAGCGTGCGGTTCAGCGGGCGGCCCTCGTCGTCGACGTCCTCCCAGGTCTCCGCGCGGGCGGTGAGGATCCGGTCGGCGATCATGTCGAGCGCGACGTCGAGGTCCAGGTCCTCCCACTCGGTCGCGTACGGCCGGCGGTAGCGGACCTTGGTCTGGCGCAGCGGGCTGGTCACCAGGCTCTTGCTGGCCGAGCCCTTCGGGCAGAGCCGGCCGCGCGAGATCGGGCTGTCCGGGTCGCCCTCGATCTGGGTTACCTTGCCGCCGGAGTGGAAGACGCGCTGCCCGCAGCCGACCGCGCAGTAGGGGCAGACCGAGCGGGCCATGCCGTCGGCGGACTCGGTGCGGGGAGCCAGCTCGGCGGAGCGCGCCGACTGGGCGGCGGCGCCGCGACCGAGCGGGTCGGTGCCGGTGAGTTGCCGGTAGACCGGCCACCCCTGGATGAACGTCTTGAAACCCATCCGGGCACACCCCCTCTCCGTCGAGAACGGCTCACCTCTGCCTGTAACCCTAGGCCAGCGGCCCGGGGCGTGCGACTCGAGCCCACAGACAGAGCCGCCCCGGCCGGATGGCCGGGGCGGCTCTGGGCGTCGGTGTGCATGTCGCCTCTCGGCGAGTGGCGCGACGCGGCTCCAGCCGAACGGTATTCCGCGAAGGCAATTTAGGTGAGGCCCGGGGACACTGGACACACCGACGCTCTGCACAACGGTACCGGGGTCACGGTTCTTCCGCTCGTTCGTCGTGACCCCGGTCACCGCCGGGTCAGCTGTTCCAGTGCTCGGCCACCAGGTCGGCGGCCTGCTGCTCCCACTGGGCGTAGTGGTCGGGGTAGGCGCTCACCTGGACGGTCTGGGCGGCGACGGTCAGCGGCATGTCCTGCCAGCCGTCGACCTGCTTCAGACCCTTCAGGAACGCCGTCGTCGAGTACTCGGGGTCGGTGATCTGCTCGACCGTGCCCCAACCGGAGGACGGGCGCTGCTGGAACAGGCCCTGCGAGTCGTGGTCGTTACGGTCACCGAGGTGGCCGAGGTTCTCCAGCTTCGACTCCTGCAACGCCGTCGCGATCGACACCACCGCGGCACGCTCGTCCATGCCGGCCTTCTTCGTCGCCGCGATGATCGCCTTCACGTTCTTGGTCTGCTCGTCGTTCAGGTCGATACGGGACTGGGCGCCCTGCACACCGTGCGGGATCAGGGTGTTGCTGTCGAGCTTCGCGGCCTGGGTGGTGGTGACGGCCGTGTCCCGCACCGCAGGGGCGCCGGTGTCGTGGTTGAGGGGGCCGGCGGCCAGGCCACCGGCGACGGTCAGACCGGCGATACCGAGGATGCTCTTACGCAGGATGCTGTTCATGGTGGGCTCCGTTCGGGGGTCGACGCACACCCGGGGGGCGGGGTGCGTGGGCACCGTCAGGCGCTCAGGGAAATGTTCGGGGGATCCGGCGTCTGCTCTCGCGGCCCGCGGACGCCGGGGGTGGCGTGCGGGGCGCACTGGTCGCGCCGGAGACATGTCCAACGACCGCCGGCCCGGGATCATTCCCGGACGCCGCCGTCCGCGTTCTCGGGGTGCGGGGGGCGCTGCTGCGGTCGTTCACCAGGTATAACGCCCCGACCCCGCCGGCGATTCCGCCGCACGGGTGTCCCCGACCACCCCGAAACCGGACACCCGACGCACCCCGGACCCGCCCCGCTCCCCCACTCCCGCCCGGCCGCCCCTGCCGCGTCGATCATGAGGTTGACAGCACATCGCGCCCGATTCGCCCCCGTCAACCTCATGATCAACGGGGAGGTCGGGGCCGCCGACGGCAAGACCCGCCCGCGAAGCAGGCCCCGAGCGGATGTCGCCGGTCTCGGCGGGAGGGCCGTGCGGGAGATCTTGGTACGGAACGGCCCCCGGAAGGGCGGGCACGTACCAAGATCTCCATCCGCCGACAGCGGAGGCATCGCCGCGGGGCGAACCTCACCAGGTCCGGCGCACCGGCCACCACGGAGATCTTGGAAGGAAAGGGCCCTCATAGGGGCCGAAATCCTCCAAGATCTCTGGCTGAGTGCCGCGCGAGGTGAACAAGCCGAGCAATCGCGACGGGCGATCATGAAGTTGGCGGCACGAGCTGACCGGTTTGTCCGGTCTAACCTCATGATCGACGGGGCGAGGCGAGGCGGGGCGACCGCGCGGCGGGGCGCGGCAGGACGGGGCGGGGCGGGTGCTGTGGGGGTGCTGCGCGGGACGGATGGGGGGGGAAAGGCGCCGGGTTGGGGTTACCCTGATGCCATGTCGGTCACCGCGCACGCGTACCTCGCCCGCCCCGGGCGACCCGCCGTGGTGGCGCGCACCCTGGACGAGCTGACCGGTCCCACCACCGGCATCGTCGAGCTGCCGGTACGCCTGATGTGGAGCAGCGAACGCGCCTTCGACCTGGGCGACCCGGACGAGTTGCTCTGGATGTACGAGAACGTGCTGCGTGAGACGACCCGGGTGGAGGATCTGCGCGAGCTGATCCACGCGGGCACGCTGCGCCGGTTGTGGCCGCTGCTCAACCTGCCCCGGGGCGTACGCCTGGCCTGGGAGGGCCGGCACCGGAGCCTGCGCCCGGCGTGACCCACCCGCACGACTTCTACCGGCAGGTGGCCCGGGTGGCGCTTGCCGCCGCCGGCCCGCATCGGTTCGTGCTCGGCGGCGGGGTGGCGTGGGCGGTGCACGGCCTGGTCACCCGCCCCACCGAGGACGTCGACCTGTTCGCCGACGTGGAGGGCGCCGCCGCGGCGGCGGCCGACGGGGTACGCGCGGCGCTGGAACGGGCCGGTTACCGGGTGGCCGAGGTGGACCCGGGCGGGCTGGGCGAGGTGTTCGACGGCTTCGACCGGGACCTGCGGGACTTCGTGGTGAGCCGGGACGGCCGGCAGATCCGGCTCAGCCTGGCCCGCCTGGACCGGCACCGCAGCCCGGTGGTGATGGACCTCGGCCCGGTCATGGACGTCCGCGACCTGATCGCCAACAAGACCGCCGCGCTGGTGAACCGGCGGGAGGTACGCGACTACATCGACGTGTCCGCCGCGCTGGACCGGTACGCGGTCGCGGAGCTGCTGGAGCTGGCCCGGCAGGTCGACCCGGCACTCGACGACGAGGACGTGCGCGCGGCGGGCCGTTACCTCGACGGGCTGGCCGACCGCCGGTTCACCCGGTACGGCCTGGACGCGCCGCGGATCGCCGAGGTCCGCCGCCGGATGGCCGCCTGGCCCCGCTGACGGGGTGCGCCCGAGAGCCGGAGGAACCCGGCCACGCCGACCGGGGTCGTCCACGAGTCGGAACGACCCCGGCAGGCGGCGGGGACCAGACGGACGGCGGCCGGACGGGAAGGGACCAGCAGGGACCGGAGGGGCCGTCACTTCGTCGGGCGGCCACCCGTGACGCCGAGGATCTCGCCGGTGACGTAGCTGGACTCCTGCGAGGCGAAGTAGACGTACGCGGGCGCCAGCTCGGCCGGCTGACCGGGACGGCCAAGCGGCGTGTCGGTGCCGAACTGCTTGACCTTCTCCTTCGGCATGGTGGCCGGGATCAGCGGCGTCCAGATCGGGCCGGGCGCGACCGCGTTGACCCGGATGCCGCGCTCGGCCAGGTTCTGGGCGAGCGCCTTGGTGAAGTTGGCGATGGCGGCCTTGGTGGTGGCGTAGTCGAGCAGCTGCGGCGACGGGTCGAACGCCTGGATCGACGACGTGTTGATGATCGTCGAGCCTTCCTTCATGTGCGGCACGGCGAACTTGCAGAGCCAGAACATGGCGTACACGTTGGTCTTGAAGACGCGGTCGAACTGCTCGGTGGTGATGTCGAGCAGGCCGTTGTCCTGCGACATCTGGAACGCCGCGTTGTTGACCAGGATGTCGACGCCGCCGAGGTCGCGTACCGCCTGGTCGACGAGTGCGCGGCAGTTGGCCTCCTCGCGCAGGTCGCACTGGACGGCGACGCCCTTGCGGCCGGCCTGCTCGATCTGGCTGACGGTCTCCCGGGCGTCCTTCTCCTCCTCGTCGCCGAGGTAGGTGACGAGCACGTCGGCGCCCTCGCGGGCGAAGGCGATCGCGACGGCCCGGCCGATGCCGGAGTCGCCGCCGGTGATGACCGCCCGCTTGCCGGTGAGCCGGTCGCTGCCCCGGTACGACTCCTCGCCGTGGTCGGGCTTCGGCCCCATCTCCTGTTCGCTGCCGGGCGGCGTCTGCTGCTGCGCCGGCTGTCCCTCGCTCTGTCCGTACTGCTCGGCCGGGTGCTGCTGGGTGAACTGGTCCTCGCTCATGGATCCGCCCCTACCCCGGTGACCGGCGCGAAAACAGCAGCCTGTGACCGGAGGGGAAACAATTCGGGCCGGTGTGGCGCACGTGACATGTGGTGGTTATGGTGCGCAACGGCGCCCACGAGGCGCGTACCCCCATTCGGAAAGGCACCTCATGACCTCCTCCTCCGGCGCCTCCCGGCGCCAGGTGCTGGCCGTCGCGGCCGCCGCCGCGACCGCTCCCCTGCTGGCCGGCGCGCCCGCCGAGGCGAAGCCGAAGCCGAAGACCTGGGACCTGACGATCCTCGGCACGTCGGACACCCACGGCAACGTCTACAACTGGGACTACTACAAGGACGCCGAGTTCGACGACAGCAAGCACAACGACGTCGGCGTCGCGAAGCTCGCCACCCTGGTCAACCAGATCCGCGCCGAGCGCAAGGGCCGGGCCACGCTGGTCCTGGACGCCGGTGACACGATCCAGGGCACGCCGCTGGCCACCTACTACGCCAAGCAGGAACCGATCACCAGCACCGGTGAGACGCACCCGATGGCCCGCGCCATGAACGTCCTCAGGTACGACGCGGTGACGCTCGGCAACCACGAGTTCAACTACGGCCTGCCGCTGCTGGCGACCTGGATCGAGCAGCTCGGCTTCCCGGCCCTCGCCGCGAACGCGCTCAACGCGAAGACCGGCAAGCCGGCGTTCCTCCCGTACGTGATCAAGGAGGTCAAGCTCGGCGGGCACGGCGCGCCGAAGCTGCGCGTGGGCATCCTCGGCCTGACCAACCCCGGCGTGGCCATCTGGGACAAGGGCAACGTCGAGGGCCGCCTCGTCTTCGCCGACATGGTGGCCACCGCCGCGAAGTGGGTGCCGGAGATGCGCCGCCGCGGCGCCGACCTGGTCGTCATCTCCGCCCACGGCGGGGACAGCGGCACCTCCAGCTACGGCCCGGAGCTGCCGAACGAGAACCCGACCGCGCTGATCGCCGAGCAGGTGCCCGGCATCGACGCCATCCTGTTCGGCCACGCGCACAACGAGGTGCCGGAGAAGTTCGTCACGAACCTCACCACCGGCGAGCGGGTGCTCACCTCGGAGCCGTCGAAGTGGGGCCAGCGACTGACCCGGATGGACTTCACGCTGACCCGGGACAAGGGCCGCTGGACGGTCACCGCCAAGTCGGCCACCACGCTGAACACCAACACCGTGGTCGAGGACCCGGCGGTGCTCGCGGCCGTGCGCGGCCAGCACACCAAGACCGTCGAGTACGTCAACCGGGTCGTCGCGCAGTCCAGCGTGGAGCTGTCCGCCACCGAGTCGCGGTACAAGGACACGCCGATCCTCGACTTCATCAACCACGTCCAGACCGAGGTGGTCACCGAGGCGCTCGCCGGCGGCGAGTACGCGGGCCTGCCGGTGCTGTCCATCGCCGCGCCGTTCAGCCGTACCGCGGTGTTCCCGCAGGGCGACGTGCGGATCCGCGACGTGGCGGGCCTCTACGTGTACGACAACACGCTGGAGGCGGTCGTGCTGACCGGCGCCGAGGTGAAGGCGTACCTGGAGTACTCGGCGAAGTACTTCAAGACCTTCCCGGCCGGCACCACCGTGGACGTGGAGAACATCAACGACACCACCGTGCCGGACTACAACTACGACGTGTTCTCCGGCGTCGACTACGACATCGACATCGCCAGGCCGGTCGGCGAGCGGATCACCCGCCTGGTGCTGGCCGGCACCGACACCCCGGTCGCGGCGGACGCCCGGTTCGTGGTGGCGGTGAACAACTACCGGCGCAGCGGCGGCGGCAACTTCCCGGGCATCGTGAAGACCCAGGTCTACAACGCCCAGCAGGAGATCCGCCAGCTGCTCATCGACTGGGCGCAGGCCAAGGGCGTCATCGACCCGGCCGACTTCTTCGTGCCCAACTGGAAGCTGGTCCGCGAGGGCGTGCCGGTCTTCTGACAGTGGGGCGACGGGGTCCGGACGCCTGTCCGGGCCCCGTCAGCCGCCCGCGCGCAGGTGCCACTCCGACTCCCCGCCGACCGGATCCGGGCGGTCCGGCGGGAACTCGGTCTCGGCGGCCTCGATCCGCTCCTCCGGGCGTACCCGGGCCGGCAGTTCGCCGAAGCGGACGTGCCGCAGGAACGCGTACTGCTCGTCGGTGAACGACTCGGCGGATTCGCTCATGACCGCATTGTGCGCCTGCCCGTCCCGTCTCCGCATCAACCGCCTCGGCACGGGTATGCCGCCGCGTCGACCGTCGGCGACGAGGTGGAGGAGACATGCGCGCAGTACGGATGACCGCACCCGGTGTGCTGGAGCACACGGAGGTGCCCACGCCGCAGGCCGGCCCCGGTGAGGTGCTGCTGCGCGTCGGCGCGGTCGGTGCCTGTCACTCCGACCTGCACATCCTCGACGCGCCGGCGGGCGTGTTCCCGATCCCGATGACGCTCGGGCACGAGATCGCCGGCACCGTCGACACGGTCGGCGCCGGGGTGGACGGCTGGTCGCCGGGCGACCGGGCCGCGGTCTACGGCATCATCGGCTGCGGCCGGTGCCGGGCCTGCCTGCGCGGCGAGGAGAACCGCTGCCGGGTCATCCCGGTCGGCGGCATCGGGCTCAGCCGCGACGGCGGGCTGGCCGAGTACGTGGTGGTGCCCGCGTCCCGGCTGCTGCCGGTGGGCGACATGGACCTGACCCAGGCGGCGCCGCTGACCGACGCCGGGCTGACCCCGTACCACGCGGTGGACCTGGCGCGGCCCCGGCTGCGGCCCGGCACCTCCTGCGTGGTGATCGGCATCGGCGGGCTGGGGCACATGGGGTTGCAGATCCTGCTCGCCACCACAGCGGTACGGATCATCGCGGTGGACACGAACACCGCCGCGCTGGACCTGGCCGACCGCCTCGGCGCCCACCACACGGTGCAGGCCGGACCGGACGCGGTGGACAAGATCCGCGAGCTGGTCGGGCCGGCGCCGGACGGCGCGGACGTGGTGCTCGACTTCGTCGGCGCGCAGCCCACGCTGGACACCGCCCGGCAGGTGGTCGCCACCGGCGGTCAGATCCTGCTGGTGGGCCTGGCCGGCGGCACGCTGCCGGTGCGGCCGGTCGCCGACGAGCCGCCCCCGGTGCCGCTGGAGACCGGGGTGGTGGTGCCGTTCTGGGGCACCCGGGCCGAACTGCACGAGGTGATCGCGCTGGCCCGCGACGGCCGGCTGCACGCCGACGTGCACACGTTCCCCCTCGCCGAGGCGCCGCAGGCGTACGAGGCGCTGCGCCGGGGCGAGGTGCGGGGGCGGGCGGTCATCGTCCCCTGAGCGGGGGCAGCCGGTCGAGCAGCGCCAGCCCGGCCCGCACCGGCCGCCGGTCGAGCACCTCGGCGAAGCTCGCCCGGCCCTGGCAGAACCGGACGAACATCCGCCAGCCGGGCGGGCTGGCCAGCATCGCGTGGAACACGTCGGGCCGCCGCTCGAACACCTCCAGCAGCCGGTGCCCGGCACGCATCTCCGGCGTCAGCCGCCGGTCGACCTCCCGGGCGTACGCGTCGAGGTCACCGGCGGCCACCGCCTCCCCGGCCAGCCGGCCGGAGCGCAGCGCGTAGCTGATCCCCTCGCGGCTCCACGGTTCCAGCAGCCCGGCGGCGTCCCCGGCGACCAGCACCCGGCCGTGCCGCAGCGGGGAGTCCCCGGTGCGGCATCGGGTCAGGTGGCCGGAGTCGTGCTCCGGGGTCACCCCGGACAGGCCGAGCCGGTCGGTGAAGTCGCGCAGGTAGGCGCGGGTGCGGTCGCCGTCGCCCCGGGCGGCTATGACACCGACTGTCAGCCGGTCGCCCTTGGGGAAGACCCACGCGTAGGAGCCGGGCAGCGGCCCCCAGTCGAGCAGCACCCGGCCGCGCCAGCGGTCCCGCTCGGCGGCGTCCACCGGCAGTTCCAGTTCCAGTCCGAGGTCGACCTGGCGGAAGCGCACCCCGACGTGCCGCGCCGTCACGCCGGACGAGCCGTCCGCGCCGATGACGGTACGGGCGCGTACCGTCTCACCGCCGGCCAGGCGCAGGCGTACCTCGTCGGGGTCCTGCTCGATCGCGCGGACCGCGACGCCCTCGCGGACCTGCGCCCCGGCGGCGACGGCGGCGGCGCGCAGCCGGTCGTCGAACTCCTCCCGGCGGATCATGGCGACCAGCGGCGCCGGGTGCCGGCGGGTGAACGCGCGTCGCCCGTCCCGGGTGAACGTGACCCGGTCGACCCGGTCGTGGGCGGGCACCTCGACGCGGTCGCCGACCTCGGCGAGCGAGGTGCCGATCAGGCCGCCGCCGCACGTCTTGTACCGGGGGTGGGTGGCCCGTTCCACCACGAGCGTGCGGACGCCGGCCCGGGCCGCGGCGTGCGCGGCGGAGAGTCCGGCGGGCCCGCCGCCGACCACGACGAGATCCATGATCACGGGTGCAGCCTAGGGCACCGCCGTGCCGCGCCGCCCGGTACGACAGTCGAACGGGTGAGCATCATCGCGGCCCGTCCGGGTAACCGCCGGTCGACGGCCGTCCGCGGGTCGGGCGGTCCACGCCGAGGAGGGAAGCGATGCCTCAGGTCCAGCTGTCTGCGGTCGAGGAACGGGTCTACCAGGCGGTTTCCGCGCTGGAGGTGCAGGGGCACGTCCCCTACCCGGACCTGATCGCCCAGGAGACCGGGATGACCGAGGAGGAGCTGCGCGAGCCGCTGCACTCGCTCACCGAGCGGGGGCTGCTGCACCGCGAGGACTCCCCGATGTCCGGCCTGGACTTCGGACCCCGGTGGTGCGCGCGCCAGACGGCGTGATCGGGTCGTTTGCCCCACCGGGCACCGGGTAGCGATCGGAATCGGGTGATCGACGGTCAGTGGGGGGGCACGATGAGCGAGGACCGGTCGTCGACGCCGGTGCAGGACACCGGGTACGACGGCCGGCGCCGCTGGCGTGCGCTGAGCGTCGGCCTGATCGCGGCGTTCATGACGCTGCTGGACGTCAGCATCGTCAACGTCGCGGTGCCCTCGATCGACCGGGCGTTGCAGGCCACGCCGAGCGACCTGCAGTGGGTGCTGTCCGGGTACGCGCTGACGTTCGGCCTGGTGCTCGTGCCGGCCGGGCGGTTCGGCGACGCGCGCGGGCGGCGTACCGCGTTCGTGGTCGGGGTGGGCCTGTTCACGCTCACCAGCGCGCTGGCCGGGCTGGCCCGTTCCCCGGAGTGGCTGGTCGTCGCCCGGCTCGTCCAGGGCGCTGCCGCCGGTGTGGTGAATCCTCAGGTCAGCGGCATGATCCAGGAGTTGTTCCGGGGCGCGGACCGGGGCCGGGCGTTCGGGCTGCTGGGCGCGACGATCGGCATCTCCACCGCCGTGGGTCCGCTGCTCGGCGGGTTGCTCATCGAACTGGGCGGCGCCGAGCACGGGTGGCGGTGGGTGTTCTTCGTCAACATCCCGGTCGGGATCGTGGCGATGCTGCTCGGCTGGCGGCTGATGCCGGCCCGGCCGACAAACCCCGCCGGGCGGGGCCGGCTCGACCCGCTCGGCGTGCTGCTGCTCGGCGCCGGGGTGACGGTGATCCTGCTGCCGCTGGTGCAGCGGGAGCAGTGGCGGGGCCCGGGCAAGTGGCTGCTGATCCCCGTCGGCCTGCTGCTGCTCGCCGGGTTCGCGCTCTGGGAGCACCGGTACGCCCGGCGCGCCCAGCCGTTGTTCGACCTGCGGTTGTTCACGGTCCGCTCGTACACGCTCGGCGCGCTGATCGGCCTGATCTACTTCGCCGGGTTCACCGCGATCTTCTTCATCTTCACGCTCTATCTCCAGATGGGGCTCGGCTACAGCGCGCTCGTGGCCGGCCTCGCGATCACCCCGTTCGCGCTCGGTTCGGCGCTCGCCTCCGCGCTGGGCGGCCGGGTGGTCACCCGGTACGGCCGTCCGCTCGTCGCGATCGGGCTGCTGGCGGTGGTGGCCGGCCTGGTCGCGACCGACCTGGTGCTGGCCGGTGGGCCGCACGAGAACGTGCCGTTGCGGACCGCGCTGCCGTTGCTCGTCGCCGGGCTGGGCAGCGGCCTGGTGATCGCGCCGAACCAGACGCTCACGCTGTCCGAGGTGCCGGTGCCGATGGCCGGCAGCGGCGCCGGGATGCTCCAGACCGGGCAGCGCATCGGGTCGGCTGCCGGCATCGCCGCGGTGGGCGCGCTGTTCTTCTCGACGCTCGCCGCCGACCGCGGCGACTGGAGTACGGCGTTCCGCCACTCACTGCTGCTCGCCGCCGGGATCATCGTGCTGGCGCTCGGCGCCGCCGTGGCGGACATCGTGCTCGGTCACCGGCGCTCCGCGGGCCGCTCCTGATCGGCGGCGGGCAGCAGGACGGTGGTGAGCAGCCGGCGGGTGCGGCCGGGGCCGGGGCCGAGCGCCGCGTACTCGGCGAACAGGTCGCGGAACCGGGTGACGAACTCGGCGGTCTCGGCGTCGGTGGCGTGGAACGCGTTCTGCCGGTAGCCGGCCACATCGCGGGCCAGGTCGGTGTCACCGCGGTCGAGGTAGCCGTCGAAGTCGGCGAGCAGGCCCGCGACGAAGGTGAGGAACGCCTGGCGGTGCCGCTGCGGGCTCATGGCCCGGGCCTCGTCCGGGTCCACCGACGCGGCGGCCTCGTGGAGCCGGTAGCTGCGCTCGACGGCGCCGCGGGCCCGCCGCTCCCCCACCGTGTGCAGCACGCCGTGGTCGGCGAGCGTGGCGACCTGCCGGTAGAGCGTGGCCGGTGGCACGTCGCTCAGCGCTGCGCGCAGGTCGGTGGTGGTGAGCGTGCGGCCGCCCAGGAACGCCTGGACGATGCGCAGCCGGATCGGGTGCAGCAGCAGCTCCACGGTGTCGAGTGCCACAGGGGCTCCCCTTTTTATTATCGCCTCCGGTAATGTTCTCACTGACGATAACAGAACTGAGGAGTTCGCCGATGGCCACCATCGACATCACCGCCGACCGCATCGACGTCCGTCTCACCACCGCCGAGAAGATCTGGGCCCTGCGCGGCGACCTGTCGTTCCCCCGCTCCGCCGTCAGCGGCGCCGTCGTCGTACCGGACGGCGCCCGCGCCACCCGCGGCATCCGGGCGCCCGGACTCGGCGTGCCCCGCACGCGCAACGTCGGCACCTGGCGCGGCAGGGCCGGCAAGGAGTTCGTCAGCGTCCGCGGCGGCCAGCCGGCCGTCCGCATCACCCTCACCGGCCAGGCGTACGACTCCCTGCTCATCGGCACCGACGACGCCCCGGCCCTGGCCGCGGCGGTGCTGCGGTGACCGTCGACCGCGCGCTCGCCGTCGACACGGGCGGGCAGCGGTTGTCCGGCACACTCACGCTGCCCGACGGCGCCGGGCCGCATCCGGTGGCGCTGCTGCTGCCCGGCTCCGGGCCGATCGACCGCGACGGCGACCACCGCCGCCTGCCCCTGGGCATCCAGCGGCACCTGGCCGTCGCGCTGGCCGGCGCCGGGTTCGCTGTCGCCCGGTACGACCGGCGGGGCGTCGGCGAGAGCAGCGGCGAGTTCCTGCGTACCGGCTTCCACGACAACGTCGACGACGCGGCCGCCGTGCTCGCGGCGCTGCGTGCCGACCCGGCCGTGGACGGCGGGCGGCTGTTCCTGGTCGGGCACAGCGAGGGCGCGCTCACCGCTGTCGCGCTCGCCGCGCGCGGCGTACCGGTGGCCGGCCTGGTCCTGCTCTCCGCGCCCGGGCGCACCGGCGCCGAGGTGCTGCGCCGGCAGGCCGCGCGGCTGCTGCCCACCCTGCCCGCGCCGGTACGCCTCGTGCTCCGGCTCACCCGCACCGACCTGGTGGCGAAGGTGGCCCGCAACCACGAGAAGATCCTCGCCACCGACAAGGACGTGGCGTGGATCGGCGGGCAGCGGCTCAACGCCCGCTGGTTCCGGGAGTTCCTGCGCTACGACCCCCGGCCGGACCTGGCCCGCGTCGACGCGCCGATCCTCGCGCTCACCGGCGACAAGGACCTCCAGACCGACCCGGCCGACCTGCCGGTCATCGCGGCGCACGCGGGCGGACCGGTGCAGACCCGGGTCCTGCCGGACGTCACCCACGTGCTGCGCCGCCAGCCCGGGCCGCCGTCGCTGCGGGCGTACCGGGACGAGGCGAAGCAGCCGCTGGACCCGTCGGTGGTCGAGCCGGTGCTGTCGTGGCTCGCCGCGCACAGCGGCTGAGGGCACGCGAAAGGCCGGCACCCCAGCCGGATGCCGGCCTCTCGTCAGGTCTTACTTGTTCCAGTGCTCGGCGACGATCTCGGCGGCCTGCTTCTCCCACTGCGCGTACGCGTCGGGGTAGGCGCTGACCTGCACGGTCTGCGCGGCCTCGGTCAGCGGCATGTCCTGCCAGCCGTCGACCTGCTTGAGGCCCTTGAGGAACGCCAGCGTCGAGTACTCGGGGTCGGTGATCTGCTCCGGCGTGCCCCAGCCGCTGGACGGCCGCTGCTGGAACAGGCCCAGCGAGTCGTGGTCGTTGCGGTCACCCAGGTGACCCAGGTTCTCCAGCTTCGACTCCTGCAGCGCGGTGGCGATCGAGATGACCGCGGCGCGCTCCGGCAGGCCCGCCTTCTTGGTGGCCGCGATGATGGCCTTGGCGTTGGCGAGCTGCTCGTCGTTCAGGTCCACGTGCGACTGCGCGCCCTGCGGGCTCACGCCCTGGACCGCGACGGCGGCCGGCGTGGTGGTCTCCGCCGCGTGGGCGGCGACCGGACCGGCGAACACGCCACCGGTGAAGGCGAGACCGGCGATACCGAGGATGCTCTTGCGCAGGATCGTGTTCATGATGGGCTCCGTTCGGGGGTCGACGCATCCGGGGGTGGATGCGTGGGCACCGTCAGGCGCTCAAGGGAATCTCGGGGGTCCGGCAGCGCGGGGCGTGCCGGGTGCATCTGCAACGACCGGCGGCCCGGGGTTGTTCCCGCCGGGGGCGCTCGGCGGCGCCGCTCCGGTCGCGCACCGGGTTACAACGCCACCCGCACGCCCCCGATTCCGCCGCCGGGGTGCCGCCCACCACACCGCAACCGGACATCGCGCCCAGCCGCCGTCCTCCCCCGTCGATCTTGGAGTCGTGGCGCCCAGGATGTCCGGGTTCACGAGGTCTGCGAGGTGCCACAGCTCCAAGATCGACGGGATCGGCTACCACGCGAGAACGGCCGGCCCCGGAGGGGCCGGCCGTTCGTCACGGGTGTGGTTTACCAGACCTGCTGGACGATGTCCGCCGCCTGCTCCTCCCACTGCGCGTACGCGTACGGGTAGGCGGACACCTGGACCGTCTGCGCGGCCGTGGTCAGCGGCAGCTCGTGCCAGCCGCCGACGTTCTTCAGCGCGTTGAAGAACGCCTTGCTGGAGTACTCCGGGTCGGTGATCTGCTCGGACGTGCCCCAACCGGACGACGGGCGCTGCTGGAACAGGCCCTCCGAGTCGTGGTCGTTGTACGCGCCGAGGTGACCCAGGTTGTACAGCTTCGACTCCTGGAGCGAGGTCGCGACGCCGATCACGGCGCCCCGCTCCCCCACGCCGGTCTCCTTGGCCGCCTCGACGATTGCCTTGGCGTTGTCGAGCTGCGCGTCGTCGAGCGGGATGCGCGACTGCGCGCCCTCGACGCCGTGCGGCACGAGCTTCTCCTTGGCCGGCCGGTCGGCCCTGGTCGGCACCTTGTCCAGGCCGGTGGTCTGGCCGGGCTTCACGGACTCGGTGGAGGTCTTCTTGCCGGTGGCCAGGTCGATGGCGGCCTTGGCACCGGCATGCGGCCCGCTGGTGACCGGCGCGGCCACGGCGACGGGGCCGACGGCCAGTCCGCCCAGTACGGCCACCCCCGCCACGCTCAGCGCGGCACGGCGGTTACGGGAGACGGCGGCGGTCTTCGCGACGGCGGTCTTCGCGATGGCGGGGAGCCATCGAGTGAAGTGCTGCTTCACGATGGTTGCCCTTTCGATCGTTACGACGCGCTCCGGGGTGAGCGCCCCTCGAGGGACTACCGCCGGGTAGGTGTTTGGGTTCCGGCGGTACGGGGGACACAACGAGGCCGCCCTGTCGGTCATTCCGGAAATGCCGGGCAGGACCGAGGCTGCGGTCCAGGTCACCCGGAATTCCGGGCAGCGGGGCCGCGGCCACCGCAGACCGGGACGATCAGGCCGGAACGCCGAACCGGACCAGCACGTGCCAGAGCTGCTTGAGGTGCTGGAGCGTCACCTCGGCCGGTCCCCGGTCGGCCCAGCGCTGCGGCTCGCGTACCACCGAGGCGGCGGCGCGGCCGACGAGCGCCGCGTGCAGCGGCTCCCCCGGGCGGGCGAACTCGGCGTGCACGCGCGCGGCGAGCGGCGGGATGTCGGGGCCGCGGAACTCGGCGTCCACGCCGTCGACCGGCAGTACGAAGCCGGGATGGAAGCGCAGCGCCAGGCCGTGCCGCCCGGCGATCCCCTCCAGGCGCCGTCCCACGTCGGTGCCGCGAAACGACGGGTCGACCACGAGCGCCTCCACGTCGCGGGCGAGGCTGACCTCGCCGTGCACCTGCGCCTCGATGTAGTCGTCCAGCGCCCGGCCGACCCGCCCGGACTCCCGTTCCCGCCGCCGCAGCAGCGTCCGCAGCAGCGTCCCGGTGTCCGTGCCGGCCACGCCCAGGGCCACGCCGGTCCCGGCGGTGGCGGTCAGCAGCGCCGCGAACACCGGCTCGAAGACGTCGACGGTGCCGAACTCGGTGGGCTCGACGTGGCTGTCACCGAAGCTGAACGTGGCCCGGGCCAGCGCCTCCGGGCGCAGCCGCAGGTGGCAGGACCCGAACCGGGGGCACGCGCCGTCGGCGTGGTCGAGCAGGTTCAGGCCGCCGTACTTCGGGCGCTCCGCGGGGAGCACGCCGGGACGCTGGTACGCGCCGCCGAACATCGCCTGCTCCCAGACGTCCCGGTCGCCGCCCGGGTACGCGGTCAGGCCGCCGTTGGAGACGCCGGTCTCGAACTGGCTGCGGTAGACGCCCTCCTCGTCCAGCGCCTCGACCACTGTGCGGCCGTCGCGCAGCACCCGGTCGGGGTGGAAGTTGAGCGTCAGCCGCCCGTTCCCGGTGATCGCGGCGACGACCTCCTCGTACCGGTAGGTCGTGCCGGAGGCCGCGAGGTGGCGGGCGATGACGGCGAGCGCCGCCGGGCGGTCGCGCAGCGCGACGTCGCGGACGTGGCGCAGCGCGGCGGACTGGGCGTCGGTGAGGACGGCGACGGGCACGGGCCCGAGTATCACCGGACCGGACGTCGCGCGGCCACGCGGTTTCCGCGCCGGCGACAGGCCCGGCCCCGACGCGCGAGCGGGCCCGGACCGGACTGCTCCGGCCGGGCCCGCGCGGGTGTGTCGTCCTCAGTGACCCCGGGCGATCCACTCGTCCAGGTGCGGCGCCTCGGCCCCGATGGTGGTGTCGTCGCCGTGCCCGGTGTGCACCACCGTCTCCGGCGGCAGCGTGAGCAGCCGGGTACGGATCGACTCGACGATGGTGCCGAAGTCGCTGTACGACCGCCCGGTCGCGCCCGGTCCACCGGCGAACAGCGTGTCGCCGGTGAAGACCGCGCCCAGGTCGGGGGCGTAGAGGCTGCACGCGCCGGGGCTGTGACCGGGCGTGTGCAGCACCCGCAGCGTGGTCCCGCCGACGGTGAACGTCTGCCCGTCGGTCAGCTCGCCGTCCGGCGGCGTGTCCGGGTGCACCATGTCCCACAGCACCCGGTCGGCCGGGTGCAGCAACACCGGCGCGCCGGTGGCCCGGGCCAGTTCGGGCGCGACCCGGACGTGGTCGTCGTGGGCGTGGGTGGCGATGATCGCCAGCACCCGCCGGTCACCGATCACCTCGCGGACGGCCGCCACGTCGTGCGGCGCGTCGAGGACGACGCACTCGGCGTCGTCACCGATCACCCAGACGTTGTTGTCCACGTCGAACGTCTGGCCGTCGAGCGAGAACGTGCCGGAGGTGACGGCGTGGTCGACGCGGGCGGTCACGGGAAGACCACCACCGAGCGCAGCACGTCGCCGTGGTGCATCCGGGCGAACGCCTCCTCGACCTGGTCGAGGGCGATCTCCTCGGTGACGAACGCGTCCAGGTCCAGCCGGCCCTGCCGGTACAGCTCGGTCAGCATCGGGAAGTCGCGGCTGGGCAGGCAGTCGCCGTACCAGCTGGACTTGAGCGCGCCGCCGCGGCCGAAGACGTCGGCGAGCGGCAGGTCGACGGTCATCTCCGGGGTCGGCACGCCGACCAGCACGACGGTGCCGGCCAGGTCACGCGCGTAGAACGCCTGCTTCCACGTCTCCGGACGCCCGACCGCGTCGATCACCACGTCGGCGCCGAAGCCGCCGGTGGCCGCGCGGATGGCCTCCACCGCGTCGTCCTCGGAGGCGTTGACGGTGTGGGTGGCGCCGAACTTGCGCGCCCAGTCGAGCTTGCGGGAGTCGGTGTCCACCGCGATGATCGTGGTCGCGCCAGCCAGGGCCGCGCCGGCCACCGCCGCGTCGCCGACGCCGCCGCAGCCGATCACCGCGACCGAGTCGCCCCGGGTCACGTTGCCGGTGTTCATGGCCGCGCCGAGACCGGCCATCACGCCACAGCCCAGCAGGCCGACCGCCGCCGGCCGGGCCGACGGGTCCACCTTCGTGCACTGTCCGGCGTGCACGAGCGTCTTCTCGGCGAACGCGCCGATGCCGAGCGCCGGGGTCAGCTCGGTGCCGTCGGTGAGCGTCATCTTCTGCGTCGCGTTGTGGGTGGCGAAGCAGTACCAGGGGCGGCCGCGCCGGCAGGCCCGGCACTGCCCGCAGACCGCGCGCCAGTTGAGCACCACGAAGTCGCCGGGCGCCACGTCGGTGACGCCGTCGCCGACCTGCTCCACGATGCCGGCGGCCTCGTGGCCGAGCAGGAACGGGTAGTCGTCGTTGATGCCGCCCTCGCGGTAGTGCAGGTCGGTGTGGCAGACGCCGCACGACTGGATGCGGACCACCGCCTCGCCCGGCCCCGGGTCCGGCACCACGATGGTGGTGACCTCCACGGGCGCGCCCTTGCGCCGCGACACGACTCCCCGGACTTCCTGGCTCACGGTGCCTCCTTCGTTACGTGCGTCTGCACCCAGAACCTACCGCTGATCATGACCCGCGAACCAATGAAGCCCGGCGGATTGTCCTGGTCATGACCGGGTACCCGGTGTGCCGGTTCTACCAGGTGGGACGGGAGTGATCATGAGGCTGTCGCATGCGCCGCTGCGGGTCGCCATCGGCGCGTACATCCTGAACTCGGGGCTGGGCAAGCGGGGCCTGGAGGGTGAGGCCGCCGCGGGCATGCACGGCATGGCGGCCGGCGCGATGCCGCAGCTGCGGCAGATTCCGCCGGACCGGTTCGCCGTGCTGCTGTCGCGCGGCGAGGTCGCGCTCGGCGCGGCGCTGCTCGCCCCGTTCGTCCCGTCGCTGCTGGCCGGGGCCGCGCTCACCGCGTTCGGCGCGGGCCTGGTGCAGCTCTACCTGAAGACGCCGGGCATGCGCGAGGGCACCAGCCTGCGGCCGAGCCAGGCGGGCATCGGCCTGGCCAAGGACGTGTGGCTGGTCGGTGCGGGGCTGACCCTGGTGCTCGACTCGCTGGTCCGGCACGGGCGCTGATCCGCCCGAGCCGAAGCCGCGCCGGGCCGCCCGCACATCGCCGGGCCGCCCGCGTACTCAGGCGGGTGCCGCGACCGTCGCGGCGGCCCGCTCGTCGGCGAGCCGGCGGCGCGCGGCGTTGCGGTAGCGCAGCACCTGCGCCGCGCCGAGCGCCCAGAGCAGGAACTGGACGGCGAACGCCCACCGGAACGCGGACAGCGGCGGCGCGTCGTGCCCGGCGGGGGTGGCCAGGTCGAGCACCACGCCGACGGCCAGGATCAGCACGATCGAGGCGGCGAAACCGCCGACGTTGACGATGCCGGTGGCGCTGCCGATGCGGTGCACCGGGTTGAACGAGCGGGCGTAGTCGAACCCGATCATCGACCCGGGACCGTTCACCGCGAGCACCACCACGAGCGCCACCAGCAGCGCGTGCGGAGCCCGGCCGGGCCAGGCGAGCACCACCGCCCACATCCCGGCGGTGGCGGCGGTGATCGCGAAGACCAGCACCGAGCGGTGGAACGGGTAGCGGGCGCACAGGTGCGCGAGCACCGGCCCGCACACGAGCGTCACCATCGTCATCACGGTGAGCAGCCCGGCCGCCGCGGTGGGCGAGAAGCCCTGTCCCTGCACCAGGAACGGGTAGCCCCACAGCAACGCGAACACGGAGCCGGAGAACTGGGTGACGAAGTGCGTCCACAGGCCCAGCCGGGTGCCCGGCTGGGCCCACGCCTCGGCGAGCCGGCGGCGCACGGTGGCCAGGTCGGGCGCGAGCGTGGTGGCATGCTCGGCGTGCGGGGTGTCACGAACCGCGACGAGCACCAGCAGCACCACTGTCGCGCCGAGCGCCGCGGCGGTCAGGAACGCCGGCGTCCAGCCCGCGCGGTGCAGCAGCAGCACCAGGGGTACGGCGCCGAGCACCGCGCCGAGCTGGCCGACGGTGCCGGTGAGCTGCACCAGCAGCGGATTGCGCCGGCCGGGGAACCAGAACGCGACGATGCGCAGCACGCTGATGAACGTCATCGCGTCACCGAGGCCGACGAGCACCCGGGCGGCGACCGCGAGCGGCACGTCCCCGGCGACGGCGAACATGACCTGCCCGGCCACCATCAGCGCGCCACCGGCCAGCAGCAGCCGGCGCGAGCCGTAGCGGTCCAGCAGCACCCCGACCGGGACCTGCATGACGGCGTAGACGGCGAGCTGGGCGACGGAGAACGTGGCGAGCGCGGCGGCGTTGATGTGGAAGCGGTCCGCCGCGTCGACCCCGGTGACGCCGAGCGAGCTGCGGTGGAACACGGCGGTCAGGTACGCGGTCAGCGCCACCGCGTACACCAGGGCGGCGGGCCGGCGAGCCGCGCTCACCGCAGCGTTCCGAGCATCCGCGCGGCGGTGTCGATGTGCGCGGCGACCGCGTCGTGCCACGCCTGCGGGTCGTCGCCGTCGAGCGCGGCGAGCTGCCCGGCGTGCTCGGTGAGGGCGACCTCGGCCCAGCCGGGCGAGAGCCGGAAGCTCGCCTCGCCCATGCGCAGCTGCCGGTCGCGCAGCCGGTGGTACAGCTCGGCCAGGATCTCGTTGCCGGCCGCCTCGACCACGGCGGCGTGGAACGAGCGGTCGGCGGCCATCAAGGCGGTGAGGTCACCGGCGGCGTGCGCGCGGCGCATCTCGTCCAGCCGGCGGGCCAGGTCGGCGCGCAGCTCGGCGCGGCGCGGCCAGACCCGGTCGGCGGCGTGCAGCTCGACCAGGCGGCGGGCCTCGATGACGTCGGCGATCTCCCGGGCCGACACCGGCCGGATCAGCGCGCCGCGCTTCGGGTAGAGCCTGACCAGGCCTTCGGTCTCCAGCCGCAGCAGCGCCTCCCGGACCGGGGTGCGGGACACGCCCGTCGCCTCGGCGATCTCGCCCTCGCTGACGAGCTGGCCGCCCGGGTAGACCTGTTCCAGGATGGCCTGCTTGAGGTGCCGGTACGCCCGCTCGGCGGCGGACGGCGCGACCCGGCTGGGATGCGTCATGTATCTAAGCTTGCTCCCCGGGCCGTCCGGACGGTCCGGCGCGGGCCGGGACAGTGGCGAAGGCCACGGTCAGGCCCACAGCTTGCGCAGCAGCGCCTCCACCTCGGCGGTCCGCTCGATCTGCGGCATGTGCCCGGTGTCGCGGAACAGGTGGCTGCGCGCGTTCGGCAGCCGCGTGCGGGCGTACGCCAGATGCGCGGCGGGCAGGACCAGGTCGCGCTCGCCCCAGACGAGCAGCGTGGGCAGGTCGAGCGCGGCAACCGCGTCGAGCAGGTCGGCGCGCCACTGCGGGCGTACGCCGCGCCAGGTGCCCAGGTCGCGGACCAGCTCCAGCATCACCCGGGCGGCGTGCGGCTGACCGGCCGCGGCCAGCGCGGTGGCGATCCGCTCGTCGGTGACGTACGCCGGGTCGTGGAAGATCGCCCGCTCGGTGCGCCGGGCGATCCTCGGGTGCGGGCGCAGCAGCAGCCGGGCCAGCGGGCGTACCGCCAGCAGCCGCAGCGCCACTGTCACCTCGCGGCCGAAGCCGGCGCTGTTGAGCAGCGCCAGGCTGGCGACGCGCCGCGGCGCGTCGGCGGCCAGGCGCATGGCCACCGCCCCGCCGAGGGAGTTGCCGACCAGGTGCGCCGGGCCGGTCACCCCGGCCGCGTCCAGGAAGCGGGCCACCGCGGCGGCCAGGGCCGGAAGCGTGTGCGGCCCGTCCAGCGGCGCGGAGCCACCGTGCCCGGGCAGGTCCACCGCGAGCACCAGGTGGTCGCGGGCCAGCGCGGTGTGCAGGGCGGTGAAGTCGTCGAGGGTACGGCCGATGCCGTGCAGCAGCACCACGGGCGGCCCGTCGCCGCTGATCCGGCAGCGGGTACGCCGTCCGTCGACGGTGCGCTCGTCGGCCGGGGGCAGGGCGAGCGTCACGCCTGGCGTCCGGGTTCCGCCGCGGCCTCCTCGCCGGACCGCGGAGACGGAACCGGCACTGTGGCGTCGGTCGCGACGGTGGGTGCCTCGGCGGGCGGGACGGCGGGCGGAGCTGTGGGCGCGGCGCCGGGCCGGGCCGGGGGCTGGCGCATGCCCAGGGCCAGCACCCTGCCGTAACCGGCCGGGGCGACGCGGGCGAGCAGGTCGGGCAGTTTCGCCGACCAGCCGATCAGCACCCGGCCGCGGCGTCGCTGCACGCCGCGCAGGATCACCTCGGCGGCGGTCGCCGGGTCGATGGTGAGCAGCTTCTCGAACTGCTTGCGCCCGGCCTCGTACTCGTCGAGGGCCACGCCGCTGCCGACGCGGGCGCTGGCGGCGATCCGGGTGCGGATGCCGCCCGGGTGCACCGAGGTGACGCCGATGCCGTCGTCGACGAGTTCGTGGCGCAGCGCCTCGGTGAAGCCGCGCACGGCGAACTTGCTCGCCGAGTACGCGGCCTGCCCGGCGGGCGCGATCAGCCCGAACAGGCTGGACACGTTCACCAGGTGGGCGCCGGGCTCGGCCTTGAGCGCGGGCAGCAGCGCGTGGGTCAGGCGGACCACCGCCCGGAAGTTGATCTCGATGACCCAGAGGAACTCCTCCAGGGTGACCTGGTCGAAGCGCCCGCCCAGCGCCACGCCGGCGTTGTTGATCAGCAGCCGGATCCGGGGGTGCGCGCGGTGGATCTCGGCGGCGACCCGGTCGGTGGCGTCGGCGTCGGCCAGGTCCACCACGTGGGTCTGGACCCGCCGGTCCGGGTACGCGGCCCGGATCGCGGCGACGGTGGCGGCCAGGCCGTCGGCGTCCCGGTCGAGCAGCACCAGGTCGGCGCCGCGCCGGGCCAGCCCGTGGGCCAGCGCCGCGCCGATGCCGCTCGCGGCGCCGGTGAGCACCGCCGTGCCGCCGGGGAAGACGAGGTCACGCATCGGTTCCTCCGGAGCTGGTCGTGGCGGCCGGGGCGGTGGCGGGCGCGCCGGCGCGGGTGAACCGGACGCCGTCGGTGAGCGGGCCGTGCCGCATCAGGCGTACGTCGCGGGGATAGTTCTGGTGCAGCCGCCACGGCGCCTGCGGTCCCTGCTTGGGGAGCTGGTCGACGGCGCGCAGCACGTACCCGGACTGGAGGTCGATGATCGGCACCAGGTCGTCGGTGTCCGGGGCGAGCGGCGTGACGATCTGCCGGCCGGTGTCGTCGAGGTGGCGCAGCAGCCGGCAGACGTACGTGGCGACGAGGTCGGCCTTGAGCGTCCAGGAGGCGTTCGTGTAGCCGATGGTCATGGCGAAGTTCGGCACGCCGGAGAGCATCATGCCCTTGTAGGCCACAGTCGAGGCGAGGTCGACCTCGGCGCCGTCGACACTCAGGGTCATGCCGCCGAGCGCGAGCAGGTTGAGGCCGGTGGCGGTGACCACGACGTCGGCGGGCAGCTCCTCGCCGGAGGCGAGCCGGATACCCCGCTCGGTGAACGTGTCGATGGTGTCGGTGACCACCGACGCGCGGCCGGCGCTCAGCGCGGCGAACAGGTCGCCGTCCGGCACCACGCAGAGCCGCTGGTCCCAGGGGTTGTAGCGGGGCGAGAAGTGCCTGTCGACGTCGTACCCGGACGGGAGCCGGCCCTTCGCGGCGCGGCGCAGGAACCGCTTCACCACGCCGGGGGCGCGGCGGCTGAGCTGGAAGTTGGCCACGCCGAGCGTGACGTTCTTCCACCGGGCCACCGCGTACGCGGCCTTCGGGGGCAGCCAGCGCCGCGCGGCGTCGGCGAACGGGTCGCGCGAGGGCAGCGCGATGACGTACGTGGGTGAGCGCTGGAGCATGGTGACGTGGGCGGCTCGCTCGGCCATGGCCGGGACCAGGGTGACGGCTGTGGCGCCGCTGCCGATCACCACGACCCGCTTGCCGGTGTAGTCCAGGTGCTCGGGCCAGTGCTGCGGGTGCACGAGCGTGCCGGCGTACCTCTCGACGCCGGGGAACCGCGGCGTGTAGCCCTCGTCGTAGCGGTAGTAGCCGGAGTTGGTGAACAGGAACCCGCAGGTGAGGGTGACGTCCTCGCCGGTGTCGTCGCGGTGGGCGTGCACGGTCCAGCGCGCGGTGGCGCTGTCCCACTCGGCGCGTACGGCCCGGTGGTGGAAGCGGATGTGCCGCTCCACGTCGTACTCGCGGGCGGTCTGGCGCACGTACGCCCGGATGGAGTCGCCGTCGGCGATCGCCTTCGGATCGGTCCACGGCTTGAACGAGTAGCCGAGGGTGTACATGTCGGAGTCGGAGCGGATGCCCGGGTAGCGGAACAGGTCCCAGGTGCCGCCGATGGCGCCCCGGGCCTCCAGCACCGCGTAGGTCTTGCCGGGGCATTCGCGTCCGAGGTGGACGGCGGCGCCGATGCCGGACAGGCCGGCCCCGACGATGAGGACGTCGACGTGGTCTGCGGCCATCGCTTCTCCCGTTCGCACCGGCGGTGGACCGGACACTATCCATCGCCGTCGACCGCAGTCAACACCGTGTCGAGTCGAATCGACACTGTGTCGAGCGGGTGTAGCATCAGCCGACATGACGACCGCCCGTACGCCGACCGGCGCCGCGCCGACGCGCGGGCGGCGGGCCGGCCGGTCCACCGGCGACGAGCGGGAGACCGCGATCCTGGCCACGGCCGAGCGGTTGCTGACCCAGCGCCCGTTTGCCGACATCTCCATCGACGACCTGGCCCGCGGCGCCGGGATCTCCCGGCCCACGTTCTACTTCTACTTCCCGTCCAAGAACGCGGTGCTGCTCACGCTGCTCGACCGCGTCACCGAGGAGGCCGACGCCGCCGCCGGGGGCGTGTTCGAGCGGCTCGCCGAGGATCCGCGCGCCCACTGGCGGGAGCTGATCGCCCGGTTCCACGCCACGTTCGGCGGGCACCGCGACGTGGTGCTGGCCTGCGCCCAGGTGCGCGGCACCAACGCCGAGGTGCGGCGGCTCTGGGCCGAGGTGCTGGAACGCTGGGTCCGCGCGGTGCAGGCCGCGATCGAGGCCGAACGCGCCCGCGGCGCGGCCCCGGACGGGCTGCCCGCCCGGGACCTCGCCATCGCGCTGAACTCGATGAACGAACGCGTCTGGTACGCCACGTTCGCCGGGGACGGCCCGGCGGTGGCCGAGCGGGACGTGGTCGACGTGCTGCTCGACGTGTGGCTGACCGCGATCTACCGGACCACCACGCCGCCGGTCACGCCGCCGCTCACGCCGTCCGGCGGAACTGCATGACCCAGTTGGTCTCCCAGGTGCGCTCGCCGTCGGTGGAGAACGCCTGTTCCCACCGGCAGGAGACCGGGGTGATCGCCGACCAGAGGAACCGGCAGCGCACCGGCCGCCCCTCGTCGGTGTCGTCGGCGTGGAACGCACCGACGCCGTCGGTGAACCGGCCCACCACCGGCGGCTGCTCCAGCACGCCCCGCGCGCTGTGCATCCAGTAGATCGACCACAGCCCGGTCCCCGGGTTCAGGACGCGCACCGAGGAGCCGGCGAAACCCCGGCTCGGGCAGCGCATCTCGTCGAAGCTGCCCGCGCCGTCGAAGAACGAGCGCGCCTCGCTGACACCGGCGAACTCGTCCCAGTCGTCGCCGCCGACGTGGCGCTGCCGCAGACGCCGGTTGGTCACGTCCCAGGTGCCGACGAGGAAGTCGAAGTCGCCCATCAGAACCCCACCGGCCCTTCGGCCCGGGTGTCGGCCAGGTAGCCGGCCAGGTCCGGCCGGTCCGGCGCGAGCACGTGCCGGATCCAGGCGGCGCGCTCGTGTTCCAGCACGCCCAGTTCCCAGACGCATCCGACGCCGGGCCGGGTCAGGTCGACGAAGTGCGCCGGGTCGTCGTCCGGGCAGTCCAGCGCGGGCTGCCCGGCGATCGCGATGCGGCACTCGACCACGTTGTCGAAGAACCAGCTGTACGCCAGCAGGTACGCCCCGGTGTCCGCGCCCCGGTGCAGCACCACCCAGCTCGCCGGCGGGGTGGCGCCGTCCGGGCCGGGCAGCAGCCTCGGAAGGTACGCGTACGCGGCGTCGACCACCCGCGGTTCGAGGCGGCGGTCCGGCTGGTCCATGTGGTAGCGCTTGACGTGCCGGCCGCCGGCCTCGACGGTCCCCGGCACGGTCAGCTCCTTGTCGTGAAAAGCCATGCGAGCACGCTAGGACCGCTTCCCTGACAGCTAGTGTCAGTGGAGTGCGGGCCAGTCGACTCCTGTCCATCCTGCTGCTGCTCCAGGCGCACGGCCGGCTCACCGCCGCCGACCTGGCCGACCGCCTCCAGGTGTCGGCGCGCACCGTCTACCGGGACGTGGAGGCGCTGCACGCCGCCGGCATTCCGCTGTACGGCGAGGCCGGACACGACGGCGGCTACCGGCTCGTGGAGGGCTGGCGGACCCGGCTGACCGGGCTGACCGCGGAGGAGGCCGACCGGCTGCTCTTCGCCGGGCTCCCCGGACCGGCCGCCGAGCTGGGCTACCAGTCGGTCGTCGCCGCCGTGCAGCTCAAGCTGCGGGCCGCGCTGCCCGCGCCGCTGGCCGACCGGGCGGCCCGGCTGGAGCAGCGGTTCCACCTGGACACGCCGGGCTGGTACTCCGACGGCGACCCGTCGCCGCACCTGGCCGAGGCCGCCGAGGCGGTGTGGCGGCAGCACCGGGTCCGGGTGCGCTACCGGGGCTGGCGGGGCGAGACGACCCGGGTCCTCGAACCGTACGGGCTGGTGCTCAAGGGCGGACGCTGGTATCTGGTCGCCGCCCGGCCGGACCGCGCCGACCCGGCCACCTACCGGGTCAACCAGATCCTCGACCTGACCCCGTTGGACGAGCCGTTCGAGCGGCCGGAGTTCGACCTGCCGGCCTGGTGGCGCGCGCACGTGGTGGAGTTCCGGGCCGGTCTGCACCGCGACGAGGCGCGCATCCGGCTGTCGCCGCGCGGGTTCGCCCGGCTGCGCGAGGTCGGCAGCGACGTGGTGGTGGCCGCCGCCGAGGCGAGCGCCGGCCCGCCCGACGCCGGCGGCTGGGTGCACGCGGTCATCCCGATCGAGTCGCTCACCCACGCCCACGGCGACCTGCTCCGGCTCGGCGCCGAGGTGGAGGTCCTCTCCCCCGCCCCGCTGCGCGCCCGCCTGGCCGAGACCGCCGCCGCCCTGGCCGCCCTCTACCCCCCGCTCCCGCCCCTGCCCACCCCGCCTCTCCCCGGTTGATCAAGGAGTTTGTGTCCTTGCCGGAGATCGACTCGGACACGAACTCCTTGATCAGCCGGGCAGGGCGCGGTGTGCGTCGGCCACCGTCGCGAGGGCTCGGTCGATCTCGGACGGTGGGGTGGCCGCATACCCGAGGACCAGGCCGGATGGCTGCGGGCGCTGGCCGTGCCAGGACAGCGGATGGGCCTTGACGCCCCGGCGCAGCGCCGCCGCCGCCAACGCCCGGTCGTCGACGTCGCCGGGGAGCGTGACCATCAGGTGCAGCCCGGCCGCCGCACCGTGCACCACCGCCCCGGGCAGGTACGCGCGGACCGCCCGGATCATCGCGTCCCGGCGGCGTACGTGCCGGTGGCGCAGCAGCCGCAGGTGCCGTTCCAGCGCGCCGGACTCCATCAGCTCGGCCAGCACGAGCTGCGGCAACGCCGCGTTGCCGAGGTCGGCCGCCCGCTTCGCGGCCACCACGTCGGCGTGCAGCGCGGGCGGCACCAGCATCCAGCCGATCCGCAGCGCCGGCGCGAGCAGCTTGGAGATGCTGCCCACGTAGCAGACCCGATCCGGCGCCATGGCCCGCAGCGCCGGCACCGGCGGACGGTCGTAGCGGTGCTCGGCGTCGTAGTCGTCCTCCACCACCAGGCCGCCGTCGCATGCCCACCGCAGCAGCCGCCGACGCCGGTCGCCGTCGAGCACCACACCGGTCGGGAACTGGTGCGCCGGGGTGAGCAGCACGGCCGGCGCGCCGCAGCGCTCCAGCTCGCCGACGCACAGTCCCCGGTCGTCCACCGGCACCGGCGGTGTCGCCAGCCCGGAGTAGACCAGGTGCTGCCGCACGCCGAGGGAGCCGGGATCCTCCACCGCCACGGTGTGCGTACCCCGGTCGTGCAGCACCCGCGCGAGCAGGCCGAGCGCCTGGGACACCCCGGCCACGATCACCACCTCGGCCGGGTCCGCGCGGACGCCCCGGTTGCGGGCCAGCCAGTTCGCGACCGCCAGTCGCAGCGCGGGCGTGCCGGTCGGGTCGCCGTAGCCGAGCGCGGCGGGCGTCATCCGGTGCAGCACGGCCCGCTCGGCCCGCAGCCAAGCCGCGCGGGGAAAGGCCGCCAGATCGGGTACGCCGGGAGTCAGGTCCACCTGCGCGGGTACGGCGCGCAACTCGTCGAAGGCGTCGAAGCCGGGCCGGGTGGCGAACACGTCCGGTGCTCGCCTCGGCTCGGGTGGCCGGGTGACCACGGCGGCCGGCGTGGCGACCACCACCGTTCCGGCCCGGCCGCGTCCCGCCACCTGCCCGTCCTCGGCCAGCCGCTGGTACGCCTCGGTCACCACGCCACGGGAGACGCCCAGCTCGGCGGCGAGCACCCGGCTGGCCGGCAGGCGGGTGCCCACCGGCGCCCGGCCGTCGGCGATCGCGGACCGCAGCCGGGCGGCCAGCCAGTCCGCGCGGCCACCGGGTGGCGCCTCGCCGACGTCGAGCTGGAGGAAGTCCGCACCGGCCGCTTTGGACTCCTCGGGAACGACGACTTTGGCCCTGTCCATCGGACCATTATGGTCACAGGCTGGACCGCATGACAGTCGCCTTCCTGCTGACCTCGCTCGTCGTCGCGATCACTCCGGGCACCGGGGTGATGCACACGCTCGCCACCGCCGTGACCGGCGGACGCCGGGCCGGCCTGGCCGCTGCCGCCGGCGGCACGCTCAGCCTCGTCCCGCACGTGATCGCCGCGGTGACCGGCCTGGCCGCCCTGCTGCGTGCCGCCACCCCGGCGTTCCGCGTGGTGACCTGGCTGGGTGTGGCGTACCTGCTCTGGATGGCCTGGTCGGCGCTGCGCGACCGGGGCACGTTCGCCCTCGACGGTGACCGGCCTCCGCGTCCGGCGGCGGCCGTGTTCCGGGACGGGGTGCTGCTGAACCTGCTGAACCCGAAGGTGACGGTGTTCTTCGTGGCGTTCCTGCCGCAGTTCGTGCCCCCGGACGCACCCGCCGCCACAGCGCGCATGCTCGCCTGCGGCCTGGTGTTCATGGCCGTCACGCTGCTGGTGTTCGCCGGGTACGCGCTCCTGGCCGGCGCGTTGCGCCGCCGCGTGCTGTCCCGGCCCCGGCTGACCGGGCTGCTGCGGCACGCCTTCGCCGGCAGCTTCCTCGTCCTGGGCCTCGGCCTCGCGTTCACCGCCTGACCCGCCCTCACCGCTCAGAAGGAGACTTCCCGTGCGTTTCCGCCACTCCCCCGAGATCTGGTCGGCCTTCCCCGAACTGACCTGCGGCGTCCTGCACGCCACGGGCGTCACGCCCGACGTCGACGTGACGCCGCGGCCGGCCAGGTATCTGGGCACCGCCCGGGACCGGCTCGCCGCCGGGCCGGAGGGTGGCTTCCCGGAGATCCAGGCGTGGCGTCGCGCGTTCACCCGGATGGGCTGCCCGCCGACCCGCTACCGCTGCGCGGCCGAGTCGCTGCTGCGCCGGTTGCGGCGGGACGGGGACCTGCCCCGGCTGCATCCGCTCGTGGACCTCGGCAACGCGCTGTCCACCCGGTACGCGGTGCCGGTCGCCGTGCTCGACCTGGCCCGGATCGACGGCGACCTGACCGTGCGACCGGCCGACGGCACGGAGCACTACCTGGGGCTCGGCGGGGAGAGCGAACACCCCGCGCCCGGCGAGGTGATCTTCGCCGACCAGGGTGGACACGCGCACGCCCGGCGCTGGTGCCACCGGCAGAGCGGCGCGTCGGCGGTACGAGACGACACCACCGACGTGCTCGTGGTGATCGAGGCGATGCACGAGGGCGCGGCGCCGGCCGTACACCGGATGATGGACGAACTGGCGGCGGCGCTGGACGAACTGTGGCGCGTGCCGTCGCGGACGGCGCTGCTCACCGCGGCGGCGCCGGAGTTCGCCGTGCCGGTCCGGACGGGCTGACCCCGCCGGCGTGATGGCTGCCGGTCGCGCGGCGTGGTCGCCGACGCGCAGGTTTCGGGCGCACGGCGACGGCGCTGGTAGCCGACCGCCTCGTGGTCAGGCGTCGGGGTCGGTGCGGTCGCGCGCCATCAGCTCGTCGAACTCGGCCGGGGTGATCTCGCCGGTGCGCAGCCGGCGGGCGTTGGCGGCGAACCGGGCGATCGCCGCGCCGCGCGGGTCCGGCTCGGTGAGCAGGCCGGCGTCGGCGGTCAGAGCGCTCGCGGCACCCGCCACGTCGTGCGGATCGGCCAGGTCGACCGGCTCGCCGTGCAGCTCCCGCAGGGCGTCGGCGAGTCGCGCGTCGGCGGCGTCGCCGGTGCCCCACCAGCGCCGGGCCAGGTCGACGGTGCGGCCGAGCGAATCCTCCCCCACCCGTTCGGCACCTATCTCGGCACGCATCATGCGCAGGAAGCGGAATGTCACGGCATCGGAGTCATCGGCGATCACGCCCGTACCATAGCGAGCGGGTCCGACGACACCGCCGGGCGAGCCGGGGTCGTCCGGCCGGTTGAGGTGGCCGCCCGCGGGTAGTGCGCGGACATGCCCGAACGATACGAGGACTACGACCGGCTCGCGATCGTCACCGGCGCCGACTCCGGCATCGGCAAGGCGTGCGCGGTGGCGCTCGCCGAAGCCGGTTACGACATCGGCATCACCTGGTACGGCGACGCGGTGGGCGCCGACCGCACCGCCACCGAGGTACGTGCCACCGGCCGCCGCTGCGAGATCGCCGAGCTGGACCTGACCCGGCTCCCCGAAGCGGCGGCGGTGGTCGACGAGCTGGCCGACCGGCTCGGCGGCCTGGGCGTGCTCGTCAACAACGCCGGCACCGGCCTGTCCGAGCCCTTCGTGGACGTGAGCTGGGAGAAGTGGCGGGAGGTGCTGGCGGTGGACCTGGACGGGCCGTTCCTGTGCTCGCAGCGGGCCGCCCGGCGGATGCGCGCGGCCGGGCGGGGCGGCCGGATCATCAGCATCACCAGCGTGCACGAGCACGCGCCCCGGGTCGGCTCGTCGGCGTACTGCGCGGCCAAGGGCGGCCTCGGCCTGCTCACCAAGGTGATGGCGCAGGAACTGGCCGCCGACGGGATCACCGTCAACGCGGTCGCCCCGGGTGAGATCGCCACGCCGATGACCGGGCAGGAGGACGTCGACCCGTTCACGCAGGAGCGTCCCGGTGTGCCGGTGGGACGGCCCGGTGACGCCCGCGAGGTGGCGGCGGTGGTGGCGATGCTCGCCTCACCGGCTGCGGCGTACGTGACGGGGGCGTCGTGGGCGGTGGACGGGGGGATGCTGTTGATGGGTCCGCAGGCTTCTGCTCTCTCCTCCCACTCGTGGCGTTCTGCCTAGCCTGTGGTCGCTGTTGAGGGCCGGGGGCGACCGTGCCCGGCTCCGGGCGGTCAGGCTTGATCCCTGCGCCGGGCACGGTCGCCCCCGGCCCCGTCGTGGGTCAGGTGCGTTCGTTGCTGCCGGGTTCGAGGGTGGCTCCCACCGCCACATCGTCCGGGGAGCTTGTGGGCTCGTTCTCGGGGTAGTGGCAGGCGGTTTGCTGTGCGCCGTCGTCGCGGGTGGTCAGGGTGGGTTCTTCGGTGGCGCAGTGGTCGGTGGCTTTCCAGCAGCGGGTGCGGAAGCGGCAGCCCGACGGTGGGTTGAGTGGGGTGGGCACGTCGCCGGTGAGGCGGATGCGTCCGGCGGGTCCGAGGGCGGTGACGTCGGGGATGGCGGAGAGCAGGGCTCGGGTGTAGGGGTGCTGGGGGCGGGTGTAGATGGTGTCGCGGTCACCGATCTCGACGATCTTGCCGAGGTACATGACGGCGACGCGGTGGCAGAAGTGCCGCACGACGGCGAGGTCGTGGGCGATGAACACGAACGCCAGGTCGAGGTCGCGTTGCAGGTCGCGTAGCAGGTTGATGACCTGCGCCTGGATCGACACGTCCAGCGCCGAGACCGGTTCGTCGGCCACGATCAGTTTGGGTTTCAGCGCGAGGGCGCGGGCGATGCCGATGCGCTGGCGTTGCCCGCCGGAGAACTCGTGCGGATACCTGTTGTAGTGCTCCGGGTTCAACCCGACGAGTTCGAGCAGTTCCTGCACCCGTTTCTTCACCCCGCCCGGCGGGGTGATCCGGTTGACCTGCAACGGCATCGCCACGATCCGCCCGACCGTGTGGCGGGGGTTCAACGACGCGTACGGGTCCTGGAAGATGATCTGCAGGTCCTGCCGCAGCGCCCGCAACTCACGACGCCCACCGTGGGTGATGTCCCGACCCGCGAACTCGATCGACCCGGCGGTGGGTTCCAGCAGACGCACCAGCATCCGCCCGGTCGTGGTCTTCCCACACCCCGACTCCCCGACGAGTCCGAGGGTCTCGCCGGGCCGTACGTCGAAGTCCAGGCCGTCGACCGCCCGCACCGCACCCCGCGCACGCAGACCCTGCCGGACGGGGAAGTGCTTCGTCAGGCCCCGCACCGACAGCAACGGCTCGGTCTCGGTGCTCATCGGGCCACTCCCACCTGGGCGATGTCGTCGCGGTAGATCCGCTCCCGCGCGGCGACCGGCAGGTGACAGGCCACCAGGTGACCCGCCGCCCCCGCCGGAACCAGCTCGGGAACCTCGGTGCGGGACCGGTCACCGTTCACCCCGGCCCACCGGCAACGCGGATGAAACGCGCACCCCGACGGCAGGTTGATCAGACTGGGCGGGTTACCGGGGATCGGCACCAGGTCCGCATCCGCGTCGCCGTGCAACGACGGCACACTCGACAACAACCCCCACGTGTACGGATGCTGCGGCGCCCGCAACACCCGCTCCACACTCCCGTGCTCCACCGCCCGACCCGCATACATCACCAACACGTCATCAGCCACCTGACTGACCACACCCAAGTCATGGGTGATCAACACGATCGCCGACCGGAACTCCTCCTGCAGATCACTGAGCAGATCCAGAATCTGCGCCTGCACCGTCACATCCAACGCCGTCGTCGGCTCATCC
Organism: Micromonospora sp. WMMD1274; assembly: GCF_049179035.1. Classification (NCBI taxonomy): domain Bacteria; kingdom Bacillati; phylum Actinomycetota; class Actinomycetes; order Micromonosporales; family Micromonosporaceae; genus Micromonospora; species Micromonospora sp. WMMD1274. Next base: position 6,865,224 of record NZ_JBMHMG010000001.1, read on the forward strand.
GCGATCAGCAGATCCGGATCGTTCACCAACGCCATCGCGATCATCGCCCGCTGCCGCATCCCACCCGAGAACTCATGCGGATACTGATCAAACCGCTTCCCCGGCTGCGGAATCCCCACCCGGCCCAACATCTCCACCGCCCGCGTGCGCGCCTCCCGCCGACCCGCCCTCGGGTGATGCACCCGATACGCCTCCGCGATCTGCCGACCCACCGAGTAATACGGATGCAACGCCGACAACGGATCCTGGAAAACCATCGCCATGTCCCGGCCCCGCAGCCGCCGCACCTCCTCCTCACCCAACCCCACGAGCTGACGCCCACCCACCCAGATCTCCCCCGAGATGGCCGTCCGCTTCGCGTTGTGCAGACCCAGGACCGCCAGCGACGTCACGCTCTTACCCGACCCGGACTCCCCCACGATCCCCAGCGTGCGACCCCGCTCCACCGCGAACGACACCCCGTCCACGGCCCGCACCACACCGTCCTCGGTGTCGAACCGCACCCGCAGATCCTCGACCCGCAGGTACGGGCCCTCGCCGCGACGCGGCGCCGGAAGCTCCACCATGTCCGATCCCTCCCCTCAGCTCAGCCGGACCCGCGGGTCGATCACCGCGTACAGCACGTCGACGACGATGTTGGCGACCACGATGAACACCGCTGCCAGCAGCACCGTCGCCATCACCACCGGCAGGTTGAGGAACTGCACCGCCTCCACTGTCGCCTTGCCGAGACCCTGGAGGCCGAAGATGGTCTCGGTGATGAACGTGCCGCCGAGGCTGGTGCCGATGTCCAGCCCGGCGATCGTGACGATCGGCGTGATCGCCGCCCGCAACGCGTGCCGCGTGTGCACCTTCCGGGCGGGCAGCCCCTTCGCCCGGGCGGTACGGACGAAGTCCTCCGACAACGTCTCCAGCATCTGCGCCCGGGCCAGCCGGGCGTACAGCGCGGAGTTGAGGAACCCCAGCGTCATCCACGGCAGCAGCAGCCCGGCCGCCCAGCGCAGCGGGCTCTCGGTCAGCGGGGTGTAGCTGGGGAACGGCAGCAGGCCGGTGGAGTAGACGAGCAGGTAGAGCAGGATCAGCCCGAAGAAGTAGACCTGCATCGACGCCCCGGCCAGCGTGACGCCGATCGCGGCGCGGTCGAACGCCGTACCCCGGCGTAGCGCCGACACCATGCCCAGCGAGACGCCGAGGCCGAGCCACAGCACGGCGCCGCCGAGGACGATGCTGAACGTCACCGGGGCGCGCTGCGCGACGATCTCGGTGACCGGCTGGTTGTTGCGGAACGAGTAGCCGAGGCAGGGCGCCGGGCAGTCCTGCCGGAAGTCACCTTCGCCGTAGGTGCGGCCGGCGAAGACGCCGCCCACGAAGTCGGCGTACTGCCGGGGCAGCGGCTGGTCGATGCCGAGCCGGCGCTCGACCTGGGCGATGTCCTCGGCCGTGCAGTTCTTGCCGCACATCACCTTCGCCGGGCTGCTCGGCACCGCGAAGAAGAGACCGAACGTGACCAGGCTGATGACGACCAGGGTCAGGGCGGCGACGAGCAGCCGCCGTACGACGAAACGGAGCACGGGAGCACCTCCCCCGAGGTCGGCGCGGGGACGGCCGCCGTGGCCGCCGCCCCCGCGCGGCTGTCACTTCTTCACGTAGATGCCGTTGAGCGAGATGATCCCGAACGCGTCGCTGAGGAAGGCGTTGCCGACCTTCGAGCCGTGCAGCTCGTAGGTGGCGTCGTAGTAGCAGGGCACCACCGGGGCGTACTTCTCCATGATCATGCGGTCGAGCGCCATCCAGCCGGCGTCCTGCTCCGCGGCCGGCAGGTCGCGGACCCGGTCGATCTCCGCGCTGACCGACGGTTCGTCGAGGTACGACAGGTTCTGGTTGCCCTCGGCCACGATCTCCCGTCCGTCGTAGACCGGCGGGATGACAGTGGAGCCGGTGGGCCAGTCCGAGCCCCAGCCGGTGAGGTAGAGGTCGTACGGGTTGTCCTTGCGGCCGACCTCGTCGTAGTAGCTGCTGTTGTCGATCGGCTTCATCACGATCTCGAAGCCCATGTCGGTGAGGTTCTTGCGCAGCGCCTCGGCCTGCTGGGTGCGCAGTTCCAGGTTGGAGTGGGCGAGCACCAGCTTGGGTCGCTTGCCGGCGAGCAGCTCGGCGGTCTTGGCCTTGTCGCCGGTGACCGGGGCGTTGAACAGGTCGTACGGGACGAAACCGGCGGTGGTGGGCGACATGAGCGTGGTCGCCGGTGAGCCGGCGGCCTGCCCGCCGAGCACCTTGAGCAGGGCGTCCTTGTCGACCGCGTAGTTCAGCGCGCGCCGTACGCCCAGGTCGGTGACCCGCTGGGTGTTGATGCTCAGCACCCAGTTGTACTGCGTCGGTCCGCGGACCACCCGGTCGGAGACGCCCGCGCCGGTCGTGCGGGGCAGCACCGACGGCGGCACGTCCGACCAGCTCAGCGCCGCCTGGTCGGCCGGCCCGTCGGCGACCAGGCGCTCGGCGATCTGCGCCTGCTCTAGGCCGAACGTCATCCGGATCGCGTCCGGGTACGCGTTGCGGATCGGGTCGGTCGCCGGATCCCAGTTCGGGTTGCGTTCCAGCTCCAGCGACACGTCGCGCTGGTAGGACTTCACCCGGTACGGCCCGGACGAGAACGGCCGCAGGTCGTAGTTGGCGCGGGTGTCCTTCGCCGCTGGCGCGGGAGCGCTGGTGGGCAGCGCCGCGGCGTACGGCAGGTCGCAGTGCGGCTGCGGGAAGGTGAACCGGATGGTCCGGTCGTCGGGCGTGGCTACGCCGTCGGGCACCGGCTTGCCACCGTCGTACGGTCCCTTGTAGGTGGCGTTGTACGCCCCGCCCGGGTAGAGCCACTGCTGGATGTAATGCGGGCCCTCGTTGAGGTTCGCGGCGAACGACCGGGCGATGCCGTGGGCGACGTCCTTGCTGGACACCGGCGTGCCGTCCTCGTACTTCACGCCGTCGCGCAGGGTGAACTCCCAGACCTTGCAGTCGCCGTTCACGTCCTTGCCGGGGTTCGTGGCCAGGTCCCCGACGAGCAGCAGCTTGCCGCTGCCGTCCTCCTTGTAGCCGTTGAGCGCGCGGTAGAGCAGCCCTCCGGCGACCTGCTGCACGTTGACGTAGTTGCGGGCCGGGTCGAGGTGCTCGAAGTCGGCCGGCTGCATGACGGTGAGGGTGCCGCCGCGGGTCGCCCCGTCGACGTCCTTCGCCGGGCCCTGGTTGTCGGCGGCCTCGTACGAGATCGAGCCGCTCTGGGTCTTGGTCTTCTGGTCGCCGTCGCCACCGCCGTCGGTGGTGGGGCTGCAACCGGCGGCGGCCAGCGCCGCCGCGGCGAGGACACCTGTCAGTGTCCGGGTCCGTGCGCGCACGGTGTGCTCCTTCCTGCCCGGCGGCCCCCGCCGGCCGGGCACTGATGGCCGTGGGGACTACCGGGTGGAGCGGGGATCCAGCGAGTCGCGCAGCGCGTCACCGAGCAGGTTGAACGCCAGGACCAGCAGGAAGACCGTCAACCCGGGGAACAGGGTGTACCAGGGGTCGCTCGCGACGTAGCCGATGCTGTTGAAGATCATGCGGCCAAGGTCGGGCGTGGGTTCGGTGACGCCGATGTTGACGAACGCCAGCGCCGCCTCGATGGCGATGAACTGCGGCACCATCAGCGAGACGGTGACCAGGATCGGCGCCCAGATGTTCGGCAGCAGCTGCCGCAGCAGGATGTGCCGCGTGCCGGCGCCCGCGGCCCGGGCCGCGTCGACGAACTCCCGTTCCCGCAGCGAGATCACCTGTCCCCGGACCAGCCGCGCGGTGTACGTCCAGCTGAACAGGCCGAAGGTGGCGACGATCAGGGCCACCCGGAAGGCCGGCGACGGCGCCTCCCGGTCGGAGTAGAAGCGGTCCTGGAGGATCGGGATGACCGCGAGCGCGAAGATGAGGAACGGGAACGCCAGCGTGAGGTCGATCAGCCAGTTGACGACGCTGTCCAGCCAGCCTCTGGCCCATCCGGCCAGCACACCGACCGCGACGCCGATTCCGCAGGCCAGCAACGCCGAGGTGAACGCGATGAACAGGGACGTCCGCAGGCCGTAGACCAGTTGCATCAGGATGTCCCGGCCGCTGCCGGGTTCGAGCCCCAGCCAATGGTCGGCGCTGATTCCGCCGGCGTACCCGATCGGCATTCCGAAATCGTTGAGCCGGTCCACGAACTTGTCGGTCGGGTCGATTCCGGTGAGCCGTCCCAGCAGTGGCGCGCCGAGCGCGACCAGGGCGGCGACGGCGAGCGTGACGGCGCTGGCCTTGGCCGTACGGTCGCGTTTGAGCCGCAGCCAGGCGAGCTGGCCGGGTGACCGGCCGACGAATTCACCGGGCCGGCCCGCTGGTGCGGGAACGGGCTCGACGTCGGGGCCGGGAGCGGCCGGTGGGTGCGACAGTTCGCTCATGAGCAGTCCTCCCGATGGGGACGAAAACGTCCTGCCACCCGACGGTAATGCGCTTCCGAGCACCGGAAAGAATCGTTCCGGTAACGGCCGTTCCGGTTGTCGCGCATTGACAACGATCCGGCGTACGGAATGCATCGGCGCAATAACGAAGCGATTCGGTTGTCAGCCTTTCAGGTAGCCGTCCCGCAAATTCGGAATGCGTTGCCGCGAGGCATTGAAGCGGTTGTCAGCCGTTCGGGCATTCCCGCACGCCGATGTCACACCGGGCGGTCGGTGCGGCCGGCCGGTGTAACACTTCGTGACTCTTCGCGTTCACACCGTCCACCTAGGGTTCTCGGCGGTCCGGTTCGCACGACGTGCCGGGCCACCCACCGGCCCTCACCCGGGGCCCCGACGGAAGGACCACCCATGCCCTTCGCCCGACGTACCGCCGCCCTGGCCCTGGCCGCCGCGCTCGGCGGCCTCGCCGTGCCGGCCTCCCCCGCGGACGCCGCGCCGCGCCCCGGCCCGCAGACCCCCTCGGTGCTGCTGCTCACTGTCGACGACGGCTCCGGCGTACGCGCCACGGTGCTGACCTGCGGCCCCACCGGCGGCCTGCACCCCGACCCGATCACCGCCTGCCGGCTCGTCGCCCGCGTCGACGGCGACCTGGACGCGCTCGACGTGGACGGCGCGCCGTGCACCTCCCAGTACGCCCCGGTCGTCGCGCGTGCCGTGGGCTTCTGGCAGGACCGCCCGGTCTCCTACACGCGGACGTTCACCAACCCCTGCCTGATGCAGCGCACCACAGCCGCCCTCTTCACCTTCTGACCCTCTTCTCCCCCGCCTCTTCTCGCTGATCATGAGGTTGGCGGCGATTCCGGTCCGATTTGTCGCCGTCAACCTCATGATCGACGGGGTGGGGTGGGGAGGTTGCAGGGTGAGGTGGGGAGAATGGGCGGGGTATCGGGAGGGGGAACGGTGGGACCGGGGTCGGGCGCGGTGGGTGGCGGGCGGGAGTTGCGGGCGGACTGTTCGCGCTGCGCCGGGGTCTGCTGCGTCGCGCCCGCGTTCACCGCGTCGGCCGACTTCGCCGTCGACAAGCCCGCCGGGCGGCCCTGCCCGAACCTGGGCGCCGACTTCCGCTGCGGCATCCACACCGAGCTGCGGCAACGCGGCTTCCCCGGATGCACCGTGTTCGACTGCTTCGGCGCCGGTCAGCACCTCACCCAGAACACGTTCGCCGGCCGCGACTGGCGCGCCGACCCCGCCACCGCGCAACGGATGTTCGACAGCTTCGCGGTGCTGCGGCCACTGCACGAGCTGCTCTGGTACCTGACCGAGGCGGTACGCCTCACCCCGGCCGGACCGCTGCGCGACGAGCTGACCGCCGCGCTCGACGAGACCGGCCGGCTCACCGACGGCACCCCCGAGGAACTGCTCGCCCTCGACGTCGACGCGCACCGGAACCGCGCCAACCGCCTGCTGTCCCGCGCCGCCGAACAGGCCCGCGCCGGGAAGGCCGGGCCGGACCGCCGGGGCGCGATGCTGATCGGGGTGGACCTGCGCCGTACCCCGCTGGCCGGGGCGAACCTGCGCGGCGCCTGCCTGATCGGCGCCGACCTGCGGGGCGTACGCCTCGGCGCCGCCGACCTGACCGGCGCGGACCTGCGCGGAGCCGACCTGCGCGGCGCGGACCTGGGCGAGTGCCTGTTCGCGCACCAGTCGCAGCTCGACGCCGCGCGCGGCGACCACCGAACGGTGCTGCCGCCGGGGCTACGCCGCCCGGCCCACTGGTCGCTGACGCTGACCCCGACGCGTCCCCGCCCGCGCCAGCGCCGCCGCTGACCCCGTCGACGCTCCCCTGCCCGCCCGCGCCCGCCCGCCCGCGCCCGCCGCCACCGGCCACCGGCCCGCGCCTCGCACCGGCCGACCGGCACTGACACCCGCACCGACCCGTCAGCACCGGCACCGGCACCGGCACCGGCACCGGCACCGGACAGCGTTGATCAAGGAGTTTGTGTCCCCGTCAGCCCTGTCCCAAGCCACAAACTCCTTGATCACCGCGGCTGAGGGCCCACCGGAGGGACCTCGGGGGTGATCAAGGAGTTTGGGGCGGGTTCGAGGGCGGAACGGGACACGAAGTCCTTGATCAACCGCGAGACGGGAGGGAGGGAGGGGCCGGGGTGGGAGGACGGGCGGGCGCGGGAGGGGCGTGGGTTTGGTGGGGGTGGGGTCGGGTAGGCGGCGCGGACGACTGTCGACCGACGGGAGGCCACCGGTGGGGTATCGGGCACGCGACGGTGAGGAGCCGGTCGACCCGGCGCACGCCGAGGACGAGGCCGGGCAGGTTCCGCTGGTGCAGACCGCGGCGGACACCGACGTGCCTGCGCCCGCTCCCGGCGCGCCGAAGCCGGACGAGGTGACCGAGGACGACGGGTCCGGCATGGCGGGCGGGGCGTCCGGCAGCAGCTCGGGCGGCTCCTCGATGCCGACCCATCCGGACGCGGCCCGCGGCCCGGACGCGGCCGGCTGAAACGGGCGCGCGCCACGGAACGGCCACCGAGCCGAGCCCGATGCAGGTCACGGAACGGGCGCAGGCCACCGGACCGACGCAAGGCACAGGCCGACCGAACCGACCGGGCCCACCACCGAGCCGACCAGGCCACCGAACGGACACGGGCCACCGCCCCGGGCACAGGCCACCGGACGGACACGGGCCGCCGAACCGACGCAGGTCACCGGCCGGGCAAGGGCCGCTCAACGTTTGCCGTCAACCGCTGCGGGCAGGAGTGCGACATGACCAGTGAACAGTCCTTCGGCCGCGCGGCCGGCGACGAACCCGACGGCGCGACCGCGTACGAGGCGTCCCTGCGCCCGCCGGGCGAGTCCCTGCACACGACCGACGACACCGGTGACGACTTCGCCGACCTGCCCGCCGAGGACCGGCGGTCGGCGCGGGAGGTCAGCCGCGCCGGTTACGACGTGGAGGCCGTCTCCGGCACCGGCGACCCGTCCGAGGAGCCGGAGGAGATCGAGGAGGGCCGGCCGCTTCGGTGAGCCGTACGCGGGGCGGCGGCAGCGCCGCTCCGCGCCTCGGTCATGCCCCGGTTCGCCAGCGCGTCGGCGCGCTCGTTCTCCGGGTGGCCGTTGTGGCCCTTCACCCACAGCCACGTCACGTCGTGCCGGGCGCAGGCCGCCTCCAGCGCCTGCCACAGGTCGGCGTTCTTCACCGGCTGCTTCGCGGCGGTCAGCCAGCCGTTTCGCTTCCACGCGTTCAGCCAGCCGGTGATGCCGTTGCGCACGTAGGTGCTGTCGGTGTGCAGCCGTACCGTGACCGGACGGGTCAGGCTCTCCAACGCCCGGATCGCGGCGGTCAGCTCCATCCGGTTGTTCGTGGTCGGGGTGGCCTCGCCGCCGCACAGCTCCCGCTCGTGCCCGCCCCAGCGCAGCACCGCGCCCCAGCCGCCGGGCCCGGGATTGCCGCTGCACGCGCCGTCGGTCCAGATCTCCACGACCCGGCCGGTCTCCGCCTCCACCATGCCCGGCAACCTACCGGGTACGCGGGCGCGCGGGACCACCCGACCCGCCGCGCCCGGCTAGCGTGCGGGCATGACCACTCCCCCGGACTTCGCCACGCTCTGCAACTTCCGTGACCTCGGCGGCTGGCGGACCGGCGACGGCCGCACCGTCGCCCGGGGCCGGCTCTACCGCTCGGACTCGCTGGCCAAGCTCGCCGGTGACGATCTGGAACGGTTCGCCGCGCTGGGCGTGCGCACCGTGATCGACCTGCGGTACCCGTGGGAGATCGCCGACCGGGGCCGGGCCCCGGAGAGCCTCGGCGTGACCTGGCACAACCTGAGCATCGAGCACCGCCCGTACGTGCAGGCGGACATCGACCCCGACGTGGACCCGTGGCGATACCTGGCCGACCGGTACGCCGAGGTGGCCGAGGACGGCGTCGCCGAGCTGCGCCGGGCTCTCGAGGTGATCGCGGACGGCGAGCATCCGCTGGTGTTCCACTGCGCCTCCGGCAAGGACCGCACCGGGCTGCTCGCCGCGCTGGTGCTGTCCCTGCTCGGCGTGGACGACGACCAGATCGCTGCGGACTTCGCGCTCACCGAGCACGCCACCGACCTGCTGGTGGCGGAGTGGCGTGATCGCAACGGCGGGGCGACACCGGGCTGGCCGGCGTACGGGCGGGCGCCGGCCGAGGTCATCCGGCTGGTGCTGGCCGACCTGAGGGCCGCCCACGGTTCCGTGCACGGCTACGTGACCGGCCGGCTCGGCGTCGACGCGCAGACGGTCGACGCGCTGCGCGCCCGGCTGCTCACCGACGACACGCACATGCTGCCCACCCAGGGCACCACCGGCAGCACGCCGACGACACTCGCCCGCTGAGCGCCGCCGCCCCGCCGAGCACGCAGCGACGGAGAACCGGCGGCCGAAAAGCAGACGACGCCGGCACGGCGGTCTGGCACGCTGCGGGATCGTGGACACGCGGTGGGACGGCCTGCGGGCCGAGGTACGGGCGACGATCGGCGAACTGGTCTCCTCCGGCCGGGAGGCCGGTGTGCAGGTGGCCGCGTACCTGGACGGGGTCGCGATCGTCTCCGAACAGGCCGGCCTGGCCGACACCACGACGGGCCGGCCGATGACCGCCGACACGCCCGTGCACGCGGTCTCCACGGGCAAGGGACTCACCGCCACCGTGGTGCACGTGCTGGCCGAGCGGGGACGGCTCGACTACGACCTGCCGATCGCCCGGGTGTGGCCGGAGTTCGCCCGGCACGGCAAGGACGGCATCACGCTGCGGCACGTGCTCACCCACACCGCCGGCCTGCCCGCGCTGCCCGCCGACGTCACGCCGGAGGACTTCACCGACTGGGCGGGCATGTGCGCGCTGCTGGCCGACGCACGGCCGCTGTGGGCACCGGGCGAGCGATTGGCGTACCACGCGTGGACGTGGGGCTGGCTGCTCGGCGAGGTCATCCGGCGGGTCACCGGCGCGCCCGTGTCGCGGGTGCTCGCCGAGGAGGTGTCCGAGCCGCTCGGCGTGGACCGGGAGCTGTTCCTCGGCGTACCGGAGGCGGACCTGCCCCGGCTGGCGCGTCTGGAGGACGCCGGCCTGTCCGCGCTGATGACCTGGGCCGGGGCCAACCTGCCGCACTTCGACGCGGTCGCCCCGCCCGCGGTACGCCCGGACACCGTCATCGGTTCCCGCCCCGACGTGCTGCGCGCCGACGTGCCGTCGGTCGGCACGCTGAGCGCCCGGGCGGTGGCCCGGATGTACGCGGCGCTGCTCGGCCCGGTCGACGGGGTGCGGCTGATCTCCGCCGAGCGGATGCGGGAGGTGTCCGCCCCGGCGGTACGCGCCCAGGAGTGGGTGTTCGGGCAGGCGAGCACATTCGGGCTGGGGTACGCGGTCGACGACGACGGGTCGTTCGGCACCGCCGGCAGCGGCGGCAGCCTCGCGTTCGCGTACCCCGAACTGGGGTTGACGGTGGCGGCGGTGCGCAACCGGCTCGGCGCCGGTGACGGTGATCCGATGGAGCAGTTGCGGACGCTCGTGCGCGACCGCGTCGCCGCAGCGACCGGCCACCGAGGCTAGCGGCGCAGGCGGGCGCGCAGCCGGCCGGCCGCGTCGCCGAGCACCGCGCCGGTCATCGGCAGCAGCGGGCTGGACCGCATCACCGCCAGGTCCTCGGCCGGGCTGGTCACGCCGTCGAGGAACCGCAGCACCCGCTCCGGCGGGTTGCGGTCGAACAGCCGCTCGAAGAACTCCACCCCGCCGACGTGCCCCCGGTCCAGCGCGCGCAGCGCCACCGCGTCCATCCACAGGTGCCGGCCCGGGTACGCGGGCGCGGGCACCGGCGGACGACCGGCGGCGAGCGCCCGGGCCACCTGGTCGGCCTGGCGCAGCATCGCGGAGAACGTGAAGCCGGTGGACGGGCGGGTCGCCCCACCCGCGGTGCCCAGCCGCACCACCCGCGGGCTGGGGCGGGACTCGAACGGGCCGTCGGTCATCGGGATCACGCCATCCTCGACCTCCCGCACCCGCAGCGCGGTCAGGTCCAGCCCGAGCAGATCCGCATAGCCGCGCAGCGCCCTGTCGTAGCCGGCGTCGTCGAGCAGCTCCGGCCCGAACTCGGTGTACTCGACGAGCGCGAACCGGTCGTCGACCGGCAGCACGTACCCGAAGGAGACTCCGCGCGCCGGCTGCGGAGTGCGGAAGTCCATCAGCACCGCCCGCTCCGGGTCGAACGTGGGCCGGTCGGCGGCCAGCCACCAGCCGCGGAAGTGCTGCAACCAGCTGGTCCGCCCCGGCCGCTTCGGCCGGCGGGGCCGCGAGTCGAGCACCCACCCGGCCCGCACCAGGTCCCGCCCGTCCGGGTCGCGGACCGTGACCCGCTGACCGTCGTCGTGCAGGTCCCCCGCCTGGGCGCTGATCCGGACCGCGTCCAGCCGCCGCTCGGCCGCGGCAGCCCGGTCGTAGACCGGGGCGGAGCGGAGCATGCCGTACCGCAGGGGGTCGAGCGTGAGGACGCGGCGGCCGGCGGGCGTGACCACGTCGACCTGCGACCAGCTAGCGCTCAGCAGCGGGTCCAGGTCGTCGCCGGGCAGGCCCCAGAACGCCCAGGTGCGGTCCTGGCCGCGCTTGTGCACCGGGTCGACCACCGCGACCCGCAGCCCGGTCACGTCGTGCCGGTCCAGCGCGGCCAGGACCAGGGACGCGGCGCCGCCACCGCCGACCAGCGCGAGGTCGACGTCGGCCGGGAAGGATGCGTGCATCCGGCCACGCTGCCACACCGGCGGGAACCGCCACCGGCCGACCCGCGCTCAGGCCACCGGGGCGGGCTTCTGCGGGGCCGGCTCGGCGTAGGCGGCGGCCACCGTCGCCCGGTCGAAGACCCGCCACGTCGCGGCGATCACCGCGACCGCCACCACGAAACCCACCCAGTACGGCGCGGTGATGCCGAACCGGGCGGCGACCACGCCGCCGAGCAGCGCGCCGACGCAGTTGCCACCCGCGGCGACGAACAACGTGGTGCTGCCGACCCGGCCCATCAACGCCGGCGGGGTGAGGCGCTGCCGCAGCGAGTTCGCCACGATGTTCCACAGCGCGCTGTGCGCCCCGAACGCGAACAGCGCGAACCCGACCACGGCCGCGCTGCGGGACGCGGCGAGCGCCAGGTGCAGTCCCGCCTCGACCAGCAGCCCGGTCCGCACCGTCCAGGTGGGTGTGATGGCGGCGATCAGCCGGTCCCCCACCAGCGAGCCGAGCACCCCGCCGACCGCCATGCAGGTGAACAACGCGCCGTAGCCGACCGAGCCGAGACCGAGCCGCTCGGTGGCGAGCAGAACCAGCACCGCCACGGCCGCGGTGAGCGTGACGTTCAGCAGGCCGATCAGCACCGTCATGGTGCGCAGCAGCCGCTGCCCCCACAGCCAGCGGAATCCCTCGGCGACCTCCGCCCGCACCGAGCGCCGCTCCTCCGGCGCCGGCCCGCCCCGGTACGTCCCGGCGAGCAACCCCACCAGGACGGCGCTGAGCGCGTACGTGCCGGCGTTGAGGGCGAACGGCAGCGACGCCGCCAGCACGAACAGGAACCCGCCGAGCGGGCCGGCGATCATGTTCTGCATCACCTGGGTGCCGCCGCCGAGCCAGCCGTTTGCGCGTTCCAGCAGGGAGCGCGGCACCACCGCCGGCAGCACCGCCTGCGCGGCGGTCCGGAACACCACCTCGCCGGTGTTCACCACGAACAGCACCGCGTAGAGCAGCGCGATCCCGGCCCGGTCGGCCAGCATCGCCACCGCGAGCGCGGCGAGCGCGGCGACGCGTACCCAGTCGATGAGCACCATCAGCCGCCGCCGGTCCACCCGGTCCGCGAGCACTCCGCCGGGCAGCGCGAACAGCAGCCACGGCAGCCACGACACCGCCGCCCCGGCCGACACCACCAGCGGATCGTCGGTGATCGACGCCACGTACAGCGGCGCGGCCACCGTCGCCGTCCCGCTACCCAGCGCGGACAGCGTGCTCGCCGTCCACAGTCGGGCGAAGCGCCCGCCGAGCCGTTCCCCCGTCACGGCGAGGCAACCTACCAGCGGCGACGCGCGCCGCCGACCGGTTTATCCGGGGCGGCGGGTGTTGAGGCGGGCCGCCTGCCGGTTCAGGTGGTCGCGTTCGGCCAGGCTGGACGCGCGGCGGGCCGCCTCCGCGTACAGCCGGGCCGCCCGGTCCGGGTCGCCGTCGCGTTCGTGCAGGTACGCGGCCACCGCCGTGTACCGGGGCAGCGAGTCGTCGAGCGCCGCGAGCGCCGCCAGCCCGGCGCGCGGGCCGTCCGCCTCGCCGACCGCCACCGCCCGGTTGAGCCGGGCGATCGGGCTGCCGGTCAGGCGGACGAGTTCGTCGTACCACTCGACGATCTGCACCCAGTCGGTCTCGGCCGCCGTACGCGCGTCGGCGTGCAGCGCCGCGACGGCGGCCTGGGCCTGGAACTCGCCCAGCCGGTCGCGGGACAGGGCGGTCTGGAGGATGCTCACGCCCTCGGCTATCAGCGTGGTGTCCCACCGGCCGCGGTCCTGCTCAGCCAGCGGCACCAGGCTGCCGTCCGGCGCGGTCCGCCCGGCCCGGCGGGCGTGGTGCAGCAGCATGAGCGCGAGCAGCCCGGCCACCTCGGGGTGGTCGATCGCGGCGGCGAGCTGCCGGGTGAGCCGGATCGCCTCGGCGGCCAGGTCCACGTCGCCGGAGTAGCCCTCGTTGAACACCAGGTACAGCACGCGCAGCACGGTGGCGACGTCACCGGGCTGATCGAACCGCACCCCGGACACGGTGCGCTTGGCCCGGCTGATCCGCTGCGCCATGGTGGCCTCCGGCACCAGGTACGCCTGCGCGATCTGCCGGGTGGTGAGCCCGCCGACGGCGCGCAGCGTCAACGCGACGGCCGACGACGGGCTCAGCGACGGATGCGCGCAGAGGAAGTAGAGCCGCAGCGTGTCGTCGACCGCCGGCACCGGGCCGGGCGGCGGTTCCTCGTCCACGAGGTCCTCGCGCCGGCGCCGGGCGGCGTCGGCGCGCACCACGTCCAGGAACCGCCGCCAGGCCACGGTCACCAGCCAGCCCCGCGGATCGCGGGGCTGGTCGGCCGGCCAGACGCGCAGCGCCTCGATGAGCGCGTCCTGCACGGCGTCCTCGGCCGCCGCGAAGTCGGCTCCGCGGCGGACGAGGACACCGAGCACGCCCGGGATGAGGCTGCGGAGCGCGACCTCGTCCATCGGACGGATCACTCGGTGATGGTCGGCGGCGCGGTCAGGAACGGGCGCAGCTCCAGCCACTCGTGGATCGGCTTGCCGCCCTGCCCCGGCGCGGCCGACAGCTCGGCGGCCAGTTCGAGCGCGCGCTCGTAGCTGTCCACGTCGATCACCATCCAGCCGGCGATGAGGTCCTTCGTCTCGGCGAACGGGCCGTCGGTGACAGGCGGGCGTCCCTCGCCGTCGTAGCGGACGAACGTGCCCTCCGGGGCGAGCGCCTGGCCGTCGACGTACTCGCCGCTCTCCTGCAGCTTCGCCGCGAACTCCTGCATGTAGCGCACGTGCGCGGAGATCTCCTCCGGCGTCCACTTGTCGATCATCGACATGTCGGACACCGGGGTCGGGCCGCCGCGGTAATGCTTCAGGAGCAGGTACTTCATGAGTGTCTCCTCGTGGAGGGTGCGACCCATTCTGGCCGCGTTCACTCCGGGGACGAAGCCGGCGTTGCGTTCTCGACATCGGTGGCGGAGGAATTTCGGCGTCACATCGCGAAAGCCATCCTAGGAGGCTAGTTCTGGTGGTCCGGGCCGCCTGCCCCCGTCGCGGCGGTCCGGACCCGTCAGCGGATCGCCCGGCCGTCAGCGGGCGGCGGTCCGACGCAGGCCGGTGATCAGCACCGCGCCCGCGACCAGGTGCAACGCCACCAGCGTCAGCGTCGCCGCACCCCCCACTCCCCCGCCCAGCGGCCCGAGCAGGGACACCAGCAGCACGAGGCCCGCGACCACCGTCCAGACGGTCCGGGCACGGCCGGTGAGCCGTTCCAGCAGGGCCAGCAGCGCCCAGCCGGCCAGCCCGGCGAGCAGCGTGCTCACCACCACGGCCACCGGCGTCACCCGCTGGTCCGTAGAGCCGCTGCGCGCGATCAGCTCCACCCCCGCGACCGGTACCGCGACCACCCAGCCCAGCAGCGCGGCGGCGGTCGCCGCGAACACCGTGAGCAGGCGGTCCCGGCGGCGGTTCGGGCGGGCGGTGACTGTCGGGATCGTGGTCTCCATCGGTGACTCCTCCACATCGGGACGACTGCCGGAAACGCTAGGTCCGGCGGGCCGCCGCGCGGATCGGGCCGCGGAGCGGTTCCCGGCTCCGTCGCCCGAACGACCACCCGCCCGGATCTCCGTCTGGCGACCGATGAGAAGCGGTGGACCGGCGGCCTAGCATCCGGACATGAGGTGCGCGTCCCGGTCCCGGTTCCTGCTGCTGCTCGACGGCGGCATCGCCACCGCGAGCATCGCCGTGTGCCTGCTCGCGCTGCTGGCCTCCGACGCCGGCCCGGACACGCCCGGCGCGACCGCCGTCGCGGTCGGCCTCGCCGTGGCGCAGGCGAGCTGTCTGCTGTGGATCCGGCGCCACCCGGGGTACGCCCTCACCGTCGCCGCGCTGGCAGGCGTCGGCCTGGAGGCGCTCTGCCCGCAGCTCGGCTGGCTCGGCCTGGTCGCGGTGCCGCTGGCGTACGTGGCCCGGCTGCGCCCACCCCGGTACTCGCTCGTCGCGCTCGGGCTGCTGCTGGCGCCCACGCCGTGGAAGCTGGTCACCGGCGGCTGGCGGGACCTGCTGCTGGCGGTGACCGCGCTGGGCCTGAGCTGGACGCTGGGCGAGTTGCAGCGGGGCCAGGCGCAACGGCGCTGCGCCTGGGAACGGCACGTACTCGCGACCGAACGGGAACGCATCTCCCGGGAACTGCACGACGTGGTGGCGCACCACGTCGCGGTCATCGCCGTACAGGCCGCCGCAGCCGAGGACGTGTTCGACACGCAACCGGCCCAGGCGCGGGCGGCGCTCGGCGCGATCGACGCGGCGGCCCGGTCGGCGCTCACCGAACTACGATCCATGCTGCACGCGCTCGCCCTCCACGGCGGATCCGAGCCGGACGGGCCGCAGCCGGGTCTGGCGCAGCTCGACGCGCTCGCCGACGCAGTACGGGCGGTCGGGCTGCCGGTGACGCTGCACCGCGACGGCGACGGCGACGCGCTGCCGGGCGGGGTGCAACTGTCGGCGTACCGGATCGTGCAGGAGTCACTGACGAACGCGCTGCGCCACGGGCACGCCACACGCGCCGACGTCGACGTCCGCTACCGCGACGGCTTACTGCGGCTGGAGGTCGTCAACGACGGCCCGGCACCCGCCCGCCGGTCCGGTACGCCCACCGGGCGCGGCATCGTCGGGATGCGGGAGCGGGCCCGGCTGCTCGGCGGCACGCTCGACGCCGGCCCGCTGCCGGCCGGCGGGTTCCGGGTCCACGCGCGGCTGCCGGTCGGAGCGGACCGGTGACCGTGCGGGTGGTGGTCGCCGACGACCAGGAGCTGATCCGCGCCGGGCTGCGCACAGTCCTCGACGCGCGACCCGACCTGAGCGTGGTCGGCGAGGCGGCCGACGGCGTCGAGGCGGTCGCGGTGGCGACGCGTACGAGGCCGGACGTGGTGCTGATGGACGTCCGGATGCCCCGGCGCGACGGCATCGCCGCCACCCGCGACCTGGTGGCCGCCGGCAACCCGGCCCGGGTGGTCATGCTGACCACGTTCGACCTGGACGAGCACGTCTACGCCGCGTTGCGCGCCGGGGCGAGCGCGTTCCTGCTCAAGGACACCCGCCCGGCCGACCTCGCCGAGGCGGTACGCGTGGTGGCCCGGGGTGAGGCCCTGCTCGCGCCCACAGTGACCCGGCGGCTGCTGGACCGGTACGCCGACCGGCTGCCCGGGCGCACGCCCACCGCCGACGCGCTCGCCGTGCTGACCGCCCGCGAGCGGGAGGTGCTGACGCTCACCGCGCGGGCACTGTCCAATGCGGAGATCGCCGCCCGGCTGCACCTGAGCACCGCCACCGTGAAGACCCACGTCTCGGCGATCCTCACCAAGCTGGGCCTGCGCGACCGGATCCAGGCGGTGGTGCTCGCGTACGACACCGGCCTGGTCCGGCCGGAGCCGCCGGTCCGGTAGGCGCCGAACCGGACACCGGACCCAGACGTGCCGAAGCCGGACGGTTCGCCGTCCGGCCTGGCCCGGCATGTCCGCCGTCTCGTGGCGGCAGGGAGCACACCGGACGGCAACGAAGATTTCTCAATTACCCCCAGTGACCGCCGCAACCCTCCTAGTGTTGGCCACACCGGTGCTCGTCACGGAGTTGGCCACCCGAACGACGTCCCACGCCTACAGCGGACGAAAAGTGAGGGAAGACGCGGATGAAGGCACAGTCATTTCTCGGATCGGCGGCGTTCGGCGTGGGCCTCGGCGCACTGCTGCTCCCGGCCGCCGCGCTGGCGGACACCAGAGTCTCACCCGCCACCACCCCGGTCGGCGGCACCGTCGTGCTGACCACCACGTGCAACCCGAACGCCGGTGACGCGATCTTCCGGGTCACCGGCCCGGACCGGGACCAGAACGTCCGGTCCACCACGGCCGCCGCGGGCGGTGGCCTGAGCGCCGAACTGTTCACCGCCGGGTTCACGCTCGGCACGTACACGGTGGCCACCACCTGCGGCGACGGCAGTGACGGCGGCAGCGCCACGTTCACCGTCACCCCGATCGGCGGCGCGCAGGCCGGTGGCGGCGGGCGCGACGGCGACACCGGGGTGCTGATCGCCGGTGGCGTCCTGGCCGCCGGGGCGCTCGCCGGAGGCGCGTACGCGGTGATCCGCCGGCGCCGCGCGGGCGCCGTCGCCTGACCGGCTCGTCGGGCGGTCCGCCCGCGCCGGAGCATCCGGCGCGGGCGCCGCGTCCCTGTCGGACGGAGGTGCGATGCTGTCGGAGTCGCAGCGCCGGTCGCGCCTGCACGCCGCCGTCGTGGTCACCGCCGTCACCGTGGCCGCCGCCACCGGCGCCGGGCTGGTCTCGGCCGGGCTCGGCACCACGTCGGCGTCACCACCGCAGCCCGGCGCCTCCGCCGCGCCGGCGACCGAACGACCGGGTACGGCCGGCCCGGCGCTCCCCCGCGCCACACCGGTGCGGGTCACCATCCCGCGCATCGGCGTGGACGCCGAGATCGTCCCGGTCGCCACCGACGCCGACGGCGCGCTGGAGGTGCCGCCGCTGGAACGCCCCGAGGTGACCGGCTGGTACCACCCCGGTCCGGCGCCCGGCCAGGCCGGCAACGCGGTGCTCGTCGGGCACGTCGACTCGCAGCACGGCCCGGCGGTCTTCTTCGACCTCGGGCGGCTGCGCGGCGGCGACACGATCCGGGTGCTGCGGGCCGACGGGCGGACCGCGACGTTCACAGTCGACGGCGTCGGGGCGTACCCGAAGGAGCGCTTCCCCACCGCGCGGGTCTACGGCGGCGACGCGGCGGCGCGGCTGCGGCTGATCACGTGTGGCGGCCGGTTCGACCCGCGCACCGGCAGCTACCCGGACAACATCGTCGTCTTCGCCACCGCGACCCGGTGAGGCTCAGCCGGCCAGGTCGGCGAGTTCGGCGCCGAGCAGGTCCGCCAGCAGCGCCACCCGGCCCGGGTCGTTGTCGGCGGTGATGTTCCGGCTGGGCATCTCGACAGTCATCAGCAGGTAGAGATACAGCCGGTAGAGCCCGAGCCGCCGCCGCGCCCCGGCGTCCAGCGGAAACGGCGCCGCCTCGCGGTAGGCGCGCACCAGCGGGTCGTCCGGCTCGTCCTCCGCGCGGCGGAACAGCAGCGGCGACACCAGGTCCATCAGCGGGTCGCCCCACAGGTACCGCTCGCCGTCGACCAGACCGGTGAGCCGAGGGGTGCCGTCCGGCCCGTCCACGGCCAGCACGTTCCCGGCCCAGCCGTCGAAGTGCAGCAGCGCCGGACGGTCGACCACGTCGAGCACCGCCGCGTGCCGGGCCACCAGTTCCCGGATCCGGGACGCGGGCACCGGCAGCGGCACCGCCCAGTCCGCGGCGTCGGCAAGCATGTCGTCCACCATGACCGTGTAGGCGTCCCGCCACGTCGCGCCGGAGGCCCGGTCGCCGTCGTAGCCGTACCGCTCGCCGGTGACCGTGTGCAACGCGGCGAGCGCGCGGCCGAACTCCGCGCGCAGCGGCCCGACGTCCGCGCCGCCCTGGGTCAGGTCCCAGAGGGTACGACCTGGTAGCCGCGCCATCAGCAGCCAGTCACCGAGGCCGGGGTGGGTGCCGTGGTGCAGCAGCGCGGGCGTGGGCACCTCCGGTGCGCGGCCGGCCACCAGGCGCAGGTAGTGCGCCTCCGCGCCGATCATGTCGCGTTCGTAGCGCAGCAGCGGCACGTGTGGCGGCGGACCGACCTTGAGCACCACCTCGCGGCCGTCGGTGAGGCGTACCCACCAGACGGCGGCGAAGCCGCCACCGGTCAGCGGCCCGCAGTCGGCCACCTCGGCGTCGGATCCGAGCGAGGCGGTCAGGTAGCGGCGGACCTGATCCGGGTCGAGGACACGCTGAGTCGGACTCACGCTCATGGTGCGGGGATCGTACTGGCCGCGGCTGCGTTTGTGGGCGCACCGATTGCGAAGACGCGCGGCACCGGCCGGCGGCGCGACCGCTTCAGGCAAGAACCTCCCGCAGGGCCTCCAGCTCGGCCTCGGTGGCGCCGGCAGCCTGGAGATAGGCGGAGACCGAGCCGTGGTGGCTGCGGATCCAGACCATGGCATGAAGCAGGTGCGCTGCGGTCACCGGGCGGGTGCCGTGTCCGATCGTCGCCCCGGCCGGCGATCCGGTGAGGTCCAGCGCGGTGTTCGAACGCAGGAAGTCCTGGGTGACCTCCGCATCGGAGGCGTTCAGGAGGGTCTGGATGACGGCGACGACGACTCCGGTGCGGTCCTTGCCGGAGGCGCAGTGGACCAGGGCAGGTAGCGCGCCGGGGGTGATGAGCTGCCGGATGATCGCGACGGTGGCACGACCGGCCTGCTCAGCCATGTACGGGTACAGCGCCACCTGGTCGTCCGGCCAGCTCTGCTCGGTGAACACCGGAAAGTGCCGGTGCGCGACGTCGAGACCCGCACACCGGTCCGGCCGGTCGGCCACCTCTCGGTTGCTGCGGAGGTCGATGACCGTGCGTAGCCCGAGAGCCTCCAGCTCCCGGGCACCCTCGGGCGTCAGGAGATGCAGGGCGCCGGAGCGATACAGGATCCCACGGCGCAACGATCCGACGCCGCCTGCGTCGCGGAGGTTCCGGACGCCGGAACCTCCGGTGGTGGCGTCGGCCGTGGCCCCACGAGTGATCATGGAGGCGACTATACGACTGTCCCGTCCGGGATTCCCCGGCCTACCGGCGGCGAGGGCGGTCCTGGTGTGGGAGAGAATCGCCGGGTGGCGAGACGGAAGGCGCGCGAGGGCGCCGGTGCACGTCCGGCGGCCTGCCCGTGCGGCACCGGCCGGCCGTACGCGGACTGCTGCGGTCCGGTCCACCGGGGCGAGGCGACGGCGGCGAGCGCGGAGGCGCTGATGCGGTCCCGGTTCAGCGCGTTCGCGCTCGGCGACGCCGCGTACCTGCGGCACAGCTGGCACTCCAGCACCCGCCCCGACCGCCTGGAGCTGGACCGGGGCACCCGCTGGACCCGGCTGGAGATCGTGGAGGCCGCGCAGGGCGGCCTGTTCGACAGCGCCGGGACGGTCCGGTTCCGGGCGCACTACCGCGAGGGCGGCCGGGCGGGCGTACTGGCCGAGCACAGCCGCTTCGCCCGCGAGGACGGCCGCTGGGTCTACCTGGACGCGCTGCCCGAGTGACGGTCAGGGCGGGCGCGGTCAGGCCGGGCGCGGGGTGGGCTGGGCCAGCTCGGCGATCTCGCGCGGCAGCTGGGACAACGCCCGGTTGAACTGGGCCGGTCCGACCACCCGGTGCAGCGCCTGCAACACCGCCCGGGCGCCGCGCTCGGCGTCGGACGGTGTCGCGCCGGAGCGCTCGGCGATCCGGCGCAGGAACTCGTCGTACCCGAAGACCTCGGGATCCTCGACCCGGGCGCGGGCCAGCAGCGGACGAAGCTCGTGCGCGACGTGCGCGGACAGGTCGTCGGCCTCGCCGCCGCTGATGCGTTCGGCGAGCGTGCGCAGCGTCGCCTGGGTCAGCGCGCGGGCCGTCTCCACCGGCACGCCGGCGCGGGCGGAGACCCGCGCGTAGAACTCCGGTTCGGCCATCGTCGGTCCTCCCGTCGCAACGGCAGCGTGGCTACCCGCCGCCGGCCGCGGCAAACACCGCCGCGCCGCCGGCCCCGGCGGGTACGGGCTCAGGCCAGGGCCCGCGCCGCCGAGACGATCGCGCCCACACCGATGCCGGCCCGGTCGAGCTGCTGGGCGGGGGTGCCGGAGCCGGGCAGCCCGCGTACCGCCAGGTGGTTGACCCGGGCCGGTTCGCCCAGGTCGGCGAGCGCCTCCAGCACGGCCGAGCCCAGCCCACCCTCCGGGTAGTGGTCCTCGACCACGACGAGCCGCCCGCCGGTCTCCACGACGGTCTCGGCCAGGCGCTGCCGGTCCACCGGCTTGATCGAGTACAGGTCGATCACCCGGGCGTCGATGCCCTCGCGGGTCAGCTCCTCGGCGGCGGCGAGGCACAGGTGCACCGTCACGCCGGTGCCCAGCAGCGCCACGTCTCCGCCGTCGCGCACCATCAGGCTGCCGCCGATCGGGAACGGCTCGGCGTCGTCGTAGAGCACCGGGTACTTGCCGCGCGTGGTGCGCAGGTAGCTCACCCCCGGGTGGTCGGGCATCTGGGCGACGAGGGCCGCGCAGGAGACCGCGTCGGCCGGGCACAGCACCGTGGAGCCGGGCACCGCGCGCAGCGCGGCGATGTCCTCCAGCCCCATCTGGGACGGGCCGTCCGGGCCGATCTCCACCCCGGCGTGCGAGCCGACAAGCGCGATGTCGGCGCGGGACACGCCCGCCATCCGGATGAAGTCGTACGCCCGGGACCAGAACGCGGCGAACGTCGCCGCGAACGGCCGGTAGCCGCGCACCGCCAGGCCCACCGCCGCGGCGGCGAGCTGCTGTTCGGCGATGAACATCTGAAAGAACCGGTCCGGGTACGCGGCGGCGAAGTGCTCCGCCCGGGTGGAGTCGCTGACCTCGCCGTCGAGCGCGACCACGTCGGGCCGGGCGGCGCCGAGGGCGCGCAGCGCGTCACCGTACGCGTCCCGGGTGGCGACCTTCGCGCCGCGCTCGTAGGTCGGCAGTTCCGGTTGCCGGATCTGCGGCGCGGCGGCCCGGGGCGCGGGTGGTGGTTTCGGTCCGGCGACCCGGATGCGCCGGGGGCCGCCGAGCGCCCGCACGGCGCGCTCGGCCAGCTCCGGGTCGAACGGCTTGCCGTGCCAGGCCGGGTCGTTCTCCACCTCGGGCACGCCCTTGCCCTTGACCGTGCGGGCCAGCACCACTGTCGGCCCGGTGGCCTCGCGCGCCTGCCCGTACGCCTCGTCGATCGCGCCCAGGTCGTGGCCGTCGACCACGATCGCCCGGCAGCCGAACGCCTCGACGCGCCGCCGGTAGGTGTCCAGGTCCCACTCCAGCTCGGTGGGGCCGCGCTGGCCGAACCGGTTGACGTCCACGATCGTGGTGAGGTTGCGCAGCCCGTAGTGGCCGGCCTTGTCCAGCGCCTCCCACACCGAGCCCTCGGCGGTCTCGCTGTCTCCGCAGAGCACCCAGACGTGCGCGGGCGACCGGTCCAGGTACTGGGCGGCCAGCGCCACCCCGACGCCGACCGGCAGGCCCTGCCCGAGCGAGCCGGTGGCCACGTCCACCCAGGGCAGCACCGGCGTGGGGTGGCCCTGGAGGCGCGACCCGGACCGCCGGTACGTCTCCAGCAGCTCCTGCTCGCTGATCGCGCCGGTGGCGCGGAACACCGCGTACAGCAGTGGGGAGGCGTGCCCCTTGGAGAAGATCAGGTGGTCGTTGCCGGGGTTGCCCGGATAGGACCAGTCGTAGCGCAGGTGCCGGGCGACGAGCACGGCGAGCAGGTCGGCGGCGGACAGGCTGGACGTGGGGTGCCCGGAGCCGGCCGCCGTGCTGCACCGGATCGCGTCCACCCGTAGCTGGGCGGCCAGGTCCGCCAGCCCGGACAGCTCCTCGTCGCGCAACGTGCGCTCTGCTTCCAACGTCACCGCGATCGTCTCCCGGGGTCGCCGATTTCCGCACTCACGCTAGGCCGCGAACGCGACCATTGGTCCCCTTTCTGCCGATTCACGCCCGACCGGTGAGCAGCCAGAGCGCCACCAGCA
Organism: Micromonospora sp. WMMD1274; assembly: GCF_049179035.1. Classification (NCBI taxonomy): domain Bacteria; kingdom Bacillati; phylum Actinomycetota; class Actinomycetes; order Micromonosporales; family Micromonosporaceae; genus Micromonospora; species Micromonospora sp. WMMD1274. The sequence goes on from NZ_JBMHMG010000001.1 coordinate 6,888,082, forward strand.
GGTACGGCAGCACCGCGACCGCGAAGGCCGCCGGGTTGCCCACCGCACCGGCGAGCAGCCCGTACCCGCCGTAGAAGGCGACGACGGTCAGGTCGGTGGCCATCCCGGCCAGCGACGTGACGGTGGCCCGGGCCGGCCCGGCGATCCGGGCCTGGAGCCGCACGTCGGCGAGCACGGTGGCGAGCTGGAACGCGGCGAACGCCGCCGCCAGCAGCAGGAACCCGCCCGGGTGCCGCAGCAGCGCCCCGGCCGCCGTCGCTCCCGCCGCGAACACCAGCAGACCGGCGTACCCCCGGTGGGACAGCCGCTCACCCAGCGGTGCCAGCAGCCCGCCCACTGTCATCCCGGCCCAGACCAGCAGGAGCAGCAGCGGTACGCCCACCTCGGCCGTGCCGGTGTCGGCGGCCAGCAGCCCGGTGTACTCGTCCAGCCCACCCCAGATCGCGGTGACGGCCGCGACCAGCAGCACGGCGGCACGGACGCGGCGGTCGGCCCGCACCTCCCGCAGGCCCAGGCGCAGGCTGTCCAGCCAGCCGGGCTCGTCGTCACCCTGCTCCTCCCCCGGCTCGTCGCCCCCGCTCGGCCCGTCCGGTGCGGCGCTCGCGGTCGGCGGTGGGCGGTGCTCCGGGAAGCGGGCCGCGACGGCCGCCGCCAGCAGGCACGTCGCCACGCTCGCCGCGCCGACCGCGAGGTAGCCGCCGAGTGCGAACACCGGCCCGGCGAGCACCCCGGAGCCGACCGCGCCGAGCACCTCGGCGGTGCGGGTCCGGCCGATCAGCCGGGCGTACCGGTCGGCCGCGCCGAGGCGTTCCAGCTCGGTGAAGACGAGCGCCTCCAGCGCGCCGGACCGCAGCGCGCCACCGGCGCCCCAGAGCAGGAAGCCAACGGCGAACGCCGGATAGGACGGCAGCAGCACCCAGAGCGCGAACCCGCCCGCGGCCAGCAGCGGCGCCAGGCAGAGCAGCAGGCGACGCGACACCGCGTCGGCCCATACGCCGGAGGGCACCTCCAGCACGATGCCGGCGGCCGCCCAGAGCACGAACAGCGAGGAGATCTGCCCGACCGACAACCCCGTGTCGGCGAACAGCAGCACATAGAGCGGGTAGAGCAGGACGAGGTCGGTGAGGAACGCGTACCCGTAGAGCGTCGCCGCCAGACGGCGGGTCGCGGGCACGCGGGCAGGAGCGACGAGCATGGAACCTTCCCACGGGACGTGACGGACACCGGTCGGAATGCACGGTGTCCGCGGCGGCCCGCGGCCTCGTCGCTCAGGAAGGCATCAACATCGCCAGGTCATGCCGGGATCCTATCCGCCGCGAGGCGCCCGGGTGGTCCCCCGGCGGGCACGCGATCGGGGCGGGACCGTGCGGTCCCGCCCCGATCGGTCGCCCCGCTGTCGGGTCAGCGGCGGAACTTGTCCACGTCGGCCTGCGGAATGACCATGGTGGCCTCGCTGTCCGCGGCCTGCTCGGCCGTCGGCTGGCGCGGCGTGGTCGGCTGGGTGCGCTCGGAGTCCGCGTACGCCGGGATGTGCTGCGTGGCCTCCACGCCCGCCTGCGACGGCACCGGCTCGGTGGCGTCCGCGGCGGCGGCCGGCTGGGTGCCCGGGTAGGCCGGGACCGGCTGGGTGCGGTCCGCCTCGGCGTCGCGGCTCACCGGCTGGGTCAGCTCGGAATCCGCGTACGGGCCGGTGGCGGCCAGGCGGGCCTCGACGTCACGCCGACCGGCCTGGTACGCCCGGGCATGCGTGGCGATGGTGCGCGACTCCTCCTCGGCCCGGGTCAGCCAGTTCTCCCAGCGGCTCTGCATCGGCCGGACCAGCCCGCCGCCGACACCGACGACCAGGATGCCGCCGACGGTGGCGAGCACCGCGATCAGCACCGGGGTGGTGACGGTGGTGGCGACGCCGATCTGGTTGAGCGCGGCGATGACACCGAGGCCCAGGATGAACACCGACGCGAGGTTGGCCAGCACCCGGCCGTACGAGAGGCCGCCGAGCGCGCTGGAGATGATGTCCTTCACCGCGCGGGCGATGGCCGCGGCGACCACCACGATGACGATGGCGACGAACGCCCGGGGCAGCCAGGCGATCACACCCGCGATCAGGTCGGAGATGGGGTTCGGGCCCCAGATGCCGAACGCGAGCTGGAGCGTGACCAGCAGCACGCCGTAGTAGGCCAGCTTCGCGACGATGTCGCTGGCGTCGTACTTCGAGCGGGCCAGCGCGGTCTTGATCCCGCCGCGCTCGACGGCCCGGTCGAAGTGGACCCGCTCCAGCACCTTGTCGACGAGCTTCAGCACGGCCTTGGCGATCAGCCAGCCGACGACCAGGATCGCGACGAACGCGACCGCCTTGGGCAGGAACAGCATCACCGAACGGAACGCGTCGCCCACCGCGTCCCCGAAGTTGTCTCTCATCGAAGGGCCTCCACGTACGTGGTCCAGGTCTGTTCGGGTGGGGCTACCCGGACGCGAGCGCGGGGAAACGCGGTCAGCCTCCGGGGCAGCGGTAGACGACGCGCGTGCTGGCCTGCGCCGTCGTCGGTTCGATGATGTTGACGGTGGCGATGCCGGTGGTCGTCCCGACCCCGGTGAACGTCCACTTGAGCGTGAGCGCCGTGGTGTGCTGCCCGCTGCCGACCCGTTCGGTGAGCACGGCGCCGGGCGGCGCGTCCGAGCGGAACCACTGGTAGCGGATCGTCCCGCCGCGCCCGTTGGTGCGCACGGTGGCCACCACGTCGACTGTCACGTCGCAGGCCACACCGGCCGGCCGGGGCACCGCGACGGTGACCCCCTCGACCTCCAGCGGGCGCAGCCGCTGCCACAGGTAGAGGCCGACCGCCAGCAGCAGCACCACGGTGAGCAGCGTGGACAGCACCGAGACGACGCGACGCCAGACCGGACGCGGGCGGATCGGAGGCGCGGTGGGCCAGGGCGGCGCGGGCGGCGGCGTGGCCGGTACGCCCGGCCCGAAGCGCAGCTCGCCGCCGGGGCCGGGCCATGGTGCGCCGCTCACCGCCCGCGCGTGGCCGATCCGATCCGGGTACGCCCCGGCGCCCGTCGCCGCCGTACCGGTGGCGTAATGCTGGGGTGGGACGCCGGTGGGCTGCCAGGAGGCGGTGGGCTGCCACGATGCGGTCGGTTCCGCGCCCGGGCGGTTCGTCGGCCCCGGTGTCTGAACGGTCGCCTCACCCACGTCGTCTGCCCGGCCCGGCCTCACGTGCGCGGTCGGCTCGGCAGCCGGCGGTGCCGCCGTGGCCGAGACGGCGAAGTCCACGGTGCGGTCGTCCGCGCCGGGGATCGCGGCCAGGTGGACCGTGGGTTCGGCGGTAGGCGGCAGATCGGCCGCCACCCCGGGGAGGTGGACGGTGGGCTCCGGCCTGCCGGTCGTCGCCGGGGTGTCGACGGCGAGCCGGACCGTCGGCTCCGTGCGATCGAGGACGAGCGCCGTCGTCGGCTCGGCACTGTCGGCAGCCGGCTCCGCCCGCCCGAGGGTGAGCGGCACGGTCGGCTCCGCTTTCTCGGAGGCCGGGTCCGCCTGCGTGACGGTGAGCGGCACCGTCGAGTCGGCGTCGGCTCGGGGGCGGACCAGGTGGACGGTGGGTTCGGCGGTGTCCGCGTCGCCGGTGATCGGCAGGGCGCGGGTGGGCAGCGCCTCGGTGGGCTCGTCGGGGCGGGTCACGCCGACCGTCCCCGGGACGGGCTGCGGTGCGGGGCAGCGGGCACTGTCGTACTCCTAGCCGGGGGTGCAGTCGTGGTAGAGCGTCACGTACACCGGTGACGCCGAGGTGGTCGTGTTGCCGGCGGCGTCGGCGGCGGTGACCCGGACGGGGATGCGGGCGCTGCGCCTGGGCGTGGACAGCGGGCCGAGCGTGCCGGTGAACACGCCGCGCCCGGCGGCGGCCATCCGGATCGTGCCGGTGGCGCCGTCGAGGGTGTAGCCGAACGTGACGGTGAGCGCGGCCGGGCCGCTGCTGTCGTCGGTGACGGTGGCGGTGACGGTGCTGGTCTTGGCGCCGTAGGGGCAGCCCTTCGGGTCCAGCTCGCCCGGGTCGGCGCGGACGCCGTCCACTACCGGCGCTGTCACGTCCGGTGGCGGCGGGCTGGTGGTGCGCGACGCGCTGGGGGTGGGCGTGCCGGTACGGGTCGGCGTCCCGGTCGGGTCGGGGGTGGCCGACGGCGCGGGGGGTGGTGGTGCGGCGGACGCGGTGGACGGGCCGGGCGTCGGCGACGGGCTCGGCGACTCGACGCCGGTCGGGTCCGGTACGGGTGCGCCGGTGGTGGCGGGACCGGCGCTCGCCGGGCCGGCCGGGCCGGCGGCGGGCGTGCCGTCGTGGGCGGCGTAGCTGTAGCCGGCGCCCCCGGCCAGGACGGCGGCGACCAGGGCGCCGGCGGCGAGCGCGGTACGGGTGCGGCCACTGCGGAACCGTCCGCCCCGGCCGGTGGTGGCGCCCAGCGCGGTGTGTGCCACCGCGGTGGCGCCCTCGGCCCGGTCCGGGAACGGCCACAGCGCGGCGAGCAGCGCCGCCCGCCGGGCCAGCTCCCGCAGCCCTCGTTCCTCCCAGCCGCTGTCGTAGCCGCTGCCGGCGACCTGTTCCAGCAGGTCCAGGAACGCCTCGGCGGACGGCGGGCGGTCGTCGGGGCGTTTGGCCATGCCGTGGCGCAGCAGCTCGTGCACCGGCGGGGGTGCCGCCTCGGTGGGGATCGGCGCGCTGGCGTGCTGGTCGCGCAGGGAGAGCAGGTCCGGTCCCTGGTACGGGGGCCGGCCGGTGAGGCACTCGAAGAACGTGGCGGTGGCGGCGTAGACGTCGCACGCCGGGCTCGCCGGGGCGCCGGTCCACTGCTCGGGGGCCATGTAGCGGGGCGTGCCGGACACCGTGGTGTCGGAGCCCTGGCCGATCGGCATGGCGATGCCGAAGTCGGCGAGCTTGCTCAGCCCGGCGCCGGTGACCAGCACGTTCTCCGGTTTGTAGTCGCGGTGCACGACACCGTGGGCATGCGCGGCGGCCAGGCCGGCGAGCGAGCCCTTGAGGACGCAGAGCGCGGCCTCGGGCGTGGTCGGGCCGTGTTCGCGCAGCATCTGGCGCAGCGAGACGCCGTCGACCAGTTCCATCACGATGGCCGCGCCGTGCGGGCTCTCCACGTACTCGTAGAGGCGGCTGACGTGCGGGTCGTCGATCTCGCCGAGCAGCCGCGCCTCGGTGCGGAACGCGGTCCGGAACGCCGAGTCCTCACCCAGGTCGCGGATCAGGTACTTGATCGCGACCGGGGTGCCGGTCGGGTCGTGGGTGGCGAGCACGACGCTGCCCGACGCGCCCGCGCCGAGCCGGCGGACCGGCGTGTATCCGGACAGTTCCCAGCCGCTCATGCGACAGACTCCACGGCGTCCCACGGGCGGGTGTCGGACGCCGCCTCGCTCGTCATTCTGACCGTGGCGCGGCCGTCGGCCATCGCCGCAACGGCTGCTTCCGGACGCCGGTCGGCGACCGGTTCCCCGGACGGCGCGGCGCCGCCCGGCAGGTGGTCGGTATGGGACACACCGCCACGAGTACCAGACCTCGGCAACCGTCCCCGACCTCGTCGATCATGAAGTTGACGGGGACAGAAGGGACCGAGACGGCCGCCAACTTCATGATCGACGAAAGGGAGCACGGCGGGTGAGAGGGCGCGGGTCAGCGGCGGCGGGGTGAGGGGATTCCCGCCGGTGGAGGGGTGCGGAGCAGCCAGAGGGGGTTGCTCGCGCCCACGATCTCGCCGTCGCGGTCGCGGACCTGGGTGCGGACGTACGTGCCGGCGCCGACGCGCACCGGCAGGTCGTGCCAGCCCGGCCGCAACTGCCGCCAGGGGACCTGCCCGACCCGGACCGCCGGTGTCGGGTCCGCGACACCGGCCCGGTCGACCTCGCCGGTGACCGTCTCCAGTGTGGCCCCGGCGGGCAGGTCGGTGGCGCGCAGCCGCACCGTGACGGTGTCCTCGGCGAGCACGGCGAGCGCGCCCATGGCGCCGCGGCCACCCAGTTCCAGATCCAGCGCGCCCCGGTAGCCGGCCAGGTCGGCGAACCACGCCTGCCCGGCGCGCAGCGCCGCGACCAGGTCGTCCCGGCCGGTCGAGGCCGCCCACACCGAGGTGATGTTCCGGTCCCGGCCCGCGCGCCAGTCGGTGCCGTCGTGGTCGTCGGTGACCCCCACGGCGGTCAGCGGGATCGCGTTGCGGGCAGCCACGTCGTACGCCCAGAGGTGGTCCTCGACCGGCCGGCGTCCGATCTCGATCAGGTCGACGCCGAGCGCGTCGCGGCTGACCAGCAGGCGGGCCAGGGATTCGCGGCGCTCGGTGTCCAGCGGGTGGTTCCAGCACACCACCCCGCCGTGCGAGTGCAGGAACCGCACCATCGCCTCGGTGGCGTCCACGTCGTTGTCCCGGTACGGCGGGGACGGGAAGCGCGGCAGCGTGCCGTCGCCGCCGAACCAGTTGAGGTGCCGGACCATCGACACCTCGTACGCGCGGTGGTGGGTGACGCCCTCGTACGCCCCGGCGTAGCCGCGCAGCACCTCGGCGCGCAACTCCTCGCCCGCCTGGCCCGCGCGGCGGGCGCGGTCGAAGACGAGCCGGTCCACCAGGTACGCGCCGCGCGCGCCACCGGACACGGTCACGCCGAGACGCAGCCCGCGCAGCGAGTTGTCCCCGGCGACCAGGCCGGGCCAGAGCCGCCGCACGTCGGCGAGCAGGTCGAACGTGTGCCGCCGCCAGACGCCGGCCGGGGCGGGCAGCTCGACGGTGCCGTGGCGGCCGTCCACTGTGTGCCGGACCGCGTCAACGCCGCCGAGGCGGTAGCGCAGCACGAGCTGCCCGGCGGGGCGGCCGGGTCCGGCCGGGTGGTGCGACAGCGCGACCTCCACGGTGAGCGTGGCGTCCCGGCCCGCCGCTTCGGGGCGTACGTCGAGGTGCAGTTTCGTGTCGGAGATGTTGGCGGTGTGCGTCCAGTTCCAGGCCTTGCCCGCGTACCAGTGGGTGCCGGCACCGGCGGCGGTGAGGCGCAGCGCGCGGCCCGGGCCGTCGGGGGCGTCCGGCGCGTCCACGAAGTCGGCGGCCGAGGCGCGCAGGCGGCCCTCGGTGGCCGGCTGCCAGGTCCAGGTCAGGCCGCCCTCGCGTTCCTCCGGGCCGTCGAAGTGGACGACCCGGCGGTGGTCGTGGGCGGCGACCCGGAAGTCGTGGTCGGTCCACCAGAGCACGTCGACGCCGTTGCGGCGGGCCTGGTCGAGGTGGGCGGCGTAGCTGGCCACGCCCTCGCTGAACGAGGCGTGCAGGTGCATCGCCATGCTGATCGGCCGCCGGCCGCGCGGCGGGGGCGGCGGCCGGTCGTTCGTGGCGGCGAGCCCGACCGGCACGCCGATCCCCGCCACCGCCAGCCCGCCCGCGGCGACGAGCACGCTGCGCCGGTCCAGCCGTCCGCGACCCGCCATGCCACTCCCCCGTTCCGCCGGGGTCAGCGTACGGGCGGGCGGTCAGCGCGGGGGTACCGCCACCCGGGCGGCGAGCGGGCGCCCGGCCAGCCGCCGGATCGCCAGGTACGCCTCGCAGCCGAGGCAGAGCCCGAACGCGGCGTTGAGAAACGCGGCGGCCAGCGCGGCGCCGGTGGCGGCCAGGCCGAGCGCGGGCAGCCCGGCGAACCAGCCGGCCGCGCCGACGGCGCTGAAGGCCAGGCCGACGACCTGGGCGAAGCGCACCGGCGCGACCGGCTCCAGCTCCGCCGGCGGATCCAGCCGGGGCGCCACCAGGGCGCGGAACAGCAGGCCGTACGGGCCGAGGCGCGGGTTGACGGCGGTGAGCGCGAACACCACGGCCTGGGCGAGCAGGAGCAGCCCGGAGCCGGTGACGAGGACGATCGCGAGGACGACTGTGGTGAGGACGGCGGCGAAGCGCGGTCCCCGGGGGTCGAGCAGCATGGGGTGGGTCCGTTCGTGCGGGGGCGGTCGGTCAGGCGGGACGCGCCACCGCACAGAGGCTCGTGGCGAGCCGGCCGTGGTCCACCACCCGGCGGCGGGTCAGCCGTACGCCGGTCATCGCCCCGCCCCGGCCGTGAGCGCGGCGATCAGGTCGTCGCGGTCGGGCACGCCCGCGGCCCGGCGCACCACGCGGCCCGCCGCGTCCACCACCAGCACGGTCGGGGTGCGCCACACGTCCAGCTCCCGGGCCGCGTCGAGGTGCTCGTCCACGCCCACCTCCCGCACCGCGACCCCGTCGAGGCAGGCGGCGACGTCGGCGAGCACCCGGCGGGCGGCCCGGCAGGGCGCGCAGACCGGTGCGGAGAACTGCACCAGCGTGACCTCGCCGGGGCGTACCCCGAGGGCGGTGAGGGTGGCGAGGTGCGGCGCGTCGGCGGCCGATGGGCGCTTCCGGACGGCGCGCAGCCGCCCGTCGTGGCGGCGGCGCCACCAGCCGAACGCGGTGGCGACCGCGAGCACCGCGACGAGCACGAGGATCCCGGTCAGGCTGGGCGACTGCACCGGCCCAGGCTGCCACGGCGGGTCGCGGAAGGCCATGGTCCGTCCCGGTCAGCGGACGTGAGATCGCCTACTCCGGCGGTAGGAACGGCAGGCGCACCGGCCGGCGAACGTCGCTTTTGTCCTCTGGCGCACCGCGCGAGCTTGGCAATATTCTCCACCACGCGCGCAGTCGTTGCAGTTCCTTTACATCGCCCGGCGCCGTTCGGGCCATCGAGGAGGCGAGATGCACTTCGACCACCCCGAGCTGGACCGCCGTACGCTGCTGCGGGCCGGCCTCGGCGCCGCGGCGGTCGCGGTCGTCGGCAGCAAGCTCGCCCGGCCGGCCGCCGCGCACGCCGCACCGGGCGCGGACCTCGACTGGATCATCAGCTGCGACGAGTGGGCCGCCCGCCCGCCGGCCGACCCGCTGTCGGTCAGCGCGATCCCGACCAACAAGATCATCGTGCACCACATGGCGTTCCCGAACGTCACGGACTACTCCGAGGAGCACGCCAAGCAGCTCGCCCGCGACTGCCAGGACCTGCACATGGACGGCAACGGCTGGTCCGACACCGGGCAGCACTTCACGGTGAGCCGCGGCGGTCACGTCCTGGAGGGACGCCACGGCAGCCTGGACCGGCTGCTCGCCGGCGACCGGCAGATGATCGCCGCGCACTGCCCGGGCGAGAACGGGCGGGCCATCGGCATCGAGAACGAGGGCACCTACGTCACCGAGACGCCGCCGGAGGAACTGCTCGACGGGCTGGTCCGGCTGTGCACCGCGATCTGCCGGCAGTACGGGCTGCACGCCCACGACATCTTCGGCCACTGGGACTTCCGCGCCACGCTCTGCCCGGGCGCGATGTTCTACCGGGAGTTCCCGGCGCTGCGCCGCGCCGTGTTCGAGAACCTGGGCACCGACCTGGGCGACGTGCCGGCCCGCCGCTGGCCGGACATCTGGCGCTTCGTCGGCGGCCCGGTGGTCCGCGTCGCGCAGTACCTGCTGACGTTCCACGGCTACACAGTGCCGGTGACCGGCGTGTTCGACGCGGCGACGGTCGCGGCGGTGCAGGACTGGCAGGCCCGCAACGGCATCCCGGTCGACGTCGACGCCACGCTCACGGCGCCGACCTGGGAGACCCTGGCCCCGGAGCTGGACCAGAAGTCGTCCGGCGTCCCGGTGGCCGCCGCGCAGTTCATGCTCGCCTCCAAGGGCTACGCCGAGGTCACCGCGACCGGTGAGTACGACCACGCCACCCGCACGGCGGTGAAGGACCTCCAGCGCCTGCACGGACTACCGCCCAACGGCAAGATCAGCACCACTACCTGGTGCGCGCTGGTGGGGGGTGTGGTGCGCCAGTCGTTCCACAAGCACTGACGGCGCACCGGCGGGGAGAGCGGTGGGGGTGGCAACGGCGCCACCCCCACCGCGTCGTTGCGGGACGGATCGCGACGAAACGTCGGCATTGACGACTGGTGAACGACGGCTATCCCGGACGGCAGTGGTGCGCCGATCATTGCCCGCAGATAGATATGAGTCATTCTCACCTCCGGGCAGGACGCCCGGGCACGGAGGCCGAGACGCCGTCAGCCGGGCGTACCGAACGGCCCTGCTCCGCGTCCCCGGAGGATCGCCATGCCATTACCCGCCATCCGTGCCCGCCTCGCGGCGCTCACCGCCGCCGCCCTCACCGCGAGCGTCCTGACGGTCACCCCGCCGTCGCCGGCGCTCGCCGCCACCACGTTCACCCCCGACGACTACTGCCTCGGCCAGTGCGCCGACATCCTGCCCCCCGGGCAGAACGGCAACGCCACGCTCGCCGGCATCCTGGCCCACCAGGCGCTCGGCACCCGCCCCGCGCACTCCAGCGACCAGCTCGACGAGTACGCCAACCTGGTCTACAACTACGCCGGGCTGACCGACGAGCAGATCGCCCACTTCTACAACGACGCCTCGTTCGGCGTCCCCGACGCGCAGGTCGAGAGCAGGATCTCGCCGCGTTCGGACGTCACCATCGTGCGGGACAAGGCCACCGGCGTCCCGCACGTCACCGGCACCACCCGCGCCGGCACCATGTTCGGCGCCGGGTACGCCGGCGCCCAGGACCGGCTCTGGGTGATGGACCTGCTGCGGCACGTCGGCCGCGGCAACGTCACCTCGTTCGCCGGCGGCGCCCCCGGCAACCGGGAACTGGAGCAGAGCGTCTGGGCCAACTCGCCCTACACCGAGGCGGACCTCCAGGCCCAGGTGGACGCGCTGCGCCTCAAGGGCACCCGGGGCCAGCAGCTCTACACCGACGTGGCCGACTACATCGCCGGCATCAACGCCTACATCGACAAGTCAATCGCCGACGACAACTACCCCGGCGAGTACGTGCTCACCGGGGCCGGCAAGCCGAAGCACTTCACCATGACCGACCTGATCGCCACCGCCGGTGTCATCGGCGGGCTGTTCGGCGGGGGCGGCGGCAGCGAGGTGCAGTCCGCGCTGGTCCGGGTGGCCGCCCGGGCCAAGTACGGCCCCACCGAGGGCGACCGGGTCTGGACCGCGTTCCGCTCGCAGAACGACCCGGAGACCGTACTGACGCTGCACGACGGGCAGAGCTTCCCGTACGGCGCGACGCCGTCCGGCGCCACCAGCGCGGTGCTGCCCGACGCCGGCACCGTGGTCGCCGAGCCGCTCGCGTACGACGCCACCGGCGGGGCCGCCGCCCGCACCGGCACCAGCGCCGCCACCAAGGACCTGCTCGGCGGCCTGTCCACCCTGCGTACGCACGGCATGTCCAACGCGGTCGTGGTCTCCGGCCGGCACACCACCACCGGCAACCCGGTGGCCGTGTTCGGCCCGCAGACCGGCTACTTCGCCCCGCAACTGCTCATGCTCCAGGAACTCCAGGGGCCGGGGATCAGCGCGCGCGGCGCCGCCTTCGCCGGGCTGAACCTCTACGTGCTGCTCGGCCGCGGCCAGGACTACGCGTGGAGCGCCACCTCCGCCTCGCAGGACCTGACCGACACGTACGCGGTGCCGCTGTGCACCACCGACGGCAGCGCGCCGACGCTGCGCTCCAACCGCTACCTCTACCGCGGCCAGTGCGTGGCCATGGAGGTGCTGGAGAAGCGCAACTCCTGGTCGCCGACGCTCGCCGACTCCACCCCGGCCGGCGCGTACACGCTGCGCGCGCTGCGCACCAAGTACGGGCTGGTGTCCTACCGAGGGCTGGTCAACGGGCAGCCCACCGCGTTCACCAAGCTGCGCTCCACCTACCGGCACGAGGCCGACTCGGCGATCGGCTTCCAGGCGTACAACGACCCGGCGGCGATGGGCAGCGCGGCGGCGTTCCAGGCGTCCGCGGCCAGCGTCGGGTACGCGTTCAACTGGTTCTACGTCAACTCGACCGAGGCGGCGTACTTCAACTCCGGCTCGAACCCGGTGCGCTCGTCCACCTCCGACCCGAACCTGCCGATGAAGGCGGAGCCGGCGTACGAGTGGGCCGGCTGGAACCCGGACACCAACGACGCCACGTACGCCCCGGCGTCGGCCCACCCCCAGTCGGTCAACCAGGACTACTACGTCAGCTGGAACAACAAGCAGGCGCGTGACTTCGGCGCGGCCGACGGCAACTTCAGCTACGGCGCGGTGCACCGGGGTCAGCTGCTCGACGGTCCGGTGAAGGCGGCCATCGCCCAGCGCAAGGTCGGCCGCGCCGACATCGTCCGGATCACCGCCGAGGCGGCCGTGACCGACCTGCGCGGCCAGCAGGTGCTCGGCGAGCTGCTGCGGGTGCTCGACAGCACGCCCGTCACCGACCCGGCGCTCGCCGCCGCGGTGACCAAGCTGCGGGCCTGGCAGCAGGCCGGGTCGCGGCGGGTGGAGACGTCACCCGGGTCGAAGGTCTACCAGCACGCCGACGCCATCCGGATCTTCGACGCGTGGTGGCCGCTGCTGGCCTCGGCGCAGTTCCGTCCCGGCCTCGGCCCCGACCTGTACGCCGCGCTCGTCGACGCGCTCGAAGTCAACGAGGCGCCCTCGGGCGGCCAGAACGGCGCCCGCGACGGCACCGTCAACTGGGCGTCGCAGGGGCAGGCGCACAAGGGCTCGGCCTTCCAGTACGGCTGGTGGGGTTACGTCGACAAGGACCTGCGGGCCGTGCTCGGCGACCCGGTGGCCGGCGGGCTCGGGCGCACGTACTGCGGCAACGGCAACCTCGGCGCGTGCCGGCAGGCGCTGCTGGACACGCTCGGCCAGGCCGCGGCGGCGCCCGCGACCACCGTCTACCCGGGCGACTCCTCGTGCGGCGCGGGCGACCAGTGGTGCGCCGACTCGATCGCCCAGTCCGGGCTCGGCGGCATCACCCACCCGCTGATCGCCTGGCAGAACCGGCCCACCTACCAGCAGGTCGTCTCGTTCCCGGCGCGCCGGGGCGACGCGGTGACCAACCTGGCGCAGGGCCGCACCGCCACCGCGTCCAGCACCCAGTTCCTGACCAGCAACACCCCGGCCAAGGCGGTCGACGGCAGTCTGGGCAGCCGGTGGGCCAGCAGCTACAACGACAACCAGTGGCTGCGGGTGGACCTCGGCTCGGCCCAGACCATCAGCCGGGCGGTGCTGCGGTGGGAGGCCGCGTACGCCACCGGCTACCGGATCGAGGTCTCCGCTGACGGCAACTCCTGGCAGCCGGTGTTCAGCACCACCACCGGCAACGGCGGCGTCGACAACGTGACGTTCGCCCCGGTCACCGCGCGATACGTGCGGATGTACGGCGTCACCCGGGCCACCTCGTACGGCTTCTCGCTCTACGAGTTCGAGGTCTACGGACGGTGACCGCACGCGACCGGCCGGCGGGCGCTCCCGCCGGCCGGTCGCCTGTGTCGGGGCAGGTCAGCCACGCCTGTTCGAACATCTGTGCGAAGATGACCGGGTGTCGAGCGAGGCCACCATCCTGCACGCCGACCTGGACGCGTTCTACGCCTCGGTCGAGCAGCGCGACGACCCCCGGCTGCGCGGCCGGCCGGTGATCGTCGGCGGCGGCGTGGTGCTCGCGTGCAGCTACGAGGCCAAGGCCCGGGGCGTGCGCAGCGCGATGGGCGGCCGGCAGGCTCGGCGGCTCTGCCCCGACGCGCTGGTGGTGCCGCCCCGGATGGCCGCGTACACGGCCGCCAGCCGGGCGGTGTTCGAGATCTTCCGGCACACCACCCCGCTCGTCGAAGGGCTCAGCATCGACGAGGCGTTCCTCGACGTGGGTGGGCTGCGGCGGCTCGCCGGAGCGCCGGCCGCCGTCGCGGCCACGCTGCGGGAACGGGTACGCCGCGAGGTCGGCCTGCCGATCACCGTCGGCGTGGCCCGGACGAAGTTCCTCGCGAAGGTGGCCAGCGGGGTGGCCAAACCGGACGGGCTGCTGGTGGTGGAGCCGGAGCGGGAACTCGCGTTCCTGCACCCCCTGCCGGTCGAGCGGCTGTGGGGCGTCGGCCCGGTCACCGCCGCCCGGCTGCGCGAACGCGGCATCCGTACCGTCGGGCAGGTGGCCCGGCTGGACGAGCCGGCGCTGGTGTCGCTGCTCGGCGCGGGCGCCGGGCGGCACCTGCACGCCCTGGCGCACAACCGCGACCCCCGGGCGGTGCAGGTGGGCCGCCGCCGTTCCTCGATGGGCGCGCAGCACGCGCTGGGACGCGGGCCGCACTCCCCCGCCGACCTGGACGCGGTGCTGGCCGGGCTGGTCGACCGGGTCACCGGCCGGATGCGCGCCGCCCGCCGCACCGGCCGCACGGTGACGCTGCGGCTGCGTTTCGCCGACTACACCCGCGCCACCCGGTCGCACACGCTCGACGAACCGACCGCGCAGACCGGGCCGTTGCGGGCCGCCGCCCGTGACCTGCTGCGGGCCGCGCTGCCGCAGATCGCGGAACGGGGCGTCACGCTGCTCGGCGTGTCGGTGGGCAACCTCGGCGGCGGGCACACCCAGCTCGCCCTGCCGTTCACCGCCGACCCCGGGCCGGCGCTGGACGCCGCCGTCGACGCGGTGCGGGACCGCTTCGGCTCACGGGCGCTGACCCGTGGCGTGCTGCTCGGCCGCGACCCGGGCGTCGAGATGCCCCGGCTGCCGGACTGACCGGCCGGCCTCCTCCCCCGGTAGGAGACACGCTCCGACCCGTGGCCGCGAGTGCGGCCCGCGGGCGGGCGCGACCGGCCCGGCCCGTCACGAGCATCTACAGGCATGACTACCCTGCGGAACCGGGCGGCCGGATGGCACCGCCCCCTGATGCTCCTCGTGTCCGCGATGGCGGTGCTCACCGTCGTCGCCGCGGTCGGCGTCGTGGCCGACCCGCGCGTGCTGACCGGCGTGCCCATCTGGCTCAAGCCGCTGAAGTTCGCGATCTCGTTCGTGCTCTACGGCGTCACCCTGGCCTGGATGCTGTCCCTGCTGCCCCGCCGCAGCCGGGCCGCCGAGCGGGCGGCCACAGTGATCGTGGCCATGTCCGTGCTGGAGATGGTCGTCATCGTGGGTCAGGTGCTCCGCGGCACCACCAGCCACTTCAACGGCACCACGACGCTGAACGCGGTGCTGTTCGACGTCATGGGCGTGGCGATCACCGTGCTGTTCGCGGCCCAGTTCGTACTGGCGGTCGTGCTGGCCCGCCGGTCCCTTCCGGACCGGGCCGGCGGATACGCGGTCCGGCTCGGCCTCGCCGTGTCCCTGCTCGGCATGCTCGTCGCGTTCCCGATGGTGGCGCAGAGCCCGGCCGGCGCGCCCGCCGGGATCAGCGGTGCGCACAGCGTCGGGGTGCCCGACGGCGGCCCGGGGCTGCCGCTGCTCGGCTGGAGCACCACCGGCGGCGACCTGCGCGTCGGGCACTTCGTCGGGATGCACGCGTTGCAGGCGCTGCCGCTGCTGGCGATCCTGCTCGACCGGTTCTTCGGCGCGCGGCTGGACGAGCTGACCCGGGCCCGGCTGGTGCTCGTCGGCGGGGCCGCGTACGCGGCACTGACGCTGCTGCTGACCGGGCAGGCGCTGCGCGGGCAGTCGCTGCTCGCGCCGGACGCGCTCACGCTCGCCGCGGCGGGGGTGCTGGTGGCGGCCACCGCGGCGGCCACCACGCTGGTGCTGGCCCGCCGGACCCGGCGTACCGGTGTGGTGCTGGTCGGATGAGCGCCGTCGTGTTCGGCCCGGTGGTCCACCCCGGACCGCCGGGCCGGCGGCCGGCGAACGCGGTGGCCTCCGGCCGCTCCGGTTGCCTAGGCTGACGCGGTGAGCTGGGTCGGTCGGCTGTTCGACGCGCGCGACACGCTCGCGCGGATCCTGCTGCTGGATCTCAGCGGCGTCGGCTACCTGGTCTTCGGACCGCACGCGGGCCAGGCCGCCACCGGTACGCAGTGGGCGCTGGCGGTCCCGGCGTTCGCGCTGGCACTGCTGTGCCACCGCCGCCCTCTGGTGAACCTGCTGATCCAGTCGGCCCTGCTGGTCGCCGCGCTCGTGCTGGTCGACGACGTGATGATCAACCAGGTCGGTGCGAGCTGGGCGCTGCTGGAGCTGACCATGCGGGCCACCCGGCCGCGCACGGTCTGGCTGGGCGCCGGACTGCTCGCCGCCATCGATCTGTCCGGCCAGATCGGCGAACCGGTCCGTGCGGCGCTCACCGGCCTGTTCGGGCTGGCCGTCACAGTCGGCCTGCCGCTGCTGCTCGGGCTGGTGGTGCGGACCACCCGGGAACTCGGGCGGCAGGCCGAGGTGCGGGCAGAGGCGGAGCGGCGCCGGCGCGAGTCGGAGAGCCGGGCGGCCCGCGCCGACGAGCGCGGCGCCATCGCCCGGGAACTGCACGACGTGCTCGCGCACCACGTCGCGTCGATGGTGCTGCGGGTCGGCGTGGCCCGGCACGTGCTGCCCGACCTGGACCCCCGGGTCGGCGAGGTGTTCGACGACGTGCACGCCACCGGCACGGCCGCGCTGACCGACCTGCGGCGGCTGGTGGCGGTGCTGCGTGACCCGGACGGTGTCCGCGGCGACGCCGCCCTGACCGCGATCGAGCCGTCGGCGCTGCCGGCCGCGCTCGGCGCGGCTGTCGACCGGGCCCGGCAGGCGGGCGTCGTGGTGGAGGCCGACGTCGACCCGGCGGTCGGCAGGCTCGACGCGGTACGCGGCCAGGCGGTGCTGCGACTGACCCAGGAGGCGTTGACGAACGTGGCGAAACACGCGGGCGCGGCGGCCCGCGCACACCTGACCGTGTCGGTCGAGGACGGCGCGGTGCACTGGGCGGTGACCGACGACGGGCGCGGCGCCGCGCCGGCCGGGGTGCCCTCCGGCGGCGGGCACGGCCTCGTCGGGATGCGGGAACGGGTCGAGGTGCTCGGCGGGCGGCTGGAGGCCGGGCCCACCGGTTCCGGCTGGCGGGTCCGGACCGTGCTGCCCCCGCCCGGGCCGGCCCACCAGGCGCCCCGGCCCCGCGCGGGCACGCCGGAGCCGGCGTGATCCGGGTGCTGCTGGTCGACGACCAGCACCTCATCCGGGCCGGCCTGCGGATGCTCTGCGACGCCCAGCCCGACCTCGAGGTCGTCGGCGAGGCCGACAACGGCCGGGACGCGGTCACCCTGGCCGCCCGGCTACGCCCCGACGTGGTGGTGATGGACCTGCGGATGCCCGGCGTCGACGGGATCACCGCGACCAGCCGGATCCTCGCCGACCGGCCGGCCACCCGGATCATGGCGCTCACCACGTTCGGCGACGACGACCACCTCTACCCGGCGCTGACCGCCGGCGCCTGCGGGTTCCTGCTCAAGGACGCGCCCCCGGCCGACCTGCTCGACGGCGTCCGCCGCGCCGCCGCCGGCGACAGCCCGTTCAGCCCGGACGTCCTGCGCCGGCTGGTCGAACGCGCGGTGCACGCCCGCGCCGGCGCGCCCCGGCGTGCGGCCGAGCTGACCGCCCGCGAGCGGGACGTGCTGGACCTGGTCGCCGACGGGCTGTCGAACACCGAGATCGCCGACCGCCTGCACATCGGGGTGACCACTGTGAAGACGCACATCACCAGCCTGATGACCAAGACCGGCAGCGCCAACCGGGTCCGCCTGGCGCTGTGGGCGCGCGGCGGCTGACCGGGTCACTCCTCGATCGCGCCGCCCACCGCCCGCAGGTGCGCCCGGAACGTCAGCGCCGGGTCCGCCTCCCGGGCCGCCAGGTACGCGCCGAACCCGACCTGCGCGCGCAGCGACTCCCCGGCCCGGATCCGGTCGGCCTGCCGCCGCTCGGTGTCCCGGATGGACCCGGCCAGGTCGAACAGCTCCCCGGCCCGGTCGGCGGGTACGAACAGCACGCCGTCGTCGTCGGCCAGCGCCAGATCCTGCGGGCCGACGGTGAACGGCCCGACCCGGGCGTGCTCCAGCGCCCCGGCCGGGCGCGGGTCCAGCTCCAGCGGCCCGCTCGGGGTGGCGCCGAGGCTGAACACCGGCAGTCCGACCGCGACCAGGTCCGCGGTGTCGCGGTGCGCGCCCCACACCACCAGCCCGGCCAGGCCGGCGGCCCGCGCCTCCAGTACCACCAGGTCCCCGACGCACGCCCGGTCGGTGCGGCCGGCGTCGTCGACGACGAGCACGTCCCCGTCGGCGGCCAGCTCGATCGCCTCCAGGAAGACGTCCACGCTGCCGGCGTGCCGGGCCGGTCGGACCCGGCCGGCCAGGCGCCGCCCCGGCAACACCGGGACGACAGCGGCCGGGGCGCAGCGGACGGGCACGCCGGCGCGCAGGCAGGCGTCGGCGACGTGGGCGGTGGTCAGAGCGGCGAATCGCGCGGCCGGCGCGTCCTGACTGATGTCCATGCGCCGACGCTAACCAGCCGGGCCGCCCCGGGCAGGTGCCAGTCGACGCCCGGTGGCCTGCGGCCGGCAACCCGGCCGGGCGACGACGGGCAGCCGGACCGGCCGGAGGCGGGCGGCCGGGCCGGACGACGACGGCCGGACGACGACGGGCGGCCGGGCCGGGTCAGGCGACGCGGGTCGGTGGGCGGAACATGTCCGGACGCCGCCCCGGCGCGCCCCGGGCAGCGGGCCGGCGCCGGACCGGCCGGCTCATCCGGGCCCGGACCGGCGGGCGCGCCTCCGCCTCCCCCGCACCGGCGGCCCGGCGCACGGTGCCGTTGGCGTCCTCGGGCCGGCAGCCGGTGGCCCGCAGCAGCTCGCTCTGCCCGGTCCGCAGATCGCTGATCATCGCCTCGCCGTAGGCGCGCACACCCTGCGACCACGCGCGCCCGGCCAGCTCGGCGCCCTGCCGTACCAGCTCCCGGGTGCGGTCCAGGTCCTCCCCGGACCTGCAGGCCCGCTTCAGCTCCCGCACCGCGTCGCCGAGGCGGGCCACCGCGTCGGGCAGCGCGGGCGGGACCGGCTCGTCGTACTGCAACGCGGTGGCGGAGCGGCGGGCGATCGAGCGGGCGTACAGGACCAGCCGTTCGAGGTGCTGGGTCGCGTCGGCGTACCGGTGGAACCGGGCCCGGCGGTGCCAGCGGGCCGGGGCGATGGTGACCACCTCCTCGGCCCCGCTGAGCGCCTCGTTGAGCCGCCCGATGTCCGGTTCGATCCCGCGCAGATCGTCCAGGGCGCGCTGCGCCGCGTCGGCGTCGCGGCGGGTCAGCGCGTGGGCGACGGCGTCGAGCTGTTCGGTGAGCCGGGCGACCACCGGCTCCACCGCCCGGTCCAGCACGCGGATCGGGTTGACCGGCAGCAGCAGCGCCACCACGAACAGGCCGACCAGGCCGCCGACCAGCGCGTCGAAGATGCGGGGCAGTTCCAGGCCGGGCTGCACCGGCGCGAGCGTGGCGATCAGCACCGCTGTACCGCCGGCCTGGCCCACGAGCGCGCCGCCGCGTCCGGCCACCAGCAGCGCGGTGGCGATGGCGAGCGTGACCACCAGGCCGGTCTGCCAGGATCCGCTGCCGAGCAGCGCGCGCAGCAGGTCACCGACCACGATGCCGAGGCCGACGCCGACGAGCAGCTCGAACGTGCGGCGGGCGCGCTGGCCGATGGCGGTGGCGATGGTGCCGACCGCGGCGGCGGGGGCGAAGACGTGCGCGCCGGAGCCGAGCAGCATCTGGGCGAGCAGCGCGGCGAGCGCCGCGGCCAGCCCGGCCTGCGCGGAGATCACCACGGTGATCTCCAGTTGGCGCAGCCGGTTCCGGCCGGCCGCGCCGCCCTGGTCACGGACCCGGGAGAGCGCGAGACCGCCCCGCTCGACCGCCCGGTCCAGGGGCGAGCGGACGGTGTCGTCGGCGCGGCGGTCGGTCATGACGGCGGTTACCCGGCTCCGGGCCGGTGAATCGTCGGCCGTGTCCCCGCGCGCCCTTCGGAGTCAGCGGCGGTACGTGCGGTCGAGCAGGTCGAACAGCGCCGTCCAGTGCCGCCGCGTGGCCTGCTCGTCGTACATCGGGGTGTCCGACTGGGTGTAGCCGTGGCGGGCGCCGGCGTACACCTCGGAACGGTAGGTCACCCCGGCGGCGTCCAGCGTCTTCTCCAGCGTGGCGATCTGCTCGGCGGTCATCGACGGGTCGGCGTCGGCGTGCCCGAAGTAGAGCTCGCCGGTCACCGCGCCGACGGCCAGGTGCGGGCTGTCCGGGGCGTCGGTGACCACCCGCCCGGCGTGGAACGCGGCCACCGCGGCGATCCGGTCCGGGAGCGCCTCGATCGCGCGCAGCGCGTTCGTGCCGCCCATGCAGTAGCCGGTGATCGCCGCCGGGCCCGGCGCGACGTCCGGGCGGGCGGCGAGGAAGTCCAGGTAGGCGGCCGTGTCGCGGGCCACCGCGTCCGGCGTAAACGCGGCCATCATCGGCCCGATGCTCTCGAACAGGGCGGCCCGGCGGCTGTCGTCGGCGAGCGCGCCGAGGTCGATCAGCGGGGCGCGCCCGGCGCGGTGGAACAGGTTGGGGGCGAGCACCACGTACCCGCGGTCGGCGATCGTGGCGGCCATCTCCGCGACCCGGGGCCGCAGCCCGAACGCGTCCATGAACAGCAGGACGGCCGGGAAGTGCCCGCCGGACCCCGGCGTGGCCAGGTAGGCGTCGGCCGTTCCGTCGGGGGTCGGCACGTCCACGATCGTCGGCTGCACTGCCGGGGCCTCCTCGCTGCGGGTTCCGGCCTGCACGCTACCCCCGGTCCGGCGGCTCCGGCTCCTCGGGCTCACGCCCCGTTTGCCGAGGTCCAGCGTGGGAATCCGGCAATCCCAGCGGAGGAAGGCGGCGAGATGGACCAGGATCAGTTCGTCGGCGCGGTGGCCGAACGGTGCGGCGCGTCCACGGAGCAGGCCACCGCGATCACCCGGGCGACGTTGACCACGCTGGCCGAGCGCATCGACGGCGGAGAGGCCCGCGACCTCGCCGACCGGCTGCCGGAGGCGCTGCGGGCGTACGCGTTCGGCCCGGCCGAGGACGCCGAGCCGTTCGGGCTCGACGTGTTCGTGGAGCGGGTGAGCGGACGCGCCGACGTCGACGTGGACGCCGCGCGGGACGGGATCACGGCGGTGTTCGACGTGCTGCGCGACGCGGTCGACCCGGCCGCCTACGCGCAGGTCGTCGGGCAGCTTCCGGCCGAGTACGGCGACGTGGCCGACCAGAGCGCGCCGTACGTGCGGCGCACGGCGTGACGGGGGCGCGCCCGATGAGCGAGGACGCGCTGCGCCGCCCGCCCGAGGCCGACGCGCAGGAACAGCGGCAGGACGAGACACTCGTCGGACCGCCCGGCACGGTCGGCACGGCGGTGCCCGAGGCGAGCGAGGCGGACCTGGCCGAGCAGGGCGTGCTGCGCCCGCCGAGCGACCGGGCGGGCCTGGGTGAGTCGGTGCGCGACGACCTGACCGCCGCCGACGCGGTGGAGCAGAACACGGAGATCCCACTGCCCGACGAGGAGCACTGGGCCTGACCGGTCAGTGATCCGGGCTGTCGGCGCGGGCCATCAGCCGCAACGCGTTCGGGTCCAGGCCGATGCGTACCGGCGTCTGCCCGTACGGCTCGCCGTCGACCTCGATGCGGGCCGGCCGGTCGGTGTCCAGCCACAGCTGGCGTACCGCCAGGAACGGCTCGTCGCCGAGCGTGCGGCGGTGGCCGGCCGCCGCGTTGCGCGCCGTCTCGCGCAGCAGCCCGCGCCGGGTCGGCCCACCCACCGGATACGCGACCAGCAGCCGGTCGTCGGCGGTGGCGTCGGCGGTGATGGGCCGGCCGGCGTGGAAGCCGCCGTTGGCCACGTACACCTGGTGGGTGGTGAACGTGTGCTCGCGGCCCTCGGCGCGGACCGTCACGGCCAGCGGCCGGTGCCGGGCCAGCAGCCCCAGCCCGGTCATCGGGTACGCGAGCCGCCCGACGACCCGCTTCAGCCTCGGCGGCGCGGCCTGCATGATGTCGGCGGACAACCCGATCCCGACGTGGTTGGTGAACCGGGTGTCGCCGATCAGGCCCAGGTCGACGTCGATGACCTTGCCGTCGGTGAGCACCGCGACGGCGGCGTCCAGGTCGAGCGGGACGCCGACGGTGCGGGCGAAGTTGTTCGTGGTGCCCAGCGGCAGCAGGCCCATCGCGATGTCCCGGTGGGCGAGCAGCCGGGCGGCCGCGCCGACGGTGCCGTCGCCGCCGCCGGTGACCAGCAGGTCCGGCCCGAGGTCGGCGGCCTCGGCGAGCACCCGGTCCAGCTCGCCGGGCCGGTCCACCGGGTACGCGCCGAGCAGCGCGAAGCCGGCCGCCCGCAGGCGTGCGTGGACGGTGTCGTAGAGCCGCCGGCCACGGCGGGAGTGGGCGTTGACCACGAGCGCCGCCCGCCGTCGTTCCCGGATCGCCGTCGACAGCTCCTGCTTGGTCCGCACGGTTGCGACCCTAGCCGCCCCCGCGCCGACGTGGGCCGGTGGCGCTGCCGGTTTTGACCGGGTCGGCTATCGTCGCGGCGGCCGTGATCGTCGATCTTCGAGGGTGGATGTCCCGATGAACCAGCCGGCAGCACCGCAGGCGACAGCGTCAGTGCCCCCGCTCACGCCGCCGAACCGTCCGGGGAGGGCCCTGATCGGGCTGGCCCTGGTCGTCCCGGCGGTGATCGCCTGGATCTGGTCGTACGTCCTGCCGACGCTGTCCACAGTGGCTCGCAGCTTCCAGGGTGACGGGCCGCGCGGCTCGGGCGAGTCGGTCGGCACGGCGAACTACGAGGCCGCCCTCACCTCCGGATTCGTCGGGCAGGTCGGGCTCGCGGTGCTGCTAAGCCTGATCCCGCTGGCGGTGGCGCTGCTCGCCGCGCCGCTGCTCGCGATCGTCGCCGACCGGGCCGGCCGGGTGGCCCGCCTGGTCACCCGGGGCGTGCTGGCGCTGCCGCTCGCCGCGTACGCGCCGGTCGCGGTGTTCCTCGGCCGGCGCGCCGAGAGCATCGAGAACGGCACCTTCACCCAGGAACTGCAGTCTCCCCGGACGCTCCTCGTCTCGGCGCTGGCACAGGTGACGTTCGGGCTGGTCGTCGCGGTGGCCGCGACGCTGTACCTGAGCGCCCTGCGCCGCCGCGAGCCCGACCAGCGGCCCGCGCCCGCCATGCTGGCCGTCGGTGGGCTGCTCGGCCTGAGCGTTCTCGCCGCCGCCCTGCAGACCTACACCGCCCCGTACATCCTGACCGGCGGCGGGCCGGGCGGCGACGACACGGCGACGCCGGTGTTCACCGCCGCGCAGACCTCGTTCCGGACGATGCGCCTGGGCGCCGGATCGGCCACGTCGACGCTGCTGCTGGTGCTGCTCGGGCTGCTCGGACTGGCCGCGGTGGCGCTCATCCTGGCCACCCGGCTGCGCATCGAGTTCGACGGCTGGCGGGACGGCCCGGCCGTACGGGAGGCGGAGTCCTACTCCGGCCGCCGGCCGCTGCTCGTCGGGCTGACCGCTGTCGCGCTCGTCGTCGTCCTCGGCGTGACCGTCTGGGCGTCGCTGCCGTGGCTGCGGAACCTCTCCGCCGACACCGGGCCCCTGCCCCGGGGGGTCGAGACCTCGAACCTGTTCGCCAACACCTGGGTGCCGCCGCTGCTGTCCACACTCGTCGCGGTGGCGCTCGCCGCGCTGGCCGGGTTCGGGATCGGCGCGCTGCGCCCGCTCGGGCGCTACAGCGAACTGCTGCTGGTGCCGTTCGCGCCGTGGTTGTTCGTCGGCGTCGGCCCGCTGGCCATCGCCGGTTTCGAGCGCACCAGGGAACTCGACCAGCTCGGCCTGTTCCTCGGCCTGGTGCCGCCGACCTGGCTGTCGGTGCCCGCGCTGTTCGCGTTCACGCTGCTGTTCCGAGGCCAGCACGAGCGGTGGCGCTCCGGCGGCGGCGTCGGCCGTACCCTGCTGCTGCCGGCGCTGCCGATGCTGGCCGTGACCACGTTGGCGACCTGGCTGGCGCACGTCCAGTCGCCGCTGTGGGGGATGCTGGTGGGCCGCGGCCCGGACAGCCTGACCGCTCCCGCGCTGGTGACGATGATCGCCGGCCGCGCCTTCGGCGCCGGCGGCGAGCTTCCGCTGGGCCTGATCCTGCCGCTGCCCATGCTGCTCCTGTTCGTGCTGCTGTTCGTCGCGCTCATGGTCGGCTACGTGGATCGGCTCGCCATCCGGGTGGGACGGCGCAGCGGCGCGGACGCGCCGCCGGCCAGGGCCGGCGAGCCCGTCGGCAAGGTCACCGCATAGGGAAACCCCCGATTACGGCCGGTGACGGCGCGCCTAGCGTCGAGCCATGGCAACTGACGCGCTCACACCGGCCCGGACCGCCCGTGCCCGCCGCGACGGCGGGCTCCCGCGAGGGCTGATCCTGCCCCTGCTGCTGCTCGCCCTGCTCGCGCCGGCCGGGTGCGACTCCGGCGACGGGATCGTCGACGGCGGGCCGGCCGGCTCCGCGGCGGGCGAGGACGGCGGCGACGTGGACGCGGGCGCGGTGGACGACGTCCGGCCCCCGTGCCCGTTCACCGCCGCCCAGGTCTCCGAACTGGTCGACCGCAAGCTGCGCGACGAGGGGAACTGCTCGTTCGGCGACGGCATCGCCCAGCTGGCGGTCACCACCGCCTCCGCCACCGCCGGCAAGGCCACCTACGACTACCAGTACGACCAGGCCGGCCAGCAGTACGAGAAGGTCGTCGACCTGGACCGGGGCGAGCGGGGCTACCTCGCGGTCAAGGACATCCGCGGCGAGGCGGTGCTGATCGAGGGCAAGGGCACGTACACGGTGACCATCAGCAGCTTCGGCGGCGGCACCGCGGGCAACGAACAGATCCTGCGCCGTACGCTCGACGCGATCCCGGCCTGAGCGGGGCCGGCATGCGAAGCCGCCGACTGGTCGCGCTCGCGCTGACCGCGACCCTGCTCACCGCGCCCGCCGGCTGCGGCGACGACGAACCGCCGGCCGCCGGCGGCGCTCCGCCCGGTGCGAGCGCGCCGGTCGCCGAGCCGACCGGGGAGGCACCGGCCGAGCCGAGCGCCGGACCGGTGGACGACGCCGCCCCACAGGCGTGCACGCTGGTGTCGAAGGCCGACGCGGAACGCCTCGCCGGCACGGCGCTGGACGAACCGGTGGTGGCCGGGCAGTCGTGCACCTACACCGGGCCGGTGACCGGGCCGACCGCCCAGGTCGAGGTGTTCGTGGGCGAGGGCGCCAAGAAGTACCTCGACATCGAACGGCAGCTCGGGCACGAGATCCGTGAGCTGGCCGGGACGGCCGACGAGGCGCTGCTCACCGCGGAGGCGTTCTTCCTGCGCAAGGGCGAGCTGTGGGTCGCGGTGCGGCTGGTGCGGCTCAACGACCCGCAGGAGAACCGGGCGCCGCTGGAACGGCTCGCCCGTACCGTCGCCGGCCGGATGTGAGGCGGCCGGTGCGCGGCCGACGGCTGCTCGCGGCCGGCCTGGCGGCGCTGCTCCTGGTGACCGGCTGCGGCGGGCCCACGCCCGGCCCGGCGGATGGGGGCGACGGCGGGCAGCCCCGGTACGGGCAGGCCCCGGCGCCGGGGAAGGACGTCACGCTGCAACCGGACGTGGTGCTGGTCGGCGGCGGCAGCCGGACCGTGCGGTCGGTGAGCCCGGACGGGCTGACCTGGCGGCTCGACCCCGGAGCGCGCGACGCGGACCGGCTCGCGCCCGGCCGGGTCATGTTCCTCACCGGACGCGGCGTGGGCCGGGTGCTCGAACTGGCCGAGGAAGGCGGTGACCTGGTCGTCACGATCGGACCGGTCACGCTCACCGAGGTGATCCGCGACGGCACGTTCGGCGGCGACGACGTCGCCCTCGACCGCCCGACCGTCTACGTGGCGGGTGAACCCTCGTGGACCCGGGAGGTCGCGGCGGCCGGCGGCACGCTGGGCCGGTCGCGTCCGCTCGCCGTCGCGCCCGCGCAGCCGCCACCGGCGCCGGGCGGGCAGGCGGGCGCCACCGCCCACGGCTACCGGGTGCGGACGTTCTGCTGCGCCGGTGGCGTCGGCACGCACTTCACGTACGACGACGGCGGGCTCCGGCTGGCCGGCACCGTCACGCTCACCGTCGGACGGCCCACCGCGTCGTTCCACCTGGCGGTCGGCGCGGGCAAGGTGACCCGGGCCGAGCTGGAGATCGGCGGCGGCTTCGGCATCAAGGTGGACTTCACCGCCGGCATCGACGGCGGGCAGAACCACCGCCGCACGTTCCCGGTCCCGGTCGACATCGCGTTCCCGATCGGGCTGGTCGCCGGCCTGCCGCTGTCCTTCACGGTGAGCCAGACGCTGGAGGTGGCCACCGCGTTCGGCGCCCGCCGGGGCACGTTCCGCGGCGCCGGTGAGTACGCGCTGGCCGGCAGGCTCGGGTTCGGTTACGCGAACGGCCAGGTGGGCTCGCGCGTGACGGAGGGGTTCGCGCGCCGGGTGAGCCTGCTCGACTCGCTCACCGGCGTGCCGGTCGGCGTGATGGGCCTGGTCGTCCGGCACGGCGTGCGGTTCACCATGGGGATCAGCGCGTTCCTGTTCACCGCCGGCATCTGGTTCGAGCTGATCGCCTCGTACGGCGCCACCATCGGTTCCGCGCTCGGCGCGCCGTACGCGCTGTGCCGGGGCGTCGGGCTCGGTGTGCATGCGCGGTTCGGGATCGGCTACCGGATCCTGGAACCCGTCGTCCAGGTGATCAACAAGTTCCTCAGCCTGCTCAGCCCGTCCCGGGCGCCCCGGATCCCGCCGATCGTGGCGTCGGGCGGGCCGAGCTGGAGCGCCGCCGTCTACCGCAACCAGGAGGTGATCCCGCCCGTCTCGATATGCGGACAGCTTCCGGGCTAGGCCGCGCCGACGCTGGGTTCGCGGGCGCGGCTGTGCCACCATCCCGCCATGGACGCCGCACTGGTCGGCCGCGACGCGGTCGTCGAGCGGGTGTGGCGTGCCCTGACCTCTGGTACGCCGGTGCTGCTCGACGGTCCCAGCGGCATCGGCAAGACCGCGCTCTGGCGAGCAGTGGTCGCCCACGCCGGGCGGACCGGCTGGCGGGTGCTGTCCGCCGCGCCCACCGAGGCCGAGACCGCGCTGCCGTACGCGGCTCTGGCCGACGTGCTGCGCCCGCTCGCCGACGCGCTGCCGGGGCTGCCCGCGCCGCAACGGGTGGCCGCCGACATGGTGCTGCTGACCGGTGAGCACGACGGCGCGGTGGACGAGCGGGCGGTGGGCGCGGCCACCCGCACGCTGCTCGACGCGGCGGTCACCGGCGCGCCCCGGGTCCTGCTCGCGGTCGACGATCCGCAGTGGCTGGACCCGCCGAGCGCCCGGGCGCTGCGGTTCGCGCTGCGCCGGCTGACCCGGTGGCCCGCCGTCCTGGCCACCCACCGCACCGGGGACAGCCCGCCGGCGCCGGTGCCGCTGGGGCTGGACGACGACCCGACCGGCCGGCATCCGCTGCTGCGCGCCGACGTACCCCCGCTCACCCCGCCGGACCTGCACCGCGTCCTGGCGGCCCGGCTCGGCGGCACGCTCAGCCGTCCGCTCACCGACCGGCTGGCCCGCGACGCCGACGGCAATCCGCTGCTCGCGATCGAACTGGCCCGGGCGGTGCTGCGGCTGCCCCGCCCGCCCGCGCACGACGAGGACCTGCCCGTACCGTCGTCGCTGCGCCTGCTGCTCGCGGAGACGCTGCGGGCGCTGCCCGGCCCGAGCCGGGACGCGGTGCGGCTGGCCGCGCTGCTGACCGTGCCGACGCTGCGGGACCTGGCGGCGGCGGGTGTGCCGGCCGGGGCACTGGACGCGGCCGAGGACGCCGGGCTGGTCGTGGTCACCCCGAGCCGGGTCGACTTCGCGCACCCCCGGTACGCGGCGGCGGTGCGCGAGAGCATCCCGCCGGGGGCCCGGCGGCGGATGCACGCGCTGCTCGCCGGCACGGTCGCCGACCCGGACGAGCGGGCCCGGCACCTGTCCCGGTGCACCGTGGCGCCGGACGCCGCCGTCGCCGCCGACCTGGCCGCCGCGGCGGCCCGGCAGCGGATGCGTGGCGCCTCAGCGCTCGCCGCCGACTGGTACGCCCGGGCGGCCGAGCTGACCCCGTCGTCCGCCGCCGCCGACCGGAACCGGCGCCGCCTCGACGCGGTGCAGTGCCGCATCGACGGCGGCGACTACGCGGCGGCCGGGCGGGCCGCCGAGGCGGCGGCCGGGGAGCTGACCGGCGCCGAGCGGGGCGAGGCTCTGCTGCTGCGCGCGCTCGTCGCGTGGTGCGCCGACGACCTGGTCACGGCCGTCCGCGTCGCCGAGCAGGCGCTCGCCGCCGCCGGGCCGGACGGGGATCTGGCCGGGCGGATCCACACCCACCTGACCATGTTCCACGACCAGCCGGAGCCCGCCCGCCGGCACGCGCGGGCCGCGATCGCCCGCCTGTCCGACCGGGACGAGCACCGCCCGCTGCTCACCGCCGCGCTGCTGCTGCTGTTCTTCCACGAGGTACGCGCCGGCGGCCCGGCGCCCACCGATCTGCTGGACCGGGCCCTGTCGCTGGAGGCGGGTGAACCGTCCTTCCTGGCCGGTTCGGTGCCGGCGATCTGGTGGAAGTCGGTCGACGACCACGACCGGGCGCGGTCCCGGCTGCACCTGATGCTGGACCTGGCGGTGGCGCGCGGCGACGACCCGCTGCGGCACGAGGTGCTGACCCACCTCGGCGAGACGGAACTGCTGGCGGGGCGCTTCGCCGAGGCCGGTACGCACATCGCCGCCGCCCGTGACCTGGGTGAGCAGCTGGGCACCGGGCTGGTGGGCGAGAGCTGGCTGGCCGGTGTGCTCGACGCGCACCGGGGGCGGCTGGCGCGGGCGGGCGCCGCGGCCGCCGGGCTGCGCCGCGACGACGACCTCGGCGACGCGTGGAGCCGGCGACTGCACCACCAGCTCACCGGGCTGGTGGCGCTGGCCTCCGGGGAGTGGGTCACCGCCGCGGCGGCGTACGGCGCGCTCGCCGCCGATCTGGACGGGTCGGGCATCGCCGAACCGCTGGGGCAGCGTTTCGAGCCGGACTGGATCGAGGCGTGCGTGGGCGCCGGTGACCTGGACACCGCGCGCGCCGCGCTGGACCGGCTGGCCGGGCGCCACCGCCGGCTGCCGCGCCCGTGGACGACGCTCGGGCTGGCCCGCAGCCGGGTGCTGCTGGCCGGCGCGACCGGGGCGGATCCGGGCGCGGCGCTGGACGCGCTGACGCAGGCCCGGGCCGCGGTGCCGGAGGGGGTGCTGCCACTGGACCGGGCCCGCTGCCTGCTCGCCGCCGGCCGCACGTACCGGCGGGTGCGGCGACGTCGGGAGGCGCGGGCGGCGCTCGACGCGGCGGCGGCCGAGTTCGACGCGCTCGGCGCGTCCGCGTTCGCCGACCGGGCGCGGGCGGAGCTGGGCCGCATCGGCGCCCGCACCCCGGCCCCGACCACGCTCACCGCCACCGAGGAGCGGGTCGCCCGGCTCGCCGCCCGGGGTCAGACCAACCGGCTCATCGCCGACGCGCTCTACATCAGCCCGAAGACGGTGGAGGCCAACCTGGCCCGGGTCTACCGCAAGCTGGGCATCGCCAGCCGCGCCGAGCTGGGCGCGGCGATGGGCCGGCCGCCGGGCGACTGAGTCGCTCAGGACGCGACCAGCGTGTCCAGGTGCGCGCCGAGCAGCTCCCGGGCGCGCGCGGGCGGCATCCGCTCGGGATACAGCAGCGCGTGCAGCGCGAGCCCGTCGAGCAGGGCGTGCAACCGGGCGACCGCCTCGGGGCCGGCGGCCGGTTGCCCGGTGAGCAGCGCGACGGCGAACTCGGCGGCGCGGCGGATGCCGTCGTCCGCGTCGGCCATCCGGGTTCGCGCCGCCGGGTCGGTCTGGGCGCGCGCGGCGAGCAGCAGCCACACCTCGGCCTCGCGGACGCGCTGGCGGTCCAGTGGCAGCAGTTGTTCCAGGATCCGCTGGGCGACCTCGCGCGGGCTGCCGGTGCGGTCGTCGGCGGCGATCCGCTCGGCCGCCTCGGCCTGCACGTGCTCCATGGCGAACACCAGCAGCTCGGTCTGGGTGGCGAAGTAGTGCCGCAGCGCGCTCGGTGACCAGCCCGCCTCGGCCGCGATGCTGCGGACGGTGGCGGCGCCGACGCCGTCGCGGTAGACGACCCGCCACATCGCCCGCGCCAACTCGGCACGGCGCGCGTCGTGGTCGACGATCTTGGGCACGGGCCCCTCCGGAACCTGGTTGACGGCCGCTGATACGGTTATCGCACAGCGTACTAAAAAAGGAGTCCGCATGCTCGTGGCAGTGATCGTCGGGTGCGAGGTGGCGTTCTGGGTGGTGCTGCTCGCCGGGCTGATCGCCCGGTACCCGCTGCGGCGGCCCCGCCTCGGCGCCGCCCTGCTGATCGCCGTGCCGGTGGTCGACCTCGTCCTGCTCGCCGCCACGATGATCGACCTGCGCCGGGGCGCCACCGCCACGTTCGCCCACGGCCTGGCCGCCGCGTACCTCGGGTTCTCGGTGGCGTTCGGGCACAGCATGGTGCGCTGGGCCGACCAGCGGTTCGCGCACCGGTTCGCCGGCGGCCCTCCCCCGCGCCGGGCCCCCCGGTACGGGATGGCGCGGGCCCGGCACGAGTGGCGCGAGTGGGGCAAGGGCATGATCGGCTGGGCGGTCGCCTGCGCCGTGCTGCTCGCCGGCATCGCCCTGGTCGGCGACGGCGAGCGCACCGCCGAGCTGTGGGCGTGGACCGGCCGGCTCACCGTGGTGATGGCGGGCTGGCTGGTGTTCTGGCCGGTCGCGTACACCGTCTTCCCGAAGCGGGCGCCGCGCGGCGCGTGAGGGTCACCCGCCACGCCCGCTGATCCGGCCTCAGACCGGTTGAGGCGCACCGGTTGCCGTCGGCCGCCCGGCGGCGGACGGCTCACCGAGCCGATCGACGGCGATCGCGACCAGCAGCAGCCCGGCCAGCGCGGCCAGCGCCAGCGGTGGCGGCATTACCGTCCCGAGCGCGCCCAGCGGCAGCGCCGCCCCGGCGACGGCCAGCCGGGCCGCTCCCACCGGCTGCCCGGTCAGCCGCCGGAACAGCAGCCGTCCGGCCAGGTAGACGGCCGCGCCGCCGAACAGCGCCACCGCCGCCGAGGGGTTCAGCCGGGGCCCGGCCTCCGGGTCGGCGACGTGCTCCAGCACCTGTTCGACGCCGAGCGCCAGGTAGATGACGCCGGCGACGAGCAGCAGATGGGTCTGGCTGTAGGCGTCCGCGGCCATCCGGTCCCGCTGCGCCGCCGGTGCGGCGGCGAGCGCCCGGGCCGCCGCCGGGGACGTGCGGTGGAAGTAGAGCCACCAGAGGCAGACGGTCACCACGAAGGCGACGAGCGCCACGGCGAGGACCGGCGGCTCGGTGACCGCCGAGGCCGCGCCCACCCCCGCGGCCACCACCGACTCCCCCAGCGAGATGATCAGCACCAGGCCGTACCGCTCGGCGAAGTGCGTCGGGCTGCGCAGCGGCCAGGCGCCCCGGCGGGCGTACGACAGCCGCTGACCGGCCACCTCGACGGCGAAGCCCAGCACCCACAGCGCCGCGTGCGCGGCACCGTCCAGCAGCGCGCCGAGCAGCAGCGGCACCCAGCCGACGGCGCTGACGAACGCGAAGAACCGGATCCGGGCGCGCAGTTCCGGGTCACCCGCCGCGGCCCAGTGGAACAACGTCAGGTGCACCACGCGCAGCACCACGTAGGCCAGCACGACGATCAGCGGCCCGTCCAGCCCCGGGCCCGGCGTCCACGCCTGCGGCATGGCGAGCGCGGCCAGGAACAACGCGGCCATCGCGACCAGGAACCCGCCGCGCACCACCCCGACGTCGGCGGGCGTGTGGTTGCCCAACCAGGTGTACGACAGCCACGCCACCCAGAGCAGCACGAGCAGGAGCAGGCCCTTGGCCATCCCGGCCGGGGTCGGGTGCGGCTCGATCAGCGCCATGATCCGGGTGAGCGCGAAGACGAAGACCAGGTCGAAGAAGATCTCGAACGGGGTGACCCGGCGCTGGTCCGGCCCCGGCCGGGGCGCACGCAGCCGCCGTCGCACCCGTTCGCGTCCCACGTCCGCCGCCCTCCGCCGGTCCACCTCCTGCGCCGACGGTAGGCGGCCCCGGACGGTTGAATCGGGTGATTCCCGCGATCACGCCCCGCCCGGCCCACCGGACCGCTGCCCGCCGGGCAGTACGACGAGGCGGCGCGGCTGGGCTGTCAGGCAGGGCGACGGGCAGGGCGGCGGTGGGCAGCTCAGCCGGCGTCGGCGTCCGGCCAGGCGGCACGCACCAGCGCGGGCAGCACCTCGCCGGCCGGGCCGCGCAGGTTCACCGCGCAGATCGCGTCCAGCGGCGTCGGCACCGGGTTCACCTGCACCACGGGCGCGCCGAGACGGGCCGCCACGAGCGGGATCTCGGCGGCCGGGTGCACGAGCGCCGAGGTGCCCACCGTCAGCAGCAGGTCGCAGCCGGTCGCCGCCTCGACCGCCGCGTCCAGCGCGGCCGACGGCAGCGCCTCGCCGAACCACACCACCCCGGGCCGCACGGGCGCGCCGCATCCGGCGCACGCGGGCGGGGTCAGCGGTCCGTCCTGCGGTTCCGGCGCATGCGACACGGGCCCGCCGGGCGGTTCCGCCTCGTCGCGCGCCTCCGGAGCGCCGGGCACCGGCGCGTCGGAGGGCGGCGGCAGGTCGGACGGCAGCGGCGCGGGCCGGGCGCAGGCCGAGCAGCGGGGCGCGAACAGGCTGCCGTGCAGGCGTACCGGTGCGGGCACGCCGCCGCGCTCGTGCAGGTCGTCGACGTTCTGGGTGATCACCACCGTCTCCGGGAGGCGGGCCTGGATCGCCGCCACCGCCCGGTGCCCCGGATTCGGCAGCGCCCGCCGCACCCCACGCCGGCGTGCCTCGTACCAGCCCCAGACCAGCGCCGGGTCGGCCCGGAACGCCGCCGGGGTCGCCAGCTCCTGCGGGTCGTACCGCTGCCAGAGCCCGGTCTGCGCGTCGCGGAACGTCGGCACGCCGCTCTCGGCCGACATGCCCGCCCCGGTGAAGACCACCGGCCGCCGCGCGGCGGCGAGCAGCCGGCCCGCCTCGGCCAGCTCCGGCCGGGTCACACGTC
This sequence comes from Micromonospora sp. WMMD1274, assembly GCF_049179035.1. Classification (NCBI taxonomy): domain Bacteria; kingdom Bacillati; phylum Actinomycetota; class Actinomycetes; order Micromonosporales; family Micromonosporaceae; genus Micromonospora; species Micromonospora sp. WMMD1274. Next base: position 6,921,098 of record NZ_JBMHMG010000001.1, read on the forward strand.
CACCGTCAGCCGCACGTCGACCCGGTCGCCCAGCTCGATGCCCTCCGCCCGGCGCGCCGCGACCCGCAGCGGCACCACGTACCGGCCGTCCTTGGGCCACAGCGACGTCCGCCAGTCGGTGTCACCGATGCGGACCGTCACCGGGATCATGCCCCAGCCGTAGGTCACCGACGCCGAGGCGGCCTCGATCGCCGCGCTCTGCTCGTCGGGCACCGTGACGAAGTGGTACGGCGCCGGGCCGCGCCAGAACCACACCTCGCCGCTGAACGCCAGCTCCATCCGGTCAGGATAGGGGCCGGGACCGACACGACCACAGCAGCCGGAGCCCGGCCGCCGTCACCCAGGCGAACAGCGGGAACACGGCGACGCGTTCCATGCCGCCCACGCCGATGCCGGCGTCCACCCGGGACAGGAACAGCACGGTGCCGGCGAGCCCGAGCAGGCCCAGGAGCACGCTGACGGTCCGCAGCTCGCGCAGCAGCGGCGACCGGCGGGCGAGCGCGGCGGCGAGCAGCGCGGCGTTGCCGGGCGCGAAGACCAGCAGCGCGCCGAGCACGTGCAGGTTCTCGTCCACGTCCGCCGGGTGGAGGCCGGCCAGCACGTACCCGGACCCGGCGGCCACGATCGACGCGACGGCGACGGCCGCGGCGCGGCCCGGGCGCAGCGCGCGGTGTGCGAGCAGCGCGCCCAGCGCGAGCAGCAGCCCGGTGCCGACGAATACGGCGTCATGGCCGGGTGCCACGGCGAGCAGACCGGGCGGGGCCGGCTGCTGTCCCACACGCCGCAGGTGACGTTGCCGAGGTCGCTGATGTTGTGCTCGGCCCAGCTGAACCGGGGCTGGTCCCAGGCCAGGCCGACGATGACGTTGGCGGCCAGGAACGACGCGGTGGCGAGCAGCCAGCAGGCGCCCGCGAGGCGGTTTCTCATCCGCCGAGTGCACCGTCCCGGGGCGGCCCGGCGCACGGGGCGTGGCGGGCCGGTTCGGGGTAGGGCCAGACCTACCCGGAGAGCGGGGTCCAACCGGCTGGGCCGGGCGGCGTGGTCTGGCTAGCGTCGGGACATGACAGTTGATCACGGGCTGGCCGTCGCGTTGCGCCGCCGCCGCTACCTGCTCTCCGCGTGGCCGTGGCGGGCCCTGGCGTACGCCGTCACGACCCTGCCCCTGGCCGGCGCGGCGGCGCTCGGCGCGGCGGTCGTGGCCGCGCCGCTGCTGCTGGTGGCCGCCGCGCTGCGGCGGGGCCGCCCGGTCGACGCCGGGGCGCTGGCGGCGCTGGCCGTGGTGGCGCTGGCGGTGGTGGCGCTCGCCCCGCTGGCCGGCGCGCCGGTGGCCGCGTTCGAGCGGTGGCGCCTCGGCCTGGTCGACGACCGCCCGGTGACCGCGCCGAGGTGGCGCGGGCTCGCCGCCTGTTTCACCACCGCCACCGGGTGGCGGGAGGGCGCGTACCTGGCCGTGCTGGGTGCGGCGGTGCCGTTGGCGTACGGGATGTTCGGCCTGCTCGTGCTGCTGGACGCGGCGCTCGTCGCCGGTCCCTGGCTGGCCGGCGGCGAGGACCGGATCGTGCTGGTCTGGGCCACTGTCGACTCCCCGGCCGAGGCGGTGCCGTACGCCTTCGCCGGCCTGCTGGCGGCCCCGGCACTGGTCTACCTGGCCGGCCTGCTCGTCGCGGTGCAGGCGGCGGTGACCCGCCTGCTGCTCGACGACGCGCCCGCCGGGACGGCCCTGCGCGAGGTGACCCGGTCCCGTGCCCGCCTGGTGAGCGCCTACGAGGCGGAGCGGCGCCGCATCGAGCGGGACGTGCACGACGGCGTGCAGCCACGCCTGACCAGTCTCACCCTCCAGCTCGGGCTGGCCCGCCTGGACGTGCCGGACGACTCCCCGGTGGCGAAGCCGCTCGCGGCGGCGCACGAGCAGGCCAAGGAGCTGATGGTGACGTTGCGCGGCATAGTGCAGGGCATCCGCCCGCCACAGCTCACCGAACTCGGTCTGGCCGCCGCCGTCGGCGACCTGGCCGCCCGGTCGGTCGTCCCGGTCACCGTGCACGCCGACCTGACCCGCCCGGTGCCCGACCTGGTGGAGACCACCGCCTGGTACGTGGTCTCGGAGACGCTCGGCAACGTCGCCCGGCACGCCGGGGCCACCCGGGCGCAGGTGCGGCTGACCCGTACCGACCGCCTGCTGGTGGTGGAGGTACGCGACGACGGCCGGGGCGGCGCCGACCCGGCGCGCGGCACCGGCCTGACCGGGCTCGCGGACCGGGTGGCCGCGGCGGACGGGCGGCTGCTGCTGTCCAGCCCGCCCGGTGGGCCTACCCTCGTGCGGGTGGAGCTGCCGTGCCGTCCGTGACCCGGGTCGTCCTGGCCGAGGACGAGGTGCTGCTCCGGGAGGGCCTGGTGGGCCTGCTGACCCGGTTCGGCTTCGCGGTGGACGCCGCGGTCGGCTCCGCCCCGGAGCTGCTCGACGCGGTGCGCACGCACCGGCCCGACCTCCTGGTGACCGACATCCGGATGCCGCCGCAGCATCGCGACGACGGCCTGCGCGCGGCCGTCACGCTGCGTGCCGAACGCCCGGACCTCGCCGTGGTGGTGCTCAGCCAGCACGTGCAGAGCGGGTACGCCGCCGCGCTGCTCGACAGCGGCGACGGCAACCGGGTCGGCTACCTGCTCAAGGACCGGGTGGCCGACGTCGCGGAGTTCGCCGCGACGCTGCGCCGGGTGGCGGCCGGCGGCACCGCCGTCGACCCGGACGTGGTGCGGCACCTGCTGCGGCGTCCGCGCGACCCGCTCGGCACGCTGTCCCCCCGTGAGCGGGAGGTGCTGGGCCTGGTCGCCGAGGGCCACTCCAACGCGGCCATCGCGGCCCGGCTGTACGTCACCGAGGCGGCGGTCGGCAAGCACGTGGGCAACATCCTGGCCAAACTCGGCCTGCCGCCGGACGAGGACACCAACCGGCGGGTGCTCGCCGTGCTCGCCTACCTGCGCGCGGCGGGCTGACCGGGCGTCACAGGTTCATCGGCACGGGGTCGGTGGCCAGCGCCCGGAACCGCTCGCGCGGGTCGGCCACGAGCCGCCGCCCGGTGAGGTCGAGCAGCCCGCCGACGCCGGTCACCGAGGCGACCGGGGTGCCGTCGGCACGGGTGAACTCCTGGCCGATCCGGAACGTCTTGCCCTCGCCCCAGTGGAACTCGCAGGTCACGTCGACCTCGTCGCCGCCGCGCAGCTCCCGCAGGTAGCGCACCGTCACCTCCAGCGCGACCGGCCCGACGCCGCCGGCGAGCAGCCGGTCCTGGCCGATGCCGGACGCGCGCAGGCACTCCCAGCGGGCGTGCTCGGCGTACTGGAGGTAGACCGCCTGGTTGAGGTGCCCCTGCGTGTCGAGTTCGTAGCCGCGCACGGTGACGCGCACCCGGAACGGATCTGCCATGCCGGCAGCCTAGCCACCGGCGCCGACAAAACGGCGTGCGGTCCGGGCCACGCGGCTCTAGCCTGCCCGGCGTGACAGTGGAGATCGTGACCCTGGCGCAGCGGCCCGACCTGGCGCCGCTGCTGGACGCCGACTTCGACGGCGCCTGGCCGCCGTTCATGCTCTGGGACCCGATGGGCGCGATCTACTACGGCGTCGCGCACGAGACGTACCCCGAGTTCGTCTTCGCCGCCGTCGACCCGGCCGAGCCGGGCCGGGCGGTGGCCCGGGGGTACGCGGTGCCGCTGCGCTGGACCGAGGACGAGCTGCCCGACGGCGGCTGGGACCGGGTGATCCAGCGGGCCACGCTGGGCCGGCTCACCGGGTCCACTCCGAACCTGGTGTCGGCGCTGGAGATCTGCGTGCGCCCGGACCGGCGCGGCGGCGGGCTGTCCGGGCTGATGCTCGCGGCCATGCGCGCGGCGGTGGCCAGCGCGGGCTTCGACACGCTGGTGGCGCCGGTGCGCCCGAACGGCAAGGCCGCCGTCCCGGACGTGCCGATGACCGAGTACGTGGCCCGGCGCGGCCCGGACGGGCTGCCGGCCGACCCGTGGCTGCGGGTGCACGTGCGGGCGGGCGGGGTCGTCGAGCGAATCGCGCCCCGGTCGATGACGGTGACCGGCACGCTCGCCGACTGGCGGCGCTGGACCGGGCTGCCGTTCGACACCTCCGGCCCGGTACGCGTGCCGGGCGCGCTGACGCCGGTGCTCGTCGACGTCGACCACGACCACGCCGCGTACGTCGAGCCCAACGTGTGGGTGCGCCACCGGCTCTGACGGCTCAGGCCGGCCAGGCGTGACCGATCCCGTCGAGCAGCAGGACCACGCCCTCGGTGGCCGCCTCCCGGTCCCGGGAGATCTCCCGGTACTCCGGCGAGGTGGACCAGCGCTCGAAGTCCTCGCGGTTGTCGAACGACAGCAGTACCGCCTTCTGGTGCGGCCAGTCGCCCTCGACCACGCGGGGGGCGGTGTCGGCGGCGAGCAGCTTCCCGCCGTAGCGGGCCAGCACCGGCGGGAAGGCGGCGGCATACCTGTCGTAGCGCGCCCGGTCGTGGATGGTGAGCTGTGCGAGGGCGTAGACGGTCACCGGCTCAGGCTACCGACCGCCCGAGCGCCGCGGTGTCGTCCGTCAGGTCGGCGCCACCGCCGCCGCGACCCGGCCGACTGTCCGTTGTGCGCTAGCCATTATGCCTCTGACCTGCGAATACTGGTGGCAGGCTCGCGCGCGCCCCGCGCCGGGTGGGGGGAAAGAGGTGGGGCACGATGATCGGACAGGAGACCCAGCCGGAGGCCATACCCGGTCCGCGGAACGCGCCGGAGGACCGGCTGGTCCGGCCCGCCGCGCCGGTTCCCGGCGCGGTGTGGCAGGTCCGCGTCCGGACCAAACTCGACGACCTGTACCAGCAGCTCGCGGTGCTGTCCGCGCGCGACCCGGAGCGGGCCGGGGCGCTGCGCGCGCAGCTGTCCGGGGTCGAGGGGGTGCTCGGACGCAGCGGCGTGGTCGAGTGGTTGCGCGGCGGCAACCTGGAGTACGCGTGGCAGACGATCCACTCGGTGGAGCGGGGGATGGTGGCGCTGCGCAGCCCGGACGAGCTGACCGGGCTGCTGCCGGCGTACCGGAGCGCGGCGGCGCAGGTGCTGCCGGCCGACGACAAGGTGCTCACCGATCTCGACCCGTCGGCCGGCACCCCCTCCGACGCGCTGCTGCGCGCCCGGGTGCAGGCACTGCTGCTGCGCTACCACTCCGCGTCCGACGAGTTCCACGAGTCGGCCCGCCGGCTGCGCAACCGGATGCTGGGGCTGTCGGTGTTCGCGCTGGTGGCGGAGATCCTGGTGGTGCTGGTGCAGTGGCGCAGCCACGACGTACGGCTGCTGGAGGCGCCGACCGACGCCGGTGGCGTGCCGGCCTGGCGGCTGCTGTTCTTCGTGCTGATCGCCGGGGCGCTCGGCGCGTTCCTCAGCGCGCTGCCCTCGATGATCACCTCACGGTCCGGCGGGCTGCCCTACAAGCTGCCGTTCCAGCAGGGGCTGCTGAAGCTCGCGATCGGCCCGCTGGTGGCGGTGGTCGGCATCATGCTGGTCATCGGCGGCCTGGTGGAGACCAGCGTGAGCAGCACGGCCGCGCTGCTGGGCCTGGCGATCGTGTTCGGCGCCGGGCAGCAGGCGGTCACCGCGTTCGCCGACCGGCGGGCGGCCGAACTGCTCGGGCCGGCGGCCAAGAGCTGATGCCGCACGGCGGCCTGTCCGGCCTGGGTAGCCTGATCCCATGATCTTCATTACCGCGAAGTTCCGGGTCCGTCCGGAGGACGCCGACAACTGGCCGCAGATCGCCGCCGACTTCACCGCCGCGACCCGGGCCGAGCCCGGCTGCCTGTGGTTCGACTGGTCCCGCAGCCTGGACGACCCGACCGAGTACGTGCTGGTCGAGGCGTTCCGCGACGACGAGGCGGGCGCGGCGCACGTGCAGTCGGAGCACTTCCGGACCGCCCAGCGCACGCTGCCGCCGCACCTGGCCGAGACGCCCAGGATCGTCAACGTTACGGTGCCGCAGCAGGACTGGTCGCGCCTGGGCGAGATGGCCGTGCCCGGCGACGCCGCGAGCTGAAGATTTCCCACGGTTTACCGCTCAGGCATTGAAGCTTGTTTTCACCTCCCGCTACCCTCGGCGGAAAGGTCCACCATCCACCGTGGAGGAGCTGAAGCATGCGCAAGCTGATGGCGGCGCTCGGCGCCGGGGCGATGACGGCCGCGGGCCTGCTCGCGGTCGCGACACCGGCCCAGGCCGCGGCCTGCACCCTGGTGCAGTCGGAGGTCTACAACGGGGCGAACCTGATCGCCTGGTCGCGCGGCCTGGACGGCTGCTCGGGCGACGTCTACTGGGAGATCCAGTCCGGTGACGGCGGCACGTGGCAGGTGACCGACAGCGGCACCACGCACTACGACGACCAGGTCGTCAGCTACTACGGTGACGTGGACCTGCCGTGCTACCTGCGGGTGTACGCGGCGTTCGGGGACCAGGAGCGGCTGACCCGGCCGGTGCGCAACAACAACTGCGCGGGCTGACCACCGGCCGGGGCGCGTCGGGCGCCCCGGCCGCACCGCCGGTCACGGGATGGTCAGGCCGTACGCGGCGAGGATCTCCAGGATCGGCTGGTAGTAGCTGGTGCCGCCGCTCGTGCAGTTGCCGCTGCCGCCGGAGAGGACGCCGATGACGGTGCCGGTCGCGGCCACGTAGAGCGGTCCGCCGCTGTCGCCCGGCTCGGCGCAGATGTTCGTGCGGATGAGCCCGGTGACGCTGCCCTCGGCGTAGTTGACAGTCGCGTTCAGCCCGGTGACGGTGCCGCACCGCACGCCCGTGGTGGCGCCGCTGCGGCAGACCGCCTGCCCGACGTACGCGCTGCCGGCGGCGGTGACTGTGACCTGCCCGGGGTAGGTGTGGACCGCGCTCGGGTGGGCGACGGTCCCGGTGTACCGGACCACGCCGTAGTCGTTGCCGGGGAAGCTGCTGCCGGTCCGGCTGCCGAGCACCGTGGTGCGGGCGCTGTCGGCGTACCAGGTGGCGGCGAGGCGGGTGCAGTGCCCGGCGGTCACGAAGTACCAGGTGGTGCCGCTGCGCACGTTCGCGCCCAGGGAGCAGCGCCCACCGCCGCCGTAGATCGCCTGGCCGCCGGCGATGAGCGTGCGCAGCCGGCCGGGTTCGTGGCGCAGCACCGCACCGGCCCGGTCGGCGGCGCGCCGCAACGCGGCCAGCTCGCGCCCGCGTACCGTGTCGTCGGCGGTGACCTTGAGCCGGCCGGTGGCCGGGTCGTGCTCCCAGGCGGTGCCGGGCGTGCGGATCCCGGCGAGCGCGGCGGGGTCGGGCGGCGGTGCGGCGGCGCCGGCCCGGGCGACCGCCGGGGTGCCGGCGAGCAGGGCGGCGAGGACGAGTACGACGAGCGCGGGTCGGCGCATGCTCCGGCACCTCTTCCATCGTCTACGGTCGATTCACCAAGCATCGGTCCGCAGGCTCGATCGACTCAACCGGCAGAACCGGCGACCCCCGAAACTTCCGGAGCCACGGCGGGCGGCACGGGCGCGCCCGCAGGCCGTGCCCACACGCGGATCCCGCCCGCCCACCCGGCACCGCGGGCCCCGATGTCGACATATCGAGGTGATTAAGTTTTCGGAACGCTTCCGGTAGGCTCCGGGCAGAGATTCGCTTCGATCCACTCACGATGTGCCGGGGAGTCACTCCCCCACCTGGCGCGGCCACCGGGCGGCCGCGCGGAGCCGACGTCGTGGCGGGCGGTGGCCGAGGCGAGCCGATCCCATTGACAGGCTAGAGAGGCGTTCAGATGGACAAGGTGCTCGCCCGCGGCAGCGGGAGCGCGGCAGCCCGGTCACGCCCGCGAACCGCTGTGGTCGCGATGGTGGCGGGGGCCGCGATGGTCGCCGCCACGATAGCGGTGGCGACCAGTGCCAGCGCCGGCACGACGCTCGGCGCGTCGGCGGCGGAGCAGGGCCGGTACTTCGGCACGGCGGTGGCGGTGAACAAGTTGTCCGACAGCACGTACGTCGGCATCCTGAACCGCGAGTTCAACATGGTCACCGCCGAGAACGAGATGAAGTGGGACGCCACCGAGCCGTCCCGGAACCAGTTCAACTTCAGCGCCGGCGACCGGCTCGTCGCGCACGCCCAGGCCAACGGCATGCGGGTACGCGGCCACGCGCTGCTCTGGCACCAGCAGCAGCCCGGGTGGACGGGAAGCCTGTCCGGCAGCGCGTTGCGCGAGGCGATGATCAACCACGTCACCCAGGTCGCCACCCACTACCGGGGCAAGATCCACTCCTGGGACGTGGTGAACGAGGCGTTCGACGACGGCAACAACGGCGCCCGCCGCAACTCGAACCTCCAGCAGACCGGCAACGACTGGATCGAGGCCGCGTTCCGTGCCGCCCGCGCCGCCGACCCCGGCGCCAAGCTCTGCTACAACGACTACAACACCGACAACTGGTCGTGGGCCAAGACCCAGGCCGTCTACAACATGGTCCGGGACTTCAAGGCCCGGGGCGTGCCGATCGACTGCGTCGGGCTCCAGTCGCACTTCAACAGCGGGTCGCCGTACCCGAGCAACTACCGAACCACGCTGCAGAACTTCGCCGCGCTCGGCGTCGACGTGCAGATCACCGAGCTGGACATCGAGGGCTCGGGCAGCAGCCAGGCCACTTCGTACGGCAACGTGACCCGGGACTGCCTGGCCGTGCCGCGCTGCAACGGCATCACCGTCTGGGGCATCCGCGACACCGACTCCTGGCGGGCCAGCGGCACCCCGCTGCTGTTCGACGGCAGCGGCAACAAGAAGCAGGCGTACACCGCCGTGCTGAACGCGCTCAACGAGGGCGGCACCCCGCCGCCCACCACCGCGCCGCCGACCAGCACCCCGCCCACCTCGACGCCGCCGACCAGCGCGCCGCCGACGACTCCCCCGCCGACCGGCGCCTGCACGGCGACGTTCACCACCAACCAGTGGCCGGGCGGCTTCGTCACCAACGTCCGGATCACCGCGGGCTCCAGTGGGCTCAACGGGTGGGCCGTGTCGCTCACCGTGCCCTCGGGCTCGGCGATCACGAACACCTGGAGCGCCCAGGCCAGCGGCACCACCGGTGCGGTGACGTTCCGCAACGTGGACTACAACCGTCAGGTCGGTGCCGGTGGCACCACCGAGTTCGGATTCCAGGGCACCGGTACCGCGCCCTCCGGCACGCCGGCCTGCGCGGCCGGCTGACCGTCGGCGCGACCCGGCACGGGACCACCGTGCCGGGTCGCGTCCCCGGCGGGCAACGGCCGCCGACCGTACAGTGGGGTGGGTCCTGTTCCACCGTTTCGCCGGAAGGACCACAGTGAACCGACGCATCAGGACCGCCCTCGGCGTCGCCCTGACCGCCGCCCTCGTCACCACCGCCGCCCCGGCCCCCGCCACCGCCCACGACCGCCGCCCGAGCGTCATCGCGCTGCCCGACGGCTTCCAGCCGGAAGGCGTCGCCGCCGCCGGCCGGTACGCCTGGTTCGGGTCGCGAGCCACCGGCGAGATCTACCGCGCCGACCTGATCACCGGAGCGGGCAAGCAGGTCAGCCCCGCCACCGGCACCCCCTCGCTCGGCCTGAAGATCGACCCGCGGGGCCGGCTCTTCGTCGCCGGCGGCACCGCCGGTGACGCCCGGGTGATCGACACCCGCACCGGCGCCGTGCTCGCCCGTTACCGGTTCGCCGAGGCGCCGACGTTCGTCAACGACGTGACGCTCACCCGCGACGCCGCCTGGTTCACCGACTCGAACCGGCCGGTGCTCTACCGCCTGCCGCTGGGACGCGGCGGCAAGCTGCCCTCCGCCGACGCCTTCACCACGCTGCCGCTGACCGGCGACTTCCAGCAGACCGGCACCGGCGTCAACCTCAACGGCATCGTGCCCACCCCGGACGGGCGGGCGCTGATCGTCGTGCAGTCGAACACCGGCACGCTGTTCCGGGTGGACCCGGCCACCGGCGCCACCACAGCCGTCGACGTGCCGGGCGCCACGTTCCTCAACGGCGACGGCCTGCTGCTGCTCGGCCGCACGCTGTACGTGGTGCAGAACCGGCTCAACCAGGTCGCCGTGGTCGAGCTGAACCGCGCCGGCACCACGGGCACGCTGCGCCGGGTCATCACCGACCTGGGCTTCGACGTGCCGACCACCGTCGCCGCCGCGCTCGGGCGGCTCTACCTGCCGAACGGCCGGTTCACCACCCCGCCGACGCCGACCACCCCGTACACGGTGGTCGCTGTCGACCCGCGCTGAGCCACGCCGGCCGCCGCCCCTGCCGGTGGCGGCCGGCCCGGCTCACTCCTCCATCTCCGGCCCGAGCAGCCGGATCTCCTCGATGTCGATGGCCGCCTGGAGCTGCCGCAGCACCACGTCGTCGATCTGCCTGGTGTTGCGCAGCCGGGTGATCTCCTGCCGCTTGTGGTCGAGCACCCGCAGCCGCAGCCGGCGGGCCATCTCCCGTTCCCCGTCCGCCTCCTCGGCGTCCGGGTCGCGGGCCGCGGCCAGGTGCTCCTCGTAGTCGGCGCGCAGCCGGTCCACCGTGTCCTGCGTGGCGCCCACGTCGTCGGCGGCCCGGGGCAGCGCCTCCAGGGCGGCCTCGGTGGCCCGGATCCGGGCCCAGCGCACCTCGTCGTCGCGTTCCCTGTCCCCCGTCAGGCCGGCCCAGCTCACGACCGCGGGCAGCGTGGTGCCCTGCACCAGCATGATCAGCACGATCACCACCACGGTGACGAAGATGATCAGATCCCGTTCGCGCACGGTGCTGCCGTCGTGCATGGTGACCGGCACGGCGAGCGCGGCGGCGAGCGAGACGGCGCCGCGGAACCCGGCCCAGCCCACCGCGGTACGCATCCGGGCGTCGAAGTGCCGCGCCCGGCTCGACTCGCGCCGGTCCACCCGCTGCAGCACCGACACCGACAGGTGCACCCAGACCAGCCGGATCACCACCACGACCAACGCGACGAGCGCCGCGATGCCGAGCGACGCGGCCGGCGAGTGGCTGGTGATGCTGCGCAGCGAACGCGGCACCTGCGTACCGAGCAGCACGAAGAGACCACCGTTGACCATGAACGTGGAGAGGTCCCAGAACGCGAACGCGGTGACCCGGGAACGGGCCCGGATCACCCGGGGCGCGGCGTAGGACAGCAACAGCCCGGACACGACCACCGCGAGCACGCCGCTGGCGTGCACCGCGTCGGCGAGCAGGAACGCGACGAACGGGGTGAGGATGCTCAGCCCGCCCTCGCGCATCGGGTCGTCCACGTGCTTGCGGATCAGCACCACGACCGCGCCGACGAGCAGGCCGGCGGCCACCCCGCCGAGCGACTTGCCGACGAACTCGCCGGTGAGCGTCAGCGCACCGGGCACCGTCCCGCCCGCGACCACGCCGGCCGCCACGGCGAACAGCACGAGCGCCGTACCGTCGTTGACCAGGCTCTCCGCACGCAGCGTGGTGAGGATGCCGCGCGGCATCCGCTTGGCCAGGCCGGCCACGGCGGCCGCGTCGGTCGGGGCCAGGACCGCGCCGAGCACCCACGCCGCGGCCGGCTGCACGCCGAGGGCCTGCGCGGTGAACGCGACGGCGGCCATCGTGACGATCACCAGCACGACGGCGAGGCCGATGATCACCACCAGGTTGGCCCGGATCTCGCGCAGGCTGATGACCAGGCTCTCCCGGTAGAGGATCGCCGGGAGGAACAGCACCAGCACGACCTCGGGTTCGAGGACCAGGTTGTCGAACGGCGGCAGCAGGCCGATCAACGCACCCATGGCGATCAGCAGGACCGGCGGCGCGACGCTGTAGCGACCGCCGATCGTGGTGCCGACGAGCACTGTGGCACCCAGCACGGTGATCAGCACGAGTGCTTCCACGCCGTACCCCCGTCACCGTCCGCCGGGAATCACGGTGCCCTACGACGGCGGCCCGGCGCGGCGGAACGGGTGATCGTTACTCGAAGCGGGACGGGTCTCCGGCCCCGCGGCGCAGGATCTCCGGCTCGGGGCCGGACAGGTCTACCACTGTGGTGGGCTCCAGCCCGCAGTCCCCGGCGTCGACCACGGCGTCGACCAGGTGGTCGAGCCGTTCCTTGATCTCCCAGCCCTGGGTCATCGGCTCGTCCTCGCCGGGCAGCAGCAGCGTGCTGGTCAGCAGCGGCTCGCCGAGTTCGGCGAGCAGCGCCTGGGTCACCGTGTGCCGGGGTACGCGTGCCCCGACCACCCGCCGCCGCGGGTCCTGCAACCGGCGGGGCACCTCGGCGGTGGCCGGCAGCAGGAACGTGTAGCTGCCCGGGATGACGGACTTCACCTGCCGGAAGACCGCGTTGCTGAGCTTGACGAACTGGCCGAGCTGGGCGAAGTCGGCGCACATCAGCGTGAACGGGTGCCGGTCGTCGAGCCGCCGGATCTCCCGGATCCGCTCCACGCCGTCGCGGTTGCCGATCCGGCAGCCGAGCGCGTAACAGGAGTCGGTCGGGTAGGCGATCACCCCGTCGGCGCGCAGCAGGTCCACCACCTGCCGGATCACGCGGGGCTGGGGGTTGTCCGGATGCAGGTCGTAGTACCTCGCCACGCCGGTCAGCCTATGTCCGCGTTGCGGCGGGCGCAGGTTTGGCCCGGGCGGTTTCCGGAAACAGGTGGGGGCCGTTCACGACAGGGGGACCGAATCATGTCCGAAGCCAGCACAGACCGCGTCGCCGACCGCCCCGCGGAGGTGACCGATCCGCTGCTGTGGGACCTGGCCGCCGCGGTGGCCGACGCGCACCAGCCGGACGCGGAGCGCGTCTGCGCCAGCCCGAGCTGCGCCGGGGCGGCGTGGCCGTGCGCCGCCTGGAACAACGCGCAGGCGGGGCTGAGCGCCGCCCGGACGCCGCGACAGTCCGCCGCGCCGCGGCAGCCGGGCGCCTCGACGCAGTCCGCCTCGCCGCGGCCCGTCGCCGCCGGGCAGCCGGGCGACGGGCAGCCGGGCGCCGCTCAGGCCGGTGCCGCGGGTGAGCCGGGCACTGGCGCGGCGCGGACCGGCGCACGGAGCCTCGCGGCCACCGCCGCCTGACTCAGCGTAGGCACACGGCTCCTCGCGCCGCCCCCGGCCGCCTCGGCCCGGGGCGGCGCTTTCGCGTCCCGTCGCGGCTGGTCAGCGCGCTTCGCGGCAGGGCCGGAGGGTACGCCGCGAGCGCGGGAGAGCGCTCTCTTTGGTAACAAGACATTGACGGATCCGTAACCCGAACCTTAATGTCCCTTCCCAAGAGAGCGCTCTCACGACTGCCGGACCACCACTCCGTACCCCCGCCTTCTCCTCGTGAAGGGGACCTCCATGACCCACCTGCGGGACTTCTCCCCCGACCCCGTACCCCCGACCGCGCCCGCCCCGTCCCCGGCCCGCCGGCGCGGTCTGCGGGCGACCGCCCTCGTCGCCGCGTCAGTGCTCGCCGCCGGCCTGCTGGGCGTCGTGGTCGCCGGTGGCGGCACGGCCACCGCCGGCGCCGTCGGCGCGGGCAGCTACACCGAGACGCGGCCGGCCGGCGCCCTGCTGCCCAAGGGCTGCGGCGCGATCAGCACCAACCCGCGCGTCTTCACCACCGCCGACGCGCCCGCCGGCGCCGTCCCCACCAACGACTGGTGGTCGTCGCTGATCTGGAAGCGCAACAACTGCACGGGCAGCGAGGTCCTGCACGCCCACCCGCTGGCGGCCAAGGCCGAGAACAACGGGCTCGGGCTGTCGTACACCACCACGCCGGCGGTCAGCGGCACCGCGACCGGCGTCGGCGAGTTCCACTACCCGTACACCGAGGACGTCCGCGTCGGGATGCCCGGACTGTCCGCGCCGGTGGTCAAGGCCGCCGGGTGGACCGACTGGACGGTCACCGCCGACTGGAGCGACGGCAGCCGCACCATGCGCGCCACCATCGGCCACGGCCTGCCCTTCAGCTACTACACGGTCAGCGGCGGCACCGCCCAGCTCACCACCGCCGGGACGCCCACCGTCTGGCGCAACTCCGGCGCCACCATCGGCTTCACCGTCCGCGGCCACGACTACGTCGCGTACGCCCCGACCGGCGCCACCTGGACCGTCAGCGGCACCGGCATCAGCTCGACGCTGGCCGGCAAGGGGTACTTCTCGGTCGCGGTGCTGCCCGGCGGCGGCGACCGGGCCGCCCTAGCCGACACCTACGCCCGGTACGCCCACGCCCACGTCACCGGCACCCGGATGAGCTACTCGTACGACCAGTCCGCCGGCACGGTACGCACCACGTACGCGTTCACCACCACGCCCCGCGAGGGCAGCGAGACGAAGACCGTGGTGGCGCTCTACCCGCACCAGTGGCGCAGCCTCACCGGCGCCACCCCGATCGGGCAGACGTACGTCTCGGCGCGCGGCGCCATGCGGGTGCTCACCGGCGTGCCGTCGTTCACCACCACGATGCGCTTCACCGGCGTCCTGCCCGAGGTGCCCGCCGTCGGCGACTCCAGCGGCGCGGACCTGTCCACCGTCACCGGATACCTGAACGCCGAGCAGGGCAACCCCGAGGGCGTCAGCGGCCCGGACACCTACTGGGCCGGCAAGGGACTCGGCCGGGCCGCCCGCATCGCCGAGATCGCCGACCAGCTCGGGCAGACCTCGGTCCGCGACGCGGCGCTGACCGCCATGCGGAACCGGCTGACCAACTGGCTCACCGCCGGCTCCGGCGAGAGCGGCCAGCTGTTCTACTACGACCGCAACTGGGGCACGCTGATCGGCTACCCCGCGTCGTACGGCTCCGACGAAGATCTCAACGACCACCACTTCCACTACGGCTACTTCATCGCCGCCGCCGCCACGCTGGCCAAGTTCGACCCGGGCTGGGCCGACGACAGCCGCTACGGCGGCATGGTCGACCTGCTCATCCGCGACGCCAACAACTACGACCGCGCCGACAGCCGCTTCCCCTACCTGCGGGACTTCGACATCTACGCCGGCCACGACTGGGCCTCCGGCCTGGCGCCGTTCTTCGCCGGCAACAACCAGGAGTCCTCCTCGGAGGGGATGAACTTCGCCAACGCGCTGATCCAGTGGGGCCAGGCCACCGGCGACACCGCCGTCCGCGACGCCGGGGTCTACCTGTGGACCACCCAGTCCGCGGCCATCTCCGAGTACTGGTTCGACGTGTACGACCAGAACTTCCCGGCCGCGTTCGGGCACAAGACCGTCGGCATGGTGTGGGGCGACGGCGGGTCGTACTCGACCTGGTTCTCCGCGGCGCCGGAGATGATCCAGGGCATCAACATGCTGCCGATCACCGGCGGTCACCTCTACCTGGGCGACTTCCCGGAGTACGTCAAGGCCAACTACGCCGAGCTGGTCACCAACAAGGGCGGCCCGCCCACGGTGTGGCAGGACATCATCTGGGAGTTCCTGGCCCTCGGCGACGGTGAGCAGGCGCTGCGCAACTTCCGCGCCAACAGCGGGTTCACCAGCGAGGAGGGTGAGAGCAAGGCGCACACGTTCCACTGGATCCGCAACCTGGCCGCGCTCGGCACGGTGGATACCTCCG
Source organism: Micromonospora sp. WMMD1274 (assembly GCF_049179035.1). NCBI lineage: Bacteria > Bacillati > Actinomycetota > Actinomycetes > Micromonosporales > Micromonosporaceae > Micromonospora > Micromonospora sp. WMMD1274. Next base: position 6,936,643 of record NZ_JBMHMG010000001.1, read on the forward strand.
TCACCGCGAACCACCCGCTGGCGAAGGTGTTCGTCAAGAACGGCGCCCGCACCTACGTGGCGTCGAACATCAGCGCCCGGTCGCTGACTGTCACGTTCTCCAACGGCACCACCCTCGTCGTGCCGGCCGGGAAGACGGCCACGTCCGGGGCGTACACGTGGAGCGGCGGCAACGCCACCGGCGGCGGAACCGTGCCGACCGGCAGCCCGTCGACGTCGGGGCCCAGCCCCACCCCGACCACCGCGAGCCCGACGCCGACCTCCGCGAGCCCCAGCCCGACGGGTACGGGCAGCCCGCTGAAGCCGGTCCGGTACCTGCGCTCGGGCGGCGGGCTGGACGGCACCGCCGGCACCGCCGGCACGGTGAACGTGGCGGCGGCGAACGGCAACCACGACGGCACGCCGACCAACCCGCAGGTGTTCACCGCCACCGGGCTGACCGGCACGTACACCGGCGGGGCGACCGCCTTCGACCTGGCCGTCGACGCGGGCACCGCGGTCGGCAACGGCGTCCAGATCCGCGTCTCCTACGACCTGACCGGCAACGGCAGCGTCGAGCGGGTGGAGACGTACCGGTACTTCGCCACCGATCCGGTCCCGGGTGCGGAGCGCTACCGGCAGACCCAGGGTCTGCTCTCGTCCACCGGCACGCTGGGCAACCTGGCCGGCGGCACGGTACGCGTCGAGGTGTGGAACGCCATCGGCGGCGCGCCCACGATCCTCGGCGTCGGCAACGGCTCGACTGTCACCCTGCCGTACGGTTCCTGACCCGCGGTTCCGGCGCCCCGGCCCCAGTGGCCGGGGCGCCGGTTCGCGACCGGGTCACGGCCAGCGGGTGGCGGTGGACTCGAACAGCGCGCTGTCGCTCGCCACCGGGATGACGCAGAGCAGGTGCCCGCCCGGCGCGCGCAGCACGTGGCAGTCGAGCCAGCGGGAGACCGGTGCGGCGCCGAGTCCGCACAGCCGCTCGACCTCGGCGGCCACGTCGTCGGTCTCGATGTCGAGGTGGTAGCGGGGCGCGTCGCCGACCGACTGCACGGCTGTGACCAGCCCGGGCACCACGTCGGCCAGGCCGGTGAACTCCGGTTCGGCTGGTTCGGTGCGCAGCTCCGAGCCGAGCGCGGCGGACCAGAACGCGGCCGCCTCCCCCGCCTCGTCCCGCGGCGCGTCGATGATCAGGGCGTACAACCTCGATCGATGCATCGCCCGAGCCTAACCACGACCGCCCTCACCGGCAGCCCCGCGCGGTCAGGCGGTCACGTGCGCGCTGTCGCCGGCCGTCGCGGCGAACGACGTGCCGCTGACCATCCGGGCCGCGTCCGAGGCGAGGAACACCACGAGCGGCGCGACGTCCTCCGGTTCCACCCACGGCACGCCCAGCGGCGTCTTCGACCGCAGCGCCGCAATCGCGGCGTCCTCCACCTCGGCGAGGTCACCGGAGGCCGGCTTCCCCGCCTCGACGAGCGCCTGCACGTAGCGGTCCCGGTGCCGGGTCAGCGCGGTGTCGACCAGGCCCGGGATCACCGCGTTCACCGTCACGCCGTGCGGCCCGAGTTCCAGCGCGGCGGACTTGACCAGCCCGATCAGTCCCCACTTGGACGCCGAGTACGCGGACCCGTTCGTGGTGCCGTGCTGCCCCTGGGTGGACGACGTCACGACGATCCGGCCGCCGCCGCGGCGTACCAGCAGCGGCGCGAAGACCCGCAGCACGTTGGCGGCGCCGGTGAGGTTCACGTCGATCTGGTCGTGCCAGTGCTGGTCGGTCATCTCCAGCAGCGGCGCGAACGCCTGGATGCCGGCGTTGGCGAACAGCACGTCCACGCCGCCGTGCTCCCGTTGCACCGCCTCGGCGACCGCGCGTACCGCGCCGATGTCGCGCTGGTCGGCCACGTGCGCCGACCAGCGGGCGCCCGCCGCCGTCACCCGGCGTCCGGTCTCGGCCAGGTCCTCCGGCGTGGCGGGCGGAAGGTCCAGGATCGGGCTGACCGGCCCGGCGACGTCCATCCCGGCCACGTCCGCGCCGGCCTCGGCCAGCGCCACCGCCGCGGCCCGGCCGATCCCCCGCGCCGCGCCGGTGACCACAGCGACCCGCCCCGACAGCATCCCGGCCGACATCGTTCCCCCTCCGCGGGCGCCGTCCGCGACGCCCCTCTGGCACGGTATGCCCGCCGGGCCGTCCCGTGCCGGGATTCGCCCGGTCCGGCCCGGAGCCCGGGGTTCGCCGGTCAGGCTCCGAGCCGGGCCCGCAACCACGCCGGGTCGGGATTGACCACCGCCCCGTCCGGCAGCACCACAGTGGGAACCGTCTCGTCGCCGCCGGTCACCGCCCGGACGGCGGCGGCGGCCTCCGGGTCGCGCCAGATGTCCACCCAGTACGCCCGCCGGGCCCGCCCGCCCAACCGAAGGCGCAGCCGCAGGCAGTACGTGCAGCCGGGCCGCCAGTAGATGACCGGCCGGCCGTCGTCCGCGCTGCGCCGACGCGCCTGCGCCGCGGTCAGCGACCGGGGGAACGCCAGCGGCGAGAAGACCGCCGCCAGCGCGACGAACGCCAGGAACGCCACCGTCGCCGACACCGGCGTGTCCTGGCCGGCGGCCACCGCCACGCCGACGACCAGCATCAGCGCCGCGAATCGCCAGCTGCGCATCACGCGGTCACCTCGGCCAGCAGCTCCAGCAGGTGCCGGTACGGCTGCCCGGTGGCCCGCGCCAGCCCGATCTCGCAGGTCCGGTTCACCGAGGCGTACCCGTCGAAGGGGCGCGTCGCGACGGCGGCGGCCTCGGCCCGGGTGGCCGACGCGGTCAGCTCCGGGTGCAGCAGTCCCCGGTCACCGGCGAAGCCGCAGCACTGCCAGCCCTCCGGGACCGCCACCTCGTCGGCGACCGCGCGGGCCACTGTGAGCAGCGCGTCGTCCAGGCCGAGCCGGACCGACGAGCAGGTCGGGTGCAGCGCGAGCGAGCCGATCCGGCGGCGCACCGTGAGCCGGGGCAGCAGCGTGCCGGCGGTGTACGCGACCGCGTCGACGACCCGCACGTCCCCGGCGCCGTCGACCAGCCGCTCGAAGCCCTCGGTGCAGGACGCGGCGTCGCTGACCACGGGCAGTGCGCCGTCGCGGCTCGCGGCGCGCAGCACCGGGGGCACGCGGTCGCGCACCGCCCGGTAGCCGTCGACGAGGCCCTTGGAGGACCAGGGCGTGCCGCAGCACAGGTCACCGACGCCGTCCGGCACGAGCAGGCGTACGCCGGCCCGCTCGGCGAGCGTGAGCAGCGCGGCGGCGACGCCGGTCCCGCCCTGCGCCGGGGCGAACAGCGTGCCCAGGCAGGACGGCACGAACACCGCGTCCGGGTCGTCGGCCGGGTGCGGGCGGCGTGGGGTGCCGCCGCGCGGCAGGTCCCGCTGCCACCGCGGTACCCGGTCGGCGCCGAGCACCGCGCGGGCGGCCCGGGTGGCGGCCTCGGGCAGCGCGGGCGGCAGCGCCCCGGCCAGGTCGAGCCCACGCGCCATGCCCCGGGCGGTGGCGCCCCAGCGGCGGGCCGCGCCGCGCCAGGCGGACCCGGCCGCCCGGCCGTGCTCCTGCGCGCGCAGCCGCTTGACCAGGTCACCGGTGTTGATCAGCACCGGGCAGGCGGTGGCGCACATGCCGTCGACCGCGCAGGTCTGCACCGCGTCGTAGTCGTAGTCGTCGGTCAGCTCCCGGACCAGCGCGGTGTCGCCGGCGGCCTGGGCGGCGGCGATCTCCCGGCGCAGCACGATGCGCTGCCGGGGCGTGGTGGTGAGGTCGCGGCTGGGGCAGACCGGCTCGCAGTAGCCGCACTCGACGCAGCGGTCCACCTCCTCCTCCACCGTCGGCACGGTCTTGAGGTGCCGCATGTGGATCTCCGGGTCGTCGCTGAGCAGCACACCCGGGTTGAGCACGCCGCCGGGGTCGCAGAGCGTCTTCAGCTCGCGCATCACCTCGTACAGCTCGTCGCCGAACTGGCGTCGCACGTACGGGGCCATCACCCGGCCGGTGCCGTGCTCGGCCTTGAGCGTGCCGCCGTGGCCGAGCACCAGGTCGACCATCTCCTCGGTGAAGTCGGCGTAGCGCGCCGGGGCCGCACCGCCGTCGAACCGCTCGTTGAGCATGAAGTGCAGGTTGCCGTCCTTGGCGTGGCCGAAGATGACGCTGTCGGCGTACCGGTGCCGGTCGAACAGGTCGGCGAGCGCCGCGCACGTGCCGGCCAGCGCCTCGACCGGCACGGCGATGTCCTCCAGCAGCGCGGTGGTGCCGGACGGGCGGGCACCCGCGACCGCCGCGTACAGGCCCTTGCGGATGTGCCACAGCGCGGCGCGGGCGGCCGGTTCGCCGCTGAGCCGGGCCGGTGCGCTCAGCGGCAGGCCGGCCAGCACCGGCTCGGCGGCGGCGACCCGGTCGGCGAGCGCCTCCGGGTCGGACTCCTGCCACTCGGCGAGCAGCGCGGCGTGCCCGCGCACGGCGAGGCCGCGCAGCGCGGCGTCCGCCTTCGGGTCACGCTGGGCCACCCGCAGGGCGGCGGCGTCGAGCAACTCGACCGCCGCCGGCCCGGCGGCCACCAGCGCCGGCATGGCGGCCATCGCCGCGCCCAGGGACTCGAAGACCAGCAGGCCGGTCGCGGCGTGCCGGTGCACGGGTACGGTGCGGAACGTCGCCGAGGCGACGAACGCGAGCGTGCCCTCGCTGCCCACCACGAGCCGGGTGAGCAGGTCGGCCGGGTCGTCGTGGTCGAGGAACGCGTTCACGCCGTAGCCCATGGTGTTCTTCATGGCGTACTGGGCGCGGATGCGGCGCACCGACTCGGGGTTGCCGCGTACCCGGTCGCGCAGCCGCAGCAGCCCGGCGTGCAGCTCCGGTTCGGCGGCGCGCAGGCGGGCGTCGGCGTCCGGGGCGCCGGTGTCCAGCACGGTGCCGCTGGGCAGCGCGAGGACCAGCGACTCCAGTGTCCGGTAGGTGTTGAACTCGGTTCCGCACGTCATGCCGCTGGAGTTGTTGGCGACCACACCGCCGACCGTGCACGCGGACTCGCTGGCCGGGTCGGGGCCGAGCTTGCGGCCGTACGGCGCGAGCCGCGCGTTCACCTGCCGCAGCACCACCCCCGGCTGCACCCGTACCCGCCGCCCGTCGTCGAGCACCGTCAGATCGCGGAAGTGCCGCCGCACGTCGACCAGCAGCCGGTCGGTGACCGCCTGGCCGCTGAGGCTGGTGCCGCCGGAGCGGAACGTCAGCGCGGTGCCGGTGCGGCGGCCGTACGCCAGCAGCGCGGCGACCTGACCGGCGTCGGACGGTGTGACCACCGCGCCGGGATGCAGCAGGTAGTGCGAGGCGTCGTGGGCCATCCGCAGCCGGTCCGCGGCCCGGGTCGCCACGCCGCCGGGCACCACCGACTCCAGCCCGGCCCGCGCGGACGCGCTCAGCTCAGTCATGATCACCGCACCTCCCCCGGCCCACAGTAGTCACGCACGGCAGGGCTCAGTCCGCGGTGATCCGGTCCAGCACCCGCCGCTGGAACGCGCGGGCGGCCGGACCGGACGGCGGCGTACCGCCCCGGCGGGCCTCGATCGAGGCCCGGATCAGCGCGGCGTCCGGGTCGTCGGCGGCGACCCGCAGCCCGGCGTCGACCTTGCCCAGCCAGACACCGTCGCGGTAGCGCACCAGCGTCCGGCAGGCCCCGAGCACCGCGTCCTCCGCGCCGGGGGCCGGTTCGTCGCCGGGCGGCGTGGGCAGCGCCAGCCACCAGCGCAGCGCGTCGGCCAGCAGCGCCCGCAGCGCCTCGGGTGACGGGTCGGCGAACACCTCGGCGGCGGGCGGGCCGAGCAGGGCCAGGCCGGACTGGCGCAGGATGCTGCGGTCCAGCGCGTACCAGAACCGCCCGTCGGCGGCGGGCCGGTCGGCCGGGTCGTAGGTGGCCCGGAACGGCATCGTGGCGCCGGTGTTCAGCTCGACCTCGAAGCCCGGCTCCGGGGTGCCGGAGGCGGCCACGTCGCGGCGGTAGACGACGAGTTCCAGGCCGCGTGCCGGGCAGGGCAGCGACCCGTGCCGCAGCCGGTCCACGAGCAGGCGCTTGTCCGGCTCCGGCATCGGCCCGGCGGCCACCAGCGCCACGTCCACGTCGCTGCGGCCCGGCTGGTACGCGCCCAGCCCGACCGAGCCGGCCGCGTACGCGCCGACGAGGTCGTCACCGAGCACGTCCCGGGAACGGCGGACCACTTCGGCCAGGTAGTCGCGGATGTCGTCACGCATTCCGGCATCCTGCCCCGGCCCGGTCGCGGTCAGTCCGCCGGGTCGGGACAGCACACGGTCAGCGCCCCCGGGACCACCTTGACCTTGAGCCGCTTCGCCTTGCCCCGGGCGCCGCCGTCCAGCTCGTACGTCTTCGGCGCGTCGAACCTCACCTTGATCTTGCGCCCGCGGGTGATCCGGACGAACGGCGACTCGTCGGAGCGCCCGGCGGCCATCCGGCCCAGCGTGCGCGCCCAGTCCACGGCGCCGCTGGCGGTGGACACGCCGACTTCGAGGGCCCCGTCGTCGGGGCGGGCGTCGTCGAAGGCCGGGATGCCGCCGGTGATGGTGCCGACGTTGCCGAACAGCACACAGCTCGCCTCGTCGTCGAACCAGTCGGCGCCGTCGACCCGGATCCGGGTCCGTACGCACTCCCCGCGCACGTGCCGCAGCCCGGTCCAGACGTACGCGATCCGGCCGAACCGGCCCTTGAGCTGCCGGTCGGCGTCGCGGATCAGGTCGCCGTCGAACCCCGCGCCCGCCATCACCGCGAAGTGCTCGCCATTGATCCGGCCCAGGTCCAGCTCGCGCCGGCGGCCGTGCAGCGCGATCCGTACCGCCTCGGGCAGGTCGACCGGGATGCCGAGGTTGACCGCGAACAGGTTGGCGGTGCCGGCGGGCAGGATGCCCATCGGCACGCCGCTGCCCGCCAGCGCGTCGGCGCACCGCTGCACCATGCCGTCGCCGCCCCACACCAGCACCAGCTCGGCGCCGGAGTCCAGCGCCGCACGCACCCGCTTGGGTGCCTTGCGGCTCTTCGGCACCTCGTACCAGAGCAGCCGCCCGACCCCGGCGGCCACGAGCCGGGAACGCAGTTCGTCGAGCCCACCCCCGAACGTCTTCTTCCGGTGGGCGACGACAGCGACCACGCCGGCCGGGGGCGCGGCGGAAGCGGGGGCGGTGTCCGGGCGTTCGGCAGTGCGCGTGTCCATGGCCCGGCTGGTACCCGGACAGCGCGGATCCCACGCCTGCGCCCGGCGCGACGCGCCCGATTCGGATCAACGGCGTACTGTGCCCGGCCCGCCACGTTCGGTACAGTGCGGGTCGTCGATCCGTGCCGCCGGGCGCGGGTTCCGAAGGGTGCGGGATGTCGGTACGGACCGGGTGGATGGCGCGCGGCACGCTGCGCCTCGGCCTGCTGCTCGGCGCCGTGGCCGTCGTCTGGGGCGCCCACGAGGCCGCATCCGGCTCGGCCGCCCACGCCGCCGACCGGGAGCCGTCCGGTCCGCTCACCGCCACCGTCGGGGTGCTCACGCACACGCTCGGGACGGTGCTCGGCCTGCCCGTGTCCGGAACCGACGACGGCGGCGCCTCCCCGTCCGGGTCCGGCGACGCAGCGGCGGAGCCGGCCGCACCGGCCGCACCCGCACCTGCTCCCGACTCCGCCGCGCCGCCCGCCGCGACCTCGCCGACGCGGGCTGCCACCTCGCCGACGCGGGGCCCGGCCGAACCGGCAGCGCCGGACAAGGCCGAACCGGCGATGCCGGACACGGCCCCGGCCGCGCCTCCCGAGCCGGTGCCGCGTCGCCCGGCCGTCACGGCACCGGTCACCGGCCAAGTGGTCGAGGCGGTGGTGACGCCGGTCCGGGACCACGTGCTCACGCCCGTCACCGACGGCCTGCGTCCGGTCACCGACCCGCTGCGCGACCACCTGCTCGCGCCCGTCGCCGACGGTCTGCGCCCGGTCACCGACCCGGTGACGGTGGGCGTGCTCGACCCGGTGGCGGACCTGCTGTCCCCGGTCGTGGAACCGTTGCGCCCGATCCTCGGCCCGGTCTGGCGGGGCCTGGCACCGGTGCTCGACCCGCTGGAACCGGTGCTCGACCCGCTCAGCCCGGTGACCGATCTGCTCGACCCGCCGGCCACGCCGGACCCCGGATCGCCGGCGCCCGGCGAGCCCGTGCCCGGGCCGTCCGATCCGAGCGTCCCGGTCGTTCCGGCCGACCCGGCCGCGACGCCGGCACCGGCCCCCGGGCGTGCGCACGACGCGCCGCCCCGCGCCGCCGGGCCGGTCCTCGCCGCACCGGCGGCGCGCACCCTCACCGTCGTCGGCACCCGGTGGGTCGACGCCGTACGCAGCCGGGCACCGGCGGCCGTCGGCCCGGCGGCGCACGTCACCACCACGCCCGCACTGCCGCTGCCGCTCGACGGCGTCACCCACGGCGGCGGCGCCGTGCACAGCGAGCCGGCCGACGCGGACGCGAACCGCTTGCGGCTGCCGGCGCTGACCCACCGGTACGCGCGGCCGGCGGCCGACCCGCTGCCGCCGTCCCGCACGTCGCGCCCCGGCACCAGACCCGCCTGAGCGGACTCCGCAGGCACCATCTCCGATCCGGAGCACGGGCGTCCCGCCCGACTGCCGCATGCCGCGGCGGCGCCGCCGACTGTCGTCCGGCGCCCGCAACCGACCCGATCACGCCTGGAATACAGGAGTCCGTTCATGAGCACAGCCCTGCCCGTCGTCCGCGCCCGGTGGTGCGACATCGGCCGGATCGCCGATCTCGTCGCCGAGGCCCTCGCGCCCACCGCGCTGGCCGCCTGGCTCGTCCCTGACACGTCCCGCCGCCTGCCGGTCCTCGCCGCCGTGGCGCGGATCTGGACCGAACACGCGTTGCTGTTCGGCGACGCGTTCCTGCTGCCCGACGGCAGCGCCGCCACCGTCTGGTTCCACCGCTACCGCCCGATCCCCTCCCCCCACCGGTACGCCGACCGTCTCGCCGGCGCCGCCGGACCGGACGGGGACCGGTTCCGCCGCCTCGGTGCCGAGCTGGCGGCACGCCGACCGGCCGAGCCGCACAACAATCTGGCGCTGCTGGCCGCGCCCCGGGGTGGCGCGACGCAGGCGTTGTCCGCGGCGCAGCGCCGGATGGACACGTTGAGCCTGCCCACGTACGCGCACCCGTGCGCCGGTGCGCAGGAGGAGGAGCTGCTGCGGCGGCTCGGCTACGCCGAACGGGAGACGTTCGCCGCCCCGGACGGCACGCCGGTGCGGTCGCTGTGGCGGTCGGCGCCGTTCCACGCGGGCGGCAGCGACAGGTGGCGTTCCCGCCGAGCCGCCCGCCGGGAACGCGACGACCGGGCCGCCGGGTGGGCGGCGCGCTGACCGGCTGAGCGCCGGGCCGGGGCGGACGATCGCCGCTCCGGCCCGGACCGGCGCCACACCGTCCGGGTTCGTCGGCCGGTGCGGTCGGCGCAGCTCGGTTAGCCTGCGAGCCGGGCACGACTCAGCCGAGCAGTCGGAGGTAACGCGTGCGGAACAGCGGATCCACCCCGGAACCGGGCGGCGCGGCTCAGGTGCGCCCCAGGCGCAAGCGGCGGCGTCTGCTGGTCGTCCTCGCGGTCTGCACGCTGCTGGCCGGCTGCGGGCTGGTGGCCGGCGGCTACTACTTCGACAGCGTGCCGACGCCCAGCGACCTGAAGCTGCCCGAGTCCACCACCGTCTACTACGCCGACGGGCGCACGCCGATGGCGAAGCTGGGCGCGCAGAACCGCACCATCGTGCCGTACGACCAGATGAACGACTCGGCGAAGCAGGCGATCGTGGCGGCCGAGGACCGTACGTTCTGGACGAACCAGGGCATCGACTTCAAGGGTGTGCTGCGGGCGGCCTGGGCCAACGTGAGCGGCGGGCAGCGGCAGGGCGCGTCCACCCTCACCCAGCAGTACGCGCGCATCGCCGCCGACCTGCGCGGGGTCACCTACTCCCGCAAGCTGCGCGAGGCGGTGATCGCGTGGAAGCTCGACGACGCGTACTCCAAGGAGGAGATCCTCGGCTTCTATCTGAACACCGTGCCGTTCGGGCGGGGCGCGTACGGCATCGAGGCGGCCGCGCAGACGTACTTCGGCAAGACGGTGCGTCGGGACGCACCCGCCGCGCGGCAGCTCACGCCGGCCGAGGCGATGGTGCTCTGCGCGATGGTGAAGCAGCCGGAGGCGGACCCGGCCGACCCCGAGGGCTCGCCCGGCTACGACCCGCGCCGCAACGCGCTGGCCCGGCAGAACTCGATCGACAGGTGGAACTACATCCGCGACGGCATGGTCAAGCTCGGCTACCTGACGCCGCAGCAGGCGGCGGATCTCGCGTACCCGGACACGGTCCGGCCGATCGACAAGGACGCGGGCCGGTCCGACCTGGACCGGCCGACCGGCCTGGTGGTCAACCACGTGCTCGCCGAGCTGCGCGAGACCGACCCGTTCCGCGGCAAGCCCGACGAGGTGATCCGCGACGGCGGCTACCGGATCGTCACCACCATCGACAAACGCGTGCAGGACGCGGCCGAGGCGGCGGCGGACATCCGCCGCGACACCGCGCCGCAGGCGGTACGCGGCCAGCCGCGCAACTGGCAGGCGGCGCTGGTGGCGGTGGAGCCGGGCACCGGCCGGGTGCTCGGCTACTACGGCGGCGACAAGGGCTCGGGCGCGGACTACGCCGGCTGGTACTACGACGAGAACGGCGAGACCCGCGGGTTCGGCCAGCATCCGCCGGGGTCGTCGTTCAAGGTGTACGACCTGGCGGCGGCCGTGCGCGACGGGATCTCGGTGAAGCAGCGATTCGACTCGCCGGACACCAAGGAGTTCCCCGCCTCGGGGCGCACCAGGGGGAGCGCGGCCGGGCCGATCCGCAACGCCGAGCGCGCGCCCTGCCAGCCGGACTGCGCGCTCTGGGAGGCCACAGTCGCCTCGCTGAACGTGACCTACTTCGAGCTGACCGAGAAGCTCGGCACCGACAAGGTGATCGAGATGGCCCGGCAGGCGGGCGTGGAGTCGATGTGGGAGACGGTCCGCGGCAATCCCCGGCCGCAGCGCGTCGACCTGCGCAGTGATCCCGCCGACGAGGTGGCGAAGCGGTTCTCCACCGAGGTCGGGATCGGGCAGTACGGGATCACCGTGCAGGACCACGCGAACGGGATGGCGACGTTCGCGGCCGGCGGCAAGCGCGCCGACGCGCACTTCGTCCGGTCGGTGACCAAGGACGACGAGGAGGTGTGGACCGAGCAGCTGCGGACGACGGACCTGGGCCTGGACCGGGAGGCGATCGACCAGCTCGACTGGACGCTGCGCCGGGTGCGGGCCGCCGAGCTGGGCAACGGCTGGGACTCCGCCGGCAAGACCGGCACGTGGCAGGCGGGGCAGAGCACCACGCAGAACGTGCACACCTGGATGGTCGGCTGGACCGGCGCGCTCGCCTCGGCCGTCTGGCTGGGCACCACCGACGGCAAGCCGCTGCGGACGAAGGGCGGCAGCTACGAGGTGTACGGCTCGACCGGCGCCGCGCCGATCTGGCGGCAGTTCATGAACCGGGCCACCGCGGCCATGAAGCTCGACCCGGGCAAGTACCGCTTCGGTGAGCCGACGTTCCCCGGCGAGACCCCGGAGCCGACCCGGTCGGTGCCACCGCCGCCGACCACCGCCGTGCCGACGCCCTCGGAGTCGCCGAGCCCGAGCCCTTCCTCGTCGAGCCCGAGCCCGGGCCCGACCGGTCGGCCGACGTCGCGGCCGACGCTGACGCCGTCGCTTCCACCGCTGCCCACCGTGTCGCCGACGCGTACCCGCGGCCCGCGCTGACCCGGCCGGGCGGCGGCCGAGCCGCCGCCCGGCCGCGCGCACGGCGGCCTCGCGTCTATGCGCGCCATTCGCACACAGCGGCAACGTCCGCAATTTGCAAGCCCGCCCATCCACAGTCGGCGATGTTCGCCCTGATCAGGGCCTATTGAAGATCATGGTTGCCTGAATCGACGCGCGCGGCGACACGCCCGACTGTCAGCCGTTGCCCAGGTCACCCATTGCTCCGGGCTCGGGCGGCGTGTGATTGTGCACCAGCGAGCCGCCGACCCCCGGCGACTCACGACGGTCGATCTGTCGACCCGGAGCCACGCCGGCAGCTCCGGTGACCGGCCGTCACCCTGCCTCGCACCACCGCGCCGCCCGTCCCCACCGGGCTCCGTGCGGCGCGCCTGTAGAACAGGAGCAAACCCCCGTGAAACTCTCACCTCGCTTCGCCGCGCTCACCGGCGCGGCCGCGGCCGGCATCCTCGCTGCCGGCACCGCCGCGGCCGTGCAGGCCGCGCCACCCGGGCCCGCCGCCCCGGACCCGGCCCAGGCCCGCGCGACCGCCGCCGACTCGGCCCGTGCCCTGGTCGCGAACCGTCCCGCCTACCTGCAGGCCGGCTCCGACGACGCGTTCGTCCAGAAGCCGGTCATCTCCTCCGAGGGCACCCAGTACGTGCCCTACGAGCGCACCTACAAGGGCCTGCCGGTGGTCGGCGGCGACTTCGTGCTCGCCACGGACGCGGCCGGCAACCTGAAGTACGCCTCGGTCGCGCAGCAGCGGCCCATCGGCGCCCTTGCCACCACGCCCGCGCTGACCCGGGACGCCGCCGCGAAGACGGCGCGCGCCCAGCTCACGACCGTGAACGCGGTCGAGGGCACCACGCTCGTGGTCTACACGCTCGGCGCCGCACCGGCGCTGGCCTGGGAGACCACGGTACGCGGCACCGGCGCGGACGGCCCCAGCCGGCTCACCGTCGACGTCGACGCCCGCACCGGCGCGGTCCTGCGCAAGCAGGAGCACGTGGTGCGCGGCACCGGCACCGGCGCCTGGAACGGGCCCAGCCCGCTGACGCTCAACACGACCCAGTCGGGCTCGACGTACACCATGAAGGACCCGACGGTCACGAACCTGAGCTGCCAGGACGCGGCGAACAACACCACGTTCAGCGGCTCCGACGACGTCTGGGGCAACGGTACCGCCACCAACAAGGAGACCGGCTGCGTGGACGCGCTGTTCTCCGCGCAGACCGAGCACAAGATGCTCGCCCAGTGGCTGGGCCGCAACGGTGCCAACGGCAACGGCGGCTACTGGCCGATCCGAGTGGGCCTCAACGACCAGAACGCCTACTACGACGGCAGCCAGGTGCAGATCGGCAAGAACACCGCCGGTCAGTGGATCAGCTCGCTGGACGTGGTGGCGCACGAGATCGGCCACGGCATCGACGACAACACCCCCGGCGGCATCTCCGGCGGCGGCACGCAGGAGTTCGTGGCTGATACGTTCGGCGCGGCCACCGAGTGGTTCGCCAACGAGCCGTCCAGCTACGACGCGCCGGACTTCCTGGTCGGCGAGAAGATCAACCTGGTCGGCTCCGGCCCGATCCGCAACATGTACAACCCGTCGGCGCTCGGCGACCCGAACTGCTACTCCAGCAGCATCCCGTCGACCGAGGTGCACGCCGCGGCCGGCCCGGGCAACCACTGGTTCTACCTGCTGGCCAACGGCAGCAGCCCGACCAACGGGCAGCCCTCCAGCTCCACCTGCAACGGCAGCAGCGTGACCGGCCTGGGCATCCAGAAGGCCATGAAGATCATGTACAACGCGATGCTGCTGAAGACGTCGTCCTCGTCCTACCTGAAGTACCGCGTGTGGACGTTGCAGGCGGCGAAGAACCTCTACCCGAGCGGCTGCACGGAGTTCAACGCGGTGAAGGCGGCGTGGACCGCGGTCAGCGTACCGGCCCAGTCGGGCGAGCCGACCTGTGCCGGCGGCACCCCGACGCCCACGCCGAGCACCACGACCACTCCGCCGTCGGGCGGCTGCTCCGGCAACAAGCTCGCCAACCCGGGCTTCGAGTCGGGCAACGTGAGCTGGAGCGCCTCGTCCGGCGTCATCACCACCGACAGCGGCCAGGCCGCACACGGCGGCTCGTACAAGGCGTGGCTGGACGGGTACGGCTCGTCGCACACCGACACGCTCAGCCAGTCGGTGACGATCCCGGCCGGATGCCGGGCGACGTTGAGCTTCTGGCTGCACGTCGACAGCGCGGAGTCGACCACCAGCACCGCGTACGACAAGCTCACCGTCAAGGCGGGCAGCACCACGCTGGCCACCTACTCCAACCTGAACAAGGCCACCGGCTACGTGCAGCGGTCCTTCGACATCTCGTCGCTCGCGGGCACCACGGCGACCATCTCGTTCAGCGGCGTGGAGGACAGCTCGTTGCAGACGTCCTTCGTCGTCGACGACACCGCGGTCACCCTGAGCTGACCGTGGCGTAGCGCGGCCGGTCGTCGTCCTCCCGGCGACCGGCCGCCTCGTCGTGCCAGAGCCTCGCCGTGCCGGGCGTCGCGGGGTCGCGGGGTCGCGGCGCCACGCCGGCCGTCGAATCAGGCCGGGCGCCCGGCCCGGGACGGGGTGCCGCGGTCGCGGTGGATCCGCGCGGCCGCCTCGTGCATCGCGCGGCCGAACAGCTCGGCCTGGTCGCCCATGGTGCCGAGCCGGGCGGCGAGCGCGTCGGCGTCGGCCCGCGCCGACGCGCTGACCTGGGCGTCCAGCTCGGACAACGCGGCGTTGGCGGCGGTGACGAGGTGTCCGCAGAGGACGTCGAGGGGCTCGCCGGCCAGCTCCGGGTCGACCGTCACGGAATCCAGCCGGCCACCCTGGACGGCGACCGCGCGAACCCGCCCGCCGGCGGCCGTGCCCTCGGCGCGGAGCAGGTCGCCCGGCTCGCCGTCGGCGTGCGCCGAGGCCCGGGAGCGCATCGCGGTGAGCGCCTGCTGCGTGCGGGTCAGCATCTCGTCGAGGCTCGCGGCCGCCGAGAACGGGTCGTTGGTCATTTCCGCGCTTTCTTCACGTCTTAGCCGAGCACCGTGACCCTAGCAACCGGCTCCGACGAATCGCGGTCACCGGCTGTCGCGGGCCGCGCCCCGGCGCCGCGAGCAGGCCGGACACCGGCGACGCGGCGTGTCGCGGACGGGTGAACGCCCGGCCGGACGGACCGGCCGGGCGTTCTCCGGACCGCTGTCAGCGCAGGCGCAGCCGCTGACCGGGGAAGATCAGGCCCGGGTCGTCGCCGACCACCGCCCGGTTGCGCTCGTGCAGGGCACGCCAGCCGCCGTCGACGCGCTGCGCCACGGCGATCTCCGACAGCGTGTCCCCGCGCCGGACCACGTACGTCCCGGCACCGCTCGCGGGCTGCGGCGCGGCCTTCGTCGCGGGCCGCTCCGGGGCGGCCTTGCGCGGGGCCGGCCGCTCCGGGGCGGCCTTGCGCGGAGTGGCCTTCGTGGTGGCCCGCTCGCCGGCCGCGGCCGACCCGGCGTTCGCCGAGCCGCCCTTCCTGCCGCAGACCGGCCACGCGCCGATGCCCTGACCGCGCAGCACCTTCTCGGCGACGGCGATCTGCTCGGAGCGGCTGGCCAGGTCGGCGCGGGCGGCGTACTTCTTGCCGCCGTAGCCGTTCCAGGTGGCGCGGGAGAACTGGAGCCCGCCGTAGTAGCCGTTGCCGGTGTTGATCTTCCAGTTGCCGCCTGACTCGCAGCGCGCGACCGCGTCCCAGTTGACGCCCGCGCTGGCCGGGGCGGCCGGGCCGAAGAGGGTCGCGGCGCCGACGGCGGCGCCGGCCAGAACCGCCCCGAGAGCGGTACGGCGGCTTCGGGCTGAGTATTCAGTTGCCATGTGGATTCCTCCACGCCGACGAGGTGAGCTGTCGGGTTCGGGCCGAGGAGCCCGGCCGCCGGTGGCGGCTTCACCCCGAGGTGACGATGCACCGTGGAACGTGTGGTTCCCCCGCTCCCGCGCGAGGTTCGGTTACCGGGGACGGCGGCGGGATTTGGCGTTTCCGGCCCGCGGTGTCCGCGTCTGCGAACGAAACCGACGCTAGGAGCGTTTTGCGACGATCGTCCACTTCTTGTGATGCTCTTCACCCGGCCGGGCTACCGGCGGCGGCGCTACGGTGGCAGGGCCAGGCAAGATCACGGGAGGGCGGGACGGATGACCGATCACGGACACGAGCTGACCTTCGGCGGCTTCATCACCCCCGCCGCCGGGCAGCCCGACCAGGTGGTGGCGCTCGCCCGGCTCTGCGAGCAGGTCGGGCTGGACCTGGTCACCTTCCAGGACCACCCGTACCAGCCGGGCTTCCTGGACACCTGGACGCTGATGTCCTACGTGGGCGCCGCCACCGAGCGCATCCGCCTGGCCGGCAACGTACTCAACCTGCCGCTGCGCCAGCCGGTGGTGCTGGCCCGCAGCATCGCCAGCCTGGACCTGCTCACCGGCGGCCGGGTCGAGCTGGGGCTCGGCGCGGGCGCGTTCTGGGACGCGATCGAGGCGACCGGCGGGCGGCGCCTGTCCCCCGGCGCCGCCGTCGAAGCCCTGGACGAGGCGATCCGGGTGATCCGCGAGGTCTGGGACACCGACCGGCGCGGCATGATCCGGGTCGACGGCGAGCACTACCGGGTGGTCGGTGCCAAGCGCGGGCCGGCGCCGGCGCACCCGGTGGGCATCTGGGTCGGCGCGTACAAGCCGCGCATGCTGCGCCTGGTCGGCCGCGCCGCGGACGGCTGGCTGCCGTCGCTGTCGTACCTGCCGAAGGGCCCCGACGAGCTGCCCGCCCTGAACGCGCTCGTCGACGAGGGCGCCCGGGCCGCCGGGCGCGACCCGGCCGCGATCCGCCGCATGCTCAACGTGACCGGCACGTTCGCCCGCTCGTCGGCCGGTTTCCTGGCCGGGCCGCCGGACCAGTGGGTGGAGGAACTGGCCGGGCTCACGCTGGAGCACGGCATCACCACGTTCATCCTCGGCAGCGACGAGCCGCGCGCGATCCAGATATTCGGCCAGGAGGTCGCGCCCGCCGTGCGGGAGCTGGTCGCCGCCGAGCGCGCCACGCCCGTCGGCGGCACCCGCGCGGCCGCCGAGGAGCAGGCCGCCGCCGGCGGCCCGAGCACGCTGGGTGTCACCCCCACCCCCGACCCGGGGGTACGCCTGAGCGCGCGCCGCCCCTGGGACGAGTCCACCCGCCCGACCGCCCCGCCGCCACCGGCCGGGCACACCTACCCGGCCCGGGGACAGGCCGCCGGGCAGCACCTGGTGGACGTGCACGACCACCTGCGGCAGGAGCTGGCCCAGGTGCGCGACCTGCTGGAACAGGTCAAGCAGGGCTCGGTCACGCCGGGCCGGGCGCGGGCCGCGCTGAACGAGATGACCATGCGGCAGAACAACTGGACGCTCGGGGCGTACTGCGCGGCCTACTGCACGATGGTCACCCAGCACCACGGGCTGGAGGACGCCTCGATCTTCCCGCACCTGCGCCGATCCGAGGCCGGGCTGGCCGCCGTGCTGGACCGCCTGGAGGAGGAGCACGTGGTGATCCACGGCGTGGTGGAGAGCGTGGACCGGGCACTCGTGGAGCTGGTCCGCCGGCCCGGCGACTTCACCGGACTCCAGGAGGCGGTGGACCTGCTCACCGACACGTTGCTGTCGCACCTGTCGTACGAGGAGCACCAGATCGTCGAGCCGCTGGCCCGGCACGGTTTCTTCCCCGGCCAGCTGTGAGGTAGCTGACTTTTGGTTCCCTAAGTCAGGAGGTACCGTCGACGCCATGACGGACCTCCTCGCCCAGCGTGACTCCTGGTCCACCGCCAACTGCTCGATCGCCCGGGCGCTCGAGGTGGTCGGCAACCGCACCACGCTGCTCCTGCTGCGGGAAGCGTCGTTCGGCACCCGCCGCTTCGACGACTTCGCCCGGCGGGTCGGCGTCAGCGAGCCGGTGGCCGCCGCACGCCTCAAGCAGCTCGTCGCCGACGGGCTGCTCGACCGGCGTCCCTACCGCGAGCCCGGGCAGCGCACCCGCGACGAGTACGTGCTCACTGCCAAGGGAAGCGACCTGATCCCGGTGCTCGTCGCGCTGCGGCAGTGGGGCGACGCGTACGCCGCCGACGAGGCCGGCCCGGCGGTCCGGGTTGCCCACCACGAGTGCGGCGCGCCGGTGCACGCGCGGCTGCGCTGCGACGCCGGGCACGACGTACCGCCCGGCGAGCTGGCCGTCCTGCCCGGTCCGGGCCTGCTGTCCGCCTGACCTCCCTTCGCCACCACACCTCGGAGCGAGACCATGAAGATCGCTGGAAGCACCGCCCTGGTCACCGGCGCCAACCGCGGCTTCGGCCGGCACCTGGCCGCCGAACTCGTCGCGCGCGGCGCCACCGTCTGGGCCGGCGCCCGCAACCCGGACACCGTGGACCTGCCCGGCGTCACCCCGGTACGCCTCGACATCACCGACCCGGCGTCGGTGGCCGCCGCCGCCGAGCGGGCCGGTGACGTGACGCTGCTGGTCAACAACGCCGGCGTGAGCACCGGCACCGACCTGCTCGACGGCGACCTCGCGCAGATCCGGCTGGAGCTGGAGACGCACTACCTCGGCACGCTGTCGGTGGTACGGGCGTTCGCGCCCCGGATCGCGGCCAACGGCGGCGGCACGATCCTGAACGTGCTGTCGGCGCTGTCCTGGTTCACGTTCCCCGGCGTCGGCGCGTACGGCGCGGCGAAGGCCGCCGAGTGGTCGATGACGAACGCCCTGCGCGTCGAGCTGGCCGGCCGGGGCGTCCGCGTCGCGGGCCTGCACGTGGGCTACATGGACACCGAGATGGCCGCCGCCGTCCCCGGCCCGAAGGCCGACCCGGCCGACGTCGCCCGGCTCGCCGCGGACGGCATCGAGTCCGACAGCTACGAGATCCTCGCCGACGAGGTCGCCCGGCGGGTCCAGGCCGGACTGTCCGGCGGCGTGGCCGCGCTCTACCCCGCACTCCCCTGAGCCGACCCGTCTTCGCCGAGGTGGCGGCGCCACCTCGGCAAGACGGTTCCGCTGCCACAACTACCGCCCGAGGTCCCTCCATCTGGGACCAGCCTCCCCCACTCTGGGACACCCCAGCGTGATCAACACCAGCTCGCCGAGGTGGCCGGGTCAGAGCCCGTGGGATGCCGCCACTTCGGCGCAGTGGTGTCGATCACGCGGCTGCCACGACTACCGCCCGGGCACAGTCGATCAACAGCCGGTGCCCCCCCGCGCGGCGCTCCGCCCCATCCACACCGACCCACCCCTGGCACCCGGGCAGCCCTGCCGACGCGGGCGGAAGCCCTCACCGCCCCGGGCATCCCTCCAGGTGGGATCGATCTTCCCCCACCCTGGGACACCCCAGCGTGATCAACACCAGTTCGGCGAAGTGGCGGGGTCAGAGCCCGTCCGATACCACCACCTCGGCGAGCTGGAGTCGATCACGCAACTGGCCCGACGACCGCCCGACCATCGGCGTCATGGAGTCGATCACGCCGGCCCGCCGGGGCGGGTCGGGCGAACCGGGTCGGGGTGGGGCTACAGGCCGCGGGCCAGGCGGTCGGCGAGGATGCGGGTGAACCGGGCCGGGTCGGCCAGCTCGCCGCCCTCGGCCAGCAACGCCATGCCGTACAGCAGCTCGGCGGTCTCGGTCAGCGCGGCGGTGTCGCCGCCCTCCCCGTGTGCCTTACGCAGCCCGGTGACCAGCGGGTGGGCCGGGTTCAGCTCCAGGATCCGCTTGACCTGCGGCACCTCCTGGCCCATTGCCCGGTACATCTTCTCCAGCGTCGGCGTCATGTCGTGCGCGTCGCCCACCACGCAGGCCGGCGACGTGGTCAGCCGGGTGGACAGACGCACCTCCTTGACGCTGTCGGCGAGCGCGCCGCCGAGGAACGCGAGCAGGTCGGCGTACTCCTGGCGCTCCGCCTCGGCCTTCTCCTTCTCCTCCTCGGTCTCCAGGTCGACCTGCCCCTTGGCGACCGAGCGCAGCGTCTTCCCGTCGTACGCGCCGACGCGCTCGACCCACACCTCGTCCACCGGGTCGGTGAGGATCAGCACCTCGTAGCCCTTGGCGCGGAACGCCTCCAGGTGCGGCGAGTTCTCGATGGTGGCCCGGTTCTCGCCGGTGGCGTAGTAGATCTCGGTCTGGCCGTCCTTCATCCGCTCCACGTACGCGCGCAGCGTGGTGGGCTCGGCCGGGTCGTGGGTGCTGGCGGCCCGGACCAGCTCCAGCAGCGTCTCGGTGTTGTCCGGGTCCTCCAGCAGACCCTCCTTGACCACCGCGCCGAACTCGGTCCAGAACGTGCGGTACGACTCGGCGGACATGTCCTTGAGCGTGGCGAGCACCTTCTTGACCAGCCGGCGGCGCACCGCGCGGATCTGCCGGTCCTGCTGGAGGATCTCCCGGGAGATGTTCAGCGACAGGTCGTGCGCGTCCACCACGCCCTTGACGAAGCGCAGGTAGTTGGGCATCAGCGCGTCGCAGTCGTCCATGATGAACACGCGCTTGACGTAGAGCTGCACACCGCGGCGGCCCTGCGGGGAGAACAGGTCGAGCGGGGCGTGCGAGGGCAGGAACAGCAGTGCCTCGTACTCGAACGTGCCCTCGCCGCGCATGTGGACGGTTTCCAGCGGGTCGGCCCAGTCGTGCGCGACGTGCCGGTAGAACTCCTTGTACTCGGCCTCGTCGACCTCGTCCCGCGAGCGCGCCCAGAGCGCCTTCATCGAGTTGAGCGTCTGCTCCTCGCGGGTGGTGGCGCCGTCCTCGCCGGGCTTGTCGACAGTCATCCGGATCGGCCACGAGATGAAGTCGGAGTAGCGCTTGACGATCTCGCGGATCGTCCACTCGGCGGTGTAGTCGTGCAGGTTGTCCTCGGTGTCGACCGGCTTGAGGTGCAGCGTGACCGAGGTGCCCTGGGGGGCGTCCCCGACCTCCTCGATCGAGTACGTGCCCTCGCCGGTGGACTCCCAGCGGGTGCCGCCGGACTGCCCGGCGCGGCGGGTCAGCAGCGTCACCCTGTCGGCGACCATGAACGTGGCGTAGAAACCGACTCCGAACTGGCCGATCAGCTCCTGCGAGGCGGCGGCGTCGGAGGACTCGCGCAGCTTGCGCAGCAGTTCGGCGGTGCCGGACTTGGCGATGGTGCCGATCAGGCGGACCACCTCGTCGCGGGTCATGCCGATGCCGTTGTCCCGCACGGTGAGCGTACGGGCGTCCTTGTCGACCTCGATCTCGATGTGCAGGTCGGAGGTGTCGGCCGACAGTTCCTTGTCGACGAGCGACTCCAGCCGCAGCTTGTCCAGCGCGTCGGACGCGTTCGAGATCAGTTCGCGCAGGAAGACGTCCTTGTTCGAGTAGATCGAGTGCACCATCAGCTGCAACAGCTGACGGGCCTCGGCCTGGAACTCCAACGTCTCGACCCCGTCGCTCACACCGGCTCCCTTCCCTCTGGCGGCCTACCGCGGAAAGGATACGAGGGGTGACCGGAACGGCACGCACCGGCCGCCCCGAAATTCACTGGTACAACCAGTTGACGGGTTGATGTGTTCGGGGCCACACTGCTGCGCATGACCTTCGATCCCGCGCCCCGCGTGTCGGTCTCCGACCACGTCTTCGGCCGGCTGCGCGACGCGATCGTGTCCGGTCGCTACGCGCCGGACGAGACGCTGCCCGGCGAGCGGGAGCTGGCCGGCGCGTTCGCCGTCAACCGGCACGCGGTCCGGGAGGCGCTGCGCCGCCTGCAACAGCTCGGCCTGGTCCGGGTCAGCCAGGGCGGCGCGACCCGGGTGCTGGACTGGCGGGTCCACGCCGGGCTGGACCTGGCGCTGTCGCTGGCCCGCTCCGGTGACGTACTCCCGGTCGAGACGCTGGTGCGCGACATGCTGGAGATGCGGGCCTGCGTCGGGGTCGATGCGGCCCGGCTCTGCGCCGAGCGCGCGGACCCGGCGGTCGTCGCCGCCCTGGTCCGGGCCGCTGAGGAGTACGGCGACCTGGCCCCCGACCTGGACCTGATGAACGAGGCCAACATCGCCATCTGGCGGCTGGTCGTGCGCGGCAGCGGCAACACCGCCTACCAGCTCGCGTTCAACAGCCTGGTGGCCGGCACGTTCGCGGTCGGCGACGTCCCCCCGGACGCCCGCGCGGCCGAACTGCTCGACGTGGCCGGTCACCGTCGTCTCGCCGCGTCGGTCGCCTCCGGTCAGGGCGCGGCGGCGGCCCGGCACGCCCGGGCGCTGCTCACCGCGCCGGTCACCACCCCCACCACCCCCACCTCCGGAAGGGAAGCGCGCGCATGATCCCCGCCGTGCTGTACGCCGTCCCGGCGTTCCTGCTCCTGATCGTCGTCGAGGCGGTCTCCTACCGCTTCCTGCCCGACGACGACGAACGCGGCTACGAGCTGCGCGACACCACCACCAGCCTGTCGATGGGGCTGGGCAGCCAGATCATCGGCTTCCCGTGGAAGCTGCTCACCGTCGGCCTGTTCGCGGCGCTGTGGACCGTGGCGCCGGTGCACCTGTCCCCCGGCGACTGGTGGACCTGGGTGATCCTGTTCTTCGCCGACGACCTGGCCTACTACTGGTTCCACCGCTCGCACCACGAGGTACGCGTGCTCTGGGCGAGCCACGTCGTGCACCACAGCAGCGTCTACTACAACTTCTCCACCGCGTTGCGGCAGAGCTGGACGCCGATGACGTCGCTGCCGTTCTGGCTGGCGCTGGCGCTGCTCGGCATCCCGCCGTGGATGATCTTCCTCCAGCAGTCGGTCAGCCTGCTCTACCAGTTCTTCCTGCACACCGAGCGGATCAAGGTGCTGCCCCGGCCGATCGAGTGGATCTTCAACACGCCGTCGCATCACCGGGTGCACCACGGCTCGAACACCGAGTACCTGGACCGCAACTACGGCGGCATCCTGATCATCTGGGACCGGCTGTTCGGCACGTTCGAGCCGGAGCGGGCCACCGCGCGCTACGGCCTCACCAAGAACATCGGCACCTACAACCCGCTGCGGGTGGCCACCCACGAGTTCGCCGCGATCTGGTCCGACGTACGCCGGGCCGACTGCTGGCGGCACCGGCTGGGCTACCTGTTCGGCCGTCCCGGCTGGCAGCCGGCCCGATGAGGCGCTCCTGGCTGCTGCCCCTGTTCGGGCTGATCGCCGCCGTCGAACTCGTCGGGGTCGCGCTGGACTCGACCGTGCTCCAGTGGCTGGCCAAGCCGCTGCTCGCGCCGGTGCTGCTGGCGTACCTCTGGGCGCACCGGCGCCGGGTCGACGCGGTGGCGGTCGGCCTGGTCGCCGCCACCGCCGGCGACGTCGCGCTGCTCCTGCCCGGAGACACCGCGTTCCTGGCCGGCATGGGCTTCTTCCTGGTCACCCAGCTCGCGTTCATCACCGCCTTCGTCCGGCACCGGCGTGCGCGGGCCGTGGCTTGGGCGGGCTACCTGGTCGCCTGGGCGGGCGCGAACGCGCTGCTGTGGGGCATGCTCGGGCCGCTGCGGCTGCCGGTGCTCGGCTACAGCCTGGCGCTGTGCCTGATGGCCGCCGCCGCGACCGGGGTGTCCGCGCGGGTCGCCGCCGGCGGGGCGTTGTTCCTCGTCTCCGACCTGCTCATCGGCGTGGGCGCGGCCGGCGTGGAGCTGCCCGGGCGGGGTCTGCTGGTGATGACCACCTACTGCGCCGCGCTGCTGCTCATCACCACCGGCTGGGTGGCCGCGACGCGACCGGCGACCGGCCCGCAACCGTCCCCGGCGGGTACCCTGCTGGCGTGGCCAGGGAGAACGGGCGCAAGCTGATCGCCTCGAACAAGAAGGCGCGGCACGACTACGACATCCTCAAGACGTACGAGGCGGGCATCGTGCTGGCCGGCACGGAGGTGAAGTCGCTGCGCGAGGGGCGGGTGTCGCTGGTCGACGCGTTCGCCCAGGAGCGCGACGGCGAGATCATGCTGTACGGCCTGCACATCGCCGAGTACGGCTTCGGCACCTGGACCAACCACGCGCCCCGGCGCACCCGCAAACTGCTGCTGCACCGGGTGGAGATCGCCCGGATCCTGGAGAAGCTGCGCGACGGCGGCATCACGCTGGTGCCGCTGTCGATGTACTTCGCCGACGGCTGGGCCAAGGTGGAGCTGGGCCTGGCCCGGGGCCGCCGGTCGTACGACAAGCGCCAGGCGCTCGCCGAGCGGGACGCCAGGCGGGAGATCGCGCGGGAGATGGGCCGCCGGCTCAAGGGCCGGACGGCGACGCGGCGGGGCTGAGCGCGCCGTTTCTGTCCCAGGCCGGTGGCACGCTGGCCCACATGACCGATCTGACCTGGAACCCACTGCTCCGCGAGCAGCTCACCTGGCACTGGACCTACCAGTTGCGCGACCGCCTCGCCGGGCTCACCGACGCCGAATACCTCTGGGAGCCGGTCCCCGGCTGCTGGAGCCTGCGCCCGCGCGGCGACGGCGGCACTCCGGCGATCGACTTCTCGGTGCCGCAGCCGGACCCGCCGCCGTTCACCACCATCGCCTGGCGGCTCGCCCACGTCATCGTCGGCGTGCTGGCCATGCGCAACGCGTCGCACTTCGGCCGCGCGTCCACCGACTACGGCTCGTTCCCCTACTCCCCGACCGCGGCCGGCGCGCTGGCCCAGCTCGACGAGGAGTACGCGGCCTGGACGGCCGGGGTCGAGGCGCTCGGCGAGGAGGCCCTGGCCCGCCCCTGCGGCCCGGCCGAGGGGCCGTTCGCCGACGTCCCGATGGCCACGCTCGTGCTGCACATAAACCGGGAGGTGATCCACCACCTGAGCGAGGTGTGCCTGCTGCGCGACCTGTACCGCCACACGCCGGAGACGGTCCGATAAATACAAGGGTTCTTGTACATCATCTCTTGTAGGTTTAGCCTGACGGCATGACGGACGGAACCGGCAACCGGCGCGTGAGCGACCCGCGAGCCATGCGGGCACTGGCCCACCCCACCCGGCTGCGGCTGCTCGGCGAGCTGCGCCTGCGCGGCCCGCAGACGGTCGGCATGCTCAGCGAGCGCACCGGCGAGGCGGTGGGCTCGGTCAGCTACCACGTCGGCAAGCTGGCCGAGCACGGCTTCGTGGCCGAGGCCCCCGACCTGGCCCGCGACCGGCGCGAGCGGTGGTGGCGGGCCGCGCACGCCACCACTGACTGGGATCCGCTCGAACTGCTCGACGACCCGGAGCGCCGGCTCGCCGGCAACCTGCTGCGCCAGGCCGCCATGCAGCGCTACGTGGACCGCTACCAGGCGTACCTGGACTCCGAGGCGAGCCTCGACCCGGCCTGGGTACGCGGCACCACCAGCAGCGACATCGTGCTGCGCCTGACGCCGGAGGAACTGGTCGAGCTGCGCGACGAGCTGTCCGCGCTGGGCCGGCGCTGGCAGGAACGCGGCGCACCCGGCCGGGCCGGCGCCGAGATGGTCACACTGATCTGGCAGGCGTACCGGGGGCCGCAGTGAACCGCAACCGCCGACCGTTGGCCGGACTGCTGATCGGGCACGCCGTCTCGCTGACCGGCAACGTGCTCACGCTCATCGCGCTGCCGCTCTACGTGCTCGCCGAGACCGGCTCGCCGGCGGCCACCGGGCTGGCCGGCGCGTTCGCCACCGCGCCGGTGGTGCTCGGCGGCGCGTTCGGCGGCGTGCTCGTCGACCGGATCGGCTACCGGCGGTCCAGCGTGCTCGCCGACGTGGTCTCCGGCGTGACGATCGCCGCCGTACCCCTGTTGCACTCCACCGTCGGCCTGCCGTTCCCGGCGCTGCTGGCCCTCGTCTTCGTCAGCGGCCTGCTGGACACGCCGGGGCAGACCGCGCGCACCGCGCTGCTGCCGGAGGCCGCGGCGGCGGCCGGGGTGCCGATCGAGCGGGCGGCCGGGTGGGAGGACGCGACCTCGCGCGGCGCCCGGATGATCGGCGCACCCTTGGCCGGCCTGCTGGTCGGCGTGTTCGGGGCGGTGCCGGTGCTGGCGCTGGACGCGGTGACGTTCGCCGTGTCGGCGCTCGTGGTGACGCTGCTGGTCCCGCGTGGCCTGCGACCGTCCGACGACGGCAGCGAGCCGGAGACCGGAGGCTACTGGCGGCAGTTCGCCGCCGGGCTGCGCTTCCTGGTCCGCGAGCCGCTGCTGCGCGCCATGGTCCTGCTGGTGCTGGTGACCAACCTGTTCGACGCGGCCAAGAGCCAGGTGCTGCTGCCGGTGGTCGCCGAACGGGAACTCGGCGGGCCGGCCGCGTTCGGCCTGCTGGTCGGCGTCATGGGTGGCGGGGCGCTGGTCGGCTCGCTGGTGTTCAGCGCGATCGGTCACCGGCTGCCCCGCCGGGCCACGTTCGTCACCGCGTACGCGCTGTGCGGCGCCCCACCACTGTGGGCGCTCGCCGCCGCGCCGTCGCTGCCGGTGGTGGCCGCCGTGGTGGCGGTGGCCGGGCTGGCCGCCGGCGCGCTCAATCCGCTGATGGGCGCGGTCCAGTTGGAGCGGGTGCCGCCGGCCATGCGGGCCCGGGTCTACGGCGTGATCGGCGCGGGCGCGTGGGCGGCCATGCCGGCCGGCGCGGTCGGCGCGGGATTCGCCGCGGACCGGTTCGGCGCCACGTCCACGCTCGTCGTGATGGGCGCGTGCTACCTGCTGGTGGTGTTGACGCCACTGCTGGGCGGTCCGTGGCGGGACATGCGCCGGCCCGCCGTGGTGCGGCAGCGTGAGCCGGAGCCCACGTCGGAGCGCCGGCGGGAAACGCTCTCTTGACATCGACCGACTTCGTTCATACCTTCATCGAAGTCTATTTGTATGGTTTGTTAACCGTTGGGCGGGGCCGGCCGCCGTGACGGAGAACGGCCACCACTCCCGCAGGAGGCGCCCCGTGCGCACCATCCGTACCCTCGCCGCACTGGCGGCGACGGCGGTCGGCCTCACCGCCGCCCTCGCCCTCGTCCCCCACTCCCCCGCGATCGCCGCCCCCGGCGCGGTCACCTGGTCCGACGACTTCAACGGCCCGGCCGGCGCCGCCCCCGACGCGAGCAAGTGGCGCTACGACATCGGTGGCGGCGGCTGGGGCAACAACGAGCTGCAGTACTACACCAACAGCACCCGCAACGCCGCGCTCGACGGTAACGGCAACCTGGTCATCACCGCCCGAAGGGAGAACCCGTCCGGCTACTCGTGCTGGTACGGAAGCTGCCAGTACACCTCGGCGCGGCTGCTCACCAACGGCACGTTCGCGCAGGCGTACGGGCGGTTCGAGGCGCGCATCAAGGTCCCGCGCGGGCAAGGGCTCTGGCCGGCGTTCTGGATGCTCGGCAACGACATCGGCACGAACCCGTGGCCCGGCAGCGGCGAGATCGACATCATGGAGAACGTCGGCTACGCGCCGTCGACCGTCTGGGGCACGCTGCACGGCCCCGGCTACTCCGGCGGCGGCGTCGGCGCGTCCACCTCGCTCCCCGGCGGCCAGGCGCTCGCCGACGCCTTCCACACGTTCACGGTGGACTGGGCACCGGACTCGATCACCTGGTACCTCGACGGCGTGGCGTACTCGCGCAAGACGCCCGCCGACATCGGCGGCAACCGCTGGGTCTTCGACCACCCGTTCTTCATGATCGTGAACGTGGCGGTGGGCGGCAACTGGCCCGGCTCGCCGGACGGCAGCACCACGTTCCCGCAGACCATGACCATCGACTACGTCCGGGTCCAGGCGTGGGACAACGGCGGCGGAGGCACCGGCGGGCAGATCGTCGGGTACGGCGACAAGTGCGTCGACGTGGCCAGCGCCAACACCGCCAACGGCACCCCGGTGCAGCTCTGGACCTGCAACGGCACCGCCGCCCAGCGCTGGACCTGGAACCCCGACGGCTCGGTACGCGCGCTCGGCAAGTGCCTCGACGTGGCCGCCGGGTCCACCGCGAGCGGCGCCAAGGTGCAGCTCTACGACTGCAACGGCACCGGCGCGCAGAAGTGGGTGTTCAGCGCGGCCGGAGACATCGTGAACCCCCAGGCGAACAAGTGCCTGGACGCCACCGGTCCCAGCTCGGCCGACGGCACCCGGCTGCAGATCTGGGACTGCACCGGCGCCGCCAACCAGAAATGGCGCCGCTGACCGGCGTCCCCGCCACCCCTCCCCCGCGATCTTGCACTTTCGGCCCGAGCGGTGACGCGAATGCCCCATTCGCCCGGGCACAAACTGCAAGATCGCGAGGGGTGGCGCCTCGCCGGGGGCACGAATGGCGTTGCGGGCTGGGATACCGTGAGGTCCGTTTCGCTCCCGCGAGACCAGGTCATCGATCCCCTGGAAGCGCCATCATGGATGAACCGACCGGCGCGCTGCCGTCGACGAGCGGGTTCACGCCGGAGCCCGTCTCCACCGCACGGCTTGACCTGCTGCCCCTGGCCGTCGAGCACGCCCAGGAGATGGCCGCCGTCCTCGCCGATTCGGCGCTGCACACGTTCATCGGCGGCGAGCCCGCTTCCCCCGCGGCGCTGCGAGCCCGCTACGAACGGCTGGTCGCCGGCTCGCCCGACCCGGCCGAGTCGTGGTGCAACTGGGTCATCCGGCTCCGGGACGACGGCCGGCTGGCCGGCTTCGTCCAGGCCACGGTCACCGAGCCACACGAACCGGTGGCGGACACCGCCACGGCGGGTGCGCGCGCGGTCGGGCACCGGCACCTCGACGAGGCGACACCGGCCGCCGCGGGACCGGTCGCGGAGATCGCCTGGGTGGTGGGAACACAGTGGCAGGGGCGCGGGATCGCCACCGAGGCCGCCCGTGGAATGGCCGGCTGGCTGGGGCGACGCGGTGTGCGTACCCTCGTGGCCCACGTCCATCCCGACCACCGCGCGTCGGCGGCGGTGGCCACGGCCTGCGGCCTGGCCCCCACCGACGTGTGGCAGGACGGCGAGGTCCGCTGGACCGGACCGGCCGCCCCGCCTCCCCCGCCTGCCCGGGGTTGACCAAGGAGTTCGTGTCGGATACGGCGGGGATCAGAAGGGGGCGTCCACGGACAGGCGGCGGACCTGGGTGAGGTAGGGGTCCAGTTCGCCCACCTCGAACCGGCACGTGCCGATGACGTGCCAGAACTGGCCGCCCGGGTCGCCGTCCAGCTTGTACCGGCCGTCCGGGCTCACCGCCGCCCATCCGTCCGGCAGACCGATGAGCGTGGTCCGCAACTGGGCGTGCTCCGGGTCGGCCACGTCCCACAGCCGTACCGTGCCGTCGTCGCCGGCGCTGGCGAGCAGGCTGCTGTCCGGGCTGAAGTGCACCGACCAGACGCGCCGGGTGTGCGCGGCCAGGGTGCCGTGCAGACGGCCGGTGACCGGATCCCAGAGCCGGATCACCAGGTCGTCGCCGGCGGTGGCGAGCAGGTTGCCGTCCGGGCTGAACGCGCAGGACCAGAGCCGGCCGTCGTGTTCGGTGAGCACCAGGCGCCGCTCGCCGGTGACCGCGTCCCAGACCACCGCCGTGCCGTCGTTGCCGGCGCTGGCCAGCAGCGTGCCCTCGCTGTTGAAGCCGACCGAGTAGACCCGGTCGGTGTGGTGTTCGAGGGTGAGCCGGCAGGTGGCGGTGGCGGCGTCCCAGAGCCGTACCGTCTGGTCGTCGCAGCCGGTGGCGATGGTCTCGCCGTCGGGGCTGAACGCGACGGTGCGCACGCGCCCCCGGTGCGGGGTGAGCGTGGCGAAGTGCCGGCCGGTACGGCGGTACCAGAGGCGTACCGTGTCGTCGTCGTTCGCGGTGGCGAGGGCGTCGCCGTCGGGGCTGAACGCGACCGCCCAGACGTGGTCGGTGTCCACGTTGAGTTCGCGCTCGTCGGCGCCGGTGTCGGTGTTCCACAGGTGCACGCCGCCGTCGCCGCTGGGCGTGGCCACGAGCGGCTCCTCGGGGCAGAACACCACCGACAGCAGCCGGTCGGCCGGGCTGGCGAGCTGCCGCAGCAGGCGGCCCGTGCGCGGCTCCCAGAGCCGGATCACGCCGTCGTTGCCGCAGGCGGCCAGCACCTCACCGTCGTCGCGGAAGGACAGCGCGGTGACGCGGCGGCCGTGCCCGCGCAGCGTGTGCTGGAGCTGCCCGCTGCGGACGTCCCACAGCCGGGTCGTGCCGTCGTTGCTGCTGGTGGCCACCTGGTTCTGGTCCGGCCGCCAGACCACCGGCCAGACCGAGCCGCGGTGCCGGGTCAGCTCGTGCCGCACCTGCCCGTCGTCGGTGTCCCAGAGCTGGATCGCGCCGTCGCTGGCGGCGGTGGCGAGCAGGCTGCCGTCGCCGTTGAACCGGACGCTGTAGATCGCGCCGCGCTGCCGGCCGAGCACCCGTACCGGACGGCCCGTCTCGGTCTCCCACAGCCGCAGCGCGCCGTGCGTGTCGCCGGTGGCCATCAGCGTGCCGTCGGGGTGGATGTCGAGGGCGTACACGTCGGCCTCGTGGCCGCGCGGCGCGCGCAGCAGCTCGCCGTCGATGGCCCGGCGGATCCAGATCCGGCCGTGCTGCCCGACGGCGGCCAGCAGCCGGCCGTCCGGCGAGTGCACGACCCGGTAGACCACCTCCGGCTCCTGCACCTCGAACGCCAGCTTGCCGGTGGGGATGTCCCAGCCGCGAACCGTGCCGGCGCTGTCGGCCACCACGACCCGCCGCCCGTCCGGGCTGAACGAGGTGCCCCAGATCGGCGCGGAGTGGCCGGGCCACTCGTGGCGCAGCCGGGCGCCGCGGGTGTCGTACAGCCGCACCACGCCCGCGGCGTCGCCGACCACCAGGCGGCCCCGGCGGCCGTCGGTGAGCAGCGGCCACACCCAGCCGGCGAAGACGTCCTCGATGACGTGCCGCACGTCGCCGTGGTCGGCGTCCCACAGCCGTACGGTGAGGTCGGCCGAGCCGGTGACGAGCTGGTGGGAGGCGGCGTCGTAGCGGACCGCATACACCCGGGACCGGTGTCCCTGGAGCGTGCGCACCGGCAGCCCGGTGGCGGTGTCGCAGAGCAGCACACCACCGTCGTCGCTGCCGACCGCGAGGACCGCGCCGTCCGGGCTGTACGCCACCGGCACCGGCAGCCGGCCCACCTCGAAGCCGTAGCCGACGCCCACGGCGGGCGGGGCCAGGCCCGGCGCGACCGGCCGGCCCGGCGCGACGACGGCGCCGCGCAGTTCCGGGGCGCGCAGCAGCGCCGGGTCGGCGCTGACGTCGATCAACGCGGTGCGGTGCCAGCTGCTGCCGGCGACGCGCGCGCCGCGCAGGTCGGTACGGAACAGGCGCGCGCCGGCCATCTCCGCGTCGCGCAGGTCCGCCCCGGCGAGGCGGGCCTGGTCGAGGCGGGCGCCGCGCAGCCGGGCGTGTTCCAGCCGCGCCTCGGTCAGGTTGGTGGCGACCAGCCGCGCGTCGGTCAGGTCGGCGCCGGTCAGGTCGGCCCCGGCGAGTTCGCGGTGCGACAGGTCCTCGCCGCGCAGCACCGCGCCGCGCAGGTCGGCCCGGTCGGGCAGGCGCAGCCGGGCGGACAACCGCAGCGCGTTGGCGCGCAGCGTCTCGCCCGCGGACTCGTCGCCGAGCACCCGCGCGGTCCACGCGGTACAGCGGGCCGGGTCGGCGAGGTCGCCGAGGAACTCCACCGCCAGCGCGGACAGCGACCGTACCGCCAGCGCGGACGGTTCCTCGCCCCTGTTGATCTGCTCGGCCACCCCCTCGGCCACCAGCCACTCCATCACCGAGGTGTGGATGAACCCGAACAGCCCGTCGTCGGTGCGGACCAGCAGGCTGCCCGCGCCGACCGCGTGCGCCGCCTGCGGGCCGGACAGCCGGGAGTCGGCCCGCCCGGCGAGCTGGCCGGTGGACTCGGCCAGCTCGGCCAGGCGAAGGTACGCCTCGCCGCTCTCCCAGAGCTGGAACGCCAGCCGGCTCACCGCCTGCCACAGCTCGGGGCGGCGCAGGCTCACCGGCGCGCCCGGGATGCCCTGGGTTCGGCGTTCCTCGAAGTCCAGCCAGGACTCCAGGATCTCCCGGTACAGCGCGGCGGCGCTGAACGTGCCGCCCGCCCCGGCGACGGCGGCGAGCCGCCCCTCGTCGAGGTTGGCGATGAAGCCGAGCATGCGCGGGTTGCGGGAGAGCCCGAGCAGGTCCTTCACGCCGGCGAGCAGGTCCATCCGCTCGCGGGCGGCCCGCTCGTCGCCGCCGTACCGGTTGCGCAGGAACGCCTCGATCTGCCCGGGGGTGAAGTCCTCCACCGCGAGTACGCGCCGGTGCGGCAGCAGGCCGACCCGCTCGCCGAGCGCGGTCAGCACCTGCGAGTTGGTCTTGAAGTGCTGGGTGCGGCTGCTCACCACGATCTTCGCGTTGCCCTCGGCGGCCTGCAGCAACGTCTCCAGGTGGTCGGCCGCCCGGTCGTACGTCACCCGGGCCACCAGCTCGTCGAACCCGTCGAACAGCAGCACGATGCGGCCCTGGCGCAGCATGTAGCGGAACGCCTTGAGGTCGATCACCTGCTCGCCGTGGTTGGCCAGGTGCGCGGCGACCAGGCCGTCCACGGAGTGCGCCTTGTCCAGCGCGCGCAGCTCCACCAGGATCGGGATCAGGTCCGGTGCGGCGGTGGGCAGCCGCCGGGCCACCTCCCGCAACGCGAACGTCTTGCCCCGGCCGAAGTCGCCGAGCACCAGCACGAAGCGGCCGTCCGGCGCGGAGACGGTCTCCAGCAGCTCGTCCACCACGTCGTCGCGGACGCGCTGGTCGGCGCCGACGAGGTGGCGGTAGCGCTGCGGCACGTACTGCCCGGGCGGGTAGAGCCGGTCGGCCTGGAGCCGGGCGGTCTGCGCGGCGACGTACTCACGCAGGTCGAGCAGGCCCTGGAACTCGGTCAGGTGCAGCACGCGTACGCCACGGCGCTGCGCCTCCTCGGCCAGCCCGCGCGGCACCCGGTCGCCGTCGTAGACCAGCTCCGAGGCGATGTCCGGGTCGGTGGCGTGCACCCGCCGGGCGAAGACGTCCACGTCGGCGGCGGTGGGGGTGCCGACGTGCGCGCCGACGCGCTGCTGGCGGACCACCCCGTCGGAGCGGTAGCTGATGTACAGGTGCGGCGGGTCGGTGTCGACGCGGCGCACCACCACCCGGTCGTAGCGGGCCTCGCAGACCTCGGCGAGCCGGTCCAGCAGCCGCTGCACCGGGGCGACCGGCGCGGCGGCCGCCGCCACGCCCTGGGTGGCCCCCTCGACGGCGACCGGGCGGCGCGGGTCGGGCACCTGCGCCGGGCCGGACGCGCCGAAGGTGGCTTCCGCGTGCGGCCAGGACACGGCGGTCGCCGTGCCGCCGTCGAGCCGGTCGTCGCGGCCGAGCACCCAGCGGGTCATCCCGTCCACGCCCAGCCGCAGCACCTGCGCCCGGCCGTCGCGGGGCGCGGCGGCCAGCGGCACCACCGGGTCCACCCGGGCCGACGGTGCGGCGTCGGCCAGCAGCAGGTTGAGCATCGGGCCGACCAGCCGGTTGACCGAGCCGCGGTCGCGCAGGGACACCGGGTCCGGCGGCACCTCGTCGGCGTACGGGCTGCGCGCCCCCGGGGCGTGCGCCATCGCGCCCAGCCGCAGCCAGCCGGACTGCTGGTAGTGGCGCAGCCGCTGGGCGAACCAGCTGGACTGCGCCTCGCCGAGGAAGCCGTACCGGTCCTCCTCGCGGTGGGTGATGGCGATGGTGGAGTTCAGCCCGGCCACCACCACGCGCAGGTCCGGTACCGGGAACAGCGTCCAGGGCTGCTCGCTGTCGAAGATCCGGTCGTCGAGGCCCTGGTAGAGGTCGTCGAACAGGCGCGCGTAGTGCCGCCACTTCGGCCAGTACGGCGGCTGCGGGTCGACGTCGTCGGCCTCGCAGGTGGCGAAGTACGCGCGGCACGCGGCCATCGTCACGTCGCGCGGGCCGGGCACCACGACCAGCCGGTGCGGTTCCAGCCCGAGCAGCACCCGCAGGCCGGTGAGGAAGCTCAGCGCGTCGGAGAACTCGCGCGGGCTGCCCGACTCGGTGAGGTTGCCGGCGACGACGAGCAGGTCCGGCCGGGGCACACCGTCGTTCATCAGCAGCGTGAGGTCGCCCATCAGGTGTTCCTGCACCTCGCCCGGGGTGACCGGCGCGCCGGGGGTGATCACGCCCCGGCCGAAGCGCGGCCCGGCGACCTGGAGCACGGTGACGGTGTCCCGGGCGGTCGGTGGCGCCACCGCGGCCGGCGGGAACGGCGGCGGGTTGATCGGGGTACGCCGGGCGCGGCGGGGCGCGGGCGCTCCGGCGGCGGGCGTGGCGAGCACCCCGTGCGGGTCGGCCGGGTGGTGCGGGAAGGCCGGCTGCCGCATCGGCTTGGCCCGGCCGTTCAGCGCCTCCCGGATGCGGTCGAGCACCCGGTTGCGGGCCTGCACCGGGTCGTCCACGCCGACCAGGTCCACGTAGGTGATGGTGGCGAGCAGGCCGTCGATCGGGCAGTCCTCGACGCGTACCGTGACGAGCTTGTTGCCGGTGCCGTCCGGGTCGGCGCGCAGCGCGGCCTGCCACTCCAGCTTGCCGTACGTCGAGTGCAGGTAGCGCTCGGACAGCACCGCCACCACCACCTCGGCCTCACGGACGCCGCGGTCCATGAAGTCGATGAAGTTGGTGCCCGCCACGAAGTCCCACGCCTGCAACAGCGTGCGATAGCCGGCCGCCTCGAACTCCCACGCCAGCCACGTGGCCCAGCGTTCGTCCGCGGGCGAGTAGCTGATGAAGAAATCGATGGGGCGGTCGGACCGGGTGGGGTGCGCGCCTACAACCACATGGTCATTATGACCACCGACGGTCAACAGATCGACACCCTCGGCAGCTCGGATCGCGCCCGCGTCGGGCTCCTCCGGCCGCGCCGGCGTGTGCGAGGATCATCCCTCGTGGAGACCCCCGGCGATCCGCCGAACGCCGTGCCCGACCGTTCCCGCTGGGGCCGCCTGCACGTGCTGGACTGGATCGCGATCGGGCTCGCGGTGCTCGGGGTGGTGTGCGTGCTCACCGGGCTGCTGCCCCGCGCCGACGCCGAGGGCACGATGCGGCGGATCGTGCCGATCCTGATCTTCCTCGGCACGGTGGTGGTGCTGGCCGAGCTGACCGCTGTGGCCGGTGTGTTCGACGCGCTGGCGACCCGGGTGGCGGTGACCGCGCGGGGCAGCTTCCGGGCCCTGTTCTGGCTCTGCGTCGGTTTCGCCTCGATCACCACGATCGCGCTCAACCTGGACACCACGGCGGTCCTGCTCACGCCGGTGATGATCGCGCTGGCCCGGGCGCTGAACGTGCCGCCGACGCCGCTGGCGATGACCACCGTGTGGCTGGCCAACACGGCCAGCCTGCTGCTGCCGGTGTCCAACCTGACGAACATCCTGGCCAGCGACCGGGTCGACCTGGACCCGGTGCCGTGGGCGGCCCGGATGTGGTGGCCGCAGCTGGTCGCCGTCGCGGTGACCGCGCTGCTGCTGTGGTGGTGGTACTGGCGTCCGGCGCGCGCCGGGGCCGACCCGTTCGTCGCGCCGCCGCCGTACGTGCCGCCGGACCGGGTGCTCTACCGCACCGCGCTCGCCGCCTGCCTGCTGTTCGTCGCCGGGATCCTCGCCGGGGTGGAGATCGGCGTCGCCTCCGGGGTGGCCGCGGCGATCCTGGTCGCGGGCTTCGCGGTGCGGGCCCGGCACCGGCTGCGGCTCGCGCTGGTGCCGTGGCGGCTGCTGGTGTTCGTGACCGGGCTGTTCCTGGTGGTGCAGACCATCGGCCGGTTCGGCCTGGACACGGTGATGGGCACGCTCATCGGCGCCGACCCGGGCGCGGAGGGGGCACTGCGGGCGGGCGCGGTCGGCGCGCTGTTCAGCAACGTGGTCAACAACCTGCCCGCGTACCTGGCCGGCGAGGCGGTGATCGCGGCCGACCGGCACACCCAGTTGCTGGCGCTGCTGATCGGCACGAACGTCGGCCCGCTGGCCACGCCGTGGGCGTCGCTGGCCACACTGATCTGGTACGAGCGCTGCCGGGCCGCCGGGGTGGCCGTGCCGCTGGGCCGGTTCGTGGCCACCAGCGCCGCGCTCGCCGTGCTCGCCACCACCGCCACCGTCACGGCGCTTCTTGTCGGACCCGGCGCCTAGCATCGCGACCATGAGCAGCACGCCCGAGATCGTCCGCCGCTACTTCGCGCTCGCCGGCCAGGCCGACAAGGAGCCCTACCTCGCGCTGTTCGCCGACGACGCGGTGGTCGAGGACGAGGGACGCACCCACCGCGGGATCGACGAGATCCGCGCCTGGCGCAGCGGCACGCCGCTGGTGTCGTACGAGATCACCGACGTCGAGCAGACCCCGGCCGGGACGGTGGTGACCGCCACGATCAGCGGCGACTTCCCCGGCAGCCCGTTCGCCGGGCTGCGGTTCCGGTTCGAGGAGTACGACGACACGCGCATCCGCCGGCTGCGCATCGCCCCCTGAGCCGGGGCGGGAAAACCGCTACGGCGCGGTCCCGGCCGCTGGCTACCGTGGCCCGCATGACCGCCGCGCCGACGCTGCACTTCTGCACCGACCCGGGCGAGTTCCTCGCCGCCGCCGAGGCGTACCTGGCCGCCGATCCGGTGGTCAACACCGTCGTCGCCACCGTCGCGCGCCGGATGGCGGCCCGCCGCGCCGAGGGCGTCGCGCTGCCCGAGGACGACTGGTGGCTCGTGGTCCGGGACGCCTCCGGGGCGGTGGTGGGCGCCGCGATGCGTGCCGCGCCGTTCCCGCCTCGACCGCCGTTCCTGCTGCCCATGCCACCGGCGGCCGCCGTGGCGCTGGCCCGGGATTGGCACCGGCGCGGCGAGCGGGTGCGCGCGGTGAACGGCGCGCTGCCCGGCGTGCGCGTCTGCGCCGACGAGGTGGCCCGCCTCGACGGGCGGCGGGTCGAGGTCGCCCAGCACACCCGGCTGCACCTGCTCGGCCACCTCACGCCGCCCGCACCGGTGCCCGGCGCCCTGCGGGCGGCCACCGGGCACGACGTCGACCTGGTCGCCGCGTGGTTCGGCGCGTTCATGGCCGACGCCGACGAGCAGGCGGGCCGCCCGCGCGGGACGAGCGCCCACGAGGCGCCCGACCACGCCGAGCTGCTGCGCCGGATCCGGGACGGGCGGGTCTGGTTCTGGACCGACGGGTCGGGCGCTCCGGTGCACCTGACGGCCGCCAACCCGACGTCGTTCGGCGTGGCCCGCGTCGGACCGGTCTACACGCCACCCGGGCAGCGCGGACGCGGCTGGGCCGGAAACGCGGTCGCCGAGGTGTGCCGGCTGCTCACCGCCGAGGGGGCGCGGGTGTGCCTGTTCACCGACCAGGCCAACCCGGTGTCGAACCGGCTCTACGCCCGGCTCGGCTTCCGCCCGGTGGTCGACATGGCCAACCTGACTCTGGGCGACTGAGACGAGTCGGCGGCTCCGGTCAGCCGGCGAGGCCGAGCGCGGCCAGCCGGTGCGGGTCGGCGATCACGTCCACGGCGGCGATCCGGCCGCCGGTGACGGTGAACGCCATCACCGACAGCGGGCGGTCGCCGGCGGTCACCAGCACCCCGGCGGCGCCGTTGACGAGCACCGGCCGGGCGTGCGGGAACAGCCGGCCGAACGTGGTGGCCTGCGCCGCCACAGTCGCCGCGCCGGTCAGCACGACCGTGTGGCGGGCGTGGGCGCTCCCGGCGTCGGAGCGCAGCACCACGTCCGGGTGCAGCACGGCGATCAGCGCGTCGAGGTCGCCGCCGCGGGCGGCGGCGAGGAAGGCGTCGACCACCGCTCGCTGCCGGGTCAGGTCGGGATCGGGCGTGGGCGCCTGCCCGCGTACCCGGCGGCGGGCCCGGCTGGCGAGCTGCCGGGCCGCCGCCGGTGAGCGGTCGACGAGCGGGCCGATCTCGTCGAACGGCACGCCGAACATGTCGTGCAGCACGAACGCGAGCCGCTCGGCCGGGGTCAGCGTGTCCAGCACCACGAGCAGCGCCAGGCCCACCGAGTCGGCGAGCACCGCGGCCTGCGCCGGGTCGCCCGCGCCGGCGTCCACCACCGGGTCGGGCAGGCGTACGTCCAGCGGGTCCTCCCGGCGTGCGGCGCGGGACCGCAACGTGTTCAGGCTGACCCGGGCGACCACAGTGGTGAGCCAGGCGTCCAGGTTGTCCACCGAGGCCGCGTCGGCGCGGGACAACCGCAGCCAGGTCTCCTGCACCGCGTCCTCGGCGTCGGTGAGCGACCCGAGCAGCCGGTACGCCACCGCCCGCAGCCGCGGCCGCTCCCGCTCGAACCGCTCCGCCAGCCCGGCGTCCATCACCTGAGCCTCCCCTCCCGCACACCGTCTCGACCCGCCGGGGAGCGCCGACGTGACCGGACGTGACGGCGCTCACACCTGTCACACCGGCGGGCCGGCCCGGGTCGACGTGGCAGCACCGACAACGGGAGGACGACGATGAGCGCACCCATTCTGGTCACCGGCGGCACCGGCACGATCGGCCGGCACGTCGTACCGCTGCTACGCGCCGCCGGGCACCCGGTGCGCGTGCTCAGCCGGCGCGGCGGACTTCCCGGCGACGGCGTCACCCACGTGACCGCCGACCTGCTCACCGGCGCGGACCTCGACCACGCCCTGCGCGGGGTGTCCACGGTGCTGCACCTGGCCGGCGGCGCGAAGGGCGACGACCGCGCCGCCGCCGACCTGGCCCGGGCGGCGCGCCGGGCCGCTGTGACGCACCTGGTGCACATCTCGGTGACCGGCGCCGACCGGGTGCCGCTGGCCTGGACGCGGTCCAAGCTCGGCGCCGAACGCGCGGTGGCGGACTCCGGCGTGCCCTGGACGGTGCTGCGTGCCGCGCAGGTTCACGACCTGGTGCTGTCCATGCTGGCGGCGATGACGAGGCTGCCGGTGGTGCCGGTGCCGGGCGGGCTGCGGTTGCAGCCGGTCGACGCGGCCGAGGTGGCGGCCCGGCTGGCCGAACTGACGCTGGGCGCGCCGGCCGGGCTGGTCCCGGACCTGGCCGGGCCGGACACGTACGGCATCGGCGATCTGCTGACCGGATACCTGGCGGCCACCGGGAAGCGCCGGGCGCGGCTCCCGGTGCGCATCCCCGGGCGGGCCGGCCGGGCGTACCGGGACGGCGCGAACCTCGCTCGGCCCGGCGCGGCGAGGGGTGTGCGGACCTGGGCCGGCTTCCTGGCCGACCGACTGCCGGCGCGGCGGGCCGCCTGACCCGCCGCGGCGACCCTCGCCGCCGGTCAGGCGCCGGCGCGCGCCGGCGGGTGGAACTGCTCGAACATGACCTCGTAACCGTCCGGGTCGAGCCCGTAGAAGATCCGCGCCCACCCCACGTCCTCCGGCTCCAGCGTCACCGGCAGCCCCTCGTCGCGCCACAGCGTGTGCGTGGCGTCCAGGTCCGCGGTGGGCACGGTGAGCACGACACCGAGCCCCGGCGGCCCGGCCTTGACCTCGCGTTCCCGCGCCGCGTTGTGGTGCCCGTGGCGGTGCAGGTCGGACAGGATCAGCCAGGTGTGGCCGAACGTGAGGTAGCGCAGGTTCGGCTGATCCGCGTTCGGGATCTCCTTGAAGCCGAGTCGCAGGTAGAGCCGGTGGGAACGGTCCAGGTCACGGACCCGGAGCCCGAGCTTGAGCTGTCTGGCGGCCATCCGGCCGAGGCTAGCGGACTTCGGCTCACCAGCCGACCGAGCCGAGGCCGACCGGGGTGAGCCGGCGCACCTGCGGCTCGATCCACTGTGCCGCGGTGACCAGTTTGACCAGCCGGTCGATGGTCTCCGGCGGCCCGGCCACGAAGCTGCGCCGGTCGGCGGGGCAGCCGTACCGGTCGTCGAACGTGCCGCCGTCGAGCGCGCGTACCGCCATGCCGGCCTCGACGGCGAGCAGCATCCCGGCGGGCAGGTCGACCGCCTCGGGGCGGTAGCCGACGATGCCGTCGATGTCGCCGCGGGCCAGCATCACCCAGGACAGCAGCGGCGCCCACAGTTGCAGCACCCGGCGCGCGCTGGTGTCCAGCACCACCTTCAGCGCCCGGGCGGTGCTGTCGTCCCGGCGTACCTCGTGCCCCTGGGTCCAGGCCAGCACGGGCGCGGACGGCACCGGGCGGCGCGCGGCCCGCAGCGGCCGCGCGGCCGGGCCGGACGCGTGCACGAACGCGCCCCGGCCGCGCACCGCCGACCAGGTACGGCCCGCGACCGGGTCGTGCACCACGCCGAGCACCGGCGAGCCGCTGTCGCACAGGGCGATCCCGACGACGTACGCGGGCAGCCCGATCGCCACGTTGTTGGTGCCGTCGAGCGGGTCGACGAGCCACGCCCAGGTGGTGTCCGGGGCGTACTCGCCGCCCTCCTCGGCGATCACGCCGTGCTCGGGCCAGCGGGCCCGGATCCGGTCGACGATCAGCCGCTCGGCGGCCAGGTCGAGGTCGGTCACCAGGTCACCGGTGTCGTTCTTGGCCCGGGCGTGCACCTCCCCCCGGGTGCCCCGGCGCAGCAGGCGGCCCGCCGCCTGGGCGGCCTCCACCGCGAAGCGGTGCGCGTCGCGCAGGTCGGGCCCGCCTCTGCTCGGCTCCACGTCCATGGCTCCTCCAGCCAGTCAGCCCCGTGCCACCAGTCGCGCGATCTCCCGCGCCATCCGCGCGGTCTCCGCCGCGTCGCAGCGGTCCCGGCGTACCCGGTGGCTGCGCCCGTCCACCGCGCCGAGGCTCAGGTCGCACGCGCCGGGAGTGGTCCGGCCGAGCGCCACTGTCACCGCCGGCTCACCGGCGTCGACCTCCGAGGTGTGGAAACCGCCGGCGCGCAGCGCGTACGAGTCGCCGGCGGAGTGCGTCTCCACCGCCGCGGTCATCGCGGTGACCAGCCGGTCGGTGGCGGCCATCTCGTCCACCTCGCCGAGGCTGTGCACCTCGTAGATCCGCCAGGACGGGTCGGCCGGCGCGTCGTCGACCTCGATCAGCTCGTTGCGGACCGTGCCGTGCAGCACGTGGCTGAGCAGGTCCCAGCTGTGCGAGTGCATCGTGGAGGTGGTCGGGCGCACCGGCGGCGGGTCGGCCGGCCAGGCGTGCACGCAGATGCCGTCCGGGCCGTCGCGTTCCACTGGCAGGCAGGTGAAGCCGAGCGGGTGCCGGACCGCGCGCAGCGGCCGCCGCCCGTCGGCCACGTCGCCGAGCACGTCCAGCACCCAGCCGCGGAGCACCTCCGGCCGGGTGCCCCGGTCGATCTCCCGTTCGAGGTCGGCGTAACTGGTCATGAGTAGGGGTTCCTCGCCTGGACGGCCTTGCCGATGATGTCGGCGACCTCGCGGTCGCCGAAGGACCGGGGCAGCGTCAGGCCGAGGGCGGTGAACAACCGCCGTACCTGCTCGACCGACGGCTCGTCGTCGAGCTTGACCTGGGCCG
Organism: Micromonospora sp. WMMD1274; assembly: GCF_049179035.1. Lineage (NCBI taxonomy): Bacteria > Bacillati > Actinomycetota > Actinomycetes > Micromonosporales > Micromonosporaceae > Micromonospora > Micromonospora sp. WMMD1274. The sequence goes on from NZ_JBMHMG010000001.1 coordinate 6,977,895, forward strand.
CCGCCTCGATCGGCACGCGCCGGCTCTGCCGGCGGCTGTAGTCCAGCTCGATGTTGAAACGGTTGTAGTAGACCTCGCCGCGGTCGATGCGCAGCGCGGGCGTCTGCGGGTTCTCCTGGGTGATGACGACGCAGGAGGAGGAGAGGTCGTAGCGGAACGTGGTCATCTGCGCGGAGAGCCGGACGTCGACGGTGAGCAGGCCGGAGCGTTGCAGGTGCCAGCAGGCGGCCAGCACCGTCGCGTACGACTCCTTGCGGGTGCGGTCGACGGTCCACGGCTCGCCCGGCGCGTCCGGGTCGAGGCTGCGCCGGAAACGCGCGTACCGCTCGCAGACCTCCTCGTCGGTCGGGTCGATGATCTCGATCGCGACGGTGAGCGTGGCGTTGCGCCGCCGGGCGTGTTCCAGGCAGTCGGGCAGCGTGACCGCGCGCAGGAAGGTGCCGGTGCCGCCCTTGAAGCTCCACTGGTCGGTGTGCCGCCGCGCCTCGGCGAGCGCCTGCCCGACCTCGCTGCCGTGCAGCACGCGCACCATGGAGACACTGTCGATGGCCTCGCGGGCCCGGTTCAGCGCGCCCTCCGGCCCGGTGATCTCCTGCATCTGCGGCACCAGGTCGGTCAGCCGGTCACGGGTGTCCGAGATGACCTGGCGGACCTCCCGCTCGGTGGTGCGCCGGCGCAGCCGGTCCCGCAGCATCGCCTGCGCGAGCAGGCCCAGGACCAGCAGGATCGCGCTGTTGACGACCTCCTGGTCGACCGCGTTGGTGAGGCCGAGCACGGACACCGTGAGCGCCAGGACGAGGCCGATGAACGCGTCGAGATTGGTCACGACCCAGGCGAGCAGGCGCGTCATGACATCCCCCGGTCGACGACGGAACCTCCATGATAGCCCGCTGTCAATGTCGCCATCACGCCCTGTTCCGCGGCGGTGGCGGTGCGCCGTGCCGGCGGGCGGCGCAGATCAGCGAACCACCGAGCCCCGGCGCGGCGCGGGCCAGCCGCCGCGAGGCCACCCACCGGCCGCCCGGCAGCCGCCAGCCGACCTCGTTGGACCGCAGCGCCACCGGCGTGAACCCGGCCCGGCGCAGCGTCCGGCGCAGCAGCGAGGCGGTGAACGGGCGGATGTGCAGCCACAGGTACGGGTGCAGCGGGTCGACCTGCCGCGGCGCCCGGCCGGCGAGGAACGCCAGCCGGTCCTGCACCGGCGCCAGGTTCGGGGTGGTGAGCACCAGCAGGCCGTCCACGGCCAGCACCCGGTGACACTCCCGCAGCAGCGTCAGCGGGTCGTACACGTGCTCGATCAGCTCCCCGGCGAGCAGCCCGGCGAAGCTGCCGGCTCGGAACGGCAGCCCGCGGGTGGCGTCCAGCCGGACCGGCAGCGCCCGCCCGCCGGCCGCCGCGCGGGCGGTGCGCAGCGCCGTCTCGGCCATGTCCGCGAGCACCACCGGGCCGGGCAGCGCGGCCGGGTCGAGCATGCCGCGCGGCCCGCAGCCCAGTTCCAGCACCGGCCCGCGCCGGGTCACCCCCTCGGCCATCAGCCGGGCCGCGACCGCGCGGCGCACCCGGTGGTACGGGTCGTCGACGTACCCGTCGACCTCGGCGCCGTCGTGGTAGCGGTGATGGTTGGCGTGCCTGCCGTGCACCTGCGCACGGTGCGACGACGTCCCGGTCGGCGGCTCGGCCATCACCCCTCCACAGCGGACGCCGGCCCCTTCGGCGGCGTCCAGCCCCAAGCCTCGCACCGCTTCCGCCTTCCAGGGTGTACATCCGCCCGGGGTACGCCGACGCGGCGGCCGGTCGTCCGGCCGCCGCGTCGATCGGGTGCGTCAGACGGCCGGCGCCCAGTCGAGCCGCATGCTGTCGTCGTACTCGTCGCCCGGGATCCACCACGGCTCGCCGAAGCCGCTGGTGAAGACGATGATGTTGCCGCCGTCGGGCTCCGGGTTGCTGTCCGGGACGGACAGCGCGGCGCAGTAGCGCCCGTCCGGGGAGAACACCGGCGAGATGATGAACCGCGGTTCGTCGGTGAGCAACTTCAGCCCGGTGCCGCCGAGCCGGACCGACGCCAGCGACTGGTTGCGGCGTTCCTGGTCCAGATACCACCGGTTGGTGCTGAACACGATCCGCTGGGAGTCGGGCGTGAAGACCGCGTGATCCGCGAACTCGCCCGGCACGCGCTGGTAGACCAGTCGCGCCTTTCCGGTGGCCAGCTCCAGCACGCGCAACTGCCCACCGTCGGACCGGCTGAACCACTCCGTGACGATCATCGAGCCGTCCCGGGACCAGTTCGGACGCGCCATGTGGTGCCCCTCGACGAGGACCCGGCGGGCGCCGGTGTCCACGTTCACCGCCACCAGGCGGGAGTCGCCGATCACCATGGCCACCTCGGTGCTGTCCGGCGACCAGGTCGGCCACTCGTAGTGGACGCCGAACGGGTCGGTGATCAAGGTGCGGCTCTCCCCGGTGACCCGGTCGTACAGGTCGAGAGTGGGGTCGAAGGCGGGGCCGGGCTTCTGGCCGATCACGGCCAGGTAACGCCCGTCCGGCGAGGCGGCCGCGTCGGCGCCCGGGGGCAGCAGCACCTGCGGGGTGGTGCGACCCGGGTTGATCTGCAGCACGCCGGGGCTGCCGGTGACGATCCACGGCCCGTTGACGCCCGCGGCAGCCGAGGCGGCCGGCCCGCCGGCCAGCCCGGTCGCGGCGGCGGCGCCGGTGAGCGCTGCGGCGCGCAACAGCGTACGGCGGTTCATCGTGGTCATGCCGGCACCTCCGTGGAGATCGCCGCGGCCCAGTCCAGCCGGGTGCTGTCGTCGTACTCGTCCCCGGGGATCCACCACTGCTCGCCGAAGCCGCTGGTGGACACGATGATGTTGCCGCCGTCGGGGTACTCGTTCTCCGGCGGGATCGACAGCGCGGCGCAGTAGCGGCCGTCCGGGGAGAACACCGGCGACAGATAGAACCGGGGCTCGTCGGTGAGCTTCTTCAGCCCGGCGCCCCCGATCCGCACGGACGCCAGCGAGTGGTTGCTGGACTCCAGTTCGGGATACCAGCGGTCGGTGCGGAACACCACGCGCCCGGAGTCGGGCGTGAAGACCGGCGAGCCGAACAGCTCACCCGGCGCGCCGGGCGTGTAGAGCCGCCGCGCCGTGCCGGTCGCCAGTTCGAGCACACGCAGTTGCGGACCCTCCGAACGGCTGTGCCACCGCAGGACGATCATGGAGCCGTCCCGCGACCAGTCCGGGTCGGCCATGGAGTGACCCTGGACCAGCACCCGGGTGCCGCCGGTCGCGACGTCGACAGCGATCAGCCGGTCGTTGTTCTCCCCGGTGACCAGGGCGATCTCCGAACCGTCCGGCGACCAGGTCGGCGCGCCGTAGCGGACACCGAACGGGTCGGCGAGCAGCGTGCGCTTCTGGCCGGTGATCCGGTCGTACACCGCCACGAACGGCTCCAGCGTGCCGTCGCCCGAGCGGGCCGTGTTGACCCAGGCCACGTACCGGCCGTCCGGCGACGCCTTCGCGTGGTCCCCGTTGGGCAGCAGCTCCCGCGGCGTGGTCCGGCCCGGGTCGACCTGGAGCACACCCCAGCCGACGCTGACCAGCCACGACCCGTTCACCGCGTCGGCGGCGGACACCGGAGCGGCGGACGCGGCGGAGGGCGCGGCGGCCAGCCCGGTCGCGGCGGCCAGGCCGGTCAGCGCCGCGGTGCGCAGCAGGGCACGACGATTCATTGCGGTCATTCGACAACCCCCGTGATAGACGTGGCCCCCACCCTCGCGAGTGGATCGACGCACCGGAATCGGGCGAGTGGCCGCTTCACGTTCGGCTGCTCGTCTATCACCGCCGGTGAGCCCGCAGCGGCCCGGTACGCTCGCCCCGATGACCTCCGACGCGCTGCGCCGCGCCCTCACCGAACCGGGCGACCCGCCGCTGCTCCCGCTGCCCGGCGTGGCGGTCGAGCTGCTGGACGCCCTGGCCGCCCCACCGCGCCTGGGCGCGCACCTGCGGCTCGTGCACGACGTCGCCTGGCACCTGACCGCCGCGTTCGCCGACCGGTTCGCCGCGGTGCCGTTCGACAGGCAGGCGGTGCTGTTCGGCGCCGCCGTGCACGACCTCGGCAAGGTCGAGCATCCCGGCGAGCTGACCGGCCCCGGATCGGCGCACGAGGAGGCGGGCTACCAGTTGCTGCTGCGCTTCGGCGTACCGGAGGAGCGGGCCCGCTTCGCGGTCACCCACGCCGCCTGGCACTCCCCCGGCGTGCAGCTGGAGGACCTGATGGTCAGCCTCGCCGACAAGGTGTGGAAGGGCCGTCGGGTCACCGACCTGGAGCAACTCGTGGTCGACCGGCTGGCCGGCATCACCGGCCGGGAGCGCTGGCAGACGTTCCTGGACCTCGACGACGTGCTCGCCGAGCTGGCCGCCGGCGCGGACCGGCGGCTGGCGTTCCAGGCCGAGCATCCGGTGTACGGCTGACGCCGCACCGACGCGGCGATGAGTCCGGCGCCGGCCGGCGGTCTTCCCTGGGTCCGTGTTCTCCGAATCTCCGGGAGGAAACATGAGCACCAGCGAAGCGCGAGGCCGGGTACGGGCGTTCGTCACCGTCTCCCTGGACGGGTACGTCACCGGCCCGGACGACCACGCGGGCCAGGGGCTCGGCGTCGGCGGCGAGCGGCTGCACCACTGGGTGATGGGCGGTCCCTGGACGTACGACTCGCCGCGCGAGCCCGGCGCCGGCATGACCGGTGAGGACCGCGCGTACTTCGACGAGATGCTGGCGGGCACCGGTGCCGCGTTGTGCGGCCGGGGCATGTATGACAGCGCCGGCGCGTGGGGCGGCCGGAACCCGTTCCAGGCGCCCCTCGTCGTGCTCACCCACCGCACCGCCGACCAGCCCGACCCGAGCGCCGGCTTCCTCATGGTCGACGGGTTCGACGAGGCGCTGGCGGCGGCCCGGCGTACGGCCGGTGACGGCGCGGTGGTCATCGGCGGGGGTGCCGACGTGATCCGGCAGGCGCTCGCGGCGGGCGTGGTCGACGAGCTGGGCCTGTCCACCGCGCCGGTGATCCTCGGTGCCGGGAAGCGGCTGTTCGAGGGCTTCGACCGCGACGTCGACCTGGAGATCCGTGCGGTGCACCACTCGCGGTACGCCGTGCACGTCCGGTACGCCGTCGGCCGCCGCGCGAGCGATACCGATTGACTTTCGATAGGTTGCGCGCGATAGTCGATGCATGTTGACGGCGCAACGCGCGGTGACGCCACTCCGCGCATTCCTGGTCCTGCTGTTCGCGATCCTGGTGCTGTTCCAGACCATGTCGCTGCCCGGGCAGTTCGCCCACATGGCGCGCGAGAACCCGGACATGGCGTACCTGCGGTGGCCCGCCACCGCGGTGACGATCTTCTGGGTGCTGTGCGTGCAGGTGGTGATCGTCTGCACCTGGCACCTGCTCACCCTGGTCAAGAACGACCGCATCTTCACCGAGGCGTCCCTGGGCTGGGTCGACGGGATCGTCTGGGCGGTCGCCGCCGCCTGGGTGGTGCTGGTCGGCGTGTTCGGCTACGTCGGCTTCAACGCCGACGACCCGGGCCTGCCGCTGCTGCTGTTCCTGCTGGTCACCGGCGTCAGCGTGCTGGGGCTGCTGATGGTCGTCCTGCGCGCGCTGCTGCGCCAGGCCACCACGCTGCGCACCGACATGGAAGCGGTGATCTGATGCCGATCGTCGTGCGCATCGACGTCGAACTGGCCAAGCGCAAGATGAGCGTCGGCGAGTTCGCCGAGCGCGTGGGGCTCACCCCGGCGAACGTCGCCGTGCTCAAGAACGGCCGTGCCAAGGCCGTCCGGTTCAGCACGCTGGAGGCCATGTGCCGGGTGCTCGACTGCCAGCCCGGCGACCTGCTCGAATGGGTCGCCGACGAGGAGGAACGATGAGATACCTGGCCGCCGCCGTAGCCCTGCTCGCCGTCGCGCTCGGCGTCGCCGGCTTCGTGTACGGGGAGGCCGACGACTCCCCCGGCCTCCAGCTCCTGTCCGCGCTGCTCGTCATCGGCGCGGTCGCCATCGGCGTACGCGTCGCCCGGCGTACCCGATAGGGCCGGCGCCCCCTCGACGCCGGCCCTGTCGCTCAGCCCTTCACGCAGACGACCTGCTTGAGGTGGGCGACCACCTCGACCAGGTCCTCCTGCTGGGCCATCACCTCGGTGATGTCCTTGTACGCGCCGGGGATCTCGTCGACCACACCGGCGTCCTTGCGGCACTCCACCCCGGCGGTCTGGGCGGCCAGATCCGCGGTGCTGTACGTCCGCTTCGCCTGCCCCCGCGACATCCGCCGCCCGGCACCGTGCGACGCCGAGCAGTACGCGTCGAGGTTGCCCTTGCCGCGCACGATGTACGAGCCGGTGCCCATCGAGCCGGGGATGATGCCCAGGTCCCCCTTCCCGGCCCGGATGGCGCCCTTGCGGGTCACCAGCACGTCCACCCCGTCGTAGGTCTCCTCCGCCACGTAGTTGTGGTGGCAGGAGATCGGCTCGTCGTAGCCGACGTGCGGGAACGCGTCCCGGACCACCTGGCAGAGCAGCGCGAGCATTACCGCCCGGTTGCGGCGGGCGTACTCCTGCGCCCACCACAGGTCCCGCCGGTACGCCTCCATCTCCGGCGTGCCGGCGAGGAACACCGCCAGATCCCGGTCCGGCAGGCCGGTGTTGTGCGGCAGGCCGCGCGCCACCGCCATGTGCCGCTCGGCCAGCTCCTTGCCGATGTTGCGGGAACCGGAGTGCAGCATCAGCCAGACCCGGCCGTCGTCCGCGCCGCCCTGCTCCAGGCAGACCTCGATGAAGTGGTTGCCGCCGCCGAGCGTGCCGAGCTGCCGCTGCGCCCGCGTCTGGAGCTGGGCCACCTTCCGGTCCAGCGTCGCGAACCGCCGCCAGAATTCGTCCCAGCCGGCCTGCTCCAGCCCCCGGACCCGGCGCGGATCGACCGCGTCGTCACGCATCGCGAAGCCGACCGGGATGGTCGCCTCGATCGCCGAACGCAGAGGCGCGAGGTCGCCGGGCAGGTCGGCGGCGGTCAGCGAGGTCCGCACCGCGGACATGCCGCAACCGATGTCCACGCCGACCGCGGCCGGCGACACGGCCTGCCGCATCGCGATCACCGAGCCGACTGTGGCGCCCTTGCCGAAGTGCACGTCCGGCATCACCGCGACACCCTGCACCCAGGGCAGCGCGCCGATGTTGCGCAGCTGCCGGGCCGCCTGCGCCTCGATCGCGTACGGGTCGGTCCAGACCCGGACCGGTGCCCGGGTACCGGCCAGCGGGGTGAAACCCATCGTCGTCTCCTTGCTCATCTCCGTCTGACGTAGGCCGTACGGGACTCGAACCCGTAGCCTCCCGGGTGAGAACCGGGTGAGCTGCCAATTGCTCCAACGGCCCTCCGGCGGCGTGACGCCGTCGGCGGATCCACCCCGGACACGGAGAACCGCCCGGCTCCGGTCTGGGGGCGGGCGGTTCGCGCGGATCGTCGCGCCGGCGCTAGACGCGCCACCACCCTGGTTGCCACTGCCGTCGCCGGCCCGTGCCCGATTCGGGCAGCAGGACACCGGCGCGCGGCGCTTGCCGCTCGGCGCGGGTGCGGTTCTGCTGCGACACGGCAGGCTCCTCTGGTGGATCAGATCGACGTTGCCCGCTCACGGTACGGCCGTCCTGCGCGAGCGGGCAACAGGGTTAACCGAGCAGGACTCACACCAGATCTTGCGCTCGAATGCGGTCCAGGATGATCCGGGCCAGCGCGGTGAGCCGCGTCCGCAGCTCGTCGTCGGCACGCGCACCGAGGTCGTCCTCGAGGTACGCGGCCAGGGCGATGACGGCCGGTAGCAGGTCGTCGAGTGGGCTGCCCTGGTATCCCACCACGTAGAGACCGTGCGTGCCCGCCTCGGCAGGGAGAGTGCCGTCGAGAATCCGCTCGCACGTGTCGGCCGCGATCAGCGCGACCGCCGTCGGCAGGCCCGGCTCCGGGAGACCGAGTTCGGCGACGACCGCCGCCAGACGCCGATTCGCCTCGTGCGTCGCCAGAGTCCGGGCCGGCTCGGCTGCGAGCACCGTCACGGCCTCACTGTCGACGCCGGCCGCCAGGAGGTCGCAGGCGAGCATCACCGCGTGGTACGGATCCGCGTCGTCGAACAGCGCCCGGGCCTGTTCAGTCCGAAGGCGACGGAGAAGGTCGTCGTTCACTCGCCGAGGCTACGAGACTCGCCGGCACCGTGGTGGGTGAGGAGGACACGGTCGCGCGGGGAGCGCGTTCCGGGTGGCGGCTCGCGGATCGCAGCGAGTCCACGCGGTGGCCGATCTCAGCCGGCGTGCGCCACCGGGTGGCGCCGCATCTCCTCCATGAACGGGTAGCGCGCGGTCAGCTCGGCCAGCGTGATGCCGACCCGCCACGCGGCGGCGACCTGCGCGACCTGGAGCAGGTCGGTGGCGTCGCCCCGGGCCTGGACGTCGCCGTCCACCCGAAGGTCGATCATGAAGTAGCGGGCCTGGGAGCCGAGGCTGACACAGACGACGCCCCGGGCGGAGGTCATCTCGGCGCAGGTGAACCGGCTGCGCCCCTGCTCGGGCGCGGTCACCTCGCCGACGTCGAGCTGGTGCGCGGCGGCGGTCGCCACGAGCGCGGGGGCGAGACCGCCGGGCTCGACCAGGTCCGGGTAGAGGCGCACACCCAGTGCGGCCGACACGTCGCTCATGACTGACTCCCACTTCCTCGTGACAGAGACCAGCAGCGCGCAGGTTACGGGTGTGTTTCCGGCACGCACGGCCATCTTTTCCCGTGCGACCGTCCCGGGGCAATAGGAACGCCCGCATCGAACCCCTCCGAGGTAGGCTGCCGCCTCATGGCGCTGATCCGGTGTGACTTCTTCTCCGAGGCGCTCGGCATGGGCACGTCGATGACGGTGCTGCTGCCCGATCGCGGCGCGGCCGGGATCGGCGTGCCGGGCACGGCCGCCGACGGTGACCCGCCGGTGCTCTACCTGTTGCACGGCCTGACCGACGACGACACGGTGTGGACCCGGCGCACCTCGATCGAGCGGTACGTGGCGCCGCTGGGGCTGGCCGTGGTGATGCCGCAGGTGCAGCGCAGTTTCTACTGCGACGAGGCGCACGGCAACCGGTACTGGACGTTCCTCAGCGAGGAGCTGCCCGAGGTGTGCCGGTCGTTCTTCCGGCTGTCCAGCCGCCGGGAGGAAACGTTCGTCGCGGGCCTGTCGATGGGCGGCTACGGGGCGGTGAAGTGGGCGCTGCGCCACCCGGACCGGTTCGCGGCGGCGGCCAGCCTGTCCGGCGCGCTGGACGTGACGCGCCGCCGCCACCATCCGACCCATCCGGTCGACCCGGCGGTGTGGCACACCGTCTGGGGTGACGGCCCGGTGCCCGCCGACGACGACACGGTGGGGCTGCTGGAGCGCTCCGGCGACGACCGGCCGGCGCTCTACGTCGCCTGCGGCACCGAGGACTTCCTGTACGAGGACAGCATGCGGTTCCTCGACGTGGCCCGGAAACGCGACGTGCCGGTCACCGTCGACTTCGGTCCGGGCGACCACGACTGGGCGTACTGGGACGCGCGGATCCAGGACGTCCTGGCCTGGCTGCCGCTGCGCACGCGCTGACCGGTGTGCGCGGGCGCTGAGTTGGCTCAGACGCCGACGGTGCCGTCGATCGCCTCGCGGATCAGGTCGGCGTGCCCGTTGTGGCGGGCGTACTCGTGCAGCATGTGCAGCATGACCAGGCGCAGCGAGACGTCCTCGCCCCAGCGTGCCTGGTGACCTGTCACGTCGAGCGACTCGGCCTCCCGCTCGATGCGCCGGGCGTGCTCGATCTCGCGCTGCCACGCCTCGAACGCCTCCGCCGCGTCGGCGTCGCGGGCGTCGTACGCCTGCTGGAAGTCGCCGCTGTCCGACCACACCAGCGGCACGTCCTCGGCGGCGATGACCCGGCGGAACCAGGTGCGCTCCACCTCCGCCATGTGCCGGACCAGACCGAGCAGCGACAGCGTGGACGGCGGCGACGCCGGCCGGCGCAGCTGCTCGTCGGTCAGCCCCTCGCACTTGAGGGCCAGCGTCGCCCGGTGGAAGTCGAGGAAGGCGCGCAGCGACTCCCGCTCGCCGGCGAGCAGCGGCGGGCCGATCCGTTCGGTCTCCATGAGCGCCGAGCCTAGCCGCAATCGATCATGGTGGAACGACCGCGTCACCGCAGCGACGAACCGGCCACCGGGAAGTCGAACCAGGTGTCCGGGTACGGCTCGTCGACGTACCGGTAGTGCCACCACTCCAGCGGATAGTTCTCGAAGCCCTGCGCGGACATCAGCCGGCGCAGCAGGTCCCGGTTGCTCCGGGCGGTGTCGCTGATCCGTGCGTCGGCGGTGTGGGCGCGCGGGTCGAAGCAGTCGAACCCGGTGCCCATGTCGATCGAGTCGTCGGCGAAGCGGCGGCCGGCCGGATCGGTGCACGGCACGAGCGGCCGGCCGGGCGTGTACGCGGGCTGCGCGGCGGCGGAGACCGGGACCAGGGTCAGGTCGACGGTGCTGCCCCGGCTGTGCGCGGTGGGGGCGCCGATGTAGCCGTCGGCGAACAGCCGGTCCTTGGGTACGCCGGGGTAGAACTCCCCCTTCATCCGCTGCTCGGCGGGGAGTTTCGCCCAGGCGACGAAGTCGTCCGCCGCGCGCTGCGGGCGGTAGCAGTCGTACACCTTGAGGCTGTGCCCGCCGGCGAGCGCGGCGGTCTGCACCCGGTGCAGCGCCTGCGCGGCCGGGCGGGTGAGCAGGCAGCGCGGTTCGGCGTACCCGTCGATCGGGCGGCCGACGAAGTTGTGCGGGCCCGCGTACCGGATGTCGGTGCGGACGGTGGGGTCGACGGTGGTGAGGTCCACGAAGTCCGCCGGGGCGCGCGGGCCGGTCGGCGTGGGTGACGGCGGCGCGGACGGCGACGGGGACGGCGCGGGCCGCTGGCAGGCGGCGGCGAGCAACGCGGCCGCGACGGCCAGGACCGCCGTCGCGCGTCTGCCGGTGCCCACCCGCCGTGTCTACCAGCCCGGGCGGGCCGGCATCGGCGGAACCGGTGGTCAGCCGCCCAGCACGGTACGGAGGAAGTCGACAGCGGCGGCGTCGTCGTCGATGCCGCCCGCCTCGTGGCCGTTGAACCGCCACACCGTCAGGTCCTTGTCGCCCCGGTACTCGTGGTAGGCGGCGTAGACGGTGGACGGCGGCGTGATCTCGTCCATCAGCGCGACGGAGAACCGGGCCGGCACCGTGGCGCGGCGGGCGAACGCGACGCCGTCGACGTAGCCGAGCGTGCGCAGCGCCTGCTCCTCGCGGTCCCGGTGCACGGCGAGGTAGTCGCGGATCTCCCGGTACGGCGTGGCGTCGGTGATCGTGATCGCGCGCGGGATGTCGCAGAGGAACGGCACGAGCGCCACCGCCGCGCGCACCCTCGGCGCCAGCGCGGCGGCGGCGAGCGCGGCGGCGCCGCCCTGGCTGTGACCGAGCACGGCGATCCGGTCCGGGTCGACCGCCGGCAGCTCGCACGCGGCGTCCACGGCGCGGACCGCGTCGGTGAGGAAGCGCCGGTAGTAGTACCGGTTCGGGTCCTCGATGCCCCGGGTGGCCATGCCCGGCGCCTGCGGTCCGCCGGCGGCGACGTCGGGTGTGTCGCCGCGGCTCCACCCCGAGCCCTGCCCGCGCGTGTCCATCTGGAGGTGGGCGAAGCCGGCCGCGGACCAGAGCAGGTTCTCCAGCGCGTGGCCGCGCCCGCCGCCGTACCCGACGTACTGCACGATCGTGGGCAGCGGTCCGGCGGCGCCGCGCGGCACCCGCAGCCAGGCGCGGATCGGCTGTCCGGCGAAGCCGGGGAACGTCACGTCGAAGACGTCTACCCCGGTCAGCGGCGTCGGCAGCGGGGTCGCCGACACGGGGTCGCCGCACGAGCGCGCCTGTGCCAGAGTGTCAGCCCAGAAGGCGTCGAAGTCCGGAGGCTCGTGCAGGTCGCTGCGGTGGGTACGGAGTTCGGCCTCGGTCAGGTCGGTGAACACGCCTCGGATTCCTCGTCCTTCGTCGGGGGTGGACGGCGAGCCGTCGAAGATGGCGGGCGTATTTCCGGAAGGTTTCCGCAACTCGTGCGAACGCTAGGGCCGGTCCGGCCTGTCGTCAAGCCCTCGGCGTACGGCAAGATGTGCGTGGGGCGGGACGGTCTACCGGTCGGTTCCGGCAGCCGGCGAAGGGAACACGGGTGAGCGCGGACGACGAGCGCAGGGTGACCATCACCGCGATCGCACGGGAGGCCGGCGTCTCGGTCCCGACCGTGTCGCGCGTGCTCAACGGGCGTTCCGACGTCGCGCCGGACACCCGGGAACGGGTCGAGGAGCTGCTGCGCCACCACGGCTACCGGCGCCGGGGCAGTCGTACGGTGCGCCGGGCGGACCTGGTCGACCTGGTCTTCAACGACCTGGACAGCCCGTGGGCGGTGGAGATCATCCGCGGCGTGGAGGACGTCAGCCACGCCGCCGGGGTTGGCACCGTCGTCTCGGCGATCCACCGCGAGTCCAGCTCCACCCGGCAGTGGCTGCACAACCTGCGCGCCCGCGCGTCCGACGGCGTGATCGTGGTGACCTCGCACCTGAGCCCGGCCGTGCAGGCCCAGCTGCGGCGCCTCAACGTGCCGGTGGTGGTGGTCGACCCGGCGGCCGGCGTGGCCGCCACGGACGTGCCGGCGATCGGCGCCACCAACTGGACCGGCGGCCTGGCCGCCACCGAGCACCTGCTCAAGCTCGGCCACCGCCGGATCGGTTTCGTGGCCGGCCCGCCGCACCTGCTGTGCAGCCGGGCCCGGCTGGACGGCTACCGGGCCGCGCTGGCCGCCGCCGGAGTCGCCGCCGACGACCGGCTGGTGCAGCCCGGCGACTTCTACCACGCGTCCGGCTTCACCGCCGGTGGCGCGCTGCTCGACCTCGACGACCCGCCGACGGCCATCTTCGCCGCCAGCGACCAGATGGCGTTCGGGGTGTACGAGGCGGTGCGCCGCCGCGGGCTGCGGGTCTGCGACGACGTGAGCGTGGTCGGCTTCGACGACCTGCCCGAGGCGCGGTGGGCGTCACCGCCGCTGACCACTGTGCGCCAGCCGCTGGTGGAGATGGGCCGGCTCGCCGCGCGCACCGTGCTGCGGCTGGCCCAGGGCGACGAGATCGACTCGCCCCGGGTCGAATTGGCCACCGAACTCGTCGTACGGGACAGCACCGCCGGGCCCGCCTGCCGCTGATCCGGGCCGCTCCTTTCAATCCTGTTCCGGAATTTCCGGCTCCCGCAGGACCGACCCCGTCGACATGGCGACGGCGGCGGCGTGGCGGCGACGCCGGGCCAGCAGCAGCGCTCCCCCGGCCGTCAGCACCACGCCCACCGCCACAGTCACGCCCGCGCCCGGCCGCGGCCCGGGTGCCGCCCCGCCGCCGGTCAGACCGGCACGCCCGGCCAGGGCCGAGGCCGCCCCGCCCGCCGGAGGCGCGGACCGGTCCAGCTCCCCCGGCTCGACCAGCCGTCCCACCGAGGCGTCGCGGGGCTGCGCGAACCCCCAGTCCAGCAGCGCCGCGCCCTGCTGCCAGCCCCGCTGCGTGGTCACCTCGGCGCCCAGCAGCGTGACCACCAGGCGCCGTCCGCCGCGCTCGGCCGCCCCGACGTACGTGTGCCGGGCCAGGTCGGTGAAGCCGGTCTTACCGCCGAGCGCGCCCGGATAGTGCTCCAGCAGCATGTTGTCGTTGGCGATGGCGAACGCCTTCGCCCGCTGCGCCGGCTGGGCCGGTATCTGCGCGGACCGGGTGGCGGCGTACCTGCGGAACGCCGGGTCGGCGAAGCACGCCCGCGCGATGAGCGCCAGGTCGTACGCGCTGGTGAACTGCCCCGGCCCGTCCAGCCCGGACGGGGTGACCGCGTGCGTCTGCCGGGCGCCGAGCCGGTGCGCCTCCTCGTTCATCGCCCGTATCCCGCCGGGCAGCCCGTCCGGGCCGCCGCCGAGCCGGGCGAGCGCGTTGGCCGCCTCGTTGCCGGAGCGCAGCAGCAGGCCGAGCCAGATCGTCTCGATCCGGTAGCGCCCGCCCTCGACCAGCCCGGCCGCCGAGCTGCCCGGTTCGACAGCCAGGTCCCCGGCGGTCACCGTGACCTCCCGGTTCGGGTCCAGCCGGGGCAGCATGGTGGCGGCAAGCAGCAGCTTCTGCACGCTCGCCGGTACGCCGTACTCGTGCGGGCCGCAGCCGCCGAGCACCGCGCCGCTGTCCAGGTCCGCGACCACCCAGGAGGTGGCGGTCACCGCCGGTGGCGCGCTCGACGCGGGCGGGACGACCAGCCCGGCGGTGTCCAGCGCCGCGCCGCCGACGGCCCGCGCGGCCGGGTCGGGCGCCGGCGGCGGCTGCGGCGGCCGGGTCGACGGGGCCGGCACGTTCGGGCAGGGCGGCGCGGCCGGCAGCCGGCGTACGGGCGCGCGGACGGCGGCCGCCGCCGGTGTCGCCGGCGCCGGCAGCAGCAGGGCGGCGGCCAGCGCCACGAAGGGTCCCCAGGTCCTCATGACCCGGACGGTAGCCACGCCGACCCGAACGGGTCACCGGCTCCGGGATTCGCGTTCCGGCGCCGGGACCGCGCGGTAGGGTGCCGCCCGCTCAGGCGCGGCGGCGTCCCCGCCTGCGGGCGCGGCCCCGGCGGGCGGCGAGCACCGCCGCCACCCCGCCCACGGTGAGCGCGAGCAGGCCGGCGACCGGCACGATCACCCGCCAGTCCCCGTCGCCGATGCGTTGCAGCGCCGTCCCGGCCGGCCCCCGCCACGGCGGGGAGGTGGTACGGGTGGGCTCGGCGGCCGCCGCCTGCCGGGGCTGCGCCGCCTCGGCGTCCCGCTCGCCCGGCTCGACCAGCCGGCCGACCGAGGCGTCCCGGGGCAGCCGGAAGCCCCAGTCGAGCAGCTGGGCGCCCTGCTGCCAGCCGCGTACCGGGCGGGCCTCGGCGCCGAGCAGCGTCACCACGAGACGGCGTCCGTCCCGCTGCGCGGCACCGACGTAGCTGTGCCGGGCCAGCTCGGTGAAGCCGGTCTTGCCGCCGAGCGCGCCGGGATAGCGGTAGATGAGCTGGTTCTCGTTCTGGATCTGGAACCCGCCCTTCTTCAGCGCGGGCTGGGCCGGGATCTGCGTGCGCTCGGTGAGCGCGTACCGGCGGAACGCGGCGTCGGCGAAGCAGGCCCGCGCGATGAGCGCCAGGTCGTACGCGCTGGTGAACTGGCCGGGACCGTCCAGGCCGGACGGTGTGACCGCGTGCGTCTGCCCGGCGCCGAGCCGGCGGGCCTGCTCGTTCATCTCGGCGACGCCGGCCTGTGCGCTGCCGGCGCCGAGGCGGGCCAGCATGTTCGCGGCGTCGTTGCCGGACTGGAGCAGCAGGCCCAGCCACAGCGTCGCCACGCTGTAGCGGCCGCCGACGAGCAGGCCGACGGCCGAGCTGCCCGGCTCGATGTCCAGGTCGGCGCGGGTGGCGACGGCGACCTGCTGGGGGTCCAGCCGGCTCAGCATGGTGGCGGCCAGCAGCAGTTTCTGGGTGCTGGCCGGGGTGCCGGGGACGTGTGGGCCGCACGCGCCGAGGACCGCGCCGGTGTCCAGGTCCGCCACCAGCCAGGTGGTGGCGGTGACCGCCGGGGGCGCAGGGCTGCCGGGTGGCATGACCAGCCCGGTGCCGGCCAGCGCCTCGCCGCCCACCGCCGCCTGTTCGGGTGTCGTGGCCGGCGGCGTCGGGCGGGGCGGCCGGCTGACCTTCGGCGCGGGCAGGCGCGGGCAGGGCGCGGTCGCGGGCGCGGCGGGGGCGGCGGGTGTGGTGGCCGGGGCGGCGGCGGCCGGGGCGGGTGCCCCGGCGGCGAGCAGGGTGACGGCGGTGGCGGCGGCCAGGACCCGGGCTCTCATGAGAAGGCACCCTACCGAGCCCGATGATCAGGTCCGGACGGCTCACCGGTGTCGTGACGCCGTGCCGATCGGGCGGTCCCGTTCGGTGACCGGCGCGGGTGTCAGCGCACGCCGCGCAGCCACCACCGCTGCCACGGTGTCTCCACCGCGCGCCGGTGATAGTGGGACCGGACCCAGGCCACCGCCCGCGCCGGCGGCAGCCCGTCCAGGACGGCGAGCGCGGCCAGCGCGGTGCCGGTGCGCCCGACGCCGCCGTGACAGGCCACCTCGACCCGCTCCCCCGCGTACGCGCGCCGCCGCGCCTCCCGCAGCGCGTCCAGGGCGTCGGCGCGGTCGGACGGGATCCAGAAGTCGGGCCAGCGGACCCGCCGGGCCGGCCACTCCGGCTCGGGACCGGGCGCCAGCAGCAGCGCGAAGTCGGCGGGCGAGGCGGGCGCGGCGACCTTGCGCCCGCGGACGGTGGCGCCCCCGGGCAGCGTGAGCAGGCCGGCCTGATCGGTCCACGGTGTCGCGTCCATGGCTCATTGTGTCGTGTCGCCCGGACACGTGAGTGCCCGCCGGACGAGGTCCGGCGGGCACTCACGATCGAGCCGGGTCGTCCCCGGCGCGCCCCGGATCAGCCGAGGCGACGGCGGCGCCAGGCCATGGAGGCCAGCAGCAGCACCGCACCGGCGGCGGCGAGGCCCCCACCGAGCTTCAGCGGCGTGCCGATGCTGTCACCGGTCACCGGCAGACCGCCGTGGTGCGGCGACTTGGTCGGCCGCGGCGGCAGGACGGTGCCGGTGGCGCTCGCGATCCGCCCGGACGTCAGGCCGGTGGCGGTGAACGTGTACCGACCCGGCCGGGTCGGCCGGTAGGTGACGGTGAAGTTGCCGTTGGCGTCGGCCGTCACGGTGAACGTGGTCGGCGCCGGCTGCGGCTGGGCGCGGTTGGGCGTGTAGGCGACCGGCGCCATCGCCACCGTGCTGCCGTCGCTGCGCCGCGCGGTCCCCTCGGCCGGGGCGGCCGCGGGCAGACCCGAGATCGCCACGTCGATCCGCACCGTCTCGTTCGGCGCGAAGTTCGAGCCCCGCAGGGTGAACGTCTCGCCGAGCCGGATGGTGGTCGGTGAGACGGTCAGCGACGCGACCTCGGGCGGGTAGACCGGGGGCTGCGGCTGCGCCGCCCCGGCCGCGGTCGGCACGGCCGCTACGGCCAGGCCCACCGTGAGCGCCATGATGATGCGGGATAGCCGCATGATGGATTCCCTCCTACTGTTCACAGCTTGGTGCGTTGACTACTTGGGTGGTCCATGGGGTGACGGTGGGCGTGTGCACCAGCTCGGCCGTCCCGGCGCCGGTCTTGCCGGTGAGCACCGTGACGTCGAGCGTCCGGGTCTGTCCCGGGCGGGCCTCGACCTTCGCGACCGCCACCTGGCGGCGGCCGTCGGTGCCGCTGCCCATCGCGGTGTCCTGTCCGTCCAGCCGGCCGGTGAGGACGGCGCCGCCGGTGGGCGTGTGCACGGAGACGAAGGTGCGTGCGGTGTACTTGTCGCCGGCCAGAGCCAGTCCGGTGACCGACTTGCTCAGGCCCGACTTCGGGGCGGTGGAGTGCACCGTGACCTTCAGCCGCAGCTCGCGGCGTCCGTCCGGGTGGCATTCGCCGACCGTCACGGTGGCCGAGAACCTGAGGTAGTAGCCGAGCTTCGCGCCGCTGCCGTCGTTGAGGAACACGCCGACGGTCGGCACGGTGTCCTTCTCCGGAAGCTGACCGGCCAGCCGGCTGCCGGCCAGTGCGCGTTGCTCCTCAGATCGGACACTCCAGAACAATATCCGACGCTCATTGATTGAACGGGTAAAAACGGTCAAAAGTGCGCGTGGGTCTACCGTCTTGGTGAACAGGGTGTCGAAGACGCCCGAGGCCGCCTTGGTGAAGTACTCGTCCTGGTCCTTCGTGTCCAGGTCCCGGTACGAGTCACTGAGGAGCGTGCGGACGGCGGTGGCGGCGCCGAGCGCCGGCCCGTCCGGCACGTTCACCGGACCCACGACGCCGAGCAGGTACGACAGGACCACCGGGTCCACAGCCAGCACCCCGTCCACAGTGGTGCCGGTCCGGCGACGCACCATGTCCCGGTAGAGCGCGGCGGCGGCCGGGAAGTCCGGGTTGAGGTTCACATCCGCCGGATAGATGCCCGGCAGATCGCCCCAGAGCCGCTTCGCCTCCGCGTCGATCTTGAGTGGCGGGTCGAAGAACCGCAGGTCGGACGAACTGCCCTGCTTCACGAGGCGGATCCGTCCACCCTCGGCGCGCAGGACGGCGTACGCGCCGAACATGCCGCCCGTGGCGCGCAGCTCGGCCGGGTTCTGCGAGACCAGCAGATAGCTGCGCGGTCCGTCCGCGCCGAGAAGTGGCGGCAGCAGCCGCGCGCCGCGATCAGCCGCGGAGGTCAGCTCGCCGAGCTGGTCCAGCTCCGCGCGCAGCGCGGTGACCGCGTCGCGTACCTGCGTCACGAGGTCGCCGGTGGGCACCTTCCGCAGCCGGTCGGCGGTCGTGCGCACCGCCTGGTCGGCGGCGGAGACCTCGGCCGAGACGGCGCGCAGGCGGGCCAGGTCCAGCTTGCCCTGCTTCGGCACCAGCGAGGCGAGGTCGACGCGCAGCAGCGTGGGGAACGCGAGCCGGGCGAGGTCGTCCACCGCCACCGAGATCTGCCGTACCGCGGCCAGGTTGTCCCCCGCGTACGGGGTCTGCTGGCCCACCCACCACACCGGATCCCCGGTCTCGCCGCGGGCGGCGGCGGCCTGCTCCTGCAACGCGGCGAGCGTGCGCTGGGCCCGGGCCACGTCGCCGTCGAGCACCTGGGCGCTGAGCTCCCGGGCCAGTCCGGCGGCGTTGACCAGGTGGGCGCGGGCCTGCCAGCCCCGGAACGCCACCCAGCCGCCGGCGCTGAGCAGCACCGATACGACGACCAGCCCGGTCAGCAGGATCCGGCGGACCCGGGCGCGCCGGCGCCGACGCGAGCGACGCCGCCGGACGGGCGTGGCACCAGGTCCGGTCACGGATTCCCCCTACCAGTCGGTCGAATCGGACACAATTCGCGATCGAGTGCTTTTTAGCACGGGAAAGTGCCTGTTCGAGGTGTTATCCGACTCTCTGATGAATTAGCCGCTGTGTGCGAGTTTTGTTCGGTTCGACGTCCGCTCGGCCGCCTCGTGCAGCAGCGCCTCGATCCGGTCCACACCGGCCCGCATCGACATGTCCCGCAGGTACGCGTCGCGGCCCCGCCGGCCCATGTCGATCCGGGCGGCCGGCGGGATGGCGGCGGCCAGCCAGAAGCGGTCGGCCAGCGCCGCCCAGTCCTCCGGCGGGCAGGACAGACCGGCGCGCGCCCGCTCCACCACCTCCGCCGTCTCCCCCGCCGCGGAGGCGACCACCGGCGCGGCGCAGGACAGCGCGGCCTGGAGCTTGTCGGGCACCCGGCCACGCAGCTCCGGCAGGTCGCGCTGGGCCACGAGCTGGTAGTCGGCGGCGGCGTAGAGCTGCGGCATGTCCACGGCGGACCGTCGTTCCAGGAACCGGACGTTGTCCGCGCCGAGGTCGGCGGCGAGCCCCCGGACCCGCCGCTCCTGCGGGCCCGATCCCACGAGCACCAGGTCCATCCGGTCGCCGAGCGCCGCCGCCGCGCGGACCGCCGTCTCCAGATCCTGGCGGGCGCCGATCGTGCCGGCGTGCATCACCACGCAGCGGTCGTCCCGGCGGACCAGCCGCCGCACCGCCGGGCCGGCCTGGGTGGGGCGGAAGATGCGCTCGTCGGTCCAGTTCGGCGCCGTGCGCACCCGGCCCGGGTCGGCCCCGCCGGCACGGACCAGATCCGCCATGGACGGCGAGCCGACCGCCACCACCGCCGCCTCCCGGTAGAGGCGACGGGTCGCGGCCTCCAGCCGCGCCGGCCGCCCGCCGTCCCGCTCGGCGCGCCCGTCCCGCCCGGTCCACACGTCCTGCACGTGCAGCACGGTGGGCGTACGGCCGAGCAGCCGCAGCAGCCCGGTGGCGGCGAACGTGACCGCCGGGTGGCCGTAGACGTAGAGCACGTCGACGTCGCGCAGCAGTCCCCGGCCGGCGAGCGCGGCACTGCCGGCGAAGGACAGCCAGCTCGTGGTGCGGGCGCGGGCGGAATCGTCGCCCGCGGCGTACCGGGGCACCCGGCGCACGGTGAGCCGCTCGCTGTGCGTCTGGTGCCGCCAGCGCTGCCGCCAGCCGGGATAGACGTGGCCGCCCGGGTAGTCCGGGAAACCGGTGAGCACCCGTACCTCGTGGCCCCGGGCCACCAGTTCCTCGGCCAGGCTGCCCGGGACGAACGCCGGCTCCGGCGGGAAGTGGTAGGTGAGGATGCCGACCCTCATGGCCGCCCTCCCGGCGCGGCTTTCCGGACGGCCGGGCGCCGCACCGCGTACGATTCCCGCATCCCCTCTGCGTCCGGCCGCGACCGCCGGAAGAACGCCGTCGCGGCACCCTCCGTCGCGACCGTGCCGACGAGAGGGGTGCAGATGGTCGACGAGGTGCTCTTCGTCTGCCACGCGAACATGTGCCGGTCACCGATGGCGGAGTTCATCGCCCGCCGGATGCTGGCCGGCCTGCCGCTGGCGGTGGCCAGCGCGGGGACCGACGCGATCGACGGGGCCGCGATGCACCCGTACGCGGTCGAGGTGACAGCGGCCACCGGCGCGGACCCGGCCGCCTTCCGGACCCGCCGGCTGCGCCCGGAGCACCTGACCGGAGCGGCGCTGGTGCTGACCGCGACCCGCCGGCAACGCTCGGCCTGCACCGCGCTGGCGCCGGCCGCGCTGACCCGGACGTTCACGCTGCGGCAGTTCGCCCGGCTGGCGGCCGAGGCCCGCCCCGCCGAGGCGGAGGCGGACGCGGGCACGCCGTTGCGGGCGGCGGTGTCGGCCGCGGTCCGCGCCCGGGGGCGGCTGCAACCCGCCGCCCCCGACGCGGAGGACCTGCGCGACCCGATCGGCGGCTCGCCGGCCGACTTCCGGCGCTGCGCCGAGGAGATCGAACGGTCGATCCGGCCCGTGCTCGCGCTCATCGCGAAAGCCGGGTGAGTTCCTGCGTCCGGTCGCCCACGGCCTTCGCGCCCCGCCGGGAGCCGGCCCGGTCGGCCGGCACGGACGGCGCCGCGGGCGGCACGACCACCTTGTACGCCTCGTACTGGTAGGCGTCCGACTTGGCCACCTTGGCCATGTTGAGCACGCAGCCGAGCAGGCGTACCGAGACCGAGCTGAGCGCGTGCGCCGCCGCCGCGACCTGGCTGCGGGAGGTACGCCCCTGCTGGGTGACCAGGAGCGCGCCGTCGGCCTGCACGGCCACCACCACTCCGTCGGTGACCGCCAGCAGCGGCGCGGTGTCGATGACCACGATGTCCGCCGAGTCCCGCAGCGCGACCAGCAGGTCCGCCATGGACTTGGAGCCGAGCAGCTCGCTCGGGTTGGGCGGGGTGGCGCCGCTGGGCAGCACCAGCAGGGACTTCTCGCCCCAGCGCTGCACCACGTCACCGACCTGGACGTCACCGACGAGCACGTCGGTGAGGCCGACGCCGCCGTCGAGCCCGAGGTAGTCGGCGACCTTGGGGCGGCGCAGGTCGGCGTCGATCAGCAGCACCCGCCAGCCCGCCTCGGCCAGCGCGATGGCGGTGTTGCAGGCCATCGTGGTCTTGCCCTCGCCCTGCAGCGCGCTGGTGACCGCGATGACCCGGGCCGGCTCGTGCACGTCCACGAAGCGCAGGTTGGTGCGCAGCTTGCGGACCGCCTCGGCCCGGGCGGAGGTGGCCGCGTCGCCGACGATCAGCGGCGCCGACCGCGCGCCGGTCTCGTACGGGATCTCGCCGAGCAGCGGACTGCCGGTCACCCGTTGCAGCCCGGCGCCGTCGCGCATCCGGACGTCGGCCACGCCGCGCAGCACGGCCAGCCCGACGCCGGCGAGCAGGCCGAGCAGGCCGCCCAGGACCAGGTTGCGGGTGGGCTGGGGCGAGACCGGGTTGGAGGTGACCCGGGGACCGCTGACCACCTCGATCTTGATCGGCGGGGACTTGCCGTCCGGCGGCGTCTCGACCTTGCGTACCAGCTCGGTGAACTTGGTCGCGAGCATCTCGGTGGTCTTCAGCGCCCGGGTCTGGTCGGTGTCGGTGATCGTCGCCTTGAGCAGGACCGTGCCGGTCGTGGCGGTGGTGTGGATCCGGCTGCGCACCTGGTCGGCGGTGAGGCCGAGCGGCGCGTCGGCCACCACGCTCTGCGCCAGCCGGTCGCTGGTGAGCAGGTCACCGTAGGACTTCACCCGCTGCTGGAGGAAGAGGCTGCCCTGGTAGGCGTCGGTGACCCCCTGGCTGGGCGTGGTGACGAAGAACGTCACCGAGGCCTCGTACCGAGGCGCCGTCCGGACCGTCACCAGCGCGGCGGTGCCCAGGCCGAGCATCACCGTCACCAGCACTATCCACCAGTGGCGTCGGACCAGGCGCAGGTAGCCGAGAACGTCCATCACGCTCCCCCTCGCGACACGCCGGTCTGCCGATGAAACTGCACGAAAGCCCCCTAAAAACCCCAGTCGCCGTGCCAGGATCGAATCGCCTATTCACGACGTTACGTGACTGGACGACAGTAAACGACCGAACAGGCACAGACGGTCTAATCCTTTCAATACGGATAGGACACAGAGGGCAGCCCATGGATCGTGACGCGATCACAGCCGTTCGACCCCCCGGCCGGATCACCCACCGCGCCGCCACCCTTTCCCTGTTAACGCTGGACACGGCCGCGTGGTGCGGAGGTTTTCTCGGCGCGGCCTGGACGCGGTACGAGTTCGACCTCACCGCCGCCGCCAGCGCCCGTACGCTCGGCCTGGCACTGGCCTGCGCCGCGCTGTACGCCGCGCTCACGCTGCTGCGGTCCCGGCTCTACGGCCGGTATCCGATCGGCAGCGCCGGCGACGCCCAGGGCCTGGCCGTCACCGTCGCGCTCGTCACCGCCGTCGGCTTCGTCGCCGTCCTGCCGTGGACGCAGCACCCGGTCCCGGCCAGCACGCCGCTGGTCGGCGGTGCGGTGGCACTCGTGGTGATGGCGGCCGCCCGGGGACTCTGGCGGGCCCACGCCGACCGCCGGCCGCCCGCCGCCCGGCACGCCGAGCGCTGCCTGATCTACGGCGTGGACGCCGCGAGCGAGCGGCTCGTCCGGGTGCTGCTGCACGACCCGGACAGCAGCTACCGGCCGGTGGGCCTGCTCGACGACGCGCCCGACAGCCGCGGCCTGCGGCTCGAGCGGCTGCGCGTGCTCGGCGGCCGGGAGCAGATCGCCGCCGCCGTCCGGGCCACCCGGGCGAGCACCGTCATCTTCTCGATGAGCGGCTCCGACCCGCAGCTGCTGCGCGACGTGCGCACCCGCACGCTGGAGGCCGGGGCGGCGTTCAAGGTCCTGCCGCCGGTACGCGAGGTGCTCGACCGTCCGGTGGCCGCCACCGACGTCCGCGACCTCCAGCTCACCGACCTGCTGGGCCGCGCGCACCGGGTGGCCGAGCTGAGCGTCGAGCGCGGCGGGCTGGCCGGACGCCGGGTGCTCGTCACCGGCGCGGGTGGCTCGATCGGCTCGGAACTGTGCCGCCAGATCGCCCGCTGCGAGCCGGACGAGCTGATGATGCTCGACCGGGACGAGTCCGCGCTGCACGCCCTGCAGATGTCCCTGTACGGGCGCGCGCTGCTGGACGGGCCGGAGCTGATCCTGGCGGACATCCGCGACGCCGAGGGCATCGCCCGGGTGATCGCCGACCGGCAGCCCGACGTGGTGTTCCACGCCGCGGCGCTCAAGCACCTCACGCTGCTCCAGCGCCACCCGGGCGAGGCGATCAAGACCAACATCCTGGGTACGCTGAACGTGCTGGAGGCGTGCCGGGACGTCGCCGAGTTCGTGAACATCTCCACCGACAAGGCGGCCAACCCGGCGAGCGTCCTCGGCTACTCCAAGCGGATCACCGAGCGGCTCACCGCGTACCAGGCGCAGCGGCTCAACGGCCGGTACCTGAGCGTCCGGTTCGGCAACGTGCTCAGCAGCCGCGGCTCGGTGCTCACCGCGTTCCAGGCGCAGATCCGGGCCGGGGTGCCGATCACCGTCACCCACCCCGACGTGACGCGGTACTTCATGACCGTGCAGGAGGCGGTGCACCTCGTTCTCCAGGCCGCGACGATCGGCCGGGGCGGCGAGGCGCTGGTGCTCGACATGGGCGAGCCGGTCCGGATCGCCGACGTGGCACGCCGGCTGGCCGCCGAGGCGGACCGCCCGGTGGAGATCGTCTTCACCGGTCTGCGCCCGGGCGAGAAGCTGCACGAGCACCTGTTCGGCGCCGACGAGGTGGACAGCCGGCCGCTGCACCCGCTGATCTCCCACGTCCCGGTGCCCGAGCTGGACCCGGACGAGATCCGCGGGCTCGACCCGTACGCCGACCCGGACGAGCTGATCAAGCGGATGGCCGCGTTCTGCGACCCGGCCGGGGTGTCCCTGCCGGCGCTGCCCGGACAACGCTGACGCGCCGGCCGATGGGACGCCCCACCCAGGTGGTGAGACGGGCGTCCCATCGGTCGGCTCGGCTCGCCGCCGGTGGCGGCACCCGTTAGGGTTGGTTCCGGTGTGCCGGGAAGCCTGGTCGGCGATTGTTCCGCCGACCCCAGCTTCCGAACGGACGCCGCATGCCCCAGCACCCCCCGCACCGGTCCCGCCTGCTCTCCCGCCGCTCCTGGCCGGAGGCCCGCTTCCTGGCCGACGTGCTGCGCACCGAGACGGTCGGCGGCGGCCTGCTGCTGCTCGGTGCGGTGCTCGCCCTGATCTGGGCCAACTCGCCGTGGCGCGCCGCGTACGCCGAACTGAGCCACTGGGTGCCCTGGCCCGGCGGCGCCGGCCTGCACCTGGACCTGGACCTGCGCACCTGGGCCGCCGACGGGCTGCTGGCGATCTTCTTCTTCGTGGTCGGGCTGGAACTCAAGCGCGAGTTCGTCGCCGGTGACCTGCGCGACCCCCGGCGGGCCGCGCTGCCCGTGATCGCCGCGCTCGGCGGCATGATCGCGCCCGCGTTGATCTACCTGGCGGTGACGCTCGGCGCCGGCGGCGCCGGCCTGCGCGGATGGGCCATCCCCACCGCCACCGACATCGCCTTCGCGCTCGCCGTGCTCGCCGTGGTCAGCTCCCACCTGCCGCAGGGGCTGCGCGCGTTCCTGCTCACCCTCGCGGTGGTCGACGACCTGTTCGCGATCACCATCATCGCGGTGTTCTACACCGCCGACTTCCAGCCGCTGCCGCTGCTCGGCGCGCTGTTGCCGATCGCCGCGTTCGGGCTGCTCGTGCAGCGCCGGCGGACCTGGTGGTGGGCGCTGATCCCGCTGGCGGTGGTCGCCTGGACGCTGGTGCACGCCTCCGGCGTGCACGCCACCGTGGCGGGCGTGCTGCTCGGTTTCACGGTGCCGGTGCTGCGCGGCCGCGACGGCGCGCCCGGCCTGGCCGAGCGGCTGGAGCACCGCTGGCGGCCGGTCTCCGCCGGCCTGGCCGTGCCGGTGTTCGCCTTCTTCGCCGCCGGGGTGACGCTGGTCGGCGTGGACGTGGGCGGCGTGCTGACCAACCCGGTGGTGATCGCGGTGGCCGCCGGGCTGGTGCTCGGCAAGGTGATCGGCGTGTTCGGGTCGACGTACCTGCTCGCCCGGTTCACCCGGGCCGAGCTGGACGAGGAGATCACCTGGGCCGACCTGCTCGGCCTGGCGCTGCTGGCCGGCATCGGCTTCACCGTGTCGCTGCTCATCGGCGAGCTGGCGTTCGGCGCCGGCAGCCCGGAGGAGGACGGCGTCAAGGTGGCCGTGCTGCTCGGCTCGTTGATCTCCGCCCTGCTCGCCTCGGTGGTGCTGGTCCGCCGCAACCGGGTCTACCGGCGGATCAGCGAACGGGAGAGCCGGGACGCCGACGGTGACGGCATCCCGGACGTCTACCAGGAGGGCCCGGCCTGAAGCCGGCGCGGCGGGTGCGACCAGCCGGTCACACCCGCCGCACCTGCCACGCGGTTACGCCTCAGCTCCGGCGCTCGGCCGGGCGCGGCTCGCGCTTGCGCTCCGGTTCCTCGAGCGCCTCGGCGGCCGGGCCGGTGAGGTCGTCGCCGGGCACGGCCACCTGCTCGGCGCGGTCCTGCTCGTCCTCGCGCCCGCCCGGCGGCGGCTCCGGCGCGGTGGCGCCCCCGGCGAAGCCGTACTCGTTGGGCTCGTCGTGCCTGCTCATGGGCGGAACCTCCCGGTCGTGCCGATTCGTCCTCCGCCGGGCGGTCACCGCCACGGCGCTCACCCGGCTACTTACCCACCGAAGCGGTCTCCGATCATCGGGCGCGGCCGCGGTCGGCTCAGGTCAGCTCGGAGACCGCCTCGAAGATCAGCCAGAGGCCGCAGATGGCGAACAGCACCGCCGCGCCGTAGCGGATGGTCCGCTCCGGCAGGTGCCGGCCGAGCATCCGGCCCACCAGGATCGCCAGCGCGTCCGCGGCCACCATGCCGAGCGTCGACCCGAGCCAGGTGCCGAACCAGCCGTACTTGGTGGCCAGCGTGATGGTGGCGAGCATGGTCTTGTCGCCCAGCTCGGCCAGGAAGAACGCCACACCCACGGCGATGACCGCGGACCGGCCGCCGCGCTCGGCCTTGCGCTTCTCCTCCTCGGTCAGCCTGTCGCCGCGCAGCGTCCACGCGCCGAAGCCGAGGAACGCCAGACCGGCGATCAGCGAGATCCAGTCGGTGGGCAGGGCGGCGTTCAGGCCGTACCCGATGGCCACCGAGGCCAGGTGGACGACGGCGGTGGCGATCGTGATGCCGATGAGCACCGGCACCGGTTTGAACCGCGTGGCGAACGTCAGTGCCATGAGCTGGGACTTGTCGCCCAGCTCGGCGACGAAGATGACGCCGAAGCTGACCACCAGCGCGACGAGGAAACCCTCCATGTGAACCTTCCCGATCAAGCCGGGAGGAGGAACGGGGGCGCCCTCGACCCGGCTGCGACAGCCTGAGTCGAAGGTCTCGCCCGCCCCGGAGACCGGGGCCGCGTGGCCGGATGCGGAACGCACCAGTGTGTCGACCACGACATTGGGGGCTACTCCCCTTCGCGCCGCCCAGCCTAGCCGATCATCGGCGGGCCCGGTCACCAGGTGTGGGCGGGGCCACGGCGGCGCTCAGTCGGCCCGCGCCAGGCTCACCCCGAACAGCCCGTCCGGGTCGGTCCAGAACGCCCGCCGGTCGAACCCGGCGGCGGTCAGCTCGGCCGCGATGCCCTCCGGCCGGAACTTGGCCGACACCTCGGTCCGCAGCTCCTCACCGGCGGCGAACGCCACGTCGGTGTCCAGGACCCGCACCCGGGTCGGGTGCTCGGCGCGCAACCGCATCTCGATCCACTCCCGCCGCGGATCCCAGACCGCCACGTGCCGGAACGCGTCGACGTCGAAGTCCGCGCCCAGCTCGCGGTTGATCACCCGGAGCACGTTGCGGTTGAACTCGGCGGTCACGCCCGCCGCGTCGTCGTACGCGGGCACGATCACGCCCGGGTCCTTGACCAGGTCGGTGCCGACCAGCAGCCAGTCGCCGGTCTCCAGCGCCGCGCGCATCGCGGTGAGGAACTCGGCCCGCTCCACCGGCAGCAGGTTGCCGATCGTGCCGCCGAGGAACGCCACCAGCCGTCGGCCGCCGGTGGGCAACCGGTCCAGGTGGCGGGTGAAGTCGCCGACGATCCCCCGCACCCGCAGCCCCGGGTACGCGGCGGCGATCTGCTCGGTGGACGACCGCAACGCGCTCACCGAGACGTCCAGCGGCACGAACGTGCCCAGGTCACCGTGGCGGGTGAACGCGTCGAGCAGCAGCCGGGTCTTCTCCGACGAGCCCGAGCCCAGCTCGATCAGCGTCTTCGCGCCGGTCATGGTGGCGACGTCGTCGGCGTGCGCGGCCAGCACCGCCCGCTCGGCCCGGGTCGGGTAGTACTCCGGCAGGCGGGTGATTTCCTCGAACAGCTCGCTGCCCCGGGCGTCGTAGAACCACTTCGGCGGCAGCCACTTCGGCGTCGCGGCCAGCCCGACCCGTACGTCCTCCCGCAACCCACGGTCGAGGTCCTGCTGCTCCAGGTGGATCTCCAGCGGCTCCGCGCTCATCGAGTGTCCTCTCTTGCGGTGGGTACGGATCGTCAGGCGGCGCTCGTCTCCCGCACGTCGAGCCCGCCCGTGGTCGCCACCACGAGCCGGCCGTCCGGCACGGCCCGCCAGGCCGGGTCGTCGTCGAACGGTTCGGACGCCAGCAGCACCGAGTCCGGGCCGCGGCGCACCGACAGCGCGTGCCCGGCCGTGCTCGCCACCACCGTCGTACCGTCGGTGAGCAGCAGGTTCAGCCGCGAGCCGGGAGCGGCGGCGGCGACCGCCGCGACGGTGTCCGCCACCGCCTCGTCCGGCGGCGCGCCGGCCCGCAGCCGGTGCCGGACCAGCGCCCACAGCAGCGCCGAGTCGGTCGGCACGTCGAGCGTGATCAGGTCGCGGACGGGCAGGCCGGCGGCGAGCGGGACCAGGCTGTCCGGCCAGCCCCGCACCACGCCGTTGTGGCTGAACAGCCACCGCCCCTCGGCGAAGGGCGCCGCGGCGGTCTCGTGCAGCGGCATGCCGACCGTGGCGGAACGGACCGCAGCCAGCACCGCCCGCACCCGCGTCACGGCGGCCAACTCCGGCAGCGTCGTGTCGCTCCACATCGGCTGGGCCCGCCGGTAGCGGACCGGGTCGCCGTCGTCCGGGTACCAGGCGACGCCGAAGCCGTCAGCGTTCATCGTGCCGCCGCCGCGCATGTCACGCGGCGCCCACGACTGGCGCAGCAGCCCGTACGGCGGGTCGAACAGCAGGCTGCCCAGGAGCACAGGTGGACCGAGGTACGCGAGGTGACGGCACATCGGGCCGGCTCACTCCTCCGGGCCGGCGTCACGGGCGCAGCGGAACCCGCTGAAGATCTGTCGCCGGATCGGGTAGTCCCAGTTGCGGAACGTGCCCCGGCAGGCGGACCGGTCGGTGCCGAACGAGCCGCCCCGCAGCACCCGGTGGTCGTCGCCGAAGAAGACCTCCGAGTACTCCCGGTACGGGAACGCGGTGAAGCCCGGGTGGCCCCGGAACGGCGAGGAGGTCCACTCCCACACGTCGCCGACGAGCTGGTGGACGCCCAGCGGCGAGGCACCGGCCGGGTACGCGCCCACCGGCGCCGGCCACAGGTGCCGCTGCCCCAGGTTGGCGTGCTCGGTGGTGGGGTCCTCGTCACCCCACGGGTAGCGCCGGGACCGGCCGGTCGCCGGATCCCAGCGGGCCGCCTTCTCCCACTCCGCCTCGGTGGGCAGGCGCTTGCCGGCCCACGCCGCGTACGCCTGCGCCTCGTACCAGCAGACGTGCACCACCGGCTCGTCGTCGCGTACCGGCGACCAGCGGCCGAACCGGCGGTACGCCCAGCCGTCCCCGTCGCGCCGCCAGTGCATCGGCGCGCTCAGGTCCGCCTCGACGCGGTGCCGCCAGCCCGCCTCGCTCCACCAGCGCGGCTCGTCGTACCCGCCGTCGGCGATGAACGCCCGGTACTGACCGTTCGTCACCGGGGCGGCGTCGATGACGTACGCGGGCAGGTCGACGGTGTGGGCCGGGCGCTCGTTGTCCAGCGCCCACGGGTCGGTGGAGGTGCCCATGGTGAACGGCCCGGCCGGCACCCGTACCTCCCCGCCGACCCGGGCGCGGGGCTCCGGCGGGGGCGGCGCGTCGAGCACCGGGGCGCCCGCGCGCAGCTGGTGGGTGGCGAGCATGGTCTCGTCGTGCTGCTGCTCGTGCTGCACGATCATGCCGAACGCGAACCCGTCGGCGACCAGGGGACGCTCGGTGAAGCGGATGCCGTCGAGCAGGTCGAACACCTTGTCCCGCACCGTGCGCACGTACGCGCGGGCCTCGGCCGGCGGCAGCAGCGGCAGCGCCGGCCGGTCCTTGCGCGGCTGCTTGAACGCGTCGTAGAGGTCGTCGATGTCGTGGCGCACCGGGTCACGGCCGCCGACGTCGCGGACCAGCCACAGCTCCTCCTGGTTGCCGACGTGCGCCAGGTCCCAGACCAGCGGCGACATCAGCGTGGAGTGCTGCCGGACCAGGTCGTCGTCGTCCACCGCGTCGGTCAGCAGCGCGGTACGGGCCCGGGTGCGCTCCAGTTCCGCGGCGATCCGGTCGCGTAGTCGCTCGGTGGTGGTCACCGGTGTCCCCTCTCCGCGGCGGCGCGGTGCCGCCGGATCGCTCTCCGGGTCTCGTCGTGGATGCCGGCCGGCAGGCCGAGCCGGGGCAGGGCCGTCAGGGCCAGGTCGAACAGCGCCGCCGCGGCGGTCGCCAGCGGGCGCTCGGCGAGCCCGCACCGGGCCGCCGCGCGCCACCGGTCGGCGACCGGTGCGGCAGCCGCCAGCGCGTCCCGGGTGGTGGCCGGGTCGGCGAAGATCGCCGCCAGCACCGCCAGCGGCACCGTCCACTCCGGGCCGGGCTGGGTGTCCAGGTAGCGCAGTTCGAGGTAGCCGCGCGGGCGTACCGGCGGGAACAGCGTGCTGAGGTGGTAGTCCAGGTCGTCGGTGGTGGGCGGGCGGGGCAGCGCCCCGGCCAGCCAGTCGGCGAACGTGACACCGGGCGGCGCGGTCCAGTCCGGGCCGTCGTCGCGGACGCAGAGCAGCGGCGCGGCGAGCGCGTACCCGGTCCAGGCCGCCACCGGGTCCTCGCCGGCGCGCTCGGGCGACCAGACCGGACGGGTGCGGGCCGGGTCGATGGCCAGCCAGGTGGCCATCCGGGCGGAGGCCCAGCCGGTACGGCGCCCCGCGTGCCGGTCGGCGGTGGCGAAGGCGGCGAGCAGCGGCGGGCCGACGGCGTGTGCGGTGGCCCACCGCTGCGCCAGATGGTCCGGCTCGCCCGCGTCCAGGCAGACCTGGAGGCCGGCGGTGCTGTACATCATCGCCCGTCCCGCCGGGCCGCGGCGGTCGAAGGCGCATCGCATGGCCCGGTAGCGCGGGGTCTCCACGACCGGCCGGGGGAGGCGCCACGGGTCGATGCCGCTGCGGCCGAGCACCAGGCCGGCGGCGTCCAGGCGGGCCCGCAGCTCGGCGACGTCGGCCTCGGTGGCCAGGATGAGCGCGGCGACCGACGATCGCGGTGTCGCGGAGATCTCCACCTGCCCGCCGGGCTCCACGGTCACGGCGCCGCCGCGCCGGAGCTCGTCGGCCGGGCTGGTGGGGTCGAGGGTCACGGGGCTGTGCCGCCCCAGCGCCTCGCGTAGTCGCTCGCGGTCGACCGGCCGGGCCGGGTCCGCGGCGTCGTGCACGGTCCATTCCAGTTCGACGCCGACGAGTGCGGGTGGCCCGGTCTTGAAGCAGATCCGGGCCAGGTGGCCCCGGGCTGCCTCCTCGTCTCCCAGGACGACTGCCCGGTCCAGATCCGGCGACATCACCATGGGACGGCTCCTCCTCGGCGATGGGCGACGACGTCGTCGCGACGCGCCCGGCCGGGACGGCACGGGACGCCGCCCCACCATCCTCTGTCTAGCAGACGAGTTCCGCTTGCCCGGAGAGATGAATTTTTGTCCGGAATCTGATTGCGCGGTGGCGGTCAGTCGTCCGTCCGCGGACCCGGGCGCTCGGGCTCCGGGTCGTCGTGCGGGTCGTCCGCCGGAGCGCCGACCAGGTTCCGGCAGTAGCTCTCCACCTGCTCGGGGCCGCCCGCGGCGGCCACCAGGTCGGCGAAGCCCGGCTTGGTGAGCGCCTTCTCCCGCTGCCGCTCCGACTTGGCCAGGTAGGCACGGCAGTGGCCGGCCATGCTCGCCCCGCCGGCCGGGGGTGCGGACGGCCGGGCCTTGGCGCTCGGCGTACCGGAGGGCACCGGCGTCGGCGCCGGTGGCGACGCCGCTCCGGACGCGTCGCCGGCGGGGGTGCTCGGTGCCGGCCGCGACGGCCCGGTGACGGCGGGGCCGGTGGGTCCGGCTGTCGTCGCGGGCGGGAGCACCGGCTCGGGGTTGCTGTCCAGGCGTACGGCGGCGAACGCCACCCCGGCGACCGCCGTGGCGGCCAGCCCGGACAGCGCGGCGGCGATCCGCAGGCGCCGGCGCGGGCGCGGCGCGGCCACCGCTGCCGCCGCCGGTGCGGCCCCGGCCGCCGCGCGGGCCGCCCGGAAGGCGGCGAGCGCCCGCTCCTCCCCGGCGACCTCGCCGGGGGCCGCCGGTCCGGCGGCGGCGGACAGCAGCCGGCTCAGCGGGTCGGCGTCGGCCCCCGGCGGCGTGCCGGCGCGCGCGGCGTCGAGCAGGCGGTCGGACTCCGCCCGGTCGGCGTGCCCGCCGGACCGGCGAGCGTGCATGCCGTCGTCTCCCCTCACGTCAGCCCTCCGCCGGCTCGGCCTCGGGCGCGTGCGGCACCTGGCGGTCGGTACGGGGACGCGGCGCGACGGCGTCCCGGGCGTCGTCCGGCGCGGCCTGCGCCGCCGAGCGCTCCAGCATCGCGGCCAGCCGGCGCAGGCCCCGGTGTGCGGCGGTACGCACCGCGCCGGCCCGCCGGCCCAGCACCCGCCCGGCGGTCTCCGCGTCCAGGCCGATGACGGCCCGCAGCATCACCGCCTCGGCCTCGGCCGGCGGCAGCGTACGGATCAGCGCCAGCGCGCTCTCGGTGGCGATGGCCTCACCCGCCCGGTCGGCGGTGTCGACGTCGGCGGCCAGGTCGTTGAGCGCCTGCACGGGCACCGGCACGGAGGGACGCCGCCGCTGCCGGCGCAGATGGTCCATGGCCCGGTTGCGGGCGATCGTGACCACCCAGGCGCGGAACTCGCCGCCGGTGAACGACGGCAGGTCACGCGAGATCTGGAGCCACGCCTCCGAGGCCACGTCCTCGGCGTCGGCGCCGACGAGCGCGGTCAGGTAGCGCAGCAGCGCGGGTTGCAGGCTGCGGTAGAGGAACCGGAACGCCTCCTCGTCGCCCGCCTGCGCCCCGGCGACCGCCTCGTTCAGCTCGGCCGTCACGCTCGCCGTCCCGTGACGGCCCGGCGCCGGACGTCGACGGGCGTCGGTGACCACACCGCCATCCGCACTCGGCCCCCCGGTGAGCTGATCAGGCACGCGCACGAGGGTGCGGTGCCCCTTGGACACTGCCGCGCGGCATCGGGCGTCGGCGGGACATACCGTACCGGCGTCCGGGGGCGGCCGGGAGTCGGGCCGACACGGGGACCGGCGAGCTGCGTCGGCAAGCCGTCGGAGGCCGGAAAAACAGAGAGAAATGTCTACCCCTGGCACCGGCGTGTCGGGGTAACACTCAGGACGACCTCGACGCTCCCCCGGACGGATCACCGCCGGCACGGCGGACCGGGAGCGCGGGGGCGCGTGACTTCCTGGCCGATCGTACCGGGTCGATCACGATCAGCCGATCGGCGTCCCGGCTGCCGCACACCCGGCCGAACGGCCCGCCGAACCGGCCCCGGATATCGCGGGAAATACTTCGCGCCCGCAGTGGGTACGGTATGGGGGTGCTGTCCTCAGACGTCGTACTCAGCGGTCGGTACCGCCTGGATGACCGTGTCGCCACCGGCGGCATGGGCGACGTCTGGCGTGCCACCGACCTGGTCCTCGGTCGCCCGGTCGCGGTGAAGGTACTGCTTCCCGCCCTGGTGTCCGACCCCGACTTCATCGCCCGGTTCCGTTCCGAGGCCCGGATCATGGCCTCCCTGCGCCACCCCGGCGTGGTCCAGGTCTTCGACTGCGGCGAGGACGACCTGCCCGGCGGCGGCCGGGCCGACTACCTGGTGATGGAGTTCGTCGCCGGTGAGCCGCTGTCGCGGCGGATCGAAACCGCCGGGCAGCTCGAGGTCGCCGAGACCATGTCGATCGTGGCCCAGGTGGCGCAGGCGCTGCACGCGGCGCACGGCCGGGGCATCGTCCACCGGGACGTGAAGCCGAGCAACCTGCTCGTGCAGGACGACGGCACCGTGGTCCTGGTCGACTTCGGCGTGGCCCGCTCGACCAACGTCACGAGCATCACCAGCACGAACGCGGTGCCCGGCACCGCCCTCTACATGGCGCCGGAGCAGGCCGCCGGCCGGCCCGTCTCGGGTGCCACCGACGTGTACGCGCTCGGTGCCGTCGCGTACTGCTGCCTCACCGGCAGCCCGCCGTTCACCGGCGACAACCCGCTCCAGGTGGCCGTACGCCATCTCGACGACGAGCCGCCGGAGCTGCCGGCGGAGATCCCGGCGTCGGTGCGGGAGCTGGTGTCGCGGGCGCTGGCGAAGGATCCGGCCGACCGCTACCCGAGCGCGGCGGCGATGGCCGACGCGGCGCGGGCCGCGCGTACCGACTCGCCGACGGCGACGGTGGCGCTGCGCGGCGCGGCGGGTCCGGCGCGGTCGAGGGACGACCAGCCGGCGGTCCGCCCGGGCGCCGCGGTGGCGACGTCGCGGCGGCGGAGCCGGCGCGGCACGCTCGTCGGGGCGCTGGGCGCGGTGCTGGTGGCGATGGGGGCGCTGGGCGCTCTGGTGGCGGCCGCGAACGACACCGCCGAACCGGCCACGAAGATCGACAAGACCGCCCCGGCGGTGGCGCCGAGCGAGCAGGCCGCCGAGCCGGTCGTCGACGAGCCGTCGGCGGACGACGACTACACCTACCGACCGGTCGGTCCCGGCGACAGGCCGTCGGCCACGCCCTCGGTGACGCCGAGCTCCTCCCCGACCCCGTCGGCGCAGCCGAGCGTGACCGACGAGCCGGCCCCGACGGACGAGCCGAGCAGCACGCCGTCCAGCGCGCCGACGACGACGGCGCCCACCACGCCGCCGGCGCCCGACCCGACCACCGCCGACCCCGGCACCGGCACCGGCGGCGGGGACACCGGCGGGCAGCCGGTCACCCAGCCCTGACCCACGGCATCCACGAGCCGGCCCCGCCCACGGCGGAGCCGGCTCGTGCGTGTCCGGGACCGGGCGGTCAGTCCGCGCCGAGCGACGCCACGACCGGCCGGGCCAGGGCGCGGCGGGCCGGCAGGACCGAGGCGAGCAGCGCGGCCACCACCGCCACGGCGACGATCAGCCCGATCCGTCCCCAGGGCAGCACCAGCGTGAAGTCACCGCCGATGCGGGCGACCACGGCCGTCGCCCCGGCCGCCGTCCCGGTGCCGAGCGCGATGCCGAGCAGCGTGCCGACGAGCGCGGTGAGCACCGCCTCGACCGCGAGCACGCCCCGCATCCCGGCCCGGCTCAGTCCGACCGCGCGCAGCACCGCCGTCTCCCGGGTGCGTTCCACCACGGACAGGCTGAGCGTGTTGGCGACCCCGACCAGCGAGATCACCACGGCCAGGCCGAGCAGCGCGGTGACGAACCCCAGCACCAGGTCGACGGTGCCGGTGAGCATCTTCTTGTACGCGGCCTGGTCCATCACGTTCACCGTCGGGTAGCGGGCCAGCACCGACTCGACGGCGGCCCGGGCCGCGTCGACGCTCACCCCGGCGGCCGGGTCCACCTCGGCCAGGTAGCCGCGCTCGGCCGGGAACATGGCGGTGAAGTCGGCGTCCAGCACGTCCACCAGATGCCCGGCGGGCACCGGGCTGCCGGCCAGGACCGGCTCCTCGTCGGCCACCACCGCGGCGATCCGGAACGGCCGCCCGGCGAGCGTGATCGTGGAGCCGGCCGTCCAGCCCCGGGCGGCGGCCAGTTCGCGGTGCACCAGCACCGCTCCCGGCCCCAGATCCGCCGGGTCACCGGCGTCCACGGCGGACAGCGTCCGCCGGACCAGCGCCGGATGCGCGGCGCGCAGCTGCATGTCGCCGACCACCCGGCTGCGCTGCTCGTGCACCACGCCCAGCTCCGGGCGGGCGGCCAGTTCGCCGGCGACCGTGGCCGGCAGGTCACCGCCGATGCCGGTGACGAGGAAGTCCACGCCGATCCGGGCGTCCACCGCGCGTTCGATGCCGGACTTGACACTCGCCGCGCCGACCACGAAGGCCGAGACCAGCCCGATGCCGATCACCATGGCCGTCGCGGTGGCGGCGACCCGGCGCGGGTTACGCACCGCGTTCGACACCGCCAGCCCGCCGGTGGCGCCGAACGCCGCGCGGAACGGCCCGCCGAGCACCCGTACCAGCGCCGGCACCAGCACCGGGCCGAACGCCACGATGCCGCCGAAGGCCAGCAGCCCGCCCGCCGCGACCAGCACCACCTGGCCGGTGGCGCCGGCGCCGGCCAGCGCCGCCACACCGGCGGCGAGCGCCAGCACGCCGACCGCCAGCCGGATCCGACGGGCCGGGCGGACCGGGTCGACCGCCGCGTCGGTGAGCGCCGCCACCGGCGCGACCCGGGTGCCCTGCCAGGCCGGCAGCGCGGCCGACGCCACCGTGAGCAGCGTCCCCAGCCCCAGCGAGACCAGCAGCGTACGCGGGGTCAGCGTGAGCCCGCTGCCCAGCGGCACGCCGGTGCCGGCGAGCAGGAGGCCGAGGCCGCCGGCCACCGCCGCGCCGGCCAGCACTCCGACCACGGAGGCGAGCAGGCCGGTCACCGCCGCCTCGGACAGCGTGGCCCGGTAGATCTGCCCCCGGGTGGCGCCGACCAGGCGCAGCAGCGCGGTACGCCGGGAGCGCTGGGCGAGCACGATGGCGAAGGTGTTGGCGATCACGAAGCCGGCCACCACCACGGCGACCGCCGCGAACGTGCCCAGCAGCATCCCGAACTGCCGCAGGTCGCGTACCGCGTCGTCGACTGCCGCGTCGAGGACGGCGTCCCGGTCCCGGACCGTCACGTCCGGCCCCACCACGGCGCGGATCCGGTCGGCCAGCGCCGCCGCGTCGGCACCGGGCCGCGCCGCCACCATGATCCGGCCGTAGCCCTTCTCGCCGCTGACGGTGAGCGCGTCCGGGCCGGTCAGCCCGATGTACGGGCCGCCGACGTCGCGGGAGCTGCCGTCCACGTCGACGGTGCCGACCAGGGTGTACGGGCGGGCCGCGCCGTCCCGCCCGCCGATCGACACCGGTCCGCCCAGTGTGAAGCGCTGCTCGGCGACGGTCCCGTCGTCCAGCACCACCTCGCCGGGGCGCTGCGGCAGCCGCCCGGCCACCACGTCGTAGGACTGGAGGTCCGCCTCGGTGGGGATCGCGGCGAGCACCGCGTACCCGAGCACGGGACGGCCGTCGGTGCCGACCACGCCGGCGGAGCCGGTGAGCTCGCCCGCGGCGGCGGCCACCCCGTCGACGGCGCGTACCCGGTCCACGAGCGCCGGGGGCAGCGGTTCGGTCCCGGCGTACGCGGCCAGGTCGGTGTGTCTGTCGAACTCACCGGCCCGCTCGTACGCCCCGGCGCGCATGCCGTCGACGAACATCAGCGTGCCGGCGACGAACGCGACGCCGAGCACGATCGCCAGCGAGGACAGCAGCAGGCGCAGGCCGTCGGCGCGGACCTGGCGCAGGGTCAGGCGCAGCATCCCGCTCACCGCCCCGCCGGCGCCACGGCCGGGTCGAGCCGGCTGAGCGCGTCCCGGACGTCACCGACTGTCGGCTCGTGCAGCTCGTCGACCAGCCGGCCGTCGGCGAGGAAGACCACCCGGTCGGCGTGCGCGGCGGCGGCCGGGTCGTGGGTGACCATGACGACGGTCTGGCCGAGCGTGTCCACCGCCTCGCGCAGCAGCCGCAGCACCTCCGCGCCGGAGCGCGAGTCGAGGTTGCCGGTCGGCTCGTCGGCGAAGATCACCCACGGCCGGGTGATCAGGGCGCGGGCCACCGCGACGCGCTGCTGCTGCCCGCCGGACAACTCGGCCGGGCGGTGCCCGAGGCGGTCGGTCAGGCCCACCGCGGCGACCACCTGACGCAGCCACGTCGCGTCCGGCCGGCGGCCGGCGATCGCCAGCGGGAGGACGATGTTCTCCTCGGCGGTGAGCGTGGGCAGCAGGTTGAACTTCTGGAAGACGAAACCGATCCGGTCCCGGCGCAGCCGGGTGAGCCGCCGGTCGTCCAGGCGCGTCAGGTCGGCGTCACCGATGTGGACCGCCCCGGCGGTCGGCCGGTCGAGGCCGGCGAGGCAGTGCAGCAGCGTGGACTTGCCGGAGCCGGACGGGCCCATGACGGCGGTGAACCGGGCGGCGGCCAGGTCGAGGTCGACGCCGTCGAGCGCGACGACGCGGGACTGCCCCACGCCGTACTCCTTGCGCAGTGCGCGGGCGGCGAGGGCGACGCCTGTGGTCGGTGGTGCGGACACGGTGGTGCTCCTGTCGGACACGGTCTTTCGGACAGTTCCGACGCTAGGTCCGGCACCGGCCAGTTGATCTCCACCTGGGCGCTCGACCTCGGTGCGACCACGGTCGTCCCCCACCGGGCAAACCCGTACGACCTGAGACGTACGGCCGGTCAGCCGCCGGGCGTGACCAGGCCGCTCTCGTACGCCAGGACCACCGCCTGGACCCGGTCGCGGAGCTGGAGCTTGGCCAGGATGCGGCCCACGTGGGTCTTCACGGTCGCCTCCGCGACGTGCACCCGGGCGGCGATCTCGGCGTTGGAGAGCCCCTGCGCCACCAGCAGCAGCACCTCGCGCTCCCGGTCGGTGAGCTGGGCCAGCCGCGGGTCCGCCGTCGGCGCGGGGCCGAGCTGCCCGGCGAACCGGTCGAGCAGCCGCCGGGTGATCGACGGGGCCACCACCGAGTCGCCCTGTGCCACCACCCGGATCGCGGCCATGAGCTCCTCCGGCGGCACGTTCTTGAGCAGGAACCCGCTCGCCCCGGCGCGCAGCGCGGCGAACGCGTCGGCCTCGGTGTCGAACGTGGTGAGCACCAGCACGCGCGGGCCGCCGCCGGCCGAACCGGCGCAGATCCGCCGGGTCGCCTCCACCCCGTCCATGGTGGGCATCCGCAGGTCCATCACCACCACGTCGGCCTCGACCCGGTCCAGCACCCGCAGCGCGTCCGCGCCGTCGATGGCCTCGCCGACCACCTCCAAGTCCGGCTGGGAGCCGAGCACCATCCGGAACCCGGCCCGCACCAGCGCCTGGTCGTCGACGATCATCACCCGCACGGTCACGCCGCCGCGCTCCCTTCCTCGATGCCGGCCGCCGCGGGCAGTGGCAGCCGCGCCTGCACCCGCCAGCCACCGGCGAGTGTGGGGCCGGCGGCGAGGCTGCCGTCGTACACCCCGACCCGTTCCCGCATGCCGACCAGGCCGTGCCCGCCGGACGGCGCCGGCCGGACCACCGGAGCGCCGCCGCCGTCGTCCACCGCCCGGACCACGACGGCGTCCGCGGCCCAGTCCAGCGTCAGCTCCACCGACGCGCCGACGCCCGCGTGTTTGAGCGCGTTGGTCAGGCTCTCCTGGACCACCCGGTAGACGGTCAGCTCCAGGCCGGGCGGCAGCGCCCGCGGGGTGCCGGCGCCGCCGCAGGTGATCCGCAGCCCGGCGGCACGGAACCGGTCGAGCAACGCGGGCAGCTCCACCAGCGCGGGTCGGCGGTGCGCCGGCTCGGCGGCCGGCTCGCCCGCCGCCGGCAGCGGCTCCGGGCGGTCGGGTTCCCGGAGTACGCCGACCAGCCGCCGCATCTCCTCCAGCGCCGCCCGGCCGGTGTCCGCCACCACCTTGGCCGCCTCCCGGGCGGTGGCCGGATCCCGGTCGAGCGTGAACCGCACCCCGTCCGCCTGCACGATCATCACGGCCATGCTGTGGGCGACCACGTCGTGCAGCTCACGGGCGATGCGGGTGCGTTCCTCGGCGACGGCGGCGCGCGCCTCCGCCTCCCGTTCCCGCTCCAGCGTGGCGGCACGCTCCTCCAGGCTGACCACGTAGAGCCGGCGGGTCCGCAGGTTCAGCCCGGCCAGCCAGACCGCGCCGACGATCAGGGCGTAGAAGAACGCGCCCATCCACCAGGGCCCGGTGCCGGGCGACTGGAGCGCGGCGAGCACCCCGCCGATCGCGGCGACGACCCCGGCGACGATGCCGTCGCGGAGCCGGTCGGCGTACTTGACCACGCTGTACAGGGCGATCAGCACGGCGACGTCGTAGCTGAGCGGACCCCAGCCGGCGATCACCTGAACCAGCGCGAGCGCGGCCACCAGGACGCCCACCGCCGACGGGTGGGTACGCCGGAAGAACAGCACCGCCGCCATCGCCAGGCCGACCGCGGACGCCGCGAGCCCGGTCAGCCCGGCGAAGTACCCGGACAGCACGAAGAACACGACGAGCCCGCAGACGGCGGCGTCGAACGCGACGCCGCGCAGCGGACGACCGAGGATCAGGCGGTTCACGATCCCCCAGCCTAGGCCCGCCCCCCGCCCTCCCCGGCCCGTCCCCGTCCCTCCCCGGCCCGTCCCCGTCGATCATGAAGTTAACGGCGGATGCTGTCCGATTTGCCGCAGCCATCTTCATGATCGACGGGGTGAGGGCGGGTGGGCTGGGGGTGGGGGGTGAGGGCGGGTCAGGGGGTCAGGAGGGCCTGCATGCGGGTGATCTCGGCGGACTGCTCGACCGCTACCGCGGTGGCGAACTCCTGCATCGGCTGGTCGACGCCGACCTTCAGCAGGTCGGTGGACATGACGATGGCGCCCCGGTGGTGGTCGGACATCATCTGCACGAACAGCCGGTCGAACGCCGCGCCGCGCGCGTCCGCGAGCCGCCGCATCGCCTCGGCGGACTGCATCCCGCGCATGCTGCCGTGGTCGTGCCCGGGCACGTCGGCGGGCAGGTCGCGCGTGCTGAGCCAGGCGCGCAGCAGGCCGACCTCCGGGCCCTGCGCGGCGCGGATCCGCTCCGCCACGGCACGGATCCGCGCGTCGGCGGCGCGCTCGGGCGCGAGCGATGCCATCTCCAGGGCCTGCTCGTGGTGCGGGATCATCATCCGGACGTACCAGACGTCGAGGCTGTTCCACCGCGGCGTGGTGGCGCCCCGGACCTGCTCGGCGGCGCGGGTCGCGGCCGGCTCCCCCGGCCGCCCCGGCACCACCACGGGTGGCTCCGACGCGACGGCGCTCGCGCTCGGCTCGGCCACCGCGACCGTTCCGGCAGCCTCCGGGGTACGGGCGTCGTCGTC
Organism: Micromonospora sp. WMMD1274; assembly: GCF_049179035.1. NCBI lineage: Bacteria > Bacillati > Actinomycetota > Actinomycetes > Micromonosporales > Micromonosporaceae > Micromonospora > Micromonospora sp. WMMD1274. Next base: position 7,018,910 of record NZ_JBMHMG010000001.1, read on the forward strand.
GCGCCCGGTCAGCGTCAGCGCGCCGACCACCACGAGGGTCACCAGTGCTGTGACGCCCACCCACACTCGCGCCTGCCGGCTGGTCATACGACGCCTCCTCCGGTCAAGGTGACAGCGATCCTATCCATAGACGAAAGTTCCCCAGTGTGACCCAGCTCACATTGATGGGCGTCGTCAATAGGTAAGGTGTGGCGAATCATGACCCCCTTTCGAAGGGTGTTGCCGATGATCAACATCCGCACGTCCCGCATCCGGATCGTCAGCCTGGCCGCCGCCGGCCTGCTGCTCGCCGGCGTGTTCACCGCGCCCCCGAGCAGCGCGCAGGAGATCCCCCGCGCCCAGGCCGCGCCGGCCACCGTGGACAACGCCGTCCCCGGTGTCGACGAGATCTCCAGCAGCCCCAACCTGCGTCAGGTGGCGAACCTGCCGAAGCAGGCGCCGTTCGACACCTCGGCCGCCCTCGGCACCGACATCGCCTTCCAGGGGCGGTACGCGTTCGTCGGCAACTACGACGGGTTCGTCGTCTACGACGTCTCCCGCCCGAACCGCCCGACGATCGTGTCGCAGGTGCTCTGCCCCGGCTCGCAGAACGACATCTCGGTCCACGGCAACCTGCTGTTCCTGTCGACCGACTCCTCCCGCAGCGACGACTCCTGCGCCAGCACCACCCAGCCGGCGTCGGTCAAGGAGTCCTGGGAGGGCATCAAGATCTTCGACATCCGGGACAAGCGCAACCCGCGCTACATCAAGTCGGTGGAGACGGCGTGCGGCTCGCACACCCACACCCTGGTGCCCGGCAAGGACAAGCGGAACGTCTACCTGTACGTCTCCTCGTACAGCCCGCGGGCCGAGTTCCCGGACTGCCAGCCGCCGCACGACTCCATCTCCATCGTCAAGGTGCCGGTGAAGAGCCCCACGACGGCCTCCGTGGTCGCCACGCCGAACCTGTTCCCGGACGGCGGCTACCCGGGCGTCCCGGGCCAGTCGTCGGCCACCACCGGCTGCCACGACATCACCGCGTACCCGTCGAAGGACCTGGCCGCGGGCGCCTGCATGGGTGACGGCGTCCTGCTGGACATCAAGGACCGTGAGGCCCCCCGGGTGATCGAGCGGGTCACCGACGCGGAGAACTTCGCGTTCTGGCACTCGGCCACGTTCAACAACGCCGGCACCAAGGTCGTCTTCACCGACGAGCTGGGCGGCGGCGGCGCGGCCACCTGCAACGAGGTGGTCGGCCCGAACCGCGGCGCGGACGCCATCTACGACATCACCGGCCGCGGCGACGCCCGCAAGCTGGAGTTCCGCAGCTACTACAAGATCCCCCGCGTCAACACGGACACGGAGAACTGCGTGGCCCACAACGGCTCGCTGATCCCGGTGCCCGGCCGCGACATCATGGTCCAGGCCTGGTACCAGGGCGGCATCTCGGTGTGGGACTTCACCGACTCGCGCAAGCCCAAGGAGATCGCCTACTGGGAGCGCGGGCCGCTGGACGCCTCGCAGCTGCGTACCGGCGGCTCCTGGTCGGCCTACTGGTACAACGGCCACATCTACTCCAGCGACATCCAGAAGGGACTGGACGTGCTGGAGCTGCGTGACCCGCGCACCTGGCTGGCCCAGTTCCTGCTGGTGCCCGAGCTGAACGTGCAGACGCAGGCCGGTTACCTGAGCTGGTGACCCGCTGACCGTGGCCGGGCCCGGTGCTCCCCTCGGGGCACCGGGCCCGGTGCGGTCCCGGCACCGGAACGGACACGTGCCGGCGACGATCGACGACCGGACGGCGGTGCCGGGCGACGCCCGGATCCGGGCGCTGCACGAACGCCTCGCGCCGTCCCGCGAGGCGTTGCGCCTCGTCTGGACGCACTGCCGGATCGTGTGCGACATCGCCGGACAACTGCTCGACCGCAGCGGTGTGGACGCGGACGCCGCCGTCGTACGGGCCGGCAGCCTGCTGCACGACATCGGGGTCTACCGCCTCTACGACGCGGACGGGCGGATGGACGAGCGGAACTACGTGCGGCACGGCGTGCTGGGCCACGCGCTGGCGCGGGAGGCGGGGCTGCCCGAGGTGATCGCCCGGTTCTGCTCCCGTCACACCGGCGTCGGGATCACCCGGGCGGACGTCCGCCGGCAAGGGCTGCCGATCCCGGCCGCCGACTACACGGCCGTCACCGTCGAGGAACACCTCGTGATGTACGCCGACAAGTTCCACAGCAAGACCACGCCGCCGTCGTTCGTCTCCGCCGCCTCCTACGCGGTGGCCGTACGGCGCTTCGGCGCGGACAAGGTCGACCGGTTCGCGGCGCTCGTCGAGCGGTTCGGCGAGCCGGACCTGTCCACACTCGCCGCCAGGTACCGGCAGCCGATCGTCTGAGCGGACGTGGTCAGTTGCTCATCGGCAGCCGGTAGTCGCGGGTGCCGCCGCCCGCCGTCACCACCCGCACCTCGCCGCTGCGCAGCCCGTAGGTCACCGACCAGCGGGTGTGCGACTGGCGTACCGCATTCAGCAGCCGCAGCGCCCCGGCCGTGTCGACCACCCCACCGGTGCGGTCCAGTTCCTTCGCCAGCACCCCGTACCTGTGGTCCTGCCGCAGTTCCCGGTCCGGCACACCGACGGCCGGCACGTTCGTCAGCGCCTGCCACGGGCCCTGTCGCCGGTCCACTGTGAGCTTGCCGTCGACGAACTCCACCACCGCGGACGCGCCGGTCGCGTCGGCCAGCAGGTAGTGCAGCGGCGGCCCGCCGTCGAAGTCCAGGTTGTAGCGCTTGAACACGGCGATCGCCTCGTCGACAGTGGCGGCCGAGTCGAGCACCAGGCGCAGGATGCGCACCGAGCCCACCTTCGGCAGGCCGGGCACCGGCTCGGCGCGCGCCCCGTCGTCGGCGGCCAGCCCGACGGCGAGACCGCGCTCGTTCATGCCGTCGAACGGCAGCAGCGGCGCGTCCAGCAGCCGCCGGTCCCCCGTCGGGTCGGCGGCCACGCCCAGGTACGAGATGTCGACCAGCGAGATCGAGGCGTACCCGTCCGGCGGGTCGGTGCGCAGCACCAGCGCGGGGTTCGGCTCCCAGTCGAAGTTGCGGGCGAACACCGGCCGGTCGCGGTCGGCGAGCGCGGCGAACAGCGAGCAGCCGAACGGGCTCGGCGGCGTCGACCCGGCCAGCCCGGCGGTCGGGTCGTAGTCGCCGTCGTACGTCATCTCGTACATCGGCAGGTCGTCGATCTTGCGGAGGCTGGCCAGGGTCCGTTCGACCTGCCCCGGGTCCTGCCGCGAGGCGGTCGGTGAGCCGGCCGCGGCCGGCGGGTCGGACCGGCGGCTCTCCCCGCAGGCCGTGCCGAGCAGGAGCAGCGCGAGCCCGCCGGCGATGAGGGTCCTCCGCATGACAGCGACGCTAGAAGAGGCGTCCGCCGATGTCCATCCGGGACCCGGTCAGCTCCGCGCGACGGCGAACATCCAGCAGCCGTACACGACGTTGCGGCTGTGCAGCAGGTCCACCGCCGGGTCGGCGAACAGCTCCGCGATCACCGCCTCCGGGTCGCCGCCGTCGTGTCGCCGTCCGCCCACGATGCGGCCCCGGCTGTCGTACGCGCGCAGCACCTGCTCGCGTCCGCGCCACCCGGACGGGTACGCCGTCACGTCGTCCGGGCCGGCGCAGCCGGTGGCGTGCGCGAACACCGGCCCCACCTCGCGGTACGGGCCCGGCGGCAGCGGCGGGGCGTACCCGAACAGCAGCAGCGCCTCGTCCGGCCGGGCGTCGCGAAGGCAGCAGCGCAGGGGCTCGCCGCCGGTGGCGCGCCGGTGCTCGGGCGGCTGCCCGGTGGCGTCGCGGCCGGTGCGTCGCAGCTCGGCGAGCGTCCCGGCGGGCAGCGGGTGGATCCGGAACGCGGTGCGGGTGGTCGTCACGGTCCCAGCCTGGCGCGGCGCGGAACGCGGCGCTGGCGGTGATCGGACCTGACATTCGGGTGCCGTGAAAATGAGCACGGAGCGGGCACCCGCCGGCCGGGTCCGGCGCCGACAATGGCCGGATGGACGTCGACGACTACCGGACCCACTCCCCGTACAGCGATCCCCGCCACCACGCGGCGCTGCTCGACGCCGTGCCCGCCGACCTGCCCACCGTCGCGGCGATCGCCCGCAACGTGATCGTCCACTACCGCGCCGGTGGCGTGGAGCTGCCGGACGTCCGCCGGGCCGAGGTGAACCTGCGCTGGATGGACCGCATCCTCGACGCCGACCAGTCCCGGTTCCCGCTGCCGCTGGCCGCCGAGCGCCCGGCGGCCGAGCGGGTCGCCGGCTGCTGCCGGGACCACACGCTGCTCACCGTCGCGGCGCTGCGCCAGCACGGGATCCCGGCTCGCAGCCGGATCGGGTTCGTGAGCTACTTCGTGCCCGGCTGGCACCACGACCACGTGGTCGCCGAGTGGTGGGACGGCGAGCGGTGGGTCTGGTCCGATCCGGAGCTGGACCCGGCCGGCGACCGGCCGTTCGACGGCTACGACATCGACCCGGAGGCGGGGCACTTCGAGTCGGCGGCCCGGGTGTGGCTGGCGTACCGGGCGGGCCGGATCGACCCGGACACGTACGGCGTGGACCCGTCGCTGCCGATCCGGGGCGACTGGCTCGTCCACGACTACGTGCTGCTGGAGCTGGCCCACCGGCACAAGGACGAAGTGCTGCTCTGGGACGGGTTCGGGGCGATGACCGAGGACCTGACCGGCGCCGACCTCACGCTCGTCGACGAGGTCGCCGCGCTGCTGGTGGCCGCCGACCGCGGCGACGCCGCCGAGCGGGAGCTGGCCCGGCGGTACGCCTCGGACGCCCGGTTGCGTCCGGGCCCGACGGTCCACTGCGTCGACCCGGTCTCCGGCACGGCCGCCGACGTCGACCTGCGGCGCTGACCGGAACGGCGGGCGCGCACCGGCTGACCCGCGTGACCGACGGCCCGGCGCTGACCGGGCTCACCCGGGCAGGGGCGCCTCGTCGCCTCGGGTGCGGCGCGGGTTGACCAGCCGGCGGACCATCGGCGCGGCGTTCCAGCGGGCCGCACCGACCAGGTCCCGGGCGTGTTCCAGCACCGTGTAGTCGGGCCGGGCCATGCCCTCCGCGATGGCCCGGTCGAGGTCGTTGCCGCAGCGGGTGAGCACGCTGTCGAAGTCCCGGCGGACCGGTTCGAGCAGGTCGTAGCCGAAGGAGCGGTGCAGCCGGGCGAACAGCGGCTTGTAGAGGCGGGCCCGCTCGTGCAGCCCCGACGAGTACGACATCGGGTTCTTCGGCCGCTGCCGGACGTAGGAGGGCAGCACGTCCGCGAAGGCCCGCCGGACGATCCACTTCTCCTGCCCGTCGCGCAGTTTCACGCCCAGCGGCAGCCGCATGGCCAGCTCGACGACGCTGAGGTCGAGGAACGGCACGCGGGCCTCCACGCCGTGCGCCATGCTGGCCCGGTCCACCCGTTGCAGCTCGGTCCGGCACAGGTTGCGGATCTTGTGCAGGAACAGGCGGCGGGACCGCTCCGGCCCGACCCGGTGGTACATCGGGTACCCGCCGAACAGCTCGTCGGAGCCGTCGCCGGTGAGCACCACCCGTACGCCCAGCTCGCGCAGCCGCCGGAAGATCGGCACGGAGACGACCGCGTTGATGATGTCGCCGTACTCGGTCAGCTCGGAGATGCGGATCGCCTCGCGGACGTCGGCGAGCCGGATGTCGCGCGGGCGCAGCTCGATCACCTCGTGCGGTACGCCGAGGTCGGCGGCGAGCCGCCGGGCGTACGCGACGTCCGGGCTCTCCGGCACGCCGATGGTGACCGCCACGCAGTCGGGGTGCAGTTCCCGGGCGTGCAGCAGCGCCAGCGAGCTGTCCAGGCCGCCGGAGAGCACCACGCCGACGGTGAGGTCGGTGTCCAGCCGGGCGCGCATCGCGTCGGTGAGCGCGACGCGGACCAGCAGGGCGGCCTCGTCCGGGTCGTCGATCACCGGCAGGCCGTCGCCGAGGGTGAGCAGGTCGACGTGCGGGCCGAGCCGGACCGGGCGGCCGGGCTCGACCCAGCCGTGGTGGCCGGGCGCCACCTCGCCGATCGGCGCGCCGTGCCCGACCAGCGCCTTGACCTCGGAGGCGAGGTGCAGGCAGCCGGGCAGGCGGGACCAGTACAGCGGCTTGACCCCGAGCGGGTCGCGGGCCAGGTACGCCCGGCCGGTGTCCCGCTCGACGATCACGAACGCGTACTCGCCGCGCAGCCGGCGGACCGCGTTCCCGCCCCACTGGTGGAACGCGGTGAGCACCACCTCGGTGTCGCCCGTGGTGCGGAACCGGTGCCCGAGCCGGGTCAGCTCGGCGCGCAGCTCGTGGTGGTTGAAGATCTCGCCGTTGAAGCAGAGCAGGTGCCGCTCGTCCGGTGACATCCACGGCTGGACGGACCGTTCCCGGTCCACGATCTTCAGCCGCCGTACGCCGGCGAGGAGGCCGTGTTCCTGCCGGGTCTCGGTGACCTCACCGCGCGGTGCGAGCGCGGCGAGCATCCGCCGGAAGGTGGCCGGATCCGCCTCGGGGCCGATGCTCAGCGCGATCCCGCACACCGGGTCACACCCCCATCTCGGCCTCGTACGCCCGCCGGTACCGGCGGCGGGCGTCCGGGGCGAGGCACACGTGCCAGGCCTGTCCCTCGTCGACCACGTTCACCTCACCGGCGTCCTGACGGGCCAGCAGCAGCCCGGCGAGCGCCGGGCGGGCGCCGAAGCGGTCGTACCACTCCAGTTCGACGTCGGCGGCCCAGCCGAGGCAGTGCCCGCTGGGCACCATCGCGGCGTACCCGAGGCGGCGCAGCCGGTACTGGTGTTCCGCGCTGCGGGCCAGGCTGGTCACCCACAGCGGCGGCGTGCCGTCCGGCGCGACGGCGGTGAACTCCCGGGCCAGGTCGTTGAGGAAGCCGATCATCTCGCGGCGGGCCCGGCGGAACAGCAGTCCGGCGGTACGCGGGGTGGCGTCCGGGCGCAGCCGCCGCCGGACCGCCCGCAGTCCGCGTCCCACCACTGTGGCGGGTTGTTCCTGGTAGCGGAACTCCAGCAGGCCGCGGCGGCGCAGCCATTCCAGGTCGACCAGTTCGGTGCTGGCGCGTACCTGGTCGTCGGTGAGGAACGTCGGGCTGTCCCGCCACCAGAGGACGTCGACGCGGGAGAGCAGGTAGATCCGGACCAGCGCGGTGAGGTCCTGCGCCGAGCTGCGCGCGTTGGGCTGGTAGCGGGCCATCTCCAGCAGCAGCGTCTCCCGGGCGCCGATCAGCCCCTGCGGAGTGGCGTCGAGGACGGCGGCGATGGCCGGTTCGCGCAGCCGCTGGTCGAGCAGCACCTGACGGGCGGTGGTGGACGGCGCGTCGGCGAGCGCGCCCACCTCGACCAGGAGTTCCGCCACCGCCGCCCGGTACGCGGACAGGTCCGGCTCGGCGGCGGCGCGCCTCCCGCCCGCGGGCACCCGCCGGGCGGGAGCGGTGGACGTGACGGCGGGACCGGGCTGGCGACCGGGGCTGCGGCTGGGCACTCGCATGGTCTCCGTCCCCTCTCGGTCAGGACACGGCGTGATTGGGCCTGCACACACCGTAATGAGCCGAGAGGGTGGCGATCGTCCCATCTCCCCCGAAGTGCCCGATCAGGTGGCGGACGGCTGCACCAGCGCCTGCACCTCCTCGTACCCGGGCGGCGCCGGCAGGCCCGCGTCGCGCCCGGCGCCGATCGCGTCGGTCAGGTGCAGCGCGGCACCGAGGGCGGCCCGGAACAGCAGCGATCCGGTGCTGACCCGGGCCACCCCGAGCCGTCCGAGCGCGGCCAGGTCCGGGCCGCCTGGCCGGTGGAGCACGTTCAGCGGCAACCCCACCTCGGCGGCGAGCACGCCGACCAGGTCGTCCGGCGCGCCCGGCACGAACAGGCCGTCGGCGCCGGCGGACCGGAACGCCGCCGCCCGCCGTCGTGCCTCGGCCAGCGGCGACGGCACGCCCAGCCACCAGGCGTCGGTGCGGGCGTTCACGAAGATCTGCGGCAGGGCGGCGCGAACCGCCGCGATCACGGCGGTGACGTGCTCCACCGGGGCCAGGCGTCCGTCCGGGCGGCCGTCCTCCAGGTTCACGCCGACCACGCCGAGCGCGGCCAGCTCGCCCACGAACCGGGCGACCTCCGCCGGGTCGTCGTGGAAGCCGTCCTCGACGTCCACCGTCAGCAGCGCCGGCAGGTCCCGCAGCCGGTACGCCAGTTCCAGCGTCTCGGCGCGGGTGGCGCGGACCGCGTCCGGCCGGCCGGCGGCCGCCGCCACGCCCAGGCTGGTGGTGCCGATCGCCGGGTGGCCCCGGGCGGCGAGCGCCGCGGCGGAGGCGTGGTCCCAGGCGTTCGGCAGGAGCAGCGGCTCGCCGCGCCGGTGCAGGTCACGGAATGCGCGGTAGCGGTCGGTCATCGCAGGATCACCTCGAGTCGGGTCGTCGGGACGTCAGGGGCCGGGACGGCGGGACGGCAGCGGCGGCGCAGCACGCCGACCACGCCGGCGGCCAGGGCGAGCGCGTGCCGCTGCCCGGGGCAGCCGCGGGGGCCGGCGCCGAACGTCAGCGCGGCGTTCGCCCGGCCGGCGCGGAAGCGGTCCGGCTCCGGGAAGGCCACCGGGTCGCGGTTGGCGGCGTCGAACCGCAGCAGCAGCCGCTCCCCCGCGCCCACCGGTTGGCCGCCCAGGCTCAGCGGGCCGGCGGCGACCCGGCGGGTGACCCGTACCGGCGGGTCGAGGCGCAGCACCTCGGCGAGCAGCGCGTCGGTCCCGAGCCCGTCCGGCGCGGCGAGCCCGTGCCGGACGGCGGCCACGATCAGCCCGGCGGTGGCGTCGGCGGCCTGCACCAGCAGCCCGAGCCGGTTCGCTGTCACCTCGGCCGGAGCGGGCGGCGACATGGCCAGCAGCGCCGCCACCGCCCGGTCCGCCCGCCGCACCGCCGCCGGTTCGGCGCCCGGGTGGTAGGCGGCGGCCACCGCCGTCACCTCCGCGACGGCCGCCGCCGGGTCGGCCAGGCCGAGCCGCTCCGCCAGCACCACGAGGGGTACGCGCCGAGCCAGATCACCGGTCACGTCCACCCGGTCACCGCCGTCGTCCCCGGTCGCGGCGCGGTCGAGGATCCGCCCGGTCAGCCGTTCCGCGGCCACACGCAGTTCCCGTGGGTCGAGGGTGTCGAGCGCCGCCACCCCGACGGCTCGCCGCGCGGCATGCCGCTCCGGCGGACTGAACCGGCTCACCGAGGCGCGCAGCCATGCCAGGCCACCCTCCGGCGCCTCCGCGGCGGGCGGCACCACGCAGCGGGGATCGGTCAGGACGGAGACGACGTCCGCGTACCGGGTGACCACCCAGCCGCCGTCGTCCGAGGTCGGCGGCCCGCAGGGCGGTATGCCCGGAGCAGCCGTGATCGTCGGTGAATCCATCGCCCGACCGTAGGGCGCCGACAGTTCGGTCCGGACCGAACGATCCGGCCGGGCACCTCCGGCGGCCCGGCGCGGGCGGGACGGGTGCCGCGGGCGGGTCAGGCGCGGGCGGGACCGCTGTCGCGGGACGCGGGCGGGGCCAGCAGCGCCGGGTCGAGCGCGAGCGCGTCGGCCAGCGCGTCCCGGCCGGACGGCGTGAGCCGTACCGCTCGCCCGGCGCCCCGCACGGTCCAGCCGAGGTCGAGGAAGCGTCCGCACAGCGCCGCCCCGAGCGCGCCGGCCAGGTGCGGGCGCCGTTCGGTCCAGTCCAGGCAGTCGCGGACGAGCGGGCGCCGCGTCGCGCGCAGCGGTTCGACCGGTACGCCGAGACCGGCCAGCCAGGTCACGCCGTTGCCGGTCAGCGCCAGGCCGCCGGAGCGGTCGAGCACGCCGCGGTCGAGCAGGGCGTCGTACACCAGCACGCCGAGCCGTCCGGCCAGGTGGTCGTAGCAGGTGCGGGCGTACGCGAGGGCGACGCCGGCCGACGCGGCGCGCAACGTGCGGGGCGGGGTGGCCGGGGCGGGCGCCCGCGCGGCCAGGTCCTCGACGAGCTGGGCGACGCCCGGGTCGGCGAGGCGGACGTACCGGTGGCGGCCCTGCCGCTCCTCGACGAGCAGGCCGCCGGCCACCAGCCGGGTGAGGTGGTCGCTCGCGGTGGACGCGGCGACCCCGGCGGCGCGGGCCAGTTCCCCGGCCGTCCAGGCGCGGCCGTCGAGCAGGGCGAGGCAGAAGCCGGCCCGGGTGGGGTCGGCGAGCAGCGCGGCGAACCCGGCGAGTCCGCGGCCGTCGGCGCCAGTGGTCATCGGCCCATGCTGACACGGGCACGGTTCGGGCGGCGCCGAACGGTCCCGGGGTTCTTTACAGCACTCTCTCCAACGTTGTAGAAACGGTGGCACCGCACCTCCGTCTACTCCCGAGGGCAGGCCCGATGGGACACCTCCGCCGCGGTGGCGCGCTCGCCGCCGTACTCACGCTTCTGCTCGCCGGCGCGGCCCCCGCGTCCGCCGCCGGGCCCGACCGCTACCGCAACCCGGTCTCCGCCGGGTTCGCCGACACCTTCGCCGACCCGGTCGTGGTGCGCGGCGACGACGGATTCTGGTACGCCTTCGGCACCTCCGACCCGCTGCGCGAGGGCGAGGGCCGCACGCACCGGGTGCCGATCGCCCGCTCCGCCGACCTGGTCGACTGGGCCTACGTCGGCGACGCGTTCGCCCCGGACCAGCGGCCCGCCTACGCCGCGCCCGGTGCCGCGTTCTGGGCGCCCGACGTGCGGCGGGTGGCGGGCCGGTGGGTGATGTACGTGACGGTCACCGACACAGGCGTCTCCGACGACACGTTCGACACCGCCGTGGGCGTGGCCACCGCGCCGAGCCCGGCCGGCCCGTGGACGTTCGCCGACACGCCCGTGGTCGCGCCGCGCCCGGGCGCCGGCGGCGGTTACCTGTGGACGATCGACCCGAGCCAGCTCACCGGTGCGGACGGCCGCCACTGGCTCTACTACGGCAGCTACTACGGCGGCATCTCGGTCACCGAGCTGTCCCCGGACGGGCTGCGCGCGGTCGGCACGCCGACGCCGGTCGCGATCGACAACAAGTTCGAGGGCGCGTACGTGCTGCGCCGCGACGGCTGGTACTACCTGTTCGCCTCCACCGCGAACTGCTGCGCCGGCCCGGCCACCGGCTACTCCGTCCAGGTCGGCCGGTCCCGTGACCCGCGCGGCCCGTTCACCGACCGCGACGGGCAGCGCCTCGACGTGTCCCGGGCCGGCGGCACGCCGGTGCTCACCCAGAACGGCAACCGCTGGATCGGCACCGGGCACAACGCGGTGCTCACCGACCTGTCCGGGCAGGACTGGATCGCCTACCACGCGATCGACCGCGCCGACCCGTACCTGGACGAGCCGTTCGGCGTCAACGAGCGGCCGATGCTGCTCGACCGGCTCGACTGGATCGACGGGTGGCCCACTGTCAACGCGGGCGCCGGTCCCTCCGACAGCGTCCGGCCCGCACCGGTCACCACCGGCCCGATCGACGCCCGTTTCGCCACCGCCGACCTGCGCGGCTGGCGGGCCGAGCACGGCCGCTGGCAGGCCGCCGGCGGGGTGCTGACCGGCAGCGGCACGCTCACCTCACGTACCCGGATCGGCGGCGACCTGCGGGTGGAGACCGACCTGCGGCTGACCGGCGCGACCACCGCCGGGCTGCGGGTGGACGGCGTGGACGTCCGCGTCGGGCGCGGCCGGCTCACGGCGGGCGCCGCGTCCACCGCGCTGCCCGCCGGCCTCGACCTGCGCGACCGGTACAATCTCGCGATCGAGGTACGCGGGCGGCAGCTCGTCGCCACGCTCAGCCCGTCGCGCCTCGGCGACCCGGTCGCCCGGGTGACGGTGCGGCTGCCCCGCCCCGCGACGGGTGAGGTGTCCGTGCGCGCCGAGGGCGGCCCGGCCGAGTTCGACAACGTCAGCGCCGTCCGGCTGTACCGCCCGGCGCGGCACACCGTCCCCTACCCGCGCGTCGGCCCGGTGCTGCGCGGCTACTCCGACGAGTTCACCGCCCGCCTCGACCCGGCCTGGCAGTGGGTACGCCAGGACCCAGCCGCCACCGTGAGCGGCGGCGCGCTGCGCTGGCCGGTGCAGGACGCCGACCTGTCCGGCACCGGCAACACCGCCGGGGTGCTGCTGCGCGACGCGCCGGCCGGCAACTATGTCGCCGAGACGAAGGTGACGCTCGACCTGGGCGAGGACAGCGTGCGCAACTACCAGCAGGCGGGCCTGGTCGCGTACGTCGACGACGACCGGTTCGCCCGGCTGACCCAGGTGGCGATCTGGAACACCCGACAGGTCGAGTACGGCTACGAGCTGCCCTTCGCCGGGCAGCCCGTGTACGGCGGCAGCATCGTCGGCACCCCGGGCACCACCACCTGGCTGCGGCTGGCCCACCGGATCGACCCCGTCAACGGCGAGCACGAGTTCCGGGCCGGATCCAGCCGCGACGGGAAGCACTGGACGTGGGGCGCGGTGTGGACGTTCCCGGCGGACACGACACCCCGGATCGGACTGGTGGCGCACGGCGGCGCGACACCGGCGGTGACCGCGGAGTTCGACTACCTGCGTTTCCACCGCTGACACTCGGGGCCGTCCCCTGTCGTGGGGGCGGCCCCGGCTCAGCCGCCGGAACGCGGGCAGGCGGTGGTCAGCTCGCTGACCGTGCGGGTGTCGCCGTCGTAGCTGCGCGCCGCCACGAACGCACCGGCCGGCGGGTGCGCCCCGGCGACCGCCCGGGCGCGCCGCCGGTCCGCCGCGCCGAACCGCAGCGCCAGGCTCAGGTGTGGCACCCACCGGCCCGGCTGATGCCACGAGTGCCCGCCGGACGCCTCGGCGAGCACGTCCCAGACCGCGCCGTGCAGCGCGACCAGCTGCGGTGTCGGCCGGACCAGCCACACCAGCGGCGCGCTGCCGTCGAGGACCGCCACCCGGCCCAGCCGTACCGGCAGCGGCAGCGCCGCGTCGCAGAGGTCGGCGAGGCGCTGCTCGGCGCCGGGCGGGAACTCCTCGACCGAGGCGAGCGTGAGGTGCGGCCGGTTCGTCGGGTGCGTGTTGCGGGCCAGGCTGGGCAGCCCGGCGGCGGCGAGCCGGTCCCAGGCAGCGCGAACCGCCGCTTCCAGTTCGGGAGAGCAGAGCAGTTCGACCGTCCGCACGTGATCAGGCTAGTCGGCGTCAGCCGCCCGCGACGTCCCGTACGTCAGAGCCAGCCGGCCTCCCGCGCCCGCCGTACCGCCTCCGCCCGGTCGGCGGCGCCGAGCTTCTGCACACAGGCGCTCAGATGGTTGCGGACCGTGCCGGCAGCCAGGTGGGTCCGCCGGGCGATCACCGCCACCGGGGTGCCCAGCTCGGCCAGCCGCAGCGTCTCCAGCTCACGCGGCGTGAGCGGGCACTCCGGCAGGGTGAGCGCGTCGGCCGCCAGCGCGGGATCGACGTAGCGGGCGCCGGAGTGCACCCGGCGGATCACGTCGGCCAGTGCGCCGCCGGGGGCGCCCTTGGCGAGGAACCCGCGCACCCCGGCGGTGAGCGCCGGCCGGAGCTGGGCGGGACGGCCGTGTCCGGTGAGGATCACCGGGGCGCAGCCGGGCAGCGCCCGGGTCAGCTCGGCGGCGACCTCCACGCCGCCGGGCGGCGGCATCTCCAGGTCGAGCACGGCGACATCGGGGCGGTGGGCCAGCGCCGCGTCCAGGGCGCTGCGCCCGTCGTGGGCGTGCGCGACCACCTCGATGTCCGGTTCCAGGTCGAGCAGGGCGGCCAGCGCGAGCCGGATCAGTTCCTCGTCGTCGGCCAGCAGCACCCGGATCACGGCGTCACCGGCACCGTCGCCACCAGGCTGAACACGCCGTCCGCGGCGTGCGCCCGGACCCGTCCGCCGGCCGGTGCGAGCCGGTCGGCCAGGCCGCGCAGGCCGCCGCTGAGCCGGTCCGGCCCGCCGTCGTCGCGGACGCCGTCGTTGCGTACGGTCAGCGTCACCACGCCGTCGGTCCGGGTGATCTCGATCCGGCACCAGCCGGCCCGGCTGTGCCGCAGCACGTTCGTCCCGGCCTCGCGCAGCACTGCGGCCAGGTCGGCGGCGATCGGCGCGGGCACCTCACCGTCGGGCGGGACCACAGTCGTGCGTACCCCGCTGGAACGCAGCACCTCCCCCACCGCGGCGGCCTGCTCGACCAGGTCGACGGCGCGGTAGCCGTGCACCGCCGCCCGGACCCGGGTCAGCGCCGAGCCGGCCAGCCGCCGCGCCTCGGCCGCCTCCCGGGCGGCCCGGCCGGCGTCGCGCGGCGCCAGCCGCTCCGCCAGCTCGGCCTTGAGCGCGATCACCGTGAGGTCGTGGCCGAGCAGATCGTGTACGTCCCGGGCGAAGCGCAACCGTTCCTCGGCCGCGGCCAGCCGCGCCTGGGCGGCCTGCCCCTGCCGGGCCTCGACGAGCAGGTCCCAGAACCAGACCTGCACCCAGGTGAGCGCGGCGATCCCGGCGCCCACCGCGCCGGTGACCAGCAGCGCCGTGGGCACCGGCCCACCCGTCGACCAGGTGACGGCGGCGGACACCGCGAGGACGCCGGCCGCCGCCACCGCCGCGACGACGGGCCGGAACAGCAGCGGCACCATGCCGACCAGGGACGCGCCCAGCCACGCCCAGGTGGGCCAGGAGCCGGCCGCGACCGGGCCGAGCAGCGGCAGGCTGAGCAGCGCCGCCACTGTGAGCGCGGCGTGCCGGCGACGGCGGGCCGGTAGGGGCAGCCACGGCGTGACGGCCGCGTGCAGCACCGCGATCTGGGCCGCGGTGAAGGCGAGCAGCCCGGCGGCGCCGAGCGCGACGCGTACCGGGTCGGGTTCGCGGGTCAGGCCGACCACGGGCAGCAGCACGGTGGTCCACACGTTGGTGGCCAGCGACAGCAGGGTGACCCGCCGGGCCCGGCGCAGCCGGTGGTCGGCGGAGTCGACTGTCATGCCCGCCGATCCTAGGGCGTGCGCCGGCCCGCCCGCGCCTGCGGGATGTCACGGCCGGATCGTGCGTTCCGCACGGTTTCCCGGTGACTGATGCGCCTTCTCCGGTGCGCCCGGCGGCGGCAGGGTCGGGGCATGACGGAGATGACTGTGGTCGTACCCCGGCGGTGGGCCGGGTGGGCGCGGACCCGGCACCTGGCCGGGATGGTGGTGGCGATGGTGGCCGGAATGGTGCTGCTCGGGCCGCTGTGGCAGGTGGGCGGGCGGCTGCTGGGCGGCGCGGCGGTGCTGGCGCGGCCGGACGTGGGCGCGCTGGTGATGGCGACGAACATGGCGGCGGGCATGGCCGCGTGGATGTGGTACCGGGGGGACGGCCGGGCCGCCACCGCGGAGATGTCGGCGGCCATGTACGTGCCGTTCCTGCTGCTGCTCCCGCCCTGGTGGGCCGGGTGGGTCGGGGACGACATGCTGCTGCTCGGCGGCCACCTGCTGATGGTGCCGGCGATGCTGCTGGTGGCGCTGCGGCACCGGCACACGGCCACCGCGCCGCCGCGCCGGCACCCGGTCGCCGCGGCGGTGGCGCGGGGGTGGCCGGCCGGGCTGGGGCTGCTCATGACCGTGGACATGTGGTTCGCGCCCAGCGTCTTCGCGCCCTGGACGCTGCTGGTCCTGCCGGCCGGCTACCTGCTGATCGGCACCTGGCGGCGGCAGTGGGGCGACCGGCGCGCGCTGGCCGCGCAGCTCGCCGGGGCGGCCGTGTGGGGCGGCCTGGCGGTCGTGGCGACGATCGCGTCCGCCGACGTCGCCGGGGTGCTCGTCGGGGTGGGCTGGCTCGTGCACGCGGCGTGGGACGCCTGGTACCACCGCACCGGCGCGGTGGTGCCGCGCGGGTACGCGCTGTGGTGCGCGGTGTTCGACGTCGGGGTGGGTCTCACCACGCTGCTGGCCGTCCTGTCCCGGTGATCCGGCGGGGGCACGGGGCCACGCCGGATCACCCGGAGGGGACGGCACAGGGGTGGCGCGGCGAACGTTTGCCCCGGTCGCCGCGACCGCCGCGCGGCGGTGATGAAAAACTTGTCGCATGACCGCCGCACCGACCCCGACCGACCCCGCCGTTCCCGACGACGCCGAGGACGCCTTCGCCTTCGCCGATCTCGGGCTCCGCACCGAGTTGCTGGGCGCGCTGTCCGCGCTCGGGTACGAGGAACCGACGCCGATCCAGCGGGAGGCCATCCCTCCGTTGCTGGCCGGGCAGGATCTGCTGGGGCAGGCGGCGACCGGTACGGGCAAGACCGCCGCGTTCGCGCTGCCGCTGTTGCAGCGGATGCCGGTCGGCCGGGCCGAGGGCGACCCGGTGTCGCTGGTGCTGGTGCCGACCCGTGAGCTGGCCGTGCAGGTCTCCGAGGCGTTCCACCGCTACGGCAAGGACCTGGGCGCCCGGGTGCTGCCGATCTACGGCGGGCAGCCGATCGGCCGGCAGTTGCGCGCGCTCGACCACGGCGTGGACGTGGTGGTGGCGACGCCGGGCCGGGCCCTGGACCACATCGCCCGGGGCACGCTGCGCCTCGGTGCGCTGAGCACGGTGGTGCTGGACGAGGCGGACGAGATGCTCGACATGGGCTTCGCCGAGGACATCGAGGCGATCCTGGAGCACGCCCCGGCCGGCCGGCAGACGGTGCTGTTCTCGGCCACCATGCCGGCCCGCATCGACGGGCTGGCCCGGCAGCACCTGACCGACCCGGTCCGCATCCGCATCGAGCGGGAGCGGCCGGTCGCCGGGGAGGCGCCCCGGGTGCGGCAGAGCGCGTACATCGTGGCCCGGGGGCACAAGCCGGCCGCGCTGGGCCGGGTCCTGGACGTGGAGTCGCCGACCGCGGCGATCGTGTTCTGCCGCAGCCGCGAGGAGGTGGACCGGCTCACCGAGACGATGAACGGCCGGGGCTACCGGGCCGAGGCGCTGCACGGCGGGATGAGCCAGGAGCAGCGGGACCGGGTGATGGGCCGGCTGCGCGCCGGCACGGCGGACCTGCTGGTCGCCACCGACGTGGCCGCCCGAGGGCTGGACGTCGAGCAGCTCACCCACGTGGTCAACTACGACGTCCCGTCCGCGCCGGAGTCGTACGTGCACCGGATCGGGCGGGTCGGCCGGGCCGGGCGGGAGGGTGTGGCGATCACGCTCGCCGAGCCGCGCGAGCACCGGATGCTCAAGACCATCGAGCGGGTCACCGGGCAGCGGATCGCCATCGACAAGATCCCCACGGTGGCGGACATGCGCACCCGGCGGCTGGAGCTGACCCAGGGCGCGCTGCGGGAGAGCCTGCTGGAGGACGACCTCGACCCGTACCGGGCGATCGTGGAGTCGCTCACCGACGAGTTCGACCTGGTCGAGGTGGCGCTGGCGGCGGTGAAGCTGGCGCACGAGGCGACGTCGCCGGGCTCGGACGACGAGGAGGAGATCCCGCAGGTCCCGGTCCGCGGTCCGCGCGAGGGCCGGCCGGAGACCGGCGGGCGGGGCGAGCGCCGGGGCCCGGGGCGCCCGCGTACCGGCGGGACCACCCAGGTCTTCATCGGGCTGGGCCGCCGGGCCGGGGTACGGCCGCAGGACCTGGTCGGCGCGATCACCGGGGAGACCCGGATCAACGGCCGGGACATCGGCTCGATCGAGATCGCGGACCGGTTCTCCCTGGTCGAGGTGCCGCAGGGGGTGGCCGACGAGATCATCGCCGGGCTGCGCGGCACCACCATCAAGGGCCGCAAGGCGACGGTGCGCCGGGACCGCGACGGCGACGGTACGGGCGAGCGCCGCGACCGGGGCTACGAGCGGCGCGACCGCCGCTGAGCCCGGCGCGACCCGCGGGCGGACACGACGGCGCCCCGGCCACAGTGGGTCTGTGGCCGGGGCGCATCGGTCGTCAGGCCGCGGCGAGCGCCGGACCGTCCAGCGACTCCGTGTCGATCTCGACCGGGCGCAGCGCCAGCGCGAGCACGTCCGCCACGTCGGACAGGGTGTGCACGGTCAGCGCCTCCCGCACCTCGGTCGGCAGGTCGTCCAGGTCCGGCTCGTTGCGCTTCGGGATGATCACCTCGGTGAGACCGGCCCGGTGCGCGGCGAGCAGCTTCTGCTTCACCCCGCCGATCGGCAGCACCCGGCCGGAGAGCGTCACCTCGCCGGTCATCCCGAACTCGGGCCGCACCGGCCGCCCGGTCACCAGGGACGCCAGCGCGGTCACCATGGTGATGCCGGCGCTCGGGCCGTCCTTGGGCACCGCGCCCGCCGGGACGTGCAGGTGGATCCGCCGCCCGGCCAGGGCGTTCGGGTCCAGGCCGTACCGCCGTCCGTTGGACCGCAGGTACGACCACGCGATGTGCGCGGACTCCTTCATCACGTCGCCGAGCTGGCCGGTGAGCGTCAGCCCCGGCTCGCCCTCCATCGTGGTGGCCTCGATGAACAGCACGTCGCCACCGGCGCCGGTGACGGCCAGGCCGGTCGCCACGCCGGGCACGGCGGTCCGCTCGGCCGACTCCGGGGTGAACTTCGGCCGGCCCAGGTAGCGGGCCAGGTTGCCGGCGTCGACGTGCACCGGCGCGGAGTCCGCGGCGAGCGCGACGGCGACCTTGCGCAGGATCTTCGCGAGGGCCCGTTCGAGCTGCCGGACGCCGGCCTCCCGGGTGTACTCGCCCGCGATCAGCGCCAGCGCCTCGTCGGCGACGTCGACCTCGTCGGCGGTCAGCCCGGCCCGGTCCCGCTGCCGGGGCAGCAGGTGGTCCCGGGCGATGGCGACCTTCTCGTCCTCGGTGTAGCCGTCCAGCGCGACGAGTTCCATCCGGTCCAGCAGCGGGCCGGGGATCGCCTCGACCACGTTGGCGGTGGCCAGGAACAGCACGTCGGACAGGTCGAGGTCGACCTCCAGGTAGTGGTCGCGGAACGTGTGGTTCTGCGCCGGGTCGAGCACCTCCAGCAGGGCCGCCGCCGGGTCACCGGAGTAGCCGGCGGCCAGCTTGTCGACCTCGTCGAGCAGCACGACCGGGTTCATCGAGCCGGCCTCGCGCAGCGCCCGCACGATCCGGCCGGGCAGCGCGCCGACGTAGGTGCGCCGGTGGCCGCGGATCTCCGCCTCGTCCCGGACACCGCCGAGGGAGACGCGGACGAAGTTGCGGCCCAGCGCCCGGGCGACCGACTCGCCGAGGCTGGTCTTGCCGACACCGGGCGGGCCGGCCAGGGCCAGCACCGCGCCGGAGCCGCGTCCGCCGACCACGCCGAGGTTGCGCTCCGCGCGCCGGTTGCGCACCGCGAGGTACTCCAGGATGCGGTCCTTCACGTCGGCCAGGCCGGCGTGGTCGGCGTCGAGCACGGCCCGGGCCGCGGCCAGGTCCGTGTTGTCCTGGGTACGCGTGCTCCACGGCATCTCCAGGACGGTGTCCAGCCAGGTGCGGATCCAGCCCGCCTCGGGTGAGGCGTCGCTTGCCCGCTCCAGCTTGCCGACCTCGCGCAGCGCCGCCTCGCGTACCTTCTCCGGCAGGTCGGCGGACTCCACCCGGGAGCGGTAGTCGGCGGAGCCGTCCGGCTCGTCCTCGCCGAGTTCCTTGCGGATCGCGGCGAGCTGCTGGCGGAGCAGGAACTCCCGCTGGGACTTCTCCAGCCCTTCGCGGACGTCGCTGTTGATCTGCTCGGTGACCTCCTGCTCGGCCAGGTGTTCCTTCACCCAGCCGACGAGCAGTTCCAGCCGGGCGGTGACGTCCGGCGCGGCGAGCAGTTCGGTCTTCTGCGTCAGGCTGAGCCAGGGCGCGTAACCGGCCGAGTCGGCCAGCTCGGACAGGTCGGTCATCCGCTCCATCGCGTCGATCACCTGCCAGGCGCCGCGCTGTTGCAGCACGGACGTCATGAGCGCGCGGTACTCGCGGGCGAGTTCCCGGGCGCGGCCCGCCGGTGCGGGCTCGTCGAGTGCGGTCGCCTCGACCCAGAGCGCGGCGCCGGGGCCGGGCACGCCGGAGCCGATACGGGCGCGGGCCAGACCGCGGATGACCGCCGCCGGCTCGCCGCTGGGCAGCCGGCCCACCTTCTCGATCGTGGCGACCACGCCGACGGAGCCGTACTCGCCGTCGATGCGGGGTACGGCCAGGAGTTCCTTGTCGCCGGTGGCGCGCGCCGCGTCGACGGCGGCCTGGGTGGTCGGGTCGAGGGTCACCGGGATGACCATCCCGGGCAGCAGGACGGCGTCGGTCAGAGGAAGTACCGGAAGAGTTGCCATCGAACACCTGCCATCACGTTGGTTGAGCGTGTCTGGCTCAAGTAACAAAACGTGTCCCTTGTTCCGGGTTGTGACCCACGCCACTCCGGAGTGCCTCGTTCCCGCGCCGCGCACCCAATGGCGGCACCGTTTACCGCGACCCGCCGAATGGAAACAGCCGACTATTGTTGCGGAATTACCGCGCGGTAGGTCAAACTCTTAGCCACACCCCGCCCGACACAGGGAGTAATGGCGATGGCAAGGAAAGTAATCACCGTTCTGACCGACGACCTCGACGGCGGAAAGGCCGATCGGACCGTCGAGTTCAGCCTGGACGGCGTGGCGTACACGATCGACGTCTCCGACGAGAACGCGGGCGTCCTGCGCAAGGCGCTGGATCTGTACATCAGCGCTGGCAGGCGGATCGGCCGGGGAGCGACCGAGGTCACCCGCGGCGCCCGCCGCACCTCCCGGCCGAGCACCTCGGGAATGGACCGCGAGCAGAACCGCGCCATCCGGGAATGGGCCGCCAAGAACGGGTTCGAGATTTCCGAGCGCGGGCGCATCCCGGTGTCGGTGGTCGAGGCGTACAAGAACCGCTGACCGTCACCGGTTCACCGTCGGGCATCCCGGGGTCACGCTGAGAAATCGGTGTGGCCCCGATCGGCTTTCTGTGGTCGGCGCTTTTCATCCGGCTGGATACCGCCGGCACGAAATTTCTTCCGGGATCACCTCCCACCGTGCCCGTACGCGGGAACGGCAGCGGCCGCCCGGAGGAGTCCCCCGGACGGCCGCGGCCGTTCGCCGGCTCAGTTGACCCGGATGCGCACCACGTCGATGGCGGGGGTCTGGTTGGCCCGCTCCATCATCGGGATGCGGTGCGAGCCGTCACCGGCCCAGACCGCGCACTGCGCCACGCCCGACTGCGCCAGGCCCGGGATCTGGATCAGCACGTCGTCCGGCTGGTCACCGCCCCGCCCGTCCTCGGTGGCGACGAAGAAGGCCGGCACGTCCTGCGGGTTCGGAGGCTGCCGGGTGCTGCCGAGCATCCGGCAGGCGGTGTGGAAGTGACCGCGTACCAGGCCCTGACCGTTGAGCAGCGAGCTCTCCAGGTAGTAGCCACCCTGGCCGGCGGCGAGGAAGCGGTCGCGCACCAGGTTCTTGGTGGTGACCCGGAGCGTGAACGGCTGGTTGCGCCGCACCTGGTTCGGGAACTGCGTGATCAGCAGCGACGGGTTGTTCGCCGCGGCGCCCACCTCACCGAATGCGGTGCTCACGCACCGGTTGCCGTTCTGGAAACCGTCGTGCGCCTGGAGCTGGCTGCCGGAGCAGTCCTTGGCGAGCACGTTCAGGCCGTTGCCGCCGCCGTTGTTCTGGCCACCGCCGTTGTTGTTCCCACCGCCGTTGTTGCCGCCGTTCTGGCCCCCGTTGTTGCCGCCGTTCTGGCCGCCGTTGTTGTTGCCGCCGTTCTGGCCGCCGCCGGTGCCGGGAGTGTCGGTCAGCGCGCACTGGGCGAGCTGGTCCAGGCCCTGCGGGCGCTGGGCGACCCGGCCGATCGCGGTGGCGATCCGGTTGAGCGCCGCGGTGCGCTTGTCCGCGAGCGGACGCAGGATCGCGTTGTTGATGAAGTCGCCGCCGTTGCGGCCGTCCGCGGCGAGCCGCCGGTTCGCGTCGGCGATCTGCGACTCCAGCAGCGCCAGGGTGCGGTCCACCTCGGCGCGCGCCCGGTCGGGCACCTGCGGCAGCCGGCCGCGGACGTCCGGGCAGGCCACGGTCGGGGTGCCGGCGCCGGCGCCGCCCGCGTTGGTCTGCTGACACTCGGCCGGTGACATCTGGCCGTCGCCCCAGTGGCTGCGGACCCAGCGGCCGTTCTGCCAGGTACGGGTGGTGCTGCCCTGGCCGTTCGGGGCGGTCGCCCCCGGGCTCGCGGGCACGCAGGACGCCGACGCGGCGCGGGTGGTCGTCCGCCGGTCCTGGGCGGACGAGATCTGGGTGACGGCGACGATGCCGCCGAAGACCGCGAGCGTGCCGACAACCGCCAGCAACCGCTTGCTCCGCGCGTTACCGGATGACCGGCGCGCCCGTGTGGACCTGCGCATCGAATTGCTCTCCTTCTCGATCCGGTAGTTGACTGGTGATCCCGGCGGACCGACGAATTCGGGGTGTGAGATCACTGCGACGCTCGGTCGCACGTCAATGGCCGACGATGCCCTTTCCGCACCGTCTCCGCGCCGTCGGCGGCGCGGCGGGGAAGATCTGCGTCCATTCCCGATGAGGTACGGAGCGCCGTCGGCGAAGGTTCAACCGGAGATCGGAAAAAAATCGAAAGTCGCCGTCGTCGCCGGCGAGGACGGTTCAGTCGGCGCAGAGGTGATCGAAGGCGAAGCCGCCGTCGAAGGAGTCCCGCCGCGCGGCCAGCGCACGTACCCGCCGGAGAAGCTCGTCACGGTCCAGCGGGGACGGCGCGGCGGCGTCGAGGTCACGCAGCCGCTCCCCCAGCGCCACCACGGCCAGGTCCTCGGCGAGCCGGCCCGGGTCGACGCCGCAGGAGAAGCCGCGCGCGGTCAGCCGGACCCGCTCCAGCAGGCAGCGGCCGGGCCGCACCTCGGCCCAGGCCCAGCCCTCCGCCGGGCCGCCGGTCCAGCGCACGTGCAGGCCGCGCACGATCGGGTCGGCGATCCGGCCCGCCACGTACGCCTCGACCGCCTCGACCCGGGCCAGCGCGCCCAGGTCGTTCACCGGTCCCTGCCGGCCGTCCGGCAACCGGCCGATGATGTCCCGGAAGCCGACCGCGTCGCCGCCGTCCGGGTCGGTGCCGTCGGCGTAGGCCCGCGCGTCCAGCACGTACTCGGCGAACCGGCGGGCCTGTTCCGCGCCGCCCAGCGTCGGCGACTCGACGCGCAGCAGCGGCAGGCCGACGGCGACGCAGACGGCGTCGGTCAGCCGTTCCTCCCGCCGCGCGGGCGATCCGTCGCCGGCGGGCGCGGTGAACCGCACCGCGAAGCGCGGCAGCCCGGTGTCGGCGGCGCAGACCACCAGGTCGAGCGCCGCCCGCCCGGCGGTGCTCCACTGGCTGCCGGTGACCCCCGGCGGGCGGCCCTGCACCAGCTCACCGAGCCGTCGCCCGGCGTGGCCGAGGTGGCCGGCACGGACCAGGGACGGCGCGACACCGGGCGGGATCGGCCGCAGCCAGGAGGCGGTCACGCTGCCTGTGCTCGTCATCTCGCCCCGATCCCCCTTCGTCCGGTCGACGCCCGAGTGTAGGCGGTGCGGCAGGACCGGTCCGGCCGACCGGTGCGCTACCGCGCCCGTCCCTCTAGGCTCTGCCCGTGCCCAGCGGACGGACCCCGGAACAGTTCACCAAACGCAGTCTCGTCGCCGTCTCCCATGCCATCGAACGCGCCGCGCTCGCCGAGGCCGAGGACGGCCCGCTCGTCGTGCTCGCGCTGTTCCAGCGGCTGCCGTACTTCGCCCGGGAGCGCGAGGTCTACCGGCGCATCGCCGGCCGCGCCGCCGTGACGGTGGTGGCGATGGTCGGCGGACCGCCGCCCGACCTGCCCGAGGGCGCCTACGGCGTGGCGCTGGACGAGGCGGAGGCGCTGGCCCGGGAGTGGACGGTGGTGGCCCTGAGCCCACGTTTCGGCGCCACACTCGTCGCGCACGACCGGGCCGACGTGGTGCCCGCGCCGACGCTCGAATCCGGCCGCCTGTTCGAGGGGCGCTGGGGTTTCCGCCGCGACGAGGCGCTGCACGAGGCGATCCGGCTGCGCGAACAGCTCGCCGAGCGGCTGCCCGCCGCGGCGCGTACCGCGCTGGACGAGGCGATCGCCCGGGTACGGGACATCCCGGCCGGGCCGGGCGAACCCCGCGCCGAGGCGGCGCTGCGGCTGCTGGCCCGCCGCGGCGACCGGAACGACCAGCCGGTCGAGCCGGCCGAGGCGATGCTGGACGAACCCGGCCTGGCCCGGTGGTCCGGCGCGGACGGGGTGACCGCCTCCGGCACGCTGCCGGTGGCGCTCGTCGGCCTGCGGGTGGACGCGCCGCCCGGCTCGCCGGAACGCTTCGGCCGCCGCGGTGTCGCCCGCGAGGGGCACGCCGTGCTCACCGCGATCACCGCCGTCCTGCGGCCGGTCGACCGCGCGCTGCGCGTCACCGAGAACGAGTTCCAGCTCCTCCTGCCGGGGCTCGACGAGCCGGCGGCGCTGGACGTGGTACGCCGGCTGCACGACGCCATCGGCGCGCTGGCCCGGTCGTACCCGTTCATGGCGTACACCGTGCACGCGGCGGTCGGGGTGACCACCCGGCGGCCGCTGCCCACCGCGGACCTGCGCGCGGCGGTCGACTGGGCGGTACGCAAGGGCGTGCCGGTGGCGGGCCTGCCGACCGAGACCGCCGACGCCGTGGCCGCGCCGGCCCACTGACCGGCCGGTCCGGCCCGAGGGGAGGAGACGCGGTGCGGGTGGTGTCGCTGGTGCCGTCGCTGACCGAGGCGGTCGCGGCCACCCGCCCGGAGGTGCTGGTCGGAGCCACCGACTGGTGCACCCATCCGGCCGGGCTGGACGTCGCCCGGGTCGGCGGGACGAAGTACCCCGACCTGGACCGGGTGCTCGCGCTGGAGCCGGATCTGGTGCTGCTCAACGAGGAGGAGAACCGGCTGGCCGACGCCGAGGCGCTGCGCGCGGCCGGGGTGCCGGTCCGGGTCACCTTCCCGCGTACCGTGCCGGAGGCCCTCGACCAGCTCGGTGAGCTGGTTGTTGCGCTCGGCGCGCCGGCCGAGCCGCCGTGGCTGCGCGAGGCCCGCCGCGCGTGGGCCGCGCTGCCGCCGCCGGGACGGGTCCGCACCGCCGTGGTGCCGGTGTGGCGGCGGCCGTGGGTGGTGCTGGGGCGGGACACGTTCGCCGGGGACGTGCTGGCCCGGCTCGGTGTGCGCAACGGCTGGGCCGACGACCCGGAACGCTATCCCCGGCCGGGCCTGGACGAGCTGCGCGCCCGGGCGCCGGACCTGGTGGTGCTGCCCGACGAGCCGTACCGGTTCACCGCCGACGACGGGCCGGAGGCGTTCCCCGGCGTGCCGGCGGCGCTGGTCTCCGGCCGTCACCTCACCTGGTACGGCCCGTCGCTGGCCGAGGCCCCGGCGCTGCTCGCCGCCCAGCTCGCCACCGAGGGCCCCACCTGACCGGTGGGGCCCGGGCGGCGGCGCTCAGGCCACCGGGGTGGCGTGCACCGGGTCCAGTTCCATCAGCGTGGTGTCGTCCACGTCGTACCCGATCGCGTTGTGCACCGCGACCACGCCCGCGACCTGGGCGGCGAGACGGCCGGCCAGGTCGACGGCGCTGCGCCGGTCCAACCGCCCGTCCATGGTGACCTCGCCGCCGCGGACCTGGACGGTGACCAGGCCGTCGCGCACCGACAGCACCCGGCGCAGCACCTCGTGCACGACCTCCTCGCGGATCTCCGCGTCGGTACGCAGGTGCACGCGCAGCAGGTCACCGCGGGTGACGATGCCGGCGAGCCGGCCCAGGTCGTCCAGCACGGGGAGCCGCTTGACCGCCTCCTGGTCCATCAGCCGGGCGGTCGCCGCGAGCGACGCCCGCTCGTGGGTGGTGACCGCCGGGGCGGTCATCAGGTCCCGGGCGACGAGCGCGCCCGCCTTCTCCCGCGCGGTACGCCGGCGCCGCCCCTCGAAGACCCGCCGCTCGTCCGGGTGGCCGGACCGCTCCACCTTGTGCAGCAGGTCCGCCTCGGAGATCACCCCGAGCACCCGGCGGAACGAGTCCACCACCGGCACACCGCTGATCCGCTGCCGGACCAGCACGTCGACCACCTCGCGGTACGGGGTCTCCTCCGTCACCGTCGCGACGTCCCTGGTCATCACGTCGGCCACCTGCCACGTCCTCATCACGACCTCCTCGTGCCGGGCCTCCACCTGCGACGGTAGGCGGTCGGCGGGCGCCCTGGTCAGGGGCGGCGGACCGGCCGCGACGGGCCGACCGGACCGGGTCGGGACGGGACCAATGACCCGGTCACGAGGGCACCTCTCGGCCCTGCTCCCGGACGCCGCGCGGCGGTGGAATGAATGTGCCACCGGGAAGCGCGGTGCGAGGCACAGGAAGGGACGTGGAGACAATGACCGCGACAATCGAGCGGACCCCCGCCGTCAAGCGGACCCCCGCCGCCACCATCGCTCCGGCGGCGCACACCGAGACCACCCGCCAGAAGGCCACCCGGTACGTCTGGGCCGGTCTGCGGCTCGCCCTGGGCTGGGTGTTCCTCTGGGCCTTCCTCGACAAGATGTTCGGCCTCGGCCACGAGACCCCGGCGAAGAACGCCTGGATCAACGGCGGCAGCCCCACCAAGGGCTTCCTCGGCAACGCCGTCGAGGGACCGTTCGCGGGCTTCTACCAGAACCTGGCCGGCGCCGCCTGGGCGGACACGCTGTTCATGGTCGGCCTGCTCGGCATCGGTGTCGCCCTGATGCTCGGCATCGGCATCCGGGTCGCCGCGGTCGCGGGCGGTCTGCTCCTGGTCCTGATGTGGACAGCGGTGCTGCCCCCGGCGAACAACCCCTTCATGGACGACCACCTCATCTACGCGGGCCTGCTGGCCGGCCTGGCCCTGGTGGGCGCCGGCAACACCCTCGGCCTCGGCCGGGTCTGGGCGAGGCTCCCCCTGGTCCAGCGTCTCCCCTGGCTGAAGTGACCAGCTCGCCCCGGGGCGGGCGTCGCCGACAGGCGGCGCCCGCCCCCTTTCGTGTCCCCGCCACGCCGGTGTGCGGGGACCAGCGCGTATCGGCCGGTCGCGATCCGGCAGGATCGACAGTGACCACACCGTCAGCATCCGAGGAGACCCGCTCATGGACAAGCCCGAGGTCGGCCCGATCGAGGGCGCGCCGCCCGCCGATCTCGTCGTCGAGGACATCACCGTCGGCGACGGCCCGGAGGCCCGCCCGGGCCAACTGGTGAGCGTGCACTACGTGGGCGTGGCCCACTCGAACGGCCGCGAGTTCGACGCCTCGTGGAACCGGGGTGAGACGTTCGAGTTCCCGCTCGGCGGCGGCCAGGTCATCGCCGGCTGGGACCAGGGCGTCGTGGGCATGAAGGTGGGCGGCCGGCGCCGGCTCACCATCCCGCCGCACCTGGGCTACGGCGCCCGGGGCGCGGGTGGCGTCATCAAGCCGAACGAGACGCTCGTCTTCGTGGTGGACCTGCTCGGCGTGCGCTGAGCGCAGCGCCGTCCACGTCGGGCCGTCGGCACTCGCGCCGGCGGCCCGAAGTGTGCCCGGCCGACGCGCGGCGGCCCGGTTCGTGCCCAGCCGACCTGCGGCGGCCCGGTTCGTGCCCGGGGCGCGCAGCGGCTCCGCTCGTGCTCCGGCCGCCCGGCGCCCCGCTCGGGCTCAGGCGGCGCAGGCCACCAGGTCGTGGGCGCGGCCGGGCAGGTCGTGGGCGCGGCCGGGCAGGTCGTGGGCGCGGCCGGGCAGGGCTTGCGAACGGTCGGAGCAGCGCACCGGGAGCACCCGGTGCAGGCCGGTCACCCGCAGCACCCGGGCCACCACCGGGTCGGGATCGGTGAGCACCAGCTCGCCGCCGCGGGCCCGGACCCGCAGGTGGGTGGCGACCAGCGCGCGGACCCCGGCGGCGGAGAGCAGCCGCACACCGGACAGGTCGACCCGCAGCACCGGCCGGGCCGGCGCCGCCCAGAGCGCGGCCCGGAACGCCGTCACGGAGGCGATGTCGATCTCGCCGACCGGGCGCAGCTCGACCACGTGATCGTGCACGTCCATCGCCACGTGGAAGCGCTCAACGCTGTGTACCATGCGACCAAACCTACCCGGCCCCACCGACATTTCCGGGCCTCGCGGCGGGGGTTCCGGGTACTGTCCGGGACCCGACCCCGAGCCGTCTCAGGGTCAACCCGCAGCCGCCACGCCACGCCGCGCGGGACGCCGCGAAACGCCGTCGGGGACTGCCCACCGCGACGCCGCCGGGCCACAATGAGCCGATGGTCGTCCCCCGCCCGCGTGCCCCCCCTGCTGATCCGGCCGGTCCGCGAACCGGCCACGGTGCCGCCGCCGCTCACCGGCCCCTGGACGCCCGCTGACACCCGGCTCGACCGGGCCGACCTGCTGCCGCTGCCGGCCGGCGGGCACGGCCCGGAGGACGTGGTGGTCGACGGTGACGGCCGGGTGGTCAGCGGCGACGAGGACGGCCGGCTCTGGTGGTGGCCGGCCGACTCCCCGCCCGGCACCGCGCCCACGCTGCTGGCCGAGACCGGCGGACGGCCGCTGGGCATCGAGCACGATCCGGTCGACGGCGGGTTGCTGGTCTGCGACGCGTACCGGGGACTGCTGCGGGTCGACCCGGCCGGCCGGGTGCACGAGCTGACCGGCACCGCGCCGCCGGTGCACCTGGCCGACAACGCCTCGGTGGCGCGCGACGGCACCGTCTACTTCACCGACTCGTCCGACCGGTTCCCGCTCTCGCACTGGAAGCGCGACCTGCTGGAGCACCGGCCCAACGGGCGGATCCTCGCGTACGACAGGGGCACCGGGCGCACCGACGTGGTCGCGGACGGGCTCTACTTCCCCAACGGGCTCGCGCTGACCCCGGACGAGTCGGCGCTGATGCTCGCCGAGACCGCCACCCACCGGCTGCTCCGGGTGGACCTGCCGAGCGGGCGGGCCACGGTCCTCACCGACCTGCCCGCGTACCCGGACAACATCTCCGCGGTCGGCGACGGCACCTACTGGGTCGCGTTGCCCAGCCCCCGGCTGCGCGCCATGGAACGGCTGCTGCCACACCCCCGGGTGCGGCAGATCGTGGCCCTGCTGCCCGGCGCGGTGCAGCCGCAGCCGCGCCGCTACGGGCTGGTCGCGCTGGTCGACGGCACCGGCCGGGTGCTGCGCACGCTGCACGGCCCGAGCGGGGCGTACCCGATGGTCACCGGCGTGCGGCAGCACGGCCGCCACCTCTGGCTGGGCAGCCTGACCGCGACCGGGGTGGCCCGCGTCGGCCTGGACTGAGCACGACGCGGGGCCGGCCCGCGCGGACGCGGGCCGGCCCCGTGGCCGTTCCTCCCCAGGTTCAGCCGCCGCTGTTGCTCCGCGAGGGGGCCGGGGCCGGTGACGACCCGCCGGCCACCGCGCCCGGGTGCGGCGTGGCGCTCTGCGTGGGCTTCAGCCCCGCCGGTACGGGCAGCGCGCTGCCCTTGGCGAACTCGTCCCAGCCGACGTTCCAGGCGGTGAACCCGTTGCCCTGGTCGAGCTTCACCTCGGTGCCCTTGACCGTCACCAGGTCACCGACCTGCGTGAAGCCCATCAGCCAGTCCGCGGCGGTGGCCGAGACGTTGGTGCAGCCGTGCGAGACGTTCGTGCTCCCCTGGTCGCCCTCCGACCACGGCGCCGAGTGGATGAACTCGCCGCCCCAGGTCAGCCGCTGGGCGTCGTCCACGTCGACCACGTAGCCGCCGTTGGGCTCACCACGGGTGTCGAACGTGGTGTGCTCGTGCTTCTCCATGATCACCATGTTGCCGCTGGACGTCGGCGTGCTCGCCTTGCCCAGACTCACCGGGATCTTCTTGAGCACCTTGCCGTCCTGGTAGACAGTCATCTGCTTGGTCCCGTTGTCGATGTCGAGCGTCACCTGGCGGCCGACCTTGGCGCTCGCGACCCGGTCGGAGTCGCCGATCGCGTCCTTGCCGATGGGCAGCCCCTGCAACGCGCTGCGCACGCTGATCTTCGTGCCCGGCTTCCACCGGTCCGGCGCCCGGTACTCGGCCTGCTTGCCGTCGGCCACCCAGGACCAGGTGCCCGGCTGCGGCGGGTCGGTCTTCACGAACAGCCGGCGCTGGACGTCCGCGCGGGCCTCCTTCGGAATCGGCGGGTCGAATCCGAGCACGACCGGCATCGCCGTCCCGTACGTCTGATTCGGCCGGAAATACAATTCGCTGGTGACGGCCGGTTTGGTGGATTTGGCCATCGTCGTGAACGTCGTCTTCTGCGTGGCGGTCTTGCCGGAATCGCCGGTCGCGGTCACCTCCGCGGTGTACGTCCGGGAATTGGCGAGCGGCCGGTCCGGCACCCAGCCGGAGCCGTCCTCACGCGGCTGGGCCGGCACCGCGTTTCCCTTGTCGTCGGTCAGCTTGACGGCTGTCACCTTGCCGTTGCTGACCTTCGTCCCCACTTCCGCGCTGATCGGCACGTCCCGGGTACGGTCGGCCGGCGACACGGAGACCGACGGTGGTGCGGCCTCGGCCCGCTTCGCCACCGACTTCGGGCCGGCGGTACACGCGCCGACCGCCAGCGGCGCGGCTGCGACGGTCATCGCGAAAAGCGTCAGTCGGCGCCTCGCAAACATATTTCGCCCCCCATTTCCGAACCCTCTCGCCCACATTCTGTAGGCCCGGGATCGCGCCGTGGCACCTTCGGCGGAATTGCTCGGAAACAGCTGCGCGAATTGTGCCGGACAGGTAATTCCCGTCCCCGCTTGCGCCCCACGCCCCCTCCGCCCGGTTCCCCGCCGCTCGCACCCGCCGACTCGCCCGCCCGCCCCCGCCCCTCGCCCGGCCCGGCCCCGCTCCACCCGGCCCCGCCCCGCCCCGCTCAGCCCAGCCCAGCCCAGCCCAGCCCAGCCCAGCCCAGCCCAGCCCGTCGATCATGAAGTTAACCGCGCGATGTGCCCGTTTTCTCCCCGTCAACCTCATGATCGACGCAGAGACGGCGAGCACCAGGGGGCCGATGCCGCGCGATCTTGGTACCAAACGGTCCCCAGAGGGGCCCTTTCCTACCAAGATCTCGGCCCGTCCCACCGTGCGAAACAACCGTCTCGCGAGACGGACAGCGCTCGGCGCCGCAGGTCAGTCAACCCCGGGCTCTCGCCACGCCACAGGGCCACTGCCGCGATCTTGCGATTGCGGCCCTCCCAAATGGGGACGAATAGGGCACGTCGGGGGCAGCGAGTGCAAGATCGCGGAGGGAGGGCGGGGACGGTGCGGCCCCGGCCCTCTTGGTGAGGGCCGGGGCCGGAGGAGGTTGGTCAGACGTTGGCTACCAGCAGGGCGGGCTGCTCGACGCAGTCGGCGACGTGGCGCAGGAAGCCGCCGGCCACGCCACCGTCGCAGACCCGGTGGTCGAACGTGAGACTGATCTGGGTCACCTTGCGAACGGCGAGCTGCCCGTCCACCACCCACGGCTTGTCGACGATCCGGCCGACGCCGAGCAGCGCCGCCTCCGGGTGGTTGATGATCGGCGTGGAGCCGTCCACGCCGAACACGCCGTAGTTGTTGAGCGTGAACGTCCCGCCGGTCAGCCGTGCCGGTGGCAGCGTCCCGGCCCGGGCGGCCGCCGTGGTCTCGGCGAGCGCGGCGGCCAGTTCCCGGGTGGTGAGCCGCTGCGCGTCGCGTACCACGGGCACGACCAGGCCCCGGTCGGTCTGCGCGGCGATGCCCAGGTGCACGCCCGCGGACTGCACGATCCGCTGTCCCTCGGTGTCGACGTGCGCGTTGAGCTGCGGATACCTCCGCAGGCCGCTGAGGCAGATCCGGGCCAGCAGCGCCAGGATGCTCACCGACGCGTCAGGGGTGGCCGCGTTGATCGCGGCGCGCGTCTCCAGCAGGCCGGTGGCGTCCACGTCGACCCAGATGGTCACCTCGGGGATCTCCCGCCGGCTGCGGGAGAGCTTGTCGGCGATGACCTTGCGGATGCCGGTGAGCGGGATGACCGTGTCACCGTCGCCGGCCGGGGCGAGCCCGACGTGCGCGACCGGGGCGTCCGGCACCGCCGCGAGCCGGGCCGCCGGAGCGGGGGCGGCCACTGCCGCGTCCAGGTCCGCACGGCGGATCACGCCGCCCGGCCCGGTGCCGCGCAGCGATGCCAGGTCGATGCCGTGCTCCTTCGCGAGCCGCCGCACGATCGGCGAGATGACCAGCGGCGCCGCCGGTCCACCGGTCGGTGCCGGCTCGGCCGTGCGGTCCGCCGACCGGACGCCGCCCAGGGCCGGCGAACCGGCTGGACCCGGACTCGCCGGGGCCGGAGAGCCCGCGTGCACCGAACCCGCCAGGGCCGGAGAGGCCGCCGGGGCCGGAGAGCCGGACGCGGACGCCGGACCGGGCACGGGGCCTGCCGCGTTCGGCGTGCCGTGCTCGGGGGCAGGGCTGGGCGCGAGGCCCGCCGCGTTCGGCGCGCCGGGCTCGGGGGCCAGCGCCAGCCGCGGACGGCGCCGCCGCCGGCCGGAGCCGCCGTGCCCGGTGCCGTAACCGATCAGGACGTTGCCGGACCCCGCCCGCTCCTCCTCGCGGTAGGTGGCGTGCGGGTCGGGGGCGTCGTCGAGCGGGGCGATGGTGATCAGCGGCTGACCCACCGGGCGGACCTCACCGGCCGCGCCGTGCAGGGCCACGACCCGTCCGGCGTACGGGCACGGCACGTCGACCACGGCCTTGGCGGTCTCCACCTCGACCACTGTCTGGTCCACGGTGACCACGTCGCCGACGGCGACCCGCCACTCGACGATCTCCGCCTCGCTCAGCCCTTCCCCGAGGTCGGGCAGGAGGAAGTCGCGGGTTCCGATCGCCGCTGTCATGCCGTGCCGGCCGGGCATGGCCTCACGGCCCTCGCTCCGCTCGGTGCGTTCGCTCATGCCGCGCTGACCGGGCATGCCCACACGGCCCTCGCTCCGCTCGGTGCGTTCGGTCATGCCGCCACCCACCGCGTGTCGGGCTGGTCGTCCCACTGCAACCGGGCCACGGTGTCCAGCACCCGGTCGACCGAGGGCAGGTGGGTGTGCTCCAGCATCGGCGCCGGATACGGGATGTCCAGCCCGGCCACCCGCAGCACCGGGGCGTGCAGGGCGTGGAAGCAGCGCTCCTGCACCCGGGCGGCGATCTCCGCGCCGACACCGGCGAAGCCCTGCGCCTCCTGGATCACCACGCACCGGCCGGTACGGCGTACCGAGGCGGTCACGGTGGCGTCGTCGAACGGCACGATGCTGCGTACGTCGACGACCTCCAGGTCCCAGCCCTCCTCGCGGGCGGCCTCGGCGGCGGCCAGTGCGACCGGCACCGCCGGGCCGTACGCGATCAGCGTGGCGTCGGTGCCGGGGCGGCGCACCACGGCGGTGCCGATCGGCGCGGTACGGGCCGGCAGCTCGGCCTCGGCGCTGGTGAAGTAGAGCTTCTTGGGCTCCAGGAACACGACCGGGTCGGGGTCGTCGATGGCGGCACGCAGCAGCGAGTACGCGTCGTCCACAGTGGCCGGGGTGACCACCTTCAGGCCGGGGGTGTGCGCGTAGTACGCCTCGGACGAGTCGCAGTGGTGCTCCACACCGCCGATGCCGCCGGCGTACGGCACGCGGATGACGATCGGCACGCTGAGTGCGCCGCGGGTGCGGTTGCGCAGCTTCGCCACGTGCGAGGCGATCTGCTCGAACGCCGGGTACGCGAACGCGTCGAACTGCATCTCGACCACCGGCCGCAGCCCGGACATGGCCAGGCCGACGGCGAACCCGACGATGCCGGCCTCGGCGAGCGGGGTGTCGAAGCAGCGCTTGTCGCCGAAGCGGGCCTGCAGCCCGTCGGTGATCCGGAAGACGCCGCCGAGCTGGCCGACGTCCTCACCGAAGACGAGCACCCGGTCGTCGTCGAGCATCGCGTCGGCGAGCGCGGCGTTGAGTGCCTTCGCCATGGTCATGGTGGCCATCAGGCGTCCCCCTCCGCGTCGGCGGCCAGCTCGGCCCGGACCATCTCGCGCTGCTCGACGAGTTGCGGCGTCGGCTCGGCGTACACGTGGTCGAACAGGCTCAGCGGGTCCACAGTCGGCTGGGAGTCCATCCGGCGGCGCAGCGCCGCGGCGTACTCCTCGGCCTCCGCGGCGATCGCCGCGACGGCGTCGTCGTCGAGTACGTCCTTGGCCCGCAGGTACGCCTCGAGCCGGGCGATCGGGTCGCGGTCACGCCACGCCTCCACCTCGTCGGCGTCGCGGTAGCGGGTCTGGTCGTCGGCGTTGGTGTGCGGCTCCATCCGGTAGGTGTGTGCCTCGATCAGGTAGGGGCCCTTGCCGGCGCGGGCGTGCGCCACGGCGCGCTCCAGCACCGCGAGGACGGCCACCGGGTCGTTGCCGTCGACCTGCTCGCTGGGAACGCCGTAGCCGACGCCCTTGTAGGCGAGGCTCGGCGCGGCGGTCTGCCGGGACAGCGGCACGCTGATCGCGTACTTGTTGTTCTGCACCAGGTAGACGACGGGCGCCTTGAACACGGCGGCGAAGTTGATGCCCTCGTGGAAGTCGCCCTCGCTGGTGGCGCCGTCGCCGATGAACGCCAGCGCCACGGTGTCGCGGCCCTGGTACGACTCGCCGTAGGCCAGCCCGGCGGCGTGCACGCACTGGGTCGCGAGCGGGGTGCACTGCGGCGCGGTGCGGGTGGCGGCCGGGTCGTACCCGCAGTGCCAGTCGCCGCGCAGCAGCGTGAGCACCTCGACCGGGTCGAGGCCGCGCGCGGTCAGCGCCATCGACTCGCGGTAGGTGGGGAACACCCAGTCGGTGTCGCGCAGCGCGAGGACGCCGCCGATCTGGCACGCCTCCTGGCCGCGGGCGGACGGGTAGACGGCGAGGCGGCCCTGCTTGGTGAGCGCGGTGGCCTGGACGTCGAAGCGGCGGCCGACGACCATCCGCCGGTACATCTCGCGCAGCGTCTCGACCGGCGGCTCCGGGTAGTCGTCGCGGGCCGGCAGCGGGGTCCCGTCGGGTTCGAGCAGCCGGACCGGTTCCCGCTGCGGCATGAAGCCGGCCGACGGGTCGGGTGCGGCCGGGGTGGTCTTCCGGCGGGTGCGCGGGGATGCCCTGCGGACCGCCTGGGGTGTGGTCGTCACGGCGGGGACCTCCTGGACGTGTGGTGGCCCTATGCTCCCGGTCGTGGATGATTGACTCAACATGCGGGATGAACGCGGGACGAATGGCACGGGAGGGCGGCTGAGGTGAGCCAGGAGACCGGCACCACACCGGGCGCGGCGGGCGGAACGGGACGTTCGGCCGGGCCGCTCGACGAGGTGGACCGGCGGATCCTGCGCGAGCTGGTCCGCGACGCCCGGACGTCGATCCGTACGCTCGCCGAACGGGTGCACGTCTCCCGCACGAACGCGTACGCCCGGGTGGAGCGGCTGCTGCGCGACGGCGTGCTGACCGGGTTCACCGCGCGGGTCGCGCCGGAGCCGGCCGGGCTGGGCACGTCGGCGTACATCGCGCTGACCATCGAACAGAACACCTGGCGGGAGGTGTCCGCCGAGCTGGCCCGGGTGCGCTACATCGAGCACGCGGCGCTGCTCAGCGGCGAGCACGACGTCCTCGCGCTGGTCCGGGCGCCGGACAACGCGACGCTGCGGGACGTGGTGCTGGACCGGGTGCAGAGCATCGCCGGGGTGCTGTCGACACGTACCTGGCTGGTGTTCGAGGAGTTCGACGGCACGCAGAGCCCTTGGGACTGAGCGGTCAGCGTTCCGGCGGCGACTCCAGCCCTTCGGCGTCGGCCCGGTCCAGCAGCGGCTGGAGCGAGTACCGCCGCCCGTCCAGCCCGGCGTGCGGGTCACCAAGCTCGGCGAACCGCGCGGGCATGCTGACCACGTCGAAGTCCTCCGGCCGGGCGTCGTCCAGCTCGGACCAGTCCAGCGGCGCCGAGACCAGCGCCGCCGGCGTCGGCCGGATCGAGTACGCCGAGGTCATCGTGTGGTCGCGGGCCATCTGGTTGTAGTCGACGAAGACCGGCCGGTCCCGCTGGTCACGCCACCAGGTGGTGGTGACCAGGTCGGGCAGTCGGCGCTGCATCTCCCGGCCGAGTGCCAGCACGGCCCGCCGGCACTCGCCGAAGCTCCAGCGCGGCTCGATCGAGACGTAGACGTGGATGCCGCGCCCGCCCGTGGTCTTCGGGAAGCCCTCCAGGCCCAGCTCGGCCAGGTACGCGCGTACCTCGTGCGCCACCGGCACCACCTGCGCGAAGTCCACGCCCGGCATCGGGTCGAGGTCGATGCGCAGCTGGTCGGGGCGTTCCACGTCGTCCCTGGACACCGGCCACGGGTGGAAACGCAGCGTGCCCAGGTTGGCCGCCCAGATCACCACGGCCAGCTCGCTCGGCGCCACCTCGTCGGCGGTACGGCCACTGGGGAACGTGATGTGCGCGGTGCGCACCCAGTCGGGCGCGCCGGCCGGAAGCCGCTTCTGGTAGAACGCGTCGCCCTTGTTGGTCTGCCGGGTGGCGACCTTGGCGCCCTCGAACACGCCGCGCGGCCAGCGTTCCAGCATCGTCGGCCGGTCCTGCAGCGCGCGCAGGATGCCGTCGCCGACGGACAGGAAGTAGCGGACCACGTCCAGCTTGGTCAGCCCGCGCTCCGGGAAGTAGGGCTTGTCGGGGCTGGAGACGCGGACCAGCCGCTCCCCCACCTGGATCTCCTGCGCCGCCGTGGTCGCCACCGTCACACCGTAGCGATCCTTCCCGGCCGTGGGGACCGGCTCACCGGGACTCCGCCGTCACCGACAGCCGGATCCAGGCGTCGAGCCAGGCCCGGACCGCCGGTTCGCCCGGGTCGGCGCCGAGCGTCCCGGCCAGGCCGGACAGGGCCGCGCCGCAGCGCTCCAGTCCGACTCCGGCGAGACCAGCCGCCGTCGTGCGCAGCCGCTCGGGGAAGCCGGCCGCCAGGTGCCGCAGGCCGGAGTGCGCGGCCTGGGCGAGCAGCGCCGACGCCGTACCCAGCGCGGCCGCGACCGGGTCGGGCCGGACGTCGACCGCGCCGGCCAGCCGCCCGTCGCCCGCACCGGGCGCCAGATCGGGTACGACCACCGCGTCGGCGACCACCGCCAGCGGCTCGACGACGAGTCCGTCGGCGCCACGGCGGACCGTCCCGCTGACGTAGCGCGGCCGCCCGTGTGTGCCGTCGAGCGCCGCCGCGAGCGCGTCGAGTGCGCCCGGTGCGGCGGCGTGGTGGGTCGCGGTGACGGTAGCGGTGCCCCCGTCGGCCCCGGTCACCGTGGCGTCGAGGCGCTGCTCACCGGCCGCGTACCCGATGGCGCGCACCTCGCCGAGCGCGAGCACCCGCACGGCCTCGGCGGCGGTGCGGGGGCGCAGCAGCCGGGGTGGCCGCCCGGCCAGCTCGGCGGCGAGCGCGTCCGGGTCGTGGGCCAGCAGGCCGGGCGGCAGCCCGGACCACTCTCCGGCACCGGGGGTGACCGTGGTGCGGGCCAGCCGGCCGGCGGCGAACCGGAGCCGGTGCGCGGCGCTGCGCACCGCCGACTCGGAGACCACGTTGCCGGCGGCGAGCGCGCCGAGCGTGGCGCCGGTGGCCCGCCGCCCGGCCAGTTCGTGTCCCGTGGGCGTGCCGTCGTCGGTGACGGGGTAGGCGCGGCGCAGCACCAGCACCGAGACGGCCGCAGGGTGGGCGAGCACCACGTCCACGCCCACCTCCCCGCCGCTGCACCGGACCCGGGCGCCGAGACCGGTCAGCCGTACCCGCCGCAGCGGCGTCTCCGCCGGCTCGTGGGTGCCCAGTACCCGCTCCGGTGGGGTGGCGCCGGCGTTGACCACCGCGCGCCGCCGGGCGGGCAGCTCGGCGAGCAGGTCGGCGAATGTCTCCGGCCGGTAGCGGGCGCCGCGCGCGGCGTACGCCTCCAGTTGCCCGGCCAGGTCGTCCACCGCCAGCAGCGGCCAGCGCAGACCGGCCGCGTCGAGGTCGCGCCGGGCCGCCGCGAGCCGGGCGTCCACGCCGGAGCCCAGGTGCGCGGCCCCGGTCAGCAGCACGTCGGCGGCCAGCGTCACCGCCGCGTCCAGCGCCGGATGGTCCGTCACGGTGGCCGCACCGCCGACGCGTACCTGTGCCTCGGGACGGTCCGGGTGTTCCCGGTCGGCCGCCCGGCACGCCCACACCGCGAGCGCGATCGCCTCGCCGCCGTCGTCGGCCGCGTCGCCGCGCGCGTACCCGATCTGGCGGGGCACCAGGAAGCGGACCGTGCCGGTGGGCAGCTCCACGCGCGGGACCGGGTCGGCGGCGTCCGGCCGGTGGACCACGGCGGTGTAGCCGCGCCGTCGGCGCCGCTGCGCGGCGGCGAGCGCGGGCGCGCCGATCGCGGCGGCCAGCTCGTCGTCGGTGACGTCCCCCGGCGACCACCGCCACGGCTCGCCACCGGCCCCGGCGTCGTCCCGGCGCGGCTCGGCGTCCGGGCGCGGCTCGGCGTCCCGGCCCGGCGCGGCGTCCCGGCCCGGCTCGGCGTCCCGGCCCGGCTCGGCGTCCCGGCCCGGCTCGGCGTCCCGGCCCGGCTCGGCGTCCCGGCCCGGCTCGGCGTCCCGGCCCGACCCGGCGGCGTGGTCCGGCGCGGCCTGCCGGTCCCGCGCCGCGGGTCGGTCCGGTGCGGCCGCGTGGCTCGGCGTGGTGGCGGCGTGCGTGCGCTGGTAGGTCAGCACGACGGCGAGCAGGTGCCGGCACACGCCCGGCGCGGGGCAGGAGCAGCAGGCCGCCGCCAGGCCACCGCCGCCAGGCGGGAGCGTGACAGTCACCCCGTCCGGGTACGCCGCGCGCACCGCGCCGTCGGTGTCCTCGATGAGCGTGGGCCGCTCACCGGCGTCGACCTCCTTCGTGGCACGTTTCACCAGGCCCCTGTTGCTCAGCGCGGCGAGCACGTCCGGGGTGAGCGCGATCAGGTCGGCGCGGGTCATGCCTCGTCTCCCTACCGGCCGACGTGCTCGGCCACGAACGCCGCCAGCTCGCCCGGCGTCATCGCGCCGACCGCAGCGCCCACGTCGGCCAGCCGCTGCGCGGTGGCCCGGTCGTACGCCGGGTCGGCCTCCTCGTCCAGCGCGGCCAGGGCCAGCACGTGCGTGCCCTGCTCCACGAGTTGCTTCACCGACCGGACGAGTCGCCCGGCGTCGCCGCCCTCGTAGAAGTCGGACACCAACGCGACGATCGCGCGGCGAGGGTTCTCCACGAGCTGCGCGCCGTACGCGACCGCGCGGGCGATGTCGGTGCCGCCGCCGAGCTGCACCTTCATCAGCAGCTCCACCGGGTCGTCCACGTCGGAGGTCAGGTCGACGACCTCGGTGTCGAAGGCGACCAGGTGGGTCCGTACGCCGGGCAGCCCCCACAGGCAGGCGGCGGTCACCGCGGCGTGGATCACCGAGCCGAGCATCGAACCGGACTGGTCCACCAGCAGGATCACCTGCCAGCGGTCCAGGTGGCGGCGGGTCCGGGAGAAGAAGTGCGGCTGCCGTACGTGCAGCCGGCGCTCGTCCGGCCGCCAGTGCGCCAGGTTCGCCCGGATGGTGCGCCGGACGTCGAAGTTGCGGGCCTGCCGGAACCGGCTCGGGCGGCGCGCCCGGGGCCCGGAGAACGACTGCCGGACGTCGGCGGCCAGCCGCTCGACCAGTTGCCGCACCACCGCCTCGACCAGCCTGCGGGCCAGCCGCAGCACCTCCGGGTCCATCAGGTGCTTGGTGCGCAGCACCGCGCGCAGCAGCGCCGGGTTCGGTTCGACCCGGGCCAGCACCGCCGGGTCGGTGACGACCTCGTGGATGCCGTACCGCTCGACCGCGTCGCGTTCCAGCCGCTGCACCGTCTCCTTCGGGAACAGCCGGGTGATCCCGTCCAGCCAGTCCACAGTGGTCAGGGCGGACGCGCCGGACCCGCCGCGCCGCACGTCGCGGCGGCCCAGTTCGGCGTCGCGGCCGTAGAGCCAGTCCAGCGCGGCGTCCCGGCCGGCCGCCTCGGCCGACAGGCCGCCCAGGCTGTCCTGCGCGGCGTCGCCGAGCACCAGCCGCCAGCGTTCCCGCATCGGGTCGCTCACGTCCCGTCCCCCTCCCACAGCCCTTCCCGGGTCAGCACCGCGTCGACCCGTTCCTCCACCGCGCGGGCGGCGGCCACCAGCAGCGGATCGGCGTCCAGCCGCAGCAGGTCACCGGGCGGCGCGTCGCCGCCGTGCAGCGCCTGCACGTGCCGGGCCACCTCGGCCCGTTCCCGGGGCGGGAACCAGCCGAACGCCTGCCGCAGCGCCGGCAGCGCCACCAGGAAGTCGTGCGCGCCCATCGAGGCGAGCAGTTCGTCCACTACCGTCAACAGCGCCGCGTCGCCGCTGACCACCTCCTCCCGGGCCAGCGCGAACAGCCCGCCCAGCCAGTCGCCGAGCGTGTCCGGCGCGGCCACGGCCCGGACCGCGCGGGCGGCGTCCGGCACGTCGCCCAGCGACCAGGCCAGGCCCAGCGCCGCGCCGCGCAGGTCCGGCGGGGCCGCCGCGTCGCCCGCCACCCGCCCGGCCACTGCCAGCGCGCCGTCCCGGTCGAGCCCCAGCGCCGGACCGGCGTGGCGGACCGCGTCCCGGACCGCGACGAGCGCGGTGAGCCGCCCCGGGTCGGCCGGCGCGGCCACCGCGCGCACGCCCTCGACGAGCCAGAGCGCCCGGCGTACGGCGGCGGTGATCAGCGCGCCGAGCGGTGCGGTCCCGGCGCTGCCGAGGAGACGGTCGTGCCGCCACAGGGCCAGTGCCACGGCCAGCGCCCGGCCCAGCGCCCGCAGGTCGGTGACCCCGCCCGCGGCGCGGGCGATCGCGGTGAGCGTGCGGGTGGAGTGCTCGGGCAGCCCGGCCAGCGCGGTGTCGAACAGCGTCGTGGCGAGCGCGTCCACGTCCGCGCCGAGCAGCGTCACCCGCTCCTCGATCCGGGCGGTGACCGCGTCGAGGACGGTCGGGCCGTACCCGCCGGCCTCGATCACCCGGGCGAGCCGGCCCGCCGACGGGGCGGGCGACCAGCGTTCGGTGAGCAGCGCGTCAGCACCCACCCGCGGGCCGCTCTCGCGGGCATGGCCGGGTACGTCGAGCAGCCGCAGCCGGTGCAGCAGGCGGCTGCGGGCCAGGTCGTCCGCGTCGGTCAGGTCCAGCTCGACCGGCTCGCGCCCGTCGATGCGGTGCCGTTCCAGTTCGGCGTCGACGTCGTGCACCAGCGGCGGAAGCGGCGTGTCCGGGTGCAGGCGGCCCACCCGGTCGCCGCTGAGCGCGGCGACCATCTCCACCACCACCGGATGCGCGCCGGGTGCCAGGGTGCCCCGGGTCGCCCACGGCAGCGGCTGGTCGAGCGCGTCGGTGACCAGCGCGGACACCAGCCCGTCGAGCACGTCGACCCGGCCCGGGTGGGCGTGGCCGCGCAGCCGGGCCAGGCCGCCGGCCATGCTCCGGGCGGCGATCAGGTCGGCGGTGGAGACGGGCTGCCGCCGGGTCCGCAGCCGGGCCGCCACCGCCTCGGTGAGCGCCTCCGCGGCCCGGCGCGGACCGTCCTCCCAGACCCGCTGGTAGTACGCCGGGGAGGGCATGCCGGACTGGTAGCCGACGAACGCGTCGAGCCGCCGGAACGAGTACGGCACGAGGTAGCTGCCCGCCACCGCGTCCGGTGCGGGAGTGGGGACCTCCGGCCAGTCGTCGTCCGCCCCGTCACCGTCGGCGGTCAGCCGGACCAGGGCGGGACGGTGGAAGCCGCCGGTCACCACCAGCACCGGACGGCCGGCGGCCCGGCGCCGGGCGGCGCGGACCCAGCGGGCCATGTACGCCTCGCGGGCGGTGTCGTCATCCCCCGCCGCCGACTCGCCGCGCAGCACGTCGAAGTACGTGTCGAGGCGCTCGGCCAGCCCGTCGTCCGGGCCGATCTCGAACAGGTGGTCCCAGAGCGCGTCCACGTTGTCCACTGCCAGCGTGGCGCAGAGCCGGCGTACCGCCTCGGCGTACCGCTGGTCGGCGTCGGCGTACCGGTTGGTGCGGTCGGCCAGCGCGGGATGCCACGCGGGCAGGTCGATGAAGCGCAGCTGCGCGCCCGCCTCCCGGCCGGCGGTCAACGCCACCCACTCCGGCGAGTACGCGCAGAACGGGCTCCAGGAGGCGTGCCGCCGCGTGCCGTCGCGGTGCGCGGTGAACACGGCGATGGGCAGCTCGTGGCCGAGCAGCAGCTCGTCCATCCGCCCGTTCAGGTCCGCCGGCCCTTCCACCAGCACGTACGCCGGACGCAGCCGGGCCACGGTGGCCGCCACCAGCCGGGCGCAGGCTGGACTGTGGTGCCGGACGCCGAGGAACGTGACGCCGCCGGGCGCCCCGGTGGCGCTCACCCGGGCAGCAGGTGCCGGGCGTCGTGCACCGCCCGCCACTGCGCACCGGAGCGGCGGGACACCTGCTGTTCCAGGTAGCGCCGCAGCCGGGCCAGGTCCTCCGCGTCGTCCTTCGCGGCGGTGCCGGCCAGGCAGGCGACCAGGTCGGCGGCGTCGCCGGGTTCGCCGCGCAGGAACCAGCCCCGCAGCCCGACCGCGTGCGCCACCGAGACCGCCTCCGCGGTGCTCATCACCGCCGACAGCCGCTCCATCGCGTCGCCGCGTTCGGTGACCCCGGTCCGCAACTCCCGGAACGTGGTGACCAGCACCTCCAGCAGGTCGCGCCGGGGCGGCGTGGTCACGCCGGAACGGCGCAGCAACTCGCCCGCCTCCGCCTCGACCAGTTCCAGCTCGGTGCCGAGGTCGGGGATCGGGAAGACGGTCTCGAAGTTGAACCGCCGCTTGAGCGCGGCGCTCATCTCGTTGACGCCGCGGTCCCGGGTGTTCGCGGTGGCGATCACGTTGAACCCTTCACGCGCGAACACCATGGCGTCGGCGCCCGGCAGCTCCGGGATGGCGAGCACGCGGTCCGACAGCGGGGAGAGCAGGCAGTCCTGCACCTCCAGCGGGCAGCGGGTGATCTCCTCGAACCGGACCACCCGCCCCTCGGCCATGCCGCGCAGCAGCGGCGCCGGCACCAGCGCGCGCGGGGACGGGCCGTCCGCGACCAGCAGCGCGTAGTTCCACGAGTAGCGGATCTGGTCCTCGGTGGTGGCCGCGCCGCCCTGGATGGTGAGCGTGGAGTCGCCGCTCACCGCGGCGGCGAGCAGCTCCGACAGCAGCGACTTGGCGGTGCCGGGCTCGCCGACGAGCATCAGCCCGCGGCTGGTCGCCAGCGCCACCAGCGCCCGGTCGATCAGCGAAGGGTCGCCGACGAACTTGCGCCGGATCCCGGCCGCCGGGTCACCGAGGATGAACCGCCGCGCGGCGCGCAGGCTCAGCCGCCAGCCCGGCGGGCGCGGGTCACCGTCGTCGGCGGCCAGCGCGGCCAGCTCGACGGCGTACCGGACCTCGGCCGGCGGCCGCTGGGCCCGCTCGGCGGCCGGGTCGAGCGCGGTCACCGGGTCACCTCCGCCAGGTCGCGCAGCACCTCGGAGACGGTG
This sequence comes from Micromonospora sp. WMMD1274, assembly GCF_049179035.1. Taxonomy (NCBI): domain Bacteria; kingdom Bacillati; phylum Actinomycetota; class Actinomycetes; order Micromonosporales; family Micromonosporaceae; genus Micromonospora; species Micromonospora sp. WMMD1274. Next base: position 7,062,332 of record NZ_JBMHMG010000001.1, read on the forward strand.
ACGTCGTCCAGGTCGCCGAGGCGGACCTTGCCGCCGCGCCGGAACCAGTCACCCTGCGGCACGTCGTTGACCCAGATCGCCTCGATCTTCTGGTCGGGGAACATGTCCACCACGCCGACTGCGATGCCGGGGTCGAGGTCGATCACCACGGCCCGGCCGCCGGGGACGTCACGTTCCAGCCAGCCCTGGATGCCGGCGTCCTGCGGGGCGCCGCGTCGCCAGCCCCGCCGTTCCAGGCTGAGCAGCCGCCCGGCCGGGACCGTGACGCCCATGTGCCTGTGCAGCAGCGCCTCACCGCGCTCGGCCGCGTCCAGCCGGTGCACCTCGCGCCCGAGCTGCGGGAAGGGCTGGAGGATCTCGTAGTCGGCGAAGACCTCCGCCCAGGCCGGCACCGCCGCGCCGAGGTGCAGCGGGTGCGCGATGGTGACGGTGGCGTCGTCGGGCAGCGCGTACGTCTCGTCGTCCACGTCGGCCAGCGTGCGGTCCTCGGCCACCCGGAACGCGGCGCCCACCGTCCCCGCGTCGTCCACCGTGGCCCAGACCAGTCGGCGGACGACGTGCCAGAGCAGCGGGTGGGACAGGAAGTAGCGGCGGAAGTCCGCGACCGGCCAGCGCCGCCCGGTCACCATGGCCGCCTCGAAGCGGCGGATCTGGTCGGCGGCGAGCGTACGCACGTCCTTCTTCAGGCCGGCGAAGCGTTTGTGCGCGGCGGGCGCCAGCGTCGCGTCGTCCCGGGCGCCGGGCTTGGGCAGATCCTTGCGGCGGGCGCCGGTGCCGTCCACCACGTACGGCTTGAGCTGCTCGTCGAAGCCGACTGTGAACCGGCGCGGCCCGTAGTCGAGGACCAGGCTGCCGTCGGTGTCCAGGCCGAGGTCGGGCACCAGCCGGTCGCCGAGCTGCTCGGGCGTCAGGCCCAGCCCGTCGGCGACCTCGGTGACCTTGCGTGCCGCCTGCTCCCGCAGGCCCCGGAACTTCACCTTCTGCGAGATGCCGTAGAGGTGCATCAGCGCCACGTCGGTGCCGATCTGCGCCAGCACCTCCAGGCCGGTCACCGCCCGGGTGTGCTGGCTCTCGCCGGGCCAGGCCCGGACCAGCGGCGCGAGCCGCCGCGCGGTCGAGTCGTCGCCGAGCAGGCCCAGCGCGGTGAACGCCCAGCCGTCCTTCGACGGCGCGCCGGCGCTCTGCCAGCTCTCGAACAGCGCCCAGGCGAACTCCGCCAGGGAGTCGGCGTCGGACGCCGCGCGGACGATCTCCACCCCCGGGTACGGCTCGCCGGGCGAGGAGATGGCGAGCATCGTGCAGAGGTGGCGTACCGCGTCGGCGGGCAGCGCCGCCGAGCGGTCCCGCAGCAGCACCTGCGGCAGCACCGCCGGGTCCAGCCAGGCCGGCAGGCTCGGCATCCGGGCCGGGAGCTGGGCCAGCGGGTCGGCGTCGAGCATCGCCGTGGCGGCGGCGAGCGCCTCCTCGCCGTGCTCCCGGGCCACACCGAGGAGCACACCACGGTGCTCCGCGGCGACCAGGCGCAGCGCCCGCTCGGCGGCCCGGCGACGCGGGCCGGGCGCGCCCAGGGCCGCAGGCAGCAGCGCCCGCGTGGCGTACTCCGGGTGCCGCCGCAGCCAGGCCCGGGCGGTCGGGCGTACCGTCTTGAGCCGGTCGAGCCAGTCGGCCATCAGGTCGGCGACCTCACCGTCGGCGTACGGCAGCAGCACCTCGCCGACGCTCTTCGGCGCGCTGCGGGCCAGGTGCAGCGCGGTGGGCAGCGCGTCCAGCTCGTACCGGCCGGCGAGGCGCAGCATCCACCGGTCGGCGCCCCAGGACTCGTCGGGCCGCCAGGACGGCAGCAGCGGCCGGGCCAGCTCCTCGGTGGCCCGGACGAAGAAGTGGATCGCCGCGTACGACCCGGCCCGCCCGGCGGCGACCTCGGTGGCGAGTGCGCCCAGGTCGTTCCCGTGCCAGTGACCGGCCCAGCCGGGCACGATTGCGGCCCACCGTTCCCGCTCCCCCGGCAGCCAGGCCATGGCGGACCCGGCGGGCCGTTCCAGCCCGTCCACCACCGGCGGGTTGGCTCGTGGGCGCCGGACCGACCAGGGCGGCGTCACCAGCACCGGCGGCAGCCGGTCCGGCGCGGCGACCGGCAGCGCGGACGCGTCGTCGCGGATCCGCTCGACCCGTTCCCGCCGCGCCGGGTCCAGCGCCGGCAGCGCGGCCTCGACGGCCGCCGGGTTGGCCAGCACGTGCGCGCGCAGCAACGTGGCGGCCTCCCGCGCGGCCGGGCTGCGCCCCTCGGCGGCGGCGGACAGCAGGCGCACGCCGCGCACCGGGAAGCGGCGCAGCATCTCCGTCACCGCGGGCGGGACGTACCTGCGGTCCAGCCGGTCGAGCAGCGCCGTCATCGGCTCGTCGCCGGGCAGGGCCGCCAGCAGCGACACCAGCCGCTGCCGCCCGTCCGCGCCGGTGTGCTCGTGGTCGAACCACCCGGCCAGCACCGGCGCGACGGGCGGCCCGACCGCGGTGGTGGCGGTGACGATCGGCGCCGGGTCGTACATCAGCCGGTAGACCTGCAGGTGCCCGGCGAGGGCGTGGATCGCGTCCACGTCGTCGACCGCGGCGAGCAGCAACTCGGCGAGGAACGGGCCCCCGTCGCGCGCCACGTCGGCGACGTCCTGGGCCACCCACTCCCGCTCGGTCGGCAGCAGGAACGAGGTGACCGCCCGCGTCGCCAGCGACCCGGACCGGTACGGGACCAGCGCCGCGCGGGCGGCGGCGTAGTCGGCGTCGCCGGCCGCCGCGAGGTGCGCCCGGACGCGGCGCAGCACGGACTGGCGCAGACGCCAGTGGCCGTAGTTGTGTGACTTCTCCGCCTCGGTGCGGTGCAGCAGAAGCGGCGACGCCGACCCGGTGGCCGCCACGGTGATCTGCCCGGTCGCGGCGACCGCCGCGCCGACCGGGCCGAGATCGGCGACGAGCAGGTCGGCGAGGGCCACCCCCTGCTGGTCGCGCGCGTGATAGCCGAGCGCCACCGCCGCTGCCGCCACCAGCGCGGCCCCGCCCAGCGGGCCGGGCTCGCCGTCCAGGTAGCCGCGCAGCGCCGGGCCCAGCTCCGGATCGTCGGTGGCCCGCGCGGTGGCGGCGACCGGGACGGCCACCGCGTCCAGCACCTTCCGCCCGGCGGCACGGCCCTTCGCGGCGCTCGGCAGGGCCGTGCCCGGCGTGCCACCCCGGCGCGGGACCAGCATCCGCCGCCAGCCGGCCGGAACCTCGAACGCGTCCTCGTCCGGCAGCTCGCCGGCAGGCGACGTGGCCGACTGCGCCCCGGCCGGGCCGCTACCGGCCGCACGAGCACCGGCCGGATCGGCACCGGTCGCTTCCGGATCGCGGCTCGGTGCGGCCGGCTCGGCGGCGGGCGCTCCGTCCTGCCCCGTGGACGGCGCGACTGTCGTCTCGGCGTACCCCTTGCGCAGTTTCTCCGCGATCAGCCGGTCGGCGTGCGCGGCGGCCTCGGCCGGCGAACCCAGTTCCTTGACCTGGGTGCGGCCCTGCGCGCCGATCGATCCATAGCGGACCGTCACCGTCGCTTCGCGCTGCCCGACCTCCCAGAACTTGGCCGAACCGCCGCCCACGAACTCGAATCTGCGCACACCGTCTCCTTGATCGCCCGCAGTGTGCCGGGACCATAACCGGCCCCACCGACACCCGTGGAACCGCCGGGGCGCTACTCGCTCCGCAGTGCCGTCGCGGTCCGGGTCCGGGCCGCCCACCCGGCCGGCAGCAGCGCTCCGAGCAGTGCCGTCAGCGGCCCGCCCAGCGCCAGCGCCGTCAGGAGAAACGGCCCGTACACGTCGAGCAGCGCCTCCGGCAGGTGCAGTCCGCCGCTGGCGGCCATCGTCGGGACGACGAGCCGGTGCATCGCCACACCCGCGGGTACGCCGAGCAGCCCGCCGACCAGACCGACGGCGGCGACCGACGCGACCACCATCGCGATCGTCTGGCCCGGCGTCATGCCGAGCGCCTTGTGCACACCGAGATCGTGGACCCGGTCGCGCAGGTCGAGCACGAGCATGTTGAGCACGCCCAGCGCGGCCACCGCGAGCAGCAGCAGGGTCAGCGTGGCGGTCAGCCCCTCCACGACCAGCAGGAGCGGGTCGGTCTCCCCGCCGCTCGGCCGCGCCGTGAGGCCCCGGCCGGCGAGTGCGCCGGTCAGCGCCCGCGCGTAGGCGCCGGCGTCGGCGTCCGGGGCGAGCGCGACGCGGTACTCGGACGGATTCCGGCCGGTGGGCGTGGCGGTACCGGTGAACACCGCCATGACGGACTCGAACACCTCGCCGACGATGCGCAGGCGTACCGGCGTGCCCTCGATCCGGACCGTGACGGTGTCACCGATCCGCGCTCCGGTGGCGCTCAGCAGGGGTCCGCCGACGACGGCCTCGCCGGGTGCGGCGAACCAGCGTCCGGACACCATCTCGAAGCCGTCCCACGCCGCGTCGCCGGTGATCGTCGTGACGGAGACCGGATCGGCGATGCCCGCGACGGTGCCCGGTGCCTGCGTGCGGCCGTACCGGGCGCGGGTGCCCGGCTGCGCGTCGATCGCCGCCAGCACCGCGGCCGGATCGGCGGTGGGAGCGGCGACCGGTCCGGCGTCCGGGTCGCCGGTCACCGTGACGTCCGCGACGTCCTGGGTGAGCGCGGTCTGGATGCGCAGCAGCGACGCGGCGAGCCCGGTCGCGAACGTCATCGCCGCCGCGCCGGTCGCGACCGCCAGCAGGATCGCGACCGTGCGGGCCGGCCGGGCGAACGGGCGGGCCAGGCCGAGGCCGACCGGCCGGGCCACCGGCAGCCGCGCCGCCAGCCGCGACGCCCAGCGGCCCCGCGCCGGACCGGACGCCCGTCCGACAGCGATGGCGTCCACGGTGCGGAGCCGGCCCGCTCTCAGCGCGGCCGCCCACGCGGTCAGCGTCACCACTGCCAGCACCCCGCCGGTGGCCAGGACGGTCACCCACCAGGCGATGGTGGTGTTCGCCGAACCGTAGATCTCCTCGGTCTCGGCCAGTACCGGCAGCGCGAGGAGGTTCCCGGTGACCGTTCCGGCGACGGCACCCACGGCGGCCGGGAGCAGCGTCTGCGCGACGAACGCGCGGACGACACCCGCGGGGGTGCAGCCGAGCGCCTTGAGGATGCCGATCCGGCGGGTGGCGGCACCGACCGTCCCGGCGACGACAGTGCCGACCACCAGCAGCGCCATCACGATGCCGAGCAGCGCGAACGCGACGAGGAACGGCACGAAGACGGCCGCGTCCTCGACGGCCTGCTGCCGTACGTCGAGCCAGGATCGGGCGCCGGTGACCGCGCCGGCGGGCAACGTGGCGACCACGGCGTCCCGGCCGGTCGCGACCTCCGTCGGGGTGCGTGCGTCCGTGAACCGGTAGAGCATCTGGTACCCGTCCGCCGTGTCCGGCCCGTCGAGTACGCCGACGGCGGACGGCAGCACCCAGGCCCCGGCGGTGTCGCTGATCGACCGGGCCGTACCGACCACCGTGAACTCGGCGCCGCCGGGTGTGGTCAGGCGGGAGCCGGGCGGCACGCGGACGGCGCCGCCGCTCAGCACTATCTCGTCCGGACCGGCCGGCCACCGCCCGCCGGCCAGCTCGATCCGGTCGACCGGACCGCCGGGATCGGCGCGGGCGACGACTGTCAGCGGCGGCGTCCGCATCCCGCCGCGCTCCGTGAAGGCGACCACCAGCACCCGGTACGGGCCGGCGGCGGCAACCACGCCCGGCGCCGAGGCCGACGCGGCGAGCTGCGGTTCCGTCACCGCACCGGAGTCCGCCCGCACGGTCAGGTGCGCTCCCCGCTGGGCGGCGAACGCGTCGTCGAAGGGCGCCTGCGACGCGACGAGCAGCCCGCCGCCGAGCACCGTGGCGGTCACGGCGGCGGCGGTGACCAGGCCGACGACGACTGTCTGCACCCGGCGGCGCCGTACGCCGGACCGGACGACCCGGCCGAGCCCGCTCACCGTCGCACCTCGACCCGGCCGTCGCGCAGGCGGATCGTCCGGCCGGCGGACGCCTCGGCCAGCCGCAGGTCGTGGGTGACGAGCACGATCGTCTGGCCGCTGCGGTGCAGCTCGTCGAGCAGGCGCCGGACGTCCTCCCCGGAGGCGGTGTCCAGCGCGCCGGTCGGCTCGTCGGCCAGCAGCAGCGCGGGCTGGTTGATCAGGGCGCGGGCGACGGCGACGCGCTGGCGCTCACCGCCGGAGAGGCGTCCCGGGTACGCCTGCGCGTGCCGGGCGATGCCGAGCGAGTCCAGCAGGGAGGCCGCGTGTGCGCGCGACGCGCGGGCCGGGGCGCCGGCCAGTTGGGCGGGCAGCAGGACGTTGTCCAGCACGGTCAGGTCGTCGAGCAGGTTGAAGAACTGGAAGACCAGGCCCACGTGCGCGCGCCGGAACCGGGCCGACGCGGCCTCGCCGAGCCTCTCCAGCCGGGTGCCCGCGACGGTCACCGTGCCGGCGTCCGGCCGGTCCAGCGCGGCGAGCAGGTTGAGCAGCGTGGACTTTCCGCTGCCGGACGGGCCGAGCACTGCCACGCACTCGCCGGGCCGGACGGTCAGCGACACGTCGTGCAGTGCGGGCGGCCCCTCACCGTAGCGGCGGGTCACCCCGCGTACGTCGATCACCGGATCGGTCATGTGTCGCCCCTTGTGGTCGGGCCGGTCGATTGGACGCCGTGACGTTAGGTGCGGGCCGCAGGTCGGGGCATCGGTCCGGCGACGCACTGCCGTACCGCCGGAGGTGGATCTTCGTCCGGGGTCATCCCTGCGATGTAGTCGCAGTGCACACCGTGACCGATGCCCCGGCCGGCGTGCGGCGGCGAGAATGTGGCTCGTGAGAGGCATCGTGGCGACCGGACCGCTGCCGAGGCCGGGCTGGCGGGCGCTGCTGCTCGACGCGGCGCTGGCGGGTGTGCTCGGGCTGGTGTGCTTCCAGGCCGCCACCGACGACGTCGGCGTCCCGCCCCCGCCGTTGCCGCCGCCACTGCCGCTGCCGCCGGTGGCGGTCCCGCCGGAGGTGCAGCCGGCGCCACCCGGGTCGACGCTCGGGGCGCTGCTGCTGGTCTTCGTCATGTGCGCGCCGCTGGTGCTGCGCCGCCGGCATCCGCTCGCGGTGCTCTGGGCCACGACGGCCGCCGCGTCACTGGTCCTGGTGACCGACGGGGACCGGCAGCCGGCCCTGTTCCCGTGCGTGGTGCTGACCTGCCTCGTCGCCGTCTACAGCGCGGCGGCGCACAGCCCGTACCGGCTGCCGGTGCTGGCGTCGGTCCCGGTGGTGGCGCTGCTCGCCCTGGGCCTGCGGGAGCTGATGGTGGTCACGGTGCCCGCGGACCGTCTTCCGTTCGTCGTGCTGGCTCCGCTGGTCGCCGCCGCGGGCGGCCACCACGTGTGGCGGCGACGGGCGGGCGAGGACCGGCAGCGGCTCACCGCCGAGGCCCGCGCCCACGAGCAGGCGCTGCGCGACGCGGTCGCCGGTGAGCGGGCCCGCATCGCCCGCGAACTGCACGACGTCGTGACGCATCACGTCAGCGTGATGGTCATCCAGGCCGGCGCCGCCCGGACGGTGCTCGCCGCCGCACCGGATCAGGCACGGGAGGCGCTGCTCGCCGTCGAGTCGACCGGCCGGTCCGCGCTCACCGAGCTGCGGCACGTCATGGGCCTGCTGGCCGAGTCCGAACCGGACGACCCGGAGGACCCCCAGCCCGGCATCGACGACGTGCCCGAACTGGTCGAACGCATGCGTGCCGCCGGCGTGCCGGTGGGCCTGACCGTCTCGGGCGAGCGCCGGCCGGTCACCTCCGGTGTCGGGCTGACGGCCTACCGGGTGGTGCAGGAGGCGTTGACCAACATGGTCCGGCACGCGCCGGGCGCCGCCGGCACCGTCGTCGTCGAGTACGCGCCGGAGAGTCTGCGGATCGAGGTCGGCAACACCGAGCCCGTCGTACCGGCCGCGACCGGCACGACGGGCGGGCGCGGCCTGATCGGGCTGCGGGAGCGGCTCGCCGTCTACGGTGGGACGTTGCGTGCCGGCGCGCGGCCGGGCGCCGGCTACCACGTCGAGGCCCTGATCCCGTGGGAGGCGACATGACGGTACGAGTGGTGGTCGCCGACGACCAGGCGCTGGTCCGTACCGGATTCCGCATGATCCTCACGGCCGGCGGGGTGGACGTGGTGGCCGAGGCGGCGACGGGCGCGGAGGCGGTGGACGCGGTGCGCCGCACCAGACCCGACGTGGTGCTCATGGACGTGCGCATGCCCGAGCTCGACGGTCTCGAGGCCACCCGCCGCATCCTCACCGGGGCCGTCGCGGCGCCGCGGGTCATCATCCTCACCACGTTCGACCTGGACCAGTACGTCTACGCCGCGCTCGCCGCCGGGGCGAGCGGCTTCCTGCTCAAGGACGTGACGCCGGAGCACCTGGTCGCGGCCGTACGCCTGGTCCAGGACGGGGACGCGCTGCTCGCGCCCGCGATCACCCGCCGCCTGGTGCGGCGCTTCGCCCGCCGTGACCCGCAGACGGCGGCGGTGCACCGCGACCTGGCCACGCTGACCCGGCGCGAGACGGAGGTCCTGCGCCTGCTGGCCGGCGGCCTGAGCAACGCCGAACTCGCGGAGGCGCTGCACCTGTCCGAGGCGACGGTGAAGACCCACGTCGCCCGGATCCTGGCCAAACTCGGTCTGCGCGACCGGGTCCAGGCGGTGGTGGTCGCCTACGAGACGGGTCTCGTGAGTCCCGGTTCGCCGGAGGACTGACCGGTCCGGCGACGGCCGGCAACGTGCTCAGGTGATCAGCAGCGCCCCGACGACGATCAGCGGCACCGAGACGAACAGGAAGATGCCGACGCCGGTGAGCACCCGCCCGCCGCCGCCGTCCTCCCGCTCGGGCGCCAGGCCGAACGTGGACCGGGCCGGCAGCATGCCGATGCGGCTCAGCGTCAGGTCACCGGTCATCCCGATCACGGCACCGACGATCATGAACGCCACTCCCACCCGGTGCGTGAAGTCGCCGCCGCCGACGGCCACCCAGATGCCGACCGCCGCGGCGATCACCACCGCGGCGATCACGAAGAGCACCAGCGCCTCCCGCAGACCCCGCACCACCGTCGACATGTGCGCCCTCCCTCGGACCCGGGGTCGTCCCGAGTCGTGGGACATTCTGCCGCGTCGATGCAACGGCGCGCCAGCCCGTGTGTCGCCGGTCCGGCGCGGTTATCCCCGGCCGGGCCCGGGTACCGGGAGCCGCATGGCGGAGATGGCATCGCTCTGGATCGTCCGGCACGGCGAGAGCACGGCGAACGTCGCGGCCACGGCGGCCGAGACGTCCGGCGCCGAGCTGATCGACCTCACCCACCGCGACGCGGACGTGCCGCTGTCGGCTACCGGTGAGGAACAGGCACAGGCGACCGGCCGCTGGCTGGCCGGGCTGACGGACTCGCAACGGCCGGACGTGGCGGTGGTGTCGCCGTACCTGCGGGCGGTCCGGACGGCCGAGCTGGCGCTCGACGGCACCGGGATCCCGACGAGCGTCGACGAGCGGCTGCGCGACCGGGAGCTGGGCATTCTCGACGGGCTCACCGCCCACGGCGTGACCCGGCGCTACCCGGAGGAGGCGCAGCGGCGTACCCGGCTCGGCAAGTTCTACTACCGGCCGCCCGGCGGCGAGTCCTGGACCGACGTGGCGCTGCGGCTGCGGGCGCTGCTGGGCGACCTGCGCCGCGACCACGACGGGGGCCGGGTGCTGCTGTTCGGCCACGACGCGCTGGTCTTCCTGCTGCGCTACCTGGTGGAGGGGCTCACCGAGGCGGAGCTGATGGCGCTGACCCGCGAGCACGTGATCGCCAACTGCTCGGTCACCGGCTGGCACGCCGACGACTCCGGCCGGCTCGTGCCGGACGTGTTCAACGACGTCACCCACCTGCACCGCCAGGGGGCGACACCCACCAGGGAGGACGAGGTCCATGCCGAGCCGGTCTGACGTGATCACCCCCGCGCTGCTGCGGGACTGGGCGCTGCCGGTGCCCACCGGCGGCAAGGAGGCGCGCGGCACCGTGCTGGTGGTCGGCGGTTCCCGGTTCACCCCCGGCGCGGTGCTGCTGGCCGGGGTGGCCGCGCTGCGTGCCGGGGCCGGCGTGCTCCAACTCGCCGCGGCCGAGTCGACGGCCCCGTCGCTGAGCATCCAGGTGCCAGAGGCGCTCGTGATCGGCCTGCCGGAGACCGACGACGGCGCGGTACGCGGCGACCCGGGCGACCTGCTCGGCGGGCTGGTCGCCGAGGCGGACGTGGTGGCCGTCGGCCCCGGCCTGAAGGACATCGACGCCACCGGGGAGCTGCTGCGCCTGGTCCTGGACGCGGCCGGGCGGGAGACCGCGCTGGTGCTCGACGCGTACGCGCTCGGTGCGCTCAGCCACGCGCCGGATCTGCTGGTCGGGTCCGGCCGCAAGGTGGTGCTCACGCCCAACCTGACCGAGGCCCAGCACCTGCTGGGCCGCGATCCGGGCGACGACCTGGACGCCGAAGCGGTGGAACTGGCCGGCCGGTACGACGCGGTCGTGTCGCTGTACGGGCACATCGCGACGCCGGACGGCCGGGCCTGGCGGGAGGAGAGCGGGGACGCCGGGCTGGGCACCTCGGGCAGCGGCGACGTGCGCTCCGGGCTGCTCGCGGGCCTGCTCTCCCGGGGTGCCGACCCGGCGCAGGCGGCCTGCTGGGCGGCGTTCGCGCACGCGGTGAGCGGGCAGCGGCTGGTCCCCCGGTACGGGCGGATCGGCTTCCTCGCCCGGGAGCTGCTGGACGAGATCCCCTACACGATCGCCACCGTCTGACGATCGACTTCACGGGCGCGCGGGAGGTGTAACACCCGGGGGCGCGGCGGCGCTGGTCCGGGCGAGGCCGGTACTTCGCCGTGCCTCCGCCCGGACCGCAGCCCGTTCAGGGGTGCGGTCCACCCGCACGAACCCCTGGGAGTCTGTGTGAACAATCTCCGTCGCAAGACACTCGCCGCGGCGTCCGCGGTGACGCTCGGCGCCGGGCTCGCCCTCACCGGCGGCATGTCGCCGGCCGCGGCCGCCGGACCGGAGACCTCGTATCTGGTGCTCGCCCCGCAGGGCAACGGCACCGCCAAGGCCGCCGCCCGGGTTGCGGCCGCCGACGGCACCGTGGTGGCGGCGTACGACAAGATCGGCGTGCTGGTCGTGCGCTCGTCCGCCCCGGACTTCGTCACCCGGGTGGCGGGCGCCGGCGTCGAGTCGGTCGCCTCCACCGCCGGCCTGGGCACCGCCCTGGACGAGGGCGAGACGGTCGAGGTGCCGGCCGCCGCCGTCGCCGCGGCCACCGGCGACCCGACCGCCGAGCCGCTCTACAACCTTCAGTGGGACATGGACCAGATCCGCGTCCCGCAGGCGCACGCGGTGACCGGCGGCAGCCCGTCGGTCGTGGTGGGTGTGCTGGACAGCGGCATCTCCAGCAGCCACCCGGACCTGGCGACCCAGATCGCCAGGGACAAGAGCGCCTCCTGCGTCGGCGGTGTCCCGAACACCGCCGAGGCCTCGTGGAACCCCACCACCAGCGACCACGGCACCCACGTGGCGGGCACCATCGCCGCCGCCGTCAACGGCGCCGGGGTCACCGGCGTCGCGCCGGGTGTGAAGGTCGCCGCGGTCAAGGTGGTCAACGACGACGGCTACATCTTCCCGGAGGCCGCGGTCTGCGGGTTCATGTGGGCCGCCGAGCACGGCTTCCAGCTCACCAACAACAGCTACTACATCGACCCGTGGCAGCTGAACTGCCGCAACGACGCCCGCCAGCGCCCGGTGTGGAAGGCCGTGCAGCGGGCCCTGCGCTACTCGCAGTCCCAGGGCGTGCTGCACGTCTCGTCGGCCGGCAACTCGAACTGGGACCTGGCCCACAAGATCACCGACACCGGCAGCCCGAACAACGGCACGCCGGAGGACCGCGAGAACCTCACCAACGCCTGCCTGGTCCTACCGGCCGAGGCGCCGGGCGTGGTGACGGTCGCCGCGGTCGGCCCGACCGGTGAGAAGAGCTACTACTCCTCGTACGGCCAAGGCGTGATCGACGTGACCGCGCCGGGTGGCGACACCCGGTTCCGGACCCGGGGCGCGGTCTCGACGTCCGCCGACGGCATCCTGTCCACCACCTTCAACACCGCCACCCGCACCAACGGGTGGGGCTACAAGCAGGGCACCTCGATGTCCAGCCCGCACGCCACCGGCGTCGCGGCGCTGGCGCTGTCCGCGCACCCGGGCATGAACCCGGGCCAGCTGGCCTCGTTCCTGGAGCGCACGGCGGTGGCGAAGTCCTGCCCGTCGGGCGTCTACAACCCGGTGCCGCTGATCCCGGCGGGCCCGAACGCGTACGACGCGACCTGCTCCGGCGGGAACCGCAACGGGTTCTACGGCGCCGGCGTCGTGGACGCGTACAACGCGGTGAAGTAACCCAGACCCGCGTGGACCGGGCCCGGCGATCACGCCGGGCCCGGCCTGTTTGTCCTGGTCGGGCACCGGGTAGGGGGGCACCGTCAGCCGACTTAGGAGGTAACCGGTGTCCACCGACGCGATCGTCCTGCTCAAGGAGGACCACAAGGAGATCCGCCGCCTGTTCAAGGCCTTCCAGGAGGCCGAGGAGGGGCCGGCGAGCAAGCGCGGGAAGATCGTCGGGCAGATCCTCGAAGCTCTGACGGTGCACACCTACCTGGAGAACGAGGTGATGTACCCGGAGGTCCGCAAGCTGGTGCCCGACGTCGAGGACGACATCCTGGAGTCGTACGAGGAGCACCACGTCGCGGACGTGCTCTGCTTCGAGCTGTTCACCATGGACGCCGACGACGAGCGCTTCAACGCCAAGACGACGGTGCTGATCGAGAACGTGCTGCACCACGTCGAGGAGGAGGAGCAGGAGTGGTTCCCGAAGGTGCGCGAGGCACTCGGCCGTAACCAGCTCCAGGAGATCGGCCAGCGGATGCTCGACCTGCGGCCGAAGGCGCCGAAGACGCCGACCGCCCCGAAGGCGCTGAAGAAGTCGCTGGACGCCGTGGTCGCCTGACGCCGGACCCGGAACGCGAGCGGGACCGCCCCTTTCCTTCGGGGCGGTCCCGCTCGCGTCGGTGCTCAGTCGCCCGAGCCGGGCTCGGCCATCTTCCGGTGCTGCTCGGCCTTCAGCCGATCCGGGACGATCTTGCCGGCGGCCACCTGGATCTTGTTGACCAGCGAGCCGGCGGCGACCTTGTGCTCCCCCTTCATCAGCGCCTCGAACGCGTCCTCGGCCACCTTGCGGGGGTCGTCCTTGCGCCCCTGGCCGACCCGGGTGTCCTCCATGTCGGCCCGGTCGAAGAACTCGGTGTCGGTCGGGCCGGGCATCAGCGAGGTCACCGTGACGCCGCTGTCCTTCAGCTCGTTGCGCACCCCCTCGGCGAAGGACTGCACGAACGACTTCGAGGCGTTGTAGACCGCCTGGTACGCCCCGGGCATGGTGGCGGCGATGGACGAGGTGAACAGCACCCGCCCGGCGCCCCGGCGGACCATGTCCGGCAGCAGCAGCTTGGCCAGGTGCACCGTCGAGCGGACGTTCAGGTCGATCACTGTCAGCTCGTCGGCCAGGTCGGTGCCGCCGACGAAGTCCCCGCCCGCGCCCCGGCCGGCGTTGAGCGCCAGCGCGTCGACCGGGCGGCCCAGGCCGGTCACCTCCCCGGCCAGCCGCCGTACGCCCTCGGGCGTGGCCAGGTCCACCTGGACCGGGTACACCTCCGGGCCGCCGTCGCGCCGCAGGTCACCCGCCGCGCGCTCGATCGCCGCGTCCTCGGCGGCGACCACCACGTCGTACCCGTGCTCGGCGAACTGGACCGCCAGCTCGTACCCGATGCCGCTGGACGCGCCGGTCACCACGGCGAGCGGCCGTCCGGTGCTCGGTGTGGTCATGGTCGTGCCTCCTCTCCCCCGGGCCGGGTCGGGGCCGGCCTCCCCCACGGTGTGCCCCGGGACGGGCGGCCCAACCCCGCAGGTCCCGGCCGGGCCGGTAGGATCGGCACGGGCCGTGACTGGCGCGTGGAGATGGAGCACCATCGGGGAGCGGCCTCGTCATGAGGACGCATGCCGAGCGCCTGGGCCTTCCGCACGTCACCTGGAGGTCGCATGTCGCGCAACGCCGAGTCCACTGCCTTCCGCAGCGCGTTGGAGGTCGTCCGCGGCGTCGAGCCGCGCGTGGCCGACGCCATCGCCGCGGAACTGGCCGACCAGCGCGAGTCGCTCAAGCTCATCGCCAGCGAGAACTACGCCTCCCCCGCGACGCTGCTCGCAATGGGCAACTGGTTCAGCGACAAGTACGCCGAGGGCACCGTCGGGCGCCGGTTCTACGCCGGCTGCCAGAACGTCGACACCGTCGAGGCGCTCGCCGCCGAGCACGCCCGGGAGCTGTTCGGCGCGTCCCACGCGTACGTGCAGCCGCACTCGGGCATCGACGCCAACCTGGTCGCGTTCTGGGCGATCCTGGCCGACCGGGTCGAGTCCCCCGCGCTGCGCAAGGCGCAGGCGCGGCAGGTCAACGACCTCACCGAGGCCGACTGGTTCGCGCTGCGCCGCGAGCTGGGCAACCAGCGGATGCTCGGCATGTCGCTGGACGCCGGCGGGCACCTCACCCACGGTTTCCGGCCGAACATCTCCGGCAAGATGTTCGACCAGCGCAGCTACGGCACCGACCCGGCCACCGGCCTGATCGACTACGACCGGGTGGCCGTGGCGGCCCGCGAGTTCAAGCCGCTGATCCTGGTCGCCGGTTACTCCGCGTACCCGCGGAAGGTCAACTTCCGGATCATGCGGGAGATCGCCGACTCGGTCGGCGCCACGTTCATGGTCGACATGGCGCACTTCGCCGGGCTGGTCGCCGGCAAGGTGTTCACCGGCGACTTCGACCCGGTGCCGCACGCGCACATCGTCACCACGACCACGCACAAGTCGCTGCGGGGCCCGCGCGGCGGCATGGTGCTCTGCGGCCCGGAGCTGGCCGACCAGGTCGACCGGGGCTGCCCGATGGTGCTCGGCGGGCCGCTGCCGCACGTGATGGCCGCCAAGGCGGTCGCGCTGGCCGAGGCGCGCCGCCCCGACTTCGCCGACTACGCCCAGCGGATCGTGGACAACGCGCAGGCGCTCGCCGACGGGCTGCTGCGCCGGGGCGCCACGCTGGTCACCGGCGGCACCGACAACCACCTGGTGCTCATCGACGTGTCCGGGTACGGCCTGACCGGCCGGCAGGCCGAGCAGGCGCTGCTGGACTCGGGCATCGTCACCAACCGCAACTCGGTGCCGCAGGACCCGAACGGCGCCTGGTACACCTCGGGCATCCGCATCGGGACCCCGGCGCTGACCACCCGAGGGCTCGGCGCCGCCGAGATGGACGCGACCGCCGAGCTGATCCACACCGTGCTCAGCCAGACCACGCCGGGCACCGGCCCGGACGGCGCGCCGTCGAAGGCGAAGTACGTGCTGGACCCGGCCGTCGCCGAGTCCGTCGGCAAGCAGGCCGCCGACCTGCTCACGCCGTTCCCGCTCTACCCCGCCGTGGACCTGGGCTGACAGTCGTGACAGCGGCGCCCCGGGAGCTCGTTCTCCCGGGGCGCCGGCGGTTACGGGGTCAGCGCAGCGGGCGCTTCAGGTGGTAGCGGTGGACCTCGGTGCTGCCCTGCACGTTGTTCACGTCCTCGGCGGCGGAGACCAGCTCCCACCCCTCCCGGCCGACCCGGTTGAGATGCGCGATCGCGGTGTCGCCGTATGCGGTCACGTCGGTGCGTGACCCGTCCGGGCCGTACCACACGAACGAGACGTGGAAATTGCGACCCTGACCCTGATACCGACGAACGAGCAACGCGTACTCCCAGGCAACCATTCGTCCATTATCAACAGAGCGACGGCGTCAGGAAACACGCGCTGTGGCGGAACCCTGACACTCCGGCGTCACGTCGTCCGGCATGGTGTCCGTGACCAGCGCGGCCAGCCGGTCCAGACCCAGATCGATGGACTCCGGTGTGACAGCGCTCACCGACAACCGCAACGCGTTCACCGGTGTGCCCGCGTCGTAGAAGTGCGCCATCGGGGTCCAGAGCACGCCGTACTCGCGGGCCGAGCGGTGCAGCAGCGCGTCGTCGACGGCGAACGGCACGCTCACCACCACGAAGAACCCGCCCGCCGGGACGGTCCAGGAGACCGGCCCGCCGGCCGGGAAGCGCCGGGCCAGGCCGTCGACCAGGTGGCGCAGGTTGCGGGCGTACGCGGCCCGCTCCCTGGTGTTCGCGGCCACCAGCGAGCAGTCGTGCGCGAGCAGCGCGCCGCCGATCACCGCCTGGCTGATCGGCGACGTGTTCACGGTGACCATGCTCTTGATCTTCGCGAGGTGGTCGGCGAACGGGACCGCGGTGCCGTCGGCCTCCCCCACCCGCTGGTCGGCCACCACGTAGCCGACCCGGGCGCCCGGCAGCACGGTCTTGGCGAACGAGCCGAGGTAGACCACCCGGCGGGCGGTGTCCAGCGCCTTCAGCGTGGGCCGCCGCGCGGTGCCGTCGGCCGGGAACAGGCCGTACGGGTTGTCCTCGATCAGCAGCAGGTCCTCCTCGGCGGCCAGGTCCAGCAACCGCCGCCGCTGCGCGGTGTCCATGCTGACCCCGGACGGGTTGGCGAAGTCGGGCATCACGTAGCAGCCGCGAGGCCGCAGCCCCTCCGCCCGGGCCCGGCGCAGCCCGGCGCGCAGGTCGTCCAGGTCGACGCCGTCGGGCCCGCCGGCCACCGGGCGTACCGGCAGGTCGACCAGGCGGGCCGCGCCGGTGAGCCCGACGTAGGTGGGCGCCACCGCGAACAGCACGTCGGCCGGGCCGGCCCGCAGCGCGCGCAGCACCAGGAACATCGCCTCCTGGCAGCCGACTGTCACCACAATCGACTCCGGGTCGACGGTGAGCCCCTCGTCCACGGCGAGGTGCCGGGCGATCAGGTGGTGCACGATGCCCTTGGTGCGGCCGTACTGCAACAGCGTCCGGTCCACACCGGCCCGGTCCAGCCCGACCTCCTCGGCGAGGTGGCGGCGGAAGCGGTCCAGGTGCGTGTGCAGCAGCGCCGAGTCGAAGAACTCCTCGTACGGCCGCCCGGCCGCCAGCGACACCGCGTCCGGGTAGTGCTGCGCCACCTCGTTGAGGAAGTTCATCGAGTTCAGCGCCGGGTCGCCGACGCTGCCGTGCAGCGCCGTGACGGCCAGGTCGACGGGCTCCACGTCAGCCTCCGATCCGGGTACGCAGCCGCCGGGCCGAGGCCGGGTCGGGGCAGCCGCTGAGGATGAGGGCGTCGCGCAGTTCCGCCGCGAGCAGCGCCAGCGCCGCCTCGGCACCGGCCCGGCCGCCCGCCGCGAGCGCCCAGAGAAGCGGCCGGCCCAGCAGCACGCCGTCCGCGCCGAGCGCCAGCGCGCGCAGCACGTCGACGCCGCTGCGGACGCCGCTGTCCAGCAGCACCGCGCACCGCCCGTCGACCGCGCCGACCACCTCGGGCAGCATGGCCGCGCTGGCCGGGGCCGCGTCGAGCTGGCGTCCGCCGTGGTTGGAGACCACCACGGCGTCGACGCCGGCGTCCGCCGCGCGGACCGCGTCGCGCGGGTCGAGGATGCCCTTGACGAGCAACGGCACCCGGGTACGCTCGCGCAGCCACTCCAGGTCCGCCCAGCTCAGCGCCGGGGCGAACACCGCGCCGGTGTGCACCGCCACCGCCGAGACGCCCGGGGTGCCCTGGTGCGCCAGGTCGTCCCGGCCGCCGGGCAGGTTCGCGGCGGTGACGTGCGGCGGCAGCGCGAAGCCGTTACGGGCGTCGCGCAGACGCCGCCCGAGCACCGGCACGTCCACCGTCACCATCACCGCCGCGCAGCCGGCCGCCTCCGCCCGGTCGAGCAGGTCGGCCACCAGGGCCCGGTCGCGCAGCCAGTAGAGCTGGAACCACACCGTCGCGCCGGTCGCCGCGATCTCCTCGATCGGCGTGCTGGACAGCGTGCTCGCCACGTAGGGCACGCCCGCCGCGCGGGCCGCCGCCGCGAGCGCCGGCTCGCCGTCGGGGTGCAGCAGCCGCTGGTACGCCATCGGCGCCACGGCCACCGGCAACGCGGCCCGGCCGCCGGGCAGCGCCGCCTCGGTGGACGGGTCGTCCACCCCGGCCAGCATCCGGGGCAGCACCGCCACCCGGTCCAGCGCGGCCCGGTTCGCGGCCAGCGCGGTCTCGGTGCCGCTGCCACCGTCGACGAAGTCCCACACGTCGGCCGGGAGGACCGCCCGGGCCGGCGCGGCGAACTCGGCCAGGCTGGCCGGCGGCACGAACCCGTCCGTCGGTTCAGCCATGGTCGGCAACCGTCGCCGCCCGGGCGGGCGCCGGGTCGAGCCCGAATGCGCGGCGCAGGAAGGCGGCCGCCCGCTCCTGGGCCTGGCGGCCCGCGTCGAACACGCCGGGCATCGCGAAGAACCCGTGCACCATCCCCGGGTAGTGGGCCGTCTCGGTGGGCACGCCCGCCTCACGCAGCCGGGACGCGTACCGCTCGCCCTCGGCGCACAGCGGGTCGTACCCGGCGGTGACCACGAGCGCCGGAGGCAGGCCGGACAGGTCCTCGGCGAGCAGCGGCGACGCGAGCGGGTGGGCCGCGTCGCCGGGGTCGGCCAGGTAGTGGCCGCGGTACCACCCCACCGAGTGCCTGTTGAACAGCATCGGGTCCTCGTCGTCGCCGGGCCGGTGCCCGGGCCGCTGGTCGGTGTTCGGGTAGACCAGCAGCTGGGCGGCGAGCCGGGGGCCGCCGTCGGCGCGCGCCAGCAGCGTGACCGCGGCGGCCAGGTTCCCGCCCGCGCTGTCGCCGCCCACCGCCAGCCGGTCCGGGTCCACGCGGAACTCGGCGGCGTGCGCGGCGAGGTGCCGCAGCGCGGCGTGGCAGTCCTCCACCGCCGCCGGGAACGGATGCTCCGGGGCGAGCCGGTAGCCGACCGTCACGGTCTGGGCGCCGGTGAGGTTGACCAGCCGCCGGCAGATCCCGTCGGCCGTGTCGACACTGCCGAGCGTCCAGCCGCCACCGAAGAAGTAGACGAGCGTGGGCAGCGGCCCGTCGCCGTCCGGCCGGTGGATCCGCACCGGCAGCGGCCCGCCCGGGCCGGGCACCGTCGTGTCGCGTACCTCGGCGACCGGCTCGACCGCGCCGGAGCCGGCGCGGATCGCGGCGAGGTCGGCGGCGCGGGCCTCGGCGAGGGTCTGGGTGTAGAGCGGCACGGTGCCGGCGGCGGCCCGCGCAGCCCGCCACGCGACCACCTGCGGATCGAGTGTCATCCGGCCTCCCCGGTGGTGACGAAGAGTTTGTCGATACCGCGCAGGAACAGGCTCCCGCTGTACGTGTAGGGCTGGGTGACGGCGAGCCGGGGGAAACGCGCGAACAGGCGCGGCAGCGCCAGGCGGCCCTCCAGCCGGGACACCGCCGACCCGAGGCAGAAGTGCAGCCCGACACCGAAGGCCAGCGACGGCGGGCCGTCGCGGCGCGGGTCGAAGCGGTCCGGGTCGGGGAACCGGGCCGGGTCGCGGTTGGCGGCGGCGATCAGCAGCAGCACGTTGTCGTCGCGGTCGACCGGGACGCCGCCGAGGTCGACGCCGGCCGGCGCGGAGCGGGCCAGGAAGTGCACCGGGCTCTCCATCCGCAGCACCTCCTCCACGCAGCCGCGGGCCAGTTCGTCGTCGCCGGGCAGCGCGGCGGTCACGTCCGGGTGGTCCAGCAGCAGCGGCAGGCCGTTGCTGAACATGTAGACGGTGGTGACGAAGCTGGCGTTGAACAGCACGATCAGGTTGCTGATCAACTCTTCCTCGGTGAGGTCGACGCCGCCCGCGTCGAGCACCTCGGCCAGCCCGCTGATCAGGTCGTGGCCGGGCGTGCGGCGCCGGTGGGCGATCAGGTCCCGGTAGTAGACACGCAGCTCCTCGGCGGCCTGGTTGGCCCGGGCCAGCCGCTCCGGCGTCTTGCCGGACACGTCCATGTACTCGTCGATCCAGTCGACCCGCTGCCGGTACCAGGACAGGTCGGCCGCGGGCAGGCCGATGAACTCGGCCATCACCAGCGCCGGGACCGGGTACGCGAAGTCGGCCACGAAGTCCACCTCGTGACCGTCCGCACCCACCTCGGCCATGTGGTCCAGGCGCTCGGCGACGATCCGCTCGATCACCGGCTCCAGCGCGCCGAGGCGGCGCGGGGTGAACGTCCGGGCGAACACCGCACGCATCCGGGTGTGGTCCGGCGGGTTGACGAACATCATCGAGGTGAGGAACGTGCGCAGGATCTCCTGCTCCTCCCAGCCGGGCGGGAAGCCCTTGTACCAGCCGGGGTCGCGCAGGATCTGGTCCACGATGTCGTACCCGCCGGCCACCGCGCTCACGGTGCTGTGCTCGGCCCGGGCCGGTACGGCGTTGATCGGCCCGTGCTCGTGCAGGGCCGCGTAGAAGGGATACGGGTTCTGCCGGCCCTGCTCGCTGTAGAGCCCGGTCAGGATCTCGCTGACGTCCACTGTCTCTTCCTCCCCAGGAAACGGCGGCGGGGGCGGCGTCGTGTCGACCGCCGCCCCCGCCCGGTGTCACAGTCCGAGCAGCTTCAGTGGCACGGCGTTCGCCATGGCCGCAGCACCCGTGTCGTTCGGGTGGATGTGGTCACCCGAGTCGTACGCCGGCAGCAGCCGGCTCGGCTGGGCCGGGTCCCGCATCACCGCGTCGAAGTCGACGACGCCGTCGAACTCGGCCCGGCCGGGCCCGCGCAGCCAGGTGTTGACGGCCTGCCGGGTGGCGTCCTTCTCCGGGGTCCACACGCCCGGCCCGCCGTTGCCCTCGTACGGCATGAGCGTGCCGGCGATGCTGGTCAGGCCGCGTGCCTGGACCTGCCGGTTGAGCTGGCGCAGCGAGGCGATGATCGCCTCCGGGCTGTCGCCGTTCATCCAGATGTCGTTGATGCCCAGGTGGGTGATGACGGTACGCACCCCGGTCTGCGGGAACACGTCCTCGTTGAGCCGGGCCAGCGCGTTCGGGCCCAGCTCGTAGTAGCCGGGGAAACCGCCCGCGCCGGGCTCGGTGCCCTCGTGGTTGAGCCGGTTGCCGGCCAGGCTGAGGTTGAGCACACCCGGCGTACGCGGCTCCGGGCGGGCGTCGATCAACCGCTCGGCCAGCAGGTCCGGCCAGCGGCGGTCGGCGTTGACGGTGCTGCCGTTGCCGTCGCCGATCGAGTCGCCCAGCACCACGACCGAGCCGGGCGTGACCTTGCGCTCCACGTCGATGCCGGACAGGAACATCCAGCAGCAGTTGGGCCGGATGGTGAACCCGGCGCCGTCGGCCGCCGAGGTGAGGTCGGTGGCGCCGATGAAGTTGGTGACCTTGGACTGGCCGTGGAACGTCACCGGCCCGGTGAGCACCGGGAAGTACAGGGTGACCACCAGGTCCTCCTGCTCGGCCACCGGGAAGGCCACCGGGTCGCTGAGCAGCTCGGCGCCCTTGTTGATGGTCGCCGACCCGGCGCCGGAGAACGTCAGCTGGCGGACGCTCGCCGGGACGATGTCGGACAGGTCGTCGGGAGTGGCGGTGTTCGGCCGGGCGATCGTGGCGCGGCCGACCTGGACGGCCTGCTGGCCGTACAGGTTGGTCAGCCGCACCCGCAGGCGCGGCCCGCCGACCGAGGTCTGCACGGTCATCCGGATGCTCTGGTTGTTCAGGCCGGTCTCGGTCAGGCCCACGTTGTTCCCGCGGGTCACCGCCGCGGCCCAGGTTCCGGCCCACTCGGCGCGCCCGTGCCCGGCGCGGTCGTTCCCGGTCGGGCCGGCGCTCGCGGTGACCGCCGGGGTGGCGGCGATCAGCAGCGTTACGGCGGAAGCTATGACGTGCCATCTCTTCGGGGTCGGCATCGATCCTCCATGGTCGGCAGCCCCGGGCGTGACGCGGTCGGCGGCACCGGCCCGGGCGATGGACCGGAAACTAGCTTCCGGCCGTGACGAGCGTCAATCAACCTGATCGACATGATCAAATGCCCGGGGGACGTGACGCAGCGACGATCGGCTCTGTCCGCCGTGGACCGCGGCTGCCTAGGCTCGGGGCTGGCGGCGGTGCGGTCGCCGACCCTGGCACCTGCCGTCTTGTCCCGGCCCTGACCTGGCCGGACGCCGCTCGCGGACCATGATGGGGGCTGCCCGATGACCGACCGGCCGAACTACGTGCACGAGGCGCTGGAGCTGTTCGCCGGGTTCGGCGACCGGGAGGCGCTCGTCGGCGGCGGACGCCGCCTCACCTACCCCCGGGTGGCCGCCGAAGTGCGCGGCCTGGCCGCCGCGTTGCGCCGTCACGGGGTACGCCCCGGCGCCGCGGTGCTGGTGATGCTCGGCAACACGATCGACGGCCCGCTGCTGCAACTGGCCCTGCACCTGCTCGGCTGCCGGAGCATGTGGGTCGCGCCGGTGACCTCCCGGCGGGAGGTCGACGAGTTCGTCGCGCTGTCCGCGCCGGAGGCGTTCGTGTACGACCCACGGGACGCGCAGGCGGTGCAGGTCGCGGCGGGCCTGGCCGGCGTACCGGTGCTCTGCCTCGGCCCCGGCGGCGCCGGACCGGACCTGACCGCCGAGGCCGCCGGGCCGGCCGTGGAACTGCCCGCCGAGGTGCCCGCGCCCGAGTCGTTCCTGCAGACCAGCGGCACCACCGGGACGCCGAAGCTGGTGCACCACCGGGAGAGCTTCTACCGGCAGGTGCTCGCGCTCGCCGCCGACTTCCGGGGCGCCGGGTTCCCGCTGCTGCGGCACCTGTCGCACTCCCCGATGTGGCTCGCCAGCGGCCAGATCACCACGTTGTTCAACCTGTTCACCGGCGGCGTGCTGTTCCTGCGCGAGCAGTGGGACCCGGCCGCGTTCATCGCCACCGTGGACGCCGAGCGGCTCACCTCCACGTTCGTCACCCCGCCGATGCTCTACGAGGTGCTCGACCACCCCGACCTGCCGGGCGCCGACTTCTCCGCCATGTTCATGTTCAACGTGGGCGCCGGGCCCGCCGCGCCGGCCCGGCTGCGCCAGGCCATCGCCCGCTTCGGC
Source organism: Micromonospora sp. WMMD1274 (assembly GCF_049179035.1). Classification (NCBI taxonomy): domain Bacteria; kingdom Bacillati; phylum Actinomycetota; class Actinomycetes; order Micromonosporales; family Micromonosporaceae; genus Micromonospora; species Micromonospora sp. WMMD1274. The sequence continues at coordinate 7,085,478 of NZ_JBMHMG010000001.1, forward strand.
CCGTGCCTGCGCATCGTGTACGGGCTCAGCGAGGCGGTCGTCATCTGCGCGCTGCCCGGCCTCACCGAGGACCCGGAGCACCCGGAGCGGCTGCGCTCCTGCGGCCGCCCGTACGGGGACGTCTCGGTCCAGATCCGCGACGCCGACGGGCGGGTGCTGCCGGCCGGCGAGGACGGTGAGGTGTGGGTGCGCACCAAGCTGAGCTTCGCCGGCTACCACGGCCAGCCGGAGCTGACCGCCGAGACGCTCGTCGACGGCTGGGTCCGTACCCGCGACATCGGCCACCTCGACGCCGACGGCTTCCTCTACCTGGTCGACCGGTTACAGGACCGCATCCTCACCCGGCAGCGCAGCTGGCCGATCTACTCGCGCCCGATCGAGGACGTGCTCGCGGGCCACCCCGAGGTACGCGCCGCCGCCGTGATCGGCGTGCCGGACCCGGTGGCCGGGGAGTTGCCGCACGCGTACGTGGTGCCGGCACCGGACGCGTCGGTGACCGGCGAGGAGCTGATCGCGCTCGTGGTCCGGGAACTCAGCGAGACCTGGGCACCGGGCGCCGTCGAGTTCGTCGACGCGCTGCCGCTGAACCGCTCCGCGAAGGTCGACAAGCGCGCGTTGCGGGCCCGGTACGCCGCCGGACACCCGGTCGGCGCCGACCCGATCGGCAGTCCGGCGTGAACCCGCGCCGGGAGTTGTACACCCTGGTCGGCGCCGACCTGCTGTCCAACCTCGGCACCCGGATCTCGGTGGTCGCCATCCCCTGGCTCGTGCTGGAGACCACCGGCAGCCCCACCAAGATGGGGCTCGTCGCGGCGGCGGAGACGCTTCCGTACATGCTCTCCAGCGCGCTGGCGACCCCCTGGGCGGACCGGTTCGGGGTACGCCGTACCTCGGTGTTCGTGGACGCGGCCAGCGCCGTCGCGATGGCCGTGGTGGCGCTGGCGCCCTGGCTCGGCTTCGGCACCCTGCTGGTGCTGGTGGCGATCGCCGGCGGGCTGCGCGGCATCGGCGACCGGGTCAAGCACGTGCTGTTCAAGCCGGCCGCCGAGCGGGCCGGGGTGCCGCTGATCCGGCTCACCAGCGCCTACGACGGCCTGGCCCGCGGCATGACGCTGTTCGGCGCGGTGCTCGGCGGGCTGCTCATCGACTGGGTCGGGCTGACCCGGGCCATCTGGATCGACGCGGCCACATTCGCGGTCTGCGCGCTGCTGATCGGCGTGCTGGTCCGGCCGCCCGCACCGGCGCAACCGGCGCCCCGGGAGCCGTACCTGCGGGCGCTGCGCGGCGGCTTCGCGTACCTGCGCACCGACCGGACGTTGATGACCATGCTGATCGTGGTCTCGGTGTCCAACATGTTCGCCAACGCCAGCGTCGCGGTCTGGATCCCGCTGTGGGTCAACGAGGTGCTCGGCGACCCGGCCGGGTTCGGCCTGCTGCTGGGCGTCTTCTCGGCCGGCGCGCTGCTGGGCAACCTGCTGTTCACAGTGGTCGGCACGCGGCTGCCGGCCGGGACCACGTTCGCGCTGGGGCTGACGCTCAGCGGCGCGCCCCGGCTGCTCGCGCTGGCGCTCAGCGACGACCTGGTCGTGGTGCTCGTGGTGACGTTCCTGTCCGGCATCGGCATCGCGGCGGTGAACCCGCTGCTCGGCGCGGCGCTCTACCAGCGGGTGCCGGGCGAGCTGCAGACCCGGGTGCTGGGCATCTCCGGGTCGGTGGCGTTCCTCGGCCTGCCCGTCGGCGCGCTGGTCGGCGGCTGGTCGGTGGCGCTGCTCGACCTGACCCCGGCGCTGCTGGTGATGTCGGGCGTCTGCCTGGTGCTGACCGTCGGGCCGCTGCTGCTGACCCGCGCGTCCCGGCGCCCGGCCGCGGAACCGGCCACGCCCACGCCGGTCTGAGCCGTCGTGTCGGGGGGTTTCGGTAGGGTCGGGGCCATGGCGACCTGGGACGACGTGCGGCGCATCGCGCTGGCCCTGCCCGAGACCACCGAGCGCGGCTCGCACGACGACCTGCCCGCCTGGCGGGTACGCGACAAGATGTTCGTCTGGGAACGGCCGCTGCGCCGCGGTGACATCGAGGCGCTCGGCGACGCCGCGCCCGACGGCCCGATCCTCGGCGTCCGGGTGCCCGACCTGGGCGCCAAGGAGGCGCTGATCGCCGACGACCCGGCGGTCTACTTCACCACGCCGCACTTCGACGGCTACCCGGCGGTGCTGGTGCGGCTCGACCGGATCGACATGGACGAGCTGACCGAGCTGGTCACCGAGGCGTGGTACGCACGCGCACCGAAGCGGCTCGCCACGGCGCACCGGGCGGAGAACGCGTGACCGGCCCGGTGGACGCGATCGTCTTCGACATGGACGGCACGCTCGTCGAGTCGCACGCGGTGGTGCCCGCGGCCTACCGGGCGGCGGTGCGCGCCGGAGGCGGCCCGTCGTACACCGACGCCGAGGTCATCGCCGGCTACTCGATCGGCTCTCCGGCGGACCTGCTGACGCACCTGCTGCGGCGGCCGGCCTCCGGTGACGACCTGGACCGCTACCACGCCGAGCTGGACGCGCTCGCCGGGCGGGTACGCGTCTACCCCGGCGTCGCGGACGCCCTCGCCGAGATCGCCGCCCGGGTGCCGGTCGGCGTGTTCACCGGCGCGAGCCACCGGGCCGCCGAGATCCTGCTCGCCCGGGCCGGTCTGCTCGATCACTTCGAGGTCGTCCTCGGCGGCGACCAGGTCGACCGCCCCAAACCGGCGCCCGACGGCGTGGAGGCGGCCTGCCGCCGGCTCGGCGTGCCACCCGGCCGCGCCGCGTACGTGGGCGACTCGCCACTTGACGTACGCGCCGCCCGGCACAGCGGCGCGGTGGCGGTGGCCGCCGCCTGGGGTCACCAGTACGACCCCGACGAGCCGGCCGACCTCAGCCTGACCCGGCCCGGGGAGCTGCTGGCCCTGCTGCCCTGAGCCTCTTTCCCCGCACGGGGGGCTCGGCTAGCCTGCCGGGCATGCCATCGACGTTGACCGAGGCGACGGACCCGTGGTGCCTGCGGCCCGGGGAGGCCGCCGAACTGCTGCGCGGGCACCCGTGGCGCCGGTTCGTGGTGCTGGGTGACAGCGTCGCGGAAGGGCTGTGCGAGCCGGCCGACGGCTACCCCGACCTCCAGTGGGCCGACCGGATCGCGGCCGAGCTGCGCGCGATCCGGCCGGAGCTGGCCTACCTGAACCTGGGCCGGCGCGGGCTGCGGGCACACGAGGTGCGGGCCACGCAGCTCGCCGACGCGCTGGCCTTCGCACCGGACCTCGCCCTGGTGGTGTGCGGCGGCAACGACGCGTTCCGGTCCGCCTACGACCCGGACGCGGTCGACGCCGAGCTGACCGCGATGATCGCCGCGTTGCGGGAGGCGGGAGCGGACGTGATCACGGTGGGCATGTTCGACGTGTCGCACAGCCCGGCGGTGCCGGACGCGCTACGCGCGGGCCTGGGCGAGCGGATGCGCCGGCTGTCCCGGCACACCCGGGGCGTGGCCGAACGGCTGGGCACGCTGCACGTCCACCTGACCGACCACCCGCTGGTGGCCGACCCGTCGCTGTACAGCAGCGACGGCCGGCACGGCAGCGCTCGCAGCGACGCCGTAGCCACCGCCGAAACCCTCCGAGTCCTCTCCACCCACGTCCCCCACCCCTGACCCACTCGTCCCGCCGCCCTGCCCTGCCCTGCCCTGCCCTGCCCGGCCCGGCCCGACGATCATGAAGTTGACGGCACTGAGCGTCCATTTTGTCCCCGCCAACTTCATGATCAGCAGGGGACACGGGTGCCCGGGACCCGACCCGCAGGCCGGATCCAGTCCGTTGACCCAAGGAGTTTGGGTCGGTGACGCGCCTCGGTGGGACACAAACTCCTTGATCAACGCGATGGGAGCGAGAGGGACCGGGGGTCAGTCGGTTAGGAGGATGCCGGTCAGGAGGACGCCTCTCGCCAGGTTGAGGACCTCGTCGCAACCCGGGTAACCCACTCGGGCGAGCGCACCCGATGCGGTGCGGTCGAACAGGTACGGGGCGAGGCTGTACGGGACGTCGGCGGTGACCGTCTCACCGGTCTCGATCTGCACGAAGTCCATCGCCACCCGGTCCGCCTCGTGGTAGCGCTGCAGGATGTTGCCGCCCTCGGCGATCGCCGCGCGTACCCCGTCCGCCCACGCCACAGCTGTCATCTCCCGGCCGATCAGCACTCCGTGCCCGGCCGAGCCGCCGGCGGGCTTGGCGACCAGGTCGGCCTGTTCGGCGAGCGCCCGGTCGAGCTGGTCGGCGGTCAGCGCCACGGTGTGCGGCACGTACCGGCGGATCAGCGTCCGGTCGTCCTCCGGCAGCAGGTCCAGGTCGTCCCAGAGCCACGCGTAGTTCAGCTTGTTGCTGAGCAGCCACGCGGCACTGCTGACGAACATCGGCAGCGTGCCGGCGGCGAGCGCGCCCGCGACCGCGTCCAGCCCGGGGCTGGGAGTGACCCGGTTGGGCACGAACAGCCGGAACAGGGCGTCGACCGGTGCGCCGCCGACGACGAGCCGGTTCTGCGCGTCCAGGCCGGCGGTGGCGACCGGGGCGATGACCAGGTCGATGCCGAACGGGCGGGCCTGGTCGATCAGCGGGGACAGGATCCGGATGAACGTCTCCGGGTCGTCCAGTCCCGGGTAGTCGGCGTCGAAGTCCATCAGCAACGCCACGCGCGCGCCGTCGGGCAGGCCGAGCGTGTCCCGGATGGCCACGAACCGCTGGTCCAGCAGCGAGGGCGCGGGCCGCGACCCGTCGAGCAGGTCGTGCGCGCGGTACAGCTCGGCGTACCGCTGGATCACCGTGTCGGCGTCGAAGCCGCCGCCGAGGCTGCTGTCGATGTTGTACTCCACGATGCACGGCACGCCACCGGAGAACAGCACGTCGGGCCGGTACGCGGCGAGCAGCCCCTCGTGCAGTTCCTCGTCCGGGTCGAGCAGCCGGGTCTCGCCGTCCGGCACGTCGAGCAGCAGGCGCAGTTCGCCGGCGGTACGGGCGCGGCGCCGGCACGCCTCCAGGATGAGCTGGGCGATGCGGTCGCAGACCTCGTTCAGCTCGCGGAACGCGTCGGCGGTGAACACCGGCGGGCGGGCCAGCCGCCACTGCTTGTTGTACGTGGCCCGGCCGTGGAAGACCTTCTCCCAGGCCGCGGCGCCGGTGGTCACCATCGCGGTACGGGTGGACTCGGGCAGGTCGGTCCACGCCTGGCCGAGCGGCGGCCACGTGTAGTTCGGGTCCATCGTTCATCCGTCCTTGAGGGTCAGTTGGATGGCGGCGGTGAGCTGGTCGCGGCCGGGTTGCACGGCCCGGTCCAGGGCGGGCGCGAAGGGCAGCACCGCGCCGTCGGGGCGGGTCACCCGCCGGGGCGGCGCGGCCAGCCGGACCCGCTCGACCACGGTGGCGATGATCTCCCCGGCGATGCCGCAGGAGCGGTTGCCGTCGTCGACGACGACCAGCCGCCCGGTGCGGCTCACCGACTCGACGAGGCCGTCCCAGTCGAACGGGTAGAGCGTGCGGGGGTCGAAGACCTCCACTGACGCCTGGCCGGCGAGTTCCTCGGCGACGGCGAGCGCGTCGTGCACCAGGTGCCCGACCGCCACCACAGTCACGTCGGCACCGGCGCGGCGGATGATCCCCCGGCCCAGCGGCACCGGCGTCAGGTCGGTGACGTCAGCGCGCAGGTCCAGGGCGCCAGCCGGGGCGAAGACCACCACCGGGTCGTCGCAGCGGATCGCGGAGACCAGCAGCCCGTACGTGTCGGCCGGGGTGGCCGGTACGACTGTGGTCACCCCGACGTGGGCGAACAACGCGTACGGGTGGTCGGAGTGCTGCCCGGCCCAGCCGGTACGGGAGCCGGAGCCGGGCACCACGTAGGTGACCGGCACCGCGCACTGGCCGCCGGTCATCAGCGGGAACTTGTGCGCGTGGTTGACGATCTGCTCGAAGACCAGGAACAGCAGCGACGGGATCTGGAACTCCACCACCGGGCGGGCCCCGGCCAGCGCCGCGCCGGTGGCGAAGCTGGTGAACGCCTGCTCGGACAGCGGGGTGTCGCGGACCCGTTCCGGGCCGAACTTCTTCAGCAGGCCGGTGGTGACGTTCGCGGCGGCCACCCGGATGTCCTCGCCGAGCACCACGACCGAATCGTCGCGGGTCATCTCGTCGGCCAGCGCCCGGGTGAGCGCCCTGCGGTAGGAGAGCCGGGGCATCAGCCACCTCCGGTCCGGGCGGTGAGCCCGCTGGCGTACAGGTGGTCCAGGGCGGTCGCCGGGTCGGGGTGCGGCCCGGCGAGCGCGTACTCGACGGCGGCGTCCAGTTCCGCCTCGACCGCGGCGTCCACCTCGGCCCGCACGGCCGGGTCCAGCCGCGCTCCGGCGATGTCGACCGGATCACGGGACCGGCCCTCGGCCACCTCCTCCGGCGGCCGGTAGTCGAGGCGTACCTGATGTTCGAAGGTGTGGTGGGCGTCGAAGCGGTAGGTGCGGGCCTCGACCAGCTCGGGTCCGCCGCCGGCGCGCATCCGCGCGACGGCGGCGGCGGTGACCTCGCGTACCGCCTCGGGGTCCTGCCCGTCGACGGCGGCCGCCGGCATGCCGAAGGCGGCGGCCCGCCCGGCGATGGTGCCGGCGACCGCGCCGTCGACCGGCATGGTGGTGGCGTAGCCGTTGTTCTCGCAGACGAACAGCACCGGTATCCGCCAGAGCGCGGCCAGGTTGAACGCCTCCAGGAGCATGCCCTCGTTGACCGCGCCGTCGCCGAAGAAGGTGGCGCCGACGATGTCGGCGCCGCGCCGCCGGCGCTCCCACACCGCTCCGGTGAGGATCGCGCCGGCGGCACCGACGATGGCGTTGGCGCCGAGGACGCCGACGCCGAAGTCGGCGGCGTGCATCGACCCGCCCCGGCCCCGGTTGAGCCCGGTGACCCGGCCGCACAGCTCGGCCAGCATCCGGGCCGGGTCGGCGCCCTTGGCGAGCACGTGCCCGTGCCCGCGGTGGGTGCCGGTGACCAGGTCCTCGGCGCCCAGCGCCGCGCAGACGCCGGCGGCGATCCCCTCCTGACCGAGGTACGGGTGGATGCCGCCGACGATCTCCCCGGCGCGGACCAGCTCGATCGCGCGCTCCTCGAAGCGGCGGATCAGCCGGACCGTCCGGTAGAGCCGGAGCGGGTCGGAGCCGGTCACGCCGGACGGCCCTCCTTGACGGCGGCGAGGATGTCGTCCCAGAGGCGGGCGCGGGCGGCGAGCGCGGCGTTCACCGTGTCGGCGCACTCCTGCCACTTGGTGTCGTCGTCGCCGCACAGGTCGGCCAGCATCTGCATGGCCATCGGGGTGTGCTGCTCGCCGTCGACCTCGATGTGCCGCTCCAGGTAGTCGACGAACTTGTTCAGCCGGTTGCTGCGCTCGTTGACGGCGACGACCTGGGTGAACATCTCCGGGATGAGGTCCTCGCGGCCGAACGCGAACGCCGCGGCCTGGCAGTGCACCGGGGTGGTCTCGATGATCCGCCAGGTGGTGCCGGCGAACGCGGCCGACGCCGCGGGGACGCCGGCGGCGCCGAGCGCCTCGGTGACCGGGGTGCCGTCGCGCAGCAGGTCGACGAGCTTGTTCACGGCGGTGGTGTCGGCGCCGGCCTCGGTCATGCCCTGCACGTACAGCTCGAAGTGGCTGATGTAGCCGTCGCCCAGCTCGTCGCTCTCCTCGACCATCACGATGTCGTTGATCAGGCGGCGGCTGCCGGTCGGTCCGGTGGGGATCCACGGCACGGTGACGCAGGTGAGCTGCCGCTGCAACGACTTCAGCAGGGACATGAAGTCCCAGACGGCGAAGACGTGGTGCTCCATGAACGTGACGAGCGCGTCGTGGGTGTCGAGGTTGGCGTAGAGGGGGTGCTTGACCACCACGTCGCGGCGCTCGGTCACCGCCCGCTCCAGCCGCTCGATGCCCGGGTGCGTCTTACCCCAGTCGTACCGTGACATTGTCAGCCTCCCTGCTGGGCGCGGTCGCGCCAGATGACCGGGCAGTAATCGGGGTCCGCGTAGTCCGGCCGGCCCTCGTGGGTGCGGCGGACCAGCACGTCGTGGTTGTACGCGGCGAGCGTGCCGTCGGAGAGCGGATACTCCCGCCAGGCGTTGTCGCCGTCCTGCAGGTGCAGCGAGACGGCCCGGCGGGGCCGCCCGCTGACGTTCGCACCGCTGCCGTGGTAGGTGCGGCAGTGGTGGAAACTCATGTGTCCCTTGGGGATCACCATGGGGATCTTGCGGATCTGCGCGCCGTTGTACGCCGCGTTCTCGGCGAGCATCACTTCGAGCTGGTCGCGGTCCCGGTCGGCGAAGTGCCGCACCACCGTGTCGTCGGCGCCGATCTCCCGCCAGCGGTGGGAGCCGTCGACCATGGTGATGGTGCCCATCTCCTCGCCGCAGTCGTGGAACGGGATGAAGGCGGTGAGCATGTTCTCCGACGACGAGGACGCCCAGTAGTGCTTGTCGAAGTGCCAGGGCACGATGTTGGACGGCTCACCGGCGATCGGCGGCTTCCAGATCAGCGTGGACTGGAAGATGCGGATCTCGGCGGCTCGGGCCAGCCGGGCGGCGACCGCGCCGATCAGCGGCTTGCGCAGGATGCGGGCGATGCCGTCGTGCTCGTGGTGGACGTAGTCGTTGTGCCGCTGCACGTCACCCCGGGACGGCTCCCAGTAGGCCAGCTTCGGCGGCCGTACCGGCAGCCGCCGGTCGCGTTCCCCGGCGTAGTAGCTGTCGGTGGCGGCGACGAGTTCGTCCACCTCGTCGTCGGTGAGCAGCTTCTTCGACAGGTACCAGCCGTGCTCGGCGTAGTGCCGGACGTCCTCGTCGGAGGGAAGCAGCGCCTCCTCCTCGGCGGTCAGCCCGGGATCGATGGTGGTCATGCCCCTACCCCTCCGGCCGCGACGCCGGGGGTCGCCCCCGCCGCTGCCAGCTCGCGTTCCTTGGCCTCGTAGAGCGCCTTGATGTTGCCGCTGCCGAAGGTGCGCGCCCCGCGCCGCTCGATGAGTTCGAGGAAGAGGGTGCGGCGCACGTGCATCGACTCGGTGAAGATCTGCAGCAGCTGCCCGTCGTGGTCGGAGTCGACCAGGATGCTCAGCTCACGCAGCCGGTCCACCGGCGCGTCCAGCCGGCCGACCCGCTGCTCCAGGCCGTCGTAGTACGCGCCGGGGGTGCTGGCGAACCGCACCCCGCGCCCGGCGAGCGCGCCGACGGCGCTGACGATGTCGTCGGTGCGCAGGCCCAGGTGCTGCACCCCGGCGCCGGCGTGCCAGCGCAGGAAGTCCTCGATCTGCCCCGGCCGGGCGCCGGTGTCCGGCTCCAGCAGCACGAAGGTGACCTTCCCGGACGGGCTCTGCACCACCTTGGAGTTCATCGCCTGGCCGGCGACCTCGATGTGCTCGGTGAAGATGTCGGCGAAGCCGAACACCTTCTCGTAGTGCGCCACCGTCTCGCCGAGTTGCCCCGGCGGCACGCAGATCGCCAGGTGGTCGACCTCGGCGAGCAGCGTGTCCGCGCCGTCCGGCGCGGTCACCGGCTCGATCGCGCCGGGCAGGAACACACCCGGGTCGCCGCGGCGCTCGACCAGGCGGTGCACCACGTCGCCGAAGCCGCCGACCTCGGCCACCACCACCTCGGCGTCCGCGCCGGTGAAGGTGCGCGGCGGGCTCAGCGCCGTCGCGCCGCGGTCCACCAGTTCCGCGTACGCCCCGGCGGCGTCGTCGACGGCGAGCGCCACCACGGCGATGCCGTCGCCGTGCCGGTGCACGTAGGTGGCCGCCGGGTGCTCCGCGGACAGGCCGGTGGTCAGCAGCAGCCGGATGCCGGCCTGGGCCAGCAGCAGCGAGCGCTGCCCGTCCAGCCCGGTCTCCGGACCGCCCTGCCCGCACAGCCGGAAACCGACGGCGTTGTCGAAGTAGAAGGCCGCCTGCCGGGCGTCCCCCACGTACAGTTCGAGATGATCTATCCCGTTGATGGTCATGGGCTTCCCCTGTTCCCCCCGTGATCGCGACCCGGACGGACGCCCGGGACTGGAGTCCGGTCAGCCAGCGGCCGGGGTGGCGGCCCGGCGGGCCGGCCCGTAGAGCCGGCGCAGGAGCAGGCTGACGTTCTGGCCGCCGAACCCGAACGAGTTCGTCAGCGCGTGGCCGGCCCGGGTCGGCCGGGGCACGGCGCGGACGTGGTCCGCCTCGCACTCCGGGTCCGGGTCGTCCAGGTGGTAGGTGGGTGGCAGCAGGCCACCGTCGAGCGCCAGCGCGGTGGCGGCGGCCTCCAGCACCCCTGATGCGCCGAGCAGGTGCCCGGTGAGCGCCTTGGTGGAGCTGACCGGCACGCCGCCGGTGCCGAACACCTCGGCCAGCGCGATCGTCTCGGCGACGTCACCGAGCTTGGTGCCGGTCCCGTGGGCGTTGACGTACCCGACGTCGGCGGGCTCGACCCCGCCGGCCGCCAGCGCCCGGCGCATGCACGCCGCCGCGCCGGCGCCGTCGGGCCGCGGCGCGGTCGGGTGGTACGCGTCGGTGTTCGCACCGAAACCGGCGACCTCGGCGTAGCCGCGCACACCCCGGCCGTCGGCGTGCCCGGCGCGCTCCAGCACCAGCAGCGCCGCGCCCTCGGCCAGCACGAATCCGTTGCGCCGCTTGTCGAACGGGCGGCTCGCCTCGGTAGGTTCGTCCCAGCCGCGGGCCAGCGCCCGGGCGTTGCCGAACGTGTCGGCGAACGTGCCGAACAGCGGCGCCTCGCTCGCCCCGCACACCACCACGTCGGCCTCGCCGGAGCGGATGAGGCGTACCCCGTCGGCGACCGCCTGGGCGCCGGAGGCGCAGGCCGTGCCGACCGACGAGCTGTAACCGCGGATGCCGTGCGCGATGGCGATCCGCGCCGAGGGCATGTTCGGCAGGATGCCGGTGAGCAGGTACGGGCTGACCGCCGCCCGGCCCCGGGCGGCCCGCGCCAGCACCTGGCCCTCCAGCGTGGACATGCCGCCCACACCGCCGACGATCACCGCGATGCGCTCCGGGTCGACGTCGCGGCCCACCTCGATGCCGGCGTCGGCGAGCGCCTCGGCGGCGGTGATCAGGGCGAGCAGCACCACCCGGTCGAGCACCTTCGTCTCCGGTCCGGAGGCCACGCTGCGCGGGTCGATGTCCGGCAGCACGCCGGCCACCTCCAGGCTGCCCGCCGCCGGGTGCCCCTCGGGCGGGCGGCGCAGCCCGGACCGGCCGGAGATCAGCGCGTCGAACGTGTCCGCCGCGCCGCGCCCGGCCGGGGTGAACAGGCCCATGCCGGTGATGACGGCGCTCACGACGGCGCCTCGGTCAGGTAGCGCTCGCGCAGCGCCACCTTCCGCACCTTGCCGGTGACGGTGACCGGGATGTCGTCGGCGCGTACCGGGACGATCCGGCGCAGCGTCGCGGCCACGTCCGGGCCGACCGCGGTACGGATGCGCTCGGTGCGGTCCGTCCCGGGGTCGGCGCCGGCGGCCAGTTCCAGCAGCACGTCGGTGGTGACGGTGCCGTCGTCCGCCTTGACGATCACCACTGTGCAGTCGGTCACGTCGGGGCAGGCGGCGAGGATGCGTTCCTCGGACAGCGCGGTGAAGAACCACTTCCCGTCGCCTGCCTCCACCGAGTCGACCGCCCGGTCCAGGTGGTAGTAGCGGCCGTCGTCGTCGGCGTACACCAGGTCGCCGGTGAGGTACCAGCCGCGCAGCCGGAACCGGTACGTGGTGACCGAGTCGTTCCAGTAGCCGCGGAACAGCGACGGCGAGTCGATGCCGAGCCAGCCGACCTGCCCGGGCGGCAGTTCGTTGCCGTCGGCGTCGAGGACCGCGACCTTGGTGAACCGGTACGGGCGGCCGACGCAGCGGCCGTACCGGTCGGTGTCGACGGTGTGGGTGATGTGGAACATCGAGTGGCCCATCTCGCTGGAGCCGAGGCCGTCGATGAACACCGAGCCGGGTACCCGGGTCACGCCGCCGCGGGTCACCACGTCCCGGGAGCCGACCGCGACCAGCCGCCGGACGTGCGGCTCGTGCGAGCAGTCGCCGGTGTTGAACCACAGCCGCACCGAGTCCAGGTCGTAGCCGGACAGGTCGAAGCGGGCCAGCTCGGCCCAGGTGACCGAGAAGCCGAACACGCCGTCCGGGCGCCAGCGCTGGATCGCGTCGAGCACCCGCTCGCCGCCCTGCTCGGAGAGCAGGAACATCTCAGCCCGGTTGCCGAGCGCCTGGTTGACCATGAGCACCGTGGCGGTGTGCGGGGCGGGCAGCGCGTTGAGGATGCGCGTGGTGCCCTGCGCCTGTGGCATGGACAGCAGGTGGCGGGTGGCGGCGAACAGGCTGGCGTGCGAGTGCAGCACGGCCTTCGGCACGCCGGTGGTGCCGGAGGTGTGGGTGATGACGATCGGGTCGTCCGGGTGGTGCCGGTAGTGCGCGGGCGCGGCGTCCGGGTCGCCGGTGCCCGCCTGCGCGGGTTCGCCGATCATCGGCGCGCCCAGGTCGTGCCCGGCCAGCGCCTCGGCGTGCGCGGCGTCGGCGAGCACCCCGGCGGCGCGCAGCCGGCGGATGTACTCGGCGGCGATCTCGGGGCGCAGCCTGCCGTTCATCAGCGCCGGGATGGCGCCGAGGCGGGTCAGCGCCAGGAACGACAGCACCATGTCGGCGGCGGTGCCGGCCCAGACCGCGACCGGGTCGCGGGGCTTCACCCCGCGTTCGTGCAGCCAGGCCGCCCGGGCGGCGACCATCCGGTCGAGCCGTCCCAGGGTCAGCGGGGTCTCGGCCGGGTGGCCGTCGACCTCGGTGTCGAACGTGAGCCCCGGCCCGTCCGGGTCGGCGCCGTGGGCCAGCACCCGGGCGAGCACATTGCCCGCGCCCAGCTCCGCGTCGGCCGCGAGCGCGCCGCGCAGTCCCTTCGTCCTCATTGACGTGTTCCCTCCCCCAGCAGCACCGCGGTCGCCTCGCCCGGCGTACCGTCCGGTGCCAGTTCGATCAGGATCAGCAACGCCTGTGCGGCGTCGCCGTCGTACAGCAGCAGGTCCGCTTCGGCCTCCCCCTCGGCCCGCGGGTCGCCGGTCGGGCTCAGGCACACCACCGGCCCGTCCAGTCCCCAGCGCGCCGCGACGTGCCCGGCCACGCTGTTCGGCACCGACTGGAAGAAGAACAGCGGCCCGATCCGCGCGCCCGCGTCCACGGTGGCGCGGACGTGCGCCGCACCGGCGGTGTCCCCGCCCGCGCTGACCAGCACCACGGCCGTCCGGTTGCCCGGCGGCAGCGGCCCGTCGGGGTACCGCCGCGCGAGGCACCGCTGCGCCACCGCCGCCACCAGCGGATGGAACGGCGAGTGCACGAACCCCGGCACCCCGGCCGGCGCGCTGCCCTCATCCCCCGCCTCGGGCCACCGCGCCTCCGCGAGCACCACGACCCCTGCGCGCGATCTTGCAGTTGCCGCCCCGGGCGCGGGCGTTGTGCCCGATTCGCCGGGGCCGGAGGTGCAAGATCGCGGGAGGCCGGGGTGGGGGGTGGGCGCGGTCATGAGGTGCTCACCAGAAGGGCCGTGTTGGCGCCGCCGAAGGCGGCGTTGAGGGTCAGCGCGTGTCCGGTGCGCGCGGGGCGGGGTGCGTCACGGATGACGTCCAGCGGGCACTGCGGGTCGGCGCCGAGCCACCCGGCGGTGACCGGCAGCTTGCCGTGCCGCAGGGCCAGCACGGTGACCAGCAGTTCCAGCAGCCCGGACGCCTCCAGCGCGTGCCCGTGCACCGACTTGGTGGAGCTGACCGGCAGCCGCCCGGCGTCCGCACCGAAGACGCGGGCCAGCGCCGCCGCCTCGGAGGCGTCGCTGAACGGGGTACCGGTGGCGTTGGCGTTGACGTAGCCGACCGCGTCCGGTGGCAGCCCGCCCCGGCGCAGCGCCGCCTCGACCGCCCGGGCCAGCCCGAGCCCGTCCGGGTGCGGCTGGCACGGGTGGTACGCGTCCCCCGCCCGGCCCCACCCGGCCACCGTCGCGAGCGTCTCGGCGCCCCGCCGGGCGGCCGCGCCCGCGGACTCCAGCACCACGGCGGCCACCCCGTCGCCCAGCAGCAGGCCCTTGCGGCCGGCGCTGAACGGGCGTACCGCGCCGTCGGCGGCGAGCGCCCGGCCGGCGTCGAACAGCGCGTACTGGTCCGGTTCGACCAGGTAACCGGCCGCGACCACGACCCGCTCCAGGTCGCCGCGGCGGATCAGCGCCGCCGCGTCGGCGACCGCGCTGCTCGCCGACACGCAGGCCGTGGTGTAGATCCGGGTACGCCCACCGATGCCGCACCGTGCGGCCAGGTGACCGGCGAGCGCCGGCACCGTCGGCTCGTCCCACCCCCGCAGTACGGGCAGCGAGTACGGCCCGCCGTGGGTGGCCAGGAACAGCGCCGACTCCGCCCGCCCGGCCCGGTCCAGTCCGGCGGCCCGGGCGGCGGCGTCGATCGCGTCGGCCAGCTCGCCGGCGAGCGTGCCGACGTCCGGCGTTGTGGCCGCCACCGTCACCCGGCGGTCCGTGGTGTCGAAACGGCGCACCGGCGCGAACGCCGGGGTGCCGGTGAGCACCCCGGCCAGCAGCGCGTCGGCGCCCCTGCCGAGGGCGCTGAGCGCGTACGTGCCGGTGATCCGTACGGTCTCCCGCTCAGCCATCTGCGGGAGCGGTGAGAGAGCCACGGAACACCGCGAGCGCGTCGTCCACGGTGCGGATGCCGGCGAGTTCGTCGTCGCTCAGGTCCAGCCGGCGGTCGTAGCGTTGCTCGACCATGTGCACCAGCCAGGCCAGCTCCATCGAGCCGAGCCGGTCCGGCACCTGGTCGGCCGGGCTTGCGGTCAGTTCGGCGAGCATGCTCACCAGGTCAGCTCGCCCCAGGTCGGGCTGACCGGACATCAGGACTTGTCGCTGTTCGCGGCCACCCGGTCGGCGACCATCGTGGTGAACTCGCCGACCGTCATCAGCGCCATCTTCTCCGACTCGTCGTCGGCGAACTTCAGGCCGTACCGGTCCTCGACGCGGACCGCGAGGTCGGCCAGGGCCAGCGACTCCAGGTCGACGCCGGACGGGCCGAGCGTGGTGTCGTCGTCGAGCTCCTCCACGTCGTAGTTCATGTCGGCGAGCTGTTCGACGACGAAGGTGCGGACCTCGTCTCGCATGGGTTCAGACCTCTTCTCCGTGTACCGGCTGACGGTGCCCGGTCGGGACACCGCGTGCGTGTGAACCGGCCGGCTCGGGCGCGCGGGTCGCGCGTTGCCCGGCCGGTCCGGGGCGGGATTCGGGGTGGACCGGACGTCCGGCGGGCGTCCGGTGGGTGTGCGGCTCGTACAGGGGGCCGGTCACGACGCCGCGTCCCGCAGCGCCGGGACGGACCGGACCAGCTTTCCGGTGGTGGTGCGGGGCATCTGGTCGAGCAGGCGCAGCGTGCGGGGACGTTTGAAGCCGGCCAGCCGTTCGGCGATGAGCTTGTCGAGCGTCTCCTCGGTCGGCGAGCCGTCGGTCTGGACGTACGCGGTGATGCCGTCGTCCCAGACCACCACCGCGGCGAGGACGCCGGGCAGCCCGGCCACAGTGGCCTCCACCTCGGTCAGGTCGACCTTCAGGCCGCCCACCGACACCTGCGAGTCCAGCCGGCCCTTGATGGTGACCAGACCGGTCTCCGGGTCGACCACGCCGGCGTCGCGGGTGTGCAGCCAGCCGTCGGCCCACCGGGTCGGGTCGGCCAGTCCGACGTACGGGTCGGCCGGGCAGCTCACCCACAGCTCGCCGTCGCGCTCGCGTACCTCGATGCCGGGGGCGGGCGCGATGGCGGGGCGGTGCCGCCCGTACAGGTCGGTGCCGATGACGCCGACCTCGGTCATCCCGTACATGTTGCCCAGCGGGACGCCGTAGCGGCCGGTGAACGCGTTCGCCACGGCGGCGGGCACCAGCTCACCGCCGGTGGTCATGCGCTTGAGCTGCGGCAGCGGCCCGGCGGGTGTGGTGGAGGCGAGCAGCCCGATGTGGAACGGGACGCCGAGCACCGTGGCCGGGGTGTCCTGGGCGGCGACGGCGGCGAGGATCGCGTCGCCGCTGAGCCGTTCCGGCGGGCACAGCTCGACGCCCGCGTGCAGGCCGTAGAGCAGGCCGCCGACCAGGCCGAGCACGTGCACCATGCTGGGCAGCAGGATGATCCGCTCGCCGGGCAGCGCGACACCGTCGATGCGGGTGTAGCGGTGCACCTCGGCGACCAGGTCGGCGGCGGTGCGGCCGATCACCTTGGACGGTCCGGTGGAGCCGGAGCTGAGCTGGATCACCGCGTGCGGGCTGCCCGCCGGGCGGTCGGAGTAGGCGCTCACCCCGGCGGTGACGTCGACGAAGATCCGCAGCGCGCCGCCGCCGGTCCGGGTCGGGGCGACCACCACCTGCGGGCTGAGCCGGCGCAGCGCCTGGTCGACCTCGTGGTCGGTGAGCCGGTGGTCGAGCAGCACCGCCTGGGCGCCGGTACGCCAGGTGGCGAGCAGATGAGCCACGTACGCCAGTGAGGGCGGCAGGCGCAGCGCGGCGGCGCCGCCGGCACGCAGCCCGGCCCCGGCGAGCCGGTCCTGCGCCTCGCCGACGAGCCGGCGCAGCGTGCCCTTGTCCACCGGTTGGGGCAGGCGCAGGCAGACGTCGGTGTCGCGGCCGGTGAACAGGATGTCGTCCACCCAGTCCACCGTCGTCGAGGCGGGATCTTCCGCCACGGGATGTGCAGTCACGACCAGCCACCGTTCCACTGAGGAACTGGGCGGATCCGCCCAGCGGGTACGTCGTTCGGGGTATGGCGGAACCCTACGACGCCCCTCTTCCGCATCGCCAGATGCAAATGGCTAGATCCAAAACAGCGGCTGGGTGGATTGCTCAGGCTCGATCGGACAGGCAGGATCGGGGCCACGCCGGCAAGGTAGTCCGCCGGCCGCCGGATGCTGTGCGCGCGCAGAGCCCGCCGCGGCTACGCTCACGGCATGTTCCGTGCGGCCCGGCCCGACGACTTCCCGCAGGTCATCCGCCTCTACCGGCAGCTCAACCCGGACGACCCGCACCTGCGCGACGGCTCCGACGAACGGGCCTTCGCGCGGATCCTGGCCACCGAGGGGCTGCACCTGTTCGTGCTCGACCTGGACGGCGCGGTCGTCGCCACCACGTACCTCAACGTGATCCCCAACCTGAGCCGGTCGGCGTCGCCGTACGCGGTCATCGAGAACGTGGTGGTCGACGAGTCGCGGCGCGGCACCGGCCTGGGCAGGCAGATCATGGCCGGCACGCTGCAGGCCGCCTGGGACGCGGGCTGCTACAAGGCGATGCTCATGACCGGGTCGTGCTCGCCCGCGACCCACGCCTTCTACCTGGCCTGCGGCTTCTCCGGCGACGCGAAGACCGCGTACCTGGCCCGGCCGTCGTGACGGTCAGCGTTCGCCCGCCGGTGGGGGCGCGGCGCCGCGCAGCACCAGCGCACTGTTGAACCCGTCGAAGCCGCGCGCGCCGACCAGCGCGATCCGGCTGCGCGGCGGGCGGGGCTGGCGCAGGAACGTCAGCTCGCAGCCGGGCGCCGGCTCGTCCGGGCCGGCCGAGGCGGGCAGCATCCCACGGCGGAACGCCAGCAGCGCGGTGGCCGCGTCCAGCGCCGACCCGCCCTGGTGCGCCCGCCCGGTCAGCGGCTTCTGCGTGGTCACCGGCGGCGTCCGGTCGCCGAACACGGCGCGCAGCGCCGCCGCCTCGGCCCGGTCGTGCGCGGGCACGCCGAGCGCGTCCGGCCAGATCACGTCCACGTCGTGCGGTCGTACCCCGGCGCGCTCCAGCGCCAGCCGCAGCGCGCGGGCGTAGTGGGCCGGTTCGGGGCCGGTCGCCGGGTCGGTGGGCGCGGCGTCGTGGGTGGCGGCCCAGCCGGTGATCTCCCCGTAGACGCGGGCGCCCCGGGCCAGCGCGTGGCCGAGCTCCTCCACCACGAAGACCGCGCCGCCCTCGGCCGGCACGTATCCACTGGCCGAGACGTCGAACGGCCGGTACGCCCGCTCCGGGTCGGACACGTCGCTGAGCAGGCCGGAGCGGAGCTGGCAGGCGAGCGCGTAGGGGCTCAGCGGGCACTCGGTCGCCCCGGCGATCACCACCGGGGTGCCCCGGCGGATGGTGCGCACCGCGTGCGCCAGGCTGTCCAGCCCGCCGGCCGACTCGGACACGGTCACCCCGGACGGTCCCTTGAACTGGTGGCGGATCGACAGCTGCCCCACGCTCGCGGCGTAGAACCAGGCGATCGACTGGTACGCCCCGACGGTGCGGCTCGGCCCGCCCCAGAGCCGTTGCAGTTCCCGCTGCCCGAACAGGTTGCCGCCCGACGAGCTGGCGAGTGTGACCGCCCACTTGTAGGGGTCGGGCGACACCTCGGGCAGCCCGGCGTCGGCGAGCGCCAGCTTGGTGGCGGCGAAGCCGAGGTGGGTCCACCTGTCGGTCTGCACCCGCTGCCGGGTGTCGCTGAACCCAGCCGGGTCGAAGCCGGCCACCTCCCCGGCCACCCGGGTCGGGTACCGCTCCGGGTCGAACAGCGTGATCGGCCCGGTGCGGCGGATGCCGGCGAGCACGGTGGCCCAGTGCGCCTCGGCGCCGACGCCGCTGGGCGCGACCACGCCGATGCCCGTCACCACGGCCCGCGCGGTCATGCCGGCGTCACCGCCAGACGGCGGAACACCATCGCCGACTGGAAGCCGCCGAAGCCGCTGCCCACCGACAGCGCCACGTCCACCGGCACCTCCCGGGCCTCGTTCGGCACGTAGTCGAGGTCGCACTCCGGGTCGCGGGTGCTCCAGTTCGCGGTGGGCGGCACCACGCCGTACTCGATGGCGAGCGCGCAGGCGGCCATCTCGATCGAGCCGATGGCGCCCAGCGAGTGGCCGACCATCGACTTGATCGAGCTGATCGGCACCCGGTACGCCGTCTCCCCCAGCGCCCGCTTGAACGCGGCCGTCTCGTGCCTGTCGTTCTGCCGGGTGCCGGAGCCGTGCGCGCTGACGTACGACACGGCCGTCGGGGCGAGCCGGGCCTGCCGCAGCGCGTCGCTGATCGCCACCGCCATCTCCGCGCCGTCGGGGCGCAGCCCGGTCATGTGGAAGCCGTTGCTGCGGCTGGCGTACCCGGCGACCTCACAGTAGACGTGCGCGCCCCGGCGCCGGGCGTGCTCGGCCTCCTCCAGCACCAGCACCGCGGCGCCCTCGGCGAGGACGAACCCGTGCCGCTCGGCGTCGAACGGCCGGGAGGCGTGCTCCGGGTCGTCGTTGTCCGGGCTGGTCGCGCCGATCGCGTCGAACGAGGCGACGGTCACCGGGGAGATCGGCGAGTCGGCGGCGCCGGCGAGCACCACGTCGGCCTCGCCGTCGGCGACGAGCTGGTGGGCGTACCCGATCGCGTCGATGCCGGAGGTGCAACCCGTGGAGATCACCTGCGCCGGGCCGTGCAGGCCGTGCCGGCAGGCCACGTCGGCGGCCAGGCTGCTGGGCACCAGCGCCTGGTAGAGGTACGGGCCACCGAGCGCGTGGTCGACCAGCCAGTGCCGGCCGGAGTCGCTGACCCGCACGTACTCCTGCTCCAGGGCCATGGTCCCGCCGACGGCGGTGCCGAGCACCACCCCGGCGCGTTCCCGCTGCGCGTCGGTGAGGGTGAGGCCGCTGTCCGCGATCGCCTCGGCGGAGCAGGCGAGCGCGAACTGCACGTACCGGTCGGCGCGCTGCCGTTCGGCGAGCGTGATCCCGGCGGCGTCCGGGTCGAAGTCGCACTCGGCGGCGATCTGCGACCGGAACGGCGACGGGTCGAAGAAGCTGATCCGCCGTGTCGCGGTGCGTCCCTCGGTGATCGTCTTCCAGAAGCGGTCCCGGGTGGCGCCGCCGGGTGCGACGACGCCGATGCCGGTGACCACCGTGCGCCGGCCGGTCACGACGGCTCCCGTGGCGGCGGTGCCGCGCTCTCGGTGTCGACGTGGCCGAGTTCCGGGCGCGGGGCGAGCGGTCCGAGGTGGAACACCACCTCGGCGGGCTCGTCGCCGGTGTTGCGCAGCCGGTGCCGGACATCCTTCGGTACGTAGAGCGCCTCCCCGGCGGCGACCGGCACCGGCACGTCGTCCAGGTCGACGGTGATCGCGCCACGGGCGACGTAGAGGAACTCCTCGCTGTACGGGTGGTAGTGCTCGGCGATCCGCTCCCCCGGCGCGAGCGTGGCGACGCCCATGAAACCGGAGGTGCTGCCGACTGTCTTCGGGCCGAGCAGCACCCGCAGTTCCCCGCCGCGGCGGCGGTCGGCCGGTACGTCGTGGACGGAGACCCGGGCGGTGGTGGTGTCGGTCATCGCGCGCCTCCCGCGTGCGCCCGCTCGATCTTCTCCTTGATCACGGCGAGCTGGATCGTGCTGTTGGTGTTGATCCGGTTGGTCATGCCGGCGTTGTCGACGGGTGCGTCCGGTTTCATCGCGAAGTCCTGCGTCCAGGTCATCCGGGTGCCGCCGGGGATCTCGTCGTAGCGCCAGTGGATGCGCATGTACTCGAACGGGCCGGTCTCGACGCGCCGGGCGTGCACCTCGCGGGTGGCCGGATCGGCGGTGCGTTCGCTGACCCAGCTCCACGCCACGCCGTTCTCGTCGGGGTGCATGGTGAGCCGGAAGCGCACCGTGTCGCCGTCGCGGTGCAGGATCTCCGCGGTCGCGTACTCGGTGAACAGGTCCGGCCACCGGGCCACGTCGTTGGTGATCTCCCAGACCAGCGGCAGCGGCGCGGCGATCTCGACGGCGTTCTCGGTGTGCCCGGGCGGGTCCGCCTTGCGGGCCACCAGGTCGGCGACGCCGGCGATGCTGAGCTGCGCGGCCTGTTCGGGGATCTTCACCCGCCACCGGTCGGCCACCACCGCTGACAGTTCGAGCAGCGCCAGCGAGTCCATGCCCAGTTCCTCCAGGCTCGCGGCGGGCGCGCCGGCGGCGGCGTCCGGGTCCAGGCCGCAGTGCGTGACCAGGATGTCGGTGATCTCGCGGGCGAGCGGGCGGTCGGGGGCGACGGTCATCGGTTCCTCCAGGTGGTCGGGCCGGCGGCGGGCACGGCGCTGACGGGGGTACGGCCGCCCGGCTCGGCGCGCGGGTCGGGCACGACGGCCCGCGCCGCCTCGGCCGGCGGGCCGTCACCGGCGGGTGGGGCGTCGGTCGTTGGGGAGTCGTCGGCCGGCGGGGCGAGCAGGCGTTCCACCAGGGCGGTGGTGTGCCGGGCTGCCCGGAACGCCGGGTCGCGCAGCACCCGCCGGGCGAACGGGATCGTGGTGCGCACGCCGGGACCGGCCACATCGAACTCGGCCAGCGCCCGGTCGAGCCGGTCCAGCGCGGCGTCCCGGTCCGGCGCCCACACCGCCACCTTCGCCAGCAGCGAGTCGTAGTGCGGGCTGACCAGGTAGCCGACGTGTCCGTGGGTGTCGACCCGGGTGAACGGGCCGCCCGGCGGCCGGAACCGGTCCAGCCGGCCCGGTGCGGGCGCGAAGTCACGGTCCGGGTCCTCCACGTTGACCCGGCACTCGATCGCCACGCCGTCCAGCCGTACGTCGGACTGGCGCAGCCGCAGCGGGGTGCCGAACGCCACGTGCAGCTGTTCCTGCACGAGGTCGATGCCGGTGACCATCTCGGTGACCGGGTGTTCCACCTGGATCCGGCAGTTGATCTCCAGGAAGTGGCAGCGTTCGGCCTCGTCGACCAGGAACTCGACGGTTCCGGCGCCGGTGAAGCCGACCGACAGCGCGCCGCGCAGCGCCACCTCGGCGACCGTGTCCAGGGTGGCCTGCCGAAGCGCGGGCGCGGGCGCCTCCTCGATCAGCTTCTGGTGCCGGCGCTGCACCGAGCAGTCCCGGGTGCCCAGGTGCACGCCGTTGCCGTGGCCGTCGCAGAGCACCTGCACCTCGACGTGACGGGCGTCGGCGAGGTACCGCTCGACGTACACCCGGTCGTCGCCGAACGCGACCTGGGCGGCGGCGCGGGTGCGGGCGTACGCGCGGGGCAGCTCGGCGGCCGAGCGCACCACAGTCATGCCGCGCCCGCCACCGCCCGCCGCGGCCTTCACGATCACCGGGTAGCCCACCTCGGCGGCCACCTCCTGCGCCTCGGCGACGGTGGGCAGGGTCCGGACGCTGCCCGGCGGCAGCGGCAGCCCGGCCCGGCTCATCAGCGCCCGGGCCGTCGACTTGTCCGCGAGCGCGGCCATCACCTGCGGCGGCGGGCCGACGAAGACCAGCCCGTTCTCGGCGCAGATCTCGGCGAAGTCGGCGTCCTCGGACAGGAACCCGTAACCGGGGTGGACCGCCTGCGCGCCGGTCTGCCGGGCGGCCTCCACGATCGCGGCGGCGTTGAGGTAGCTGCGGCGGCTGGCCGCCGGGCCGATCCGTACCGCCTCGTCGGCCAGCCGCACCGGCAGCGAGTCGGCGTCGGCGCTGGAGTGCACCACCACCGTGCGCACGCCGAGTTCCCGGCAGGCGCGCAGCACCCGCAGCGCGATCTCGCCCCGGTTGGCGATCAGCACCTTGTCGAACATCAGGAGTCCTGTCCGGTGACCGGTTCCAGGGCGATCAGCGGCTGGTCGTACTCGACGGGCTTGCCGTCGTCGACGAGCACCTCGACCACCCGTCCGGCCTGGCCGGCGGTCACCTCGTTCATCAGCTTCATGGCCTCGACGATGCCGACCACCTGGCCCGGGCGGACCAGGTCGCCGACCGCGACGAACGGCATCGCCCCGGGTTCGGGGGCGCGGTAGAACGTGCCGACCACCGGTGAGCGCACCGTCGGCCGGTCGGCCACCGGCGCCGCGCGTGCGGCGGGTTCGGCGGCCCGGGCGGGGAGCGCCTCGGCCGGTTCGGCGGCGCGCTGCGCGGGTGCCGCCGGATCGTGCCACTCGACCTCCAGCACCGACTCGCCGCTGCGCAGCCGCACCCGGCGTACCGGCCCGGCCAGGTCGGCGACGAGCTTGCGGGCCTGCCGGCGCAGCCCGTCGAGCACCTGCTCGGCCTCGGCGTCGGCCATCACGCCACCTCCGCCCGACCCGCCGCGGGTGTGGCCGGGGACGGGCCGGCGGTGGCCGAGCGGGCCGCGCCGAAGCGGCGGAAGCGCTGCCGGCGGCGGCGGACCAGGGTGGCCGGAGGGACGGTGAGCAGCGGGGCGAGGTTCGCCGCGACCGCCCGGCGCAGCAGCTCGGCCGCGCCGCCCGGGTCGGCGTGCGCGGCCGGGCGCGGCTCCGGCACCAGCTCGTCGACCACGCCGAGGCGGCACAGGTCGGCGCCGGTGAGCCGCAGCGCGCGGGCCGCCTGCGGGGCGGCCGAGCTGTCCGGCCAGAGGATCGCGGCGCAGCCCTCCGGGCTGATCACCGAGTAGACGGCGTGCTCCAGCATGAGCACCCGGTCGGCGACCGCGAGCGCGAGCGCGCCGCCGCTGCCGCCCTCCCCGGTGACCACCGCCACCACCGGCGTGGGCAGCACGGTGAGCGCGAGGATGTTCTCCGCGATCGCCGCCGCCTGACCCTGCTGCTCGGCGCTCACCCCCGGGTCCGCGCCCGGCGTGTCCACCAGCGTCACCACCGGCAGCCGCAGCCGCGCCGCGAGACGCATCAACCGCAGCGCCTTGCGGTGCCCGGCCGGGCTGGCCATGCCGAAGTTGCGGGTGACCAACTCGGCGGTGGTGTGTCCCTTCTGGTGGCCGATCACCATCACCGGCCGGCCGTCCAGGCGGGCGATGCCGCCGACGACCGCCGGGCAGTCCGCGCCGAGCCGGTCGCCGTGCAGCTCCACGAACCCGTCGAACGCGGTCTCCAGGTAGTCCAGTGTGGTCGGCCGGCCCGGGTGCCGCGCCGTGCGTACCGTCTCCCAGGGATCGCGGTCCGGCCGTGCAGGTGCGGTCGGCGCGGTGGCCGGCGCGCGCGGGGCGGGCGGGGTCTCGGGCGCGCGGCGGCCCGCCTCGGCGGCGGCGAGCAGCGCGGCGAGCCGGCCCCGCAGCGCGTGCCGGGGCACCACCATGTCCACCTGGCCGTGGCGCAGCAGGTACTCCGCGGTCTGGAAGCCCTCCGGCAGCTTCGCGCCGGTGACCTGGCGGATCACCCGGGGCCCGGCGAAACCCAGCCGGGCGCCGCTCTCGGCCAGCACCAGGTCGGTGTTGGTGGCGAAGGAGGCGGCCACGCCGCCGTACGTGGGATCGGTGACCACGCTGACCGTGAGCAGGCCCGCCTCCCGCATCCCGGCGAGGGCCTGGCTGACTGTGGCCATCTGCATCAGCGACAGCGCGCCCTCCTGCATCCGCGCGCCGCCGGACGCGGTCACCAGCACCAGCGGGATGCCGTCGGCCAGCGCCCGCTCGGCGGTCCGCGTGATCAGCTCACCGACCGCGCAGCCGAGACTGCCGCCGAGGAAGCGGAAGTCCATCACCGCCAGCGCGACCGGGTGCCCGCCCAGGCGGGCGGTGCCGCAGAGCACCGCCTCGTCCAGTCCGGTCGCCGCGCGGGCCGCGCCGAGCCGGTGCGGGTACGGCAGCTCGTCGACGAACTCGATCGGGTCGACGCGTACCGCCCGGTCGGGCAGCGGGACGAACGAGTCCGGGTCGGCCAGCTGCGCCACCCGGTCCGGCGCGTCCAGCCTCGCGTGCGAGCCGCACTCCGGGCAGACGTCCAGGTTGCGGCGCAGCCGTTTGCGGTAGAGCAGCGACGCGCACCCGTCGCACCTCGACCAGAGCTGCTCGTCGCGCGGTGCGGTCGTGGTCACCGTGGCCGCCCGGCGATGTCGTGGGCCGGCGCGTCGTAGCGGTAGAAGCAGTGCGCCATCGCGTCGCGCGGCGATCGCCAGGTCGGCAGGTACGGCGAGATGTACGGCCGCAGCCGCTCGCTGATCCGGACGAACTCCGGATGGCCGCGGTTGTCCTCCACCGCGCCCTGCGCCGGCGTCTCCGTCTCCAGCAGATGGACGTAGAGGTCGTGCAGCCGGTACAGCGAGCGGTGCCGGACCCCGACCAGGCCGGGCAGCTCGGTCGCGTCGGACTCGGCGAAGATCTCGGCCACCCGGTCCTCGGCCGTCGGCACCACCTTGGCGACGATGAGCGAACGGTCCATTCGCGCCTCCTGCACGTCCCGGTGCGCGGCGAACCGGTCGCGCCGCACGGATTGCCACACGGTCGCGCCGGCGGCGTCTACCGGGCGTCAACCGGGCCCCATCGCGGCACAAACATGGTGACGCTGCGTTGACGCAAGCTGTGCGTGAGCTATGCGAAGATCGCCTTCCGGTTTCCGGTTCGGCGACACTTATTCGCAGATCACGGCCGTGTTACGGCTCCGCAGCGGACAGTCAGGTGGCCGACCGACCGTTGACTGAGAGTAACAGGCATTGATATTCTCCGTCTCGGTCAGCCCGGCCACGGCGGAGGTTCCCGAGCGTGGCGGAGGCGTTCCGACACCGGCGTCGCGGGCGACGGTCCGGGCAACGCAAACGGTCGGGACGAGGGTTCCGGTGCTGGGGGGTGCGCCGTGGCGGGTGGATCGAGAATGCCGACGGCGGGCGAACCCGCCCCACGGGTGTCACTGCACCTGCTCGGCGGCTTCCAACTGCTGCACGACGACACTCCGGTGGTCGTACCCCGGGGCTTGCAGCGCGTCATCGCGCTGATCGGCCTGCGCCCGGCCGCGACCCGCAGCCACCTCGCCGGGCTGCTGTGGCCGGAGACGCCGGAGGAGCGGGCACTGTCGTCGCTGCGGACCGCGCTGTGGCGGCTGCGGCAGGACCCGTGCTGCCCGCTGCGCACCGACGGCGACACCGTCCGGCTCGGACCCACCGTCCGCCTCGACGTGGACGACCTGGTGGAGACCGCGGCGCTGGTCCGCGAGGGCGCCGTCCCGCGCGGCGCCGCCGGCGCCGGCCGGCACGACCTGCTCCCCGGCTGGTACGACGACTGGGTGCTGCTGGAACGCGAACGGCTGCGCCAGCTACGCCTGCACATGCTCGAGGAACTCGCCGGCAACCACCTCACCGCCGGGCGGCACGGCGAGGCGCTGGAGGCCGCGCTGGAGGCGATGGCCGCCGAACCGCTGCGGGAGACCCCGCACCGCCTGGTGGTCCGCATCCACCTGGCCGAGGGCAACGCGTTCGAGGCGGTCCACTCCTTCTACGTCTACCGCGATCTGCTCCTGCGCGAGCTGCGCCTGGAACCGTCCCCGGCGATGACCGCGCTGCTCGACGAGACGCTCGCGCCGATCCGCCGGGCCAGCCGCCCGGACCCGCCGCCGCGGCGCCGCACGGACCGGACCGCCAAACCGGCGCCGCGCGCCCCCACCGCACCGCCGCCACCACCATCAATGCCCCGGGGTACGCGGTGACGGCGAGGTGACAGCGCGACCGGCACGGTGAGGCCAGCACCACGGCGGCGAGAGGGGTCACGATGAGTCGACTGTTGGTGGTCAGCCGGATCGTGCCGGGCGCACAGGGACGGGTGGCGCAGATCTTCGCCGAGGCCGACGCCACCGAACTTCCGCACCTCACCGGCGTCCGGCACCGGTCGCTGTACTACCTGCACGACCTGTGCGTCCATCTGATGGAGACCGTCGACGTCGCCCCCGGGCTGACCGCGGAACTGCGCGACAACCCGCTCTACGAGCAGGTGAACAAGCGGCTCTCCGCGCACACCTCCCCGTACCTGCCGACCTGGCACTCCCCCCGCGACGCGGTGGCCGGCTGCTTCTACAGCTGGGACGCCGCCGACGCGCCTGCGCCCGACCGGATCCACTGACCGGCCACGGGCGACGGACGGGACGCCCCGGAACCACGCACGGCACCCAGGTTCCGGGGCGTCTCCCTGCCCCGCGAAGCCGCTCGATCCCGGCTTCCGGCACACGCTCGGTCATCCCCCGGGCACCGGCCGACACCGCCGGTCCCACCGCCGCGGCCCGGCCCCGGGCTGCCTGTCGTGCGCCGCGCGCGTGTGCGAAGCTGCCCCGAGTCTTTCGCCACCGTCGTGCACGTACATAGAAGGAGGTTGGCCATGCCGTCGAGCTTCGGGCAGTGGCTGTTCGTGATGCTGGCCCTGCTCATCGGATTCGGCGTCGGCTGGTTCGTCGTCGGCCGCCGCCGGTCCGGCACCCCGGCGACGCCCACGGTGGAGACCACCCCCGCGGTGACCGCCACCGTCGACGAGCCGCGCCCGGTCGCGGTGGTCGACGAGCCCCCGGCGACCGCCACGGTGGCCGAGCAGCCCGCGCCCACCGAGACGGCGACCACCGAGCCGGCCGTCGCCACCGCCGCCCGTGCCGCCGACGAGCCGGAGGCGTCGCCGGTCGTCGCCGAGCCGGTGTCGTCCCCTGCCGTGTCCGAGCCCGTCGAGTCCGAGCCCGTCGCTTCGGAGCCCGCCGCCGCCGAGCCGGTGTCGTCCCCTGCCGAGCCGGTTGCGGCGCCAGTGGCCGAGGCCGAGCCGGTCGCCGCGGACCGTCCGGCGGACGAGCCGGTGTCGTCCTCCGCGTCGGTCGCCGCGGACGAGCCCGCCGCCCCGGCCTCCACCGATGTGGACGAGCCGGCCGCTTCTCCGGCGCTCGTCGTCGAGTCGGAGCCCTTCGCGGCGGAGCCGGAGCGCGCCCCCGTCGCCGTTCCGGCGCAGTCGACGCCCACCGACGAGCCGGCGGTGTCGGCGACGACGTCGTCTGCTGATTCGGCTGCCGCGGAGGCGGCGCCCTCGCCGGTCGAGGCAGCCGGGTCGGTCGAGTCGGTCGAGTCGTCCGAGCCCGCCAAGACGGTCGAGCCGGTCGGGGCCGCCGCGACGGCCGAGCCGGTCGACGCCGCCGCGACGGCCGAGACCGCAGAGACGGTGGAGACCACCGAGCCCGTCGAGCCCGCCGTCGCCGCGCCGGCCGTCGTGCCCGCGCCGCGGGCCTCGGCCGAGAACGACGTGGCTGCGGACGCGGCCGGGGACGCGGCGGACGACTTCCGGCGGATCCAGGGCATCGGGCCGAAGCTGGCCGCCGCCCTCCAGGACGCCGGGATCCGCACCTACCGGCAGCTCGCCGAGCTGGACGAGGCCGCGCTGCGGCAGACCGTGAAGGCCGCCGGCCTGCGCTCCGCGCCGGGCCTCGCCACCTGGCCGCAGCAGGCCAAGGTGCTGGCGGGTGCCCCCGCCGACGCCGACCGGGTGCTCCCGGCCGGCGCCGAGTAGACACTCCTCCACATTCCGGGCCGGTGGTGACGATGGTCGCCACCGGCCCGTTGCCTTTCCCCCACCCCGCCACCTCCCCGACCTCGCGGCCCGCCCCGCCAGTACGCCGAAGTGGTGACATCAGCACCCCGCCGACCCCGCCACAACCCCGAACTGGCGGCCGCTCCCACCCGCACCATCGCCATCCCGGGCCGGTATGTCGGAAAAGTGACCGCGTGCGGGCGGGCATGACTACCGTCGGTGAAGGGCCGGGACGGCCCGCCGCGCGTACCGCCACCCGCAGGAGCGTCTCGTGCCCACCGCAGCGCCGGAGCCCGCCGGCCGGCGACCGCCGGTCCGCGATCCGGAGGCGCCGCGCCGGGTGACGCTGCTCGAACTCTTCTTCGACCTGGTGTACGTGGTCGCGCTCGCGTTGATCTCGCGCAACCTGGTCGGGTCGGTGACCTGGGAGCGGGCCGCCGAGTCGTTGATCATGCTGATGGCGATCTGGTGGACCTGGGCGATCACCACGCTGGTCACCGACATCTACGATCCGCAGCGCACCGAGATCAAGCTGCTGATCGTGGCGGTGATGTTCGGCGCGCTGCTGATGACCACCGCCATCCCGGAGGCGTTCGGCGCCCGCGGGCTGGTGTTCGGCGGGACGTACGTGGCGATCCATCTCGGACGCGGGCTGTTCCTCATGCCCGCCGTACGGCGACATCCCGAGAGCAATCGCCGGGCACTGCGCATCTTCAGCTGGTTCGCCGTGTCGGCGGTGCCCTGGTTGGTCGGCGCGCTGGCGGCACACGGCACCGCCCGGCTGTGGTTCTGGGCCGGCGCCCTGGCCATCGACTACCTGGGGTTCCGGCTGGCGTACCCGGTCCCCGGCCTGGGCGCGGTGCCGGAGTCCCAGCGCAACGTGACGGCCGAGCACCTGTCCGAGCGGTACCAGCAGTTCTTCATCATCGCGCTCGGCGACGCCGTGCTGGTCGCCGGCACCGTGTTCAGCCTGCACCACTCCGAGGTGGAGAACCTGGCCGCCTTCGCCATCGCGTTCGCCACCACGCTGCTGCTCTGGCGCGTCTACGTGCACAAGTCCGGTGAGCTGCTGCCGCACGCCATCGCCCGGGCCGCCCAGCCGAGCCGGTTCCTCAACACCGCGCCGTACACCCATCTGCTGATGGTGGCCGGGGTGGTGACCACCGCGGCGGGCTTCGACCTGGTCCTGCTGGAGCCGACCGGCCACACGCCGCCGGCCTGGCTGGCGGTGATCCTCGGCGGGCCGGCGCTGTTCCTGACCGGCCGGGGCGCCTTCGAGTACGAGGTGTTCAGCCGCGTCTCGCGGTCCCGGCCCGGCGGCGTGCTGGCGCTGCTCACGATCGCGCCGGCCGGGTTGTTCCTCCCGCCGGTCTACGCCTCGGCCGGGGCGATGCTGGTGCTGGCCGGGGTGGCGTTCGCCGACTACCGCCGCAGCCGTGGCCGCCCGCCCGAGGAGCCGATGCCACCGCACTGACGTAATCGGAATCGGCCGTGCCGGCACCGGTGCGCCGTTTGGCGGATCACCCGCACGGGGTACATGGCCTCCACCTCGAATCCACCACAACCCCAGTGGAGGCAACTGATGCGCGGCACCTCGATAGTCGGCGTCCTGGTCGTCATCTGGCTCATCATCGGCGCCATCGCCGCGGGTCAGCGCGGCTACTACGGCAACGACGAAACCAACTGCGCGGAGGCGGGCACGATCCTGGTCACCATCGTGGCCGGCCCGCTGAACTACATCGGCGCCAACCCGAAGGTGGACTGCAAGCTCCCCGAGCCGTCGAAGTAGGCGTCACCCCCGTACTCCCCTCCCGGCCCGCGCCCGCCTGGCGAGCGCGGGCCGTTCCGTGCCCGGGCGCGGTGCGTCATCACCTCTACGGCGTCCTAGGAGGCTGGGTTTCGGGGGGTTTGCCCGCGGAAACGGTGGGAACGGCAGCGGTTCGCCGACGACGGAACGGAGAACCGGGCATGCGGATCGGCTACAAGCTCGCCTCGGAGGCGTTCGGGCCCCAGGAACTCATCCGGCAGGCGGTACGCGCCGAGGAGGCCGGCTTCGACTTCGTCGAGATGAGCGACCACTACCACCCCTGGCTGGAGGTGCAGGGCCACTCCTGCTTCACCTGGAGCGCGCTCGGCGCGATCGCCGCCCGGACCACCACCCTCGGCCTCGCCACCGGCGTCACCTGCCCGTCGGTCCGCTACCACCCGGCGATCGTCGCCCAGGCCGCCGCCACCATGGCGCTGATCTCCGACGGGCGGTTCACGCTCGGGGTGGGCGCCGGCGAGCGGCTCAACGAACACGTCATCGGGCAGGGGTTCCCCAGTGTCCGAGGGCGGCACGAGCGGCTGCGCGAGGCGTTGGAGATCATCCGGCTGCTCTGGCAGGGCGGCTACCGCTCGTACGACGGCCGGCACCTGAAGCTGGAGGACGCCCGCATCTGGGACCTGCCCGACCAGCCGCCGGTGATCGCCGTGGCCGCCAGTGGCCGGGAGTCGGCCGGTCTGGCGGCCGAGCTGGGCACCGGCCTGTTCGCCACCGAGCCGAAGTCGTCGATCGTCGACCAGTACCGCAACGCCGGCGGCGGGGGTCCGCGCTACGCCGAGGTGCCGATGGCCTGGGCCGCCGACGAGGAGTCGGCGGTACGCGCGGCGAAGGAGACCAGCCGCTGGGCGATCACAGGCTGGAAGGTGATGAGCGAGCTGCCCAACCCGGTGAACTTCGACGCCGCCACCGCCTGGGTCGAGGACCACCACATCCGGCAGCAGTTCTCCGTCGGCCCGGACGCCACGCCGCACGTGGAGAAGGCGCGCACGTACGTCGAGGCCGGCTTCGACCACATCGTGCTGCAGAACGCCGGGCCGGACCCGGACGGGTTCCTGGACTTCTGCGCCCGCGACCTGCTCGCCCGGGTCCGCGCCCTCGGCTAGTCCCCCGTGCCCGGCCGGCCCTCGCGCTCAGCCGGTCCCCGTGCCCGGCCGGCCCTCGGGCCTCAGCCGCCGACGTGGATGCCGGGGCGGCGGGTCGGGTCCGGCTCGGACTTGCGGATGATCTCCCGCACCACGGGCGGGGTGTCGCCCCGGCCGAGGATGAGGTAGCGCAGCAGGTGCGCGATCGGGTTCCCCTCCGACCACTCGAAGTGGCAGTGCGGGCGTACGCCGGTGGCGTCGCGCAGCGCCAGCAGGATCGCGGCTATCGCGTTCGGCGCGGCCGGGCTGCTGGCGCGCAGGATCCGGTATCCGCCGGACTCCACCCCGTGCACCCGCAGCACCTGGCTGAACTGGGACGGGTCGCTCACGTCGATCTCCAGGAACAGCACGTCGGCGGCGCCCGGCACCGGGTTCATCGACCGCTGCGCCCGTTCCTTGACCCGGTACTCCTTCACCGACCCGCGCTGCCGCTTGTTGGCGATCAGGTGCAACCGTCCGTCCCGGGCGACCGACTCGTCGACGAAGCGGCGGGCCGCCTCGTCGAACTCGATCCGCTCGGCGCGCAGCTCGGTGGTCCGGGTGACCCGGGAGATCAGCGACACCGCGATGATCCCGGCGATGAAGAACCCGGAGATGGTGATGCCGTCGGGCTTCTCCACCACGTTCTCCACCAGCGCGTACAGCAGCACGGCGGTGAGCAGCGCGAAGCCGGCCGCGGCGGCGCGGCTGCGGGCGCGCAGCGCCGCGATGGTCACCGCTATCGCGCCGGAGACCATCATCGCGAGGATGCCGGTGGCGTACGCGCCGGCCTGGGCGTTCACGTCGGCGGAGAAGGCGATCGTGATGGCGATGCTGACCGCGGTGTAGACCAGCACCACCGGGCGCACCGCCCGCCCCCACTCCGGCGCCATGCCGTACGACGGCAGGTAGCGGGGCACGATGTTGATCAGCCCGGCCATCGCCGACGCGCCGGCGAACCAGAGGATGAGCACGCTGCTGATGTCGTAGACGGTGCCGAACGCCTCGCCGAGGTGCTCGTGGGCGAGGAACGCCAGCGCCCGGCCGTTCGCCGGCCCGCCGGGGTCGAACGCCTCGGGCGGGATCAGCACTGTGGTCACGAACGTGGTGGCGATCAGGTAGACCGACATGATCAGCGCGGCGGCGGTGAGCAGCCGGCGGGTGTTGCGGATCCGGGCGTCCAGCCGCCGCTCCGGGTCGTCGCCCTCGCCCCGCACCAGCGGCATCATGCTCACCCCGGTCTCGAACCCGGACAGGCCGAGCACCAGCAGCGGGAACGCCAGCACGCTCGTGGCCAGGACGTCTCCGGGCCCGCCGGCGTCGGCCAGCCGGCCGGTCCAGTCGCCGAGCAGCCCCGGGTCGGCGACGACCTCGGCCACCCCGGCGACCACCACCACCGCGTTCAACGCGAGGAACACCGCCACCAGCGGGATGGCGACCTGCACGGCCTCGCTGAACCCGAGCAGGAACACGCCGCCGAGCACGAGCAGCAGCGCCACGGTGACCAGCACCGCCGCGGTGCCGCCGTGCGGGAACGACCCGGGCAGCACCGGGTTCTCCAGCAGGTGCACGCTGGCGTCGGCGGCGGACAGCGTGATCGTGATGATCCACGAGGTGGCGACGAAGCCGAGCAGCACCAGCACGAAGACCTTGCCGCGCCAGAACGGCAGCAGCCGCTCCAGCATGGCCACCGAGCCCTGCCCGTGCGGGCTCTCCCGGGCCACCCGGCGGTACATCGGCAGCATCCCGAGCAGCGTCAGCGCCACGATCAGCAGCGTGGCCAGCGGGCTGAGCGCGCCGGCCGCCACGGCGGCGATCCCGGGCAGGTAGGACAGCGTGGAGAAGTAGTCGACGCCGGTCAGGCACATCACCTGCCACCACGGGTGGGACCGGGTCTGGTGCTCGCGGACCTCCGGGCCGACCGGCTCGACCCGGTGCGCGAACAACCACCGGTGCAGCCGGCCCGCCGGCGCCGCCGGCCGCGTCGGGGCCGCCACCCGTTCCGGCAGCTCCGGCACGGCGCGGCCGGACCGCTCGGCGTGCTCGCCGTGCCGGCCGGCCCGGGCCGCCGCGGCCGCGTGCGCCTCCCGGCGCCGCTCCCGCGTACGCCTGGGCTGCTCCGCGTCCCCCGCCTGCCCCATCTGCTCCCCTTCGTCCCTATGAAGACGGTAGGGGTTGTCCCGGGCGCGGCCCGGCCGAACCGGTCAAAGATCCGGTCCGCGGGCGAGCGCGTCGCGCACCGCCGCCGGGTCGGCCACTGTCACGGTGACCGCAGGATGCCGCAGCCACGGGCCGGGCACCAGCGCCGGAACCGGTTCGGCGAAGCGCAGGCAGACGCCGCCGGCCACGCTGGCGCCGAAGCTCACCCCGCCGTCGGCCGCCGACAGGTGCGGGCCGATCGCCCGCCACCAGCGGTACGGCCCGCTCAGCTCGGCCCCGGTCACGTTGTCCGGCGTGGTGCGCAGCAGCCACGGACCGAACCGGACGACGAGCGCGTCCGGACCCCAGTCCAGCCAGGCCGTGGCGGGCCGTACGCCGAGCAGCGCCAGCGGCAGCCGGAACGCCGGGTCGAAGCGGAACGGGAAGCGGCGGACCGGGCCCGGCGGGAGCGCCCCGGGGCCGGCCGGTTCGTCTCGCGGCACGGCGACGACGTACCCGGTGCGGCGGGCGCGACACCCGCGGGCGGCGTTCCCGCGTCCCGCGCCCGGAGCGCGGGACGCGGGAACCCCCCGTCCCGGCTACTGCAGGAACGCCCCGAGGGGTGACAGCAGCAGCCGGCCGAGCAGCGCGGCGTTGTCGTCCAGCCGCGTCCGCTCACACTCGCGGGCGTCCGGGTCGTGCCGGCAGCGCCAGATCTTCTGCGCGTTGCGCCAGGCCACGTTCCGGGTGTACTCCACCAGTTCGCCCTGGTACCAGTCGTCGATGTCGCCGTTGACCATGTCGATCATGAGTTGCCAGTTGTCCAGGTAGCCGCGGCGCAGCTCCGGGATCCGCTCGGCGAAGATCTTGTTGATCTCCAGGTAGTCGCGGTGCTGGTCGCTGCCGTCGATCGGCTCGGACTCCAGGCTGTCGAACGTGGTCACCAGCGCGAACGGCAGGTCGTAGTTGATGTGCGCGTTGACGCCCGCGGCGGCCGACGGCAGCGGCCGGGCGTCCGGCCCGCGCATCCGCTTGAACAGGCACGACCACGCCTTCGGGGTGCTCGGGCTGGAGTCGGTCCAGAACCGCAGCGCCTCGAAGTAGCGGGCCGCGAACTCCACGTCCAGCCGGGCCAGGAACGCCGGGTCGCAGAACCGGTCGTCGTACAGGCCGTCGAGCACGGTGCTGGTGATGACCAGGTAGAGCTTGTTGAAGTCGGCGAGCGGGCAGCTCTCCTCCAGCGGCGGCAGCCGGACCAGCAGATCCTGCAGCTTGGTCAGATGGTCCACGACCGCCGGCACGTCGGCGGGGTGGTCGGCCAGCAACCCGGCGATGTCCTGGTGCACAGGCCCCCAGACCGGTTCGGTCATCTCTCCTCCACAACGGCCGGCGCCCCCACGACGCCACCACCCCTGTTCCGCGGGACAGCCTGCCAGCCGCCGTCCACACCGCGGATCCGTCGAACGACGTATTGCCGGCGTACGCCTACTCCGCGCCGTTGCGCAGGAAGATGGCGCTGGCCTGCACGCGCGTGCGGACCTGGAGCTTGTCGAAGATGTGCGATACGTGGACGCCGATGGTCCGCTCGCTGATGAACAGCCGCTGGCCGATCTCCCGGTTGGTCAGCCCCTCCGCGACCGCGGCGAGCACCTCCCGCTCCCGCGCGGTGAGCGTCGCCAGCTCGTCCACCGCCGGCCCGGCGGGCGCCGCCGCCCGCTGCCGGGGCACCGGCGCGGGGTCCGGTGCGGCGTCCAGGGTCACCCGGGCCCGCGAGGCGATGGTACGGATCTCCGCGGTCAGCGGCACTGCGCCGAGCGACTGGGCCATCGCGTACGCCCGGTGCAGCAGCTTGCCCGCGGTGGCCACCCGGCTGCGGCGGGCCAGCAGCGCCTCGGCCTGCCGCAACCGCGAGTACGCGGCCGGGTAGGGGTGGTTGCGCCGGTCCCACTCGAGCGCGGAGCGCTCCCACAGCGCCGGGTCGCCGCGGCCGTCGTCGAGCCGGCTCAGCTCGGCGTCGCAGAGCGCGAGGAACCCCTCGGCGACGTACCGCACCGGCGCGCCCGCCTTGGCGCTCTTGCCGGTCACCCGGTCGACCACCTCGCGCAGCCGGCGTACCGCGTTCGGGTCCACCTCGATCGTGCGGCTGGCCGCCGCCTCGGCCTCCGCGCGCAGCCCGTGCCAGGCCAGCGTGGCCAGCACGATCACGTCGTCGGAGCGGCTCTCGGTCAGGCCCCGCTGCACCGCCTGCCGGGCCAGGTCGTGCCGGCCCTGCCACATGGCCAGGCCGGCGCGCAGGATGAGCATCGGCAGCACGTGCCGGGCGCCGCCACCAGCCAGCACCGTCGCGACCGCCTCCAGGTCGCGGTCGGACGCCTCGACGTCGCCGTACCCGACGGAGAGCCGGCACCGGGCGAGCAGCAGCTCGACCGCGTCGGCCCCGGACGGGCGGTGCCGCAGCGCGGCGGCGACGACCTTCTCCGCCTCGGCCCACTGCCCCACCCGGAACAGCCCGTTCGTCGCCACCGCCAGCAGCCGGGTCTCCCAGGTGCGGCCGAGCCCCAGCTCGGCGACCCGGTCGGCGCCCCGGCGGGCCACCACCACACCCTCCTCGAGGATGTTCAGCGGCCCGGTGAGCAGCTCGGCCAGGTGCAGGTACGCGCAGGCCACGTCCTCCGGCCGGCCGGACCGCTCGGCGGTGTCCAGCGCCTGGCGCATCACCGCCAGTCCGGCGGCCGGATCCTCCAGGAACGCCTCGCTGAACCCGAGCGCGGCGCTGGCCATCACCACCTCGGAGGTGGTGCCGGGCACGTCGGCGGCGAGCGCCAGGGCCTCCCGGGCCTGGTCGCCGGCCTCGGCGTAGCGGCCCAGGTGCAGCAGCAGCTCGGCCAGCCGGGCGGCGGCGGTGCACCGCTCCTGCGGCGTGCAGTCGGGCGAGTCCAGCACCCGCCGGTACTCCTGCTCGGCGGGGGCCGACCGGCCGGCCGCGGCCAGGTAGCGGGCCCGGCGGATGTGCAGCGCGCAGACCGGCGCGCCGGACGGGTCGTCGGCCAGCTCCTCCAGCAGCGTGAGGGCGCGGGCGTGCTCACCGCTGTGGTGCGCGGCCTCGGCGGCGTGGCTGAGCAGCTCGGCCCGGTCCACCTCGACCGGCTCGGGCCGCGCCCCGTCGGGCAGGACGGCGGCCGGTTCGGTGGCCAGGGTCAGCGCCGCGGACCAGTGGCGGTGCGCCTCGGCGTACCCGTGCAGCCGTTCCGCCTCGCGGGCGGCGGCCATCGCGGCGGGCAGCGCCCGGGCCGGCTCGCCCGCGTGCCGCCAGTGGTGGGCCAGCCGGGCCTGGTGCAGCTCGGCCGGTACGGCGGTGAGCGCCTCGGCGTAGCGGCGGTGCAGCGCGGCCCGCTCGGCGGGCAGCAGCTCGTGGGCCAGGACCTCGGCGACCAGCCGGTGCCGCAGCCGGTAGCCGTCGTCGGCGCCGACCAGAAGGCGGTGCGCGACCGCCTCGCGGACCGCGTCGAGCAGCTCCTCCTCGGGTAGCCGCACCACCTGGGCCAGCAGCCAGTGCTCGACCGGCTCGACGCCCACCGCCACCGCGTGCACCACGGCGTGCGCCGGCTGGGGCAGCGCGTCGACCCGGTCGAGGAACACCTCGCGCAGCGTGTCGGAGAGGCCGTCGCGGCCGTCGCGCCGGTCGCGGGCCAGTTCCTCCACCACGAACGGGTTGCCGCCGCTGCGCTGCCAGAGCTGGTCGGCGGCGTCCGGCGGCAGCGGCGCGCCGACCACGGCGGTGGCCAGTTCGTCGGTGGCGGACCGGTCCAGCGGCATCAGGTCGATCACCCGCACCGAGCGCAGCCGGCGCAGCTCGGTGAGCACCCGGCGCAGCGGGTGCGCGCCGCGCAGCGACTCGGCCCGGATCGCGGCCAGCACGGAGAGCTGGAGGTCACCGAGCCCGGCCAGCAGGTAGAGCAGGAGCTGCCGGGTGCTGCGGTCGACCCACTGCAGATCGTCGAGGACGAGCACCAGCGGCCGTCCGCCCGCCACCACGTGCAGGCCCTGGGCGACGCGTTCCAGCAGCGCGCCCGCGCCGTCCGGGCCGGGGGTCTCCTCGTCGAAGACCTGCAACACGCCGCGGATCGCCGACGTGGTGCGCGCCTGCGCCTGCTCGGCGTCGAGCCGGCGCAACGCCTGCCGTACCGGGTGCAGCGGCGAGGCGTCTCCGATGTCGAGGCAGGTGCCGGTGAGCACCAGGGCGCCGGTCTGCCGCAGCTGCTCGCCGACCTCGGTCAGCAGGCGGGTCTTGCCCACCCCGCTCTCTCCGGTGAGGAACACCGCGCCGGTCTGCCCGGGCCGCAGGTCGTCGTAGAGCGCCGACCGCAGCGTCGCCATGGTCCCGGTACGGCCGACGAGAGGTGCCGTGTCCACGTCGCTGGCCATGGGACGCAGCCTAGTCACAGGTCCCCGCACCGTTCTACGGCCTCGGGGCCGGACCGGTACCTCTCGCGTCGACTACACGACTAATGGTTGCGGGTGCCCGACATACGTCGTCCTACAGATCCCCCGAGAACCCGGTGGTGAAAGTCTGCTGAGGTCGTCGGGCACCACGATCGGGAAAGGGTGGGTGCGATGTTGATCACCACGCCCGCAGGGAGTCGGAAAGCCGTCATCGCGGCGTGCCGGCCCGTGCCCGAGGAACGACGTACCGTGACCGTCCTCTTCGTCGACATCGTCGGCTCCACCCGGCTGGTCGAGCGGCTCGACCCGGAGGACGTACGCGCGTTGCAGCGCGCCTACTTCGGCACCGTCGCCTCGGTGCTGCGCCGCTGGCGGGGCGTGGTGGAGAAGTACGTCGGCGACGCGGTCATGGCGCTGTTCGGCGCGTCCGGTTCGGACGGTCTCGACGCGTACCGGGCGGTGCGGGCCGGGCTGGACATCCAGGCCGCGCTGGAGCGGCGGCGCCCGGGCGGCGTCCGGCTGCGCGTGCGGGTCGGCGTGGCGACCGGTGAGGTGCTGCTCGACCTGGCCGGGGTCCGCGACGGCGGCCACGGCGCGGCCAGCGGCGCGGTGATCACCACGGCGGCCCGCCTCCAGGAACACGCGCCGCCGGGCGGGGTGGTGGTCTGCCCGGAGACCCGCAGCGCGGTGGCCGGGCTGGTCGAACAGCGTCCACTCGCCACCCTGACGCTCGCCGGCAAGGCGCTCCCGCTGGACGTGTGGCGGGTGACCGGGGCGGCCGGGAGCAGGCCGGCCCGGCACCGCGTCCCGCTCGTGGGCCGCCGCCGCGAGCTGGCCGGCGCGGCCGACGAGGTGACCCGGGCGCTGCGCGAGCGGCGTCCCCGGTGGATCTCACTGGTCGGCCCGCCGGGCAGCGGCCGCAGCCGGCTGCTGCACGAGGTGACCCGGGCGGTGTCGCACGTGGACGGCGTGCCGGTGCGCCGCCGGGTGACGGCCTGCCCGCCGTACCCGTGCGGGGAGCTGGCCCCGCTGGCCGACCTGGTCCGTCCCCGGCCGGACGGGACTGTCGCCGGCGGGCCGGGCGGCGTGCTCGCCGCGTTCCTCGCCGCGCCGGACGACGACACGGTGGCGGCCCGCGCCGTGGTCGCCTGCCGCGAGGTGCTGCTCGGCCTGGCCGCCGACGCGCCGGTGGTGGTCGCGGTGGACGACCTGGACCGGGCCGCCCCGGCGCTGCGCCGGTTCCTGCACCAGCTCCACGTGGCGGCGGCCGAGCGGGAACTGCCGCTGGCGGTGGTCACCACGTGCGGCTCCGGCTCGGCCGACCCGTTGCCCGCACCGGCGCGGCGGATCCCGGTGGAGCCGCTGGGCCCGCTGGACACCGGGCGGCTGCTGCGGCACCTGCTCGACCGCGCCGGGCGGCCGGCCGCGCTCGCCGCGCGGCTGCTTCCGCTGGCCGGCGGCAGTCCGGCGGTCGCGACCGCGTACGCGTCGGCGGATCCGGCCGGCGGGCCGGGTGGCGTACCCGCCGTCGCGCGCCGCCTGGTGGACGCTCGGCTGGACCGGCTCGACGGTACGCACCGTGCGGTCCTGCTGGCCGGTGCCGCCCGGGGCGGCCCGGTCGTGGCCGCCGTGGTGGAGGCGATGCTCGGCTGGCCCGCCGGCCGGGCCGAGCCGGTGCTGCGGGCGCTGGCCGCGGCGGGGCTGGTACGCCCGGTCACGGCCGGCGGCTGGGCGATCGACGCGCTGGTGGCGCGGGTGGCCGCGCTGCGGCTGTCCCGTGCGGTACGCGCGGACTTCGCCCGCCGACTGCGCGCCGCGAAGGACACCGCTGCCGGCCGTGTGCCGGGAGCGGGAACCGGCGTCCCGTCCCGGGGCGCCGGCGAGCGGGAGGTTTGCCCGCTCGGGGCGGGACGGTCGCGCCGGTCGGGTGGAGGGGCCCGACCGGCGCCCGTCCCGCCGGACCGGCTCGATCGTTCCGACGTGCTCCACCCGGTGCCCGGGCAGCCGAACCAGGCCGGCGCGCTCCGGGCGGTGCCCGGACAGCCGGTGCGTGCCGGACCGGCGGCCGCCGCGACACGGATCATCCCGGGTGTCACGGTGTGGCCCGGGCAGCGGACCGGGCCGTCGTCCACAGTCGCGGCGTGGCCCGGGCAGCGGACCGGGCCGTCACCTGTGGTCACGGCATGGCGGGAACGGCGGACCGGTCCGCCCGGGCGGGTGGGCCGGAACCGGCGAAGAACCGAGCCCGGAGGGCACGCGCTCGGGCTGGCGGCATGACGTCCGGGTCGGAGCGGGCACGGGGCCACTCCGGCCCGGGACGTCATCCGACAGCGCGTGTCGGCGGGCCGGGTCGGCTGGTCGCGCTTGTCGGCGAGCCCGGCTGGCCGGTCGCGCGTCTCAGCGGGCCGGCGCGGCGGCCTGCGGGTCCGTCGGCTGGTCGCGGGCGATGGTGCGGCTGCGGCCGCGGAACTCGGCCACCACCTCGTCGCCCCGCCGCACCGTCACGTCGTAGATGCCGCTGCGGCCGTGCCGGACCCGCTCGGTGGCGTACGCCTCCAGCAGGTCGCCCTCGCGTACCGGGCGCAGGAAGCTGATCTCGCCGCCGGCCGCCACGGTGGCCGGACCGTGGCTGTTGCAGGCCAGCGCGAACGCGGTGTCGGCGAGCAGGAACACGAAGCCGCCGTGCCCGATCGCGTGCCCGTTGAGCATCGCCGGGGTGACCCGCATCCGGGCCACCGCCGCACCGTCGCCGGCCGAGACGAGTTCGATGCCGAGCCCCTTGGACGCCACGTCGGCGTCGAACATGTCGTGCGCCGCGGTGCGGCCGCCGTCACCGGCCATGTCAGGACTCCCGCCGCTGGTCGACGATGCGGCGCATCTTGCCCATCGAGCGTTCCACCCCGTCCGGCTCGATCACCCGTACCGCCACGGACACCCCGATCGTGTTCTTGACCTGCTCGACCAGCGTCGCGCCGGCCCGCTCGGCCTCGTCCGCGGCGGCACCCGCGCGCCGCTCCACGTGGACGGTGAGCGTGTCGAGCCGGCCCCGCCGGCCGAGCACGCACTGGAAGTGCGGCGACAGGGCCGGGGTACGCAGGATCAGCTCCTCGATCTGGGTCGGGAAGACGTTCACCCCCCGGACGATCATCATGTCGTCGGTACGCCCGGTGATCTTCTCGATCCGCCGCATCGGGCGGGCGGTGCCGGGCAGCAGCCGGGTCAGGTCGCGGGTGCGGTAGCGGACCACCGGCATGGCCTCCTTGGTCAGCGAGGTCAGCACCAGCTCACCCCGCTCCCCGTCGGGCAGCACCTCCCCGGTGACCGGGTCGATGATCTCCGGATAGAAGTGGTCCTCCCAGAGGTGCAGGCCGTCCTTGGTCTCCACGCACTCGACCGCCACACCCGGCCCCATCACCTCGGACAGGCCGTAGATGTCGAGCGCGTGCATGTCCAGGCGCTGCTCCAGCTCGCGGCGCATGTCCTCGGTCCACGGCTCGGCGCCGAAGATCCCCACCCGCAGCGAGGTGGCGCGCGGGTCGACGCCCTGACGTTCCATCTCGTCGACGATGGCGAGCATGTAGCTCGGCGTCACCATGACGACCTCCGGTTCGAGGTCGCGGATCAGCATCACCTGGCGCTCGGTCATGCCGCCGGAGACCGGGACGACCGTGCAGCCCAGCTCCTCCGCGCCGTAGTGGGCGCCGAGGCCGCCGGTGAACAGCCCGTAGCCGTACGCGACGTGCACCCGGTCGCCGCGGCGGCCCCCGGCGGCCCGGATCGAGCGGGCCATCAGCTTCGCCCAGGTGTCCAGGTCGGCGCGGGTGTAGCCGACCACAGTGGGACGGCCGGTGGTGCCGGAGGAGGCGTGCAGCCGGGCGACCCGCTCGCGGGGCACCGCGAACATGCCGAACGGGTAGTTCTCCCGCAGCTCCGCCTTGGTGGTGAACGGGAAGCGGGCCAGGCCGGCCAGTTCACGCAGGTCGTCCGGGTGCGCGCCGGCGTCGTCGAACGCGCGCCGGTAGTGGGGCACGTTGTCGTACGCGTGCCGCAGCGAGTGCCGCAGCCGGTCCAGTTGCAGCGCGCGCAGCTCGTCGACGCCGATCCGCTCGACGGGATCCAGCTCGTCGCGACGGGGCGTGCGCTCCTCCACGGTGACCTCCTGGCACGAGGGGCCCCGGACGCCGCCGCGCCGGGCGCTGCCGCCCACCGTACGCCCGCCCCTCCCTCCTCCCCTCCTCTCCCCTCCTCTCCCCCGCGATCTTGCACTTGCCGCCCCTCGGGTGCCGCGGATGTCCGGTATGCCGGGGCCGAACCTGCAAGATCGACGAGGGCGGGAGCGGGCGGGGGCGGGGCGGGGCGGGGCGGGGTTATGCTCTCGGTGGCGGTGGGGCCCGCCGTTCCGGCGGGTGCCGGGAGAACCGCGACGTCGCCAACGGTCCCTGCCAGTGACGAGTCCTGGTGGGAGGTGCCGTGTCCGATCCCCGCGTCGATCCGGACGTCGACCTGCGCGTACCGGCGGACCGGACGGAACTGCCCGCGCACCCGGCGGCGGTGCTCGGCGTGATCGCCGCCGGCGGCGTGCTCGGCGCGCTGGCCCGGGCCGGCGCCCAGGCCGCCGTGCCGCACCAGCCCGGCGGCTTCCCCTGGGCCACGTTCGCCGTCAACGTCACCGGCTGCCTGCTCATCGGCGTGCTGATGGCGGTGCTCGCCACCCACCCGGCCCACCCGCTGACCCGGCCGTTCCTCGGCGTCGGCGTGCTCGGCGGGTTCACCACGTTCTCCGCGTACGCGGTCGACGCGCAGCGGCTGCTGACCGACGGCGCGGCCGGTACGGCGGGCGCCTACCTGGCCGCGACGGTGCTCGCCGCGCTGGCGGGGGTCGCGGCCGGGGACGCGGTGACCGCCCGGCTGCTGGCCGCCCGGGACGGGAGCCGGCGGTGACCGTCGCGCTGCTGCGCGCCCGGCACGGGGCGGACCGATGACGGTCCTGCTGATCGCGCTCGGCGCCGCGATCGGCGCCCCGCTGCGCTACCTGACCGACCGGGCGGTGCAGGCCCGGCACGGCTCGCCGTTCCCGTGGGGCACGCTCACCGTCAACATGGCCGGGTCGGTGCTGCTCGGCGGGCTGCTCGCGGCGCCCGTCGGCCCGGCCGTGACCGCGCTGGTCGGCACCGGCTTCTGCGGCGCGCTGACCACCTGGTCCACGCTCAGCTACGAGACGTTGCGCCTGGCCCGCACCGGCGAGCGCCGCCTCGCGTACGCGAATGTGGCGCTCAGTGTGGTCGCGGGGCTCGGCGCGGCGTTCCTGGGCTACGCGGTCGTCACCGCGCTGACCGGCTGACCGGCACCGGTCAGCGGGCCCGGCGCTCCGGGTGGGCCCGGTTCCACGCCCGCATCCGCTCCGGATAGCCGGTACGGGCCGCCTCGTACAGCGGCACCGCGTGCTTCTGGGCGATCCTGCCGGCGACCCGGGGCGAGCCGGTACGGCGGCGGATCCACTCGCCGTCGTGCGCGATGGCGACGACTGTGGTGTCGGTGGCGGTGGTCTCCGGTTCCAGGTAGAACTCGACCCCGCGCCGGCTGGTGACGAACGCCTCCAGCTGCGCCAGGTCCTCCTTGGTCGCCTCGCGGTCGAGCTTCGTGGGCGTCGTCGGGTCGGCGGCCCGGCGGCTGAACCAGCCCATGCCCGCCTCCTCTCCTCGCGTTCGCTCCAGTGCAGCACGCCCGCCTGGCAGGCGGCTGGGAGCGCGGTGGGAGTCGGCTGGACCGGCTCAGCCGACCTTCGCCGCCGGGGTGCCGGCCTGCGCGTCCGGCGCGGCGGGACGCTCACGCAGCACCGGCACCAGCGCGAGCGTGGGCAGCAGGAGCAGCGGCACCACGCCGAGCGCGGACAGCACGCCGAAGTGGTCGCCGAGGAAGCCGAGCAGCGGCGGCCCGGCGAGGAAGGCGGTGTAGCCGATCACGGCCACCACGCTCACCCGGGCCGCGGCCCGGTCCTCGTCGTCGGCGGCGGCGCTCATCCCGACCGGGAAGCCGAGCGACGCGCCGAGTCCCCACAGCGCGACGCCGGCCACGGCGAGCGGGCCGGACCCGGCCAGCACGGCGAGCGCGGCACCGGCCGACGCCGTCGCGATGGTCGCGTACAGCACCGGCACCCGCCCCCACCTGTCGATGGCGACGGTGCCGACGGTGCGGCCGAGCGTCATGCCCACCACGAACACGCCGAACACTGCGGCTCCGACGGCCTCGTCGACCCCGTACCCGTCCACGAACGCCACCGCGAGCCAGTCGTTGGCGCTGCCCTCGGTGAACGCCATGACCAGCACGAGCAACCCGATCAGCAGGGTGCGGGGCTCGCGCCACGCGGCCAGCAGCGCCCGCCGCCGGGCCGCCGGCTCCCCGTCGCCGGCC
The DNA here is from genome assembly GCF_049179035.1 of Micromonospora sp. WMMD1274. Lineage (NCBI taxonomy): Bacteria > Bacillati > Actinomycetota > Actinomycetes > Micromonosporales > Micromonosporaceae > Micromonospora > Micromonospora sp. WMMD1274. The sequence goes on from NZ_JBMHMG010000001.1 coordinate 7,129,677, forward strand.
CCCTCGGCCGGTGCGGCGAGGAACGCCCGGGCGCCGACCAGCGTGCCGGCCAGGACCAGCACGGACAGGACCGGCAGGTGCGCCCCGACGGGTACGTCCAGCCGGGCGGCGCCGGCGCCGAGCCCGGCCCCGGCCACCGAGCCGAGACTCCAGGCGGCGTGGAACCGGGGCAGGATGGTGTAGCCGAGGCGCTTCTCCACCGCGGCACCCTCGACGTTCATCGCCACGTCGCACATGCCGGAGCCGAAGCCGAACGCGGCGAGCCCGAACCCGACGCCGACGACCGATCCGGCCAGGCTGGCGGCGAGACCGGCGCCGGTCAGGCCGAGCGAGACGAGCACCACCGACACGGCCACCGTGCGCGCGGGCCCGAGCCGCTGGGTGACCAAACCGGCGGTCGGCATGGCCAGCAGCGAGCCCGCCGACACGCAGAGCAGCAGCAGCCCGAGCCGGCTCGGGCTGAGGTCGAGCGCCTCGCGGGCCGCCGGGACGCGGGAGAACCAGCTCGCCACCGCGAGCCCGTTGAGGGCGAAGACGACGGCGACGCCGTTGCGGGCGGTCAGCACCGCCCGGGGCGCCGGTGGCCGCTTCCCGGCCGGTGCGTCGATGGTGCTGCTCACGGTGTGGTGATCCCTTCCCCCGTCTGATCCCGACGACAATCGCACACCTGAGAGCGCTTCCACCACAAGCGCCGTTATGGCTTCGCCCATCCGCGCCGGAGCAGGCATGATGCGGGCATGGGTACGCCGACCGCACGTCCCGCCACGCTCGACGACGTGGCCCGCGACGCCGGGGTGTCCCGGGCCACCGCCTCCCGGGTGCTCGGCGGCTACGGGTTCACCTCGGTGGACGCCCGTGCCCGGGTGCGGGCCGCCGCCGAGCGCCTCGACTACGTACCGGACCTCGCGGCCCGGGCGCTGGTGCGCGGGGCCGGGGTACGCCTGGTGGTGGCGGTGGTGGGCCGCGACGACACCGTGCTGGACGACCCGTACGTGCACCGGGTGGTGAGCGCGGCGTCGCGGGTGTGCGCGCCGCACGGCGTCGGCGTGGCGCTGGAGTGGCTGCCGCTGGCAGACCCGTCGGGGCTGGCCCGGCTCGGCGCGGACCGGGGCGTGTGCGGCGTGATCCTGGTCAACACGACCCAGGCGGCGCTGGACGCGGTGCCGCCGAGGCTGCGCGGTCGCGTCGTCTCGATCGGCCAGGGCTCGCCGACGGTGCCGTCGTTCGACGTCGACAACGCCGGCGGCGCGGGCGAGGTGCTGCGTCACCTGTACGCCACCGGCCGGCGCCGCATCGTCATGGTCACCGGTCCGCGCTGGCTGAGCTGCGCCGAGCGGTCGGTCACCACGTACCGGGAGCTGATGCGGGAGTCGGGGTCGCCGGAGCGGCTGGTCACCGGCGACTTCACCACGGCACAGGGCGGCCGGGCCGCGCTGGAGGCGCTGCGCCGGTGGCCGGACGCCGACGCGGTCTACGCGGCCAGCGACGCCACCGCCTTCGGCGTGATCGCGGCGCTGCGCGGGCGCGGCGTGCGGGTGCCGCACGACGTGGCGGTGGCCGGGTTCGACGACCTGCCGTACGCGGCGATCAGCAGCCCGCCGCTGACCACCGCGACCCACCCGGTCGACCGGATCGCCGCCGCCGCGGCCACGGCCGTGCTGACGCGCGCGCCGGCCGCCCCGAGCACCGCGTTCCCGTCGACGCTGGTCACCCGGGAGAGCGCCTGACCGGCCACTCGGCCCGGTCCCGTCCGGGCCGGCCGGCCCTGGCCGTCTCCCTAGCGCCGTCCGCTAATGGAGGGCGGGGAAGGGAGTTTCCGATGCGGCGGTGGCGACCCACCAGATGGATGTACCGGGGCGGCCGGCCGAACCGGCTGGCCCGGATGATGAACGCGCTGTCGGCCTGGCAGTACGGCGCCGGCTTCGCCCCGCGGCACTGGGTGACGATGGAGGTGCCGGGCCGCCGCACCGGCCGGACCGTCTCGGTGCCGATCGTGGTCGCCGACCTCGACGGCGAGCGGTACGTCGTGTCGATGCTGGGCGATCGGGCCAACTGGGTGGCGAACGTGCGCGCCGCGGGCGGGCGGGTCGTGCTGCGCCGTCGCGGCCGCGAGCCGGTCCGGCTGGTCGAGGTGCCGGTGGCGCAGCGGCCACCGGTCCTGCGCCGGCACCTGGCGCTCGCCCCTGGCGCCCGGGCGCACGTGCCGGTGGACCGGCACGCCCCGCTCGCCGACTTCGCCCGGGTCGCCGCCGGTGTTCCGGTGTTCCGGATCGTGCCGGCGGACACCCGGTGAAAAGGCTCGGGCACAAAACTCCAGAATATCGAGCGCGGCGGTTTCCGCGGGTCGGCCGAATGGGAGAGACGGCCGGTAAGATCGGCGACACGAAGGCGGCTGATCGCTGACTGTCGCGCCCGGCGCGGGCGCTCACACTTGCCGCATGAATACGAGACTCCGCCGCAGCCGGGCATTCGGCCTCGCGGTGTGTCTCGCCCTCGTGGCGATATTGAGCGGCTGCATGCAGCTCAACCTCGGGCTGACCGTGAACGACGACGACACCGTCTCCGGTCAGCTCCTGCTCACCGCGCCGAAGTCCGTGCTCAAGCAGCGGAACCCGGACCCGGCGGTGGCGTTCGCCGAACTGCGGCCGAACATTCCCTCACTTCCGCCCGGGGCGGAGACCCGGTACGAGGACGCCACCTCGTACGGCATTCAGATCACGTACCGGAAAACGCCACTGGCGCAATTCACGAGCGAAAGCGTGAATCTTGTTCGGGACGAAGATCTCTATCGCTTCTCGCTCCCGCTGGACCCGAAGAAATACGGCGGCAAGTTCGGCCAGCAGGATCCGCGCCAGCAGCAGGCGTTCATGACCTTGATGGAGTTCGAGATCTCGGTGACGTTCCCCGGCCGGGTGCTCGACACCAACGGCACGATCAACGGGCGTTCGGTCAGCTGGAAGGTGGTCGCCAACCAGCCGAAGCCGGCCGAGTTGCGTGCCGTCGCCCAGGCGCCCCCGCCGCCCGCCACCAGCCCGGCCGCGGTGGTGACCGGGAATGGTTCCTTCCCCTGGCTGCCGGTCGTCGCCGGCGTGGTCGTCCTGCTGCTGGTCGTCGCCGTCGCGGTGGTGCTGCTGTTGCGGCGGCGTTCCCGCGGAGCCGCTCCACCCGCGGCGACGCCCACCGGTCCGGCCCCGGCCGGCACCGGCGCTCCGCCCGCACCCGGCGCGCCGGCCGCGCCCGCACCGCCCGCCGGTCCGCCGGCCTGAGCCCAGCCGGACCCTCCGACCACCGACGGCGCCCGCGCCGGCGGCCCACCACACACCGGGCGGACCCCGGGGTACGCCCCGGACGCCGCCGCACCATCCACCCCGACCGCACCACCGCACAGTGGAAAGAGGGGGATCGCCGTGAACGATCTCTTCACCTGGGCCGCCCTGGGCAGCCTCACCGGCGCCAGCGCCGCCACCCTGCTCGCCACCAACGTCATCGGCGGGCTGATCGGCCCGAGCGGCGACAAGGCGCGCAAGTGGATCGCGCTGGGCTTCGCGCTCCTGCTGTCGTACCTGACCGCCGCGTTCGCCACCGACGCCGGCCCGGAGAAGTGGGTCATCGCGTTCTTCAACGGGCTGGTGATCTTCTCCGCCGCGCTCGGCGTCAACCAGCTCCCCCCGGGCAACCGGCAGGCGACGCAGGCGTCGCCGACCCAGCTCGCCCAGGGGCACGAGCCCCGCTTCGTCCGCTCCTGGGTCTGAGAGAGGTGACCCCATGATCTTCGGCATCCTCAGCGCCGCCGTCCAGGTAGTCTTCGGCGCCGTACTCGGGCAACTCGCCGCCGGCACCGTCGGCCTGCTGGTCGGCGCGGTCGTCGGACTGCTCCTCGGCGCGCCGTTCGGCTGGGCGTCCGCCTCGGCCGGCACGTACGGCGCCGACCCGAAGGGGATCTTCCTCTTCGTCGTCGACCACACCTGGAGCCTGCTCAACACGTTCGCCGGGGCGCTGTTCCTGGCGCTGCACCTGGTCTTCGGCCACCAGCTCGACCGGGTCGTCTCGGCCGGCAGCGGCCGGGTCAACGTGGTCGAGGGCGTCTCCCCCCGGTACGCCACCACCATCGGCACGGTCTGCGCCGGGTCCAGCCCGGGCATCCAGCGGCACGAGGACGTGCACGTGTTCCAGGCCCGGCTGCTCGGCCCGTTCTACCTGCCGCTGGTCGCGCTCAACTACGTGCTGTTCACCGTGGCGCCGGTGTGGCTGCTCTGGCACGACCACACCAACGCGCCGATCAACCGGTTCACCCGCTACTTCGAGATCGGCGTCTACCCGCACGTGTGGAACGAGGCCATCGCGTACCGCATCCAGGGGACGCCACCGCGATGACCGGCGCGATCGAGGCGGCCGTCGCGGACGTCGCGAGCTGGCTGACCGGAGCCGCGGGTGAGCCCGTACCGGTCGGTCCGCCGCGCGACGACCCCGGCGGCGGCCTCACGGTCTGGCCGCTGGAGCTGCGTCCGGCCCGGCAGACCGCGACCGGCGGCGCGACGCGCGAGCCGTACCGGTTCGTGGTCCGCCTGCTGGTCGCCGGCGGCGGACCGGCGGCGCTGCCCGCGCTGGACCGGGTGCTCGCCGCCACCACGGCGGGCCGGCCGGAGCTGGTGCTGGCCGCCGGCGACCCGGCGCTGTGGCGGGCGCTCGGCGTGGCGCCCCGGCCCGCGCTGCTGCTGGACGCACCGGCCCGGGTGGAGCGGCCGGTCCCGGTCGCGCCACCGGTACGCCAGCCGCTGCGGCTGCGGCAGCTCGCCATGCGCACGCTCGACGGGCGGGTGGTCGGGCCGCAGGACCAGCCGCTCGCCGCCGTCCGGGTGGAGCTGGTGGGCGCCGCCCAGGCCACCGAGACCGACGCCGCCGGCCGGTTCCGGCTGGTCGGCGTCCCGCACGACCCCGACGCGCCGGACGCCCCGGTGCGGATCCGGCTCACCGGCGCGGGGCGCGTCCACACCGCCGAACTCGACCCGGAAGGCGACGGCCTGATCGTCGTCCGCGCCCCCGACTGACGTCCCGAGGAGGACCGATGCCCACCTACTTCTCCCCCGGCATCTACGTCGAGGAGGTGCCCAGCGGGGCCCGCCCGATCGGGCCGGTCGGCATGAGCACCGCCGCGTTCGTCGGGATCGCGCCCGACCGGGGCGCCCACGTCGGCGAGGCGCTGGCGGTGAACAGCTGGACCGAGTTCCTGCGGCTGTACGCCGACGGCGAGCACCTGGAGAGCACCCCGCTGGCCCGCGCCGTGTTCGGCTTCCTGGACAACGGCGGCACCCGCTGCTGGATCGTCAACGTCGGCGAGGGCGGCCAGCTCACCGGCACCGGCGGACGGCGCGGCGGCCTGCAACTGCTGGAGGCGATCGACGAGATCTCCATCCTGGCCGCGCCCGGCTACCACGACCCGGCCTCGCACGAGGCCCTGATCAGCATGGCCGAGCGGCTGCGCACGATGGTGGCGATCTGCGACCCGCCGCCGGAGGTCACCGACGTCTCGCGGCTCACCCGCGTCGCCACGCCCGGCAAGCCGGCCAGGCCCGGGTCGGCCGGGTCCGCCGCATCGGCCGGGTCGGCCGACAAGCCCGCCGAGGGTACGCCGGGCGACGGCGACGGCGAGCCGCCCGGCACCGGCGGCGACCGGCCCCGGCAGTCGGACTACGCCACCTTCTACTTCCCGTGGATCCGGGTCCGCGACCCGCTCAGCGGCGACCTGGTGCTCACCCCGCCGAGCGGGCACGTCGCCGGCATCTGGGCCCGCACCGACGCGCTGCGCGGCGTGCACAAGGCACCGGCCAACGAGCCGGTACGCGGTGCCGTCGACCTCGCGTACCGGGTGACCCGGCCGGAGCACGACGTGCTCAACCCCAAGGGCGTCAACGTGATCCGCTTCTTCGCCGGGGAAGGGATCCGCCTGTGGGGCGCCCGTACGCTCGCCGCCGAGGCAAGCGAGTGGCGCTACCTGAACGTGCGGCGGCTGTCCATCTCCATCGAGCAGGCCATCGCGGGCGGCACCCGCTGGATGGTGTTCGAGCCGAACGACTTCACGCTGTGGCGCTCGATCCGCCGCGACATCGGGGCGTTCCTCACCCGGGTCTGGCGTGACGGCGCACTACTCGGCCGTACGCCCGAGGAGGCGTTCTTCGTCAAGTGCGACGAGGAGACCAACCCCGCCGACGTCCGCGACGCCGGAATGGTGGTGGCCCACATCGGCATCGCGGTGGTCAAGCCCGCGGAGTTCGTGGTGTTCAAGCTGAGCCAGTGGGCCGGCGGCACCGAGACAGAGACGATCGGAGGCTGACATGCCCACCACGGCCACCCCACAGCCCGGAGCACCCGTCGACCCGTACCGGGCGTACCACTTCAAACTGCTGATCAACGGCATCACCAACGGGCACTTCACCGAGGTCAGCGGGTTCGAGGTGGCGATACCGGCGCTGTCGTACCGGGAGGCGGGCAACGAGCGCATCCGGGCCGTGCCCGGCCAGGTCGAGTACGCCCCGGTCACCCTCCACTTCGGCCTGACCAGCTCACGCGAGCTGTGGGACTGGGTGAACGCGGCCGCCAAGGGCACCGTCAACCGGCGCAACGTGTCGGTGGTGCTGCTGGACCCGGCCGGCACCGCCGAGGTGCTGCGCTGGAACATGATCAACGCTTGGCCGACCCGGTGGCGGGGCGCGCACCTGAACACGCTGTCGCAGGAGATCGCCATCGAGGCGCTGACCCTGGCGTACGAGGGCCTGGAGCTGGAGGCCGGCGGTGCCGCCGCCCCGGCGACCGCGTGACCGGCTGGCCCGCGCGTTGCGGGTCACCGCCGATCGGTTGTCCGCACCGGGCTCACCGGACTCACCGGGCTCACCGGAGGATGTGTCGCGTCCTCCCGGTCAGCCGCCCGAGCACTGGCGGCGCCTGGTCGCGGCGCACGCCCCCGGCCTCCTGCGCGACCTACCTCCACCCCCGTCCCCCGTCGAGCCCGGACTTCTCACCGATCCGACCGCGAACGGCAGCCCGGACCAGACGCGGGCGCGACCGGATGAGACGAGCCGACGCCGGACAGAGCCGCACCATGGAGGGTGGCGCCGGGCGAATTCACGTCGGACGGGATGGGGTCCGGCGGGACGGTGGTGGCGGGGCTGGACAGCACGGCTGAGCGGCCGGTTCACCGCACCCCGCTCCCGACCCCCCTCTCCTGCTCTCCCCGCCGGCGACTCGTCGAGATCTTGGTACGAAACGGCCCCCACAGGGGCCACTTCCTACCAAGATCTCCAAGGCGTCCCGTTCGGCGGGACGGGGGTTCCGGGAGCTGGGAGCCGGGAGCCGGCGGAGGTCGACGGCGGGCCGCCGGGATCGGCCGGGCCGGGCGCAGCAGCGAGCCGCGCCGGCGCAGGATCGACTCGGGCGGCGTCTACATGGAACGGCCCGCGAAGCGGATCGGCCCGGCCGGGGAGCGGGGCAGCCCATGCGGGGAGCGGGCCGGCCGGTGCAGGGAGCGGGTCGGCCGGAGCAGGGAACGAGCCGGCCGGAGCAGGGAACGAGCCGGCCGGAGCAGGGCGCGGAACGGGACGGGCCAGGGCGAGAAGCGGATCGGCCGAGGCCGGGTCTTCGGCACCGGCGGCCGGTGCCGCCTTCAGCCGCTATGACGCAGGCCCCGACACCGTCGCGGCGTCTGGCCTCCCGCCGGCATCCCGGTACGTGACAGGGCCGGGCCGGCCGACGACAGCAGGCGACGCGGACGCGACCGGATCGACGGGCACACCGGGAGGGGCACGAACGCCGGGCGCAGCGCGCAGGTCGGACACGGCAGGTTCGACCGATGCGGCCGGGTCGGCGCGTACGGCGCGCACCACCGGCGGCACGGAGACGGCCGGATCACGCGCCACGGGCACGGCCGGATCACCCGGCACACCGACGTCGGGCGGACCGGACCGGCAGTCACCGGCCACGGGGCGGCCCGGCCTCGGCGCGGATCGGGCGGGCGCCCTCACGCGGCGCGCTCGGGCCGACCGGAGCCGGGAACGGCGCCGGGCCGACGACCCCGGGACGGAACCGTCGCCCGCTCGGGACGACGTACTCCCGCTCCTGTTCGCGGCCGCGTCACCGCACGGATGGCAGGGACGGGCCGGACACGACCCGGGGCGGGCCGTGGGCTCGCCGTACCCGAACGGGCGTCACCCGGCCCCCGGCGGCGATTTCCGGGCGCGACAGGGGCAGCGACCCGCGCGGACCACGTCCGGCGGTCCGTGGCCGGCCCTGCCGGACGACGCCGGCCCGACCCGGACGACGAACCCGGCCGGCGCGGGCCGGGCGAGCGACGGCGGCGCACACGCGGACCTGTGGCCGGCGCTCCCGGCCGAACCGGTGTGGCCTCCCCCGCGGACCACGACGTGGAGCGACACGGCCCGGCTGGACCGGGAACAGGCGGGTGACTGATGGAGCGTGTCGCCTTCCTCGTGGACGAGTCCGGCACCCGCGTCGACTGCCTGCTCAACCCGGAGACCGTGCAGGTGACGCGGCTGGCCGGGGTACGCCCGCGCGGCGGGCCGGACGGGCCGCTCACCGGCACCGGGCTGGCCGACGATCCGCTCGTCTTCACCGGCGGCGGGCGTACCGAGCTGGTGCTGGACCTGCTGTTCGACGTCGACTTCGTGGAGTCCCCGGCCCGGCCCGAGGACGTCCGCGCGCTCACCCGGCCGCTGTGGATGCTGGCCGAGAACTCGGCGGTCGAGCACGGCTGGCTGCGCCCGCCGCTGGTCCGCCTGGTCTGGGGCAAGACCTGGAACGTCCCGGGCGTGATCACCGCGATCGCGGAACGCTTCGACGCGTTCACCCTCACCGGTACGCCCCGGCGGTCCTGGCTGCGGTTGAAGCTGGTCCGCGTCGCGGAGGGCGCGGAGGCGGCGCGCGCCGGGTTCGAGGAGGAGCTGGCGGCGGCGAGCACACCCGCTGTCGCGCCCGGGTCGGCGGTGGTGGCCGCCGCCGACGGCGCCGCCGAGCCGGGCTGGTCCGGGGTGCGCTTCGACCTGCTCGCCCACGACGCGCTGGGCTCGCCGCTGCGCTGGCGGCTGCTCGCCGAGCACAACCGGATCACCGACCCGCTGACCGTGCCGGCCGGCACCGCGCTCGCCGTCCCGCCGGTCGGCGCCGCCACCGTCCCGCCGGACGCCGTCACCGCGGGAGGCACCCCGTGACCGGCCACGCGACCGGCGCCCCGCGCCACCCCGCCCCCGCGAACACGACTCCCCTGAGCGGCGACGCGACAAGAAGCGCCGCGCGGCCGGCGACCGCCGGGTGTGCGCCGTGAGCCGGGCCGCCCTGGTCACGATCGACGGGAGGCCACTGGCCGACCCGGCCCGGCTGCGCGGCATCCGCGTCGCCGCCCGGCTTGACCGGCCGGCGCAGTGCGAGCTGACGCTCACCGCCGCACCCGGCGCGGGCCCTCTCGACCCCCCGGTGCGCCCCGGCGCCACGGTCGGCGTACGCCTCGACGGGCAGTCGGAGGCGCTGTTCACCGGCGAGGTGACGGCCGTCGAGCGGGAGTACGCCGGTGACGGCGCGGCGCTGGCGCGGATCCGGGCGTACGACCCGCTGCACCGGCTGCGCAAGCGGCAGGAGCTGCGCGTGTTCGAGTCGGTGACGGCCGCCGAGCTGGCCGGTGAGCTGTGCGCCGGGCTGGGGTTGAGTGTGGATGCCGAGGACGACGGGCCGCGCCTGGACCGGCTGCTCCAGCACCGGCACACCGACCTGGACCTGCTGTGCGAGGTGGCCGGGCGGGCCGGGCTGCACCTGGGCGTCGACGGTGACCGGTTGCGGCTGTTCACGCTGGACGGGTACGGGGAGCCGCTGCCGTTGACGCTCGGCGAGACGGTGCACGCGTTGCGGGTCACCGAGAACCTGGACCGGGCGGGCGCGGAGTGCGCCGTGCTCGGCTGGCATCCGCAACGCGCGGAGCCGCTGGGCCAGCGGTCGGGCGAGGCGCGCAGCGGGCGGCGCATCCCGCTGCGCCCGGACCCGGGCGACGTCGGCGCGGACGGTGTGCGTACCGCTGTGGACCAGCCCGGGCGCAGCGACGACGAGCTGGCCGCGCTGGCCCAGGCCGGGCTGGACGCCCGGGTGGCGGCGCTGGTCACCGCCGAGGGCACCGCGGAGGGCGACCCGGCGCTGCGGCCGGGCCGGCGGATCGCCCTCGCCGGCGTCCCGGAGCCGCTGGCCGGTGTGTACGTGCTCACCGAGGTGGTGCACACGGTGGACGCGGACGGGCACCTGACCCGGTTCTCCACGGCGCCGCCCGGCCCGCCGCCGCCGGCCGCGCCCCCGGCGGCCACTGTCACGCTCGGCACCGTCACCGACATCGACGACCCGGACGGGCTGGGGCGGGCCCGGGTGACGCTCCCGGCGTACGGCGATCTGGACGCCGGCTGGCTCGCGGTGCTCTGCCCGGGCGCGGGCCGGGGCAAGGGGATCGTCGCGTTGCCCGACCCGGACGACACCGTGCTGGTGGCGCTGCCCGGCGGCGAACCCGCCTCGGGCGTGGTGCTCGGTTCGCTGTTCGGCGCGGTCGAGCCGTACGACGCGGGGATCGTGTCCGGGCGCTCGCGCCGCTGGTCGATGCGGACCGGCACCGGCCAGTCCATCGTGATCGACGACGACGGGCGGACGCTGCGGCTGGCCACCGACGCGGGCAGCTTCGTCGAGCTGCGTCCCGAGCTGACCACCGTGCACGCGGCGGGTGACCTGGTGCTCTCCGCGCCCGGCCGGGCCGTCGTGGTGCGCGGCCGCACCGTCGACTTCCTGCACGCCCCGGCGGCCGAGGACGCCGAGACCGCCGCCGCGCAGGCCCGTACGCTCGCCCGTTCCGCCGGAGGTGGCTGATGCGCTGGATCCACCGCGACTCGCTGATCACCTGCGGACACGACGGGCGGGTGAGCAACCGCCCGTCGCAGGACTGGGTCACGGTCCGGGGCGTGCCGGTGCTGGTGCGGCCCGACCCGGAGGGGCGCGACATCACCGCCTGCCCCAACTACGGCCCGACGATCAAACCCTGCCTGCACACGCTGACCGTGACAGTTGGTTACAGCACGTGGGTGCGGGTGGACCGGCAGCCGGTGGTGTTGTCGCACCTGGACGGCCTCACCGACGGCACCCCGCCGGGCACCGTGCACCACCAGGTCCGCGACGTGCGGCAGGGTTTCCTGGGGGCGGACGCATGAGGGCCTTCCGCTTCGTCGGCGCCGGCTTCGACGCCGGCCGCACCGGTGGTCTCGCGCTCACCGCCGCCGGCGGGCTCGCCATGACCGACGGCGACGAGACGGTACGCCAGGCGCTGTACCTGCTGCTGTCCACCACGCCCGGGGAGCGGCTGATGCGTCCCGGGTACGGGTCGCGGCTGCACCGGCTGGTCTTCGCGCCCAACGACGACACCACCGCCGGGCTGGCGATCCACTACGTGCGGCAGGCGATCCGGCGCTGGGAGCCCCGGATCGAGGTGCTGGACGTGGACGCCGGTCCCGACCCGGACGACCCGTGGCGCCTGGTGATCCGGCTGGACTACCGGGTCCGGGCCAGCCTCTCCCCCGGGCACCTGGTGTTCTCGGTCGACCTGCTGCCCGCCGACGAGGAAACCCCCGACGAGGAGGGCACGCCATGACGCTGCCGGTGCCGCACCTGGACGACCGCGCCTTCCTCGACCTGGTCACCGAGGCGCGGGAACGCATCGCCCGGTCCTGCCCGGACTGGACCGACCTGTCCGCGCACGACCCGGGCATGGCGCTGCTGGAGGCGTTCGCCTACCTCACCGAGGTGATGATCTACCGGCTGAACCAGTTGCCGGAGAAGGCGTACGTCGCGTTCCTGAACCTGCTCGGCGTCACCCGGCACCCACCGGCGGCGGCCTGGGCGGACGTGCGCCTGACCCGCACCGGCCCGGACCGCGGCCCGGTGCGGGTGCCGGCCGGCACCCGCGTCGCCGCGGCCCGCGGCGCGGACCCCCGGCCGGTCGTCTTCGTGACCACCGAACCGGCGGTGCTGCCCGCCGGCGAGACCACTGCGACGGTACGCGTGCACCACTGCGAACCGGTCGAGGCGGAGCTGCTGGGCACCGGCACCGGGCAGCCCGGCCAGGTGTTCCGGGCCGCCCGCGCGCCGCTCACGCGTACCACCGAGGCGCTGGACCTGCTGCTCGGCGTGGAGGTGCCGGCCGGCTCGGTGGAGCTGGGTGCCGCGGCCCGGGAGCACGAGGGGCGCACGTACGAGATCTGGCGGCCGGTGGACAGCTTCGCCGGCGTCGGCCCGCAGGCGAAGGTCTACCTGGTGGACCGGGCCTCCGGGGTGGTCACGTTCGCCCCGGCGCTGGACCTGCGCCCGGACGGGGGCGCCCCGGCCGTCGAGGGGGCGGCCGGGGCGACCACGGTGGCGGCGGTGCCGCCGGCCGGGCGGCAGGTGCGGCTCTGGTACCGCTGCGGCGGCGGCCCGGCCGGCAACGTCGCGGCGGGTGTGCTGACCAGCCTGCGCGACCCGCTGCCGGGGGTGAAGGTGGACAACCCGGAGCCGGCCACCGGCGGCCGGGACCTGGAGTCGCTGGAGTCGGTGCTGGCGCGCGGGCCGTACGAGTTCTTCGCCCAGCAGCGCGCGGTGACCGCCCGGGACTTCGAGATCCTGGCCACCGGCTCCGGTGCGGTGGCGCGGGCGCGGGCGTTCACCCGGGCCGCCGTCTACAGCTTCGCCCGGCCCGGAGAGGTCGAGGTGGTGCTGGTGCCGTACGTGCCGGAGGCGGCCCGTCCCGGCGGGCGGCTGCCGGTGGCGGTGCTGCGCGAGCACGAGGTGGAGGAGGCCCGCCGCCGGGTCGAGGCCGACCTGGAGCGGCGCCGCGCCCTGGGTACGGCGGTGCGCGCGGGCTGGGCGCGCTACAAGGCGGTGTCCATCCAGGCGCGGGTGGTGGTGCGCCGCGAGGAGGACGTGGACGCGGTGCGCCGCCGCATCCACGACCGGCTGCACCAGACGCTCAGCCCGCTGCCCACGCCGCTGAACCCGGCCGGCTGGGCGTTCGGCGAGCCGCTGCGCGCCTCCAACGTGTACCGGATGCTGGAGCACGCCGAGCCGGGCGTGCGCTACGTCGAATCGGTGCGGTTCGTGGTCGACGAGGCGCCGGACGCGCAGGTGCGCACGGTGGCGGTGGACCAGTACCAGGCCGACACCTGGTACGCCGGCGGCGGCCCGGTGCTGTTCCGCTCCACCAACGCCGGCGCGGGCTGGGAACCGGCCGGCCGGTTCGACGACGAGACCGTGGTGCGGGTGGTGCCCGCGCCCGCCCCGGTACGCCCCGGCGTCGTACCCCGGGCCGGTTCGGTGGCGGTGGTGACCACCCGCGACGCCGGCGGTTCCCGGGTCCGGCTGAGCACCGACCTGGGTGAGACGTGGACGCTGCTGACCGACCTCGACTCCGGCGTACGCGACCTGGCCTGGATCGACCGGGACGGCACCGGCGCGTTGCTGCTGGCCACCGACACCGGCCTGTACGAGGTGCCGCTGCTGCCCGGCGCGGTGCCGTTGCAGATCCTGGTCGACCCGGCCGACGCCGACCGGGGCTTCTACGCGGTGCGCGCGTTCGTCTCCGAGCGCGGCGCGCCCGGGGTGGCGGTGGCCGCGCAGGCCGGATTCGGGGTCTACCTGTCCACCGCTGCGGGACGGCCCGGCACGTTCGCCCACGTCGGCCTCGCCAACGTGGACAACCGGGTGCTCGCCGTCCAGTACGACGGCCCGGCCACGCTGCTGTGGTGCGGCGCGGGCGAACCGGACCCGAAGAAGCCCGGTCAGGGCTGCCACCGCACCCGGCTGTTCGAGTCGGACGTGAAGTGGCAGTCGATGGCGTCCGGCTGGATCGGCGGCACCTGCCGGGACCTGGCGTTCAGCGGCCCGCTGGCGCTCGCCGCGACGCAGAGCGGCGGCGTGGTCCGCCTGGACACGCTGGCCGGGCAGCCGCAGTGGTCGCCGGTGATGGTGAACTGCGGCCTGCCGCTGCGGGACCGGACCCGGTTCGTACCGGTCGACGCCATCGCCGCCACCGCGCCCACCGGCACGTCGGGCGCCGGGCGGCTGGTGCTGGCCGGCGGCGAACGCGGCGTGTTCCGCAGCGGCGACGGCGAGGACTGGACGGCGAGCGCCAACCAGGCCACCGCCGACGTGGTCACCGTCCCCGGCACCTGGCTGCTCTGCTCCGGCGAGCACGACATCGAGGTGGTGCGGCAGGATGCGCCGAGCGGCGATTGAGCGGCTGCTGCCGGCCGCGTACCAGCGGGCCGCCGGCCCGGGCAGCGTGCTGGGCGCGCTGCTTGACGTGATGGAGGCGCTGCACGCCCCGGACGAGGCGGTGCTCGCCGACGTCGACGCGTTGTTCGGGCCGTACCGGACGCCGGACGGGTTCGTGGCCTACCTGACGCGCTGGGTGGCGATGGACCACGTGGTCGCCGCGCCACGCGCCGACGCGCCGCTGCCGTTGCCGGCAGGCCGGCTGCGGGACCTGGTCGCGCACGGCGCGCTGCTGGCCCGGTGGCGCGGCACCCCGTACGGGATGCGGACCGCGCTGGAGCTGGCCACCGGCGTGACCGGGTTCGTGCTGGACGAACCGCCCGAGCGGCCGTTCCACCTGGTGGTGCGGGTGCCACCGGCCGCCGCCGACCGGCTCGCGCTGGTCACCCGCATCGTCGAGGCGGAGAAACCGGCCGCGGTCACCGTCGAGGTCGTCGCCGGGGCTCCGGCCGACCCGCCCTCCGACCCGCCCTCCGACCCGACGCCGCCCGGGACCGGCCCGCCACCAGAAGGCCCGCCGGAACCGGTCCCTGCGCACACGCCCGGGCCGACCGAGCCGGACGTCGCCGAGCCCGCCGCCGGGGTGGCTGCGGTGCGCGCGGTCGGCCGGGCGCACGTCCCCGCACCCCTGCCCCACGATCCGCCCGAGGAGCCGTCATGACCACCGAATGGACAGTCGTCGCCGCCGCCGAACAGTTCACACTGGACGCCCGCAACGCCGGTGAGCTGACGTTCACCGTGTCGAATCCCGGAACCGCGCCGGACACCGTCGTGTTCGACGTGGCACCCGGCGAGGGCAGCCAGCGGGCCTGGTTCACGGTGGCCGAGCCGCAGCGGGTGGTGCCGGGGCAGGGCTCGGTGTCGTTCCTGGTCCGGCTCGCCGTACCGCCCGGCACGCCGCCCCGGCGCTACGACATGACCGGGTTCGCGTACTCGGCCAACACCGCACCGGAGGAGAGTTCCCGGTCCAGCGGCCGGGTCACGTACGACGTGCGGGCCGTCGTACCCCCGAAGCGCGCGCCGTGGCCGTGGATCGCCGCCGCCGCGGCGCTGGTGCTGGTCGTGGCCGGGGTGGTGGCCTGGCTCGTGACCCGCGGCCCGGACACCCCGGCTCCCCCGCAGGCCGGGGCGGTGGTGGTGGAGGCGGAGACACTCGTCTCCGGCGCCGCGGTGCAGTCCACCACCGGCGCGAAGGCGGAGGTGGTGGCGCAGGAGAACTGCTGCGACGTGGTGTGGTCCGGCGACGCGCAGCTGTTCTTCCTGGGCCGGGGCGTGGGCGACCGGGTGACCGTGCAGGTGGACGTGCCGTCCGACGGCACCTGGCGGTTCTCCACCGTGCGCACCACGTCGTTCGACTACGCGAACACGATCTGGCTGGTCGACGGCCGGCAGGTCGGCGACACGTTCTTCGGGTTCAGCCCGACGGTGGTCCGCACCGACGAGGTGGACGTGGGCACCGTGGAGCTGACCCGCGGGCCGCACAAGCTGACGCTCGTGGCGGTGAGCAAGACCCAGGGCACCGACAGGTACTTCGCCGGGGTGGACGAGATCCGCTTCACGCCCGTCGTCCGGCCGTGAGCGCCAGGCAGAAGGTGCTGCTGGTGGCGGTGGCCGTGCTGCTGGTGGCGCTGTACGTGGTGGCGGTGGCCGGGCGCCGCGACGACCCGGGCGACCCGGCGGCCGGGCCGGGCGCGCTGGCCCGGCTCGGGCGCGGGACCGGAACTGTGGACCCGGCGACGGTGGCCGTGACCTGCCTGCCGCCGGCCGCCGAACCGGCCACCACCGCCGACGGGGTGACGCTCGCGTTCGGCACCGCGTGCCGGCTGCGGGTGGCCGACCCGGGCGCGCTGCGCACGCTGGTGCTGCGCGGTACGACGCCGTTCGAGGTGACCGCCCCCGCGCCCGGCGACGCGGACGTCACAGTCACCGACGAGGTCGCGCCCGACGCGGACGGCCCGGCTGTGGCGAAGGTGGCTGTGGACCGGGAGACCGAGGTGCTCCTGCGCTGCCCGGGAGGTGGCGGATGTTCGGTCACGCTGGCCCGGTCCTGACCGGGACGGAGACGCGGCATGGGTGAGTTGCGCAAGCCGTTCCTGCTGCTGGCGCTGCTCGCGGTGGCGCTCGTGGTCGGCGTGGAGCTGGGCGCGGCGGCACTGACCGGCGGTGGCGACGCGAGCGGCGCGCTGCGGGACAGCGCCGGCCGGCTCGGCGTCGAGCTGGGCGACGTCGGCGCGGTGTCCGAGCCGTCCGGGCGGGGCGTCGGCTACCTGGCGCTGATCGACGTGGTGGCGCTCTGGACGACCGGGCTGTTCTGCCTGAGCCTGGTGCTGCCCGACCGGATGCAGGGCCGGGTGCAGGGCGTGGCGACGCTCGTCTTCTCGATCGTGCTGCTGCTGGTCTCGCTGGTCCTGCTGATCGTCGCGTTCGTCGAGCTGACGGTGATGGTGTCGCTGTTCCTGGCGCCGCCGTTCGGCACGCTGGCGTACCTCGCGGTGTGGGGGTTCTTCCCGGTCGACGACGCGGCGGTGCTGCTCGGGCTGGCGCTGCTGCTCAAACTGGTCTGGGCCGGGCTGCTGCTCGCCGCCCAGCCCCGGTTCCTGCGCAACAAGGGCCTCGTCGCGCTGGCGCTGACCACGCTGCTGTGCACGGTGGTGCTGCAGTTCCTGCACGGCCTGGTGCCGGTGATCCTGGTCAGCATCCTCGACGACCTTGGCGCCGTGGTGTTCGCCGTGGTGGCGCTCATCTGGGCGCTGGTGCTGCTGATCGGGTCGATCCCGGCGATCGTGAAGGCGATCCGGACCACCGCCACCACGTCCGGCCGTACGGTCAGGTGACCGGCCCGCCGGCCGCGAGCGTGGCCAGGCGCGGCAGCTGCTCCGGGTCGGTGAGCGCCGACCCGACCGCCACCACGCGCGCCCCGGCGGCGAGGAAGTCGCCCGCGTTGCCGGCGTCGACACCGCCGGTGGCCACGAACCGGGCCTCCGGCAGCGGCCCGGCCACCGCCCGGAACCAGGCCGGGCCGAGGCTGACCGCCGGGAACGCCTTGAGCCACACCAGGCCGTGGTCGAGCGCCCGCTGCGCCTCGGTAGGCGTGGCCACGCCGGGCAGGTGCGGCACGCCGAGACCGGCCGCCGCGTCGGCGACAGCCAGATCCAGGCCGGGCGCCACTGTGAACGCCGCCCCGGCGGCCACCGCCTGCCGGACCTGCTCCGGGGTACGCACCGTGCCCGCGCCCACGATCCGGTCCCGCCGCCGTCCGGCCGTCACGGCGGCGCGCAGCGCCGGCACCGCCTCCGGGGTACGGATGGGCACCTCCACCACGTCGATGCCGAGATCCCAGGCCAGTTCCGCCAGCCGGACCGTCTCACCGGCCGGCAGGTCACGCAGGATCACCATCACCCGCGCGTCGCCGAACAGGGCCTCGAAGTCGTGCCCGCTCATCTCCCGTTCCCTCCCCTGGCTTGCGCCTGCTCGGTCCACGCCTCGTCCGGCGACGCCAGCGCCCGCGCGATCGTCTCCGGGTCGGGTGGCGGCGCGGTGTCGCCCGGCACGGTCAGCACCGGCGCGGCGGTGAGGTGACCCAGCCGCAGGCAGGACCGCAGGTCGAGATCGCGCAGCAGCCCGGAGAGGAACCCGGCGGCGAACGCGTCCCCGGCGCCGACCGGCTCCACCACGCGCACCGGCAACGCCGGCACGAACACCGCCGGCCCGGTACGCGGCAGCGCCGTCGCGCCGACCGGACCGTCCTTGACCACCACCAGCTCCGGGCCGGGCAGCAGCGCACGGACCGCCGCCGGATCGTCCGCCGACCAGAGCACGGCAGCCTCGTCCAACCCGACCAGCACCACGTCGGCGCGGTCGGCCAGGTCACGCAGGACCGGTGCGGCCCGCTCGGCGGCCCAGAGCGCCGGACGGTGGTTCACGTCGAAGCTCACCCGCGCGCCGGGCAGCGCCCGCCCGGTCAGCGCGTGCTCCAGCAGGTCACGACAGGTGCCGGAGAGCGCGGCCGTGATCCCGGACAGGTGCAGCAGGCGTGCCTCGGCAAGCCCCGGACGCGCGAGGTCCGGCACGCCGAGGCGGCTCGCGGCCGACCCCGCACGGTGGTAGTGCACGCGGGTGCCGTCCGGCCCCGGATCCTTCAGGTAGAGGCCGGTCGGCGCGTCCGGATCCACGGTGACCAGGCTGACGTCCACGCCCGCGGCGGCGACCTCGGCCACCACCCGCCGCCCGAACGGGTCGTCGCCGACGCGGCTGACCCACGCTGCGCGGTGCCCGAGCCGGGCCAGCCCGCCCGCCACGTTGGACTCCGCGCCGCCGACACCGACAGTCAGCCGCGCGGAGTGCTCCAGCGGGCCGCCGCCGGCCGGGGCGAGCACCACCATCGTCTCGCCCACGCAGACCACGTCCGGCCTCACGGCATCACCCTCGTCCGCGACCGCGGGGCTCGCAAGACCGGCTCACTCCTCGCGCTCACGGAACGACCGCCTCGTCCAGCCGGGCCGCGATGCCGGCCGGGTCGAGGTGGCCGTCGGCGACCAGCACCCGGTGCCGGTTGTGCCGGGGCCGCCCGGCCGCGACCACCGCCGGGCTGTCGAACGCGTACGCGACGCAGACGCCCGGGTACATCGCGGTGCGCACGAACCACCTGTCGCCCGGCCCCAGGCCGGTGAACACCAGCGTGTACGCGCCGCCGCCCGGCGCGGTGGCGGACAGCGCCAGCCAGGGCGCGGCCGACCCGTTCACCGCCTCCTCGCCTTCCGCCTCGGCGGTGCGCACCAGCGGTTCCCCGTCGGCCACCGCCCGCCAGAAGAAGCCGCCGTACCCGGCGCCACCGGGGCGGCCGTTCGTCGCCGGGCTGCCCAGGTGCACGTCGCCGCCCGTGGCGGCGGCGAGCGTGGCGGACAGGTCCAGCCACCAGGCGTCCTCACCGGCCGGGGTGGCGGTGATCCGCCGGTGCTCGCGCAGCAGCACCCGGCCGTGCCGGTCCCGCCACTCCAGGTCGTGGTCGAGCCGGTCGGCGGCCCGGTCCCGCCAGCCGGTGTGCGCGATGACGCCGTGGTCGTCGCGCCAGGTGTAGCCGGTGCCGCGCACGTACGTCCGGCCGCCCCACAGGTTGGCGCCGTCCACGTCCTGCACGGCCAACGACGCGCCGAGGTGCCAGACGTGGTCGGCCGGGAGCGCGTCGGTGACCGGCGTGCCGGCCCGGGTCCGCACCGGATGCAGGTACGGCCGAGGGCCGTGGCGCGGGTCGAGGTCGGGCCGGACCAGGTACCGGGCCACCTCGGCACCGCCCACGACGAGCCGGGGTTCGACGTCGGTCCCGGCAGGGCTCGACTCGGCGGCGGCGGAACGGGGTTCGGCGGTCACGACGGGTCCGGGGCGGGGACCGGACGGCGGGCATCGAGCGCGTGCAGCGCCGCGAGCGCGTACCCGCCGAGGATCGGCACCGCCACCGGCGTGACCAGCACACCCAGCACCACGGCGAGCGCGCAGATGCCGGAGGCGGCGGCCCAGGTGCCGGGCCGCTGCGGGCAGGTGCGCGCCACCTCACGCGTGGCCGCCCGCCACCCCCGGCCGCCGGTGCGCCCGACGGCGACGGCGACCAGGCCCGCGTACCCGAGCAGGAGCGCCACCACGACGGCGGTGAGCGCGAGCGCGGGCCCGCCGCCGGGCACCCGGCCGGTGGCGAGCGCGAGCAGGTCGGCGGCGAGCAGCGCGGCGGCGGCCAGCGCGACGGCGCTGACCGCCGACCCGGCGGGCAGCGCCCGGCCGAACCGGCGCAGGCTGGTCCGCGCGCCGGGCCAGGCGCCGGTGACCGACCGGTCGTGCAGTGCGGCACTGGCGGTGGCGACCGCCGGGGCGAGCGTGAGCACCGGCAGCGCGGCGAGGGCCACGGCGAAGCCGAGCAGCGCCAGGTCGGTCGCCTCGCGCAGCGTGTCCCGCCAGTCGGCACGGGCCGGCACGGGGTGGGCGGGTACGGCGTCGGTGGGGGCAGGCACGGCGGTCATCCCTTCAGCCCGCTGGTGTTGATGCCCTCGACGAGCATCCGCTGGAAGGCCAGGAAGAACAGGAACACCGGCAGCAGCGACAGCACCGACATGGCGAACATCGGGCCGACGGCGCTCTGGCTGGTCGAGTCGATGAACAGGGTCAGCGCCACCGGGACCGTGTAGTCCTCCAGGCTGGACAGGAACACCAGCTGCCGGAAGAAGTCGTTCCAGGTCCAGATGAACGAGAAGATCGCCGTGGTGACCAGCGCCGGGCGGCTCAGCGGCAGGATGACGTGCCGGAACACGCCGTACGGGGACGCGCCGTCGATGGTTGCCGCCTCGTCCAGCTCGCGCGGGATGCCGCGCATGAACTGCACCATGAGGAAGACGAAGAACGCCTCGGTGGCCAGGAACTGCGGCACCAGCAGCGGCAGGTACGGCCAGTCGCCGCCGACCAGGCCGAGGCTGCGGAACAGGATGTACTGCGGCACGATCAGCACGTGCCCGGGTAGCAGCAGCGTGCCGATCATGACGGTGAACCAGAGCTTGCGCAGCCGGAACCGCAGCCGGCCCAGGGCGTACGCGGCGAGCAGGCAGGACAGCGCGTTGCCGACGACTGTGAGCCCGCTGACCAGCGCGCTGTTGAGGAAGAACCGGCCGAAGCTGATGTCGAAGTTGGTCCAGCCGTCGAGGTAGTTGCCGGGGGTGAACCGTTCCGGCAGCAGACCGACGTTGTTGGCGATCTCGGCCTGCGACTTGACCGAGGTGCCGAGCATCCAGAACAGCGGGTAGAGCACCACCGCGACGATCGCCACGAGCACGACGAGCCGCAGGACGTTCCGGCCGCTGCCCGGCCGGCGGCGCGCGACAGGCAGCGCGGTCATGAGTCGTCTCCGTCCGAGTAGTGCACCCAGAACCGGCCGGTGCTGAAGAAGACGGCGGTGACCACGCCGATCGCCACCAGGAACACCCACGCCATCGCCGACGCGTAGCCCATCTCCAGGTCGGTGAAGCCGGAGATGTAGAGCTTCAGCGTGTACATGAGGGTGGAGTCGACCGGGCCGCCGGTGCCGTTGCTGAGCACGAACGCGGCGGTGAAGCCCTGGAAGCCGTTGATGGTCTCCAGCACCAGGTTGAAGAAGATCACCGGGGAGAGCATGGGCAGGGTGACCGCGCGGAAGCGCCGCCACGCCCCGGCGCCGTCCACCGCCGCCGCCTCGTACAGCTCGGTGGGCACCTGCTTGAGCCCGGCCAGGAAGATCACCATGGGTGCGCCGAACTGCCAGATCGCCAGCACCATCAGTGTCTCCAGCGCCCAGTCCGGGTCGCTGACCCAGGGCAGCCCCTCGACGCCGAACAGGGCGAGGAACGAGTTGAAGGCGCCGTCCCGGTTGAACATGTTGACCCAGACGATGGCCAGCGCGACGCTGCCGCCGAGCAGCGACGGCAGGTAGAACAGGCTGCGGAACAGCCCGACACCGCGCCAGGCCCGGTTGAGCAGCAGCGCCACGCCGAGCGCGGCGGCCAGCTTCAGCGGCACCGCGATCAACGCGAACGTCAGCGTGACCCGCACCGCGTGCCAGTACGACGGGTCGGCGGTGAACATCCGCTCGTAGTTGGCCAGGCCCACCCACCGCACCTCGGACAGCGGCGTGAGGATGTCGTAGTCGGTGAAGCTCAGCCAGAGCGAGAGCAGCATGGGGATCGCCGTGACGCCCATCAGTCCGATGAGCCAGGGCGAGAGGAAGACGTACCCCGCCAGGCCCTCGCCGAGCCGGGCCCGGCCGGCCCGACGCCGCGTGGGGCGAGGGCCGGCCGGTCCGGTGCGCGGGGTCCGGCCGGGCGCCGTGGTGAGAGCCACGGGACCGGTCCTTTCGTGGGGTCAGGCGATCGCGGACTTGCAGGCGGTGACGAACTGCTCCGCCGCCTGGGCCGGGGTGGCGCGGCCGTACTGGGCGTTCTCGGCGGCCTTGACCAGCTCGGACTTGACCTTGCTGTGCCCCTTGATCGGTACCTGGGGCGAGGCGCCGAACTTCTGCGCCAGGTCGGACTCGACCTGGATGGACTGCTTCATGGCCGGGTCGGTGGCGGTCTCGCTGACCTTGGCGCGGAGATCCATGTTGGACGGCAGACCGCGGTCGGTGCCGAGCAGCGCCACCGCCTCCGGGTCGTTGTTCAGGAAGTTGATCACATCGACGGCGACGTCCTTGTGCTTGCTGCCCTTGAACACCGACCAGTACATCGAGGCCCGCGCCCACTGCGCGCTCGGGTCACCCGGGTACGCGACCACGCCCAGTTCGTCCTTGGTGTTCTTCTTCAGGTCCGGCATCTGGTTGACCCAGACCCAGGAGGTGGCGGACTTGCCGGTGACCACCAGTTGCTTGGTGATGTCGCTGGAGTTGCCCTCGTGGATGACGTCGGGCGTCGGGGTGGCGCCCCGTTCCCGCGCGCCCTTCCACAGCTCGAACCACTTCGTCACGTCCTCGGCGGTGAAGCCGAGTTCCTTGCCGTTGTACAGGTCCTTGCCCTGCTGGCGCAGCCACACCCAGAACGCCTTGTAGTCGGCGCTCGGGTCCTGGGTGCCGGGCACCTTCGTCTTCTTCGCCACCTGCTCGGCCCAGGCGATGTGCTCCTCCCAGGTCATCCCGGTGGTCGGCTCGGGCAGCCCGTTCTTGGTCAGCAGCGTCTTGTTGTAGACCAGGCCCTGGGTGTTCTCCCCGGCGGCGACCCCGGCGAGCTTGCCGTCGACCACGCCGTACTCCAGCAGGCTCTTGGGGAACTTCGACACGTCGAGCTTGCCGGAGTCGCGGTAGCTGCCCAGGTCGAGCGTCGTGCTGCGGCCGGCGTACTCGGCCAGGTAGTTGTCGTCGATCTGGAACAGGTCGGGCGGGTTGCCGCCCGCGGTCAGCGTGGCGAGCTTGTCGAAGTAGCCCTGGTTGGCCTGCCAGGTCTTCTCGAACGTCACGTCGGGGTGCTTCTTGGTGTAGAGGGCCAGTGCGTCCTCGGTGAGCTTGGCCCGGGCCTCGCCGCCCCACCAGAAGACGGAGAGTTTGACCGGGCCGCCGTCGCCGCCGGCGGAGTCGTCCCCGCAGCCGGCCGCGCCCAGGGCGAGCGGCACGGCGAGCGCGACGGCGGCCAGGCCGCGGACGAGTCGGCGTCGGGTCAGGGGGGTACGGTGATGCCGCCCGGCGGGTTCGCCGGCGGTGGGGGACGTTGCGGGGTGCATCTGCGCTCACTCCTCGGCTGTGGGAGGCGACGACGTCACCGGCGGCCGTCCACGGGCCGCCCGGGTCCGCAGTGCTGTGCGGGCCCGGGCCACCTGCTCAGGCCCCGGTGCCGTCCCGGCCGGGCGCGGGGACGGGCCCGGTCGAGTCGCGGACGACCAGTTCGGTCTGGAGCATTACCTGTGCGGTGGTGCGACGGTCGCCGGCCGCCGCGCCCCGGCCCCGGGCGCCGCGTGGCGCGTCGGAGTCGAGTTGCAGCAGCATGTCGACGGCCGTCCGGCCGGCGGCCGCGGTCGGCGTGGCCACCGTCGTCAACTTGGGGCGGGTGAGCCGGCTCAGCGCGATGTCGTCGACGCCGACGACGCTGACGTCGTGCGGCACCCGCGACCCGAGCGCGTCCAGCCCTTCGATCAGGCCGATCGCCATCAGGTCGTTGTAGGCGAGCACGGCGGTGACGCCGCTGCGGCGTACCTGTTCGGCCAGGGCGCCGCCGCCGGTCTCGGTGGGCTGGTTGGGTCCGAGGACGGTGAGGTCCGCTCCCCCGCCCCGGGCGGCGGCGGTCGCGGCGCGGCGCATCTCCCGGGCGGTCCAGGAGCCGCGCGGGCCGCCGAGCAGCGCGATCCGGCGGTGGCCGAGCCCGAGCAGGTGCTCGATCGCGGCCCGGGTGCCCTGCCCGACGTCCATCATCACGCAGGGCAGGCCGGCGACCTGGCGGTTTATCACCACCACCGGGACCTCGCGGCTGACCTGCTCGATCAGGCTGTTGCTCATCCGAGGGCTGCACAGCAGCACGCCGTCGACCTGCTTGGCCAGGGCGTGGACCAGGTCCTCCTCGGCGACCGGGTCCTCGTTGGTGTCGGCCACGAACACGTGGTAGTCGCGGTGCCGGGCCTGCCCCTCCGCCGCCTTGATCAGTGGCGGGAAGAACGGGTTGGCGATGTCGGCCACGATCAGGCCGATGTTGTGCGTACGGCCGGTGATGAGGGCCCGGGCGGCCCGGTTGGGCCGGTAGCCGAGGTCCTCCGCGCAGGCCAGCACCCGGACCCGGGTCTCCGGGTTGACCAGGTGCGGGGCCGAGAACGTCCGGGACACGGTGGAGATGTGCACACCGGAGGCGCGGGCGACGTCCCGGATGGTGGCTGGCACGGCGGGCTCCCTCGTCCGATGTGGTGGGGGTCACGGGTGCCGCCCATTAATGCAAACGGTTGCGCCCGTGTCAACGGTCCATTGTTGCGGCTCGATTGCGGCGACGGTCCCGGTGGGCGCGCGAAACCTCATCAATGCGGATGGATAGGGCGGCTTGGCCGCCATCCGTTGACGACGCATCCACCGTCGTGGTTTCTTCGGCTGCAAACCTTTGCAGCCGACTGCCAGGGAGGCCGACGTCATGTCACCACCGGCCCGGGAACGGGTCCGCCACGCCCTGGTGGGTGCCGGGGCGCGCGCCGAGATGTTCGTCCGCGCCCTCGCGCTCGACCACGCCGACACCGCCGAGCTGGTCGCGTTCGCCGACGTCAACCAGCGGAGGATGGACGCGCACAACCGCTGGCTGGCCGAGCTGGGCCACCGGCCGGTGCCCACGTACGCCGCCGGTGACTTCGCGGCCATGCTCGCCAAGGAGCGGGTCGACGTGGCGCTGGTGACCAGCGTGGACGCCACTCACGACGAGTACGTGACGGCGGCGCTGCGCGCCGGCTGCGACGTGGTCGTGGAGAAGCCGATGACCGTGGACGCGCAGCGCTGCCGCCGCATCCTGGACGCGGTCGCCGAGACCGGCCGGCGCGTGACTGTCGCGTTCAACTACCGCTACAACCCGCTGCACGAGCAGGTCCGGCGGCTGCTGGCCGACGGCGCGGTGGGCGAGATCGGGTCGGTGCACTTCGAGTGGCTGCTCGACGTGCGCCACGGCGCCGACTACTTCCGCCGCTGGCACCGCGACAAGTCCGTCTCCGGCGGGCTGCTCGTGCACAAGTCCGGGCACCACTTCGACCTGGTCAACTGGTGGCTGGACGCGCGTCCGGTCGAGGTGCACGCGTACGGCCGGTTGTTCTTCTACGGCGCGGACGGCCGACGCCACGGCTACGCCCGCGACTACGACCGGGCGCACGGTTCCCCCGCCGCCGACGGCGACCCGTTCGCGCTGCGCCTGGCCGACCACCCGAGGCTGCGCGAGCTGTACCTCGACGCCGAGGCCGAGGACGGCTACCACCGCGACCGCAACGTCTTCGCCCCCGGCGTGACCATCGAGGACGACCTCGCGGTGCTGGCCCGCTACGACACCGGCGCCACAATGACCTACCACCTCACCGCGTACGCCCCCTGGGAGGGCTACCGGGTCATGGTCAACGGCAGCCGGGGCCGCCTCGAACTGGAGGTGACCGAGAGCGACCACGTCAGCCCGTCCGTCGCCGGTGCACTCAAGGGCTCGGCGCTGCACGGCGACGAGGCCGCCGTCGAGCAGGGCGCGGCCCGGCTCACGCTGCGCCCGTTCTGGGCGCCGCCCCAGGAGATCCCGGTCGAGGGCTGGACCCGGCGCGGGCACGGCGGCGCGGACGCCCGGATGACCCGGGTGCTGCTCGGCGGCGAACCCGACCCGCTCGGCCGGGCCGCCACCGCCCGCGACGGCGCGCTGGCGCTGCTCACCGGTCTCGCCGCCAACCGCTCGCTGGAGACCGGCGCGCCCGTCCGGGTCGCCGACCTGCTCACCCTGCCCTGACCGAGGAGCCCCCGCTGTGCCGATCATCCCCCGCGGCGACCTGCTGCTGCCCGCCGAGCCCGGGCTGCGCGCCCTGGCCCGCGAGCTGTACGCGCTCGCCGCCGAGCAGCCGATCATCTCGCCGCACGGGCACGTCGACCCCGGGCTGCTGGCCGAGGACCAGCCGTTCCCCGACCCGGCCCGGCTGCTGATCGTGCCCGACCACTACCTGACCCGGATGTTGCTCAGCCAGGGCGTACCCCCGGCCGACCTGGGCGTGCCCAGCATCGACGGCAGCCCGGTGGAAACCGACGGGCGGACCATCTGGCGGCGCTTCGCCGCGCACTGGCACCTGTTCCGCGGCACCCCGTCGCGACTGTGGCTGGAGCAGACGTTCCGGCACGTGTTCGGCGTCGACACGCCGCTGAGCCCGGCCACCGCCGACGCCGTCTACGACGCGCTCGCCGCGCGCCTGGCCGAACCGGGGTTCCGGCCCCGGGCGCTGTTCGAACGCTTCGGCATCGAGGTGCTCGCGACCACCGAGTCCCCGCTGGACGACCTGGGCCGGCACGCCAAGCTCGCCGCCGACGGCTGGGGCGGACCCGGCGGCCGGGTGGTCACCACGTTCCGCCCCGACGACGTCGTGGACATGGAGTTCGGCAACTGGTCGGCCAACGTGGACCGGCTCGCCGAGGTCTCCGGCGAGGACACCGGCACGTACGCCGGTTACCTGGCCGCGCTGCGGGCACGGCGGGAGGCGTTCGCCGCCGCCGGGGCCACCTCCACCGACCACGGGCACCCCACCGCCCGTACCCTCGATCTCGGCCCGGCGCAGGCCGCCGCGCTGTACGACAAGGGCCGGCGCGGCCTGGCCGACGCCGCCGACGCGGAGGCGTTCCGGGCACACATGCTGCTGGAGTTCGCCCGGATGTCGCTCGACGACGGCCTGGTCATGCAGCTGCACCCCGGCGCGGTCCGCAACCACAACCGGTGGCTGCACGCCCGGCACGGCCGCGACGTGGGCGGCGACGTGCCGCAGGCCACCGAGTACGTGCACGGCCTCGCCCCGCTGCTCGACGCGCACGGCAACGACCCCCGCCTCACTGTGGTGCTCTACACGCTCGACGAGGACACGTTCACCCGGGAACTCGCCCCGCTCGCCGGCGGGTACGCGGCGCTGCGCCTCGGCGCGCCCTGGTGGTTCCTGGACTCCCCCGAGGTGCTGCGCCGGTTCCGGGAGGCGGTCACCGAGACGGCCGGCTTCTACAACACCGCCGGGTTCGTCGACGACACCCGCGCGTTCTGTTCCATCCCGGTACGCCACGACGTGGCCCGCCGGGTCGACGCCGGCTTTCTGGCCCGCCTCGTCGCCGAGCACCGCCTCGGCGAGGACGAGGCCGCCGAGACGATCGTCGACCTGGCGTACCGGCTGCCGAAGCAGGTCTTCAAGTTCGGAGGCGGACCCGCATGACCACAATCGTCGACGTCGAGGTGCACGACGTGCGCTTCCCCACCGCCGCCAGCGGCGACGGCTCGGACGCCATCAACAGGGGCGACTACTCGGCCACGTACGTGGAGCTGACCACCGACGGCGGGCCCACCGGCGCCGGGTTCACGTTCACCAACGGCCGGGGCAACGAGATCACCTGCGCGGCGGTACGCGCGCTCGCCCACCACGTGCGGGGACGCACGATCGCCGAGATCGCCGCCGAACCGGTGGCGTTCTGGCGCTCGCTCACCGCCGACGTGCAGCTGCGCTGGCTCGGCCCGGAGAAGGGCGTCATCCACATGGCCACCGGCGCGCTCGTCAACGCGGTCTGGGACCTGCGCGCCAAGCTCGCCGGCAAGCCGATGTGGCGGTTCCTCGCCGAGGCCCCCACCGACGAACTGGTCGCGACGATCGACTTCCACCACATCACCGACGCGCTCACCCCCGACGAGGCGGCGGCCATCCTCGACAAGGGACGCGACGGCCTGGCCGACCGGCTCGCCGCGCTGGAGCGCGACGGGTTCCCCTCGTACACCACGTCGGTCGGCTGGCTCGGCTACCCGGACGAGCAGGTGCGCGCGCTGACCCGCGAGGCGTACGCGCAGGGGTGGCGCGCGATGAAGATGAAGGTCGGCGGGCGAATCGAGGACGACCTGCGGCGGGCCCGGATCATCCGGGCCGAGATCGGGCCGGACGCGCTGCTGATGATGGACGCCAACCAGGTGTGGGACGTGGACGAGGCGATCGCCGCGATGGGCGTGCTCGCCGAGGTCGACCCGTACTGGATCGAGGAGCCCACGCACGCCGACGACGTGCTCGGGCACGCCCGGATCGCCCGCGCGGTGGACGAGCTGACCGGCGGCCGCTGCCGGGTCGCCACCGGCGAGGTCGCCGCCAACAAGGTCATCTTCAAGCAACTGCTCCAGGCCGAGGCGATCGGCGTGATGCAGATCGACGCCTGCCGCGTCGGCGGCGTGGACGAGGTGCTCGCCGAACTGCTGCTGGCGGCCAAGTTCGGCGTGCCGGTGTGCCCGCACGCCGGTGGCGTGGGCCTGTGCGAGTACGTGCAGCACCTCGCGATCTTCGACCACCTGCGCGTCGGCACCAGCCTGGACGGACGCATGGTCGAGTACGTCGACCACCTGCACGAGCACTTCACCGACCCGGTACGCACCCGGGGCGGGCGCTACCTGTTGCCCACCGCGCCCGGTTACAGCGCCACCATGCACCCGGAGTCGATCGCGCGGTTCCGCTTCCCGGACGGCCCGGCATGGCGCTGACCACCGACCGGCTCGGCCTGGCCACGCTGCGCCGCCTGCCGCAGGAGTCCCGGCCACTGCTGCGCCCCGGCACCGTACCGGCCGGCATCGTCCACCTCGGCCTCGGCGCGTTCCACCGCGCCCACCAGGCCGTGCACACCGAGGCGGCGGTCGGCGCGGCCGGCGGCGACTGGGGCATCGTCGGCGTCGCGCCGCGCAGCACCGGCGTGGTCGACGCCCTCGCCGCGCAGGACTGCCTGTTCAGCGTCACCACGC
The DNA here is from genome assembly GCF_049179035.1 of Micromonospora sp. WMMD1274. Taxonomy (NCBI): domain Bacteria; kingdom Bacillati; phylum Actinomycetota; class Actinomycetes; order Micromonosporales; family Micromonosporaceae; genus Micromonospora; species Micromonospora sp. WMMD1274. The sequence goes on from NZ_JBMHMG010000001.1 coordinate 7,158,941, forward strand.
TCGCCGCCGAGGGCGCGTCCACCCGGGCGATCGGCGCGCTGACCGGGGTACGGCACGCCGCGAGCGACCCGGACGCGGTGGTCGGCCTGCTCGCCGACCCGGCGATCCGGGTGGTCACGCTGACGGTGACCGAGAAGGCGTACCGGCTGGACCCGGTGACCGCCGCGCTCACTGTGGACGCGGACCTGACCGCCGACCTGACCACCGGCCGTCCCCCGCGTACCGTGCCGGGCCTGCTGGTCCGCGGGCTGCTCGCCCGCGCCGCCGCCGACGCCGGGCCGCTGGCGCTGGTGAGCTGCGACAACCTGCCCGCCAACGGGCGGCGACTGCGCGGACTGGTGGAGCAGTGCCTCGCGCTGGCCCGGGTGCCGGACGCCACAGCCGAGCGGGTGCTCACGGCCGTCACCTGCCCCGGCACCATGGTGGACCGGATCGTGCCGGCCAGCACCGACGAGACCCGGGACGCCGCCCGGCGGGCGCTCGGCGTGACCGACCTGGCGGCGGTCGCCGCCGAACCGTGGTCGCAGTGGGTGATCGAGGACGACTTCCCCGGCGGGCGACCGGCCTGGGAACGCTCCGGCGCGGTACTCACCGACGACGCCGGCCCGTGGGAGCGGCTGAAACTGCGGGCACTCAACGGCGTGCACTCCGCCACCGCGTACCTGGGGGCGCTGGCCGGCGCGGAGACGGTGGCCGAGGCGCTGACGCTGCCGCACCTGGACGCGGTGCTGCGGCGGCTGCTCGCCGAGGAGATCGCGCCGAGCTTCACCCCGCCGCCCGGCGCGGACGTGGCCGACTACGGCGAGCAGGTACTCGCCCGTTTCGCCAACCCGGCGATCCGGTACCGGACGACGCAGGTCGCGATGGACGGCTCGCAGAAGCTGCCGCAGCGGGTGCTGCACACCGTCGCCGACCTGCGGGCCGCCGGCCGGTCGGCGCGGTGGAGCGCGCTCGTGGTGGCCGCGTGGCTGCGGTTCCTGCTCGGGTACGCCGACGACGGCCGGCCGCTGCCGCTGGACGACCCGCTCGCCGACCGGCTGCGCGCCGCGCTCGCCGCCGGAGCGCACACCCCGGCCGGGGTGGTCGACGCGGTCTTCGCGGTGCGCGAGGTGTTCCCGGCCGACCTGGCCGACGACGACGAGTTCCGCGCCGACGTGACCGGCTGGCTCACCGCGCTGGAACGGCACGGCGTCCGGGCGACCCTGGCGGACGCCCGGTGACCAGCGGGTGGGCAGCGACCCGCCGGGGGTCGCCGGTGCGCGGCAACGACCCGCCGCGGGTGGCGCTGATCGGGGCGAACGGGCACGGCCGCTGGCACCGCCGGACCATCGCGGAACTGCACGCCGCCGGGCGGGCGCGCCTGGTCGCGCTGGTCGACGTGCGGCCGTTGGAGGCCGAGCCGGACGCGCCCGTCCCGCCGGAGACCGGCGTCTTCACCGACCACCGGACCATGCTCGCCGAGTCCCGGCCGGACGTGGTGGTGGTCTGCACGCCGCCGCACACCCACCTGCCGATCGCGATAGACGTACTCGCCGCCGGGGCGGACCTGCTGCTGGAGAAGCCGCCGGTGCTCGACCTCGCCGAGCACCTGACGCTCGCCGCCGCCGCGGACGTCGCCGGCCGCGCCGTGCAGGTCAACTTCCAGGCGCTCGGCTCGGCCGCGCTCACCGAACTGACCGGCGCGCTCGGGCGGCTCGCCCCGGTCACCGGCATCGCCACACTCGCCGCCTGGCAGCGCCCGGACGCCTACTACGCCCGCTCCCCCTGGGCCGGGCGGCGGTCGGTCGACGGCCGCCCGGCGCTGGACGGCGCGCTGGCGAACCCGCTCGCGCACGCGCTGATGCAGTGCCTCGCCGTCGCCGAATCCGTTACCGGCGCGCCGGTACGCCCGGCCCGGATCGAGGTCGAGCGCTACCGGGTCCGCCCGATCGAGGTGGACGACACCGCGGTGCTGCGGCTGACCCCGCACGCCGGACCACCGGTGCTGGCCGCGCTCACCCTCGCCGCCGAGGAACACGTCGCCGGGGAGGTGCTGGTCACCGGCGAGCGAGGGCGGGCAGTGCTGGAGTACCCGACCGACCGGCTACGCCTACCCGGCGACAACGCGCTCCGCCCGGTGCCCGGCCGCCGAGGGCTGCTGGCGAACCTGCTCGACCACCGCGCGGACGGCACGCCGCTGATCGCGCCGCTGGCGCGTACCGAGCCGTTCACCGCGGTGCTGGACGCGCTGCGGGACGCACCCGTTCCGGCGCTGCTCGACGGGGACCTGGTGCGCGAGGCGGGCGACGGCCCGCAGCGGGTGCGGATGGTGCGGGGCGTCGGCGCGGTGCTGCGGACCGCCGCGGAGACCGGCGCGCTGCCGTCGGAGGCGGGCGTGCCGTGGGCGCTCCCGCCGCACGTGGTGGACCTGCCCGCGCAGTGAATGTCCCCGAGAGAACGGAACGAGTCATGCGTACCCGAACCGCAGTCGTCGCGGCGCTGACCGCCGCGCTCGTCCTCACCACCGCCGCGCCCGCGCCGGCCGCACCCGGCGGTCCGTCCCGGGCCGCCGAACTGCTCGGCCGCCAGACCCTCCCGGCGAACGACGGCTGGGCCGCCGCGGGCACCGGCACCACAGGCGGGTCGGCCGCCGCGCCGGACCGGGTACGCGTCGTGCGTACCCGGGCCGAGCTGGTCGCCGCGCTCGGCGGCGACAACGCCACGAACGCCGCCGACGCCAGCCCCAAGATCGTGTACGTGGCCGGAACCGTCGACGGTTTCGAGGGCCCGGACGGCACCCCGCTGGACTGCGCGGACCTGGCCGACCCGGAGTACTCGCTGCCCGCCTACCTGGCCGCGTACGACCCGGCGACCTGGGGCCGGACGAACCCGAGCGGGCCGCTGGAGGCCGCGCGCGTGCGGTCGGTGGCCGCCCAGACCCGGCAGACCCAGATCAACGTCGGCTCGAACACCACGATCGTCGGGCTGCGCGGCGCCCGGCTCACCGGCCTGACGCTGATGATCGACAGGGTGGACAACGTGATCGTGCGCAACATCGAGTTCGCCGACGCCCGGGACTGCTTCCCGGCCTGGTCCCCGACCGACGGCGACACCGGCAACTGGAACTCCCAGTACGACCAGATCTCGGTCCGGCGCAGCGAGCACGTCTGGATCGACCACAACACGTTCACCGACGGCGACAACCCGGACAGCGCGCAGCCCGTCTACTTCGGCCGGCCCTGGCAGGTGCACGACGGCTCGCTGGACGTCACGCACACCGCCAGCCTGGTCACCGCCTCCTGGAACCGGTTCACCGGCCGGGACAAGGTGATGCTCATCGGCTCGTCGAACACGGTCGGCCCGGACGTGGGCCGGCTCAACGTCACCGTCCGGCACAACCTGTTCGACGGCACGCTGCAACGGCTGCCCCGGGTGCGGTTCGGCCAGGTCGACGTGCACGAGAACCACTACCGGCTCGGCGGTCCCGGCTTCGCGTACGCCCTCGGCGTCGGCGTGCAGTCCGCGCTGTACGCGGAGAACAACTTCTTCACGCTCACCGGCGACACCACCCCGGCCGACCTGCTGTACGACTGGGGCGGCACCGCGCTCACCGAGCGGGGCAGCTGGGTCCGGCAGGGTGACCGCCTGCCCCGGCCGGTGGACCTGCGCGCCGCGTACAACGCCGCCCACGACCCCGACCTCGGCGGCGACGCCGGGTGGACGCCCACGCTCCGCGCCGCCCGGCCGCTGCCGGCCCCGCTGGTCCCGTTCGTCGTGGACGCCTGGGCCGGCGCCGGCCGGCTGCCGCTCTGACCTCCGCCGGAGCCCACCCGGCGACCGGGCCGGCGTCCCCCGGGGACGCCGGCCCGGCGTCGTCACCGGCCCGCCGGCTGACACGCCGCCCCCGATGCGCAATGATCACGTTTGACGGACACCGCCGCCGGGGGAATGAACCGGCGGCCACCGGGGACAACAGGGTGAGAATCAGGCGGTGACAGCGCTAGTGGGCGCCCAGGTCCGGGGACGGGCACGGGACGGAGGGCCGGACGTGACGGGTGGGGCATCCGGCGACGTCGGCCCGGTTCTCACCATCGACCTGCCGGCCGACCCGGCCCTGCTCGCCACCACACGGGAACGGCTGCGCGGCTGGCTGCACGCCCAGGGCGTGAGCGAGTGGGACGTCGACACCGTTCTCATCGCCACCGGCGAGGCGTGCGCCAACGCCATCGAGCACGGCTACCGCTTCGCCCGGGAGGGCATCACCACGCTGCGGGCCGAGCTGCTCGGCGACCGGCTGGAGATCGAGGTACGCGACCGGGGCGGCTGGCGCGCGGCGGACGGCGACGACACCGGCGACCGCGGCCGGGGACGGCTGATCATGGCGCGGGTGATGGACGAGGCCACCATCGTCGGCACGCCGGAGGGCACCTGCGTACGCCTGGTCAAGCGCCTCACCGGCGACGCGAGCGGCCCGGCGGGCGCCGGATCTAGCGAAGATCAGCTATAAGGGACGCATGGAGTTCCCCGCCTACCTCGCCACCATGCCGATGCACGCGATCACCGAGATCCACGGTGAGCCCGGCCTGCTGGCCCGGTTCCGGCTGGAGATCGAGGCGTTCGACGAGGCCGCCCGCGACCGGCTGACCGAGGCGCTCGACCTGGCCGCCGACCTGCACCGCGACGACCGGCGGGTACGCGAGCCCTACCTCAACCACCTGCTACGCGTGGCGATCCGGCTGATGCACCACTACCAGGTGCGGGACGTGGACGCGATCGTCGCGGGTCTGCTGCACGACGCGGTCGAGGACCACCCCGCCGAGCTGGCCGGGCTCGATCCCGACACAGGGGCGGAGGCGACCCCGGCGGCGCTCGCCGCGCTGTCCGACCGGTTCGGCGCGCGGGTCGCCCGGCTGGTCGCGGCGGTCACCAATCCGGCGTACGACCCGGGCCGGGACCGCGACGAGCAGTACCGGGAGCACGTGGCGGCGAGCCTCGAACGGGAGCCGTGGGCGCGGGTGATCAAGGTGTCCGACTTCACCGACAACGGTGTGGGCGTGATCCACACGGTCGGGCCGAAGGTGACCCGCGCCGCCACCAAGTACCGCCCGCTGGTGCCGGTCTTCCGCGACCTGGTGGCCCGCCCGGACACACCACTGTCCCCACCGGTCAAGCAGCACATCCTCGCCCAGCTCGACCTGGCCGAGGAGCGCTTCAGCGCCATCCTCGACCACCCCGCCTGACCTCCGCCCCACCCCGTCGATCATGAAGTTAACCGCCCGGAGAGCGCTCTCCACCCCCGCCAACTTCATGATCACCCCCCCTCCCCGACCCTGCCCGGCCCGCCCCGAACCGCTGCCGCGGCGTTGATCAAGGAGTTTGTGGCTCTGCGGGAGCCTGATCCGGACGCAAACTCCTTGATCACCGCCTGGTGTGGGGGCCGGGCGGCACGCCGGCGACGGGCCCCGGCGCGGCGGCCAGGCGAGGGCGGGGCGGGTGGGCGCGCGGCGAGGGCGGGTGGTCCGGGGTGGGTGGCTGAGAGGGCGGGTGGCGGGGTCAGCCGGCGGAGGGTGGGGTGCCGACCCGTCGGCCGAGCACCGCGGCTACCCGGTCGCGCAGGGCGGACAGCCGGTCCGGGTGGTCGCGCAGCACCACCCGCAGCGTCTCGTGACCACCGGCGGCGACCGCGCCGAGCACGTCCAGCAGCGTGCCGAGCTGGGCGGACGGCTCGTCGGCGAGCAGGTCCGCCGCGTCGGCCACGACCACCGTCAGCGGGCCGGCGTCGAGGCGGTCGGCGAGCGCGTCCGCGAGGGCGTCCCAGTTGCGGCCGTACCAGCCGGGCAGCGCCAACGCCTCGGCCAGCGCCTCGTGCAGCCCGGCCCGGGTACGCGCCCGCGTGCCGGACATCAGCACGCCGCCCGGCAGCGCCCCGCCACCCGGCAGCGCCCCGCCGCCCGGCAGCGCCCCGCCACCCGGCAGCGCCCCGCCGCCCGACTGCGGGCCACCGTCCGACCCCGGTACGGTGGCGCCGCCGTCCGGCTCGGGCGGCGCGCCGTCGTACACGAGCCAGGCTGGTGCCTGCGGGGACGCCGCACCCATGGATCCGTCCTTTCCCGACGGCGCCGGCCGGGGTGGCCCGGCCGGCGCCGAGGCGGCTCAGAGCCGGTAGAAGTTGGCGTAGTGGTCGGGCGAGAACCAGGTCACGCCGGTGCTCTTGTTGACCACGATCCGGTACGCGTCCCGGGAGGCGTTGCAGGCGCGCGGGTAGACGTCGTACTCGTAGTAGGTGGCACCGGAGGGCAACTGGCCCTCGTAGTTGTAGAACCGGCCGCCGGCGAAGTTGCACTGCCCGCCGCTCCACGAGTACCAGCCGCGGCTCGTCGGGAAGCTCTTGGCGGACCAGCCGGAACGGGCGGTGCGCGCGTCGGCGCAGCGGGACTGCGTGCAGGAGCCGTAGACGGCGGCCGCGGCGGGCTCGGCGAGCCGGGTGGAGAGCGTGGACGGGGCGACGAGCGCGGCGGCGGCCACGGCGGTGACCAGGGCGGACGCGGCGAGGGCGCGGCGTACGCGGGTGACGGCGGCGCGGAACGGGGTCAAGGGATCCTCCTTGAGCGAGCCGGCAGGACATCGACCAGCATCGTTTCCTGGTCGCCGCTCAGTCTGTCGAGGATCCTGCCCGCCGTACAGCCCCGATCCGGCGACGGCGCCCCGAACCCCGCGTGAACACACGATGGCGGGTGCGGACGGGCGACCCGAGCCGCCCGTCCGCACCCGCCGCGTGGATCAGTGCGTGAACGCCTGGAACTCCGCGATCCGCACGTTCTGCGCCTGCGGGCTGGCGGTGGCGCAGTCGGTCGCCGCCCGCGGGTCGTCGTCCTGCTCACCGGCGTAGTCCGGCGCGCCGGTGCACTGGTTGGTCAGCACCTCGACCCGCAGGTGCGTGGCCTTGGTGCGCGGGATGTCGAACGACCGCATGATCAGCTCGGGCGCCCGGGGACGCGGCGCCACAGCCGGGAACGCGTCCGGCCGGCTGGTGTAGACCGGCCGGAAGTCCGCCGCGTCGGCGCAGGTCACCGGCCCCGTCGCGGTGCACGCCAGAACCCGGAACTGCCGCACCGCGGAGTACCGGCTCTGGGTGCCGGCATCCGCGTCACCGGTGACCGGCGGGCGCAGCATGGCACTCACCTGCACCCGGCGTACCTGCTGGACGTCACCGGCCAGGTCGACTGTGACCTGCCGGCCGGCGACCGGCGCACCGAGCGAGGCCCAGTTGGTGGCCTCGTCGTCGTCGGCGATCTGCGGCAGGTTGATCCCGTCGCCGCTGACCGCCGCGCCCGCGGTGGCCGAGGCCAGGTTGGGCCGCAACGTCACCGGCAGCGTCCGGTTCTGGCCCGCCTTGACCTTCACCGGGCCGATGCGGGTGTGGCCGTAGCCGGGCGCCCGCACCACGAACTCGTACGTGCCGGGGACGAGATCCACCCGGTCGGTCAGCGGGGTCGCCGCGTCGGTGTCCGCCACCGGCACCGCCCGCGCCTGGTAGCGCCCGACGAACAGCTGCGCGCCGGCGACCGGCCCGCGCTCGCCGACCGGCAGAAGACGCAGCGAGCCCTCCCGCGCGTACGGCGAGGTGAAGCCCGGCGTGGGGTCGGCGTCGGTGTGGCCGACGCTGGCCGCGGTCTCGCCGAGACCGCGCCCGGCGAACGCGTTCCAGAGCAGGTCCTGGTTGGCCCCGCCGAAGCGGATCCGGTCGGCGGCGAGCATCGCGTCCCGGGCGTCGACCATGCTGACCTGGCTGACCGACATGAGCAGGAACGAGTCGAAGACCAGCTGGATCCAGCGCCGGTTACCCGGGCAGGCGGTCACGTCGCGGGCGCCGGTGGCGCACGCCTTCTGCACGGCCGGGGTGCCGCTGCCCCAGCGGCGCATCATGGCCGCGCGGATGTCGGCGTTGGTGGCGCTCCACAGCTCACCGGAGGCGTGCACCTGGAGGCCGACGAAGTCGTAGTCGACCGAGCTGTAGTTCAGCGGGCTGTCGCTCATGTTGTAGTTGCGGATGCCCGCGTTCGGGTCCCCGGTGGTGTACTCGCCGATGGTGAAGCCGCGCCGGCCGGGTGCGGCGTACCCGTGCTCGAACAGGTACTCCATGGCGAGCTGGTCCGACCAGCTCTCGCTCATGCCCTGCGGCGAGCTGACCCCGGCGCTCGGGCCGGCGATCATGCGGTTGGTGACCGCGTGGCCGTACTCGTGGGCGATCACCGACATGTCGAAGTCGCCGTCCACGCAGGGCGCGTAGAACGAGCCCGCCATCGGCTGCCACAGGTACATGTTGGTGGTCGGCGCGACGCCGTCCGGCGGGGTGATCTGGTTGGCGTTGTTACGCGCCGCGAACGCGGGCGGACCGCCGCTGATGCCGCCGGCCTGCGCGTTGCCCTGCTCGGGGTCGTTACCGAGACCACCACGGCCGAGGTTGTCCTGCTGCATGTTCCAGGTCTCCTCGGTGAACCCGAGGTGATACGTCCAGTCGTGCATCCGGTTGTGCATGGCGAACAGGTTCGCCCGCGCCGCGTCGATGTCGTTCGCCTGCGGCGAGGTGAACACCTCCGGGTTGCAGCGCTGCTCCTGCCACTGGTTCGTCCACGGGTAGTCGTACCTGCGGTCCGGGCGGGGCGTCGCGGTCTCGGTGCCGACGCTGAACGGGTCGTTGCTGTTCCAGTTCTGCACCGCGATCGCGTTGTTGCCCTTGGTCGTGGTGGTGGACCGGCCGGTGGCCGGGTCCACGTCCCACGCCGGCTGCCCGGGTACGCCCACCACCTCGGCGCAGCCGCGCGCCGGCACGGCGCACCACCGCTTGCGGGTGTCGGCCGAGGACCCGTCGACACGCGGCGAGTTCGGGAAGACCTCCCACGAGGGGTGGTCGGCGTCGTGGTCGATCAGGTCCTCGCGAACGAGCACCGCGCCGTCGCGGGCGTCCACGTAGGTGGAGTAGGCGGCCGGGTCCGCGCCTGTGGTGTCCGCGCCGAGGACCACCTCCCACGCCGCGCGCGGCCCACGGTCCGCGGTGGGGACCGCGACCAACGAGGTACGCACGACCTGCGCGTCGGCACGGCCGGCGTCGGCGATGGCCGCCTTGCGGGCCTGCTCGGCGCTGATCGTCGCGGGGGCCGGCGTACCGGCGTCACGGGCCAGCGAGGAGCTGACGTGCCACACCGCTCCGTCGCGTACGCCGATCGACAGCATGCCGTCGACGGCGGCCGGCAGATCGCCGAAGCGCTGCCGGAACAGGACGGTCGCGCCCTGCCCCATCGGCGCCACGGTGAGCAGTTCCAGCGCGGCGGCGCCCTCGGCGGTCAGGCCCAGCACGTCCCGGTTGGCTGCCACGTACGCGCGCGCGGCGGCGGCCGGGTCGGCGGGCAGGCCGGTGGCGAGCGGCTTGCCGGTCGAGGTGAGGGTGGCCGGCGTACCGAAGTCGGTCCAGCGCACGCGCGCGCCGAGCGCGGCGGCCCGGTCCCGCTGCCGCTCGCTGGCGGCGACGCGGCCCTTGCGGTTGTCAGTGGCCTTGGTGTCGTGCCGGTCGCCCGGCAGGTGGTCGGGTGGCGCCTGGGTACGGGTCTGTTCCCGGGGTGCCGCCTGGCCGCCGCCAGCGGCGGTCAGGACCAGACCGGCTGCCAGCAGCAGCGCGGTGGTCCCCGTCAACGCACGGGATGGTGTGCGCACGGTCCCTCCTGTCATCGTCGAACGGCGATGTCCGTTCCGCCATCCGACCAGGACGATCAACCGTCCGACACCATCCGAACATCCATAAATGTTGCTGCGTCGATTTCTCGGCGGCACCCACGGCGCCTCCGGTCGAGCAGATCCGAGACTCATATCTCACCAGACGAGATACGAATGGATCTTGGTACGAAACGGCCCCTATGAGGGCCCTTTCGTACCAAGATCTCCACAGCGTCAACAGCTCTCAGGTCACGTTCTCTTCTCCTGGTGTTCGTCGTCGTCCCCGCGTCGGCGCAGTGCCCACCCGCCGACCCGGCCGGAGAGCTTGCCGGTCGCCCATTTGGCCCGGTCGAAGGTGTCGTTGCCGAGGCGCCGGGCCGCGTCCACGCCGTCTGCGCCGGTCTCGAGCGCCTTGTCTCTCGCCTCCTTGGCAGCGTCCGTCCATCGTCTCGCCTCCGAGGGCTGCCCATCACCCTCGATCCCGAGCCGCCCGTGGAAGTCGACGATGGCAGCCGAGACGTGGTTGCTCGACTTCACCACCGCCGGTGAGTCCATCGGGTTCAGCAGCACCTTGGCGTTCGCTCTGCCCGCAGCCGCTTCCATGCGAGCCAGCAGACGCTCGGTGCACCGGGAGATGAGTTCGAGCCGGTTCTGCCGGGCGTTCCTCAGCCCGACGCGATGCCCGTCCAACTCGTCCGGCGACGCATCGAGCACCCGGTCGAGTTCGAGCACGGCGATCGCGTCCTGCAGTTGGAAGCAGCGGGCCAGGACGACGAGCCACTCCTGTGCCTTGGACTCCGCTTCCCTGGCCGCCTTGGCGAGATCACCGATAGCGGCTTTACGCTCCAACTTCTCCGCGAGCGCGTCGAGTTGACGCAACGCGTACGCCTGGGTTTCCGCGATCGTCGCCGGCGCGCCCTGCACCTTCGACCACGTGACCTCGTCGACCCGGCCCCGCTGCTCGCGGATGGTCATGGACTCCTCGATGACGAAGCCCACGCCGATCATCCGGGCCAGCACCGCGTCCTTCTGGGCGCGGAGCACATCGTCGACCTTCTCGTCGATCGTGGCGAGATAGTCGGTGATCTCCTTCATGCTCTGCTGCATCGCAAGCTGCGCCATGAGTCCCGCAGCACCGGCCAGCAGCGCCGGATTGCCGGCCATTGACACCTTGTCGATCTGGAGCCATTTCTGGATCGAGCCTGGATCTCCCACCATCGCGTGGCTGACACCCGGGGTCTTGGTCGGCATCAAACCGTGTTTGTGCACGAGTTGGGCCGATTCCTTTGTCAGCTGCACCCAACGACCCGAGTGGGCGGCGATCTCGGAACCAGCCTGTGCCGCTGTCGCCCCGACCTTGAGGACAGATCCGAGCCGAGGCAGCCCGAGGTCTCTGGACGGCAGGCCCTCGGAGACGAGGAAGCGCTCGACAGCCGTCGGATCTCCGATGACCGCCAGCCCGTCGCCGTCGCTGACCAGCTGGATCTCGTTACCCATTCTCGGCTCCTGACAGGTGGGGAGGGTGGAGAGCGATGTTGTGCACCCTGTTCGCAGCTTGAGGTGCAGACGGTCAGTGGTCTCGGTGAGGAGTTGGGTGCTCGTCGGCGATCAGGTCGGCGATCACCTGGCCGAGATCCTGGCCGGGGGCGTGGATGCCCGCGACGGCGAGCACGTCGGCGTCGCGGCGCAGCTCGTCGGCGAGCTGGGCGGTGGTCAGCGCACGCGGCTGTTCGGGGCCGTCGACGTGGTGACACGACAGATCCCGTGCCCCGCACCGGTCGAGCAGCCAGTCCCGCAGCGCCTTGCGCTGCATCGCGTCCCAGCCCTCGGTGGCCCACCGCCGCTTGTACTCCGGCCGCTCGATCAGCCCGACGGTGCGGTTGCCCTCGATGACCGCGATCCGCCGTTCCACGATCGCCCGGTACTCAGGCCTCCAGTACGCCGGCAGCTCGGTGATCGGCTTCGACCGGTGGCGCTCGAACCACTGCGTCTCCAGGCCCTCGTCACGCATCTTGCGCGCGAGCACGATCTCGAACGCCCGCTCCCCCGGCGTTTGCATCGGAGGCCGGACGCTCTCCGGCGCGGTCAGGTCGTCGTCCAGCAGCCCGTAGAGCGAGTAGACCTGCCAGTCCAGCTCCTCCTGCAGTCCGATCATCACGCCACGAACGCAGTGCCACTCGTAGCCGGCGGCATCCAGCCGCTTGCGGGTCGGCACCCCGGAGGCGGCAACCGCCGCCGGGGTCACCCTGGCGAGCCGCCGCGCCAGATCGTCGATCTCCCGGCTCAGTTCCACCGGGTACGCCGCCGAACGGTCGAAGACCGTCTCTTCCGGATCGGGCAGGCAGTGGTGACGCGTCGCCACGAACGCGGCGGCCAGCGACCAGGAATGCGCACACTCGCCCTTCGGCAGCGGATGGTGGCAGCGCATCTCATCGACCGGACCGGCCCGCTCCCGCGGGTCCTTCTCCCGCCTCTCGGCCTGCTTCTGCAGGTCGGACAGGAGCAGTTTCCGGTCGATCACGCGACGACTCTAGCCGTCCCGCCGCCGGGACCGCGGCAGCCGTAAGTACCGATCTCCTCGACAGACCGCTACCGATGGCTTCCCTCTCAGCCTCGGACGTGGGCTCACGCCGTCGCATCGAGGAAGGTGGCCACCACCCGACGGAAGTCGTGCGGATTCTCGACCCACGGCAGGTGACCGGATCCGGGGAGGCTGACCCGCTCGCAGTTCGGCAGCGCCTGCTCCAGCGAGTCGACGCCCCAGCGGGGGCGGATGTCCTCGGGGCCGTCGATGATCAGCACGGGGAGGTCGAGTGCCCGGCACCGCACGGCGATGTCGGATTCCCTGAGCTCCTGCTTCACCTCGGCGTTGATCACCCGGTTGCAGTCGTGGTTGACGCCCAGCCACGGCGTGGCCATGCCCTCGGCGTGCGTCATCGCGGCGTCAGGATCGGCGAAGTCGGCCGACCACTGCAGGATCGCCCGTTCGCGTTCCTCGGCAGGAGTGCGGGTGCGTGCACCCAGCGCCTCCCACCGGTTCAGATGAGGCCCGAGCCGCCGCCTGAGATTCCGCTCGTAGTGCGGATGCCAGCCGCGTTCGGAGTCGATGCCGGTGCCGGACACGTAGATCAGGTGACTGACCCGCTCCGGGTACTCGATCGCGTACCGCAGCGCCAGGTGCGCGCCCCACGAGTGGCCCAGCACTGCCGTTCGCGGTCCGGCCAGGTGTTCGCGTACCGCGTCGAGGTCGGCGACGAAGCGGCCGATCGTGTACGGACCGCGCCGCTGGGAACGCCCGCAGCCACGCTGGTCCCACCGAACGACACGGGCGTGCCCGTCGAGCAGCCGGGCGACCGGGCCGAGGTAGTCCCAGATGCCCGGGCCGCCGTGGCAGAGCACCAGCGGCGCGCCGGCACCGACCCGGTCGGCCCACAGGCGACAACCGTCTTCGGTACGCACGTCCGCAGTCATCGACGACAGTATGGCGAGCCGGCGAGCCGACACCGTCCGGTCAGTCCTGGGTGCCGGCGAACAGGGTCCAGGCGTCTATCTCGGTCGGCGCCAACGGCCGCGCCGGCAGATACGACGCCAGGTCGCGGAAGTCCGCCACCGCGTTGTGCACGCACACCGCGAGCGAGAAGTGCAGCAGTTCCCGCACCGCCTGCGCATCGGGCGCGGTCACGTCGTCGAGCAGCGGACTGCGGACGTCGAGCGCGAACACCACGTGGCAGGCGCTCTGGTCGGACTTGACCACGCAGTAGTAGCGCCCGGCCTCCGCCAGCCGGTTACGGATGTTCGCCCAGGCCATCGCCCCGGAGATGTCGGGCACGTCGGCGCCGGCCACGCAGGCCATCCGGAAGACCCAGCGGGCCGGGTCTTCCGGTGACACCGCGCCGTAGACCAGCACCAGGCCGCCGCGGTGGAACACGGTGAAGCCCTGCACGTCCGGGGTCAGGTGCAGGAAGTCCGGGGTCCAGACCCGGTCGTACTGCCGCTCGGCGAGGGACCGCAGGAACTGCACGGTCTGGCCGGCGGCCTGACGAGCGTCTACGCCCATGCGTTCTGGTCCTCCCCCGAGGGATCACGGAAGCTCACGCTATGAAGCGGCACGGACACGGATCAAGGTGCGGCGATCGAGTCTGGATGGTCGGTCCCGTGAACGGGACCGAACCCGCTTCGAGTCCCACGGATAGGACTACAGGGCGGCTCGTCCGATCGGTCAACACCCGACGCGCGGCTGCGCGCGTACACCGGCCGGGGTTGTTAGCGTGGATTGCGGACCGCACGGCGGTCCGGCCACCCCTCGCCCGACGGCCCGCGCGTCCCGGTGACGCCGCGGGACGCGGTGCTGCGATCCGGCATGGAGGGGGTGCGATGACCGCGGTGCCGGAGGATCCGAGGCCGGGTGACCGCCGGCCCGCGCCCGGCGCGCCGGTCGACGGCTGGCGGCGGCGCTGGAGCGTACGGACGCGGGCGCTCGGCGAGGCGGCGCGCGTGCGGACCCGGCGCTTCTGGGACGGTGCGCAGCCGACGCTGCGGCAGCTCTGGTGGACCGAGGAACCGGTGACGCCGGTGACGACAGTCGACCGGCGCGTACCGGAGCCGCTCGCGGTGCCGGCGCAGGGCCAGGTGTACGTGTTCCTGGTCCGCGCCACCTACACCTGGTCGTCGGAGACCGCCCGGCCGGAGCTGTTCGGCTGGTACGTGGACTACTTCCAGCAGCAGGCCGCGCAGCGCCTGCACCGGCTGGCCGTCCGGTGCGCGGTGGAGGTGCCGCCGCACCGCCCGCGCGACCTGCACGCCGCGTTGACCGCCGCGCTGGCCGAGGACGACCCGTCGCCCTGGACGTACGCGCGCGGCGAGGTGACGTTCGCCTGCGAGCCGGACGTCACAGTGCACCTGGACGAGCGGGCGCGCAAGCTGCTCCAGCCGTACTGGGAGCAGCGCATCGCGCTGGAGTGCGAACGCGACCTGGCCCGGCGCCGCGCCGAGTACGCGGAGGAACGCGACCGGCGCGACCGCCCGCCGGAGCAGGCGAGGACGGCGGGCGAGGCGGGACGGGCGCGGCGTGGATCGCGGCCGGACGGACCGGTGGAGTCGTTCACCCCGCTGGAGCCGCTGCTCCCCCCGCCCGCACCGCGCTCGGCCCCGGGGCAGCGGCCCCGCGCCGGCGAGCCGGAGCCGCCCCAGGTCTGAGCCCGGCGGCGTCAGCCCGGAACGGCGGCCGTCTCGGGGCGGGCCTGCCGGGCGGCCAGGTACGCGGCGATCCCGGTGTTGTCCTCGGTGGCCAGGAACGCGCCGCGCGCGTTGACGAGCGCCTCGTCGGCGTGGGTCAGGCAGCCCCACACCGTGTCGCCCCACGGGTCGGCGAGCTTGACCTCGGCCGGCTCGGTGCAGGGCTCGCCTCGTGGTCCGCCGATCCGGCAGTGGCCGGGGGCGCCGTCGCGGCGGGCGGCGACCTGGGCGGCCCGGCGCACCGGGGCGGGCCGTCCGTCCGGCTCGACCTGCGGGGCGGGTACGCCCGGTGGGTGGGCGAACAGGATCGTGTTGCCGTCGGGGTCGACGGTGCGGCACTCGCCGCCGGGAGCGTTCTCGACCCGGTGGCCCGCCGCGACGAGGCGTTCGGTGGTCGCGGCGACGTCGTCGACGTGGAGGTACAGCGTGGCCGGGGCCGGGGCGCCCTCGACGATCAGCAGGGTCAGGTCGCCGCAGCGCAGACACGACCGGCCGTCCTCGCCGGGCTGCCGGGTGTAGCCGAACAGCGCGTAGAACCGGCCGGCCGTGGCGGCGTCACCGACGTTCAGCACCGGGGCCTGACCCTGAACTCCGCTGCGCACCGCGCCACTCTACCCATTGGTGCTCGTAAATCACGTCTTGCAGATCGGGTTTTCATCCCGGCCGGCGGGTGTCCCGGGTCAGCAGCCGTTGGTGCTGGTCTGGTTGCGCTTCAGCCCGTCGGACCAGGTGACGCCCTGGACGACCGCCACCACCACGCTGCCGTCGTGGATCTGCTCGTAGTGCAGGTGCGGGCTGAGGTCGTACTTCGCCGACGTCGCGCCGACCCGGCCGATGACGTCGCCGCGCTTCACGGTGTCGCCCTTGGCCACCGCGCGCGAGTTCAGGTGGGCGTACCGGGTGCGCCAGCCGTCGCCGTGCCCGATGACGATGGTGTTCCCGTAGCCGGAGGTGGTGGAGTAGTACGACTCCAGGACGGTCCCGGCGGCGCTGGCGACGGTCCGGCGGTTGAGGTCGTCGGGGCTGCCGTTGGCGTCGTAGTGGTTCCAGTCGATGGCGTGGGCGGGGCTGTGCCCGTTCCAGTTGCTGCCCTGCCAGGTCTGGCCGCACAGGAACGGCATCCGGAAGCCCGGCCGGGCGGCCTGCGCGGGCTGCACGCCGAGCATCGCCCCGGCGACGACAGCGGTCGTGAGCAGCGCCGGCACGCGCCACCGGGCGACGGTGGTCGTCAGCGACATCGTTCCCCTCCTCGCATCGAGTGATCCGGGTCGATGCTATGGGCCGCGCGGACGTCGGGTAAATAGCTACACGGATGAATGCCCGGCCAAAACTTTCCTACGGTCAGCCGACCAGGGCGGCGTACCGGCCGCGCCGGTCCAGCAACGCGTCGTGGGTGCCGGACTCGACGATCCGGCCGTGGTCGAGCACCGCGATGCGGTCGGCGTCGCGGACGGTGGAGAGCCGGTGCGCGATTGTCACCACGGTGCGGCCCCGGGCCAGCTCGTCCAGCGCCCGCTGGACCGCGCGCTCGGTCTCGGTGTCCAGCGCGCTCGTCGCCTCGTCCAGCACCAGGATCCGCGGGTCGCGCAGCAGGGTCCGGGCGATCGCCAGGCGCTGCTGCTCGCCGCCGGAGAACCGGTGGCCGCGCGAGCCGACCATGGTGTCGTACCCGTCGGGCAGCGCGGCGACGAGGTCGTGGATGCGGGCGGCGCGGGCGGCGGCCTCGATGTCGGCATCGGTGGCGTCCGGGCGCGCGTACCGGAGGTTGTCCCGCACGGTGCCGTGCAGCAGGTACGTCTCCTGGCTGACCACGCCCACGACGGCGGCCAGGTCGGCCGGGCGCAGGTCGCGCAGGTCGATCCCGTCGATGGTGATGCGGCCGGCGTCCGGGTCGTGCAGCCGGCTGATCAGCGCGGCGAGCGTGCTCTTGCCGGAGCCGGTCTCCCCCACCAGGGCGAGGCTGGTGCCGGCCGGGACGTCCAGGCTGACGCCCGCGAGGGCGGCGGTGTCGCTGCCCGGATAGCTGAAGGTGACGTCCTCGATACGTAGGTGGCCGCGGGCGGTGGCCGGGTCCAGCGGGACCGGGCGGGCCGGCTCGGCGACCTCGACGGGCAGGTCGAGGTATTCGAAGATGCGGGCGAACAACGCCAGCGACGCGGTGAGCGTGACGCCCACGTTGAGCAGGCCCATCAGCGGCCGGAACAGGTTGCCCTGCAGGGCGGTGAACGCGACGAGCGTGCCGATGGTGAGCGTGCCGGCGGTGCCGGGCAGGCCGGCGCCCAGGTAGATCACCGCGGGGATGGCGGCGAAGACGATGCTCATGGCGGCCATCCGCCAGCGTCCGGCCAGCTCGGAGCGCAGCTCCAGGTCGACCAGGCGGCCCGAGGAGGCGGTGAACCGGTCGACCAGGGCCGGGCCGGTGCCGAGCGTCTTGGCCAGCCGTACGCCGCTGACCGACAGCCCTTCCTCGATGGTCACGGTGAGGTCGGCCAGTTCGCGCTGGCGCTGGGCGGTGATCTCCCGGCGCAGCCGGGCGACCCGGCGGGTGAGCCAGAGCGCGGGCGGCAGCACGACCGCCGAGACGAGGGTGAGGCGCCAGCTCAGCGCCAGCATGGCGATGGTGGTGGCGACCACTGTGGTGAGGTTGGCGGCGATCGAGGTGGCGGTGGAGGTGACCACCGCCTGCATGCCGCCGATGTCGTTGGTGATGCGCGACTGGACCTCGCCGGTGCGGGTGCGCACGAAGAAGCCGATCGACTGCCGCTGGAGGTGGGCGAAGACGTCGGCGCGCAGCCGGTGCATGACCTCCTGGCCGACGCGGGTGGAGATCCAGGTCTGGGCGACGCCGAGCACGGCGGTGACCGCCGCCACCACGACCATGCCCGCGACCAGCCAGGCAAGCAGCGTCAAGTCACGCTCGGGCAGGGCCCGGTCGATCACGGCACGCAGCAGGAACGGTGTGGCCATCGCGATGATCGAGGACGCCACGATGATCGCCACGACGGTGGCGAGCGGGCCCCGGTGGGCGGTGAACAGGCCGCCGATCCGGCGCAGGGACACGTCGCGGGCCTGGGCCTTCTCGGCGAGGGAAACGGTTCGGCCGTCGCGGCGGCCGTCGGGGATGCGATCCAACTGTGCTCCTCATGTGGGGGACGAATGCCGAAGTACCAACAATGCTGAGGTTACCTCAACATGAGGGAACAACACGAAAGGCTGTTACCGTATTCCCCGTGGACGGCAGCGACGAGAGCCTGGCCGAGACGTTCTGGGCGGTGACCCGCCGGCTGCGGCACCAGACCAAACGCGCGCTGGAGCCGTGGGAGATCAGCCCCGGGCAGGCGCGGGCGCTCGGCGTGCTGATGCGCCACGGCGCGCTGCGGCCCGGCGCGCTCGCCGAGCACCTGCGCATCGCGCCGCGCTCGGCCACCGAGGTGGTCGACGGGTTGCAGGAACGTGGCCTCGTCGAGCGCCGGCCCGACCCGGGCGACCGGCGGGCCACGCTTGTCGCCCCCACCGCCGAGGGCGAGCGGGTGGGCACCGCCATCCGGCAGGCGCGGGCCACCGAGGCGGAACGGTTCTTCGGCGCGCTCGGCCCCGACGACCGGGCCGAGCTGGCCCGGATCCTGCGCCGCCTGCGCGAGGACTGAGCGCACCCGGGGCGCGGCCCGGCGAGGCCGGAGGCGGCAGTCGGAGGACCGGCGCCCGGGGCCGTCAGCGCAGGCCGGCGGCGATCGCGTCGACCAGCAGCGCGCCGAGCGTGCGGGCCATCACGGCGCGGGCGGCGTCGACGTCGAGCCCCATCGAGTCGCGCATCATCGACCAGGCCGACCAGGTGCCGGCCACCGTGAGCGCGTCGAGCAACTGTTCCCGGCCCGGCCCGGCCTGCGCCAGCTCCGGGGCGAACACCGCCTCGATCTCCTGCCGGACCCGGGCGACCGCCGCCTCCCGGTTGCGGCGCAGCTGCGGGGAGAACGGCTCCCGCAGCGCCGACGCGCGGGCCGAGGGCGCCAGCACCTCCAGCAGCCGGGCACGCTGGTCGCAGAACGCGGCGATCCGGGCGGTCAGCGGCAGCTCCGGCGGCACCGGCCGCCAGAGCGCGGCCTGCCGCTCGCCGACCCGCCGCCCGGTCGCGGCGAACAGCGTCTCCATGTCCTTGAAGTTGGTCCAGAGCGTACGCAGCGACACCCCGGCCCGCTCGGCGATCCGTTCCCCGGTGGGCCGCAGGTCACCGGAGTCGATCAGGGCGAGGTGCGCCTCCACGATCGCGGCCCGGGTCCGCTCGGCCCGCGCCGCCCGGCCGTCCACCCGCTCCGGCGGGTCGGTCTCCAGCTCGATCATGGGTACGGGCTCTCCTGTTGCTCGTCTGCCGGCGGCCACTCTACGTGCGTGCCGCCGGGCGACCGGCACCCGGCCACCCGGCGACAGCACCGCGGTCAGGACGTCGGCACGGCGTCCGCCGGCGGGTTCGTCGGCGGCTCGGTGAACTCGGTGACCGCGCCGTCACCGTCGTCGGTGGTGTACGCGGGACCGAAGTACTCCTGCGCGCCGTTGCTCACCTTGGTCAGCCGGACGCCGCCGTAGCCGGCGTGCACGCCGTCGGCGTACCGGAAGGGGACCAGGCCGGGCCCGCGGAAGCCGCCCTTGCGCACGGCCTCGACCAGCTTCTCCCGGGTCGGGTCCGGCCCGGCGGCGAGCATCGCCTGGACGAACGTGTACGCCATCGAGTAGCCGTAGATCGCGTTGCCGTCGACCGGGTTGCCCGCGTTGTACTTCTGGTGGATCTTGGTGAACTCCTGGATCCACGGGTTCGCGGTGTCACTCACGTTCGGCAGGTAGTTGTCGGCCACCATGCCCTCGAGGATCACCTTCTTGTCGCCGAGCTGCGCGGACAGCGTGGTGTAGTCGGCGCCCACGTTGGACACCACCCACTGCGCCTTGAAGCCCTGCCCGGCGGCCTGGCCCATGGCGAGCGCGGTGAAGCCGGGGATGGTCGCCGAGATGACCACCTGGCAGCCGGCCGCGCGCAGCGCGCCGATGGCCGGGCCGACCTGCTGGTTGGTGGTGGTGTACGTCTGCTTCGCCGCGACCGGGCCGAGGACCTGCTCGACCCCGGCCAGCGAGTCCCGCCCGAAGTCGTCGTTCTGCCCGAAGTGGCAGACCTTCGCGCCGGGGAACTCCCGCTTGACGTAGCCGGCCAGGATCTTGCCCTCGACGGTGTAGTCGGGCTGCCAGCCGAACGTGGTCGGGTACTTGTCCGGCTGGTTCCAGTTGCGGCTGCCGGAGGCGACGAACAGGTCCGGCACCTTCTGCGTCTTGACGAACTCCAGCACGTTCGTGTGCGTGGGCGTGCCCAGGCCGCCGAGCAGCGCGAAGACCTTGTCGTCGAGCACCAGCTTGCGGACCACGTTCTCGGTGTTGGCGGGGTTGTAGCCGTCGTCCATGACCTTGTAGACGATCTTCCGGCCGTGCACGCCGCCCTTGCTGTTGACGTGCTCGAAGTACGCCTTCGTGGCGGCGGAGATCTTCGAGTAGCCGGGCGCGGCCGGTCCGGTGAGCGGTTGGTGGGTGCCGATGACGACCTCGGAGTCGCTGACGCCGGGGACGTTCTCGGCGGCTTGCTTCTCGTCGTCGGCGCAGGCGGGCAACGCGGCCAGCAGGGCCAGGCCGGCGGCGGCCGCGAGAACGCGGCGGGTGGTGGGGCGCATGGTTCTCCAATCCGGTGCGACGGTGCGAACGGTGGGTGGAACCGGTGGGGTCAGCGGTCCGGCGACCGGCGGGGCGCGCGCCGGCTGCGGACGGCCGCGCGCAGCCGGGCGCCGACGGCGCGCACGCCGCCCTGGAGGCCGCCCGGGGCGGCGAGCATGACGACGATGAGGATCAGGCCGAACACGGCGAGCGCGAGGTTGCCCTCCAGCCGCTGGGCCAGCCCGGCGGAGAGGTCGAGGTGTTCGGTGAGCAGGCCGGGCAGGTCCTGGAGCGCCACCAGCAGCACCGCTCCCCAGACCGCGCCGGCCAGGCTGCCCAGGCCGCCGATCACGATCGCCATGAGCAGGAACAGCGACAGGTCCAGCGGGAACTTGCCGGGCGCGACGGTGGCGGTGAGCATGGCGTACACGCCGCCGCCCAGGCCGGCGCAGGCGGCGCTGACCACGAACGCGAGCACCTGCGTGCGGGCCACCGGGATGCCGGCGAGCCGGGCCGCGACCTCGTCGTCGCGGACCGCCCGCAGGGACCGGCCGAAGCGGCTGCGCACCAGGTTGGCCAGCAGCAGCATGGTGAGCAGCGCGGCGGCCAGCGCGATCCAGGCCAGCCAGCGTTCCGGCTGGAAGTAGGCGCCGAGTGCCGCCGGTGGCGTCTGCGCCGGGAACGGCAGTCCCTGCTCGCCGTTGAACACGCCGGTGAAGATCGTGGTGACCGCCGGGACGAGCGTCGCCACGGCCAGTGTCACGCCGGCCAGATAGGGCCCGCGCAGCCGGGCCGCCGCCAGCCCGACCACGAGCCCGCCGAGCGCGGTCACCGCTACGGCGGCGAGCAGCGACGCGGGCAGCGTCCACCAGCCGCGTACGGCCCGCTCGTCGAGGGCCTGCTGGGTCAGGGCCATGGTGTACGCGCCGGTGGCCATCAGCGCGCCGTGCCCGAGGGAGAGCTGGCCGTTGAGCCCGACCAGCACGGTGTGCCCGGCGGTGACGCAGAGGAACGCGCAGACGCGCGCCACCTGGAGGTTCTGGTACGGCGCGAGCTGGTTGGTGACCAGCACGACGAGCGTGCCGAAGAACACGGCCACCGCCAGGTGACGCAGCAGTGTGGAGCCGCGCGCCTCGCGTCCGGCCGGTGCGCCGGGGAGCAGCCGCCGCAGCGCCGACGGTGCGGCGGGGGCGACCTCGGTGGGGGTGCTCGTCACACGTGCCTCGCTCTCGCCGCGGAGAAGAGCCCGCCGGGGCGGACCAACAGGACGGCCAGCAGCAGCACCAGGACGGCCAGCGGGGTGGTGTCCGGCCCCAGGTAGCCGGTGACGTAGGACAGGATCAGCCCGACCAGCAGGCCGCCGACGACGGCGCCGACCGGGCTGTCCAGGCCGCCGACCACGGCGGCGGTGAACGCGACCACGAAGACCAGGTCCATGGCGTGCGAGTGCAGGCCGAGTCCGGTGGGGACGACCAGCATCCCGGCCAGCGCACCGACCCCGGCGGCGAGCGCCCAGCCCAGGGTGAGCATCCGGCCGACGCTGACGCCGAGCAGCCGGGACACCTCGGGGGCGAACGCGGCGGCCCGCATCCGCAGGCCGACCGGGGTACGGGTGAACAGCAGCGCGAGCAGCGCCACCACCGTGAGCGCCGAGCCGAGCACCCACAGGTCGTACGGGGACAGCGCGGCCACCCCGGCGATGGTGAGCGCGTCGGTGTCGAACGGCGCCGGGGCGGGCCGGTAGTCGTTGCCGAAGACCATGCCGAGCACCGCCTGGATGACGAGCACCAGGCCGAGCGCGACGATCACCTGGTTGAGCGGGCCGCCGGGGCCGGCGAACCGCATCAGCACCCGCTCCACCAGCGCGCCCAGGGCCAGTCCGGACAGGATCGCGGCGGCCAGGCCCAGCCAGTACGAGCCGGTGGCGGAGACGACCGCGTACCCGACGTAGGCGGTGGCCACGGCCATCGCGCCCTGGGCGAAGTTGACCACCCGGGCGGCCCGCCAGATGAGCACCAGCGCGAGCGCGAACGCCGCGTAGACCGCCCCGGCGGCGAGCCCGTCGAAGGTGAGGAACCAGAACCGCTCCATCCGCGCCCCTTCCTAGAATCCGAGGTACGCGTGCCGGAGCTGGTCGTCGTCGCGCAGCCGGGCGGCCGGCGCGGCCGTCACGACCTGCCCGAGCGACATGACGATGCCCTGGTCGGCGACGGACAGCGCGGTGCGCACGTTCTGCTCGACGAGCAGCACGGTGAGCCCTCGTTCGTCGCGCAGCCGCCGCAGCAGCGCCATGATCTGCGCGGCCACCTTGGGCGCCAGCCCGAGCGACGGCTCGTCGAGCAGCAGCAGCCGGGGCCGGGCGATCAGCGCCCGGCCGATCGCGAGCATCTGGCGTTCCCCGCCGGAGAGCTGGTGTCCGGCGTGGTCGCGTCGGCGGGCCAGCGCGGGGAACAGCTCGTACACCTCGTCCAGCGCGCGCCGGGCGTCGGCCCGGTCGCGCCGCCACAGCCCGCCCAGGCGCAGGTTCTCCGCCACCGTCAGCTCGGTCACCACGCCGCGCCCCTCCGGCACGTGTGCGAGGCCGCGCCGGACCAGGTGTTCCACCCGGACGCCGCGCAGGTCCTCGCCCGCGTACCGGATCCGGCCGCCGGTGGGCCGCAGCAGGCCCGAGAGGGTACGCAGCAGCGTGGTCTTGCCCGCGCCGTTGGCGCCGAGCACGGCGGTGACGGTGCCGGCCGGGACGGTGAACGCGACGTCGCGCAGCACCGGCACCGGGCCGTAGCCGCTGCTGAGCGACTCCACCTCCAGCACGGCGGTCACAGCGTGCTCCCCTCGGCCGGCACGTCGGCGCCCAGGTACGCCTCGGTGACCCTTGGGTCGTCGCGGATGCGCTCCGGCGGGCCGGCCGCGATCACCTTGCCGAAGTCGAGCACCACCAGTTCGTGGCAGACGGACATGACCAGGTCCATGTGGTGCTCGACGAGCAGCACGGCACAGCCGGCGTCGCGTTCGGGCAGCGCGCGGACCAGGTCGGCCAGCTCGGCCACGTCGTCGGCGCCGAGACCGCCGGCCGGCTCGTCGAGCAGCAGCAGCCGGGGACGGGCGATCAGTGCGCGGGCCAGCGCGACCCGCTTGCGGACCGGGTACGGCAGGGTGGCCGGCGCCGCCTGGGCGTACTTCCCGATGCCCAGCTCGGCGAGCAGGTCCAGCGCCGCCGCGCGTAGCCGCCGCTCGTCGTTGTCGCTGCGGGGCAGGCCGAACAGCGCGGAGGCGAAGCCCGCGCGGGCGGTGTGGCTCGCGCCGGCGACCACGTTCTCCAGCACGGTGAGCCCGGCGAACAGCCCGACGCCTTGGAGCGTGCGGGCGATGCCGAGCCGGGTGAGGGCGTGCGGGCTGGGCCGGAACGGCCGGCCGTCCAGGGTGAGCGAACCCTCGGTCGGCCGGACGAAGCCGCAGACCACGTTGAACAGGGTGGTCTTGCCGGCGCCGTTGGGCCCGATCACGCCGACGACCCGGCCGGGCGGCACCCGCAGCGAGACGTCGTCGAGGGCGACCAGGCCGCCGAAACGTACGCCGACGTGGTGCAGTGCCAGGCCGTCGACGGCTGTGGCCGGTGGGCTCATCGTCACCTCGTGCCGGTCGACGGAGCGGGAAAACTAATTACACCGGGAGTGTACTTTTCTCTGCCGCCGCGTCAATGCCTCGACGATCACGGTTCATCTGCCGGGGTTACCGGCCTCCAACGTGCACTGTCTGTGTGATCATCTCGGCATGCGGTCGCGGGCGCGGCGCAGGAACGTCTGCTCCGCCGCGTTGCCCGTACCGGCGATCGCCGCGTCGTACGCCGCCCGGGCCTGCGCCGGGCGGTCCAGGCGGCGTAGCAGGTCGGCCCGGATCGCGTGCCACACGTGGTAGCCGCCCAGGTCCAGACCGTCCACAGCGGCCAGCCCGGCCGCCGGTCCGCGTACCTCGGCCAGCGCGACGGCCCGGTTCAGCGCCACCACCGGCCCGGGCGCGACGGCCGTCAACTGGTCGTAGAGCGCCAGGATCTGTCCCCAGTCGGTGGCGGCGGCGGTGGGCGCGTCCGCGTGCACCGCGCCGATCGCGGCCTGGATCTGGTACGGGCCGGGCCGGCCCCGCCGCAGGCACCGGCGGACCAGGTCCTGCCCCTCGGCGATCAGCTCCCGGTCCCACCGGCCGCGGTCCTGCTCGGACAGCGACACCGGCACCCCGTCCGGGCCGGTCCGGGCGGCGCGGCGCGCCTCGGTGAGCAGCATCAGCGCGAGCAGGCCGAGCGCCTCCGGCTCGTCCGGCATCAACGTCACCAGCAGCCGGCCCAGCCGGATCGCCTCGGCGCCCAGCTCGGCGCGGCCCAGCCGCTCCCCCGCGCTCGCCGTGTGCCCCTCGTTGAAGATCAGGTACACCACGGCGAGCACCCCGCGCAGCCGGTCCGGCAGGTCCGCGTCGCGCGGGACCCGGTACGGGATACCGGCGTCGCGGATCTTCGCCTTGGCCCGGACCAGGCGCTGGGCCATGGTCGTCTCCGGCACCAGGAAGGCCCGCGCGATCTCGGCGGTGCTCAGGCCGCCGAGCAGGCGCAGCGTCAACGCCACCCGGGCGGGAGCGGCGAGCGCCGGGTGGCAGCAGGTGAAGATCAGGCGCAGGCGGTCGTCGGGCACGGGCCCCTCCTCGGCGGGCGGGTCGGCGGCGTGCAGCAGGGCGGCCTCGGCGTGCCGCGCCTCCCGGGTCGCCTCGCGCCGCAACCTGTCGATCGCCCGGTTCCGGGCGGTGGTGATGATCCAGCCGGCCGGACTGGGCGGCGGTCCGTCGGCGGCCCAGCGCGTCACGGCGATCGCGAACGCCTCCTGGACCGCCTCCTCGGCGAGGTCGATGTCGCCGAGGAGACGGACCAGGACGGCTACCGCGCGGCCGTACTCGGCCCGGAAGACGCGTTCGACGTCGGTCATCCCTCGCCCTGGAACGGGCGGACCTCGATCGGCAGCGTGGTGGCCAGGGCGTAGCGGCGGCCCCAGTCCAGCGCGGCGTCCAGGTCCGGCGCCCGGATGACGGTGACGCCACCCAGGTACTCCTTGCCCTCGGCGAACGGCCCGTCGGTGACCAGCACCTCGTCACCGGCCGGGCGCAGCACGGTGGCGGTCTGCGGGTCGTGCAGGCCGTTGCCGAACACCCAGCACCCCGCCTCCCGCAGGTCCCGGCCGATGGCCTCGACCTCGCGCATCACCCCGGCCAGGAACTCCGGGTCCGGACGGCCCTGGCCCGCCGGCTGGTACATGCTGATCAGGTACTGCTTCATCGGTTTCTCCTCGTCACCGCCGGACGGCCCCGCGCCGTCCCTTCACCCTCCACACGAACGGTGGACGCCCGTTTCGACACGCCGGGCCGGGTGAATCCGGCCGGGAGCGGGGTACGCCGACGCGTGCGCCGCCACCGGGTCGTCGTCGTGGGCGCCGGGTTCTCCGGCCTGGCCTGCGCGCTCGCGCTGGACGCGGCGGGCGCGCAGGTGCGGGTGCTGGAGGCGCGGGACCGCGTGGGCGGCCGGACACTGAGCCACCCGCTGCCCGGCGGCGGCTGGCTGGATCTCGGCGCGCAGTGGATCGGCCCGACCCAGGACCGGATGTACGCGCTCGTCGCCGCGTACGGCCTGACCACGTTTCCCTCCCCCGCGCACGGCGAGCCGACGCTGCTGCTCGGCGGGCGCCCGGCCACCGGCGAACCGCCCGGGCTGTCCGGGCTGCTCGGGACGCTCGACGAGATGGCGGCCGGGCTCGACCCGGCCGCGCCGTGGCGGGCGGACGACGCCGTCCGGTGGGACCGGATCACGCTGGGCGGCTGGCTCGACGCGAGCGCGGCCGACCCGGTCACCGCCCGGTACGCGGGCCGGCTGCTCGCCGGTGGGCTGCTGGCCGCCTCACCGGACGAGGTCTCGCTGCTGCACATGCTGTTCTACCTGCGCAGCGGCGGCGGCACCCGGTCGCTGCTCGGCATGGCCGGTGGCGCCCAGCAGGACCGGCTGGTCGGCGGCCCGGCCGTGCTGGCCGAGCGGATGGCCGCCGCGCTGCCGCCGGGGAGCCTGTGCCTGCGCGCGCCGGTGGACGGCGTCGCGCAGGACGGCGACGGCGTGCGGGTGCGCGCCGGCGGCGAGACGTACCGCGGCGACGCGGTGGTGGTCGCGCTGGCGCCGGCGCTGGCCGGGCGCATCCGGTACGACCCGCCGCTGCCGCCGCTGCGCGACGGGCTGACCCAGCGGATGCCGATGGGTGTGGCGCTCAAGGTGCACGCGCTCTACCCGGAGCCGTTCTGGCGCGCCGACGGCCGTTCCGGCGTGTCCAGCACCGACACGGGGCCGCTCACCGAGACGGTGGACAACTCGCTGCCGGACGCGCCGGGCGGGGTGCTCACCGCGTTCAGCTACGGGGCGCAGGCCCGGGCGCTGCGCCGGCTGCCGGACGACGCGCGCCGGGACGCGCTGCGCGAGGCGCTCGCCGCGATCTTCGGCCCGGCCGCCGCGCGCCCCGACGACCTCGTCGAGTACGACTGGTCGGCCGACGAGTGGACGCGCGGCTGCTTCTGCGGAGTGCTGCCGCCCGGCGCGTGGTGTGCGTACGGCCCCGAGTTGCGGACGCCGGTGGGCCGGGTGCACTGGGCCGGCACCGAGACCGCGACCCGCTGGAGCGGCTACCTGGAGGGCGCGGTGACCGCCGGCGAGCGTGCCGCCTCCGAGGCGCTCGCCCAGCTCGGCTGAGCACCCTGTTCAGTGAAATTCTTCGATGCGCTCTATTGAAAAGTTTCTCCGCCCTGTGACCTAATGACGACAGTTCCTTTCGTCATACTCCCGCCGCCGGAGCGCGGCAACCCCCAGGGAGGACAGATGCACAGTTCGATCCGATCGGCGCTGCGCGCGGCCGGAGCCGCGCTGCTCGCCACCGCCACCGTCGCCGCGGCGACCCTGTTCGGGGCGGCCCCCGCCGGCGCCGCCCCGGCCGGGCTGCCCGGCATGGACGTGTCCAGCTACCAGGGCAACGTGAACTGGTCCGGGGCGTGGGCCAACGGCGCCCGGTTCGCGTACGTCAAGGCGACCGAGGGCACGTACTACACCAACCCGTACTTCGCCCAGCAGTACAACGGCTCGTACAACGTCGGGATGATCCGCGGCTCGTACCACTTCGCCCGCCCGGACACCACGAGCGGCGCCACCCAGGCCAACTACTTCGTCGACCACGGCGGCGGCTGGTCGAAGGACGGGCGGACGCTGCCCGGCGCGCTGGACATCGAGTACAACCCGTACGGCGCGACCTGCTACGGGCTGAGCCAGGCGTCGATGCGCAGCTGGATCGCCTCGTTCGTCAACCAGTACTACGCCCGCACCGGCCGGTGGGCCACCATCTACACCACCACCGACTGGTGGAGCACCTGCACCGGCAACACCTCGCAGTTCGCCGCCAACAACCCGCTGTGGATCGCCAGGTACTCCAGCAGCGTCGGCACGCTGCCGGCCGGCTGGGGCACGTACTCGTTCTGGCAGTGGTCCTCCTCCGGCCTCTTCCCCGGTGACCAGAACGTGTGGAACGGCTCGCTCGACCGGCTGCGCGTCCTGGCCTGCAACGGACCCTGCTGACCCCGGCCCGGGCGTGGCGGGCGGTGCCGGTCCCGCCACGCCCGGCCGTCTCTCTTCCCCAGGAGGCTGCGATGCCTGCCCATGTCCCCCGGCGGACCGTGCTGCGCGGCGCGGTCCTGCTCGGCGCCGCCGCCGGCGTCGGCGCGCTGACCCAGATCGGCTCCGGCCCCGACGCGCGGGCCGCCGCCACCCGGGTCGACCAGCCGACCATCGCCAACTGCGCGACCTGGGGCGCCCGCCCGCCCTCGTCGCCGGTGAGCGTGCTGTCCAGCCGACCCAACAAGATCATCGTCCACCACACGGCGTTCCCGAACACCACCGACTACAGCCTCGCCCAGGCGTACCGCAACTCCCGCGACATCCAGAACCTGCACATGGACAGCAACGGCTGGCTCGACTCCGGGCAGCACTTCACCAACAGCCGGGGCGGCTACCTGACCGAGGGCCGGCACGGCAGCCTCTACGCGCTGCTGCACGGCCAGACCATGGTGCAGGGCGCGCACTGCGTCGGGCAGAACAGCCAGGCCATCGGCATCGAGAACGACGGCATCTACGTGGACGTCCAGCCGCCCCAGGCGCTCTGGAACAGCCTGGTCACGTTCTGCGCGTTCACCTGCCAGCAGTACGGCATCGCGCCCACCGAGATCTACGGGCACAAGGACTTCAACGACACGCAGTGCCCGGGCCTGCTGCACGGCCGCCTGCCGGAGCTGCGCCGTACCGTCGCCGCCCGTCTCGGCGGCTGACCACGGGGGTACGCGGGGCGCCCGGGTGCGACGGGCGCCCCGCGTCGTGTCAGCGTTATTCCTCGCTTATATAAGCGTCGCCTGATATACATGGGTCGTGCACGCCTTCGACGTCCTCGGCGACCCGGTCCGCCGCCGGATCCTGGAACTGCTCGCCCACGGCGAGCAACCCGCCGGCGCGCTCGGCGAGACCGTGCGGCGCGAGTTCGGCATCAGCCAGCCCGCCGTGTCCCAGCACCTCAAGGTGCTGCGCGAGCACGGCTTCGCCACTGTGCGCGCCGACGGCACCCGCCGGCTCTACGCCGTGGACCCCGGCCCGCTGCGCGAGATCGACGCGTGGCTGGACGGGTTCCGCCGCTTCTGGACACCGCCACTGGCGGCGCTCGCCACCGAGCTGGCCCGGGGCCGCCGCGAACGACGGCTGCGCGAGGACACCACCGACGACGAGAGGACCGACCCATGATCGACGTGAGCGGACAGATCAGCGCCGTCGAGCGCCACATCGGCGCCCGTACCCTCCCCGCCGGGCAGGCGCGGGTGCTCACCATCGCCCAGACGTACGACGCGCCGGTCGCCGACGTCTTCGACGCCTGCACGAACCCGGAACGCATACCCCGCTGGTTCCTGCCGGTCTCCGGTGACCTGAGGCTCGGCGGCCGCTACCAGCTGGAGGGCAACGCCGGCGGCACCGTCGAACGCTGCGACCCGCCGCACGGCTTCGCCGCAACCTGGGAGTTCGGCGGCGAGGTGAGCTGGATCGAGGTGCGGTTGCGCGAGGCGGGACCGGGGCGTACCCGCTTCGAGCTGGAACACGTCGCGCACGTCGACGACCAGCGGTGGGCCGAGTACGGCCCGGGCGCGGTCGGCATCGGCTGGGACCTGGCGCTGGTCGGCCTGGCCTCCCACTTCGCCGCGGACGGCACGGGCGTCGACCCGGCCGCCGCGGCAGAGTGGATGGCCTCACCCGAGGGCCTGCGCTTCGTCACCGAGTCCAGCAACAGTTGGACGGCAGCAAGCATCGAGGCCGGCACCCCCACCGAGCAGGCACAAACCGCAGGCACCCGAGTAACCGCGTTCTACACAGGCACCCCCACCCCCTAACCCCCTCCCCCGCTCCCTCTCCCCGTTGATCTTGCAGTTTGAGCCCGCAGAATGCCCGGTAGGCGCGTTATGCGGGGCACCAAAGTGCAAGATCGACGGGGAGGGAGGGCGGCGCGTGGAGATCTTGGTAGGAGATGGCCCTCATGGGGGCCTGTTCGCTCCAAGATCTCTTGGGATCTCGTGATGCGGGACGGCTTTCTCTGCGGTCGAGAGGCGGGATCGGCTCGGGCCGGCGAGATGCGCCTCGACGTCGTGAGGCGCGTGGTCGGCCTGTCGGCGCGAGCGGACGGGTCGAGGCAGCGGGCGGGGAGTGCGGGGAGGGGCGGAGGTGTCCGTGGTGGACGGTGATGTCGGTGCGCCATCCCCCGGCGAAAAGTGCGGGGTGGGATGTCGGTGGGGTGGGGCAGACTGCGGGCATGCCGATCCGTTCCGTCGCCGACCTGACCGCCGCGCTCGACGCCGGCGAGACGTTCAAATACCTGCACTTCTGGGGGCACCGGCCACGGCCTGACGGCAGCATCGGCGCGAGCTGCCTGAGCCAGTGGTGGCCGGCGGCGTTCACGGTGGACGGGCGCGAGTTCGCGACGGCCGAGCACTGGATGATGTGGCACAAGGCCACCCTCTTCGGTGACCACGCGATCGCCGAGCGCGTGCTGGCCGCCGGGCATCCGCACCGGGCCAAGGCGCTCGGGCGGCAGGTCCGCGACTTCGACGAGGCGACCTGGACGGCCCGCCGCTACGAGATCGTGGTGGCCGGCAGCGTCGCCAAGTTCGCCCAGCACGAGCCGCTGCGGCGGTTCCTGCTCGGCACCGGCGACCGGGTGCTCGTCGAGGCCAGCCCGACCGACCGGGTCTGGGGCATCGGCCTGACCGCCGACGACCCGCGCGCCGCCGACCCGGCGACGTGGCGGGGCGACAACCTGCTCGGGTTCGCCCTGATGGAGGCGCGCGCCACGCTCGCCGGCCGGAGCGGGTGACGCCTGATCCGGGGCCGGGGGTGCGGGTAACGTGCTGCGTCGTGACCGCGTACTCGCACTGCTCGTTCTGCGGCGCGGCCTACCCGGCGGGCGCCGGGTGGCCGCGTGTCTGTTCCTCCTGCGGGGAGACGGTGTGGCGCAATCCGCTGCCGGTGGCGGTGGCGGTGCTGCCGGTCCGCACGCCGGAAGGACTCGGCGTGGTGGTGGTGCGCCGCGACATCGAACCGGCGCGTGGGCAGCTCGCGCTGCCGGGCGGCTTCGTCGAGTACGGCGAGGAGTGGTCCGAGGCGCTCGTCCGCGAACTGCGCGAGGAGACCGGGCTGCTGGCCGAGGCGGGCGAGGCGCGGCTGTTCGCGGTGCACGGCGCCCCGGCGGGCGGCACCATGATGGTCTTCGGCGTGCTGCCCGAACGGCCGGTGGGTGACCTGCCGCCGTCGGCGCCGACCGAGGAGGCCACCGAGTGGCTGGTGCTCACCGATCCGGTCGAGCTGGCCTTCTCCACGCACACCCGGGTGCTGGCCGACTTCCTCGCCGGCCAACGCCCGCTCTGACCTGGCGGTCAGCCGCCCGCCGGGACGGGCTGGGGTGAGAACGGCACGGCGGCCGGCACCTCGATCTCCGGCTCGCCGGCCGGGTGCCGCCACAGCCCGCGCCGCCGCAGGATCGGCAGCACGCCCTCGCCGAACCAGTACGCCTCCTCCAGGTGCGGGTGGCCGGAGAGGATGAACTCGTCCAGGCCGAGCGCGTGGTACTCGGCGATCCGGTCGGCGACCTCGGTGTGGCTGCCGACCAGCGCGGTGCCCGCGCCGCCGCGTACCAGGCCGAATCCGGCCCACAGGTTCGGCGAGACCTCCAGCCCGTCGCGGGAGCCGCCGTGCAGGTCGAGCATCCGCCGCTGCCCCTCGGACTCGCTGCGCCGCAGCCCTTCCTGCACCGCGCGCACGTCGGCCTCGGGGATGCCGTCGAGCAGCTTGCGCGCCTGGGCCCACGCCTCCTCGGCGGTGTCCCGGCTGATCACGTGCAGCCGGATGCCGTACCGCAGCTCGCGACCGGCCTCGGCGGCGAGCCCGCGGATCCAGTCCAGCTTGCCGGCCACCTGCGCGGGCGGCTCGCCCCAGGTCAGGTAGACGTCGCTGTGCCGGACCGCCACCGGCCCGGCCGCGCCGGAGGACCCGCCGAAGTAGACCGGCGGCACCGGGTCGGGCACCCGGCCGAGCCGGGCGCCCTCGACCCGCAGGTGGGCGCCGTCGTGGTCGACCGTCTCGCCGCGCCACAGCGCCCGCACCACGTGCAGGAACTCGTCGGTACGCGCGTAGCGGGCGTCCTTGTCCAGGAAGTCGCCGTACGCGCGCTGCTCGGCGGACTCGCCGCCGGTGACCACGTTGAGCAGCAGCCGCCCGCCGGACAGGCGCTGGAACGTGGACGCCATCTGCGCGGCGAGGGTGGGTGAGAGCAGGCCGGGCCGGAACGCGACGAGGAACTTCAGCCGCTCGGTCACCTCGGTGAGCATCGCGGTGGTCAGCCAGGCGTCCTCGCACCACGCGCCGGTCGGGGTGAGCGCCCCGGCGAAGCCGAGCTGTTCGGCGGTGCGGGCGATCTGCCCCAGGTACGCCACACTGGCCGGTCGCGCGCCACCGGCCGTGCCGACCGGTACGCCGTGACCGCCGCCCACGATGTCCCGGCTGTCGCCGTAGGTCGGCAGGAACCAGTGGAAGGTGAGCGACATGGTGTACCTCCGGTGCGCGGTCGGGCGGGCCGCCTCCTGAGGGGTGGGACGACCACGCCGACACCCTACCCATAAAACCTATCGGGTTGGTAGGTTGCTGTCGCCCGTCAACGCCGGGCCCTTCCCCTCCCCGAGGAGTCGTCATGCGTACCCCCAGATCCCGCCGCCGGCCGCTGGCCGCGCTGCTCACCACCCTCGCGCTGCTCGCCGCGACGGCGTTGACGGCCTGCGGCGGCGAGGCGGCCGACGCCAGCGGCGGCGGCGACGGCCCGCTGCGGATCGGCTACCAGCGCTTCGGCGGGCTCAGCCTGGTCAAGGCGCGCGGCGACGCGAAGAACGTCACCTGGTCGCTGTTCGAGAGCGGACCGGCCCTGACCGAGGCGCTGAAGGCCGGCTCGATCGACATCGGCCAGGTCGGCGAGGCGCCGCCGGTGTTCGCCGCCGCCGGGAAGATCCCGTTCTCCGTGGTCGGCACCTCTCAGCCGATCCCGCAGGGCGAGGCGGTGCTGGTCAAGGCGGACAGCCCGTATCGTGGATTCGCCGACCTACGCGGGCGCACCGTCGCGCTGAACAAGGGCTCCAACGTGCACTGGCTGCTGGTGAAGCTGCTGGAGGCGAACAAGATGACGCTCTCCGACATCAAGGTGAAGTACCTCAAGCCCGCCGAGGGACGGCCCGCGTTCGACAACGGGCAGGTCGACGCGTGGATCATCTGGGACCCCTACTTCGCGCTGGCCGAACAGCCGGGCGTCCGGGTGCTCGCCGACGCCACCGGCCTGGCCGGCAACCGCGAGTACGTGCTGGCCGCGCCGGAAGCGGTGAAGAACCGCACCGCCGACGTACGGGCGTTCCTGAACACGTACCGGCAGACCACCGACTGGGGCATCGCCCACCCGAGCGAGCGGGCCGCCGTCCTCGCCCCGGAGCTGAAGATCCCGCTCGACGTGACCACCCGGGCGCTGGCCCGCAGCGCCAAGCCGCTCGCCCCGGTCACCCCGGAGATCGGCGCGGAGTTGCAGGCCATCGCGGACAGCTTCGTGGAGCTGAAGCTGGTGCCCGGACCGGTCGACATCGCCGGCCGGATCGACGGCCGGTTCAACGAGGCGTTCCAGTGAGTGGTCCGGCGCTGGCCGAGGCGACCGCTCCGGTCGTACCCGATCGGGCGACGCCGCGGCGGTCGCGGGCCCGCGTCTCGCGGCGGTGGCGGCGCGCGGTGAGCCCGGTCGTGCTGGTGCTCGGCTGGGAGGTCGCCGCGCGGACCGGGCTGCTCGCCCCCGAGAAGCTGCCCGCGCCCAGCGCGGTGCTCGCGACCGGGTGGCGGCTGGCGCGCGACGGGACGCTCGGCGTGCACCTGCTCGACTCGCTCACCCGCGCCGCGCTCGGCCTGCTCATCGGCGGTGGCCTGGCGCTGGTGCTCGGCGCCGCGGCCGGGCTGCTGCGCCTCGGCGACGACCTGGTCGACCCGCCGGTGCAGATGGCCCGGATGCTGCCGCACCTGGGCCTGGTGCCGCTGCTGATCATCTGGGTCGGCATCGGCGAGTCGCTGAAGGTCACGCTGGTCGCGCTCGGCGCGTTCTTCCCCATCTACTTCAACACGTACGCCGGCATCCGCGACATCGACGAGCGGCTGGTGGAGGCGGCGCGCACCTGCGGCCTCGGCGCGGCGGCCCGGCTGCGGCACGTGGTGCTGCCCGGCGCGCTGCCGGCGCTGTTCCTCGGGCTGCGGCTGGCCATCGGCGCGGCCTGGCTCAGCCTGGTCGTCGGTGAGCAGGTGAACGCGCAGACCGGCGTCGGGTTCCTGATGATGGAGGCGCGCGAGTTCAGCCAGACCGACGTGGTGGTGCTCGGCCTGCTCATCTACGCGCTGCTGGGGCTCGCCTCCGACCTGCTCATCCGGTACGCGGAGAGGAGGACGCTGGCGTGGCGACGCGGACTGCGCGCGACCTGACCGGGCCGGTGCTCACCGCACGGGCGGTGACCCGGTCCTTCGGCCCGGCCGTGGTGCTGGCCGGGGTGGACCTGACCATCGCCGCCGGCCAGACGGTGGCGCTGCTCGGCGGCAGCGGCTCCGGCAAGAGCACGCTGCTGCGCGTGCTCGCGGGGCTCGACGGCGACGCGGGCGGCGAGCACGCGGTGCACGGCACCGCCGCCGTGGTGTTCCAGGAACACCGGCTGCTGCCGTGGAAGCGGGTGGCCGACAACGTGGCGCTCGGCCTGACCGGGCCGGACGTGGGCGGGCGGGTCGGCCGCGCGCTGGCCGAGGTGGGGCTCGCCGACCGGGGCCGGGCCTGGCCGGCGGAGCTGTCCGGCGGGCAGGCGCAGCGGGTCGCGGTGGCCCGCGCGCTGGTCCGCGAACCGGACCTGCTGCTGCTCGACGAGCCGTTCGGCGCACTCGACGCGCTGACCCGGCTGCGCATGCAGGGGCTGCTGCGGCGGCTGCGCGCCCAGCACGGCTTCGCCGCGCTGCTGGTCACCCACGACGTGGAGGAGGCGCTGCTGCTCGCCGACCGCGTCCTGCTCCTCGACGACGGCGTGATCGCCGAGGAGGTGCCGGTACGCCTCGGCCCGTCCCCGAGCCCCGACGACCCGGCCCTCGGCGCGCTGCGCCGCCACCTGCTCGACCGCCTCGGCGTACCCGCTGGCTGACCGTGAGGGAGACCCGATGACCCGCTGGACGCCCGACCCGACCTTCTACCCCTCCCCCGCACTCGCCGCGACCGCGCCGGCCGAGAAACTCGCCTACGTCGCCGCGTTCGACCGCGCCGGGCAGCGCCCCGACGCCATCGCGGTGCTCGACACCGACCCGGACTCCGGCTCGTACGGCCGGGTGGTGGGCTGGACGGAGCTGCCGAACACCGGCGACGAACTGCACCACTTCGGGTGGAACGCGTGCAGCAGCGCGCTCTGCCCGACCGCGCCGCACCCGCACGTGGAACGCCGCTACCTGATCGTGCCGGGCCTGCGCTCGTCCCGGATCCACGTGCTGGACACCAAGACCGACCCGCGCCGGCCCGAGCTGGTCAAGGTGATCGGGCCGGAGGAACTCGGCAAGCGCGCCGGGTACTCCCGTCCGCACACCGTGCACTGCGGGCCGGACGGCATCTACGTCTCCGCGCTCGGCGGCGCGGACGGGCAGGAGGGGCCGGGCGGCATCGCCGTGCTCGACCACACCACGTTCGAGGTACGCGGCGCGTGGGAGGCCGACCGGGGGCCGCAGTTCCTGGCGTACGACTTCTGGTGGCACTACACGCAGGACGTGCTGGTCACCAGCGAGTGGGGCACGCCGTCGATGATCGAGGACGGCATCGTCGGGGAACTGCTGCTGGGCCGCGGGTACGGGCACGCCATCCACTTCTGGGACCTGGCGAAGCGCCGGCACGTGCAGCGCGTCGACCTCGGCGACCAGTACCAGATGCCGCTGGAGTTGCGCCCCGCGCACGACCCGACGAAGTCGTACGGCTTCGTCGGCGTGGTGATCAGCGTCGAGGACCTGTCCGCCTCGATCTGGCTGTGGCACCGCGACGGCGACGCCTGGGCGGTGACCAAGGTGATCGACATCCCGGCCGAGCCGGCCGACCCGGCCGACCTGCCGGACCTGCTCAAACCGTTCGGGGCGGTCCCGCCGCTGGTCACCGACATCGACCTGTCGGTGGACGACCGGTTCCTGCACGTCTCCTGCTGGGGCACCGGCGAACTGATCCGCTACGACGTCAGCGACCCGTTCCACCCGGTACGCGTCGGCTCGGTGCGCCTGGGCGGCATCGTCAACCGCACCCCGCACCCGGCGTTCCCGGACGAGCCGCTGGCCGGCGGGCCGCAGATGGTGGAGATCAGCCGGGACGGCCGCCGCGTCTACGTGAGCAACTCGCTCTACGGCGCCTGGGACGACCAGTTCTACCCCGACGGGGTGGGCGCCTGGGTGGCGAAGCTCGACGTCGACCCGGAGCACGGGGGCCTGGTGCCGGACCCGCGGTTCTTCCCGCGCGGGGAGGAGTTCCGCGGCCTGCGCGTGCACCAGACCCGGTTGCAGGGCGGCGACGCCTCGTCCGACTCGTACTGCTTCCCGTGACCGGCGCGACCTGGGCGGCGCTGGCCGGCCTCGGCGCGTTCCACGGCCTGAACCCGGCGATGGGCTGGCTGTTCGCGGTGGCCCGGGGCCTCCAGGAGCGCCGCCGGGCCGCGCTGCTGGCGGCGCTGCCGCCCATCGCCGCCGGTCACCTGGCCTCGGTGGCGGTGGTCGCCGCCCTGGTCAGCGCCACCCGGTCGGTGACGGCGAGCACCCTGGTCGCGGTGACCGGCGGGGTGCTGCTGGTCGGGTTCGGGCTGTGGCGGCTGCTGTCCGACCGGCACTTCCGGTGGGCCGGGATGCGGCTGTCGGCGGCGCAGCTCACCGCCTGGTCGTTCCTGATGTCGGCGGCGCACGGCGCGGGCCTGATGCTGCTGCCGGTGCTGCTCGCCGAACCGGCGGCCGGCGGAGGCCCGCACGCCGGGCACCTCGCCGCCGCGCCGGCCGGCGCCCTGACCGGCCTGCTCGCCGCCGCCGTGCACACCGCCGCCATGCTCGCCGTCGCGCTGGCCGTGGCCCTGCTGGTGTACGAGGTGCTCGGCGTCGGTGTGCTGCGCCGCGCCTGGTTCAACGTCGACCGGCTCTGGGCCGGTGTGCTCGTGGCGGCCGGGGTGGTGACACTGCTCGGCGCGGCGTGAGTCGTCGCCCGCCACCTGCGACGGATCGATGATAAGTCCTACTGATTGAATAGGAAAGGCAGCGTCGCCCACCCTGGAGGTCAGTCGTGAGTCAGTCCCCGTCCTCAGCCGAAGCCGTCCACGACGCCGACCGGAGCCGGCAGTGGCTCGCCGGGCAGGCGCACGGGCCGGGCGTCGACCGCGACCGGCTGCTGGAGGTGGGCGCGGCGATGGCCGCGGTGACCGCCGCCGCCGCGGAGCGCGAGCCGGTCGCGGTGGCGTCCGCGCCGGTCGGCGTCGACCCCGGCGCGCCGATCGTCAAGCCGCTGCCGCCGGAGCTGCTGCGCCCGCTGGACACCAACGCCGAGATGCGCTGGCCGTCGATGGCCGGCCAGGGGTACGTGGTCCCGACCGACCGCTTCTTCGTCCGCAACCACACGGTCACCCCGCACCTGGACGCGGCCATCTGGCGACTGCGCCTGTTCGGCGACGGCCTGCGCGGCGCGCCCACCCGCGAGAACCCGGTCGAGTTCGACCTCGACGAGCTGCGCCGGCTGCCCGCCGAGGAGCACGCGGCGCTGCTGGAGTGCGCCGGAAACGGACGGCGCTACTTCGCCGAGCAGCAGGACGAGCCCGCCCCGGGCGTGGCGTGGGGACTGGGCAGCGTCGGCGTGGCCCGCTGGCGGGGCGTGCGGCTCGGCACGGTGCTGCGCCTGGCCGGGCTGCGCGACGAGGCGGTCGACGTGATGCCCGAGGGCCTCGACCCGGACTACGTCAGCGGCGGGGTCGACCTCGGCCGGGTACGCCGCCCGATGCCCGTCGCCAAGGCGCTCGACGACGTGCTGCTGGCGTACGAGATGAACGGCGAGCCGCTGCCCCCCGACCACGGCTTCCCGGTGCGCGTCGTGGTGCCCGGCTGGGTCGGCATCTCCTCGATCAAGTGGGTGGGCGCGATCGAGGTCTCCACCAGCCCTCTGTTCTCGCCGTGGAACACGCAGTTCTACCGGATGTTCGGTCCCGGCCACCCGGCCGACGGCACGATGCTCACCGCTCAGCCGGTACGCAGCGCGTTCGAGCTGCCCTGGGACGCCCGGGTGCCGGCCGGGGAGGAGATGCTGCTGACCGGCCGCTCCTGGTCCGGCAACGGCCCGATCGAGCACGTCGAGGTGGACACCGGCGACGGGTGGCGCCCCGCCGACCTGGTCGCGGCCGACCGGGGCGGCGCCTGGCAGCGCTGGACCGCCCGCTGGCGCCCTGAGGCCGCCGGACGGCACGTCCTGCGTGCCCGCGCCACGGACTGCACCGGCGCGGTCCAGCCCGACCGGGCCGCGCCGAACGACCTCGCGTACCTCTTCGACGCCGTGGTGGCCCACCCCGTGACCGCCTGCTGACCGCCGCTCAGGTGGTGCCGAGATAGGGCGGCGGCACGGTGTCGGTGAGCCACACCCCGTTGGCCGAGCGGTAGAACAGGTACCCGGCCTCGGCCATCGCCGCCGCGTCCACGGTCAGCACCACCACCGCGCCGCCCCGGCGCGCACCGACGCGCCGGGCCGTCGCCACATCCGGCGACAGGTGTACGTGGTGCCGCCCGCCCCGGCGCAGCCCCTGCACCCGGATCGCGTCCAGCACGGCCTCGCCGGTGCCGTGGAACAGCCGGGGCGGCGGCGCGGCCGGAGTCAGGCCGAGGTCGACCGGAACGGAGTGCCCCTGGTTGGCGCGGATCCGGCCGCCCCCGTCCGGGCCTGCCTCGATCGCGAAGCGCTGCTTGTCGTTGCCCGCGACCACGGCGTCCAGCTGGGCGCGGCTGATCCGCAGCCCGGCGAGCACGTCGGCGACGGGCACCCACCCGGCCCGGTCGAGTCGCAGTCCGAACGCGTCGGGCCGGTGCCGCAACGCCAGCGACAGCCGCTTGCTCACCCGAACGAGATCCCGGTGTTCCACCCGCCCAGTGTGATTCCGCAGCCGTCCCCTGTCGACGCAGTTCCCCTGCCCGCCCTCCCCCTCCCCCTCGCCCTCCCGGCCCCACCTCCCCGTCGATCTTGCGGTTTCGGCCCCTCGGGTGCCCGGTTCGCGCTCTTTGCCGGGGCAGGAAGCCCATGATCGACGAGCCGAGGAGCCGAGGGTCGGGACGGAGGCGGGACGTGCGGAAGGGCGGGTGAGCGGGCGGGACCGGGCGGGCGGGAAGGGCGTGGGTCAGGCGGCGGCCCGCTCGGGGAGGGGGCGGCGGCGGTGGGACGGGTCGGTCAGGGTGGGCGGGGACCAGGCGCCGTCGGGCTGGTAGAGGTTCGTGCCGGGCGGGACGATCTCGTCGATGCGGTCCAGCACCGCGTCGTCGAGCGTCAGCTCCGCCCCGGCCAGCAGCGCGTCCAGCTGGTCCATGGTGCGCGGTCCGATGATGGTCGAGGTGACAGCCGGATGCGCGGCGGTGAACGCCACGGCGAGCTGCGGCAGCGTGCAGCCGACCTCGTCGGCGAGCGCGACCAGTTCCTCCACGGCGGCGTACTTCGCGGCGTTGCCCGGCAGCGCCGGGTCGAACCGGCCCGGGGTGAGTGCCGGGCGGCCGGCGCCGAGGTCGACGGGCTTCCCCTGCCGGTGGCGGCCGGACAGGAACCCGGAGGCCAGCGGGCTCCACACCAGCACGCCCATCCGGTAGCGGCGGCACACCGGCAGCACCGACGTCTCGATGCCGCGGGCCAGGATCGAGTACGGCGGCTGCTCGGTGCGGAACCGGCCGAGCGCCCGCCGTTCGGCGACGTGGTGCGCCTCCACGATCTCCTCGGCGGGGAAGGTCGAGCAGCCGAACGCGCCGATCTTCCCGGCCCGGACCAGGTCGGTGAGCACGCCGAGCGTCTCCTCGACGTCGGTGGTGTGGTCCGGACGGTGCACCTGGTAGAGGTCGATCCAGTCGGTGCCCAGCCGGCGCAGGCTGTCCTCGACCTCCCGGATGATCCAGCGCCGCGAGTTGCCGCCCCGGTTGGGCCCCTCCCCCATCGGGAAGTGGACCTTCGTGGCGAGCACCACGTCGTCGCGCCGGCCGCGCAGGGCCTTGCCGACGATCTCCTCCGACTCGCCGGCCGAGTACATGTCGGCGGTGTCCACGAAGTTGACTCCGCGGTCGAGTGCCGCGTGGACGATCCGGGCGCAGTCGTCGTGGTCGGGGTTGCCGACCGCGCCGAACATCATGGTGCCGAGGCAGTGGACGCTGACCTCGATGCCGGTGCCGCCGAGGACGCGATAGCGCATGTGAACTCCCTGGGTTGCACCGCGCCGGCCGGTTGGCGCGCGGTCCGGTCACGGTAGGAGTTCGAGTGCGCTGGAGGTCAACCGTCGGCGGGCTCCGCGCTGCCGGCGAGGTAGCCGGCCGCCTGCAGCTCGAACAGCTCGCGGTAGAGCCCGCCCTGCGCCATCAGCGTGTCGTGGTCGCCGGACTGCACGAGCCGGCCGTGGTCCATCACGAAGATCCGGTCGGCGTGCCGGACGTTCGCGAGCCGGTGGGTGATCAGGACGACGGCCCGGTCCGGGTGCCGCCGCAGGTGCTGGAAGAGGGCGTGCTCGGCACGAGCGTCCAGCGCGGCGGACGGCTCGTCGCAGATCAGCAGCCGGGCGTCGCGGTAGAGGCCGCGTGCGGCCACCAGCCGCTGCCACTGCCCGCCGGACAGGTCCTGCCCGTCCTTGAACTGCCGGTCCAGCAGCGTGTCGTACCCGAACGGCAGCTCGCTGATCATGTCGTGGGCGGCGGCGTCGCGGGCGGCGGTCTCCACGCTGGGGCCCTGCGCGCCGGCGCGGTCGTGGCGGCCGACGCGGATGTTCTGCCGGGCGGTGAACGGGAACCTCCACCAGTCCTGGCTCATCACCGCGACCTGGGCGGCGGTCTGGCGTGGGTCCAGTTCGGCGGCGTCCACGCCGTCCCAGCGGATCGTGCCGCCGGTGGGCCGGTAGAGGCCCGCGATCAGCTTGGCGAGCGTGGTCTTGCCGGAGCCGTTCTCTCCCACCAGCGCGATCACCTCACCGCGCCGGAACGTGAGGCTGACCTCGTCGACAGCCGCGCTGTCGGTGTCCGGGTAGCGCAGGCTGACCCGGTCGACGTCGATGCGCGCGAACCCGTCGACCGGCAGGTGCCCGCCGGCCGGGATCCGCCTGGTCGCCCGGTCGAGGAAGTCGCGGTAGTCCTGGTAGTAGAGGGCGTCCTCGTAGAGCGAGTTGGTGGCGAAGATCGCGGTGCGCAGGCTCGTACGCGCGGACTGGAGCGCGAGCAGCGCGGTGGCCGCCGCCGCGAGCGCCACCACGCCCCCGACGAGCAACGCGCCCAGCACCACGTAGAGCCCGAACGTGGCGATGCCCGTGATGGACAGGCCGATCGCCCGGGTGACCGTCTGCGCCCGGGCGAGGCGCAGCTCGGCGCGGGTCTCCAGGCGCGTCATGAGGTGGTATTCCGAGAGCAGGAAGTCGCGCATCTGGTAGGCGCGGATCTCGGCCGCGGTGTGCCGGTTGGCCATCAGGTCGCCCAGCATCCACTTGCGTCGCCGCCGGGTGATGCGGGCGAGCCAGTCGACGTGCTGGCGGCGGGCCATCCGCACCGCCGTCACCGCCTCCGGCGCGGCGGCGACGACCAGGCAGGGCAGCAGCAGCGGGTGGATGATCGTCACGGCGGTAGCCGTGGCGATCACGCCGACCACGCCGGTGACGAGGTTGACCGTGTCGTTGACCAGGGAGCCCGCCTCGGCCAGTCCACGGTCGCGGGCGCGGTCCATCTCCTCGGCGAAGCCGGCGTCGTCGAAGGCCGCCAGTTCCACAGCGGACGTCGTCTCGAACAGCCGCCGCTCCACCGTGAAGTTGATCTGCGGGACGAGCCGGGCCTGCGCCCATCCGGCGGCGATGGTCAGCGCGCCGCGCCCGGCGACGGCGGCAGCCGCCAGCGCCAGGGCGGGCAGCGCCGCCCGGATCCGGTCCGGTGTCGGACCTGCCGCGAAGAGCTGGTGGAGCACTCCGGTGGTGGCGAGCAGGCCCAGCGTGGTGAGGACACCGGCGGCGACGTTGAGGCCCAGCGAGGCGGCGGTGTCCCGGCGGCTGGTCGCCCAGGCGAGGCTGATCGCCTCGCGGATCAGCGCGGGCAACCGGCGCGCCACCGACCAGAAGCCGGTGTGGGCCAGTTCGGTGGCCCGGTGCATCCAGTGCGGATCGACGAGCTCGGGCAGGGTCGTCTCCCCGGCCGGCTCCTCCGGGTCGGACGCCCGACGAGGACGGATCACCCCGGCCATGGCACCTCCTCGACGCGTTCGGACAGCAACGCTGGATACTACGGTCCGCTATCGAAAGCTGTCATTCCGTGACCGGCGTGTCGTACAGCTGTCCCAACGGCGTGTCCCGCAGCGGTGGCCGGAAACACCCGCCCGCACGGTGATCGCCGCCGGGTCGCGTCGCGCGCGACCGGTCCGGGTGGCAGGCTTGTGGGGTTCGCCGGCGCAGGCCGGCCGACCGCCCGTCGTGAAGGAGAAGATCGACCCGATGGCTGTGGACGTCACCACCACCGACGAATGGCAGGCGCTGCGCAAGCACGCCGAGGCGATGCGCGCCACGCACCTGCGCGACCTGTTCGCCGCCGACGGGCAGCGGGGTGAGCGGCTCACCGGTGAGGTCGCCGACCTGCACGTGGACTACAGCAAGAACCTGGTCACCGACGAGACGATCGCGCTGCTCGGCGCGCTCGCCG
Source organism: Micromonospora sp. WMMD1274 (assembly GCF_049179035.1). Lineage (NCBI taxonomy): Bacteria > Bacillati > Actinomycetota > Actinomycetes > Micromonosporales > Micromonosporaceae > Micromonospora > Micromonospora sp. WMMD1274. The sequence continues at coordinate 7,202,130 of NZ_JBMHMG010000001.1, forward strand.
AGCGGGTCGGGCTGGCCGACCGGATCGCGGCCATGTTCGCCGGACGGCACATCAACACCACCGAGGACCGGGCGGTGCTGCACACCGCGCTGCGCCTGCCCCCGGACGCGTCGCTCACCGTGGACGGCCAGGACGTGGTCGCCGACGTGCACGCCGTGCTGGACCGCATGACGGCGTTCGCGCAGCGGGTGCGTTCCGGCTCGTGGCGGGGCCACACCGGCGAGCGGATCACCACAGTGGTCAACATCGGCATCGGCGGCTCCGACCTCGGGCCGGTGATGGCGTACGAGGCGCTGAAGGCGTACCGGGACGCGGGCATCAGCTGCCGGTTCGTGTCGAACATCGACCCGACCGACATCCACGACAAGACCGCCGACCTGGACCCGGCGAGCACGCTGTTCGTGGTGGTGTCCAAGACGTTCTCCACCCAGGAGACGCTCGCCAACGCCGACCAGGCGCGCCGCTGGCTGCTCGCCGGGCTGGACGCGGACGACGACGCGGTCGCCCGGCACTTCGTCGCGGTCAGCACCAACGAGCAGCGAGTTCGGGACTTCGGCATCGACCCGGAGAACATGTTCGGCTTCTGGGACTGGGTGGGCGGACGCTACTCGCTGCCCTCGGCGGTCGGCCTGTCGGTCATGCTGGCGATCGGGCCGGACCGCTTCCGCGAGATGCTGGCCGGCTACCACGCTGTCGACGAGCACTTCCGGTCCGCGCCGGTGGAGCGCAACGTGCCGGCGCTGCTCGGCCTGCTCAACGTCTGGTACACCGACTTCCTCGGCGCGGAGACCCACGCGGTGCTGCCCTACTCGCAGTACCTGCACCGGTTCCCCGCCTACCTCCAGCAGCTCACCATGGAGAGCAACGGCAAGTCGGTACGCCTCGACGGCTCGCCCGTGACGTACCCGACCGGGGAGATCTTCTGGGGCGAGCCGGGCACCAACGGTCAGCACGCCTTCTACCAGCTCATCCACCAGGGCACCCGGCTGGTCCCGGCGGACTTCATCGCGTTCAGCCGGCCCAACCACGACCTGGGCGACATGCACGACCTGTTCATGTCGAACTTCTTCGCCCAGACCGCCGCGCTGGCGTTCGGGCGGACCCGGGAGCAGGTGGAGGCCGAGGGCACCGCGCCCGAGGTGGTGCCGCACCGGGTGATGGCGGGCAACCACCCGACCACGTCGATCCTGGCGCCGAAGCTCACCCCGGCGACGCTGGGCCAGCTGATCGCGCTCTACGAGCACATCGTGTTCACCGAGGCCGCGATCTGGGACATCAACGCCTTCGACCAGTGGGGCGTGGAGCTGGGCAAGGTGATGGCCAACCAGCTCGCGCCGAAGCTCACCGGGCCGGACCCGGACCTGGCCGACGTGGACACCTCGACCGCCGAGCTGATCCGCCGCTACCGGGCCGAGCGCGGCCGGAGCTGACCGCACGCCCGTGGCGTCCCGCGTACACCCGCCGGGACGCCACTGGTCAGCGGCGCAGCAGGTCGGCGTGCGCGGCGCGCAGCCGGGTCAGCGCCGCGTCGCCGGCCGGGGCGCGGCGGTCGAGCTCGGCCCACGCCTCGGCGAGCGCGTCGGCCAGCGCCCGCAACTCGGCGGCGTGCCGCCGGCTGGACTGCCGGTGCAGCTCCTCCAGACGGCGGGCCCAGCCGGCGCTGATCGCGGCGACGCGTTCGGCGTCGGCGCGTGCCTGGGCGCCGGTGCGGGCGGCGGACGCGGGCACGATCGCGGCCACCGGCCGGGGATCGCCGTCGCGAGTGACGAGCGTGACGGTGTCGGTCAGCTCGGCCAGGGAGACGAGCTGGGTGAGCCGGGTGCGGACCTCGCGCAGCGGCAGGGCGCGCGGCTGGGGGGACCGGTCGGCCAGTGCGGGGACAGCCATGGACACATGTTCACGTCCGGGTACGACAAATTCGGCGGTCAGGCGGTCCACTCGGGTGCCAGCACGGACCAGACCTCCAGGTCGGCGCGGCCGCCGGGCGTCGGTGCGGCTCCGCGCATGACGCCGTCGCGGCTCATGCCGAGCCGCCGCGCGACCGCGACGCTGCGCTCGTTGCCGGCCTTCGTGACCCACTCGACGCGGTGGATTCCGCGCTCCCGTACCGCCCAGTCGATGACGAAGCGGGCGGCGCGGGTGACCAGGCCCTGCCCCTCGGCGCCGGGTTCCAGCCAGCAACCGGCCTCGCACACCCCGCGGTCGGTGCTCAGCGACACGAACAGCACGCCGCCGACGAGCGTGCCGCGCTGCCAGATGCCCCAGATGCCGCCGTCGTCGCGGGCCCACCGGTCGGCGTATGCCTGGAGGACCTTGCGGGCCGACTCGGCGTCGGTGGCGACGAAGGACGCGCCGACCCAGGGCGCGATGTGGTCGCGGCAGCGGTCGAGGTTGGCCAGGAACTCGTCGGCGTGCCAGGGCGACAGTGGACGCAGCTCGGCGTCGTCGGTGAGGGCGTGGGCGAACATCCGAGGAAGCTAGCAGGACCATCGCGGTTTTGTCGGTCGGTCCCTCTACGGTCTGCGCCGTGAACGCCGTCCAGACGTACCGATATCTTCAGCCGTCCACGCTGCGCGCCGCCGGTCTCGACCTGCAGACCTGCGGCGGCCCGGCGGCCAACCCGCGCTTCTTCGCCGGGTTCCTCACCGCCCCGGCCGCGGCGGCGGCCGGCCTGCTCGCCGTCGCCGAGGTGGCCCGCACCCGCTACCACCAGCCGGTCAGCCCGGCCAGCCTGGACCCGGTGGTCACCGGCAGCCGCGGTCGCCTGCGGTTCGAGTCGTTCTCCGGCTGCTGCGGGGTGTACGCGCGGATGGACGTCCTGCCGGCCGGGCTCGACGGCGAGATCAGCGGCCACGGCACCACGAACGTGGACGTGAACCCGCCGCTGCGCGAGGCGCTGGCCCGGGTGGGCGGAATCGAGCCGCTGCACGTGGCGGTCGGCCCGGACGACCTGACCGTCTCCACCATGGACGGCGCGGTGGTCGAGCGGAAGGTGCCGCTGCCCGGCCGCTGGCTGCGCGGCTTCGCCGAGGTGCACGTGCTCACCGCCGGCTTCGAGCCGCGCGCCGAGATCGCGGCGGCGGAGGCGGCGGCGTTCCTGCGGAGGCTGCCGGCCGCCGGCGACCGGAGCGTGCTGTGGGCGGTGCCCGCCGGGCGGACGCTGCGGCTGACCTCCCGCCCGGCGCCGGGCGCGGTCTGCCTGGCCGGCGCGGGCCGGCTCGCGGCGCTGCGCGGCGTGCTGCGGCACACGCGCACCCTGCGGGCGTACGGTCCGGCGGTGCGGGCCGGCTCCCCCGCCGTGCCGAGCACGTGGGAGCTGGACACCGGGGCGTTGCGGCTGTCGCTGACGCTGTCCCCCGAGCCGTACCGCGGCTTCTCCGGTGAGGGCGCGGCCCTGGCGGCGCTGGCGGGCGACGACGTGGTCGACGACGCGGAGCTGGTCGGCGCGCTGCTCAACTGGGATCCGACGATCGACGTGGCCGCGCTGGCCGACGCCGCCGCGCTGCCCGACGAGCGGGTGCGTGCCGCGCTCGCCCAGCTGGGCACCGCCGGCCGGGTCGGGTACGACGTGGCGGACGGGGCGTACTTCCACCGGGTGATGCCCTACGACGCGGGCCGCGCGGAGCGGGACAACCCCCGGCTGGTCGGCGCGCGTGCGCTCGTCGAGCGCGGCGCGGTCGAGCGCGACGGCGAGAACGCGACGGTACGCACCGACGCCGAGACCTACCGGGTACGACGGCACCCGGACGGCGCGTACTCCTGTTCCTGCCGCTGGTGGGCGCGGCACCGCGGGCAGCGGGGGCCGTGCCGGCACGCGCTGGCCGTGTCGATGGTCGCGGCGCCGGTGGGGGCACTGTCGTGACCGGCTTCGCCGAGGCGGCGGTGCGCGGCCGGATGTCCGAGGTCCGGTCGGCGCTGGCCGGGTTGGACGAGCCGGCCCGGCGGGCGCTGGGCGACGAACTGGTCGCCGTCGTCCGTCGCAGGCGGGACGACTGGTGGTGGCGGGGCGAGGCGGCGACGCTGGCGGTGGCCGCGGTGGGCACGCTGAGCACCCCGACCAAGGTGGCCGCGCTGCTCGGCCGCCGCTCGGTCTGGCTGGCGGGCGTCGACGCGGCGCCGGTGGTCGACACCGCCCGGGAACGCGGGGTGACCTGGCTGGCCGACGTGGCGCACAAGCTGGCCGACCGGCTGCCCCGGGACCGGATGGTCGCGGGCTGGCCGTTCGTCGCCGGTCTCCTGCTGGCGGAGAAGGCGCCGCCGCCGACCGGGGACGACTTCGTGCGTGGCTGGGCCACCGCGCAAGGATCGCCCGGCCCGCGCGGAAACCGTCCGCCGACAGTGGACCGGCTGCGCGCGGACCCGTTCCTGGACCCGCTGCTGCCGCGCCTGTTCGAGGTGGACGGCGTGGGCGCCGAGCTGGCCCGCGGTGACGGCACCGGCACCGAGGCGCTGCCACGGGCACTGGCGGCGCTGGCCGCGGAGGGCCGGCTCGACCGGGCGGTGCTGCTCAACGGCGTCCTCGGCCGGCTGCTGCGCGGCGACCGGCCGGGCGCGCTGCGCCCGTTCCTGATCCTGCACGACCTGCTGGCGCCGACCCCGGACGAGGTGGCGGTCCGGTCGAGCGCGTACCTGCGGCTGCTCGCCGACGGCCCGGGGCCGGTGGCCCGCACCGCCCAGCGGACGCTGCGGGACGCCGGTGACGCCGCCGAGCCGGAGGCGCTGTGGGAGGCCGCCCGGACGGTGCTGGCCCGGCCGGAGAAGGCGCTGGTCCGGGCGCAGGTGTCGTGGCTCGACCGGCTGGCCCGGCAGCACCCCGACCAGGCCCCGGAGATCGGCGCGGTGCTCGCCGTGGCGGCCGACCACCCGGACGCCGGCCTGCGCGAACGCGCGCTGACGCTGGCGCGGCGGCACGGCCACCGGCCGGTTGCCGTAGCCACGGTGGTCGAGGCTCGCGACGACCTGCCGCCGCCGCTGCCGGCAGCGGCCGCCCCGCCGCCGATCGCCGGGGTGGACGAACTGGTCGAGGAGATCGCGGCGTCGCTCGGCCGGCGCTGGCCCGCGCTGACGACGGAACGCGTCATGGACGGCCTGGTCCGGCTCGGCACCGCCGACCGCGAGCGGCTCGCGGCGGCGCTGCTGCCGGTGGTACGCCGCGAGCAGGTCGGCGCGTACGACCATCCCTGGGCGGTGTTCAACCAGTCGGTGCAGATGCACGGGCTCCTGCTGGCCGTCTGCGGTACGCCCGAGGCGGCGACCCGCCGCGACCAGTGGAGCACCCTGCTGGCCGATTCCCGCCCACGCGCGCCGCTGCCGTTGCGGGGTGGCCCACCGGTTCCGGCCACACGCCGACCCGCGCCCGTCCAGCTCGCCTGCGCCCGGCTGGCCGAGATCGGGCAGCGGCTGGACGGACGCGACGATCCGGGCCTGCTGTCCGCGCCGACCTCGGTCACCGGGGCGATCGAGCCGGTGGCGCTCTACGAACGGCTGGCCGCGCTGGGTGACCGTCCGGTGTGGCGCTGGGATCTCGCACAGGCCCTGCTGCGCCTGCCGGCCGGGGTGGACGAGCCGCTGGCCGAACGCGCCGCGGCGCTGCGCACGCCGGCCGGTGACGAGCTGGCCCGCTGGCTGCGCGGCGACGCCGTGCCGGCCCCGGCCCAGCAGGTGGTGACAGTGGGCCGGCGGGCGCGGTCGGCCGGGTACGACTGGGGCTACGACCAGCTGCCCGAGTGGCGGACGCTGGTCGCGCTCACCCCGCCGGACGGCGTCGAGGACCGGCTCGGCCTGCTCACCCTGAAGCCCACGCCGATCGGCCGGTGGACCGACGGCTGGGGCGACGTCTGGCCGGCCGTCCTGCCCGGGCACCGGGGCGTGGTCGCCGCCCACGTGCTGCCCGAGGTGGCCGGCGCGGCGCAGGAGGACACCCTCGGGCACGGCGCGGTCCTGCCGGTGCTGGCCGAGTGCACGGGCGCGGGCGGCCCGGCCCTCGATCTGGCGCTGGCCTACGGGCTGTGCGCCCGCCACGAGGCGGACCGGGTGGCCGCGCTCGACGCGGTGCTGATCCTCGCCGCCGCCGGTGACCTGGACGCGCCCGCGACCGGCGGGCATCTCGGCGCGCTGGCGGCCGGCGGGCAGGTGACGCTGACCCGGGCGGTCACCCCGCTGCGCGACGCGGTCGCGGCGGGTGCCCGGCTGAGCGTGTGGCGGCTGCTCGCCGCGGCGTTGCCGCCGCTGCTGGCCGCCCCGACGCCACCCCGGGGCACGCCGGACCTGCTCGCGCTGGCGGCGGAGACGGCGACGGCGACGGGCGTCCGGATCGAGGTGCCCGGCCTGGCCGACGTGGTGGCCCGGGGCGGCGGCAGCCGGCTGGTCGCCGAGGCCCGGCGACTCGCCGTCGCCCTGACCGCCTGAACGTACGCCTCGTCACCCGAGCGGGCGGCGGACCGGTACGCGGACGCGGCCCGGTTGTCAGGCGCGCCGCCCCGGGCGGCGGGTGAGCGCCACCCCGAGGGCGATCATGCCGACGCCGAGGAACAGGTGCAGCCAGTTGTCGGCGCCGTTGAGCGGCACGAAGTTGGCGCCGCTGTCGTGGTCGATCACCAGGCCGTAGAGCCAGAGCACCAGGTAGATGGCGCCGCCACCGATCAGGTACGCGCGGGCGCCGGAGACCGTCCGGGACAGCGCCAGCCCGGCGACGCCGAAGAGCAGGTGCACGATGTTGTGCAGGACCGACACCTGGAACAGGCCCAGCAGCTTCGCCCGGGACTCGTGCCCGGCGAACATCATCGTGTCGTAGTTCGTGGTGATGCCGGGGATGAACCCCAGCACGCCCACCACCAGGAAGACGATGCCGACCACCTGGGCGGCCCGGCGTACCGGGGACGCGGGCGCGTTGCGGGCGACGCGGGAAGAACCGGCCATGACTGACACCTCCGTTGGCGAAGTCTTCCGCGCCCACGGCGGCCGGGAAGCCGAACCCGTCCGGATCCCCGGATCGAGATCAGCAACTCGGCCGGACGGGCAGGTGGCCGCGCAGCGCCTCGAACTGGGCCACGGTCAGGTAGGACGGGTTCGCCGCCTGCGGCTGCCGGAACACCTCCGCGCCGGCCAGCCGCGGGTCGGCGCGCAGCAGGTCGCGGCGTACCCGCAGCGGCTCGTCCAGGATCGTCAGGTCCAGCGGCGCGGTCCACGGCCGGCCCGGCGCACCCGGCTCGGGAGCGGCGGCGATCCGGCCCACACCCCAGACGCCGTACGGCGCCCGGCCGCGGCTGCCGCTGGCCCAGAACACCACCGGCTGGCCGGGGCGCATCAGGCGTACCCGGTAGCCGGGGCGGACGCACCAGCCGGTCACGCGCGGGTCGGCGGCGAAGCGGGCCGTCAGGTCCACCGCGTCCGCGTTGCCCTTGATCAACCAGGCGCCGAGGTCGTCCAGGGTCACCCGCCGGTCGGTCATCAGCCCATTCTGCGGCCCGTCCGGCCGTCCCGCCGGACGGCGCCCACGGCGACGGCGACGGCGACGGCGACAGCAACCGCGACGGCGGCGGCAACGGCGGCGGCGACAGCCACCGCGGCGGCGGTCAGATGATCAGGTGGGTCCAGTAGGTGAGCCACACCGCGAACAACGCGCCCTGGAGCAGCGCCAGCGCGGCGGTGAGCCAGCCGTCGAGGCCGGGCCGCCGCGCCCAGCGGGCCAGCACGAACGCGACCGGGAAGGCGGCCAGCAGGTAGCGCAGCAGGCTCTTGTACACCGGCGTCCCCATCGACAGCGGCACCAGCACCACGACCAGCGTGTAGACCAGGTACGGCCAGTCGGCCCGGCGGCGCAGCCCGACGGCCGCGACCGCCACCATCGCCACGGTGATCCAGACCCGCAGCGCGTCGGCGGAGTTGCCGCCGAACAGCGCGGAACCGGCCACTCCCAGGGGGTTCTGCAGCCGGATCCCCCAGCCGGTCTCCTGGGCGTGCTGGTAGGCGAACCAGTCGCCGCTCTGCCAGCGGCAGAACGCCATGAACGTGAGCCAGCCCGCCGGGACAAGCAGCAGCGGCCAGCCCTGGCGCAGCAGGCGCGGCCACGCCCGGGGTCCGGCCCGCCAGCCGTGCTCGCGCAGCAGCACCAGCGCCAGCGGCACCACCACGAGGAAGCCGACCGAGCGGCTCATCGCCAGGAAGTAGCCGATCACGCCGACGAGCAGCCAGCGGTTCCGCTCGGCGTACCAGAAGGCGGCCAGCGCGAGGCAGACGAACAGCGACTCGGTGAGGGCCGCCTGGAACAGGAACGCCGTCGGCAGGAGCATCAGGTACCGGACCGCTCGCCGGCCGTCGTCCGGTCCGGCGCCGCCGAGCAGCCGGCCCCCCAGCCGGTACGCGAAGTAGAGCTGGAACACCAGCGCCACGTTGCTGATCAGCAGCAGCGCCCAGGCGGTGTGCCCGCCGAGCAGCGGCGCGATCGGCCGGGCCAGGAACGGGTAGAGCAGCGGGAAGCCGAAGTCGGTCCAGGGCCGGTCCAGCGGCAGCCGGGCCAGGTGGTCGTAGAGGAACGAGTCCCAGGCGAACCAGAGCGAGATCCAGCGGTGCGACGAGATCGCGTCCTGCTGCTCCCGCATGCCGGTCTCGTCGGCCGGCGGTGCGCCCGGCACCCCGTCCCAGGCGGTGAGCACCAGCACGCCGACCAGGGTGAGCACGAGCTTCGAGCCGACGAAGACGGCGAACACGAATCCCCAGGGCTCGGGCACCCGGCGGACGACCTGGGCCCCGCGCGCCCACCACCGGGTACGCCCGGAGCGCGCAACGTCGCGGGGGCCGCCCGCGCGGCCGGCCCCGGCCGTGCCGCCGGCGTCGGCCCGCCGCTCGTCCGCCATCACGCTCCCACCGGTCGGCCCCTGGCCGACATGTCCGGCCGGAAACCCGGCCCGCATTCCCCATCCGGCCCCGCCCACACCCACCCCTCCGGCCCGCCCAGGCCACGGCCACGGCCACGGCCACGGCCCCGTCGATCATGAGGTTGGCGGCGACAAATCGGACGCCAGACACCGTCAACTTCATGATCGACGGGGCCGGGCCGGGCGGGGCGGTGAGCGGGCGGGGCGGTGAGTGGGCGGGGCGGTGAGAGGGCTGAGCGGCCGGCGGATCGGTGCGGGCCGGCAGGTGAAGTTGCCGGCAGGACGGGTAAGGGCGGTGCCGCATCGGCAGGCTGGCGGCGGGGGGCGCGGACGGCATGGGTGACGGCGACGGAACCGTGATCATCGGGGCGGGACCGGCCGGGTTGACCGCCGCCTACGAGTTGCTGCGGCACGGCGAGCCGGTCCGGGTCTACGAGGCCGACGACGTGGTCGGCGGGATCAGCCGGACCGTGGAGCGCGACGGCTGGCGGTTCGACATCGGGGGGCACCGCTTCTTCACGAAGGTGGCCCGGGTCGAGGACTTCTGGCACGAGATCCTGCCGGACGAGGACTTCCTGCTCCGGCCGCGGATGAGCCGGATCTACTACCGGGGCGCGCTGTTCGACTACCCGCTCAACGCCGGCAACGCGCTGCGCAACCTCGGGCTGCTGGAGGCGGCGCGCTGCCTCGGCTCGTACGGCCGGGCCCGGCTGCGCCCGCCGAAGGACCAGTCGCACTTCGAGGGGTGGGTGTCGGCGCGGTTCGGCTGGCGGCTCTACTCGATCTTCTTCAAGACGTACACGGAGAAGGTCTGGGGGATGCCGGCGGACCAGTTGCAGGCCGACTGGGCCGCCCAGCGGATCAAGAACCTGTCGCTGGCGACGGCGATGCGCAACGCGCTGCTGCCCCGGCGCAACCGCACGGACGTGACCAGCCTGATCGAGGAGTTCCAGTACCCGAAGCACGGCCCGGGGATGATGTGGGAGCGCTGCGCCGAGGAGGTCGCCATGCGCGGCGGCACGGTGCGTACCGGCGCCTGGGTGACCGAGGTGCACCGGGATCCGGCCGCGCGGCGGGCGACCGCCGTGACGGTGACCGACGCCGGCGGGGAGCGCACCGAGCCGGCCGCGCACGTGATCTCCTCGATGCCGATCTCCGCGCTGGTGCGGGCGATGCGCCCGGAGGCGCCGCCCGAGGTGCGGGCCGCCGCCGACGACCTGCGGTACCGGGACTTCCTGACCGTGGCGCTCGTGGTGCCGGAGGAGTTCTCGTTCCCGGACAACTGGATCTACGTGCACGACCCGGCGGCCCGGGTGGGCCGGATCCAGAACTTCGGCTCGTGGTCGCCGTACCTGGTCAAGGACGGGCGGACCTGCCTGGGGCTGGAGTACTTCGTGTTCGAGGGCGACGAGATGTGGCGGACGCCGGACGCCGAGCTGGTCGCGTTCGCCACCGCCGAGCTGGAGCGGCTGGGCCTGGTCAAGCCCGGGTGCGTGGAGGCGGGCTACGTGGTCCGGATGCCGAAGGCGTACCCGGTCTACGACGAGCGGTACCAGCGCAACGTCGACGTGATCCGGGGCTGGCTGGCAGCGAACGTGCCGAACGTGCACCCGGTCGGCCGCAACGGCATGCACCGGTACAACAACGCCGACCACTCGATGCTCACCGCGATGCTGACCGCGGAGAACATCGCGCACGGCGCGGAGCACGACGTCTGGACCGTCAACGTGGAGCAGGACTACCACGAGCAGCGCAGCCCGTCGCGGCACGGCACCGGCCGGGACGCGCCGGTCGTCCCGGCCCGGCGGTGAGACGCCGCGCGTGAGGGTGGTCATAACGGCTGGACGGCAGCCACGGCGGTGCTGCTAGCCTTCTGGGCAGGTCATGAGCGCCAGCGCGAAGCCCCGGCTCGCTGGCCGGCAACCCTCCTCCGCGGTGGGGTGCCCCGGGTGAAGACCAGGCACCGGCAGCCGCCGGTGCAAGCGTGGCCTGGCACCCAGGTCAGCAACAGACCAGGGAGACCGATGTCCGCACCACCCTCCACCCCTTCCGGCGACGTCGCCGCGTACCCGGCCCGCTTCGCGCTGGTCAAGCGCCGTCACGTCGACCTGATGCGGGTGTGCAGCGACGCCTGTCGCCTCGCGCGCTGAGCGAACGCCACCCTCCTTTCCCCGATCCACCCTTCTCCGGCCCGGCCGTCCGTCCGGCAGGCCGGCGTCGACGCGCGCCGCGCGTCCATCCACTCTGGAGAGACATCGTGCGTTTCCGTACCGTCCTGACCCGTGCCGCCGCCGTCGGCGCGGCCGCCCTGCTCGCCGTCACCGCGCTCACCGCCTGCGGCAACGACGACACCGCAGCGGCCGACAACCCGTACGGCCTGCTCCAGCCCGGCGTGATCCGCGCCGGCACGCTCACCGACGCCCCGCCGAACGTCTTCCTGAAGGACGGGAAGTTCACCGGCTTCGACAACGAGCTGCTGCGTGCCGTGGCCGACAAGATCGGCCTGAAGGTGGAGTTCGTCGGCACCGACTTCTCCGGCCTGCTCGCCCAGGTCAACAGCGGCAAGTTCGACGTGGGCAGCTCCTCGATCACGATCACCGAGGCCCGCAAGAAGACTGTGGACTTCGGCAACGGCTACGACTTCGGCTACTTCGGCCTGGACGTGCCGGCGGGCTCCCCGATCACCGGCTTCGACCAGCTCGCCGGCAAGCGGGTGGTGGTCGTCCAGGGCACCGTGCAGGACGACTACGCCACCAAGCAGAACCTCGACCCGGTGCGGGTGCCGGACTACAACAGCGCGATCAACCAGCTCAAGGCCGGCACGGCCGACGCCTGGATCGCCCCGGCCGAGATCGGCGACAAGTCCGCCGCCGACAGCAACGGCAAGATCAAGGTCGCGGCGAAGCAGCTCAGCCCCACCCCGACCGCGTACGCGGTGGCCAAGGGCGACGACAAGCTGCGCGAGGCGCTGAACAAGGGCCTGGACGAGGTGATCGCCGACGGCACGTGGAGCCGCCTGCAGGCCGAGTACTACCCGGGACGGCCGATCCCGGCCGACTTCAAGCCGGGCAGCGGGTCGGTGGCGGTGCCGTCGCCGTCGGCCGCCTCCTGAACCGGTAACCGAGCACGAGCGGGGCGGACGGAGCGGACATGGATCCACTGAGCACCCTCTGGGAGACCTTCTTCGACTGGGACTCGATGCGCGAGGCGCTGCCCGAGATGCTCACCGTCGGGCTGCCCAACACGCTGACCCTGGCGGTCTCCGCCGCCCTGCTCGGCTCGGTGCTGGGCATGCTGCTGGCCGTCGCCGGCATCTCGCGTACCCGATGGTTGCGCTGGCCGGCGCGGGTCTACACCGATGTGTTCCGCGGCCTGCCGGCCGCGGCGACCATCCTGCTCATCGGCGTGGGCCTGGCGCCGCTCGGCATGCAGGTGTGGGGGCCGAACCCGTATCCGCTGGGCGTGCTGGCGCTGTCCCTGATCGCCGCCGCCTACCTGGGTGAGATCTTCCGGGCCGGCATCCTGAGCGTGGAGGCCGCCCAGTTGGAGGGCGCGCGGGCGCTGGGCTTCTCCTGGGGCGAGGCGATGCGCCTGGTGATCATCCCGCAGGGCGTACGCCGGGTGCTGCCCGCCTGGGTCAACCAGCTCATCGCGCTGATCAAGGACTCCAGCCTGGTCTACTTCCTCGGCCTGCTGGCCAGCCAGCGGGAGTTGTTCCGGATCGGGCAGGACTACGCGGCGAACACCGGCAACCAGTCCGCGCTGCTGCTGGCCGGTTTGTTCTACCTGTTGCTGACCGTGCCGCTGACCCACGCGGTCAACTGGCTGGACCGGCGCCTGCGGCAGGGCCGGCCGGTCGCGCCGCCCGAGCCCGAGCCCGACGCCGAGCCGGCGGATCTCACCCCGTCCGGAAAGGACCCGCGATGACCACCACCACGACCTCGGTCAGCCTGGCCGTCCGCGACGTGCACCTGGCCTTCGGCGCGCACCGGGTGCTGCGCGGCGCGGACCTGGACGTGGCCCGGGGCCGGGCGGCCTGCGTGATCGGCCCGTCCGGGTCCGGCAAGTCGACGCTGCTGCGCACCGTCAACCGGCTGATCGAGCCGGACCGGGGCGACGTGCTGCTGGACGGGCGCAGCGTGCTGCGCGACGACCCGGACGCGCTGCGCCAGCGCATCGGCATGGTGTTCCAGCAGTTCAACCTGTTCCCGCACCTGAGCGTGCTGCGCAACATCACGCTGGCGCTGCGCAAGCTGAAGAAGCTGAGCGAGGACGAGGCGGTGGCGCTGGCCCGCGCCCAGCTCGACCTGGTCGGCCTGGCCGGCAAGGCGGACGCGCGGCCGGCGCAGCTCTCCGGCGGCCAGCAGCAGCGCGTCGCCATCGCGCGGGCGCTCGCGCTGCGCCCGCAGGTGATGCTGTTCGACGAGGCGACGAGCGCGCTGGACCCGGAACTGGTCAAGGGCGTGCTCGCGGTGATGGCGGACCTGGCCGCCGCCGGGATGACCATGGTCGTGGTGACGCACGAGATGGGGTTCGCGCGCAGCGTCGCCGACACGGTGGCGTTCATGGACGCGGGCGTGGTGCTGGAGGCCGGGCCGCCGGAGGCGGTGTTCGAGGCACCGGAGCACCCGCGGCTGCGGCGTTTCCTGTCCCAGGTGCTCTGAGCAGGCCGGTCAGCCCTTCACCGCGCCGATCAGCACGCCCTTGACGAAGTGCCGCTGGATGAACGGGTAGACCGCGACGATCGGCGCGACGGTCAGCACCACCACGGCCATCTTGATCGCCTCGGTCGGCGGCATGGTCACCCCGCTGCTGGCGCCGGACGTGTGCGGGGCCTGCCCGGCCAGCAGGTAGCTCTGGAGCACCCGCTGGATCGGGTACATGTCGTTGCGGTCGATGAACAGCAGCGCGTCGAACCACACGTTCCAGTAGCTGACCGCGTAGAACAGGCCGACCACGGCGATCACCGCGCGGGACAGCGGCAGCACGATGCGCGCGAGCGTACGGAAGTCACTCGCGCCGTCGATGCGGGCGCTGTCCAGCAGTTCCGACGGGATGCCCTGGAAGAACCCACGCACCACGACCAGGTTGAACACGCTGATCGCCGGCGGCAGGACCAGCGCCCAGATGGTGTCCTTCAGGCCCAGCCCGGTGACCACCAGGTAGCGCGGCACCAGCGGCGGGTAGACCAGGAACGGGATCAGGAAGTACGCGAGCAGCCAGCGGTGGCCCAGCGTGCCCGGCCGGGACAGCCCGTACGCGGCGAGCACGGTGACGGTCAGCGCGATGGCGGTGCCGAAGACGGTGACGAGCGTGCTGATCCACAGCGCCCGGGTGACCGCGCCACCGGCGAAGATCGTCTCGTACGCGGACGTGTCGACGCCGCGGGGCACGACCACCAGGCCGCCGGCCCGCGCGATGGTCTCCCGGGAGGAGAGGCTGGTCACCAGGATCACCCAGAGCGGGAACAGCACGCCCGCCACCAGCACGGTGAGCGCGACGGCCTTGAGCCCTTGCCCGAGGCGGGTGGGCGGCTCCTGCCACACCGGCCGGCGGGATCGGTCGCCGGCGGCCCGGCGGATGAGCGTGGTCATGACTTCGAGTAGATCCCTCGTTCGCCGAGCATGTGCGCCACGCGGTTCGCGGCCAGGATCAGCACCAGCCCGATGACGGCCTTGAACAGTCCGGCCGCCGCGCCGTAGCCATAGTTCCCGGTGGCGATGGAGAAGTGGTAGACGAAGGTGTCCAGCACCTCGGCGGCCTGCCGGCCGACGGCGTCGCGTTGCAGCAGGAACTGCTCGAAGCCGACCGAGAGCGCGTCGCCCAGCCGCAGGATGAGCAGCAGCACGATCACCGGGCGCAGGCCGGGCAGCGTGATGTGCCAGAGCCGCCGCCACCGGCCGGCGCCGTCCGCGGCGGCGGCCTCGTAGAGGTTCTGGTCGATCGTGGACAGCGCGGCGAGGAAGACGATGGTGCCCCAGCCGACGTCCTTCCACACCGCCTCGACGGTGACCAGGACGATGAACGTGTCCGGGTTGGTCATCACGTTCCACGGCTGCATGCCGGCCTCGCGCATGCTCTGGGCGAGCAGCCCGGCGCCGCCGAGCATCGCGACGAAGAACGTGACCACGAGCACCCAGCTGAAGAAGTGCGGCAGGTAGACGATGGTCTGGATGAGCCCGCGCAGCCGGCTGGACAGCAGGTTGTGCAGCGCGATCGCCAGCAGGATCGGCAGCGGGAAGAAGAACACGAGCTGGAACGCGGTGATCGCCAGCGTGTTGCGGAACGCGTCCCAGAAGGCCGGGTCGTCGAACAGCAGCTGGAACTGCCCGAAGCCGATCCAGTCGCTGTGCAGGAACGCCTGCCACGGGTTGTCGCCCAGGTAGGGGTTGTAGTCCTGGAAGGCGATGACGTTGCCGGCGATCGGCAGGTAGCTGAAGATCAGCAGGACGAGGAAGCCGGGCGCCACCATGGCGAGCAGTTGCCAGTCCCGGCGCAGCCGGGTGCGCAGCGGCACCCGGCTGCGGGACGGGCGGCGGCGGGGCGGGCGGCCGGGTGGGGCCGGCGCGTCCGGCCGGGCCCGCTCGGGCCCGGCCAGGACGGCCGGCTCGTTCACCGGCCCTCCTTGGGCAGCGAGTCGGCGAGCAGTTTGCGGGCCTCCTCGCCGCCGTTCGCCTTCCACTCCGCGACGATGGCGTCCACGTCGGCGAGCGGGCGGCGGCCGCGCAGCACGTCGGTGAACTTGTCCTCGGTGGGCACCTGGTTGGCCTTGTAGGCGGCGGGCATCTCCAGCTTCACGCCGGCCCACGGGTTGGGCTCCAGGTGCTTCACCATCTCGTTGGAGTAGGCGAGCGCGTCTGGCACGAAGCGCGGGGTGTCCGGGAACGGTCCGATGGTGGGGTTGCGGCCGCTGATGAAGAAGTACTGGTTGGCGATCTCCTTGAACGCCAGGTCGGTCTTCACCGGCCCGTTCGGCGACGGGGTGTGGTGCTTGCCCGCGACGCCGAAGTCCCGTAGCTGGGCCTCCTGGCTGCCGAGCGGCGCGGAACACCAGTTGATGATCCGCAGCAGCTCCTGGACCCGGTCCTTGCCGAGGCCCTTCTTGACGAACGTGTAGGAGATCGGCTCGTCGTCGCCCCAGACCAGCGGGTCGCCGCCGGTGGCGGAGAAGACCGGCACCGGCTGGATGTTCAGCGCACGGTTGGTCTTCTGGTGCTCGGCCTGGGCGCCCTGCCAGAAGCCGAAGCCGTCCTGGAGGAACACGATCGCGCCGTTCTTGGCGAACAACTGCTTGGCGTCCGCGCCCTTGCTGGCCACGATGTCCGGATGGACCAGGCCGTCCGCGTAGATCTTGGCCATCACCTCCAGCGCGCGGCGGAACTCCTGGGTCTCGTACTTGAACTCGGGGGTGCCGTCGGACTTGACCCGCCATCCGCCCTTGTGGCCCGGCACCCGGTGGAACATCTGGATCATGGCGAAGACGTCGTTGAACGCCCACACCTTGCGCGCCGGGTCGGTGACCTGCCTGGCCACGGCGAGCAGGTCGTCCAGGTTCGCGGGCACGGCGAGGCCGCGCGCGTCGAGCAGGTCCTTGCGGGTGAACAGTGCCCAGGGGAACGGCCCGTCCGTGGGGTTGGGCACGGACATGATCCGCTCGTTCCAGACCGCACGCCGCCAGGCCCCGGTGGGGAAGGTCGCCAGCATCGGGTACGCGGCGGCGGCGTCGCCCTTCAGGTGGTCGGTCAGGTCCTCGAAGAGCACCTTGATCGCCTCGGCGAAGCGCGGGATCTTCTCCACCTCCCACCCCGGCACGCACAGCAGGTCCGGCACGTCCCGCGCGCCGAGCATCGCGTTGAGCTTGTCGGCGTACGTGACGCCGTCCTGGATGGTGAAGTTGACCGGCGTGCCCAGCTCGGCGTTCACGGCCTGGAGGTAGGCGCTCTGCGCCACGCCGGGCGGCGCCGGGCCCCAGGCCGGGGTCATCGCGGTGACCTGCTTGCCGCTGGTGCCGGGCTTGCCGGTGACGGCGTCGACGAGGCTCGCCGGATAGCGGGTGTAGCCGTCGGGCACCGGGCGGGTGCCCGCGATGTCGGGCTTGACCGCACCGGGCAGGTCCTTGCGGGTGGGCAGCAGGCCGGAGACGGCGTCGAGGTCCTGGGCGGCGCCGGAGCCGGCCGGCTTCTCGGAGCAGCCGGCGAGCAGCGGGCCGGTGGCGGTGGCGGCCACGCCGAGGCCGACCAGGCCGAGGAAGCGGCGGCGCGAGGAGCCCGGGTCGGGGTGGTGCGCGGTCATCGGTCCCCCTTCGGGAAGGGAAGCGCAGTGGATTAGTTCGTATGGATGGTCAACAAACTAATCACGTCGATGAGCTTGCACAAGGGCGGACCGGATCGACGCGGCGGTCAGGCCGGGCAGCGGTCGGACAGCGCGTACCGGGTGAGCACCACGTCGCCGATCTGGCGCACCTCGACCACCCGGGCCCGGCGCCCCGGGTGCCACGGGAAGCGGCCGTCCCCGACGAAGCGCGGCGCCCGCCGGTCCCCCACGAAGAACGGCGCCACCACCAGGTGCAACTCGTCGGCCAGGCCGGCGGTGAGGAACTGGCGGTGCACCGAGCCGCCGCCCTCCACCATCAGGCGCGACACGCCGCGCCCGGCCAGGTCGGCCACCACCGCCTCCGGAGTGGCCGGATCACCGGCGTCGACCACCGTGGACACCGCGCCCACCTGCTCGCGGGCCTTGTCCACCACGCCGCTCGGGCAGTACACCAGCTTGAGGCCGTCGCCGGCGGTGAAGAACCGGGCCCGCGGATCGAGGTCGCCGCTGCCGGTCACAGTCACCTTCACCGGCGACGGCGGCAACCCGCGCGCCACCCGCTCGGCACGCCGGCGCTCGCTGCGCACCAGCAGGCGCGGATCGTCGCGGCGGACGGTGGCCGCCCCCACCATGATCGCGTCACACCCGGCCCGGGTCGCGTCGACCCGGTCCAGGTCGTCGTCGTTCGACAGCAGCAACCGCTCGGCGGTCGCGTCGTCGATGTAGCCGTCGATCGACATCGCGCAGCTGAGCAGCACGTACGGGCGGGTGGTCACGGCACGAACGGCAGGTCGAGGGCATGGTCGGCACGGGTCACCTTGGCCGCCAGGTAGCCCGCGTTGGCAGGCGACAGGTGCACGCCGGTGGAGACCCGGTCGGCCACCGTCACGCCCAGCCGTTCGAGCTGGGCCGCCTTGTCCGGGTTGTTGCTGAGCAGGGCCACCCGGTCCACGCCCAGCGCGGCGAGCATCTGCGCGGCCACCGTGTAGTCGCGCTCGTCCGCGCCGCGCCCGAGCGCCAGGTTCGCCTCGTACGTGTCCAGGCCGCCGTCCTGCAGGGCGTACGCGTCGAGCTTGGCGTACAGGCCGATGCCGCGCCCCTCCTGCCGCAGGTAGAGCAGGTAGCCACCGGCCTCGGCGATCCGCTCGACCGCCTCGCGCAACTGCGGGCCGCAGTCGCAGCGCTGGCTGCCGAACACGTCCCCGGTGAGGCACTCGCTGTGCGGACGGACCAGCGGCGGGTCGGCGTCGGCGTGCTCACCGAGCCCGAACGCCAGGTGCTCGCGGCCGTCGACGAGACCGTGGAAGGTGTTCACGCGGGCCGTGGTCACGTAGCCGTCGGGGAACCGGAGCGGAACCGTCACGCGGGTCCGGACCGTCGCGGTGGGCAGCGTTTCGTCCATGGTTCTCCTGTCGTCCGGTCGCCGGGCGGACCCGGCGACGCACACCTCGCTCCCCCACCGTAGGCGGGATCACCGACAGTTGCCGGGCTCGCGCCGGGGCATCCGCCGTGCCAGCAGCACCGCGGCGCCCGGCAGGCTGGCCACGAGGACCAGCGCGCCGTACACCGTGCCGGTCGCCACACCCTGCGCGGCGGTCAGCCCGGCCGAGGCGAACGCCCACGCGGCCACCCCCTCGCGCGGCCCGAATCCGCCCACGTTCAGCGGCACCGCCATGGCCAGCAGCGCGAGCAGCGTCAGCGGCAGCAGGTGCGACAGCGGCGCGTCCGCGCCGGCCGTGCGCGCGGCCACCACGAACGTGGCCAGGTGACCGGCGAACACCACTGTCGAGGCGATCACCACACCGGCCCAGGTCCGGCGGCCCAGCACCCCGGAGCGCACGTCGGTGAGCGCCGTCCGGGCCGCCCGGGCGAAGCGGGACGCCCCGGAGCGGGGCACCGCGCGGGCGGCCAGCACCAGCGCCAACGCCACCACTGCCAGTACGGCGGCCAGCGCCGGCAGGTACCGGCGCACCGGCGACGGGAACGCGGCCAACAGCGCCACCGCGATGACCACCTGCACCACCTGCCCGGCGGTGCGCTCCCACACCACCGCCCGGACGCCGCGCGCCACGTCACCGGCGTCGCGGCCGTGCCGTACCGCCCGGTGCACGTCGCCGAGCACGCCGCCCGGGAGCGTCGAGTTGAGGAAGACCGCCCGGTAGCAGTGCGCCACCGCGGCGCGCATCGGCAGCCGTACGCCCAGCCCACCGGCGACGAGCGACCAGCGCCAGGCGCAGCAGACGGTGGTGACCACGCCGATGCCGAGCGCGGCGGCCAGCGCCGGCGCGTCGATCAGCCGCAGCCCGGCCAGGAACGGGCCGGTGCCCACCGAGGCGACGAGCGCGGCGAGCACCGCGAGCCCGAGCAGCGGGCGTACCCATGCCCGGCCGGTCCGGGCCCGGCGCGGGGCGGGCGTGACGGCCGGTACGGGCCCGGCGACGGCGACGTGTGACAAACGGTCCTCCCTTGTTCCCACCGGTTGTCACGTGCCGACGGCCGGTACGGTTCAGCCGGCGAGCAGGTCGGCGTGATGCAGCACCACCTCGAGCCGGCCGGCGGCGGCCTCGGTGAGCCGCCACTTCTGATACGTCGCGGCGGGCCCGGACAGATGCGGTCGTTCCTCGACCGCAGCGCCGACCCAGCCGGTGAGCCACTCGGCGGCCAGTTCCGCCTGCTCCGGCCCGAGCCGCCACGGGGTCGGCCGCACGCGCGTCTCGACGCCGTGACGGCGGAACGCGGCCACGGCGACGTCCACCGCGTCCGGTCCGAGCAGCGTCCGGCCGTCGACGGTGCGGCGCTGGTGGGCGTTGAACGCGGCGGTCAGCTCGGCGTCGAGCGGATCCGGCGGGGTGAACTCGGCCCGCCCGGTCACGGTGAGCGCGAACAGCGTCGGGTGGCCGGCGCACACCGCCGCCATCCGTTCGACCTCCTCGGCGGTGAGCATGTCCAGCAGCGCGGACGCGGTGACCAGGTGGGCGTCGGCCAGGTCGGCGGGGGTCAGCCTCGTGACGTCGGAGCCGCGGGTGGTCACTGTGACCTCGGCGCCGTCGGCGGCGGTGAGCCGTCCGGCCCGGGCCAGCGCCAGCAGGTCCGCGTCACGTTCGTGCAGCACCCAGTGTTGCGGGCCGGGCAGCCGCGGGGCGAGCCAGCGGGCCATCGAGCCGGTGCCGCTGCCCAGGTCGTGCACGACGAGCGGACGGTCGGCGGGCAGCCGGTCGCGGACCGCGTCGGCCAGCTCGGCGCTGCGGGCCGCCGCGTCGGCGGGCTCGCGCAGCCGCAGCCAGTCCGCGAAGCCGGGCGGGAGTGAGGTGGTCATGCCTCGGTCGCCTCCTTGAGCGCCGTCGCCAGCCGGTCCACTGTGGCCGGCCAGCCGGTGAGGGTGTGCCGCCGCTGCCGGGCGGCGCGGCGCAGCCGGTCCCGCAGGCCCGGGTCGGTGAGCCAGCGGCGCAGCGCCGCGGCGGTCGCGCCCGGGTCGCCCGCCGGCACCAGCAGGCCGGGCCGGTCGCCGCCGGGGGCGTGCCCCAGCGTGTCCGGCAGGCCGCCGGTGTCGCTCGCCAGCACCGGCACGCCCCGGGCCAGCGCCTCGGTGACCACCATGCCGTACGTCTCCCGCCGGGAGGGCGCAACCAGCAGATCGGCGGCGGCGTACGTGGCGGCCAGGTCGGGGCCGGTGCGTGGACCGGTGAGCCGGACCCGGCCGCCGAGACCGGTCGCGGCCAGCCGCTCGCGCAGCCGGTCGGCGAACGCCCGGTCCCGGTCCGGCGGACCCACCCAGTCGCAGGTCCAGTCCAGGTCCGCGACCTCGGTGAGCGCGGCGGCGAGCACGTCGTGGCCCTTGACCGGGGTGACCGCCGCGACGCAGAGCAGCCGTCCCCCGCCGGGCGTGCCGGAGGCGACGGGCGCCGGGTCGACGCCGGGCGGGGCGACGGTCACCCGTCCGGGTGGCAGCCGGTAGCGGTCGAGCAGCCGGTCGCGGGTCCACTCGCTGGTGGCGACCACGGCGGTGGCCGCCGCCAGCGACCGCGCCTCCGTCTCGCCCTCGATCGGCAGGTGCACCAGGATCACCAGACGCAGCCGCGCGGCGTGCGGGGCGAGCACGTCCGGCACGGTCGAGGCGACCAGACCGTCGAGGAGCACCGGAACGCCGTCGGGCAGCCCGCCGAGCAGCCCGGCCAGGTCGGCGCGTTCCCGTGGCCCGGGGTGCGGCCAGCCGCCCGGCACCTGGTGTTCGCGTACCGTCCAGCCGCGCCCGGCCAGGCCCCGGCAGACGTGGCGGTCGTAGGCGTTGCCGCCGCTGGGTTCCGCCGGGTCGTCGATGTCGCCCGGCAGCACCACGTGGACGACTGTCATCCGGTCAGAGCGACCGCTCGTAGCTCGCCCACGCGATGTGCGACTCGTGCAGCGTGACGGTGATCCCGGCCAGGCCGCGCGCACCCTCCCCCAGCCGGCCGTCGTGCACCCCGTCGGCGAGCCGGTCGGCGATCGTCCGCGCGAGCACCTCCGTGGTGGTGTTCACCCCGGCGAAGGCGGGCTCGTCGTCGAGGTTGCGGTAGTTCAGCTCGGCGAGCACGGCCTTGAGCTGCTCGGTGGCCAGCCCGATGTCGACCACGATCCCGTCGTCGTCCAGCTCGGCGCGGCGGAACGTGGCGTCGACGACGAACGTCGCCCCGTGCAGCCGCTGGGCCGGGCCGAAGACCTCGCCGCGGAAGCTGTGGGCGACCATCATGTGGTCCCGGACGGTCACGCTGAACACGATCACTCCTCGCCGTAGGTGATGAGATGGCACAGCGCCGGCAGCTCGCCAGAGGCGAGCCGGTCCAGCACGTCGGGCAGGTCGTCGAAGCGGGACCGGCCGGTGAGCAGCGCGTCGAACACCGGGTCGGCCAGCAGGTCCAGGGCCAGCGCGAGCCGGTCGGCGTAGCTGCGGTCGGCCCGCCGGGGCGACACGGTGCCGACCTGGCTGCTGCGGATGCCCAGCCGTCGGGAGTGGAACGCGCCGCCCAGCGCGAGCGTGACCGGCCGGTCGCCGTACCAGCTCAGCTCCAGCACCGTGCCCTCGGGACGCAGCAGTTCCAGGCCGCGTTGCAGCCCGTCGGCGGTGGCGCTGGCGTGCACCACGAGGTCGCGCTCGCCGGTCGCGTCGGCGGGCGTGGCGAAGCCGGCGCCGAGCGCGGCGGCCACGTCGGCGCGGGCCGGGTCGGCGTCGACGAGTTCGACCCGGACGCCGGGGAAACGGGCCAGCAGCGCGGTGACCGCGCAGCCCACCATCCCGCCGCCGATCACCGTGACCCGGTCGCCGACCAGCGGCGCGGCGTCCCAGAGCGCGTTCACAGCGGTCTCCACGGTGCCGGCCAGCACCGCGCGCTGCGCCGGCACACCGTCCGGCACGACGGTCACGGCGTCGGCCGGGACCACGTACGCGCTCTGGTGCGGGTAGAGGCAGAAGACGGTGCGGCCGAGCAGCCGCTCGTCGCCCGCCTCGACGGTGCCGACGCTCAGGTAGCCGTACTTGACCGGGGCCGGGAAGTCGCCCTCCTGGAACGGCGCCCGCATCGCGTCGTGCTGGTCGGCCGGGACGCGGCCGGTGAACACGAGCGTCTCGGTGCCGCGGCTGACGCCGGAGAAGCGCGTGCGCACCAGCACCTCACCGGGGCCGGGTTCGGCGAGCCGGACCGGCCGGATCTCGCCCGCACCGGGGGCGCGGAGCCAGAACGCGTGGGCGTCGACCGTCACGAACTCTCCTCTTCCCCGCATTCCGACCGAGTTGTCGATCATAAACACGGAAGCGGGGCGTCCGCGGTTCGAACCGCCCGCGACCCGATGCTCAGGCGGCGCGCCGGCGCTGCTCCGTACGCCAGGTCTCGGGCTCGGCCCGGTCGGCGTGCCGGTCCCCGGCCAGTTCCATGGCTCGGTGGGCGGCGGTCAGCGCGTCACACGGCGCTACCTGGCCGTCACACAGCAGGCTCTCGCACCGGCCGGACTCGTCGGGCCGGTGGGCGACTGCAACGTCGTACGCGGCCCGCCAGAGCAACGGGTCGGTGACTCCCCGTGGCAGGTCGGCGTCCAGACTGGACCTGTTGCGGATCGTGTCGGGCACCGTGTCCCCCTTTGCGTCGTCGCTACCGTCCCAGTGACCGGTTGAGCGCAGATCAAACCTCTCACCTGCGCACATGTCGCGACCAGCGGTGTTTGTCACGCCGGATAGGCGCGCGTCTCGGCTGCCTTGACCGCGGCCCAGACCGGCCGGCCGGGGATCAGTCCGAGATGGGCCGCGGCGGCGGGCGTGACGTCGGCGGCGACCTCGACCGGCCCGGCCAGTTGCACGCGCAGGTTGTCGCCGTGGCGTTGCACGCCGGTGACGGTGGCCGCCCAGACGTTGCGCGGGCTGCCCTCGGGCCGGGACGGGTGCAGCGCGACGGCGGCCGGCGGGTAGGCGACGAACGCCTCACCGTGGACGGTGTCGGCGGTGGTGAGCGTCAGCTCACCGACGGTGACGGTGTGCCCGTCGGCGTGGCCGCGGTGCAGGTTGAGGCCGACCAGCCGGGCCACGTAGTCGGTGCGAGGCCGGGCCGTGACGGTGGCGGCGTCGCCCTCCTGCACGACGCGCCCGTCCTCCACGATGACCAGTCGGTCGGCGAGCACCAGGGCGTCGAGGGGGTCGTGGGTGACGAGCAGCGTCGCCCCGGGGTGCGCGCCGAGGTGGCGCTGGAGTTCGGCGCGGGTGTCCAGCCGGGTCCGGGCGTCGAGCGCGGCGAGCGGCTCGTCGAGCAGCAGCAGCGCCGGGTCGACGGCGAGCGCGCGGGCCAGCGCGACCCGCTGCGCCTGCCCGCCGGAGAGCTGCCGGGGCCGGCGCCGGGCCTGGTCGCCGAGGCCGACGCGGTCCAGCCACTCCTGGGCCCTGGTGCGGGCGGCCCGCTTGTCGGCGCCCCGTCGGCGCGGCCCGAACGCCACGTTGTCCAGCGCGCTGAGGTGCGGGAACAGCAGGTAGTCCTGGAACACCACGCCGACCGGCCGCCGCTCCGGCGGCGTCCACACCCGGCGGTCGGGCCGGTCCAGGTCGGCGCCGTCGAGCGTGAGGTGCCCGGCGGCGAGGGGGTGCAGCCCGGCGAGTACCCGCAGCGCTGTGGTCTTGCCGGCGCCGTTGGGGCCGAGCAGCGCCACCACCTCACCGGCGGCGATGCGCAGCCGCACGTCGAGGGTGAACCCGTCCCGCTCGGCGACCAGATGCGCGTCCAGCACACTCATGTCGTCCCGACCCATTTGTCGCGCAGCGCGGCGAGGATGACCACGGAGACGGTGAGCAGGATCAGGCTGAGCACGATCGCGGCCTGGAGGTCGGTCTCCAGCGCCAGGTAGACCGCCAGCGGCATGGTCTGGGTGCGGCCGGGATAGTTGCCGGCAAACGTGATGGTGGCCCCGAACTCGCCGAGCGCGCGCGCCCAGCAGAGCACCGCGCCGGCCGCCACGCCCGGGGCGACGAGCGGCAACGTGACCCGGGTGAAGGTGGTGAACCGCCCGGCGCCGAGCGTGGCGGCTGCCTCCTCGTACCGGGGGTCGGCGCCACGGAGCGCGCCCTCGACGGCGATGACCAGGAACGGCATGGCCACGAACGCCTCGGCCAGCACCACCCCGGCGGTGGTGAACGGCAGCGTCACGCCGAACGTCTCGTCCAGCCACGACCCGATCAGCCCGCGCCGGCCGAAGACCAGCAGCAGCGCCACGCCGCCGACCACCGGCGGGAGCACCAGCGGCACCGTGACCAGCGCCCGGACCAGCCGCCGCCCGGGGAACTCCACCCGGGCCAGCAGCCACGCCAGGGGTACGCCGAGCGCCACGCAGAGCAGGGTGGCGACGGTGGCGGTCTCCAGCGACAGCCGAAGCGCGGTGAGCACACCCGGTTCGGTCAGCCGCCGGGGCAGCGTGGTCCAGGGTGCCCGGATGAGCAGACCGGCGAGCGGCAGGACGAGGAAGGCGAGTCCGAGCCCGGCGGGCACGAGCAGGGCGATCGGCACCCGCTGCCGGCGTACGGTGCGGCTCATGCGCCCGGCGGCGCCTGGAACCCGGCGGCGGTGAGCACGGCGAGCCCGGCGTCGGAGCGGACGAAGTCGACGAAGGCGCGGGCGCCGGCCGGGTTGCCTGCGGCGCGAAGCACCACGATCGGATAGTCGTTGACGGCGCGCGCCGACTCGGGGAACTCGACCGCGTCGAGCCCGGGAGCGGCGCGTACGTCGGTGCGGTAGACCAGCGCGGCGTCGACCTCGCCGAGGCGCAGCTTGGCCAGCGCGCCCTTGACGTCCTGTTCGAGCGTGGCGGGCGTGAGCCGCACACCCGCCGCGTCGAGCGCGGTGCGCGCGGCGGCGCCGCAGGGCACCTGCTCCGCGCAGAGCGCCACCTTGACGCCGGGGCGGGCCAGGTCGGCCAGCCCGCCGACCCGCGCCGGGTTGCCAGAGGGTACGGCGACGACGAGCTGGTTGCGGACCAGCACGGCCGGTTCGCCGGCGGCGTCACCGGCGTCGGTGACCGTCTTCATGGTGGCCGGGGAGGCGGCGGCGAACACGTCGGCCGGCGCACCCTGGGTGATCTGGGTGGCGAGCCCGGAACTGCCGCCGAAGTTGAACGTGACGGTGCGGCCCGGGTGCGCGGCCTCGTACTCCTTGCCGAGCCGGGTGAACGACTCGGTGAGCGAGGCGGCGGCGAACACGGTCACCGGGCCGGCGCCGTCGGGCCCGGCCGGTTCGTCCGCGCCGCCGCAGCCGGTCAGGCCGAGTGCCGCCACCAGCGCGGCGGCGAGCGCGGCGCGGCTCCACCGTACGGTCACGGGCTGGTCCTTCCCCTGGGGGTGGAGGCGCGCTCGACCACGACGGTGGTCGACTTGATCACCGCGACGGCGACGGAGCCGACCTGGAGGTCGAGGTCGTCGACGGCCTCGCGGCTCATCAGCGACACCACCCGGAACGGCCCGGCCTGGATGTCGACCTGGGCCATCACGGTGTCCTTGACGACGGCGGTGACGATGCCGCGCAGCCGGTTGCGGGCCGAGGACAGCTCGGGGTGGCCGGGAGCGCGGACGAACGCGGCCACGTCGGCGCCGTCGAGCACCCGGTGGCCGTGCTCGTCGCGGGTGGCCGGCAGCTTGCCGGCGTCGATCCAGCGGCGGACCGTGTCCGCGCTGACCCCGAGCAGCTCGGCCGCCTCGCCGATCCGGAACACCGTCACGCGCTCACCCTAGCCGGACGCAGGTGCGGGCCGGAAGGGGCATTGTCGCTCGCAACCGCGAGCCTCCGGGCGGTCGCCGGGCCGGAACTGCGGCTCAGTCGGCCGGGGCGATCCGGACCCGGCGCAGCAGTTGGGCGTTGAGCGCGACCACGATCGTGGAGGCGGACATCAGCACCGCGCCCAGCGCCGGGCTGAGCGCGACGCCCGCCCACGCGAGGACCCCGGCGGCGAGCGGGATCGCGACCACGTTGTAGCCGGCCGCCCAGGCCAGGTTCTGCCGCATCTTCCGGTACGACGCGCGGGACAGCCGGATGACGCCGCCGACACCGCGCGGGTCGGAGCCGGCGAGCACCACCCCGGCGGACTCGATCGCCACGTCGGTGCCGGCGCCGATGGCCAGCCCGACGTCGGCGCGAGCCAGCGCCGGCGCGTCGTTCACGCCGTCGCCGACCATCGCCACCGTCAGTCCCCGATCGCGCAGCTCGGCCACCGCCTTGTCCTTGTCGGCGGGGAGCACCTCGGCGAAGACCTCGTCGACGCCGGGCCGGAACCCGAGGTCGGCGGCCACCGCCTCGGCCACCGGGCGCGCGTCCCCGGTGATCATCACGATCTTGCGTACGCCGAGTTCGCGCAGCTCGGCCACGGCGGCCCGCGCCTCCGGGCGGACCTGGTCCTCCATCCCGAACGCGGCGGTCACCTCGGGCCGGCCGCCCTCGGGCAGGCGGACCAGGTGCAGCACCGCGGCGCCCCGGCCCGACCACTCCCGCGCGGCCCGGGCCAGGTCGTCCGGCACCGGGGCGTCGAGTTCGCGCAGCAGCGCCGGCCCGCCGACCGCCCAGTCGACGCCGTCCACAGTGGCGCGCACGCCCCGGCCGGTCAGCGCGCGAAAGCCGTGCGCCGCCGGACGCGCCGTCCCCGCTTCCCGGCTGCTCCGGCCCGCCTCCCGCGCGTCCGGATGCCGGTCGGGCTCGGCCGGACCCGCCGCGCGCGCGTCGGCGGCGGCGACCAGCGCCCGGGCCAGTGGGTGCTCGCTGTCGGCCTCCACCGCGCCGGCCAGGGCCAGGGCGGCGTTCTCGTCCAGCCCGCCGGTGGTGGCCACGCCGGTGACCGTGTGCCGGCCGGTGGTGAGCGTGCCGGTCTTGTCGAACAGGACGGTGTCCACGGTGCGCATCCGCTCCAGCGCCAGCCGGTCCTTGACCAGGATGCCGGCGCGGGCCGACAGCGCGGTCGACAGCGCCACCACCAGCGGGATCGCCAGGCCGAGGGCGTGCGGGCAGGCGATCACCAGCACCGTCACGGTGCGTACCACCGCCTGGTCGGGGTCGCCGAGCAGCGCCCAGACCGCGAACGTGGCCAGGCCGGCGAACGCCGCCAGGTAGAACAGCAGCGCGGCGAACCGGTCGGCGAGCACCTGCGCGCGCCCGCCGGAGGCCTGCGCCTGCGCCACGAGCCGCCCGATGCCGGCCAGCGCGGTGTCCGCGCCGACCGCCTCGACGCGTACCCGGAGGGTGGAGTCGGTGGCGACGGTGCCGGCGACCACCCGGTCTCCGGCGGCGCGTGCCACCGGCCGCGACTCCCCCGTGATCATCGACTCGTCCAGCTCGGCGGCACCCTCGACGATCCGGCCGTCGGCCGGCACCCGCCCGCCGGGGCGCACCAGCACCAGGTCGCCCACCCGCAGCTCGCCGACCGGCACCGGATGCGGCCGCCCGGCGTCGTCCAGGCGCTCGGCGTCGTCGGGCAGCAGCGCTGCGAGCGCACCGAGCGCGCCGCGCGCCTGCCCGACCGCCCGCATCTCCTGCCAGTGGCCGAGCAGCATGATGGTGACCAGCGCGGCCAGCTCCCACCAGAAGTCCAGATCGAACAGGCCGATGCTGGTGGCGGCCGAGGCGAGGTACGCGACCACGATCGCCATCGAGATCAGCAGCATCATCCCGGGGGTGCGTTCGCGCAGCTCACGCAGGCCGCCGGTGAGGAACGGCCAGCCGCCGTAGAGGAAGACCACGGTGCCGAGCACCGGGCCGACCCAGCGCACGCCCGGGAAGTCCAGCGTGTAGCCGAACCAGTCCATCACCATGTGGCTGGTGGCGACGATCGGCACGGTGAGCGCCAGGCTCAGCCAGAACCGGCGGCGGAACTGCTCCGGGTCGTGCCCGGCGTGCGCGCCGTGGCCGCCGCCATGACCGCCGCCGTGGTCGCCGTGGTGGCCCGTGTCGTGACCGGATCCGTGCTCCATCGCACCACCATACCCCCTGGGGGTACCGGCCGGCATCGGCTCGGCGAAGTGGCGAGGGCGACAGGCGGAGGTCACTACCGGTCGTAGACGGTCACCGGGATGCCGCGCTCGGACAACGCGCGCCGGATCAACGGCTCGATCCGCTGCCACGAGCCGCCGGCCAGCCCGCAGCCGATGCGCGGCATGTGCACCGACGCGCCCAGCTCCTCGGCGCGGTCGGCCACGGCTGCGAGGCAGCGCTCCACCGCGTCGTACCGGATCGGCGGCCCGGCGCTGCCCCGGCGCATCCCGCGCTGGCCCACCATGTTGGCCACCCACAGGTCCGGCGCGACCCGGACCAGCCGGACGGCGCCCAGCCCGAAGTCGTTGCCGGCCCGGTGCCGGTGCCACTCCCGGTAGTCGCGTTCCGGCTCGGGCCACCGCCGCGAGACGGCGAGGACGAAGCCCTTTCCCCAGCCGCCCAGGTCGTTGCAGACGTGCGCGACGATCTTGGGGCCCTTCGCCTGCGGGCTCGTCGCGTCACCGCGCACGATCCGGAACTCCGCCATGCCCGGCATGCTGCCGCAGGGGTACGACGCTCAGCGCTGGGGGCGGGCGCCGACGCTCGGCCGCTCGGCGGGAGTCCGGCTCTGCCAGGGCCAGCGGCCGTCCAGCTCCACTTCGAGGGAGAAGCTGAGGAACGTACGGACCAGCACGATCAGCGCCAGCACGCCGACGCTGGTGAACGTGGGCGACACCGCGACCGTCCGGATGATGTCGCCGCCGACCAGGAACTCCAGGCCGAGCAGGATGGCCCGGCCGACCCCCTGCCGGTACGCCCGGTAGTGCGCGACCACCTGACGGGTCCGGGCGCAGCGCACCGCGAACACCGCCGAGGCGACCGCGACGCCGACCGCGATGACGAGCACCCCGGCCAGGTCCAGCAGCGTCCCGACGTGCTGGACGATCTCCTTCGTCGACACCCGGCACCCCCGCACCAGCCTGGCGTACGGCCGGTCGCGGGGGCGGCGTTTCCGCGCCCCCGCCACCCGGTGGGCGGGGACGCGGATCGGGTCAGTCCTGGGCCTGCCAGCGGTAGAAGACGGTGGCCACCGAGTCCTGCGGGCCCTGCCACCGGTCCGGCCGGTACGGCTCGATGTACGGGCCGAGGTCCTGCATCACCTTCCCGAAGGCCGGCTTGTCGCCGTGCTGGTCGCGGGTGGCCTCGGCCGCCGACGACTCCTGTTCGAGCAGGTGCACGTAGACGTCGTCGATCGAGTAGAGCCAGCGGCCGGTGACGCCGAGGTCGGCCGGGAGCGACCCGGCGTCGGACTCGCCGAAGACCCGTGCCACGTCCGGCTCCGCGCCCGGCTTGATCCGCCCGACGATCACGGTGAGCGTGGTGTCGGCGGGCGGCTCGCCCTCGGGCGCCCAGTGGTAGAACTCCTTCGCCACCGAGTCCGACGGGTTCTTCCAGTAGCGCGGGTACGGCGTCACGTACGGGCCGATCTCCTCGGCGATCTTCTGGAAGGCGGGCAGGCCGCGGGTCTGCCCGGAGATCCGCGGGTCCTGCTCCCGCTCGATCACGTGGATGTAGAGGTCGTGGTGCGACAGCAGGTACCGGCCGATGACGCCCAGGTCCTGCGGCCGGGTGGCCTGGTCGTAGTGGCCGAACACGCCGCCGACGATCTGCTCGCTGCCGGGGACCATGTGACAGACGATCACGTTGCGGAAGACCATGACTGCTCCTTGATGATGAGCCGCGACGGCGGCGCCGTCAGGCGGTGAAGGTGACCGGCAGTTCCAGCAGGCCGCGGAACGGCGAGGCGGCGGGGAGCCGGCGCACCTGCGCGAGCGGTACGCCGAGACGCAGTCCGGGCAGCCGCCGCAGCAGCGCGCCGAGCGCGAGTTCGGCCTCCATCCGGGCCAGCGAGACGCCCAGGCAGTAGTGGACACCGTGACCGAACCCGAGGTGCGGGCCCCGGACCCGGCGCAGGTCCAGCCGGTCCGGGTCGGCGAAGTGGGCCGGGTCGTGGTTCGCCGCGTTGATCGCCACCCCGACGATCGCGCCGCGCGGGATGCAGACGCCCTGGTAGTCGACGTCCTCGGTGGCGATGCGCGGGCTGGCCACGGGCAGCGGCCCGTCGAAGCGCAACAGCTCCTCGATGGCGGCCGGCAGCAGGCGGGGCGTGGCGCGCAGCAGTTCCATCTGCGCGGGGTGGGTGAGCAGGGCCAGCACGGCGTTGCCGAGGAAGTCGGCGGTGGTCTGGTGCCCGGCGAACAGCAGCAGGAACGTGGTGGTGACCAGTTCCGCCTCGGACAGCGTCCCGTCCTGGTCGACGGCCTTGATCAGCGCGCCGATGATGTCGTCGGCCGGGTCGTCGCGCTTGGCGCGGACCAGCCCGGCAAGGTACTGGTGCAGCCGGAGCTGGGCCTCCTGCACCGCTGCCCGTTCCTCGGCCGGGGGCCGGCTGGTGGAGCCGGAGGTGCGGATGACCTGGGTCCAGTCGAGCACCCGGCCGTGGTCGGCCGGCGGCACGCCGAGCAGTTCGCAGATGACCGTCATCGGCAGCGGGATGGCGAAGTCGTGCATGAGGTCCGCCTCGCCGTGCGGCGCCATCTTGTCGATGAGCTGGTCGACGATCGACGCCACCCGGGGGCGCAACGCCTCGATCCGCCGGGGCGCGAACGCCTGCGACACGACCCGGCGCAGCCGGGTGTGCTCCGGCGGATCGGAGTTGAGCATGTTGCGGTTCAGGCCCTCGGAGTTCGGACCGAAGATCTTCAGGTAGTGCTGCTCCGGGCCGTACAGGTCCTTGGACAGGCGCGGGTCGGTCAGCGCGGTGCGCGCGTCGTCGAAGCGGGTGATCAGCCAGGAGTCGAAGCGCGGCGAGCCGACCGGGCAGACCGGCCGCTGCGCGCGCAGCCGGGCCAGCGTGGGGTACGGATCGGCCGCGAACGCGTCGGTGTAGAGCTCGCTCGCCGGCACCACGTCGTCGGTCATCGCCCCTCCCCCGGCTCGCCGGCCACGCTGTGCAATACCTGGTAGGTGTGCCGGTCGGCGGACTCGCGCAGCTCGCGGATGATGCTCAGCAGCCGGTCCCGGTGCGTGCTGCGGCCGAACGCGTCGAGCCGTTCGCGGTCGGCCCAGTCGCTGATGATCAGGTAGCTGCGCGGGTCGTCGGCGTCGCGGACCAGGTCCTGGTGCAGGCAGCCGTCCAGCGTGCGGATCTGTTCGGCCGCGGTGAGCCACTCCGCCTCGAAGCGCTCCTCGCAGCCCTCCCGGGTCCGCATCGACAGCACGGTCCGGACCCGGCTCACCTCGCGCTCCCGAAGACCAGGTGCAGGTGCTTGCGCAGCGCGTCCGGGTCGACCGGCGCACCCCGGAACCCGACGTGCCCGTCCGGCCGGATCAGGTACAGGCCGGTGCCGTCCAGCCCGTACGCGGTGCGGAAGCGCCGCTCGGCGTCGCGCACCACCGGTGGGTCGAGCAGTCGCGGTTCGTCGGCGTCCGGGTCGAGCAGCAGGTACGCCTCGATCTCCCCGCCGGCCAGCCTTCGCACGTCGGCGCACAACCCGGCGAACGCGGCCAGTTCCCCCGCGCCGGCCGTGCGGTCGGCGTAGAGCAGCAGCGTGTGCCGGGTGCCCCGGGTCAGGTCGCGCAGCCGCAGCGGGTGGCCGACGCCGCGCCGGCGCAGCCCGTCGACGTCGGGCGCGATGTCGCCGGGGCGGGGCGCGTCACCGAGCGCGGCCGGGTCGGCGACCGTCTCCCCGACCAGTGGGCTGCCCGCGTAGCTGAGCAGCATGGACATCTCCTGGAGGAACTGGCGTTCCAGGTCGGCGCGGTCCACCTCCTCGGTGCCGGCCATCCGGACCGCCCGGCCGACGATCTCCTCGCCCTCCGGGCGCCGCTCGGTCTCGTAGCTGTCCAGCAGGCCGGGCGCGGCCAGCCCGCGTACCGCCAGGGCGAGCTTCCAGGCCAGGTTCCAGGTGTCCTGGATGCCGGTGTTCATGCCCTGCCCGCCGGCGGGCGGGTGCAGGTGGGCGGCGTCCCCGGCGACGAACACGCGGCCGTCGCGGTAGCGGTCGACGATGCCGTGGCTGATCCGGAACACCGACGACCAGCGCAGGTTGCTCGCCCGGGTGCCGGGTGGCGCGAGGCGGTCCAGCGCGGCCTGCACGTCGGAGATGGTCGGTTCGTCGAGTTCCTCGCTGAACCCGGGCGGGGCGTCGCGCCCGCCGGTCTGGGCGAAGAACCGGGGTGGCGCGAGCGTGGCGATGCGGTAGCGGTGCTCGCCGCGCAGCGGTACGCAGACGAGCATCCCGTCCATCTGCCCGTCGGTCATGTGCAGGAACCGCAGCAGGTGCCCGTCCGGCATGTCCCAGTTCATGTCGACGTCCACCAGCATGAACAGCTGCGGGAACCGGCCCAGCCCGCCGGTGAACGTGAGACCCAGCCGCTCCCGTACCCGGCTGTGCGCGCCGTCGGCACCGACCAGGTACGCCGCGCGTACCGTCTCGGTGCCGCCGTCGGCGGTGCGGACGGTGGCGGTCACGCCCTCGGCGTCCTGGGTGAAGTCGACGAGTTCGGCGCCGCGCTGCGGACGCACCCCGAGC
The DNA here is from genome assembly GCF_049179035.1 of Micromonospora sp. WMMD1274. NCBI lineage: Bacteria > Bacillati > Actinomycetota > Actinomycetes > Micromonosporales > Micromonosporaceae > Micromonospora > Micromonospora sp. WMMD1274. The sequence goes on from NZ_JBMHMG010000001.1 coordinate 7,235,367, forward strand.
GTGGCCAGCCGGGCGGTGAGGATCCGCTCGGTCTCGTACTGCGGCAGGCCGAGGTGGGCGTACGGCAGGCCGGGCAGCTCCCAGCTCATCCGGTGGGTCTGCTCGCCGTTGACGAAGACCATGTTGCCGGTGAGCCAGATGCCGGCGTCCATGGCCTCCCGGACGACGCCCTGCTCCTCCCAGATCTCCATGGTGCGGCAGTGCACGCCGATCGCCTTGTCCGCGTGACCGGGCGGGGTGACCTGTTTGTCGATCACCAGGCAGTCGATGCCCCGCCGGGCCAGTTCGACGGCGGCGGTCAGCCCGGTGGGCCCCGCCCCGACGACGAGTACGTCTGTTGTCCTGTGCACGTCGGCCTCCCAGCCCGTGGTGGGGTGTCGGCGGTCGTCCGCGTCGGGCACGACGTGGAACAGCCGGCGCCGGATGTCGAGAAGGAACGGTGCGATCGGTCCGGCCTGCGCCGAGGCGTGGGCCGGGTCACCGATCCAGGCGAGGAACGGCGCGGCGCCGTCCCACTCGGCGAAGATGTGGTGGATGTCCGAGCCGGGTTGGCGCAGCAGCTGTTCGCGGCGGTAGCCGGGTATCGCGGCCATCCGCCGGACCACCTCGGGGTAGCCCCGGTGGAACTCGGCGAGCCGGTCGAGCGGCACGGTGAGCTCGACGTCCACGTAGACCGGGCCCGTTCCGTCCCCGGTCTCGCGCATCAGCGGGTACTCGGGGCCGTCCGCCGGCTCGGTCAGCGGCCGGAGCAGGCCGGCCAGGCGGGCCGCCACCGGCCCGCGCCGGTACGCGCGCAGCGCCGCCTCGTCGGCCCACTCGGTGACGACGACGAAGCCGCGCGGATCGAGGGCGTCGCGCAGCAGCTCGTGCCGCAGGTTGCCGGCCAGCGCGCCGAGCTGCCCGGCGACCGTCTCGAAGGCCGGCCCGACCGCGGGCTCGCAGCCGGTGCGCGCGCGCAGCCGGAGCATCGTCCTGATCATGCAGCCCCCTCGAACGGTGCCGTCGTCGTGCCGCGACCCTGCCGCAGCGCGCGTCACCCGCTCGTCACAGTCGACCCGCCGCACGTCCGGTCCCGGTGACGCCGCCGGGACGCCCGTCGCTTATTGCAAAACTTTGGCAACAAGCCTCGACAGGGTCGCCTGCCGGTAACTATCGTGAGCGGCATGACTCCTTACGATTTGGATGTGCGCGCCTGGCAGGAGAGCTGGGACCGGCAGCAGGAGGCGTTCATGCCGGACCGGGAGCACCGCTTCGACGCGATGCTCGACGCCGTCGAGGCGGTCACCGGCGACCGGCCGCCACGGGTGCTCGACCTGGCCGGCGGCACCGGCTCGATCAGCCTGCGGACGCTGGCCCGCCGGCCCGACGCCGAGGTGACGGTGCTCGACCTCGACCCGGTGCTGCTCACCCTCGCCGAGGCGGCGCTGGCCGGGCGGGCCGCTGTGGTGACCGCCGACCTCAACCGGTCCGACTGGGCCGCCACGCTGCCGCACCGCGACTACGACGCGGTACTCACCGCCACCGCGCTGCACTGGGTGGACGGTCCGCGCCTGGCCGAGCTCTACCGCGAGATCCGCGACGTGTTGCGCCCCGGCGGCGTGTTCGTCAACGCCGACCACATGCCCGACGACGCGATGCCGACGCTCACCGCACGGCTCGGCGAGCGCGCGCGGGCGCGCCGGGACGCCCGGCACCGTGCCGGCGCGGCGCTGTCCTGGCCGGACTGGTGGGCGCAGGCGGCCGACGACCCGGTGCTCGGCCCGCTCGTGGAGAAGCGGCGGCAGATCTACCCGACCGGGCACAGCCCGGAGTGGAGCCCGCCCGCGGCGTGGCACCTGGACGCGCTGCGCGCGGCCGGCTTCGCCGAGGCCGGCGTGCTCTGGCGCGGCGGCGGGGACGCCGCGGTGGCCGCGCTGCGCTGACGGCGTCGCGGCCGGACCCCGCTCCCCCCACGGCCCGGCCCGACTCGCGCCGCCGGGGCTCGGCACAGCCCGCGCGTGGCCGGCCCGACGACCGCCGCGACACGACGCGTACCGAACCGGCCCGCCCGGTCAGGACAGCAGGCGGGCCAGTTCGGTACGCGAGCGCACACCGAGCCGGTGGAAGACGTTGCGCAGGTGGTGGTCGACGGTCCGCGTGGACAAGCACATCCGGGTGGCGATCTCCCGGTTGGTCGCCCCCTCCGCGACCAGCCGGGCGATGTGCAGCTGCTGCCCGGTCAGCAACTCCTCCGGACCGTGCCGCACCGGCCCGACCGACTCCCCCGCCGCGCGCAGCTCCTCCCCCGCCCGGTCGGCCCAGACGGTCGCGCCGAGCAGCGTGAACGCCTCCCGGGCCCGGTGCAGGTGCGCGCGGGCGTCCCGGGGCCGGCGCCGGCGGCGCAGTTCGCGGCCGAACAGCAGCTCGGTGCGGGCGCGCTCGAACCGGTCGGTGTCGGCCGGGTGCAACCGCAGCGCCGCGTGGAACTCCCGTTCGGCCTCCGGGCCGCCGCGGGGCGCGAGCAGCGCCCGGCAGCGCGCGGCGAGCGCCCGCCGCGACGGGCTAGCCGTGCTGCTGGCCCAGTGGTCGAACACGGCCAGCGCGGCGGCCGGCCGCCCGCCGTCCTGGGCGGCGGCCTCCACCAGGTACGGCGTGGCCATCACCTGGACCAGCACCTGCCCCCGGCCGGTGCCGGTACGGGCCAGCGCGGACAGCCGGGCCACCGCGTCGGCGTACCGGCCGTCGATCAGGTCCAGCACGCCGAGCGCCCAGCGGGCGTACGCGTCCGGCCGGCTCCCCGGCGCGGCCCCGTCACCGATCTCGGCGATCCGGGCCAGCGCGGCGTCCCGGTCGGCGCGTACCGCGGCCAGCACGGCGAGGATGCCGAGGTGCACCTGGGCGCACACGTGCTGGCCGCCGGCGCGGGCGGCGCGTACGCCCTCGCGGGCGGTTTCCGCCGCGGCCTCGTGCCGGCCCAGCCAGTATTCGGCGACGGCCCGCAGCTCCAGCGCCCGGGGCAGCAGCGACAGCTCGCCGCGTGCGCGGGCCACCTCCACCGCCCGGCCGGCGAGCCGGTGCGCGGGACCGTCCACGGCGACCAGCAGGGCGGCCGCGGCGGCGCAGACGAGCGCGCCGGGGGTGAGCGCGGGCCCGGTCAGCCGGCCGCCGATGACGACGACCCGGCGCAGCGCCGGGCCGCCGCGCGCGTGGTCACCCCGCAGCGTCGCCCCGACGCCCGTGGCGAACGTGGCCAGCAGGTCGAGTTCGGGCGGGTCGCCGGGCCGCCGCAGCGCATCGGCCCGGCGGGCCACCTCGGCGTACCGGTACTGGTCGCCGGTGACGCAGATGGCCTCGCCGGCCCGGACCAGCGCGAGCAGCGCGGCCCGCCGGTCGGCCGGCGCGATCGCGTCGGCGGCGCCCAGCAGCGTGGCGACCGCGGCGGCGGGCGCGTCGCAGCGCAGTTGCATGTCGCCGCGGAGCAGGTCGGCCCGGCTGTGCGCCGGTCCGGCGGTCAGGCGGCGCAGCAGCCCTCGGGCCTGGTCCGGGTCGCCGGCGGTCCAGGCACATCGCGCGGCGGCGATGGTCAGCTCGGCTGCGCGGCCGGGGTCGGGGCTCAGTTCGGCGGCGCGGCGCAGCACGACCGCCGCGGCGGCGCGGTCCGGCACCTCGTCGACCGCCGCCGTCAGCTCGGCGGCGAGCACGTCGGACGGACAGTCGGCGGCGGTGGCGTGGCGCAGCGCCCGGCCCAGCGCGCCCTCGGCGAGCGTGCCGGCCAGCAGCAGGTGGGCCGCGCGCAGGTCGGCGAGCGGCGCGACGGCGGTGATCATCGTGCGGGCGAGCGGGTGCGGGAACGTCGCCCCGCCGGGCCCGGTGCGCAGCAGGCCGGCGGCCTCGGCGGGGGCGAGCGCCTCGACGGTCAGGCCGGCCGCCCACGCGGCGCGCACCAGCGTGCCCGGGTCGTCTCCGGGGTCGAGCGCGGCGAGCAGCACCATCCGCCGGGTCGGCACCGGCAGCCGGTCCAGGCGGGCCCGGTACGCGGCGGCGAGCGCGCCGTCCACCGGCGGCGCGTCGGGCAGTGGCGCCTCGCCCCGCCACTGGGCGGGGGTGAGCGTGCCGGCCAGGTCGGCGAGCGCGGCCGGGCTGCCCCGGCTGAGCGCGGCCAGTGCGGCGGCCACCGGCGCGGGTGGCCGCTCCCGCAGTCCGGCGAGCATCGCGTGGCACTCGTGGGCGTCCAGCGGACGCAGCCCGTGGGCCGGCACACCGTCGACAGTGGCCGGGGCGGTCGCGGTCAGCAGCATCGCCACCGGCAGCCGGCGCAGCCGGCGCGCCACCACGGCGAGCGTCCAGGCGCTCTGCGGATCGCCGGTGTCGAGGTCGTCCACCGTGCACAGCAGTGGGCGGTCCGCCGCCACGGCGGCGAGCAGGGACCGCACCGCCGCGGCCAGGGCCAGCCGCTGCTCGGCCGGGCACCCGTCGCCGCCGATCGCGCGGCGCAGCAGCCGCCGCTGCCGCACCGGGAGGGCCGCGTCCGCGTCCAGCACCGGGTCGAGCAGGCGGTGCAGCCCGGCGTAGGGCAGTGTCGCCTCGTCGGCCAGGCCGGCGCCGGCGAGCACCGCGCGCTGCCCGGCCCACCTGCGGGCGTACGCCAGCAGGGCGCTGCGCCCGGAGCCGGGCGGCCCGTGGAACAGCAGCGCGCCGCCGTCGTCGCGGTCGAGGAGGCGGCGGATCGCGTCGCACTCGTCGTCCCGGCCCCACAAGGCTATATGCACTGTCGATGCAGAAACCATGCATCTAGTGTCACCTATGGGCAACCCGCCGGAAAAGAGGCGGACACGCTGTCGGGGTGGTCGCCGCGCGGCGACCACCCCGACAGCGGTGGGGATCAGGAGCTGGGGCAGGTGTTGCGGTACTCCTGGATCGCCGACCCGCTCGGGCCCGGGCAGAGGAACTGCTCGTAGCGGGTGTCGTCGTCGACGAACCGCTTCAGCCAGGCCACCATCTGCTTCGCCGTCGGCGTGTTCGTCGTCTGCGGGAAGAAGTGGCTCGCGCCGTCCAGCTCCAGGTACGCCTTCTCCGACGACGCCGGGATGCTGTTGTAGAACGGGATCGAGTGGGTCGCCACCGGCGCCACGCTGTCGGTCTCGCCGCCGATGATGAGCGTCGGCACCCGCACCTCGGACCAGGTCTTGTCCAGGTTCCAGGGCGCGAGCGGGACGGCGGCCTGCAACGACGGCCGGGCCGCCGCGGCCTCCAGGCTGCCGCCGCCACCCATCGAGTGCCCGGCCACGGCGAGCCGCGAGGAGTCGATCCGGCCGCGCACCGAACTGCGCTGGGTCAGGTAGTCCAGCGCGGCCAGGAGCTGGCGGCCCCGGCTGTCCGGCTGGTCCAGCCGGGTGTTGGTCTCGATGCCGATCACCACGAAGCCGTGCGAGGCGATCCGCGGTCCGAGCCAGCTCAGGCTGGACCAGGAGGCGGTGTAGCCGGGCGAGATGGCGACCGCGCCGAAGGTGCCCTCGGCGGTGCTGGTCGGGTAGTAGATGACGCCGCCGCCGAAGCCGGTCACGCTCAACGAGGAGACGTTGATCGACGAGGTGGCGAACGGGCCGCGGCTGGCCTCCAGGATGGCGCTCGTGGGCGCCGGGCCGCGCTCGTAGGGGCTGGCCGCGCTCGCCGCGGCCGGGACGGCGAGGGCGCCGCCGGTGGCGAGCAGTGCCGCCACGGCGAGACGGGCGAGGGCACGGACGGGGGTACGGGAACGGGTGGTGGGCACGTCGGTCACTCCTTGCGCCGGAATTACATCGACATGCGTCAGCATCCGCGTCCGGGCCACCGGCGCGCATCGGTGAAATCACCGGTCCCAGGGCGGTGACCCGGCCGTGACATGCACGGCGGACGATTGACCCCATGCATCCGACCCGACGGCGCCTGACCCGGCGGCACCTGCTCGGCGCGACCGCGGCGGCGGGCGTCACCGGCCTGGCCACCGGCTGCGACCCGGACCGCCCGGCGGGCGGGACCGCGGTGTCCGACGACGCGCCCGCCCTGGATCCGGCCAGTTGGGACAGCGTTCGCGCCCAGTTCGCGCTCGACCGCTCCCGGGCGCACCTGGCCACGTTCGTCTTCGCCCCGCACCCGGCCCCGGTACGGGCCGCCGTGGCCACCCACCGCGCCGGCCTCGACCGGGACGCCTCCGGCTACCTGGCCGCGAACGAGGAACGGCTGGACCGGGCGGTGCTCGCCGCGGCGGCGGGGCACCTCGGCGCCCGCTCGGACCACATCGCGCTCACCGACTCCACGACCATGGGCCTCGGCCTGGTCTACAGCGCGATCCGGCTGCGACCGGGCGACGAGGTGCTGACCACCGAGCACGACTTCTACGCCACCCACGAGTCGCTGCGGCTGCGCGCCGAACGCGACGGGGTGACCGTGCGCCGGGCCCGCCTCTACCGCGACGCGGCCACGGCCGGGGCGGACGAGATGGTCGCGGGCCTCACCGCGGCGCTCACGCCGCGTACCCGGGTGGTGGCGCTGACCTGGGTGCACTCCAGCACCGGCGTGAAGCTGCCGGTACGCCGGCTGGCCGAGGCGGTACGCGAGCGCAGCCCGGAGGCGTTGCTCTGCCTCGACGCGGTGCACGGCTTCGGCGCCGACGCGTCCACGCCCGAGCAGCTCGGCTGCGACGTGCTGGTCTCCGGCTGCCACAAGTGGCTGCTCGGGCCGCGCGGCACCGGCCTGGTCTGGGCCGCCGAGCGGGCGTGGGCACGGATGACTCCGGTGATCCCCAGCTTCGACGGACGCGGCATCGGTCGCTGGCTCGCCGGCGGCACGGGTGGGCAGCCCGTGCCGCCGGGCCCGGCGCACACGCCCGGCGGCTACCACAGCTTCGAGCACCGCTGGGCGCTCGCCGACGCGTTCGCGTTCCACCGGCGCATCGGCCCGGCCCGGGTCGCCGAGCGCACCCGGGAGCTGGCCGACCGGCTCAAGGAGGGGCTCGCCGGCATCCGGGGCGTCCGGCTGGTCACGCCGCGCGCCGCCGACCTGTCAGCCGGTGTGGTCTGCTGCGAGGTGACCGGCGTGCCGGTGGGCGAGGCGGTGAACCGGCTGTGGTCGGCCGGTGTGGTCGCCAGCAGCACCCCCTACCGGCCGTCGTACCTGCGCTTCGGCGCGACGATCGCCAACGGGGAGCAGGACGTGGAGGCGGCGCTGCGGGCGGTCCGCACGCTGGTGTGAGCCGGCACGGTCGTCACTCGGTGAACTCGCAGAAGGACAGCGCCCGGTCGAACCGCCCGGCGGCGAGGTCGTCGTGGCGGATCAGGAACCGCGCGTTGACGAACTCCTCGTCCGGCACGCCGAACTGGGCCAGTGGCACCCACTCGCGCATCACCCGCTGCCGTTCCTCGTACAGGGCCACCATCCGCTCCGGGCGGGGCAGGGACCTCGCCTGCCGCCGCTCCCGCTCGGGATCCACCATGATCACCTCAGGGGGGTCCTGCGCCGAGATGGTGTAGCCGCCGATGAAGACGTCCTCCGGCAGCCACCAGTTCCGCTCCGGCCAGAGCTGCTCGAGCAGCGCGCTCATCTCCGTGCGGTGCGGCATGTCGCGCAGGAGCTGGATCTGGGTGGCGCTCAGCCACTCCTCCGAGCGGTCGAGCCAGTCCGGCAGCTCCGCCTGGAGCCCCGCGTACATCTCGTGCTCGGGGGCGAGGAACGGCTCCATCTCGGTGTCGGCGGGCACGACGTACTCACCGTCCACCGTCTCGGCGCCGGCCGGGACGTACACGACCCGCGCGAACTCCTGCTCGGGCTCGATGCCGCAGGCGTCCAGTGCGCTCTCCTGGTCGAGGAAGAACAGCAGCGTGCCGTCGGCCGGCAGGGCGAGGTCGGGAACCCGAGGCAGCGCCGCGCAGTCGAGCCGCAGCAGGAACGGCAACGGGAAACCCTCCGAGCACGTGGGCCACGGCATGCCCACCGGCAGCCGCGGCCGCCCGCCCCGCCGCCCGACGTGCACACCTTCCTCGCGCTGGCAGGCGTGGATCTGGAACCGGATCAGCTCCGCGAAGCGGGCCACCTCGTCCTCGGGCACACCCTGCCCGATCGCCGCCCGCCGGAATTGATCTCTCTCGTTCATGATCGTGGAGAGTAGCCGCACCGTCCGACATGGAGCCTGTACGGCACGGGCGGGATCAGGGCCCGGCTCGCGGCCGCACCGCCGGTGACCAGGTCACGTCGTAGCGCTCGGCGGCCACCGCCTCGGCGAACGCGGTCGCCGCCGCCGGCGAGCCGGCGATGCGCCAGTCCTTCTCCTTGTCCACCTCGAACCAGATCAGCCCGATCAGGTTCGGATAGCGGGGCAGGGTGCGGAACGTGTCCCGGATCCACCGCGCCTTGTGCCCGGCGGCGTCGGCGGCGCCGGTCTCGGTGACCACGAGCGGTTTGCCGGTGACCTTGCGGATCTCCGCGATCGTCGGGCCGAAGATCTGGTCGAACGACCAGTACGTCTTGGTGAACGCGCCGCTGCCGTAGTAGCCGGTGACGCCGACCCAGTCGACGTACTCGTCGCCCGGGTAGAGGCCGGTGAGCCCGGCGGTGGTCTTGTCCCAGCGGGCGTTCGGGCTCCACACCCAGGTGACGTTCGTGGCGCCGGCCTCGGCGAAGAGGTCGTGCACGTGCCGCCAGGCCCGGACGTAGTCGCCGGGGCGGTTGCCGTTGGCCCGCTCGCACCACGGGTACCAGTCGCCGTTCATCTCGTGCGCGAAGCGGATCGCCACCGGGTAGCCCAGCGACCGGACGCCGTCGGCCCAGGAGCGCACGTACGCGTCGAAGTCACCGCGCGCGATGCGGGCCAGCCGGTAGTCCGGCTGGGTGGCGCGCAGCCGGTCGATCTGCCGATCGGTCAGGCCGGTGCGGCGGGCCGCCTTGTCGACCGTGTGGTCCCACGGCTCCCAGCCGAGCATCGGCATCATGCCCCGCTCGGCGATCCGGTCGAACAGGCTCCGGTCGAACGCGGCCGACGCCCAGTCGGCGCCGAAGAGCATCACCTGCGGCGACCGCCCGGCCGCCTCGGCGAACCGGTCCACCGGCGCGAAGTCGTACGGGCCCTTGTCCGTCATCACCCCGAAGAACGCCTGCCCGGCCGGGGGGAACGGGCCGCCGCGCGGGCTCGGCACGACCGCGGCCGGCACGTCGGTGCTGGCCTGCGGCGTCGCCCGGGCGGGCCCCTGCGCCGAGGCGCCCGTCCCCGGGTCGTCGCGCCACGCGCCCGGTGCCACCACGAAGGCGTACGCGAGCAGCAGCAACCCGGCCAGTGCCAGGCCCATCCGGGGCAGCGTCGGCCTCAGCACGGCACACCGCCGTCGGTCACGGGCCGGGGCACCACCTGGGGCTCCCGGGCCGGTTCGGCGGCCCGGTCCCGGCGGGCCCGCAGACTCTCCACCCAGGAGATCAGCGGCGGCGCGAGCCCGGTCAGCAGCGTCAGCGCCGGCCAGACCCGCAGCAGCGGGTAGTCGTGGTCGAGCGCGAAGCTCGCCGCGAGCAGCCCCGCGGCGGCGAGCGCCCAGCCCAGGTGCAGCCGGAACGTGCGCGGCGACTCGACGGTGCGCAGCGCGCCCTTGGCGGTGACCACGAACCCGAGCTTGCGGCGCAGCAGCGCGCCCACCGCGGCGGCCACGTAGACCGGTCCAGCGAACAGCGCGAGCGCCATGCCGACCATGCCCACCTCCTCCCGCTCGTGCGGGGCGATGTTGAAGCGGCGCAGCCACAGCCAGAGCAGGAACCAGGTGCCGATGGTGGAGCCCCACAGCGTCGCCCAGACCTGCGGGTCGAGCCGTCCCGCGTCGACGCCGGTCAGCAGGTACAGCGCGGTCGCGGCGTTGCCCAGCAGCAGGCTCACGGCCACGCTCGGGTAGTAGAACTGGAGCAGGCGGTACTGCCAGCGACGGCGCGACGGCAGGTCGCGTGGCGTGCGCAGCTCGCGCCGGAGCAGGATCTCGCAGATCCCGGCCGCCCAGCGCTTCTGCTGGTTGAAGTAGTCCGCCCAGGAGGTCGGTCCCTCGCCGAGCGCCACCACGTCGGGGGTGTAGACGCCCTTCCACCGGTTGCCGGTGGCCGGGTTGACGGCGGCGTGCACGCGGATGCTGGTGAGGTGGTCCTCGATGATCGAGTCCTGGTAGCCGCCGATGGTCCGCCAGGCCGCCGGACGGTAGAGGTGCCCGGTGCCGGTCAGCAGCGGCGCGTCCAGGCCGTTGCCGCCGCGGGCGATCAGCCCGTTGTAGAGGTACTGCTGCACCGAGGCGCCGTGGGCGACGAAGTTCTGGTGCATGTTGCCGTACACCTGGGGGGTCACCACGAACGCGACGTCCGGGTCGCGGAAGTAGCCGAGCGTGCGCTCCAGGAAGTTCGGCAGCGGCACGTGGTCCGGGTCGACGTTCGCGACCACGTCGTAGCGGTGCTCGTGCTCGGCCCGCCAGGCGTTGTGGTTGCCGGACTTGGTGCGGGCCCGGAACTCGCCGCCGGGCCGGTTGTACTCGGGCCGGCCCTTGCGGGTGAAGTGGCGTACGCCCAGCCGCGCGGCCATCGCCCGGACCGCCGGGTCGTCGCCCTCGTCGAGGATCCACACGTCGACGTGGCCGCAGTAGACGATCTCCCGCAGCCGGCGCAGTGTCCGCTCGGCGACCTCGATCGGCTCCTTGCTCGGCACGATGGTGGTGAGCAGGGCGACCCGCAGGCCGACCGGCGGGTCGACCGGCACCGGGTCCCGGGCGTGGTAGGCGAAGACCCAGACCACCACGTTCTGCGCCAGGCGGATCAGCTCGACGCCGACGACGACGCAGAACGCGAGCCGGGCGGCGACGGTCTGCCAGCCGCCGAGCCCCACGACGCCGGGGCCGGGCACGTGCTGGGGCAGCAGCAGCCAGCCCACGAAGACCAGTCCGGCGGCGCTGTTGACGAGCACCAGCAGCGTCAGGACCAGCCGCGCGGCGACCGAGGCGGTGGGGCGGAACTCGACCGCCGCGTCGGGGCGGCGGGGTGGTCGCAGCGGACCGGCGGTGGCGCCGCAGCGCGCGTACGCGAGGCGGGCGCGGACGTTGCGCTGCCGGCGGTCCGGATCGGCCCGCGTCCCGGGCGGGACGGGCGCGATCGGGCGGGCGCCCGGTGTCCCGGCCGTCGTGGCGCGGGACGGGCGTGTATCGGCGGCGACGGCCACGTTTCCCCCATGGTCTGCAGGCTCTGGAGCCGACAGAATGCTAAGCCGACAATAAACCGCAAAAAGGGCGAATCAGGCAGACATCGCCCGTTCGTCGACGGGTCACCGGGTCACGCGGGAAGCTGGGCCGCCACGGCGAGCAGCGCGACGAGCGCCAGCACGGCGACGACCCCGGCGGCACGCGCCCGGGACAGCGCGATCCCGCCGAGCACCGCCCAGGCGGGCACCGTGAACAGCAGGTTCCCCGCCGACCAGACCGGCACCGCCTGCGCCAGCGCCAGCAGCCCGAGCGCGGGCACCAGCGCCCAGGCGGTGCAGATCGCGGCGGCGTACCGCAGCGGGAGGCTGAACAGGGCCAGCCCGGCCAGCACGCCGCCGAACGCGGCGACGCCGAACAGGTCTCCGGGCGTGGCCGCCAGCACGGCGGCACCGGGCCGCACGCCGGACGCCAGATGACCGCCGTCGCGCAGGGCGTAACCGAGCAGCGCGGCGACCGGGAGCAGCCCGAGGACCACGGCGGCCAGCCATCTGACCGAGACGCGGCGGCGGAACGCCAGCACGACCCAGCCGTGGCCGGCGAGCAGCAGCAACGCCACCGGCTGGCACAGGCCCAGCAGCAGCACCGCGCCCGCGTAGGGCACGAGCCGCCGCGGGCCCGGCCGGTCCAGCGCGGGCACCAGCAGCCAGGTGGCGAGCACGGCGGCGAACACCGCCGGGGCGTACGGCTGCGCCTCCTGCGCGTACCGGATCGAGGTCGGCAGCACCGCGAAGATCGCGCCGGCCGCCAGGCCCGCGGCGGGCGTGGCGATCCGGGCGGCGAGCGCGCCGACGAGCGCCGCGGCCCCGATCATGGCCAGCAGCGACGGTACGCGCAGCGCGAGGTCCGTCGCGCCGAACAGCGCCGCCCAGCCGCGCACGAGCAGGTGGTACGGCCCGAGCGCGACGTCGTCGCCGGTCAGCGCGGCGCCGATCCCCGGCCACTGCGACGTGGCCGCGCGCCGGGTCGCCACCTCGCCGGCACTCGGCCCCGATGTCGTGATCCGGGCGGCGCCGAGCGCGCCCATCAGGAGCGCGGGCACCAGCCACGCCGCGATCCGCCACCGGAGCACGCCGGTCGCGGAGCGGACGGCGACCCGGTGCGGCCGGGCCTCGCCCCACGGGTCCTCGACCGCGGCGTCCCCGAGGCGGGGCAGGACCATGGTGTCCGCGTCCATCATCGTGACTCACGTATCCCTGTGGGTGCCGGCGACCGGGACCAGCCGGCCGGGCGGCGAGACGCGACCCGCGCGTGGCGGGCGGCACCGTCCCGGGTCACGGGCTGGATGACATCCTGGAGCCTACTGAGTCAAAAACGACATAACGCCAATATGAGCTGAAAGGGTCCGCCGGCCGCCCCGTGGACGACCGGCGGACCCGGCTCAGCGGAGGTCGGTCGTCGTCCAGCGGGGCGATTCGGCGGTGATCGCGACGGTGTCGCCGGTCAGCGTCGTCCGCGCCTGGACGTCGCGCCGGGCGCTCGTGCCGACCCAGACGTCGACCTCACCGGGCTCCACCACACGGGTCAGCGTGCGGTCGCTGAACGCCAGCCGCGTGGTCGGCACGGTCAGCTCGACCGTGACCGAGGCGCCCGGCTCCAGGCTCACCCGCCGGTAGCCGAGCAGCTGCGCGACCGGCCGGGTCACCGAGGCGACCAGGTCGCGGCCGTAGAGCTGCACCACGTCGTCACCGGCGACCGGGCCGGTGTTCGTCACGCGCACCGACACCCGCAGCGTCCCGTCGGTCGGCACCTCGGCCGGCACGGTCAGATCGGTGTACGCGAACGTGGTGAAGGACAGCCCGTGCCCGAACGGCGCCACCGGGGTCGCCGGCAGGTTGGTGCCGTTCATGCCCTCCCCCAGCTCGGGGTGCAGGTACGAGTACGGCTGCGCGCCGGCCGAGCCGGGCAGGGTGACCGGCAGCCGGCCGGACGGGTTGACCCGCCCGGACAGCACGCCCGCGATCGCTCCGGCGCCCTCCTCGCCCGGGAAGAACGTCTGCACCACCGCCGCGCAGCGGGACAGCGCCCAGCCGAGCGTGTACGGGCGGCCGGTGAGCAGCACCAGGACGACCGGGGTGCCGGTGTCCAGCACCGCCTCGACGAGCTGGCGCTGCACGCCGGGCAGCTCCAGGTCGTCCCGGTCGCAGCCCTCGCCTACGGTGCCGCGGCCGAACAGGCTGGCGTGGTCGCCCATCACGAGCACCGCCACGTCGGCGGCGGACGCGGCGGCGACCGCCTCGTCGAACCCGGACCGGTCCGCCGAGTCCACCTCACAGCCGGCCGCGAAGGTGACCGAGCCGGCGCCGAACTCGGCGCGCACCGCCTCCAGCACGGTCGGCACCTCGAAGCCGGTCTCCACACCCGGGTGGTGGGCCAGCACGTGGTTGAGGAAGGAGTAGCAGCCGAACAGCGCGCCCTGCCGGTCCGCGTTCGGGCCGACGACCGCCACCCGGCGGCCCGCCGGCAGCGGGAGCACACCCTCGTTGGCGACCAGGACGACCGACTCCTCGGCGAGCCGGCGTGCGATCGACCGGTGCTCCGGCGAGTCGAGGTCGATCGCGCCCGGCGGCTCGTCGTCGAACGTGGCGTCGAGCAGTCCGAGTTCCCGCTTCTGGCGCAGGACGCGCAGCACCGCCCGGTCGACCAGCGCCTCGTCGACGGCCCCGGCCCGCACCGACTCGGTCAGGGTCAGGTAGGCGTCACCGGTGGGCAGCTCGATGTCGAGGCCCGCGCTCAGCGCCTGCACCGCCGCCTCCGCGTTGTCGGCCGCGACGTGGTGCAGCAGGTTGAGGAAGGCCACCCCGTAGTAGTCGGCCACCACCGTGCCGTCGAAGCCCCACCGGTCCCGCAGCAGGTCGGTGAGCATCGTCGGGTCGGCCGCGACCGGCACGCCGTCGATCTCGGCGTACGAGTGCATGACGCTGCGGGCGTCGCCGTCGAGCAGCGCCATCTCGAACGGCGGCAGCAGCACGTCGGCGAGTTCCCGGGGACCGGCGTGCACCGGGCCGAAGTTGCGCCCGGCCCGCGAGGCGGAGTAGCCGGCGAAGTGCTTCAGCGTGGCGAGCACGCCCTGCGACTGCAGTCCCCGCACGTACGAGGTGCCGATGGTGCCGACGAGGTAAGGGTCCTCGGCGATGCACTCGTCGACCCGGCCCCAGCGGGGATCCCGGATCACATCCAGCACCGGGGACAGTCCCTGGTGGATGCCGAGCGCGCGCATCGAGGCCCCGATCGCCGCCGCCATCTCGGTGACCAGGTCGGGATCGAACGCGGCGCCCCAGGCCAGCGGCGTCGGGAAGGTGGCCGCCTTCCACGCCGACAGGCCGGTCAGGCACTCCTCGTGCACGATGGCCGGGATGCCCAGCCGGGTGCCCGTCACCAGGTCCCGCTGGAACTTCCACAGCCACGCCGCGCGGGCGGCGGCGTCGACCGGGCGGGTGCCGTAGGCGCGGGTCAGGTGACCCAGCCCGTGCCGGGAGAAGTCCTCGAGCCGGCCGGTGTCGGCGAACTCGCCCTGCAGGGGCGCGACCGCCTCACCGTCCTCCTTCTCCCAGAACCCGACGAGCTGCGCGACCTTCTCCTCGATCGTCATACGAGCGAGCAGTTCCCGTACGCGCGCCTCGGCGTCGGGCCCGTCCGGCCGGTCGTGGCCCGAACCTGCCTGAGCCGGTACCGGCCCGTCCACCAGCGCGTGGACCTCTGTCATGGTGTGCCTTTCCACTGGTTGTGCTGGTACCGCTGCCGCTCAGCCCTTGACCGCGCCCTGGAGACCGCCCACGATCTGCTTCTCCGCCAGGGTGAAGAACAGCAGCGCCGGCAACATCGCCAGCGACGTGAAGGCGAGGACTCCCGCGGTGTCGGTGGTGTACTGGCTGGAGAAGTTCTGCACGCCCAGCGGCAGGGTGTGCAGGTTGACGTCCCCGAGGACGAGCAGCGGCAGGAGGAACGCGTTCCAGCTCGCCACGAACGCGAGGATGCCGACGGTGACGACCGCGGGCCGCGACAGCGGCAGCACGATCCGCCAGAGGAAGCCGAGCCGGCCGGCGCCGTCGATGGCAGCCGCGTCCTCCAGCTCCCGCGGGATGGCCGACAGGAACGGCCGCAGGATGACGATCGTGAGCGGCAGCGAGAAGGCCACCTGCGGAAGGATCACCGCGTAGTAGGAGTTGATCAGGTTCAGGTCACGCAGCAGGAGGTACAGCGGCAGGATCGCCGCGCCGGCCGGGAACAGCAGGCCGAGGGTGAAGAAGGTGTAGAGCGCCTCGCGTCCCCGGAACGTGTACCGGGCCAGCACGAACGCCGCGGCCATGCCGAGCACCACCACGCCGAGCGTGGTGCCGAACGCGACCACGGCGCTGTTGAACGCCTGCCGCCAGAACCCGCTCTGCGTGAGCACCCGGTAGTAGTTCTCCCAGACCCACGGGTCGGGCAGGCCGGCCGGGTCGTCCACGATCTGCGGCGTGGTGCGGAAACCACCGACGATGACGTACACGACGGGCGCGATCGACACGGCCGCGACCGCGAGCGCCAGCGCGTACGTCAGCGGCGTGTTCCACTGCACCGGCCGGCGCCCGGCGGAGGGGGCGGGTACGGAGTTCACGGCCACTGTCACTTCCCCTTCCGGGTGATGGCGCCCTCGATGTCACGGCGGAGCAGGAACCGCTGGAACAGCAGCGCCGCGACGAAGGAGATGGCGAACAGGATCACGGCCACCGCGTTGCCGTAGCCCCACAGCCGGGCGAAGAAGCCGTTGTCCACCATGTACGTGGCCATGGTGGCCGAGGCGCCGAGCGAGCGCACCGCGGGCACCGAGGTCACCCAGACCATGTCGAAGACCTGCAACGAGCCGATCATCGACAGGAACATCCAGATCCGGATGGTGGGGCCGAGCAGCGGCAGCGTGACGTGGCGCTGGATCTGCCACCAGCTCGCGCCGTCGATCTCGGCCGCCTCGTTCAGCTCCGGCGGCACGTTCGACAGGCCGGCGAGCAGGAGGATGATGGCGAAGCCGACGTACTTCCAGGTGAGGACGAACAGCAGCGTCCAGATGACCACGTCGAGGTCGGCCAGCCACGCCTGCACGAAGCCGCCCAGGCCGATCGACCGCAGCAGCGCGTCGAGCGTGCCGCCGTCGGTCAGGATCAGCTTCCACATGATGCCGACGGTGACCTCGGCCAGCACGTACGGCACGAAGACCAGCAGGCGGAACGCCGAGCGTCCGCGGAAGCGGCGGTTGAGCAGCAGGGCGATGCCGAGTGCGACGGGGCCCTGGATGAGCAGCGATCCGAACACGATGATCGCGTTGTTGCGCAGCGCGTCGAGGAAGATCGGGTCCTGGAACGCGAGCGTGTAGTTGCGGAAGCCGACGTACTCGGTGGGCGGGCCGACGCCGCGCCAGCGGAACAGGCTGTAGTAGAACGCGAAGCCCATCGGCACCAGCACGAACAGCACGTAGATGAGGACCGCCGGCGTGGTCAGCCCGATGATCTCGTACCACTTGCGGCGGGTCTCGGCGCGGCGTGAGGCGGCTCGTGCGCCGGGCCGGAGGCCCGCCGGCGGCGCGGTCACGCCGCCGGCGGGCATACGGGTCTGCGATGCGGACGTCACTTGCTTGCGGCCGCCTTCATGGCCGAGACGACCTTCTCAGGTGTCCCGTTGCCGGCGAAGATCGCGACGATCGCGTCGTTCATCGCGTTGCCGACGGTGCTGCCGAAGGCGGTGTCGAGCCAGAGCTGCACGTAGGTGGCCGAGGAGGTGGACTCCAGGATGGACTTCAGGGCCGGGTCGGTGACGCCGTCGGCCGCGCCCTTGGCGACCGGCAGGCCGGTGCCGGTGGCGGCGTAGCCCTTCTGCACCTCGGGGCTGACGAGGTACTTGAGGAACTCGACGCACTCGGCCGGGGCGTTCTTGGAGCAGGCGAAGCCGTCGCCGCCGCCCAGGGCGGCCTTCGGGTCACCGGCGGAGCCGGAGATCGCCGGCACCGGGAACCAGCCGAGGAACTTGCCCAGGGCCGCCTTGTCGGTGGCCACGGTGTCCAGGGTGCCGCGGTTCCAGTCGCCCATCAGCTCCATCGCGGCCTTGCCGTTGGCGAGCAGGCCGTTGGCGCTGGTCGGGTCGTTCTGGCCCGGCGTGGCGATGAAGTTGTTCTGGAACGGCTTGGTGTCGATGAACGCCTTCAGGTCCTGGCCGGCCTTGACGAAGCACGGGTCGTCGAAGGTCCGGTCGGTGGTGGCCTTCTTCAGCGTGTCGACCGAGCAGGCACGCAGCGCGAAGTTGTACCACCAGTGCGCGGCGGGCCACTTGTCACCGGCGCCGAGGGCGATCGGGACGACGTTGATGGCCTTGAGCTTGGTGACCGCGGCGTTGAGCTCCTCGAAGGTGGCCGGCGGCGCCGTGATGCCCGCCCTCGCGAACATGTCCTTGTTGTACCAGATGCCCTCGATGCCCATCCGGTACGGCAGACCGTACTGCTTGCCGTTCACCTGCCAGATCTCCGAGGCGCTGCCGATGTCGGCCACCTCGTCCTTCACCTGGTCGGTGATGTCCTTGAGGTAGTCGGCCTCGACCTGCTCGCGCATCTCGCCGCCGCCCCAGGCCTGGAAGACGTCCGGCGGGTCGTTGCTCAGCAGCGCGGCGGGGAGCCGGGTGCGCTGGAGCTGGTTCGTCTCGATCGCCTCGATCTCGATCTTGACGGTCGGGTGGGCTGCGGAGAAGTCCTTGGCGACCTTCTCCCAGTACGTCTTGCCGGGCCCGTCCTGCGAGGCGTTGTGCCACCAGGTCAACGTCACCGGGTTCTTGTACAGCTCGCTCTCGGCGGCCTTCTCCTCCTCGCCACCACCACTGCACGCGGAGGCCAGCAGAGCGCTTGTCACAAACAGTGCCAGGACGGCACCAGCACGGCGCTTCATCGCCATAGATGTCTCCTCGACCACTTAGCCGGGTTACCTGCGGGGGAGTTTTACAGGGCCGTAACGTGAAGTCAATCGGTATCGATAACGTTTTCGACATCGTCTTCGATCCCGCCGGAGGAGCCCTCTATCATCGTCCGCGTGGTGTTCGAGCAGCGCGTCAAGATGTCGGACGTGGCACGTACGGCCGGCGTCTCGGTGGCAACCGTATCCAAGGTTGTCAATGGAAGGTACGGCGTCGCGCAGGCCACCGTCGAGCGCGTCCAGCAGGTCATCCACGAGCTCGGCTACGAGGCCAGCCTCGGGGCGCAGAGCCTGCGCAGCCATCGCACGAACGTGCTGGGCATCCTGGTCGCCGAGTTCGAGCCGTTCTCCACCGAGTTGCTCAAGGGCGCCTCCCGGGAGGTCGCCGGCAGCGGCTACCAGCTGCTCGCCTACTCCAGCGGCGACGGCGAGGGCGCGGCCATAGGGTGGGAGCGGCGCTCGCTGGCCCGGCTGTCCGGGACGCTCATCGACGGCGCGGTGATCGTGACGCCGACCGTGGTCGAGACCAAGCACGGCTTCCACGTGGTGGCCGTCGACCCGCACACCGGCCCGTCCGGCCTGCCCACCGTCGACTCCGACAACTTCGCCGGTGCGGTGCTGGCCACCGACCACCTGCTGTCGCTCGGGCACCGGCGGATCGCGCACATCAGCGGCCGGCCCGACCTGGAGTCGGCCCGCCTGCGCGAGGCCGGGTTCCGCAAGGCGATGGCCGACGCGGGCGTGCCCGTCGACGAGCAGCTCGTCCGGGTCGGCGGCTTCCGCACCGAGACCGCGGCCAGCACCGCCGCCGAACTGCTCGCGCTCCCCGACCGGCCGACCGCGATCTTCGCCGGCAACGACCTCTCGGCGATCTCCACGGTGGACGTCGCCCGCGGCCTCGGCCTCGGCGTACCGGACGACCTGTCGGTCATCGGCTTCGACAACATCCCGGAGTCGGCACTCGTCGACCCACCGCTCACCACGATCCGGCAGCCGCTGCAACGCATGGGCGCCGAGTCGCTGCGCCTGCTGATCGACCTCATCGCCGGCGTCGAGCGGGACACGCACATCCAGCTCCCCACCGAGCTGGTCGTCCGGGCCTCCTGCCGCCCGCTGCGCTGAGGCGTCACCTCACCCTCCCGATCCGGTGATTGACGGACGGCTATCGGCGTCCGTAATGTTTCGGGCTACTTCCGGAAGTGATACCGGAAGTTTCGGAAGCCCGCACCGTCCGTCCACCCGGGCGCCCGCCGGTCCGTTCCACGCCGCGGCGTTCCCGGCACCGCCACCGCCGGCCCCCGGCCGTGCGCACCCTCCCGAAAGGAACGACCATGAAGCTGAGACGTTGGCTCGCCGCCGGCGCCGTCGCCGTCGTGACCGCCACCGCCCTCAACGTCGTCCCCGCGACGGCCGGACGGCCGTACGACCCGGCCGCGCAGAGCCTGCGCGAGCTGGCCAAGCGCCACGGCCTGTACGTGGGCACCGCAGTGGACATGGCCGCCCTCAACGACGCCAGCGAACCGCAGTACCGCCAGATAGCCGCGTCCGAGTTCTCCACTGTCACCGCCGAGAACGTGATGAAGTGGGAGAGCCTCGAACCCACCCGCGGCACATACAACTGGGGCCCGGCCGACGAGCTGATCGACTTCGCCCGCAAGAACAACCAGCGGGTCCGGGGCCACGTGCTGGTCTGGCACAACCAGTTGCCCGCGTGGCTGACCAGCGGGGTCGCGGACGGCTCGATCAGCAAGGCCGAGCTGCGCCAGATCCTGCGCGACCACATCACCGCTGTGGTCACCCACTTCAAGGGCAAGATCTGGCAGTGGGACGTGGTGAACGAGGCGGTCAGCGACCCCTGGGACACCCCGTCCACCCTGCACTACAAGGGGTTCTGGGCGCAGAACCTCGGGCCCGGCTACATCGCCGACGCGTTCCGCTGGGCCCGCGCCGCCGACCCGAAGGCGCTGCTGTTCTACAACGACTACAACATCGAGGCGTTCGGCTCCGGCAACCCGGCCGACGACAAGACGCAGTTCGTCTACAACATGGCCCGTGACCTGCGGGCCAAGGGCGTGCCGATCGACGGCGTGGGCGCACAGGGCCACCTGGGCACCCAGTACGGCAACTTCAGCACGCTCCAGGTGGCCGCGGCGCTGCGCAAGTTCGCCGGGCTCGGGCTGGCCACGGCCCTCACCGAGGTGGACGTGCGCAGCCAGATCACCGAAGGGGTGGAGGGCGGCGACTCCGCGGAGATCAACCCTCGCCTGCAGGCGTCCGCGGCGAACTTCAGCGTGCTGATGCAGGCCTGCCTGGCCGAGCGGCACTGCCTGTCGTTCACCCTCTGGGGCTTCACCGACAAGCACTCCTGGGTGCCCGGGGCGTTCTCCGACCCGCCGGAGGGCCTGGCCACCGTCTACGACGAGAACTACCAGCCGAAGCTCGCGTACCACGAGCTGAAGTCGGACCTGATCTTCTCCGGTCCGCCCTACGTGCTGCCGCGCATCCCGCAGCACCCGCGCCGCTAGACGACCGGCGCACCACGGCGGGGCCGGTCCGGTGACCGGCCCCGCCGCCTGTGTCCGGCCGGTCCGCGCTCACGCCGCCCGGCGCCGGCCCAGTTCCGACTCCAGCCGTCCGATGAGCGTCTTGCGGGCCTTGCCGCCGCGCTCCCGGCGCAGCGCCGCGCCGAGCTGGCGGGTGTCGAGGTCGCGGACCAGCTTGACCGCCTCGGTCACCGGCAGCTCGTTGATCTGCTCGGCGGCCGTGGCGTCCCGGCGGGCCCGCTTCGCCGGGCCGGTGTTCGGCACGTACTGGCGGCCGGAGCGCGACGCGCGGCGCTTGCGGGTGTCGGTGGCGCGCCGTTCGTTCTCCGACAGCTCCTTCCACGCCTGTTCGGGCAGGTAACGGCGCGTTTCGCCACCGTTGCGGGCGCGCGTGTCACCGCTGCGGGTCTGCCACTTCTCGCCGCCCCAGCGTTGCAGCGAGCGCTGCCGTGCGTCCTTCGGGCCCTCGAATCCCCCGCCGGCCTTCTTGTACTCGTTCGTCAGCAGCTGCGACTTGCGGGCCGACCACTGCCCCGGCCGTCCGCCCCTGTCGGAGGCGCGGATCTCGGCCTTGAGGCGTTCCCGCAGTTCCGGCTCGGTGTACTTCGCCATGACGCAGCGTTACCCGGACCGGGAGCGGCCATGCCGGTCAGCCGGTCAGCCGGACGCCGGCCGGTACACCAGATCCATCGTGTCGGTGCGCCCCGACCAGTCCAGCCGCAGCCGCCAGCACCCGGCGGCCGGCAGGTCGACGATGGACGGCCCGGGCCCGCCGTCCACGCGGCGGACGACCGGACTGTCCGTCCCGTCGCGCGTCGCGGTGATCACCAGGGGTGTCCGCTGCGCCGGCTCGGACCGGCCCGGCTCGGGGCGCGCCACCCAGAGGATCTTGTTGTTCGCGCCGTCGCCGCGCGCGTGCACCAGCGGGTACGCGAACAGGATCGCCACGATGTCGCCCCGGGTGCCGAAGACGTGCCGCACCCGGGTGTCGCCGGTGAACCCGGCATCCGCCCAGTCCGGCAGCCGGCCGGTCTCCAGCCGCTCCGCGCAGGCCGCCGGCACGGCCGGTTCCGCGGCGGGCGTGGTGGCCGGGACCGTGGCCGGCGCGCCCGCCGGGACCGCGGCCGGGCCGCTGCAACCGGCCAGCAGCAGGACCGGCACCAGCAGGACTCTTCTCCGAACGGACATCCGGCCTCCCCCGTCGACGACTCTCGTCTTCCCGACACCGCCCGGCGCCCCGAGGTTCCCGCCGCGCTCACTCCACCGAGGACGCGACGTCCAGCGCCTGCTCACGGGTGAGGTCGCCCTCCAGCCGGTAGCTCACCCCGGCCCGCTCCCAGATCAGCGTGGCGGCGGACAACCGCGCGGTGGCGACCCGTTCCGTCCCTGAACGGTCCACGTACGCCAGCGCGTGCGGACCGCCCACCCAGATCGCGAACTCGCCGCCGACCTGGGTGAGCGTCACGTCCGCCCCGGCGGACCGCTTGTGGAACACGATGTCGAGCGAGCCGTCGAACGCGTCCAGCCGCACCGTCCCGCCCCGGTAGAGCAGGCTGACGACCCGGTGCGCGCCGGCGCCGTCCGGATCGGCGACGAGCACACGTTCGGGCGGGCCGAGGCGGGCCGGCACGCGGACCGGGAAGCGGACCTGCCGCTGCGCCTCGGCGAGCGCGACCTGGTGCTGCGCGGGCAGCGGCGAGGGCGTACCCGCCGGTGGCGGCGCGGGTGCGGTGTCGATGACGACCCCGGAGATCCGCAGCAGCCCGGTCACCGCGCCGGCGAGTGCGGCCCGGCCCGGCGGCAGCGCCGCCACGAGCAGGGCGGCGAGCGCGGCGGCCAGCACGTATCGCCACCGGCGGCGCGGCGCGGGCGCGTCGAGCCGGGCGCGGACCCGCGCGGTGAGGTCGGGCGTCCGCGCCGGCTCCAGCCAGCCGGTCAGCTCACGCAGCTCCCGTTCCAGGTCATCCACGGTGCGCCACCTCCCGGTCCAGCAGGGCACGCAGCTTCGCCAGCGCCCGGTGGGTCCGTGACTTCACGGTGCCCCGGGGCAGCCCCAGCACGGTCACCGTCTCGTCCTCGCCGAGGTCGAGCAGGTAGCGGCAGACGATCACCTCCCGATCGCGGACGGGCAGCCGGCGCAGCGCCCCGACCAGCGCGGCCCGGCGCTCGGCCGCCAGCACGGCGTCGAGCCCGTCGTCGGCGGTGACCGTCGCGACCGGGTCCACCGCCGCCGCGCGCAGCGTCAGCCCGTCGCGCCGGGTGCGCGTCCGGTGCAGGTTCCGGGTCTCGTTGGCGACGATCGCGAGCAGCCAGGACCGGAACGACGCCTCGGCCCGGTAGCGGGACAGTTTCCGGTACGCCTTCACGAACGCCTCCTGGACCACGTCCTCGGCGTCCGGACCGGCGCCGAGCAGCACCGCAGTCCGGTACGCGGGCGCGGTGTGCCGGGCGACCAGGGCGTCGTACGCCTCCCGGTCGCCGGCGCGTACGCGGGTGACGAGTTCGTCGTCGTCCAGGGCAGCCTCCGTCGGTCCGCTTCCATGACACCGCTCGCGCCGCCCGGGTTCCACCGGGAGTTTGGCCGGGTGCCGGGGCGGAAAGAGTGGCGGGATGAGCTGGGCGAAGAGAGCCGTACCCGCAGCCGTCGCCGCCGTCGCCGCGCTGGCGGCGCGGGACCTGCTGCAACGCGACCACGCGCTGCGCCGCAACTTCCCGGTGCTGGGCCGGGCCCGGTACCTGATCGAGTCGATCGGCCCGGAGCTGCGGCAGTACATCGTGGCCGGCAACGACGAGGAACGGCCGTTCACCCGCGACCAGCGGCGCTGGGTGTACGCCTCGGCCAAGCAGGAGAACAACTACTTCGGTTTCGGCACCGACAACGACATCGAGCACACGTCCGGCTATCCGATCATCAAGCACCGCACGTTCGGCCGGGCGGTCCCGCCGTCGGCGCCGACCGCCGGGCACGACGTGACGCTGCCCTGCGCCAAGGTGCTCGGCGCGGCGCGCGGCCGGGCGCACGCGTTCCGGCCGGAGTCGGTGGTGAACATCTCCGGGATGAGCTTCGGGTCGCTGTCCGGCAACGCGGTCGAGGCGCTCAACCGGGGCGCCGCGCTGGCCGGGTGCCTGCACAACACCGGTGAGGGCGGGCTGTCGCCGTACCACCGCAACGGCGGCGAGCTGGTCTTCCAGCTCGGCACCGCGTACTTCGGCTGCCGCGACGAGCAGGGCCGGTTCAGCCTGGAACGGCTCAAGGACCTGGTGGCGTCGGCGCCGGTACGCGCGCTGGAGATCAAGCTCAGCCAGGGCGCCAAGCCGAGCCTCGGCGGGCTGCTGCCGGCGGCGAAGGTCTCCGCCGAGATCGCCGCCACCCGGGGCATCCCGGAGGGACGCGACTGTGTCAGCCCGTCCCGGCACGCCGAGTTCTCCGACTGCGACAGCCTGCTTGACTGGGTGGAGCTGCTCGCCGCCGAGACCGGGCTGCCGGTCGGCATCAAGTCCGCCGTCGGCGACCTGGGGTTCTGGGAGGAGCTGACCACGCTGATGCGCGACACCGGCCGTGGCGTGGACTTCGTGACCGTCGACGGCGGCGAGGGCGGCACCGGCGCCGCGCCGCTGATCTTCAGCGACTCCGTCTCGCTGCCGTTCCAGCAGGGCTTCTCCCGGGTCTACCGGACGTTCGCCGAACGCGACCTGCACGAGAGCGTGGTGTTCGTCGGCGCCGGCAAGCTGGGCCTGCCGGACAACGCCGTGGTGGCGTTCGCGCTCGGCGCCGACATGGTCAACGTCGGGCGGGAGGCGATGCTGGCGATCGGCTGCATCCAGGCGCAGAAGTGCCACACCGACACCTGCCCGACCGGCGTCGCCACGCAGAACGCCTGGCTGGCCCGGGGTCTGGACCCGGCCCGCAAGTCGGTCCGGGCCGCGAACTACATCCGTACGCTGCGCCGCGACCTGGTCAAGGTGGCCGAGGCGTGTGGCGTCGAGCATCCCGGGCTGATCGGCACCGACTCGGTGGAGATCCTCGACGGCCGGACCTCCTCGATCCCGCTGGACCGGGCGTTCGGCTACCGGCCGGAGTGGGGAATGCCGTCGGCAGCCGACCGGTCGGAGATCGTCCGGCTGATGACGGCCGAGGCGCCGCAGGGCGGCAGCGCGCCGCCCTCCCCCACCGCCGTCGGTTGACCCGGGCGGCGGAAACTCGGTCGGCCGCCGCACCGCCGCCGCGTACAGTCCGCCGCATGGCTGTGGACACGAGGCCGGCGGTGCGCGCCGGCCGATTCCGGCTGCTCCCGCTGGGTGTGGTGTTCCTGACCGTCGGCCTCTCCACCGCCGTGGTGCTGCCGTTCCTGTCGCTGTTCCTCGACCGCGAGGTCCACGCCAGTCCGTTACGGGTGACCGTGTTCCTGGTCGTCGCCCCGCTCTCCGGGGTGGTCGCCTCGGCGCTGATCGGCCGGCTGTCGGACCGCCTGCCGATCCGGCGCGCGCTGCTCGTCGGCGCCGCGCTGGCCGGCGTGGTGGGCGCGGGTCTGACCGCGTACGTCCGCGACTACTGGATCCTGCTGGGGCTCACCGCGACCGCCACGGCGCTGGCGAACTCGCTGTTCCCGCAGTCGTTCGCGTACACCCGGGCGCTGTTCGACAGGGACGATCCGGCGCGGGCCGCGTTCGGCGTCAGCCTCATGCGTACCGTGTTCTCGCTGGCCTGGGTGGCCGGGCCGGCGCTGGCCGCGGTGCTGCTCGACGTCGGCGGCTTCCGCCTGGTCTACGGCATGGCCGCCGTCATGTACGCGCTGGCCGCGCTGGTGGCCGCGTTCCGGCTGGAGGAGCTGCCGCTGCCGGCGCGGCCGGTCGCGGGCGATCCGGACGGCGCCGCGCCCGGCCCACCCGGCGCGTCCCGGCTGCGGCTGGCGCTGACGGTGCTCGCGTTCGTCCTGCTCCAGTGCCCGCTGACGGTCGGTGTGCAGGCGCTGCCGCTGTTCATCGACACCGAACTGAACGACGACCCCTCCCGCGCCGGACTGGTGCTGGGCCTGTGCGCGGCACTGGAGATCCCGCTGATGCTCGGGCTGGGCGCGCTGACCGCGCGGGTCCGGCTGCGGACGCTGGTCCTGGTCGGCGGTGCCTGCGGGGTCGCCTACTACGCGACCGCCGCGCTGGCGCCGAACGTGCCGGTCCTGCTGTTCACGCAGCCGGTGAACGCGCTGTTCATCGCCGCGGTGTCCGGCGTCGGCATCGCCTACGTGCAGGATCTGCTGCCGGGCGAGCCGGGCCGGGCCACCACGCTGTTCACCAACACGTTCCCGATCGGGGCCATGCTCGCCGGGCCGCTGCTCGGGATCTCCGCGCAGGTCGGCTACCGGTGGGCATACGGCATGAGCACCGCGCTGTGCGCGACCGGGCTGCTGGTGCTGCTGCTGACCCGGCCGGCGGCGCGGGCCGAACCGGTGCCCGTGGGCGGGTGACTCACGGGCACCGGTGATCAGCTCGGCGCCGGCGGGTGACCGGCGGTGGCCGCGATCAGGAGGGACAACTCCCGGACGAGGTCGTCCATGCTCTGCCCACTACCAGCCCGCACCAGGCCGAGAGCCAGGTCGGCGAGCAGGTAGAACCCGAGGGTCCGGGCCTGCTCGCCGGGGAACGCGGCGAGCAGATCCTCGGCGCCGGCGAGGTCACCCCGGTGCTTGGCCGCGATCACCCCGGCGGCGCGCTGCACCAGTTCCGCCGCCTCGGGGATGGGCCCGCTCACCGGATCAGATCTTCGGCGTCGCGGCGCGGGCGGCGTCGAAGCGTGCGATCACGTCCGACCAGTTCACCAGGTTCCACAGCCGGTCCACGTAGTCCGGACGCACGTTGCGGTACTGCAGGTAGTAGGCGTGCTCCCAGGCGTCGAAGACCAGCAGCGGCGTGGCGCCCTGGCCGACGTTGCCGTGGTGGTCGTAGACCTGCTCGACGATCAGCCGCTGCCCCAGCGGCTCCCAGGCGAGCACACCCCACCCGGAGCCCTGCACGCTCTTCGTGGCCGCCGACAGCTGGCCGGCGAACGCGTCGAACGAGCCGAAGTGCTCGTCGATCGCCGCGGCCAGCTCGCCGTCCGGACGGTCACCGCCGTCCGGCGACAGGTTCCCCCAGAAGATCGTGTGCAGCACGTGCCCGGACAGGTTGAACGCGAACGTCTTCTCCAGCCCGACCAGCCGGCCGAAGTCGCCCTTCTCGCGAGCCTCCGCGAGCTGCTCCAGACCGTCGTTGGCGCCCTTGACGTACGCCGCGTGGTGCTTGCTGTGGTGCAGCTCCAGGATCTCGCCGGACATGGCGGGCTCCAGGGCGCCGTAGTCGTAGGGCATGTCGGGCAGGGTGTAGAGCGCCATCGATCCTCCATGTTCTTGCCGGTTCCTTGCTGTTGCCAACATAGTGCAACAAGGTGCCGACGGCGCTCCTGTCCCGCCGCGCGGTCAGCGGCGCCGCACCAGGACCACGTGGTCGATCAGCTCGCCGGTCTGGCCGTCCGGGCCGGTGGCGATGCGGCGCGCCGCGCCCAGCCGCTCGGTGTCCCAGCCGTCCGGGTCGAGGCTCATCGCGGCCAGGATCTCCTCCGGTTCGGCGAACCGGTGGTGGCCGGTGTCGGACCCGGCCCACGGCGGCGGCGCGCCGTGCTCGACGACGAGCAGCCGGCCGCCGGGCGCGACCGCCTCGGCCGCCGGGGGCAGCACCGTCTCCCGGGGCAGGACCAGTGGCGACTGGAAGAACTGCGCGGACACGAGGTCGTACCGGCCGGGCGGGAAGCCCTGCGTCAGGTCGTGCCGGACGGTGGTGATCCGCTCCGCCACTCCGGCCCGCTCGGCCTCGACGGCGAGGCGGTCCAGCGCGACGGACGAGATGTCCACTGCGGTGACCCGCCATCCCTTCGACGCCAGCCACACCGCGTCGCCGCCCTCACCGGACCCCAGGTCGAGCACGGTGCCCGGGGGCAGCGCGGCGGCCACCTCGGCCAGGACCGGGTTCACCCGGCCGCTCCAGATCCGGTCCCGCTGGCCGTACCGCTCGTCCCAGAACCGGGCCGGGTCGGTGTCCGCCGCCGGATGCTCGTGGTGGTGCCCCGTCATGTCTGCCTCCTCGCCGCCGGTCGTCTCCCGACCGGCCCCGCCATCGTGCGTCGCCTCGGACCGGACAGCAAGGAACCTTGCCGTTCCGGCAAATCATTGGGCGACCGCAGGATTAACGCACCGCGCCCGTGGGCAGACATTTGTCATCGGACACGCGAACGAGGGAGCTGACGGCATGGCGAAGGGCGACATCGACACCTACCAGCAGGACGGGCAGTGGAAGAACCGCCCGGAGGGCAACGAGCGCGCGACCAGCCGCCACGACACCAAGGCAGAGGCCGAGGCGGCCGGCCGGGAGATGGCGGCCGAGCGCGGCGCCGAGCACGTGATCAAGAAGCAGGACGGCACGATCGGCGAGAAGAACACCTACCCCCGCAGCCGCGACCCCCGGGAGATTCCGGGCTGAGCACTCAGCGCAGACGCGATACGGCGTCGGATCCGAACGGGTCCGGCGCCGTATCGCGTACCGGCGGGTAGTGAGTGGCTGGCTAAAAACTTTTGTTCGGTTCCTACAACGGTCCCCGCTCAGGCTTCGGCCGTTACGACATGGCGCCGCCCGCGCACAGGCGGAAAGGTGAGGCAGGCCGGGGGCATCGCCGCGCCCGGCGCACAGGAGTGGGTCAACCGAAGGGGACGGTCACGTGTTCACCCGTGTCGCCATCGTCAACCGTGGTGAGGCCGCGATGCGGCTCATCCACGCGGTCCGGGAACTGGCCGCGGAGACCGGCAGCCGGATCGAGACCGTCGCGCTGTACACCGACGTCGACCGTACCGCCACCTTCGTCCGCGAGGCGGACGTCGCCTACGACCTGGGCCCAGCGTCCGCCCGCCCGTACCTGGACCTCAAAGCCCTGGAGCGCGCGCTGGTCGAGACCGGCGCGGACGCCGCGTGGGTGGGCTGGGGTTTCGTGGCCGAGGACCCGGCGTTCGCCGAGCTGTGCGAGAAGATCGGCGTGACGTTCGTCGGGCCGAGCCCGGACGCCATGCGCAAGCTCGGCGACAAGATCGGCGCGAAGCTGATCGCCGAGGAGGTCGGCGTGCCGGTCGCGCCGTGGAGCCGCGGCGCGGTGGAGAGCCTGGAGGACGCGCTGCGCGCGGCGGCCTCGATCGGCTACCCGCTGATGCTCAAGGCCACAGCCGGTGGCGGCGGACGCGGCATCCGGGTGATCCGCAGCGACGCCGAGCTGGCCGACGCCTACGAGCGCACCAGCCAGGAGGCCGCGCGGGCGTTCGGCAGCGGCGTGGTGTTCCTGGAGCGCCTGGTCACCGGCGCCCGGCACGTCGAGGTCCAGGTGATCGCGGACGGCCAGGGCACCGCGTGGGCGCTCGGGGTACGGGACTGCTCGGTGCAGCGGCGCAACCAGAAGGTGATCGAGGAGTCCGCGTCGCCGGTGCTGAGCCCGGAGCAGACCGCGGAACTGAAGGCGTCGGCCGAACGGCTGGCGGTCGCCGTCGGCTACCGGGGCGCGGCCACAGTCGAGTTCCTCTACCACCCGGGCGACCGGCTGTTCGCGTTCCTGGAGGTCAACACGCGCCTTCAGGTCGAGCACCCGATCACCGAGTCGACCACCGGGTTCGACCTGGTCAAGGCCCAGCTGCACGTGGCCGGCGGCGGCCGGCTCACCGGCGAGCCGCCGGTCGAGCGCGGGCACGCGATCGAGGCGCGGCTCAACGCCGAGGACCCGGACCGCGACTTCGCCCCCTCCCCCGGCTGGATCACCCGGCTGGACCTGCCCGCCGGTCCCGGTATCCGGGTCGACACCGGGGTCAGCGAGGGCGACACCATCCCGGCCGACTTCGACTCCATGATCGCCAAGATCATCGCGTACGGCCGGGACCGGAACGAGGCGCTGGGCCGCCTGCGCCGGGCGATGGCGAACACCACTGTGGTCATCGCCGGCGGCGCGACGAACAAGAGCTTCGTGCTCGACCTGCTCGACCAGCCCGAGGTGATCGACGCCAGCGCGGACACCGGCTGGATCGACCGGGTACGCGGCGAGGGCCGCCTGGTCGCGCACCGGCACTCCGCCGTGGCGCTCGCCGCCGCCGCGATCGAGGCGTACGAGGAGGACGAGACCGCCGAACGGCAGCGGCTGCTGTCCACGGCGGCCGGTGGACGTCCGCAGGTGCAGCACCGCAGCGGCCGGCCGCTGGACCTGAAGCTGCGCGGCGTGACCTACCGGATGCGGGTGGCCCGGGTCGGCGCGCACCGGTTCCGGGTCGGTGTCGAGGCCGGTGGCGACGTCCGCACCGCCGACGTCGAGCTGGACCGCTTCGACCGGCACACCGGCCAGATCGCCGTCAACGGCGCCCGGTTCCGCCTGCTCACCGACACCCACGGCCCGGTCCACCTGGTCGAGGTGGACGGCGTGACGCACCGGATCAGCCGCGACGAGGGCGGCGTGCTGCGCTCCCCCATGCCTGCGCTCGTGGTCGCCACGCCGCTCGCCGTCGGCGCGGAGGTCGAGGCCGGCGCGCCGGTGCTGGTGCTGGAGGCGATGAAGATGGAGACGGTGCTGCGGGCACCGTTCCGGGCCCGCCTCAAGGAGTCGTCGGTGGCGGTGGGCACCCAGGTGGAGGCCGGCGCGCCGCTGCTGCGCCTGGAGCCGGTCGCCGACGACGACGCCGAGGCCGCCGACGGCCCGGCCGGACCGGCGGTCGAGCTGGACCTGCCCGCCGCGCCCGCGGACGTGCCGGCGCGGTCCCGGGCCGAGCGCGGCCAGGAGGACCTGTGCGCCCTGCTGCTCGGCTACGACGTGGACCCGCACGACGAGCGCCGGGTGCTCGACGACTACCTGGACGCGCGGCGCGCGGCCACCGAGGCCGGGCACCGGCCGCTGGCCGAGGAACTGGAGCTGGTCGGCGTCTTCGCCGACCTGGCCGAGCTGAGCCGGAACCGGCCCGGCGGCGACGACGGGCCGGGCGGGCACGTGCACAGCGCCCGCGAGTACTTCCACACCTACCTGCAGAGCCTCGACGTCGAGCGGGCCGGTTCCCCCGAGTCGTTCCGGGCCCGCCTGGCGAAGGCGCTCGCCCACTATGGCGTCACCGAACTGGACCGCTCCCCCGAGCTGGAGGCCGCGGTCTTCCGGATCTTCCTGGCCCAGCAGCGGGCCGCCGCCGACGCCACGGTGATCGCCGCGCTGCTGCGCTCCTGGCTGCGCGAGCCGCCGCCGGACGAGGCGCTGCGCGAGCCGGCCGGCCTCACGCTGGAGCGGCTCGTCGCGGCCACCCAGGTCCGCTTCCCGGTGGTCGCCGACCTGGCCCGGGGCGTGGTGTTCGCCTGGTTCGCCCAGCCGCTGCTGCGCCGCAACCGGGCCCGGGTCTACGCCCAGGTCCGTACCCACCTGCGGCACCTCGACGCGCAGCCGGACGCGCCGGACCGCGCCGAGCGGATCGCCGAGATGGTCCGCAGCACCGAACCGCTGGTCCGGCTGCTCGGCCAGCGCCTGGTCCGCAACGACCTGGACAACGCGGCCATGCTGGAGGTGCTGACCCGCCGCTACTACGGCAACAAGGCGCTCACCGAGGTGCGTACCCGCACCGCCGGTGGTTGCACGTTCGTGGTGGCCGGGCGGGACGGGTCGAGCGTGGTCTCGGCCGCCGTACGCTTCGACGCGCTCGGCGACGCGCTGCGCGGCCTGGCCGAGGTGGCCCGCGACTGCGAGGCCGTCGACGCGGACGTCTACCTGGCCTGGGAGAACCAGCCGGAGGACCTGGACGCCACCGCCGCCGCGCTGCTGGACGTGGTCAACGCGCACCCGCTGCCGCAGCAGGTACGCCGCCTCACCACCACCGTCGCCGGGCGTGGTGGCGCGGTGATGCACCACCACGTCACGTTCCGCCCGGCGGAGGGCGGCGGGATGGCCGAGGAGCGGCTGATCCGCGGCCTGCACCCGTACATCGCGCAGCGGATGCAACTGGAACGGCTGCGCGAGTTCGACCTGACCCGGCTGCCGTCGCTGGACGAGGAGGTCTACCTGTTCCAGGCGGTGGCCCGGCAGAACCCGTCCGACCAGCGGCTGGTGGCGTTCGCGCAGGTGCGTGACCTGACCGAGCTGCGGGAGCAGGACGGCCGTCTGGTGGCGCTGCCGACCACCGAGGACACGGTGGCGGCCTGCATCGACTCGATCCGCCGGGCGCAGTCGCGGCGGCCGTCGAAGTCGCGGTTCCCGACCAACCGGATCGTCGTCTACGTGTGGCCGCCGAGCGAGCTGACCCGCGAGGAGATGGAGCTGATCGCCGGGCGGGTACGCCCGACCACTGTGGGCGCCGAGCTGGAGGAGATCCTGTTCATCGCGCGGCAGCGCGACCGGCGTACCGGCGAGCTGACCAAGGTGGGCGTGCGGATCACGTTCGACGTGACCGGGCACGCGCAGCTGACGGTCGGCGAGCCGCCGGCCGAGCCGGTCGAGCCGCTGGACGACTACCGGCTGAAGGTGCTGCGGGCGGCCGGGCGCAACACGGTCTACCCGTACGAGCTGACCGGCCTGCTGGGCGACTTCGTCGAGCACGACCTGGACGCGGACCACCAGCTGGTGCCGGTGGACCGGCCGAAGGGCCGCAACAGCGCGGCGATCGTAGCCGGTGTGGTGACCACCCCGACGCTGCGGCACCCGCAGGGCGTGACCCGGGTGGTGCTGCTGGGCGACCCGACCAAGTCGCTGGGCGCGCTGTCCGAGCCGGAGTGCCGGCGGGTGATCGCCGCGCTGGACCTGGCGCAGCGGATGGGCGTGCCGCTGGAGTGGTACGCGTTGAGCGCCGGCGCCCGGATCTCGATGACCTCCGGCACCGAGAACATGGACTGGGTGGCCGCGGCGCTCAAGCGCATCGTCGAGTTCACCCAGGACGGCGGTGAGATCAACATCGTGGTGGCCGGCATCAACGTCGGCGCCCAGCCGTACTGGAACGCCGAGGCGACGATGCTCATGCACACCAAGGGCGTGCTCGTCATGACGCCGGACTCCGCGATGGTGCTCACCGGCAAGCAGTCGCTCGACTTCTCCGGCGGCGTCTCGGCCGAGGACAACTTCGGCATCGGCGGCTACGACCGGGTGATGGGCCCGAACGGGCAGGCGCAGTACTGGGCGCCGGACCTGCCGGCCGCGCGGGACGTGCTGATGGCGCACTACGACCACACGTACGTCGCGCCGGGCGAGCACGCCCCGCGCCGGGCCGTCACGATGGACCCGGTGGACCGGGACGTCTGCGGCTATCCGCACGCGGTGGCCGGCAGCGACTTCGCCACGGTGGGCGAGATCTTCTCCGCCACCGCCAACCCGGACCGCAAGAAGCCGTTCGACATCCGTACCGTCATGCGGGCGCTCGCCGACCAGGACCACCCGGTGCTGGAGCGGTGGGCCGGCATGGCCGACGCGGAGACCGCCGTGGTGCAGGACGTGCACCTCGGCGGCATCCCGGTGTGCCTGCTCGGCATCGAGTCCCGCTCGGTGCCCCGGCACGGCTTCCCGCCCACCGACGGCCCGGACACCTACACCGCGGGCACGCTGTTCCCGCGCTCGTCGAAGAAGG
The DNA here is from genome assembly GCF_049179035.1 of Micromonospora sp. WMMD1274. Lineage (NCBI taxonomy): Bacteria > Bacillati > Actinomycetota > Actinomycetes > Micromonosporales > Micromonosporaceae > Micromonospora > Micromonospora sp. WMMD1274. Next base: position 7,268,696 of record NZ_JBMHMG010000001.1, read on the forward strand.
CCGCGCGGGCGATCAACGCGGCGAGCGGCAACCGGCCGCTGGTCGTGCTGGCCAACCTGTCCGGCTTCGACGGCTCACCCGAGTCGATGCGCAAGCTGCAACTGGAGTACGGCGCGGAGATCGGCCGGGCGATCGTCAACTTCCGCGGCCCGATCGTGTTCTGCGTGATCTCGCGCTACCACGGCGGCGCGTTCGTGGTCTTCTCCAAGGCGCTCAACCCGGACATGACGGTGCTGGCGATCGAGGGGTCGTTCGCCTCGGTGCTCGGTGGCGCGCCCGCCGCGGCCGTGGTGTTCGCCGGCGAGGTCGCCGCCCGCACCGCCGCCGACGCGCGGGTACGCGACCTGGAGGCGAAGGTCGCCGCCGCGGCCGGCACCGAGCGGGCGACGCTCACCGCCGAGCTGGACGAGCTGCGCTCGTCGGTGCGGGCGGAGAAGCTGGGCGAGGTGGCCGCCGAGTTCGACCGGGTGCACAGCATCCAGCGCGCGGTCGAGGTCGGTTCGGTCGACGCGGTGATCCGGGCCGCCGAGCTGCGTCCCCGCGTCATCGAGGCGATCGAGGCGCGCCTGCGCTGACACGTTCCATCGCCGGACGGCGGGCGGGCCTGCGGGTCCGCCCGCCGTTTCGCGTGCGCCGGTGCTTGACGGGCCGCCGGTCGCGTGGTGTGCTCAGTTGGTAATGGAAACCGTGTTCTTTAGCGCTCCGGAGGAGACATGTCGCTCACCGTTCCGCCCGCCCTGCTACACGCCGCCGAGACCGGTCCCGTGAACGAGGAGGAGTTCGTCGCCTGCGTCCGCGACTCCCTGCCGTACGCCTGGGAGACGGTCAGCCGGGTCGCTGCCGACCTGGCCGCGTCCGACGCCGAGTTCGCCGACAACGTGGTGCCGCCGCCCGGCGACGCCGAGCGCGGGCAACTGCTGCGCGCGCTGGCCAGCGACGCGATCCGCGCCGGCCTGGAGCGGCACTTCGGGGTGACGCTGGCGTTCCAGAACTGCCACCGGGTCGCGGCGTTCCGCCCCGGCGCGGGAGGCTCCGAGGCGTACCGCCGGTTCACCTCCAGCCGCGGCCAGTTGCTCAACCAGTCGCCGGCGCTGCGCAACTGCTGACCGGACGCGCGGGCGGGCCACCGCCCGCCCGGGCACCGCTCAGGCGGCGCAGCGGTCGCAGGTGCCGAAGATCTCCAGGGTGTGCCCGACGTCGGTGAAGCCGTGCTGGGCGGCGACCTGGTCGGCCCACCGCTCGACGGCCGGGCCGGCCACCTCCACGGCCCGGCCGCAGCGGCGGCAGACCAGGTGGTGGTGATGGCGGCTCTGGCTGCACCGGCGGTAGAGGTGCTCGCCGCCGGGCAACCGCGCCGAGTCGATCTCGCCGTTGTCGACGAGCATCTGGAGCGTCCGGTACACGGTGGTCAGGCCGACCTTCGCCTGCCGCTGGACGAGCATCTGGTGCAGCTGCTGCGCGCTGTGGAAGCCGTCCAACTCCCGCAGCAGCGCCAGCACCTCGGCGCGCTGACGGGTGTTGCGGGTCGCCCCGGTCGTCGCCTGGGTCACCGTCGCCTCCCTCGTCCGGGCGCCCGCCCGGCACCCTCGTCCGGCCGCGGCCGCGCCCGGCGCGCCACGTGACACCCGGAACCATTATGCCTTCCGGCCGCACCGCCGATCCCGGGTCCGGGACGCTCCGCCGCCTGCGGTGTGACGTGCCCGACCGCCCCGGCCGGAACTATCCGGCGTGCCGCGCCGACAAACGGTACGAACACCGGATCTTCGAGGGGACGACGTCATGCCCAGCACCACCAGCCGCCGCTTCCTGCGCCCGGCGGCCCTGATCGGCGCCGCCGTGCTCGCCGCGTCGGTCACCGCCTGCGGGTCCTCCGGCACGCCGTCCGCCGCCCCGCCGGGCTCGGCGTCGGCGTCGGCGAGCGCGGCGGCGGGCGTGCTCACCGTCAGCGACCCGTGGGTGAAGGCCGCCGACAAGGGCATGACCGCCGCGTTCGCAACGCTCGCCAACGACGGCGACACCGACGTCACGATCACCGGGGTGACCACCGACGTGTCCCGGGCCGAGATCCACGAGATGGCCATGACCGACGGGACGATGACGATGCGGCAGAAGCAGGGCGGCGTCGTCGTCGCCGCCCGCTCCCGGGCCGCCCTGGAACCCGGCGGCGACCACCTGATGCTGATGGACCTGACCCGCCCGGTGCGGGCCGGCGACCAGCTCGACATCACGCTCACCTTCGCCGACGGCCGGACCCAGACGTTCACCGCCGTGGCGAAGCCGTTCACCGGCGCCCAGGAGACGTACGCCCCCGGACACGGCGCGAGCCCGGCGTCATGACCGGCACCGGCACACCCGCCCGCCGGGTGAGCCGGCGTGGCCTGCTCACCGGCGGCGCGATGGCCGCCGGGGGCGCGCTGACCGGCGCGGGCGCCCTCGCCGTCGTCCGTCCCCAGGGGGTACGCCCCGACGACGCCGTCCCGGTGGCACACGTCGGCAGCGCGGTCGAGCCGTTCCACGGCACCCGGCAGTCCGGCGTCACCACCGACCCGCAGGCACACGCGGCGTTCGTCGCGTTCACGCTGCGCCCCGGCACCGACCGGGCGGCGCTCGGGCGGATGCTGCGGCTGCTCTCCGACGACGCGGCCCGGCTCACCCAGGGCCGCCCGGCGTTGGCCGACACCGAGCCGGAACTGAGCGTGCTGCCGGCCCGGCTCACCGTCACGTTCGGCTTCGGCCCCGGGCTCTACGCCGCCGCCGGGCTCGACGACCGCCGGCCCGCCTCGGTGGCCGAGCTGCCCGCGTTCGGCATCGACCGGCTGCAACCCCGCTGGTCCGGCGGGGACCTGCTGCTCCAGATCTGCGCCGACGACCCGCTCACCGTCGCCCACGCCCAGCGGGTCCTGGTCAAGGACAGCCGCCCGTTCGCCGTCGTCCGCTGGGTGCAGCAGGGCTTCCGCCGGGCGGCCGGCGCCGAGCCGGGGCGTACCCAGCGCAACCTGTTCGGGCAGCTCGACGGCACCGCCAACCCGAAGCCCGGCACGCCGGCCGACACCGCGGTGTGGGTGACTGACGGACCGGACTGGCTGCGCGACTCGACGACGCTCGTGGTGCGGCGGATCAGCATGAACCTGGAGACCTGGGACCTGCTGGGCCGCACCGACCGGGAGCTCGCCGTCGGGCGGCGTCTCGACACCGGCGCGCCGCTGACCGGCCGGGCCGAACACGACGAGCCGGACTTCGCCGCGCTCGGCCCGGACGGGCTCACCGTCATCCCCGACTTCTCGCACCTGACCCGGGCCCGCGTCACCGACGACCGGCAGAAGATCCTGCGCCGGCCCTACAACTACGACGGCGTGCCGACTCCCGAGGGGAACGCGGACAGCGGCCTCGTCTTCGCCTCGTACCAGGCCGACGTCGCCCGCCAGTTCCTGCCCGTCCAACGCCGGCTCGCCGAGCGCGACCTGCTCAACGAGTGGACCACCCCGATCGGCTCCGCCGTGTTCGCCGTACCGCCCGGCTGCCCCGAGGGCAGCTGGATCGGCCGGCAACTGCTCGGCTGACCACCACAGGAAGGCGCGTCATGCGTACCCGTTCCGTCACCGCGCTGCTCGCCGCGGTCCTCACCGCACTGCTGCTGGTCCCGGCCACGCCCGCGGCGGCGCACAACTCGCTCCAGGAGGCCACGCCCGCGCGCGACGCCCGGCTCACCGCCGCGCCGACGCAGGTCACGCTGCGGTTCCTGCAACGGCTGAACCCCTCGTTCACCACCATCACGGTCAGCGACGCCGGTCAGCGCACGGTGCCCACCTCCGCACCGGCGGTGGACGGCGCCACCGGCACGGTGACGATCGACGAGCCGCTGGGCAACGGCACCTACACCGTCGCGTACCGGGTGGTGTCCCGCGACGGCCACCCGGTCCAGGGGTCGTACCGCTTCACCGTCGCCGACCCGGCCGCGCCCGCGCCGTCCGCTCCCGCGTCGTCGGCGGCTCCCGCGTCGACCGGCACGGACGCCGCGGGCGAGCCGGATGCCTCGGTCGCGCGGTCCGGCGACGACGACCGGCCGGTCGCGCTGCTGGCCGGTGGGGCGGTCGCCGGGCTGCTCGTGGTCGCCGGGATCGCGCTGCTGGTCGCGCGCCGGGCGCGCGCTCGTCGCACTGACCACTGACGACCGGACCGCACGGCGGGATCGCGGCGGGGTGCACGGGCCCTCGGCGGGCCGGCCCCGGGTGAGTGAGCGCCGGCCCGTCGGCGGGCCGGCGACGGTGAGCGGGCCGCGAGCGGCTCAGCGGGCGGGCGGCGGGCCGACGCTGCGGCGCGGCACCAGCGTCGGCGCGATCGTCTGCCGCAGCGGCCCGACGGTCGGCGACTCGATCTGTGCCAGGAGCAGGTCGAGGCTGGCCGCGGCGACCGCGCCGAAGTCCGGCCGCACCGTGGTCAGCGGCGGGATGAAGTACGCCGCCTCGGGGACGTCGTCGAACCCGACCACGCTGATGTCGTCGGGGACGCGGCGGCCGTGCTCGTGCAGCGCCCGCAGCACGCCCAGCGCCAGGTGGTCGTTGGCGGTGAAGACGGCGGTGACCTCCGGCATCCGGGCCAGCATCTGCCCGCACCGGTAGCCCGCCGCCGCCGACCAGTCGGCCGGGACCAGCGGCGGGATCTCGGCGCCGGCCTGCCGCAGCGCCTCGCGCCACCCCTCGATCCGGCCGGCGCTGTCGAACCAGTCCGACGGGCCGGACACGTGCCACACCGTGCGGTGCCCGGCGGCGAGGAGGTGCTCGGTGGCGGCCCGGGCGCCGGCGACCTGGTCGACAGTCACCAAGGGGATCGGCCGGCGCGGGTCGCCGTCGACAGTCACCAGCGGCACGTCCTGGGGCAGCCGTTCCAGCGCCTCCCCGGCGGACTCGACCGGCGCGATGACCACTATGCCGGCGACCCGGTGCGCCAGGTGCCGTTCCACGGCGGCCGAGATGGAACGGTGGTCGAGGTCGCGGACGCTGCCGACGCTCACCGCGAAACCGGCCTCGGCGGCCGCCTGCTCCAGCGCGGCCAGCAGTGACGCCGGACCGTAGAGCGTGGTGTTCTGCGCGACCACGCCGATCACCTGGGACCGGCCGGTCACCAGTGCGCGGGCCGCGCGGTTGGGCCGGTAGCCGAGTTCGGTGATGGCGGCCTGCACCCGCAGCCGGGTCTGCTCACGCACGTTGGGATGCCCGTTGAGCACCCGGGAGACCGTCTGGTGCGACACCCCGGCGAGGCGGGCCACGTCCGTCATCGCAGGACCGCGCACGGCCACCTCACTTTCGCCACTGCCCGCGGCCACACCCGGTCGATCTCGACCGGACCGGCCCGGGTGGCGACAGTCTACGCCAGCGGTCCCATCGGTATCGGCACCGTGGATCGACCGTTCACATCGTGGCGCGGCGATATCGCGGAATCGACCGACGGCTCATTCCCTTCCGTTACGCAGCGGCGTGAACAGGCAGCTCGGGAGCTGTGGAATTGAGCCCGGGGTGCGGCATTTCCGGTGATTGCCGGTGCCCCACCCCGGGCTATTGAAGATGTGTCAACGGCCGCGAATGGTGACCGTTGTCACGGTGTTGTCAGCGAGAACTGCCGCACCGTCACCGCGCCACCCAGCGATTGGGTGGCGTAGTTGAAGAAGCCGAACCGGTACCCCATGAAGAACTGCCACGCGTTGTTGAGCGTCAGCGCGTTCCCGAGCGGTACGAAGTTCACCCCGTCGGTGCTGTAGGAGAACCGCGCCTGCCGTCCGGAGCCGGGCCGGATGTCGGCGTTGGCCCGCAGCCAGATCCGCCCGCCGGACACCGCCGCACTGGCGATCTCCGTACCGGTGCTGGTGGTGTTCCAGTTGTTCGAGCCCATGGTCAGGCCGTTCGTCATCACCACCCGCGTCGCGCCGTTGTCCCGCCGTACGCCGATCCAGGCCGAACTGTCGCGCAGCATCGCCAGGCCGGCCCGGTCACCGTCGCGCATGCCCGAGTAGTCCAGCTCGATCGTGCCGGTCGAGGTGGGGCCCTGGATGCGGTGGGTGAGCGTGTTGCGGGCCCGGTACAGGTCGTTCGTCACACTGGCGGTCTGCAGGCGCAGGCCGTTGTTCACCGACCACCTGCTGTTGTCCGGGTTGTGGTTCCACTCGTACTGCACGCCGAGCGTGGTGCCGGAGAACGTGTCGGTGCCGGTGAGCGGCTTGACCGGGCGGGTCGGCAGCGGGTTGGGGTAGCTCGCGCCCCAGGTGCCGTTGACGGTCTGCACCTGCGGCCAGCCGTCGGAGGTCCAGGTGATCGGCGCCAGCGTCGGCATCCGGCCGCCCGGGTAGGCGTCGGTGAACGCCATGTAGTACCAGGCGCCGGTCTGCGTCTGCACCAGCCCGCCCTGGTGCGGCACGCCGCCGCCGGAGATCGGGCCGGGCAGGTTGAGCAGCACCTGCCGCTGCTCGTACGGGCCGAACGGGCCGTTCGTGGACTTCAGCACGTACTGGCCGTTGGCCGGACGGGTCAGCCAGATGTAGTACGCGCGGTTGCGCTTGTAGAAGCGCGCGCCCTCCAGCGTGCCGATGCTCGACGGCGTCTGGTAGACCTGCTGGGCCCGGACCTGGCTGCGCCCGTCGGCGGAGAGCTGGGCCACGCTGATCGTGCCGTTGCCGTACGCGACGTACATGGTGTCGTTGTCGTCGATCAGCATGCCGGCGTCGTAGTAGCAGTTGGGGATGGTGGCCAGGCGGCTCCACGCCCCGTCGACGGCGCCCGCGGTGTAGATGTGGGTCTGCGCGAAGTCGATGCACCCGGCCCAGTAGAACGTGCGGTTGCTCGGCCGGTAGTTCAGCGTCGACGCCCAGATGCCGTCCACGTACGCGTGCTCACTGCTGCTCAGGTCGTACTTCGAGCCGAAGTCCAGCCGCGGTACGGAGTGCCCGGCGAACTCCCAGTTCACCAGGTCCCAGGAGCGCAGCACCGGCGCGCCCGGCGAGTAGTGCATGGTGGAGGCGGACATGTAGTAGACGTCGCCGACCCGGATGATGTCGACGTCGGCGAAGTCCTGCCAGACGGCCGGGTTGGTGAAGCTGCCGCCCGGGGTGCCCGGGTTGCCGGGGTTGTCGCCGACGCGGACGAGCTGCCACTGCTGGTTCGCGCCGTTCCAGTCGTCGTACTGGACGATGTTGCCGCCGTCGGCGGTGGAGGCGTTCTGCACCTCCACCACCTTGTTCGAGTTCCGGTTGATCAGCCGGACGTACCCGCTGTCGGAGTCGGCCAGCCGGAACTGCTGGTTGGTGCCGCCGTGGTCGGTCCACTGGACCACCGCCGCGCCGTTGGCGGTGGACGCGCCGGTCACGTCGAGCACCTTGCCCGAGTGCCGGGAGCGCAGCCGGTAGTAGCCACCGCCGGAGTCCACGAACTGCCACTGCTGCCAGGCGCCGTCGTTGCGCGTCCACTGGGTGATCCGCGCGCCGTCGTTGGTGGCCTGGTTGTACAGGTCCAGCGCCTTGCCGCTGTTGCGGTTCACCAGCACGTAGTACGCGCTGGTGTCCACAGTGGCGGCCGATACCGGCGCCGGTACGGCGCCCACCACCACGCCGCCGACAAGCAGCGCCACCACCCCGGCCAGCAGCCGGGACAGGCTTCCACGCCCACGGGACAGTCGAGCCGTCACCACGATCCTCCTTCGTCGACCGGAGCCCGGGCGCGGCGGCACGCGCCGACGACGGCGGCGTTATCGCTAACAGCGACGCCCACCCAGGCGAGAGTCGGATCCCTGGCAACTGCGGCGCAGATCGCGCCCGGAACGGCCCGCGAGCGGTGCCGGTGACCCTATCCATCGACTGTGAGCGATAACATGCCGTTCGTCAAGGCGTAACGTGCGGCCCGCCGCGCGGGCCGGCACGGACGGCGGGCGGCGGCTCAGAAACCCCGGGCGAGCCGGTAGTACGCCTGGTTCCAGCGCAGCTCGTCGGCGAAGCGGTGCGGGCGCGTCTCGGCGTCGATGACCACCAGTTCGGTCCGGGCCATCGCGGCCAGGTCGCGCAGCTCCTCCACGCCGACGGCCTGGGAGAGCACGGTGTGGTGCGGTGCGCCGGCGGTGATCCACGCCTCCGCCGAGCCGGCCAGGTCGGGCTGCGGACGCCAGACCGCGCGGGCCACCGGGAGGCGGCGCAGCGGGTGCGGCGGCGGCACCACGTCCACCGCGTTGGCGACCAGCCGGAACCGCTCCCCCATGTCCGCCATGCCCAGCACGACAGCCGGGCCCGGCGCCGCGTCGAACACCAGGCGTACCGGGTCCTCCCGCCCGCCGATGCTCAGCGGGTGCACCTCCGCGCTCGGCACGTCGGCGGCGATGCTCGGGCACACCTCCAGCATGTGCGCGCCGAGGATCAGCTCCTGACCGAACGTCAGGTCGTAGGTGTAGTCCTCCATGAACGAGGTGCCGCCCGGCACGCCGACGGCCATCGCCTTGAGCGTGTGCACCAGCACCGAGGTCTTCCAGTCCCCCTCGCCGCCGAAGCCGTAGCCGTCGGCCATCAGGCGCTGCACCGCGATGCCGGGGAGCTGCCGCAGCCCGCCGAGGTCCTCGAAGTTCGTGGTGAACGCCCGGAACCCACCGGCGTCGAGGAACGCGCGCAGGCCCAGCTCCTGGCGCGCCGCGTACCGCAGGGAGTCGTGCCGGTCCCCACCGGGCCGCAGCTCGGACGCGACGCGGTAGGTGTCGTCGTACTCCTTGACCAGGTCGTCGACCTGGGCCTCGGGCACCTGGTCGACGGCGGCGACCAGGTCGTTGACGCCGTAGGTGTTGACCGAGACGCCGAAGCGCAGCTCGGCCTCGACCTTGTCCCCCTCGGTGACCGCGACGTCGCGCATGTTGTCGCCGAAGCGGGCCAGCCGCAGCGTCCGCACCGCCGACCAGCCGATCGCGGCGCGGGCCCACGCCGCGACCCGCCCGACGACCCGCGGGTCGGTGACGTGACCGGCGACGGTCTTGCGGGCCACCCCGAGCCGGGTCTGGATGAACCCGAACTCCCGGTCGCCGTGCGCGGCCTGGTTGAGGTTCATGAAGTCCATGTCGATCTCGTCCCACGGCAGCGCCACGTTGGCCTGCGTGTGCAGGTGCAGCAGCGGCGTGCGCAGCGCGTCCAGCCCGGAGATCCACATCTTGGCCGGGGAGAACGTGTGCATCCAGGCGATCACCCCGACCGCGCCCTGCGCCGCCGCGTCCCGGCAGGCCGCGAGGATGTCCGCGCTGGAGGTGAGGACCGGCTTCCAGACCACGCGTACGGGGATGTCCGGCGACTCGTCCAGGCGCGCGGCGATCTGCCGGGACTGCTCGGCGACCTGCCGCAGGGTGTCCTCGCCGTAGAGGCCCTGGCTGCCGGTGAGGAACCAGACCTCGGGCTGGGGGTGAGTTGCCATGTTGTTGCCTTCCGCGCTAGGAACCGTCACTTGAACCGGATGCCGATGAGGCGCTGGAGGAGGATGAACGCGAACAGCAGGCCGCCGATCACGATCTTGGTCCACCAGGAGTTGAGGCTGCCGTCGAACGTGATCAGGGTCTGGATCACGCCCAGCACCAGCACGCCGAGCACGGTGCCGAAGACGTACCCGGAGCCGCCGGTGAGCACGGTGCCGCCAATCACCACGGCGGCGATCACGTCCAGCTCCATCCCGACGGCGATCAGCGGCGCGCCGGACAGCGTGTAGAACGACAGCAGGATGCCGCCGATCGCCGAGCAGAGCCCGCTGATCGTGTAGACGGCGATCCGGGTCCGCGCCACCGGCAGGCCCATCAGCAGGGCCGACTGCGCGTTGCCGCCGACCGCGTACACGTTGCGGCCGAACCGGGTGTACGCCAGCACGTACGCCGCGATCAGCACCACCGCGAACGCGATCAGCACGCTGATCGACACGAAGTTGCCGGCCGGGTCGCCGATGCGCTGCTGCGACATCGAGGTCCAGAAACCGTCGGTGATGGAGATGGAGGAGTCGCTGATGAACGTGCACATGCCCCGGGCGAAGAACATCCCGGCGAGTGTCACGATGAACGGCTGGATCTCGAAGAAGTGGATCGCGCAGCCCATCAGGAAACCGAGCGTCGGGCCGATCAGCAGCGCGATCACCAGCACCAGGGCCGCGGGCAGGCCGTCGCGCAGCAACGACGCCGACACCATCGCGGTCATCGCCACCACCGAGCCGACTGACAGGTCGATACCGCCGGTGAGGATCACGAACGTCATGCCCACCGCGACGACGAGCAGGAACCCGTTGTCGATGAAGACGTTGAAGACGACCTGGACGTTGGAGAAGGCGCGGTACTGGGACACGCCGATGCCGTACATGACCAGCAGCAGGGCGAGCGTGGCCAGCACCGGGACGTGCCGCCGGGGCAGGCTGGGCCGCCAGGACCGGCCGGTGGTCAACGACGTGCTGCTCATGCCGGCACCTGCTCCTTCTCCCGCTGCGGGGCCGCCGGGCCGGGTTCGGCCCCGCGCCGGCGCCGGCGCAGCCGGGCCCGGAACGCCGGAGCCTGGACGAGGCAGACGGCGATGACGACGACCGCCTTGAACAGCAGCGACGTCTGCGGCGAGATGTTCATGGCGTACACCGTGGTGGTCAGGGTCTGGATGATCAGCGCGCCGAGGACGGTGCCGCCGAGGGAGAACCGGCCGCCGGCCAGCGAGGTGCCGCCGATGACGACCGCCAGGATCGCGTCGAGCTCGATCCACAGACCGGCGGCGTTGCCGTCGGCGCTGGAGACGTTGGCGGTGACCATGAAACCGGCGAGCGCCGCGCAGACGGCGCTGATCACGTAGACGAGGAAGACGATGCGCCGCGACCGGATGCCGGCGAGCCGGCTGGCCTCGGCGTTGCCGCCGACCGACTCGACGATCAGCCCCAGCGCGGTGCGCCGGGTGAACGCGGCCACGAGCAGCGCGGCGGCGAGCGCGATCAGGATGGCCAGCGGCAGCGTCAGGAAGTGCCCGAGCCCGATCGCCCGGTACGGACCGGAGTTGATGGTGATGATCTGGCCCTCGGTGACGAGCTGGGCGATGCCCCGCCCGGCCACCATGAGGATCAGCGTGGCGATGATCGGCTGGATGCCGATGACCGCCACGAGTATCCCGTTCCACGCGCCGAGCACGAGCGCGGCGCCGAAGGCCAGGGCGAGCGCGGTGGCCACAGTGGCCGGGCTGTTCTGGTCGGCCGCCCCGCTGATGTGCAGGCAGGCGATCGCGCCGCTGATCGCGCAGAGCGAGCCGACCGACAGGTCGATGCCGCCGGTGGCGATGACGAGCGTCATGCCGAGCGCGACCAGGATCAGCGGCGCGCTCAGCCGGAGGATGTCGATCGGCGTGCCGTACAGATGGCCGTTCTTGACCTCGACGGCGAGGAAGCCGGGACGGTAGACGGTGTTCGCGGCGATCATGACCACGAGCACGAGTGCCGGCCAGAACAGGCGGTGGCCGGTCAGCGGGCGGAGGCGGTCGGCGACGGCGGTCATCGGGTCACCTCCTCCCGGGGCGTTCCACTGGCGATGGTGCGCATGACGCGGTCGGCGTCGAGCGTGTCGTCGTTGTCGAGCTGGGCGACCATCTCCCGGTCGCGCATGACCGCGACCCGGTGGCTCAGGCGCAGCACCTCCTCCAGCTCGGCGGAGATGAACAGCACCGCCATGCCGCCGTCGGAGAGCTGCACCACCAGCTTCTGGATCTCGGCCTTGGCACCGACGTCGATGCCGCGGGTCGGCTCGTCCAGGATCAGCAGGCGCGGCTCGGTGATCAGCCAGCGGGCCAGCAGCACCTTCTGCTGGTTGCCGCCGGAGAGGTTGCGCACCGGCAGCTCCGGGTTGGCCGGGCGGATGCTCAGCGCCTCGACGTACTTGCGGACCAGCTCGTCCTGGCGGCGGCGCGGGATCGGCCGCAGCCAGCCGCGCGCGGCCTGCATCGCCAGGATCATGTTCTCCCGGACCGTGAGTTCCGGGACGATGCCCTCGGCCCGGCGGTTCTCCGAGCAGAACCCGACGCCCTGGCCGATGGCCTGGATCGGGTTGCGCACCGGCGCCCGGCCGCCGTCGAGCCGGACCTGGCCGTGGTCGGCCCGGTCCGCGCCGAAGATCAGCCGTGCCACCTCGGTGCGGCCGGAGCCGAGCAGGCCGGCCAGGCCGACCACCTCACCGGCGTGGATGCGCAGGCTGAACGGGGCGACCGCGCCGCGCCGGCCCAGCTCGGCGGCGTCCACGAGCGGGGCCTCGTCACCGGCGTCGACGGTGGCGCGCTTCTGCTGCTCGTCGAGCCGCTCCAGCACGTCCAGCTCCTGCCCGATCATCTTCTCGACCAGGCTGAACTGCGGCAGCTCCTCGGTGCGGTACTCCCCCACGAGCCGGCCGTTGCGCAGCACGGTGATCCGGTCGGCGATGCCGTAGACCTGGTCGAGGAAGTGGGTGACGAACAGGATCGCGATCCCCTCGTCACGCAGCTGCCGCATGATCCGGAACAGCTGCGCCACCTCGCCGGCGTCCAGGCTGGACGTCGGCTCGTCCAGGATCAGCACCCGCGCCCGCACGTCGATCGCCCGGGCGATGGCGACCATCTGCTGCACCGCCAGCGAGTACGAGCCGAGCGGCGCGGAGACGTCGAGGTCGAGGTCGAGCCGGGCCAGCAGGTCGCGGGCCCGGCGGCGCATCTCGCCCCAGCGCACCGCGCCGAAGCGGCGGGGTTCCCGGCCGATGAAGACGTTCTCCGCCACCGACAGGTTGGTGCAGAGGTTGACCTCCTGGTAGACGGTGCTGACACCGGCCGCGGCGGCCTGCATCGGACCGGTGAACGAGACCTGCTCGCCGTCGAGCGTGACGACGCCCGCGTCGGTCCCGTAGACGCCGGTCAACACCTTGATCAGGGTGGACTTGCCGGCGCCGTTCTCGCCCATCAGGGCGTGGACCTCGCCCGGGAACAGCCGGAAGTCGACGTCGTGCAGCGCGCGGACCCCGGGGAAGGTCTTGCTGATGCCGGTCATGGTCAGGACCGGACGGTTACCCGTCATCCCATCGGACCTCTTCTTCGACGGTGGTGGTACGGGGGCCGCCGTCGGTTGCGACGGCGACCCCCGGGGTGACTCAGTACTTGCGGTTGGGCAGTGCCTCCTTGGCCTGCTCCTGGGTGAACGTGGTCTCCTCGGTCTCGATCCGGGCGGGCACCTCCTCGCCGGCCTTGACCTTCTTGACCAGGTCCATCAGCTGCGGGCCGAGCAGCGGGCTGCACTCGGCGATGAAGTTGAACTTGCCGTCCGCGAGGGCCTGCATGCCGTCCTTCACCGCGTCGACGGTGATGATGGTGATGTCCTTGCCGGGCGTCTTGCCGGCCGCGGTGATCGCCTCGAGCGCGCCCAGGCCCATGTCGTCGTTGTGCGCGAAGAGCACGTCGATCTTCGGGTTGGCCTTGAGGAACTGCTCCATCACCTGCTTGCCGCCGGCGCGGGTGAAGTCACCGGACTGGGAGGCGACGATCTTCAGGTTGGGGTTGGCGGCGATGGCCTCGGCGAAGCCCTTCTTCCGGTCGTTGGCCGGCGCCGAGCCGGTGGTGCCCTGAAGCTCCACGATGGTGACCGGGCCGGACGCCGCCTTCTTCTGCTCCACCAGCCACTCGCCGGCGAGGCGGCCCTCCTTGACGAAGTCCGAGCCGAGGAACGTCTTGTAGAGCGACTTGTCGGCCGAGTCGACGGCGCGGTCGGTCAGGATCACCGGGATCTTGGCGTCCTTGGCCTCCTTGAGCACGGTGTCCCAGCCCGACTCCACCACCGGCGAGAAGGCGATCACGTCGACCTTCTGCTGGATGAAGTTGCGGATCGCCTTGATCTGGTTCTCCTGCTTCTGCTGGGCGTCGTCGAACTTCAGCTCGATGCCCGCCTCGGCCGCCGCCTCCTTGATCGAGGTGGTGTTGGCGGTACGCCAGCCACTCTCGGCGCCCACCTGGGAGAAGCCCAGGACGATCTTGTCGTTGCCGTCGCCGGAACCGCCGCCGGTGTCGCTGTTGCCGCACGCGGCCATGCTGGCGGCGAGCAGCACGCCGGCGAAGGCCGCTATGACCGTGCGTGCCGTGCTCCTGCTTCTCATCGATTCTCCTCCGGGGTTGGATGTTCCGGGCGCGCGACCGGTGGGAACCGGCGCGGCCCGGGTGTGGTGGTGGGGGGGTGCGCGGCGCTGTCCGGGGTCAGGGCGCCGGCGGGCGTTGGCCGTACACGTTCTGGTAGCGGTCGTAGAGCGAGTCGATGTCGGCCGGCGCGATCGGCACCGGCTGCCCGAGCGCGCGGGCCAGGTGTGCGGTACGGGCGACGTCCTCGCACATCACCGCGGCCTTGACCGCCGCCCGGGCGTCGCGGCCGATGGTGAAGACGCCGTGGTTGCGCATGAGCACCGCGGGTGATCGGTGCCCGGACAGCGTGCTGACGATGCCCTTGCCGATGTCGTCGCCGCCGATCAGCGCGAACGGCCCGATCGGGATCTCCCCGCCGAACTCGTCGGCCTGCGCGGTCAGCCAGCACGGGATCGCCTCGCCGCGGGCCGCCCAGGCGGTGGCGTATCCGCTGTGCGTGTGCACGACGCCGCCGACCTCGGGCATCGCGCGGTAGACGTAGGCGTGCGCGGCGGTGTCGCTGGACGGGGCGCCGTCGCCGTCGACGACCGTGCCGTTGAGGTCGCAGACCACCATGGCCTCGGCGGTCAGGTCGTCGTAGTCGACCCCGCTGGGCTTGATGACCATCAGCTCCTGACCGGGTACGCGGGCCGAGACGTTGCCGGCGGTCCAGGCCACCAGGTCGTAGCGGGTCAGCTCGCGGTGCAGGCGGGCCACCGTCTCGCGCAGCGCGGCCACCTGGCGGGTCACCTCGGTGTTCATCCGACCACCTCCAGGGTCGCGGGGGCGCGGTCCGCGGCGGCGTCGACGGCCGCGTTGCGGATCGCCCGCAGGCGGAGCATGACGTCGTTCGCGCCGCGACCGAAGTGGTCGTGCAACGCGCGGTACTCGGCGTACAGGGCGTCGTAGGCGCGCACGTTCTCCGGTACGGGCCGGTAGACGGCCTCGTCGATGCGCCCCATCGCGGCGGACGCCTCGTGGATCGTCGGGTACGCCCCGGCGGCCACCGCCGCGTGGATGGCCGAGCCGAGCGCCGGGCCCTGGGCGGAGCCGATGATGCTCAGCGGCCGGTTCGTGACGTCGGCGTAGATCTGCATGAGCAGCCGGTTGGAGGTGAGTCCACCGGCCACCACCAGGTCGTCGACCGGCACGCCGGCCTGCGCGAACGCCTCGACGATCATCCGGGTGCCGTACGCGGTGGCCTCCAGCAGCGCCCGGTAGACGTCCGGCGGCCGGGTGGCGAGCGTCAGCCCGACGACCATCCCGCTGAGGTCGTGATTGACCAGCAGGGACCGGTTGCCGTTCCACCAGTCCAGCGCCACCAGCCCGTGCGCGCCGACCGGCTGGGCGGCGGCGGCCTCGGTGAGCTGCTCGTGCGAGTCGAAACCGGCCGGGGCGGCGTGGCGTACGAACCAGCCGAAGATGTCCCCCACGCCGCTCTGCCCGGCCTCGAAGCCCCAGGCGCCGGGGCTGATGCCGCCGTCGACGACACCGCACATGCCCGGCACCTCGGCCGGGTGCGTGCCGTTGAGGACGTGGCAGGTGGAGGTGCCCATGATGGCGACCAGCCGGCCGGGCCGCAACGCCTGGGCCGCGGCGGCGGTGACGTGCGCGTCGACGTTGCCGGCCGCGACCGCGATGCCCTCGGGCAGCCCGGTCCAGGCGGCGGCGCGGGCGCTGAGCGAGCCGGCCCGCGCGCCCAGCGGCAGCAGCGGACCGTCCAGCTTGGTCACGAAGTCGGCGAAGCCGGGGGCGAGCGCGGCCAGGTAGTCGGCCGACGGGTAGTGGTCGTCCTGCCGGATGCCCTTGTAGCCGGCGGTGCAGACGTTGCGCGTCTCGGCGCCGCACAGCTGCCACACGATCCAGTCGGCGGCCTCGATGAAGCGCTCGGCCCGGCGGTAGACCTCCGGGTCCTCCTCCAGGATCTGCAGGCCCTTGGCGAACTGCCACTCCGCGGAGATCTTGCCGCCGTAGCGGCCGAGCCACGGCTCGCCGCGTTCGGCCGCCAGCGCGTTGATCCGGTCGGCGTGCGGCTGCGCGGCGTGGTGCTTCCAGAGCTTCACCCAGGCGTGCGGCCGGTCGCGCAACTGCGGGATCTCGCACAGCGGCGTGCCGTCGGCGAGCGTCGGGAGCACGGTGCAGGCGGTGAAGTCGATGCCGATGCCCACCACCCGGGACGGGTCCACGCCGGCCTCGGCGAGCGCGGCCGGCACCGCGTGGCGCAGCACGTCGCGGTAGTCGTCGGGGTCCTGCAGGGCCCAGTCCGGGGGCAGCGCCGGGCCGCCGTCGGGAAGCGCGGTCTCGATGACCCCGCGCCGGTACTCGTGCACCGCCGTACCCAGTTCGGCGCCGTCACGGACGCGGACCACCAGTGCCCGCCCGGACAGCGTGCCGAAGTCGACGCCGATCACGTACCGGTCGGACGCGTCCACTTCGCTCATTTGCACCTCCGCCGTGTCACGGAGTTAGTGTTAGCGCTCACATATACATCCGTCAAGACACGTCCAAGCAACAGCTGCGTAACGAGCGGCGGCGCCCGGAACCGGCGTCCGCCGCCCCGCACGGACCGGCCCGGCCGCCGGCCCAGAGATCCACGCCGACGGCGCGGCCAGACCCCGGACCGACGGCCTGTTAGCGACAACAATCGATGGAACTTCCGGAAAATCTCTCGGCACTTCCGCCACCCCTGACCCGAGCCCTCGGACGCCGCCGCGGACCGCTCAGAGGGCCGCTCAGCGGCCCTTTTTCTCGCGACGACGCCCTCGGCAGCCGGTCGCCGCAGGCCACCCGAAGGTGGTGAGCCTATTTACAGTGTTTGATGTCAGCGATAACATTTCGCCATCCCCACACACTGTGGCGCCGCTGTCCGGGAAACCCCGGCGCCGCAGCCGGGCGGCGACGGACGGCGACCCCGTCGACCGCCGGAACCCCACCACCCACGAGCGCCCGCCGGCACCGACCGGCCGCTGGAACTGCCGTGCCGCATCCGTCCCCTGGACCACGGGCGACGCCGTGCGACCGGCGGGCCGCTCCCCTCCGGGCGCCGGCACGGACGGCGCCCGGCCACCGAGGAGGACGCAGTGCGCAAATGGACCCGACGGACGCTCGCCGTCCTGGGTGTCGCGGCGGTGGCGCTCGCTGCCACAGTCACCGACCAGGCCGTGGCCCCACGCCCCGCCCGGGCGCTGGACAACGGCGTCGCCCGGACCCCGCCGATGGGGTGGAACACCTGGAACACCTTCGGCTGCAACATCAACGAGACGCTCATCCGCCAGACCGCCGACGCGATCGTCGCCAACGGCCTGCGCGACCTCGGATACAAGTACGTCGTCGTGGACGACTGCTGGTTCAACCCGAACCGGGACGCGCAGGGCAACCTCCAGGCGCACCCGCAGCGGTTCCCCAGCGGGATGAAGTCGCTCGGTGACTACCTGCACGCCCGCGGCCTGCTGTTCGGCATCTACCAGGTGCCGCTGGACAAGACCTGCGCCCAGGTCGGCGGCGCGTTCCCCGGCGCCACCGGCAGCCTCAACCACGAGTACCAGGACGCGCGGCAGTTCGCCGCCTGGGGCGTGGACTACCTCAAGTACGACTGGTGCTCCGGCACCGGGACGATCAACGACCAGGTGGCGCGGTTCGGCATCATGCGCGACGCGCTGGCGTCCACCGGCCGGCCGATCGTCTACAGCATCAACCCCAACAGCTACCACGCCAAGACCGGGCCGCAGCGCAACTGGAGCGACGTGGCGAACCTCTGGCGGACCACCGAGGACATCACCAACGCCTGGAACACCGGCCAGACCAACGGCTACCCGATGGGCATCCAGAACATCGTCGACGTCACGGTGCCGCTGGCCGGGTACGCCGCCCCCGGCGGGTTCAACGACCCGGACATGCTCGAGGTGGGCAACGGTGGCATGAACGACACCGAGATGCGCAGCCACTTCGCGCTCTGGTCGATGCTCGCGGCGCCGCTGATGATGGGCAACGACGTACGGTCGGCGAGCGCGGCCACGCTGGCGATCCTGCGCAACGCGAACCTGGTCGCGATCAACCAGGACACGCTCGGCCGCCAGGCGGTCCAGGTCTCCTTCGACGGCACCCGGCGGGTGCTGGCCAAGCCGCTGGCCAACGGCGACGTGGCGGTCGCCCTGTTCAACCAGGGCAGCTCGACCACCACGGTCTCCACCACGGCGGCGGCGGTCGGCAAGAGCGGCAGCTCGTTCACGTTGCGCGACGCCTGGACCGACGCCACCTCCAGCAGCAGCGGCGCGATCTCCGCCAGCGTCCCGGCGCACGGCACGGTGGTCTACCGGGTCAGCGGCGGCGGCACCACCACCCCGCCGCCGGTCCCGACCACGTTCCGGCTGCGCAGCGAGTCGTCCGGCCGGTGCCTCGACGTCGACAACGCCGGCACCGCGAACGGCACCGGGACGCTGATCTGGGACTGCCACAACAACGCCAACCAGCAGTTCACCGCCAACGGGCAGGCGTTGCAGGTGCTGGGCAAGTGCCTGGACGTGCCGACGAACGCGACGGCCGGCACCCGGGTGCAGATCTGGGACTGCAACGGCGGCACCAACCAGCAGTGGACGATCAACGGCAACGGCACGGTGAGCAACGTGCGCTTCCCGTCCCTGTGCCTCGACGTCGACAACGCGGGCACCGCCAACGGCACGCGGGTGATCGTCTGGACCTGCCACGGCAACACCAACCAACGGTGGAGCCGGGTGTGAGCGGCTGCGGCCGGTGAACGGCGGTCGGCCGGACGAAGGGGCGAGCGTCCGGCCGGCCGTCACCGGGCGCCGGCGGCCCGGCGCTTGTTCCAGATGTCGAACGCCACCGCGACGAGCAGCACCAGGCCCTTGACCACCGACTGGACGGACTGGTCGACGCCCATGAGCTGCATCCCGTTGCTCATCACCGCCATGATCAGGCCACCCACCATGGCGCCGACCACGGTGCCGACGCCGCCGGTGACGGCAGCGCCGCCGATGAACGCCGCCGCGATCGCGTCCAGCTCGAACATGTTGCCCGCCGCCGGCTGGGCCCCGTTGGACCGGGACGAGTAGATCACGCCCGCCACGGCGGACAGGAAGCCCATGTTCACGAAGATCCAGAAGTTGACCCGCTTCACCCGTACGCCGGACAACATCGCCGCGGGCAGGTTGCCGCCGATCGCGTACACCTGACGGCCGAACACCGTACGGCGGGTGAGCAGGCCGTAGACGAGCACGAGCACGGCGAGCACGATCAGCACGATCGGCAGGCCCCGGGCGTGGGCGAGCTGCCAGGCGAACCACATGACCACGGCGCCGACCACCACGATCCGCAGGACGAACAGCGGGAACGACTCCACCGGCTGCTCGTGGCGCACCCGGGCGACGCGGGTGCGGAACACGCTCACCGCGTACCCGACCACGGCGAACGCGCCGATGAACAGCGTGAAGGCGTCGAAGCCCTGGCCGCCCAGCAGTCCGTTGAGGAATCCGGCGGCGACCCGCTGGTACTCCTCGGGGAACGGTGACAGCGAGATGTTGTCCAGCACGCGCAGCGTCAGGCCACGGAACAGGAGCATGCCGGCCAGGGTGACGATGAACGCCGGGATGCCGGCGTACGCGACCCAGAGCCCGTGCCACGCGCCGACCGCGACGCCCACCGCGAGCGCGGCCAGGACGCCGGCCCACCAGGGCATGCCCTCGCGGATGACGAGAACCGCCGAGACCGCTCCGGTGAGCGCCACCACCGATCCCACGGACAGGTCGATGTGCCCGCCGATGATCACGATGACCATGCCGATCGCGAGCACCAGGATGTAGGAGTACTGAAGGACGATGTTCGTCAGGTTGCCGGGGCTCAGCGAGACGCCGTCGGTGAGGACCGCGAACAGCGCCACGATCACCACCAGGGCGATGTAGATGCCGCTCTGCCGCAGGTTGCCCAGGATCAGCGCACGCGGGTCGCTGGTGCCGGTGTGCAGGGTCGCCGCCGCGCCGGTGTCCGGGGTGGCGATCTTCGAGGCGGGGGGAGGCTTCGTGCTGGTCATCGGACGAGATCCCTGTCCTTGGTCATGAGTTCCATCAGGTTCTCCTGGGTGGCCTCGGCCACCGGCATCTCCCCGGTGACCCGGCCGGCCGCCAGGGTGTAGATGCGGTCGCACATGCCGAGCAGCTCGGGCAGTTCGGAGGAGATGAGCACGACGGCCTTGCCGTCGGCCACCAGCCGGTTGACGATCGTGTAGATCTCGAACTTCGCGCCCACGTCGATGCCCCGGGTCGGCTCGTCGAGGATCAGCACGTCCGGGTCGGTGAACAGCCACTTCGCCAGCACGACCTTCTGCTGGTTGCCGCCGGAGAGCTTGCCCACCACGGACATCACCGTCGGCGCCTTGATGTTCATGTCGCGCCGGCCCCGCTCGGCGACCTGGATCTCACGGTTGCCGTCGATCCAGCCGCGCCGGGCCAGCTTGTCGAGCGCGGCGGCCGAGATGTTTCCCCGCACGTCGTCGATGAGGTTGAGGCCGTAGTGCTTGCGGTCCTCGGTGGCGTACGCGATGCCGTTCGCGATCGCCTCGGCCACCGTCCGCGCCCGTACCTCGCGGCCCCGGACGAAGAGCCGGCCGCTGATGTCGCGGCCGTACGCCCGGCCGAACACGCTCATCGCCAGCTCGGTGCGCCCGGCGCCCATCAGGCCGGCGATGCCGACGACCTCCCCGGCCCGTACGTGCAGCGAGGCCCGGTCGACGACCAGGCGGTCCTGCGTCGGGTGGCGCACCGACCAGTCCTCGATGCGCAGCACCTCGTCCCCGGGCGTCACGCTGCGGGTCGGGTAGAAGGCGGCCAGGTCGCGGCCGACCATGCCGCGGATGATCCGGTCCTGGGTGACGGCGCCGTCGGACATGTCCAGCGTCTCGACGGTACGGCCGTCGCGGATGACAGTTGTCGAGTCGGCGACGGCGGTGATCTCGCCGAGCTTGTGCGAGATCATGATGCAGGTGATGCCCTGGTCGCGCAGCCGGCGCATCAGGTCCAGCAGGTGCGCCGAGTCGATGTCGTTGAGGGCCGCGGTCGGCTCGTCGAGGATCAGCAGCCGCACCTTCTTGGACAGCGCCTTGGCGATCTCCACGAGCTGCTGCTTGCCGACGCCGAGCTGGATGACCGGGGTGACCGGGTTCTCGTGCAGCCCGACCGACCGCAGCAGCGCCGCGGCCTCCGCGTTGGTCCGGTGCCAGTCGATGAGCCCGCCGCGGCCGCGGCGCTCGTTGCCGAGGAAGATGTTCTCGGCGATCGACAGGTACGGCACCAGGGCGAGTTCCTGGTGGATGATGACGATGCCGCGGGCCTCGCTGTCCTGGATGCCCCGGAAACCGACCGGCTCGCCGTCGAAGACGATCTGGCCGTCGTAGCTGCCCGCCGGGTAGACGCCGGACAGCACCTTCATCAGGGTGGACTTGCCGGCGCCGTTCTCACCGCAGATCGCGTGGATCTCGCCGCGCCGTACGGCGAGCGAGACGTCCTGGAGCGCGGTCACGCCCGGGAAGGTCTTCGTGATGCCACGCATCTCGAGGATGTGATCGCTCATGGGTATCCGTCCTGCTCGTGGTCGTGGTGTCCGGAGCGGACGGGCCCGGTGGCGCGGGTGGCCGCCGGGCCCGTCGCCGCGGGTCAGCCGGCCCGGCCCGCGGCGACCTCCTGCTCGGTCAGGTAGCCGGAGTCGATCAGGACGGACTTGATGTCCTCCTTGTAGACGGTCTGCACCGGCAGCAGGAACGCCGGCACGACCTTGACGCCGTTGTTGTACGCCTTGGTCTCGTTGGCCTTCGGCTCCTCCTTGCGCAGGAACGCCTCGGCGGCGATGACCGCCTGTTCGGCCAGCAGCCGGGTGTCCTTGAACACCGTCGAGCTCTGCACGCCGTCGTTGATGAGCTTGACCGAGGCGACCTCGGCGTCCTGGCCGGTCACCACCGGCATCTTCTTGGCGCCGCCGCGGTAGCCGGCGTTCTGCAGCGCGGTGATGATGCCCCGGGACAGGCCGTCGAACGGCGAGAGCACGCCGTCGACCTTGCTGCCGTCGTTGTAGCTGGAGGTGAGCAGGTCCTCCATCCGCTTCTGCGCGGTCTCCTGCTGCCAGCGCAGGATGGCGGCCTGCTCGATCTTGGTCTGCCCGGACTTGACCTTCAGCGTCCCGGCGTCGAAGTACGGCTTGAGCGTGTCCATCGCGCCGTTGAAGAAGAACCCGGCGTTGTTGTCGTCGAGCGAGCCGGCGAACAGCTCCACGTTGAACGGGCCGGTCGCGGTGCCCTTGGCGCCGTCCTTGGTGAGCAGGCCGAGCCCGACCAGGAGCGCGTTGGCCTGCGCCACGCCGACCTTGTAGTTGTCGAAGCTGACGTAGAAGCTGACGTTCGGGCTGTTGCGGATGAGCCGGTCGTAGGAGATGACCGGGATCTTCGCCGCCGCGGCGGCCTGGAGCTGGCCGCTGAGCGCGGTGCCGTCGATCGGGGCGATGACCAGCACGTCCGCGCCCTGGGTGATCATCTGGTCGATCTGCTGCGACTGGGTCGGGATGTCGTCCCCGGCGTACTGGAGGTCGACCTTGTAGCCCTTCGCCTGGAGCTTCTCCTTCACCGAGTTGCCGTCGGCGATCCACCGTTCCGAGGTCTGCGTCGGCATCGAGACGCCGATCGTCAGGTCGCCGGGCTTGGCCGAGCTGGTGTCTCCGCCGCCTCCCGCGCCCTCGCCGCTGCAGGCGGCCAGGCTGATCGCGAGCGCGGCACCGCTGAGTGCGGCCAGAAGTCGTCTGCGCACGAGCGTCCTCCCTGTCGTGGCGGTCCCTGTGACACAGGTAACCCTCACGGGGAGTGTTAACGCTCACAAGTTGCCCCGTCAACCAATCGCGCGAAATGCGCATGTCTCTTTCTCGTAACAGAGACGGCAGTCCAGGTCGGACGGGACGGCGTGGCGGGGCACCGCGGGGGCGACGGCGCACCGCCCCCGCGGTGGCCCGGCTCAGGTCGCGGAGCAGGTGGGCGTCATGCCCGATCCGCTGCCGTTGCCCTGGAACCCGAACTCGGTGCTCTGACCGGCGCCCAGCTGGCCGTTGTAGTCGACGTTGGTGAACCGCACCGTGCCGCTGTTACCGCTCGCGGTGGCACTCCAGGTGTTGGTGATGCTCGCGCCGCCCGGCAGCGTCATGGTGACAGTCCATCCCCGGGTGCCCGACGAGCCGGCTGTCACCTTCACGTTGGCGACGAAGCCACCGGTCCAGGAGTTCAGCGTCACCGATGCCGTACACCCGCCCTGACCCGGCGGCGGCGTGGTCGGGTTGTTCGGCGGCGGAGTCGTGGTCGGCGGCGGGTTGTTCCCGCCCGCGTTGAGCGCGTCCAGCACGGCGTTGTACGCCGCCTTCTTGTTGCCCGAGCAGTCGAACAGCAGCGCGTTGTCCGAGCCGCGCCACGAGTCGCAGTCCCGCACGCCCCACACCGTGATGCCGGTGCAGCGCGACACCGCCAGGCAGGCGCGGGTGACGGCGGCGTAGATGTTCGCCTGGTTGCCGCCGGTCATCACGTCCAGCTCGGTGATCTGCACCTCCACGCCCAGGTCCGCGAAGCGCTGGAGGTTGGCCTGGTAGTCACCGGGAAGCGTGGTGCCCAGGTGCGACTGGAAGCCGACGCAGTCGATCGGCACGCCACGCGACTTGAAGTCGCGCACCATGTTGTAGATGCCCGTCGACTTCGCGTTGATGCCGTCGGTGTTGTAGTCGTTGTAGCAGAGCTTCGCGCCCGGGTCCGCGGCGCGGGCCGCCCGGAACGCGGCCTCGATCCAGTCGTTGCCGGTGCGCTGCAGGTTCGAGTCGCGACGCCCGCCGCTGCCGCCGTCGGCGAACGCCTCGTTCACCACGTCCCAGGCGTAGATCTGCCCTCGGAAGTGGGTGGCGACCTGGGTGACGTGGTTGATCGCGGCGTTGCGCAGCGCGCTGCCGGACAGGCCCTGCGCCCACGACGGCTGCTGCTGGTGCCAGAGCAGCGCGTGCCCGCGCACCGACATCCCGTTCGCGCGGGCGTGACTGACCAGCCGGTCGCCGCCGCCGTAGCTGAACCGCCCCTGCTGCGGCTCGGTGGCGTCCCACTTCATCTCGTTCTCGGCCACCACGGAGTTGAACTCGCGGTTCAGCACCGTGGCGTACGTGTTGTCGGACAGCTTGCCGGTGGCGACAGCGGCGCCGAAGTAGCGGCCCTTCTCGGCTGCCGCCGCGCGCAGCGTGGTGCCGGCGCTCGCGGCCGGCGCCAGGGCCACCGCCATCCCGGCGGCGAGCGCGCCGGCCAGGATGCCGGTGGTCAGCAAGGCTCTCTTTCGTCTCATGCGGATTCCTCTTCCGGGGGTTGCGCGATGGTGGTGGTGCGACTCCTCGACCCCCGCGTCCGGTGGCGGTGGTGTCGAGGTACGACCAGCGCGGCTCGCCCGGTGAGCCTTGCGGCGCTCGTGCCCTGCCATCGACTGTGAGCGATAACATCCCCCGGCGTCAACCCCTGCGGGCACCCCGGTCCTAGGGGTACACGTCCTCGTGCGCCTTGCGGTAGTCGGCGATCTCACCCAGCCGTCCGGCGGCGGCGTGCGTCACCCACGCCGGGTTGCCGAGCAGCGCGCGACCGAGCGCCACCAGGTCGAACTCCCCGTCCGCCAGCCGCGCGGTCAGGCCTGCCACCGACTCCGGACCGTCCGGGCGCAGGAAGTCCCGCCGCAGCCCGACCGAGCCCACGGTGATCGACGGCAGACCGGTGAGACGCTTCGCCCATCCGGCCAGGTTCAGCGCCGAGCCGGGGAACACGGGCTGCCAGAAGCGACGTTGCGAGGCGTGCAGGACGTCCGCGCCGGCCTCGGCGAACGCGGTGAGGATCTGCGCCAGCTCGGCCGGGCTCTCGGCGATCCGCGCGTCGAACGCCCGCTCCTTGAACTGGGAGAACCGCACGATCACCGGGTGACGCGCCGGGACCTGCGCGCGTACCGCACGCACCACGGCCGCCGGGAACGCCGCCCGCCGCGCCGGTGAGCCGCCGAACGCGTCGGTCCGGCGGTTCGTGTACGGCCACAGGAACTCGTCCAGCAGGTAACCGTGCGCGGCGTGGATCTCGATCGCGTCGAACCCGGCCCGCACCGCGACCCGTGCCGCGTCCGCGTACGCCGCCAGCAGCACGTCCGCGTCCGCTGCGGTCATCGCGTGCGGCGCCGGGCGACCCGGCTCGCGTACCCCCGAGGGGGTCCACGCCGGACGGCCGTCCACCGGCTCGCGCAGGCTGCCCAGGTGCCACAGCTGCGCGGCGATCCGGCCGCCGGCGGCGTGCACCGCCTCGACCACCCCCCGCCAGCCGGCCTCCACGGCGCCGGCGGTCATCCGGGGCACCGTGTCCTCGTGCCCGGCGCTGGGATGGTCGACCAGCACGCCCTCGGTGACGACGAGGCCGATGCCCGCCGCGGCGCGGCGCCGGTAGTAGTCGGCCATCTCCGGCGTCGGCACGCCGCCCGGCGCGCGGTTACGGGTCATCGGCGCCATCACGAAGCGGGACGGCAACGACAGTCCGGCGACGGTGACGGGTGCCAGCAGCGGCGCCACCGGCGATGCGGTGTCCAGGGTCGCGTTCATGACCCGACGCTAGGAGTTGACACCGGTGTCAAGGGCAAGCGCTCAGGCGGCCGGATCCCGGGTGTCCTCGGTCACGCTCATGTCGGACACCACGTCGTCGAGCACCGCGACGGCGTGCGCGAGCCGTGCCATCTCCGCGGTCATCCGGGTCCGCTCCTCCCGCAGCCGGTCGGTGAGCCACGAGGTGCGGATCTCCGGATCGGTCACGCAGGGCAGCAGCTCGGCCATCCTGCGGCTGCTCAGGCCGGCGTCGAACAGCCGCTGGATGAGCCGGACCCGGTCCACCGCCGACTCGGCGAAGACCCGCTGCCCGCTCGCGGTACGCATGGCGGCGAGCAGGCCCTGCTGCTCGTAGTACCGGATGGACCGGGCACTGACCCCGGTACGCGCCGACAGCTCCCCGATCCGCATCGTGCCCTCCCGCTCGCCGAACCTCCATCATCGAGCATGCCGCGCCGGTCAGGACAGCAGCTCCACGTACCCGTCGCTGCCGTGCACCCGGATCCGCCCGCCGTCGCGGATCAGCCGGGTCGCGTCCGGCACCGCCACCACGGCCGGCAGGCCGTACTCCCGGGCGATCACCGCGCCGTGCGTCATCAGGCCGCCCACCTCCGTCACCAGGCCCGCGGCGCCCACGAACAGCGGCGTCCAGCTCGGGTCGGTGTGCGCGGTGACGAGGATGTCGCCCGGCTCCAGGTCGGCGCCGGCCAGGTCCGTCACGACCCGCGCCCGTCCCTCGACGACGCCGGCCGAGACCGGCAGCCCGACCAGGGCGCCGGCGGGAGCGTCGTCGCGCCGGTACGAGCCGTTGATCGCCTCGCCCTCGGAGGTGAGGACCCGGGGCGGAGTGAGCGCCTGGTGCGCCCGGAACTCCTCCCGGCGCCCGCGGATCAGCCCGGCGTCGACCCGGCCCGTGGCCGCGACCTCGCGGAACTCGTCGAACGTCAGGTGGAAGACGTCCTCGGCGGCGGCGAGCACACCGGCGCGGGCGAGCCGGCCGGCCTCGGCCATGAGCGCCTGCTTGTAGACGGCGTAGCGGCTCACGATGTCGTACTTCGGGTACTCCCGGTAGCCGACGAACGTCCGTACCCGCTCGATCATCGCCTGCGTCTCGGCGGCCTTGCGCTCACCGTCGGGCAGCGCGCGCAGGCGGTCGAGCACCTCCCGTGCCTTCGCCTCGGCCCGCTCCCGGCCCTGCGCGAAGCGGCGCGCGGCGGCGCCCGGGGCGAAGTTGCGGACGTTGTCCAGGATCAGCGGCACCAGCGTGGCCGGGCGTTCGCTCCACCTCGGCCGGGTGATGTCGATCTCGCCGACGCAGCGCATGCCGTACCGGTCGAGGTAGCCCTCGATGGCCTCGCGCGCCTCCGGGCCGCCCGGCAGCTTCGGCAGGTCGTCCAGGAACCCGTCGTCGGCGACCTCCCGCAGGAACGCCACCACCTCGGGGTACGCGCGGATCACGTCGGCCACGTCGAGCAGCGCGAGCCCCATCTCGGAGGTGACGTTGCCGGGCGCGGACAGCGTGAGCGTGTCGGCCGCGTCGCGCTCGCCGAGCCACTCCCCCAGCTTGTCGTTGAGCCACCAGGTGGCCTGCATCCCCGCCATGATCGCCTGACCGCTCAGCGGATCGGTGAGCACCCGCTTGTGCTCGGCGAACGCCTCGGTCAGGAAGTCGAACAGCTCGGGTCCGGACCGGGTGCTGATGTCGCGGCGCAGGGCGGCGACGGACGCCTGGCTGCGCTCGACGAGCGTGGCGACGATCGCCGGGTCGGTGTCGACCGGCTGTGGCGGCCCGCCCGCGGGCGGGCCGGCCGGGGCCGGGTCCGGCGCGACCGGCAGGACGTCGCGGGCGAGGACCGTCTCCAGCGCGTCCCGGGTGAGCGGGTCGGCCCGGCCGATCATGCCCAGGAACGCGGTACGGCCCGCCGGGGTGGACAGGTGCGGCGTGGCGTCGACGAACAACCGGCTGCCCGCCTCGTGCATCGGCGCCATGGCGGTGAGCCGCCACATCGACAGGCCCAGCGGCTTCATGGCGTCGGTCATCATCTGCTGGTGGCCGACCGACAGGTAGACGTGGAACCGCCCGTCGGCGGCGGCCGCCGGCACCGGGAACAGCGTGGTGATCGGCCGGCTCTGCAGGATGTGGACGTCGTCCCCGGTCACGGCCCACTCGATGTCCTGCGGTCGGCCGAAGCGCGCCTCGATCCGCCGGCCCAGCGCGGCGAGGCGTACCGCCTGCGCGTCGGTCAGCGCGGCAGACGCCTGCCGCGCCGGGTCGACGGGAGTCTCCCGGGTGCCGCCGCCGGGCGCCGCGTGCACCGCCCGTGACTTCGCGCCGATCGCCCGGCCCACCACCGCGCCGTCGCGCACCGTGAAGACGTCCGGGTTCACCAGTCCGGAGACCAGGGCCTCGCCGAGACCGAAGCCGGCCTCCACCGACACCACCGTCCGGTTCCCGGTGACCGGGTCGGCGGTGAACATGACCCCGGCCGCGTCCGGGAAGACCATCCGCTGCACCACCACGGCCATGTCCACGGCTCGGTCGTCGATGCCGTGGCGCCGCCGGTAGGTCACCGCCCGGTCGGTGAACAGCGAGGCCCAGCAGCGGCTGACGTGCCGCAGCACCTCGGCCGTGCCCACCACGTTCAGGTAGGTGTCCTGCTGGCCCGCGAACGAGGCGGTCGGCAGGTCCTCCGCCGTCGCGCTGGACCGCACCGCGTACGCCGCGTCCGGACCGAGCCGGGACAGCGCGCCGGTGACCGCCGCCGCCACGTCGGCGGGCAGCGCGGTCCGCTCGACGGCGCGACGGACCTCGGCGGCGGCCGTCCGGATCGCCGCCGGGTCGTCCGCGTCCGCGCCGGCTAGCCGCTCCAGCGGGCCGGCCAGCGACGGCGCCCGCGCCACCAGCCGGAAGGCGTCCGTCGTGACGCAGAAACCAGGAGGTACGCGCACCCCGTCGATCCGCGTCAGCGCCCCCAGATGCGCGCCCTTGCCGCCGACCGCGCCGATCCGCGTCTCGTCGACCTCGTGCAGTTCCCACACGTACCGTCCGGTCATGCCGTGCCCCCGTTTTCGCAGCTCAACCCGCATCGGCCGATGATTGTGCGGCACGACCGGGGCCTTGCGGCAAGACCCGGGGTGCGATATATGTTGATAGTGGCGAGGAGATCTGTCTCCTTGCCTTTCGTTTTGCGGTCGTCACGTCTCCCTGCCCTGACCCGCCGCCGTCACGTGAGTCAGATCTCCCCGCCCCGGGTGGAGTGCCGGGGGCGCCACGGGGCAAGAAGCGACCACGGGGCCGCGGTGCGACGCGGCCCGGACGAGCGGGATCGGGTGGGGTGGGGGAGACTCGTGCGATGAGCGGCGCTGACACCGACCCGCGTACGCGTGCCGACGTCTTCGCCGTCGACGGTGAGATCGGGCCGGACCTGGCGCGGATCGACTGGTCGGCGCACCCACTGGGCCCGCCGGACACCTGGCCGCAGAGCCTGCGGACCGCGGTGCGGATCCTGCTGTCCTCCCGGTTCCCGATGTGGATGGCCTGGGGGCCGCAGCTCACCTTCTTCTGCAACGCCGCCTACCGGCGGGACACGCTCGGCCGCAAGTACCCGTGGGCGCTGGGGCGTCCGGCGAACGAGGTGTGGGCGGAGATCTGGGACGACATCGGCCCCCGCGTCGACACCGTCCTGCGCACCGGCGAGGCGACCTGGGACGAGGGGCTGCTGCTGTTCCTGGAGCGGGCCGGCTACCGCGAGGAGACGTACCACACGTTCTCCTACAGCCCGTTGCGCGCCGACGACGGCAGCCTGGTCGGGATGCTCTGCGTGGTCAGCGAGGACACCGAGCGGGTCATCGGTGAGCGGCGGATGGCCACGCTGCGCGACCTCGGCTCGGACCCGAGCGTCATCCGCACCGAGCAGGAGACGCTCGCGTTCGTCAGCCGCCAGCTTGCGCGCAACCCGCAGGACCTGCCGTTCACCCTCACCTACCTGTACGACGACGACGGCGGTGCCCGGCTGGTGGAGGCGACCGGGCTGGCGGCGGACCACCCGGCGGCCCCGGCCACGCTGTCCCCCGGCGACCCGGCCGCCCCGTGGCCGGCCGGCGCCCTGACCGAGGGCGATTCGGTGCGGGTCGCGCTCGACGGCCCGGCCTTCACGGACCTGCCGGCGGGTGTCTGGCCCGCCGCGCCGACCGAGGCGCTCCTGATGCCGCTGCGGCAGCAGGGCGGGGCGCCGTACGGGTTCCTGGTCGCCGGGCTGAACCGCTACCGGGCGCTGGACGACGGGTACCGCGGCTTCGTCGAGCTGACCGCCGGGCATCTGGCCACCGGCATCGCCAGCGCCCGCAGCTACCAGGCGCAGCAGCGGCGGGCCGAGGAGCTCGCCGAGCTGGACCGCGCGAAGACCGCGTTCTTCTCCAACATCAGCCACGAGTTCCGCACCCCGCTCACCCTGATCATGGGCCCGCTGGACGAGCTGCGCGGCCGGATGCAGGGCGCCGACGAGCGGGTCCGCGCCGAGCTGGACGTGATCCGCCGCAACGGGCTGCGCCTGGGCAAGCTGGTCAACAGCCTGCTCGACTTCTCCCGGATCGAGGCCGGGCGGATGCAGGCCCGCTACGAGCCGGTGGACCTGGCCGCGGTGACCGCCGACCTGGCGAGCGTCTTCCGGTCGGCGATCGAACGGGCCGGCCTCTCCTTCGAGGTGGACTGCCCGCCGCTGTCCGAGCCGGTGCACCTGGACCGCGGCATGTGGGAGAAGGTGGTGCTGAACCTGCTCAGCAACGCGCTGAAGTTCACCTTCGACGGCACGATCCGGGTGGAGCTGCGCGACGAGGGCGACTCGGCGGTGCTGCGGATCTCCGACACCGGCATCGGCGTCCCCGCCGACGAGATGCCGCGCCTGTTCGAGCGGTTCCACCGCATCGAGAACGCCCGCTCCCGTTCCGACGAGGGCAGCGGGATCGGCCTCGCTCTGGTCAAGGAGCTGGTCATGCTGCACGGCGGCGACATCGACGCGGACAGCGCGGTGGGCCGGGGAACCACCTTCACGATCCGGTTGCCGTTCGGCACCGCGCACCTGCCCGCCGACGCGCTCGCCCCGGCGGGCAGCGGCCGGACGCCGGCGTCGGCCGAGCCGTTCGTGCAGGAGGCGCTGCGCTGGCTGCCCGCCGACCCGGGCGACGCCGTCGGCGGGGACACCCAGGCTGACGGGCCGGTGCAGCCACTGCCCGGCGGGGCGCCGGCCCGCGTCCTGGTGGCCGACGACAACGCCGACATGCGGGAGTACCTCACCCGGCTGCTGCGCTCGGCCGGGCACGAGGTGCAGGCGGTCGCCGACGGGCGGGCCGCGCTGGACGCCGCCCGCGCGCACACCCCCGACCTGGTGGTCAGCGACGTGATGATGCCCCGGCTCGACGGCCTGCAACTGGTGGCCGCGCTGCGCGCCGACCAGCGCACGGCCGGCACTCCGGTGCTGCTGCTGTCCGCCCGCGCCGGTCAGGAGGCCTCGATCGAAGGGCTGGAGGCCGGCGCCGACGACTACCTGGTCAAGCCGTTCCCGGCCGCCGAGCTGCTGGCCCGCGTACGCGCGAACGTGGAGCTGGCCCGGCTGCGCAACCACCACGCCCGCTGGCGTACCGCACTCGTCGACTCGTTGCAGGAGGCGTTCTTCGTCTGCGACGAGGACGGCGCGGTCGTCGAGATCAACGCGGCGTTCACCGGCATCCTCGGCTACGGCACCGAAGGGCTGCCGTACCCGGCGGTGCACCCGTGGTGGCCGGACCGGGAGGCCGAGCCCGAGGCGCACCGCCGGGTGGCGGCCGCGTTCTCGACGCTCGTGGGGCAGACGCGGGGCACGTACACCGTGCCGGTCACCCACCGCGACGGGCACCGGATCTGGATCTCGGCCGCGTTCAACCAGGTCGACGACCCGGACAGCGGCCGCCGGATGATCGTCGGCACGTTCCGCGACGTGACCGCCGAGCACTACGCCGTGCAGCGGGAGACCGCCCTGGCCGGGCTCAGCATGCGGCTGTCGCAGGCGGACGACCTCACCGACGCGCTGCTCGGGGTGCTGGACGAACTGCGCAAGCTGTGGCGGGCCGCCGGTGTGCTCACCGCCGTCTTCGGCGACCTGCCCGCCCCCGAGGTGACCGCCACCGACCCGGCGGCACGCTGGGAAACGTTGCCGCAGGAGCGCCGGCAGGCGTTGCTCGCGCTGCGGGACACCCCGCTGCTGACGCCGGTGGCGACGCGTACGCACGGCGCCGGGATCGCCGTCGAGCACCCGTACGGCACCATGGCGCTCTGGATCGACCTGGGCGAGAAGCGGCCCTTCACCGAACAGGACCAGACCCTGCTGGCGCTGCTGGCCGGCCACATCGGCCAGGGGCTGCACCGGGTGCACCAGATCGACCAGCAGCGGGAGACCGCGCTGGCCCTGCAACGGGCCATCCTCGGTCCGGCGCAGCTGCCCGCCGGCTTCGCGGTCCGGTACTCCCCCGCCGCGATGCCGCTCAAGGTCGGCGGCGACTGGTACGACACCGTCGAGCTGCCGGACGGGCGCATCGGCATCGTGGTCGGCGACTGCGTGGGCCACGGCCTCCAGGCCGCGACGGTGATGGGGCAGCTGCGCAGCGCCTGCCGCGCCCTGCTGTTGCAGGACCCGAGCCCGGCCCGCACGCTCGTGGCCCTGGACCGGTTCGCCGCGCTACTGCCCGGCGCCTCCTGCGCCACCGTCTTCTGCGGTGTGCTGGACCCGGCCACCGGCCTGATGCGCTACTCCAGCGCCGGCCACCCGCCGGCCATCGTGGTCCGCGCCGACGGCACTCCCGAGCTGCTGCAATACGGCCGGTCCCGGCCACTTGCCGTACGCCCGGGCCAGGAACGCCCGGAGGCGGAGGCGACGGTGCCCCCACGCGCCACCCTGATGCTCTACACCGACGGCCTGGTGGAACGCCGCCGCCAGCCGATCACGGCCGGCATCGCCCGCGCCACCGACGCCATCCAGCAGGGACACCACGCGCCGGTCGAGATCCTGGCGACCGAGATCATGGAACGACTCACCCCGGACGGCGGCTATCACGACGACGTGGCGCTGCTGCTCTACCGCCACCCCGGGCCGCTGGAGCTGGAGTTCCCGGCCGAGTCGACCCGGCTGGCCGAGGTCCGCACAGTGCTGCGGGGATGGCTGGACCGCTGCGGGCTTGCCCCGGCCCACGCCTACAACATCCTGGTGGCGGCCGGGGAGGCGTGCGCCAACGCGATCGAGCACGGGCACCGCGACGATCCGGGCGGGCGGATCCGGCTGCGCGCCGCCGCCACGGCCGGCAACCTGCGCCTGAGCGTCACCGACAGCGGCCGGTGGCGAGACCGGAACCGGCCCCCCGACCCGCACCGCGGCCGGGGACTCGTGCTCATGCGCGCGCTGATGGACGACATCAGCGTCACCCCGGGGGCCACCGGCACCACAGTCGACATGCAGGCGAGGATCACGCCATGAGCACGTCTCTGACCCTGACGACGAGCGACAGTCCCGACGGCGCCCGCGTGCTGGCCGCCGTCGGCGAGATCGACATGAGCAACGCGTCCACCTTCGCCGACGCGCTGGCCGAAGCGGTACGCCCCGATGGTGAGCCTCTGGTCGTGGACCTCACCAAGGTGGAGTACCTGGACAGCGCCGGGCTGGCCGCGTTGTTCCCGCACGCCGACCGGATCACGCTGATCGCGGGCCCGCTGCTGGAGCCGCTGCTGACCATCTCCGGGCTGGCCGACCTCACCACGGTCCGCAGCGCCTGACGCCGTCGCGGCGTCAGGCGCCGTCGCGGCGTCAGGCGCCGTCGCGGCGTCAGGCGCCGTCGCGGCGTCAGGCGCCGTCGCGGCGTCAGGCGCCGTCGCGGACGATCACCAGCGGCGAGTGGGCGTGGTGCAGCACCGCGTGGCTGACCGAGCCGAGCAGCAGCCCGCCCAGGGCGCCACGGCCGTGCGCGCCGACCACCACCAGCTGGGCGTCCTTCGACTCCTCCACCAGCACCCGGGCCGGGGCGCCGCGGATCGACCGCTGCCGCACCGGCACGTCCGGGTAACGCTCGGCCCATCCGGCGATCGACTCGGCGACGACCCGCCGGGACTCCTCGGCGAAGGCCTCGGGGTCGTACACCAGCGGAAGGATGTCGCCGGGGCCGATCGGAACGGGGTACAGCCAGGCGTGCACCACGATCAGCGACGCGCCCCGGCGGGCGGCCTCCTGGTACGCGAACCCGACCGCCGCGGTGGACAGCTCGGAGCCGTCCACACCGACCACGACCGGGCCGTCGGCGCGCGCCTCGCCGCGTGTCACCAGCACCGGGCAGTGCGCGCGGGCCGACACCTGGAGCGTGACCGAGCCGATCAGCAGGCCGGCGAACCCGCCCAGCCCGCGGTGACCGAGCACGATCAGCGCCGCCTCGCGGGACTCGGCGACCAGCACCGCCGCCGGCGCGCCGTCGACCACCACGCCGGTGACCGGCACCTCCGGGGCGACCTTGCCGACCTCGGCGACCGCCTCGGCGACAACCCGTTCGGCCTGGTTGCGCAGGCCGGCGCCGGCGGGCGCACCCGGGGCCGGAGTGAGCGGCGCGCGGGTCAGCGGCCAGATGAACGCGTGCACCACCTGCAGCGGCCGGTTCCGGTCGGCGGCCTCGCGGGCGGCCACCCGGACCGCGTCCAGCGACGCGGCGGAGCCGTCCACGCCCACCACGACGGGGGCCTGCGAGTGGATCGTCATGACGTCCTCCTTCACTCGTCCTCAGCCTGCCCGTCCGGCGGCCGGCCCGGCAGGGCCGGCGGTCCCGGCGTGGGGGTCGTTGGTCCCGGCCCGCGGGGCGTTGCTCCCGCGGAAGCGGCGGGTCAGCCGCAGCACCAGCCCGGGCAGCACGCCGATCGCGGCGCAGGCGAGCAGGTCGAGCGCGCTGAGCGGGGACGTGCCGAGCAGCTCGCGCAGCGGCGGCAGCAGCACACCCGCCACCTGGAGCACAGCGGAGATCGCGACCGCCACCGGCAGCGCGAGGTTGCGCTCGCGGGAGCCCGGGGTACGGATCGCGCGGACCGCCAGCGCCACGCCGAGCTGGGCCAGGCCCAGCACCACGAACACCACCGACTGCCACGGCCGGTCGGCCGCCGCGGCCCACACCCCGGCGCCCAGCGTCGCCGCGGCGATCAGCCCGCCGGTGACCAGCACGTCCCGGCCCAGGCCGCCGCCGAGCACCGACTCCTGCGGCGAGCGGGGCGGCCGGCGCAGCGTGCCCGGCTCGGCCGGCTCCGCGCCGAGCGCCACACCGGGTACGCCGTGGGTGAGCAGGTTGATCCAGAGGATCTGCGCCGGCAGCAGCGGCACCGGCAGGCCGAACAGCGGGCCGAGCAGCATCACCGCGATCTCGGCGACGCCACCGGCGAGGGCGTACCGCAGGAACCGGCGGATGTTGTCGTAGATCCGGCGGCCCTCGCCGATGGCGGTCGCCACGGTGGTCAGGTCGTCGTCGACGAGCACCAGGTCGGAGGCCTGCCGGGCCACCTCGGTGCCGCCGCCCATGGCCACGCCGATGTCCGCGCGGCGCAGCGCCGGGGCGTCGTTGAC
Organism: Micromonospora sp. WMMD1274; assembly: GCF_049179035.1. NCBI lineage: Bacteria > Bacillati > Actinomycetota > Actinomycetes > Micromonosporales > Micromonosporaceae > Micromonospora > Micromonospora sp. WMMD1274. Next base: position 7,304,081 of record NZ_JBMHMG010000001.1, read on the forward strand.
GCCGTCGCCGGTCATCGCGACCACGTGCCCCTGGGTCTGCAGGCCGGCGATGATGTCGAGCTTCTGTTCCGGCTGGGTCCGCGCGTACACCCGGGTCTCGGGGTGGGCGCGGCCGGGGTCGCCGTCGTCGCCGTTGGCCAGCGGGTCGCCGTCGCGCCAGAGCCCGAGCCGCCCGCCGATGGCGGCGGCGGTCGCCGGGTGGTCGCCGGTGATGAGGACCAGCCGGATGCCGGCCTCCTCGAAGCCCGCGGCGATGCCGGGTGCCGCCGCGCGCAGCGGGTCGCCGACCGCGACCAGGCCCAGCGGGCGCAGGCCGGCCGGCCGGGCCGGGTCCGGCGGGGTGTCGACCACCGCCGAGGCCACCGCCAGCACCCGCAGCCCTTCGGTGGCGAGCCGGTGCGCGGCGTCGGTCAGCTCGGCCAGTTCCCCGGCGTCGGCGTCCACCAGCGGCGCGGCCAGCAGGTTCTCCGGCGCGCCCTTGCAGACCACCAGGTAGCGCCCGTCGCAGCGGCGGTGCACCGTGGTCATCCGGCGCAGGTCCTGGTCGAACGGCGCCTCCGCCACGCGGGGCCAGGCGTCGCGGGTGGTGTCCGGGTCCAGCCCGCAGCGGGCGCCGAACGTGACCAGCGCCGCCTCCAGCGGGTCACCGATCGCGGTCCACTCCGGCCGCTCGTCGGTCGGCGGCGTCACCGTGGCGTCGTTGCAGAGCAGCCCGGCGCGGGCGAGGGCGCGCAGCTCGTCCGGGGCGCTCACCGGTTCGCCCCGGTGGTGCACCTCGCCGTCGGGCGCGTAGCCGGTGCCGGTGACGGCGTAGCGGTCGTCGCCGGGGACGACGGCGTACTGCACCGCCATCCGGCCCTCGGTGAGCGTGCCGGTCTTGTCGGAGGCGATCACGGTGACCGAGCCGAGGGTCTCCACGGCGTGCAGCCGGCGGGGGATGGCCCGGCTGCCGGCCATCCGGCGCGCGCCGAGGGCGAGCGCGAGCGTGACGACGGCGGGCAGCGACTCCGGCACGGCCGCCACCACGAGGCTGACGGCGGTGACCGCCATCTGCGTGACCGGCCGCCCGTCGAGCACGCCGATGGCGAAGACCAGCCCGGAGAGCACCACGGCGGTCAGGCCGAGCACCCGGCCGAGCGAGGACAGGCGCCGTTGCAGCGGGGTGGGCGCCGGCCGGGTCGCCGCGACCAGGGCGCTGATCCGGCCCAGCGCGCTCGCCGCGCCGGTGCGCACCACGGTCCCGGTGGCGCGGCCGGTGGTGACCACCGTGCCCGCGCTGACCTCCTCCCCCGCGACCCGGGCCACCGGCACCGACTCGCCGGTCAGCGCCGACTCGTCGAGGCTGAGGCGTACCGCGTCGGTGAGGTCCAGGTCGGCGGGCACCACGTCGCCGGCTTCCAGCCGGACCAGGTCGCCGCGGACCAGGTCGGCGGCGGGCAGCACGAGGTCACGGCCGTCGCGGACCACGCGCGCGGTCGGTGCGGCGAGCCGGTCCAGCGCGGCGACGGCCCGGTCGGCGCGTACCTCCTGCACCACGCCGATCGCCGTGTTGATCAGGACGACCAGCACGATCACGGCGGTGTCCGGGTAGTCGCGCAGCAGCGTGGTCACCACGGCGGCGGCCAGCAGGAGCGCCACCAGCGGGTCGGTGAGCTGGCGGAACACCCGGCCGGCCAACCCGCGCTTGCGCGGCGCGGCCACGGTGTTCGGCCCCTCGGCGCGCAGCCGGGCGGCCGCCTCGGCCGAGCCGAGCCCGGTCGCGGGAGCCGGAGAGATCTCGGTGGGCGTCGTCGCTGTAGCGGGCCCGCCGTTGATCACCACATCGTCCTCCATGTCGTCGCCGCCCACGCCGGGCAACCCCAGCATGCCGCGTGGGCGGGCCCGGGTCGCAGGGCCGAGGGCCTGTCGGACCCGGGACCAACGGCCCCCGCGTACGGGGCGGCGCGGCGCCCGGTTCGCCGGTACCGTCGGCGCGGTGAGCCGGACACTCAGCGCCACCGGGCCGAACCCTCCGTCCCGTCACCGGGGGATCCGGTGGACGCTCGCGGTGCTCCTCGTCGCGTCGGCCGGATGCGGGAAGGGGATCGGCGAGGAGAGCGGCGACACGCTGGCGCGCGACGCCGCGGCCGTGGAGGCGAAGCAGCTCAACACGGAGCTGGGGCACCGCAACCGGGTACGCAACGCCGGGTCGATCGCGGCGGCCGAGATCGTCCGGGAGCCGCGGGACGCCGCGTCTGGCGGTGGTGCGACGGTCCGGCGGGAGGCGCTGGCCTGGTCCGGCCGCACCGCCGGGGACGAGCGGGCCACAGTCGACGTGCGGTTCGTGGTGACGGTGCCGGAGCAGCCGCCGGTGTCGATCGGCGGCGCGAGCAACACCGCCGGTGAGGCCGCCCGCTGCTACCGGTACGAGTTCGAGCTCTACCGCTACACGACGTACCACGAGATCGACTGTCCGAGCGGCCCCGCTCCCCCGCCGCCCACCGCCGCGCCGGTGCCGAGGGTGCCCGAGGACGGGCGGCAGCGGCTGACCGCCGTGCTGCGCACCGCCACCCCGGAAACGCTGGCGGGCGCCGTGCGGGCGGCCTTCCCGCAGGACTGGATCACCGTCGACACGACGGTGCACGAGGGCGCGCTCGTCGCCGCCGTCGGTGTACCGGCCGAACGGGACTGCCTGCTGCTCGTCCGCACGCCGGCCGGGAAGATCGAATCCCCCGGGTACGACCGGATCTGGCTGGAACCGGGCGAGACCGGCTGCCGGACGGGCCTGTACGTCGCGCCGCCGCGCTGACGCACCGGTTTGCCGCGCGGCCGCCGGGGCACCTGACGGTCATGACTGATCCGCAGCAGTTCCAGCGACAGCAGGAGGGCGCGCTCGAGCGCGGGCAGGTGTTCCAGGACGCCGAGGGGCGGCGTACCCGGGATCCGGGTGCCGGGGCGGAGAACGCGGAGAGCGAGGCCGACCGCAACGCCGAGCACCTGGCGCGCGGCGAGGTGGGCCCGGGCGTCCCGGAGGACTGACGCCCGACGCAGGGGTGTCAATGTAGCGTTGACGGGTGAGCCTGGCCCGCCTGTCCGAGATCGTCGCGGCCCGGGCCCGGCTGGACGACCGCGAACTCGACCTGATCGACCGGGCCCGACACGACGGCGCCACCTGGGCCGAGATCGCGCGGGCGCTCGGCCTGGGCAGCCGGCAGGCCGCCGAGCAGCGCCGGCAACGCCTCGTGGCGGCCCGGCGGGGCCGCCTGGCCGCGCTCGACCCGGCCGCCTCCCCCGACGTGCCGGCGCTCCGAGCCGCAGTCGCCGACCTGCACCGCTGGATCGGGACGGACCGCTCCTGGGACGGCCGTTTCCCCCGCGCGGCGTTGACGCGCCGCACCTGCCTGCTCGCGCTCGACGCACCGGCAGGGCCGCTGTACGCGCTGGCCACGCACCTCGCCGGCGATCTGGCCGGGGCCGGGCGCCGGCTGCCCGCGCCGGTAGGCGACGCCGCCCGCCGCATCACGGCAGTACTGTCAACGGAACATTGACGCACGCGGAAGCCATTGCCGCACCCTGACTCAACTCCCGAGGATGAGTCCTCCAGGCTCAACCCTCGGGGGACTCATGCGCCGCAACGCGTTCCTGTTCGTGGCCGTCTCGCTGCTGTCCGGCCTCGGCGGCAGCGCCATGGCCCTGGTCTCCGGCATCTGGATCCTCGATCTCACCGGCTCCACCGGGCTCGCCGCGCTGGCCGGTCTCTGCGTCTACGCGCCGACGCTGGCCGGACCGTGGCTCGGCGGCCTGCTCGACCGGGTGCCCCGGCGCCGGCTGGTGATCGGCGTCGACCTCGCGCTCGCCGCCGCGTTGCTGAGCCTGCTGGCGGTACGGGGGCCCGGCCAGGCGTGGCTGATCTACGCCGTCTCGCTCGCCTACGGCGTCGGCTACGTGCTCGTCGACGCCGGCGAGACCGCGTTGCTGCCCGCCGCGCTCCCCCCGGCCCGGCTGGCCGACGTCAACGGCTGGCGGTCGAGCGCGCAGGAGGGCATGAAGCTGGTGGCGCCGCTGGCCGGGGCGGGCCTGTACGCGTGGCGGGGCGGGCACGTCGTCGCGGTGCTCGCCGCCGCCGTACCGGTGCTCGCGGCCGCCCTGTACGGCGCCTTGCGCCTGACCCGGACCGTCCCCGCTCCCCCGGCCGCACGCCCGGCGGGAGTGCGGGACGGACTCGCCGCGCTCCTGGCCCGGCGGGCGGTACGCGTACCCGTGACGCTCGCGGCGGTGTCCATCGCGATGTCCGGCTTCACCACCGCGGCGCTGTACGACGTGGTGGTGACGGACCTGGCGCTGCCCTCGACGTTCCTCGGTGTGCTCGCCAGCGCGCAGGGCGCCGGGTCGCTGCTCGCCGGGCTCGTGGTCGGCCGGCTCGCCCGTCGCCACGGCGAGATCGCGGTCGGCGTCGCGGGTGCGGTCCTGTTCGCCGCCGGCTGTCTGGGGCGCTGCCTGCCGTGGTGGCCGGGCACCGTGGCCGCCTCGGTGGTGGCCGGTGTGGGTCTGCCGTGGACGCTCGTCGCGGCGGTCACCGCCGTGCAGACGTGCACGCCACCGGCGATGCTCGGGCGGGTCGCCGGGACGGCGAACACGGCGATGTTCGGTCCGATCACGCTCGCCATCCCGCTCGGGTCGGCGGCGGTAGCCGTCGGCGGGCGGCCCCCACTGGTGGTCGCCGCCGTGGTGTGCCTGGCCGCCGCGCTGACAGCGGCCCGGGGCGGAGGCCGCGAAGACGTCATCACCGCGTCGGAGGCCGAGGCCCGGGTCCGGACCTGACCGGATGCGGCCCGTCCCCAGGGGTGAGGGGGACGGGCCGCACGATCGTCAGCGCCAGGTGTCGCTGACGGCCCGGGTGCCGCCGGCCGGCGTGGTGAGCGTCCGGTTCGCGCCGGACTCCCAGATCACCGTGCCGTCCGGGTTCTTCTTGACGTACTTGTACTCGACGGCGGTGTTCGCGGGCAGGTCGACGGTGGCCCGCCAGACCGGGTAGGCGGCGGACGAGAGCGCGACGGCGGCGGCCGGGTTCCAGCCACCCAGCGCCGGTATGTTGCCGACGACGAACACGTTCTGCCCGTAGACGGTGGTCGCGGTGACGGAGAACGTGGTGGCGACCGCCGTGGTGACTGTGTCACCGCGGAACGTCTCGGTCACCGTGTACGTGCCGGTCGCGGGGGTGGTGAACGTCCGGTTCGCGCCGGACTCCCAGGTGACGGCACCGGCGGCGGTCAGCTTGACGAACTTGAACTCCAGGCCGGTGGACCGGGGCAGGCTGACGGTGGCCCGGTAGGTGCCGCCGCCCTGCGCGGCGAGCTTGACGCCGTTCGCGGGCGTCCACGAGCCCAGCTCGGGGATGCTGCCGACGACGTAGACGTCCTGCCCGGCGGCCAGGTTCGCGGCGACGGTGAACGTCGTGGCGATCCGGTCACCCGGGCTGACCGTGGGGGACGCGGTCGGCGAGGCCGTCGGCGACGTGGTCGGCGAGGCGGTCGGGGACGGGCTCGCGCCCGGCCGGGCGTTCACGTGGATCGCGACCGCGTCGTTGGCCGGGACGGTCACTGTGGCCCGGCCGCCGGACACGGTCACCGTGGAGCCGGTGCAGCCGCTGCCGGTGGCGACGCCGGAGATGACGTCGCAGTACCGGCCGTCGGCGAGCCCGGTGACGAAGGTGGCGGTGGTGGCGGAGCCGGAGTCGTTGATGCCGATCCATGCCCGGTCGCCCCGGTGGAAGCCGATCACGTTGCTGTTCACCGTGGTGAAGTCCGAGACGGTCTTCACCGGCCGGGCGGCGTTGGCCCAGCCGACCATGCCCTTGACGCCCGTGGTCCGGCTCAGGCAGTTCCAGGCGGCGCCGCAGACCGTGGTGGTGACCCGTCCGGTGCCGTCGTGCGGCGGGGACTGGTTGCGGTTGGACCAGGTGAAGCTGTCGTAGACCGACGGTTTGCCGTGCGGGTAGGCCAGCGCGAAGTAGTTGGCCAGCACGTAGTCGGTGCCGTTCTTGTACGACAGCACCACGCCGTCGCGCTCCAGGTCGTGGTTGGTGACCATGGAGAAGACGTTGGCGCTCGGCGCGTCGAGGTTCCAGCTCGGCACGTTCGCCAGCGCCGAGATCGAGCCCTGGAACGCCGAGCGGATGCCCTTGGCGTACGCGAAGTCGAGCACGTCGCCGTTGCCGATGTACGCGCGGGCCTGCAACGCCGGGTTGCTCGCCCCGTCGAAGATCTCCTGCGCGACGTAGGGCCGCCGGCCCTCGGCAACGGTGTCGTTCAGCTTGCCGAGGACGGCCGCGAAGTCGTCCTTGCGGATGTGCTTGACCGCGTCGACCCGGAAGCCGTCGACGCCGAGCCCGATCAGATCGTTGAGGTACGCCGCGATCTTGTTCCGGACCGCTTCCTTCTCGGTGTAGAGGTCCGACAGCGACAGCAGCTCGCAGCTGGTCACCTGGGACTCGTTGTTCCAGTCGCTGATCGTGCCGCCGGTCGGGCAGTTGTCGCCGGGGCGGTGGAAGTCGCCGTTGCCGTACGGCACGGCCGGGTAGCTGTAGCCGGAGAACTCGGTGCCGGCGTAGCCGCGCGTACCGGCCGGGTTGTTGGTGCCGGCCATGTGGTTGACCACCGCGTCGACGTAGACGCGCACCCCGGCGTCGTGGCACGCGGTGACCATGGCGGCGAACTGCTGGCGGTTGCCGAACCGGCTGTCCAGCTTGTAGGAGACCGGTTGGTACACCTCGTACCAGGGGTACGCACCGTCGGCGCTGGCGGGTAGCTTCACCGACTCCTGTGGCGGCGCCACCTGCACCGCGCCGTATCCGGCCGGTCCGAGCTGGTCGGTGCAGGCGGCGGCCACCGAGGTCCAGTTCCATTCCCAGAGGTTGGCGGTGACCTCGCTGTCGTTGAGCGCGACGGCGGCGCGGGCGGGGGCGGGGACGGTGGTGGCAGCGGCGACGGCGACCGTGCCGCCGGCCGCGACGAGCGCGGCGGCGAGCAGCAGGCGACCGGCGCGGCCACGGGGGTGTGGCCTGACGGATTGCATGGCTGGGGGACCTCTTCCGTGGGTTCGAAAGGGTGAGCGGGGTGGGGCGGCCGTCCCGGGTGACGAACACGATGCGCCATCCATGAAAGTCTTTGCAATAGCTTGCGGCAAAGTTTTCGAAACCAGCAGGCAACAGGAAGCGGTCCGGATTCGCGGCTACCAGCGGAGATCCACGCTGGACCGAGCGGCCTGCCACCGGTCGCGATTCCCGCTGCGCGGGACGCGGCGAACCGCTTTGCGGGATGCCCGCAACTTCCGAGCAGATTTTCCAACGTTTGCGGGCGGCGACTGCGACGTGAGCCGATCCGGGCCTGCCGCGGGCCGCCGGCACGTACCGTGTCGGTAGATCCCGCTCACGGACGGCTCACCCGCCGTGCCCGTGCGCGCCGTCCCGGCCCGAGGGAGATGCCGTGACCACAGCCGGTGTCCGCCGGTACGCCGTGGCCGGTGCGCCGCTGCTGTGCGACGCCCGGGAACACGGCCTGACCGGCGACGGGGTGACGAACGACCAGCCGGCGCTCGCCGCGCTCGTCGACCGGCTCGGGGACGCGTACGACGCCGACGGCCGGGCCCGGGTGATCTACTGCCCACCCGGGGTGTACGCCGTCCGCGACGCCGCCACCGTCTGGCGCAGCGGCGTGTCGCTGATCGGCGCCGGGCCGGGCGTGACCCGGTTCGTGCTGAGCAACGAGGGCAACCGGGCGCAGCCGGTCCCGCTGGCGTTCCACACCGTCGAGCAGCACGGGGCGAGCCCGGACCGGCACCTCGCCCACTGCACGTTCGCCGATTTCGAGATCGACGGCTCCGGCGTCGCGTCGACCGACTACAACCCGCTGGCGAAAGGGCTGGGGTTGCAGTACGTGACCGGCGGGACGTTCCGCAACCTGTTCATCCACCACACCGCCGCGACCGGGTTCGGATGCGACTTCCTCCAGGACACCGTGATCGAGAGCGTCCGCGTGCTGGAGTGCGGCCGGATGGACGACGGCCTGGAGATGGGCGGCGCCGGTATCGGCATCGGCATCGGCGGGTGGGGGCCGGTCGAGCGGCTGATCATCGCCGACTGCACGGCCGTCGGCAACGCCACGAACGGGATCTTCGTCGAGATGCAGCACGCGGACCGGCCCCAGCCGCGTGGCATCCGGATCATCGGCTGCCACGCCGAGGGCAACCGGTTCGGCATCTCCGACTGGGGCGCCGACGGCCTGATCGTCACCGGGTGCAGCATGGTCGGCAACCTGGAGGCCGGCTTCCAGGTCTCGGCGAAGGGCACCACGGGTGTGCCCGGCCGGGGCGGCCTGCTCACCGACTGCCTGATCGACGGCAACATGCGCGACGGGGTGAACATCGGCAACACCCGGGGCCCGTACACCGTGCGGGGCAACCGGATCACCGGCAACGGCCGCTACGGCTACCACCACCAGGATCTCGGCGAGGGCAACCGGGCCACCGCCGAGGAGATCGTCATCGAGAGCAACGACATCTGGGGCAACAGCCTCGACGGGATCCGGTCGGACCGGCCGCTGCGCGACGCGGTGATCATCAACAACCGCATCCGCAACAACGGCCGCCAGTGCGCCCCGGCCGCCACCGGCGGCGGTGAGTCGGTGCGCTACACCGAGAACACGCTCGTCGACCAGCGGGCGACCTGGCCGGAGGACGGCCACCGGGGCAAGGTGCTCCGCGTCGGGCGGCGCTTCGCGGTGGTCGCCAGCAACGACGGGACCACGCTCGTGCTCGCGTCGAACCGGCCGGGCGTCGCCAGCGCCTGGAGCGCCGACATCCCCGCTCCCGGCACCCCGTACGAGCTGCCGGGCCCGCCACCGAACCGGGCCGGTGTCACGCTGAACGCCACCTGCGACTCGGTCACGGTACGTGGGAACCTGATCCGGGACAGCGGCTCCGGCACGCAGACCGCCGGCATCTGGATCACCGAGCGCGGAAGTTGTCTGAACTGCCGGGTGGTCGAGAACGACCTGGACGGCAACCACACCGCGATCCGCGCCGACACCCCCGCCCTCGGCGGGCACTGGGAGGGCAACCACGGCGACCAGTGACCGCCCCTGGTGTGGGACGGCGGGTTCCGGGTAGGAGCGGGCGTGGGCGACTGGCGGCAGCTGCTGATCCCCGACACCCCGCTGTGGGAGATCGCGCTGCGGGGCAGCGTCGTCTACCTGACGATCTTCGTCCTGCTGCGCGTGCTGCTCAAGCGGGAGAGCGGCAGCACCGGCGTGACCGACCTGCTGGTGATCGTGCTGATCGCCGACGCGGCGCAGGACGCGATGGCCGACGACTACCGGTCCATCACCGACGGCGTGCTGCTGGTCACCGTGATCATCGGATGGGCGTACCTGCTCGACGTGCTGTCCTACCGCTGGCCCGTGGTCGCGCGCCTGGTCAACCCCGGTCCCCTGCTGCTCGTCCGCGACGGCCGCATCCTGCACCGCAACATGCGCCGGGAGCTGATCACCGAGGACGAGCTGTTCAGCCAGCTCCGCCAGCACGGGGTCGAGCGCCTGGACCAGGTCAAGGAGGTGCGGATGGAATCCCAGGGCCAGTTCAGCGTGATCACCCGGGGGAACAGGGAGCGCCGGGGCTGAGCCGGACGCGGGCGAGCCCCGGCCCGTCGCGGCGCGACGGACCGGGGCTCGGGGAGGTACGGCGGATCAGGCCAGGTCGAAGCGGTCCAGCTCCATGACCTTCGTCCAGGCGGCCACGAAGTCGCGGACGAACTTCTCCCGCGCGTCGTCGCTGGCGTAGACCTCGGCCAACGCCCGCAGCTGCGAGTTGGAGCCGAAGATGAGGTCGACCGCGGTGGCGGTCCACTTCACCTGGTCGGTCGCCAGGTCCCGGATCTCGTACACGTGCTCCTCGGACTCCGCCGCCTTCCACCGGGTGCCCGGGGAGAGCAGGTTGACGAAGAAGTCGTTGGTGAGCACGCCGGGCCGGTCGGTGAGCACGCCGTGCGCGGCGCCGCCGACGTTGTTGCCGAGCGCGCGCAGGCCGCCGACCAGCACGGTCATCTCCGGCGCGGTCAGGTTCAACATGTACGCGCGGTCGATGAGCAGCACCTCCGGCTGGGTCTTCTCGCCCGGCCGCAGGTAGTTGCGGAACCCGTCGGCGCGCGGCTCCATCACCCGGAACGACTCGACGTCGGTCTGCTCCTGCGTGGCGTCGGTACGACCCGCGTGGAACGGCACCGTCACCTCGACGCCGGCGTCCCGCGCCGCCTGCTCGACAGCGGCCGAGCCGGCCAGCACGATCAGGTCGGCGAGCGAGATCTGGGCGCCGCCGGCCGCGTTGAACTCCTGCTGGATGCCCTCCAGGGTGCTCAGCACGGTGGCGAGCTGCTCCGGCTGGTTGACCTCCCAGTTGCGCTGCGGCTCCAGCCGGATCCGCGCGCCGTTGGCGCCACCGCGCTTGTCGGTGGAGCGGTAGCTCGCGGCCGAGGCCCACGCGGTGGAGACCAGCTGGGCGGTGGTGAGGCCGGACTCCAGCACCTTCGCCTTGAGCGCGGCGACGTCGGCGTCGTTCACCAGCTCGTGCGCGACGGCCGGCACCGGGTCCTGCCAGAGCTGGGCCTCGGGCACCCACGGGCCGAGGAAGCGGCTGACCGGGCCCATGTCGCGGTGCAGCAGCTTGTACCAGGCCTTGGCGAACGCCAGCGCGAACTCGTCCGGGTTCTCCAGGAACCGGCGCGAGATCTTCTCGTACGCCGGGTCGACCCGCAGCGACAGGTCGGTCGTCAGCATCGTCGGCCGGTGCTTCTTCGACGGGTCGTGGGCGTCCGGGATGATCGCCTCGGCGTCCTTGGCGACCCACTGCTTGGCGCCACCGGGGCTGGTGGTCAGCTCCCACTCGTAGCCGAAGAGGATCTCGAAGAACCGGTTGCTCCACTGCGTCGGGCGGTCGGTCCAGGTCACCTCGAGACCGCTGGTGATCGTGTCGCCGCCCTTGCCCTCGCCGTACGTGCTCAGCCAGCCCAGGCCCTGCGACTCCAGCGGCGCGGCCTCCGGCTCGGGGCCGACGTGGCCGTCGGCGGGGCCGGCGCCGTGGGTCTTGCCGAAGGTGTGGCCGCCGGCGATCAGCGCGACGGTCTCCTCGTCGTTCATCGCCATCCGGCGGAACGTCTCGCGGATGAAGTGCGCCGCGGCGAGCGGGTCGGCGTTGCCGCGCGGGCCCTCCGGGTTGACGTAGATCAGGCCCATCTCGGTGGCGCCGACGCCGGCCACCATCTCCTTCTCGGAGGCGTAGCGCTCGTCGCCGAGCCAGGCGTCCTCGGGGCCCCAGAAGATCTCCTCCGGCTCCCAGACGTCCTCACGGCCGAAACCGAAGCCGAAGGTCTTGAAGCCCATCGACTCCAGGGCCACGTTGCCGGCGAGCACCAGCAGGTCGGCCCAGGAGATCTTCTGGCCGTACTTCTGCTTGACCGGCCAGAGCAGCCGGCGGGCCTTGTCCAGGTTGGCGTTGTCCGGCCAGCTGTTCAGCGGGGCGAACCGCTGCCCGCCGTCGCCGGCGCCACCGCGGCCGTCCTCGATGCGGTAGGTGCCCGCGGCGTGCCAGCTCATCCGGATCATCAGACCGCCGTAGTGGCCGAAGTCGGCCGGCCACCAGTCCTGCGAGGTGGTGAGGACCTCGGTGATGTCCCGCTTGAGCGCCTCGACGTCGAGCTTGGCGAACTCCCTGGCGTAGCTGAACTCCGGGCCCAGCGGGTTGCCCTTGGAGGAGTGGGCGTGCAGCACCGACAGGTCGAGCTGGTTGGGCCACCAGTCGCGGTTGCTGCGCGGACGACCGCCGGTCTTCGGGGTCGGCGAGTCGATCGCCGGGTTCTCGCTCTCGCTGCCGTGCGCGGTCACGGAGTCGTGCGCGACCGGGCAGCCGGCCGCCTCCTTGGCGTCCACGCCCTGCGGGCTGACGGGCCGGTTGTCCTGGGTGTCGCTCATCTGTTTCCTTCCGAACTGGCGGATCGCTGGGCGGTACGGTCGGCCGCGCAACCGGGACAGGTGCCCCAGTAGACGACCTCCGCCTCGTCCACCACGAAGCCGTGGTCGTCGGAGGCGGTGAGACAGGGGGCGCGGCCGACGGCGCACTCGACGTCGGCGATGGCGCCGCAGGAACGGCACACGACGTGGTGGTGGTTGTCTCCCACCCGCGACTCGTAGCGGGCCGTGGCGCCGGCCGGCTGGATGCGCCGGATCAGCCCGGCGTCGGTGAGTGCCCGGAGCACATCGTAGACCGCCTGGTGGGACACGGTGGGCTGCTCGGCGCGGACCAGGGCGATCACCGCGTCGGTGTCGACGTGCGGGTGGTCGCGCAGCGCGGCCAGCACCGCCACGCGGGGCCGGGTCACCCGCAACGAGACCGCCCGGAGCTGCGTCTCGAAGTCGGCCGTCATGCGACGACCTTAGTCCGGTCTTTTGGAATGAATCAAGTTTTTGCCCAGGTGTGTCGGCCGTCACACCAGCAGGGTCCGGGCGCACGAAAACGGGGGTGCCGCACGCCTTGCGCGCGGCACCCCCTCCCCGGAGAAGGGCTCAGGCGGCGGAACAGCTCGCCGTCGGTGTGTTGCTGTTGCCGTTCTTGTAGAGCGTGATGCCGAAGTTGTTGCCGTTGCCGTTCGGGCGCGCGGTGAGCGTGCCGCTGGTGCCGCTGATCGAGGCGTTCCAGCTGTTCTGCAGGCTCTGCCCGCCCTGGGTCTGGATGTTGACCACCCAGTTGCTGGTGCCGCTGACCGAGAAGGTCACGTTGAACCGGTCGCCCCACTCCTCGGCCCGGCTCACGCTGACCGTGCAGCCACCGTTGTTCGGCGGCGGGGTGGTCGGGTTGCCACCGCCGGTCCCACCGATCGTGATGTTGGAGTTGCCGCTGCTCTGGTAGCCCTCGGTGGCCAGGATCTGGTAGTCGTGCGATCCGAGGTTCATGCCGTAGCGCGACCAGGCGTCGAAGTGGTTGCCGGAGGTGATGGTGCCGCCCACGCGCTTCGACTGGCGGACGCTCCAGTACTGGTAGAACGTCCGGGTGCCCTCGATCGAGGGGGCGTTGACCCGCTGGGTGCGGTAGATGTCGTACGTGCCGCCGTCGGAGGACACCGAGCCCATGTAGCCGCTGCCCGGCGGGCGCCAGCTGCCCCAGCTGTCCACGATGTAGTACTCGACGAGCGGGTTGCGCGTCCAGCCGTAGAGCGTCAGGTACGCGTTGCCGGACGGGTTGAAGCTGCCGGAGTAGCTGACCGTGCGGCGGCCGCCCGGGTTCCAGCCCTTGCCGGCGACGAAGTTGTTGATGTTGCTCCACTGGGTGCTGTACTGACCACCGTTGCCCATGGTCATGGAGACGTTGCCACTGTCCTTCCAGAAGGAATAGAAGTAGCCGTTGTTGGTGCCGGTGGAGTTCGACGTGACGGTGGTGTCGGCGTAGGCCGGACCTGACGCGACGGCCGTCGCCCCGGCGGCGATCAGCGCCACGGCGCAGGCGCCGCCGAGGACCATCCTGAGGCGTCCGCGCCTGCGGATGCCCGTACGGACGGGGGCGTCTTTCATGGACGGGTTTCCTCCCTGTGACGGCTGGCGGGCGGCCAGCTTCCGGTGGCGCGAGCCGCGGGTGCTCGCCCGCCCGCGGACGGCGGGACCGGGGCGACAGCCGCGCCACGGGTGGTGGTCGGACATCGACGTCAATCGAGATACGCCGATGGCCACAGTATTGGAGCCCCGGTTCATCCTGTCAACAAGTTCCGGAAATGTTGTGGTAACCGCTGTCCGGCCCTGAACGGCCGTTACAGCTGCCGGAAAAGAGCATCCGATCAGCGTCGACATGTCGGCGAAGGGCGCCCGACCGCCATTGAAAGCGACTGGATTCCGAAACTTTTCGGACCTGTTCCGGATCAACACTGCCCCTGCTGCTCGGCGCGCGCGAGCGGGCGGGGCCGGGCCGGACAGTCCACATTTGACGGCTCGCCGGTCGGTCGGTTCAATGACGGCCGGACCGGAGTCGGACCCGATTCCGGCCGGGTGAACCGAGGACGTCGCGCACCCGTCCGGCGTACGTCATCACCGGAAGGACCGCCCTGTGACACCCGATGCCCCCGGCGCGCGCCCGCGGCCGCGCCGGATCCCGCGCGGCGTGGTCGCCGCCGGCGCCGCCGGGCTGGCGGCGCTGAGCCTGGTGGTCGCCGCCCTCAGCGGGAGCGTCGCCGCCGCCCGCGACGACGAGCCGGCCGCCCGGACCGTCTCCGCCGAGCACCTGACCGCGATCCGCACCGCGGCCCGGTCCTGCCCCGCGCTGACCCCGGCGCGGCTGGCCGGGCAGCTGATGGCCGAGTCGGGTCTGGACGCGCGGGCCGAGCGGACCGCGTCCGGCGGCCGGGGCCTGGCCGGGCTGGACGACGAGCGGTGGCGGACCTGGGCGCCGTGGCCGGACGCGCAGCGCACCGACAGCGCCGCCAACATCCTCGCGCTCGCCCACCACATGTGCGACCTGGCCGGGCAGGTGCGCGCGGCTGCCGTCCCCGGCGACCCGTGGCGGCTGTCGCTCGCCGCGTTCCACACCGAGTTCGAGGAGGTACGCGCCGCCGAGGGGGTGCCCTCGACGGCGGTCCCGTACGTCGACGAGGCAAGCCGGTACGCCGCCTACTACGGCCGGCAGGACGGTTTCGCCGAGACCGGCCCGGCGAACCGCGAGAGCGAACGCCGGCAGCCCAAGGCGGTCCCCGCCGCGTACGTCCGCCTCGTGGTGCGGGCCGGCTCGGTGTGCCCGCAGGTGCCGCCGGCCGCTGTCGCCGCGCAGCTGATGGCCTCCTCCGGTTTCGACCCGAACCTGCTCGGCGACGGCGGCCGCAAGGGCATCGCCCAGTTCCGGCCCGAGCTGTGGCGTGCGTACGGCCCGTCCGGCGCCTCGCCGTGGGATCCGCAGGCGGCGGTACCGGCGGCCGGCGCCACGCTCTGCGCGCTGCGGCGCGAACTGGCCGCGCTCGACGGCGACCCGGACCTGCTGGCGCTGGCGGCGTACCGCGACGGGACCGACGAAGTGCGCCACACCGGCGGCGACTTCGACGCCAGGACGCAGGAGTTCCTGCGCACGGTCCGGGAGTTCACCGACTTCTACGCCCTCGACGGCCGGCTGCGGGGCACGCCGGTGACTTCCGGCACGCCGTCGCCCGGCACCCGGACGCCGAAGCCGCCGGCCTCGTCGGCCGCGCGCCCGTCCACGTCGTCGCCGGCAGCGGGCACGTCGAAGGAGCCGGAGAAGCCGGCCGCACCGGTCCGCCCGGCCGGCGCGAAGCAACTCGTCGGCAAGGAGACCGGCCTGTGCGCGAGCGGCGGCAGCGGGGACGGCGTACGCGTCGTGCTGCGGGCCTGCCGGGAGGAGCGCTCCCAGTGGTGGACGTTCGCGTCCGACGGCAGCGTCCGGGTCGAGGGCGGCCTCTGCCTGGACGTGGCCTGGGGCGAGAAGCGCGACGGCGTACCGGTGCAGACGGCGTGGTGCAGCGGCAACCCGGCGCAGAAGTGGGAGTGGATCGAGAGCCAGGGCCGGCGGTCGCTGTTCAACCGGGCCACCGACCGCTGCCTGGACGTCGACGGGCACGCCGCGGGCGCACCGCTGAACGCCTGGACCTGCGTGTTCAACGTGAAACAGACCTGGTCGCTGCGCTAGCCGCGCGACCGGTCCGGCCGGCCGGACCGGATCAGGGATTCGAGCCCACGGCCAGCCCGAGCACCCCGCAGCAGGCCACGCCGACGACGGCCAGCAGGACCAGCA
Organism: Micromonospora sp. WMMD1274; assembly: GCF_049179035.1. Classification (NCBI taxonomy): domain Bacteria; kingdom Bacillati; phylum Actinomycetota; class Actinomycetes; order Micromonosporales; family Micromonosporaceae; genus Micromonospora; species Micromonospora sp. WMMD1274. The sequence goes on from NZ_JBMHMG010000001.1 coordinate 7,319,885, forward strand.
TGACGCTGTAGTTGGACCACATGCCGAACCGGGTGACGTCGGTGCCGTAGCCGTCGTACACCCGGTTGCGCCACCCGCCGAAGCGGAACGCGAGGTGGTGCGCGGCCCCCGGCTGCACCGCGAGCGTCGTGGTGACGATCGGGACACCCATGAAGTCGGTGTACCGGATGTCGTGCGCGCCGGCCGGCACCGCGACGTGCCATGTCCCCTCGCCGGGGATGGCGACCACCTGACGGTCGATCTTGAAGCGGCTGGTCGCCGGCACGGGGATCAGATACGGCCCGCGGTTCACCGAGACGACGAGCACGCCGCAGCCGGGCGGCGGGGTGATCGGGTGCGGGTAGGCGACCAGCGGGCTGACGCCGCCGGGCATCGGCGGGTACGGCTGCGAGGGGAGGTAGGACACGGCTGGATTCTGGCACGGCCGTGCCAACCGTCGATCCCCGCCGGTCAGCCCGCGCCGGGCGCTCCGGCGTCGGCCAGCAGCCGCTGTCGCATCAGGAACTTGCGGACCTTCCCGGTCGGCCCCATGACCACGTCGTCGTCGGGGACCGTCACCACCCGGCGCAGCGTCGCGGCCACCGCCGGCCCCAGCGCGGCCCGGACCAGGCCGGTACGGTCGGCTGCCGGATCGGCGTCGGCGGTGAGCAGGAGCAGCACGTCGGTCACAGTCGTGCCGTCCTCCCCCGCCGCCGCGAGGACGGTGCAGTCGCGGACGTCCGGGCAGTGCCGGAGGATGCGCTCCTCGGACAGCGCGGTGTACAGCCAGGTGCCGCCGCCCAGGTCGACCGCGTCGCTGGCCCGGTCGACGTGGTGGTAGTCGCCGGCCGCGTCGCGGTACATCAGGTCACCGGTCAGGTAGTAGCCGCCCAGCCGCGTCCGGTACGTGGTGACCGAGTCGTTCCAGTAGCCGAGCGCCAGCGTCGGCGACTTCAGGCCGACGTGCCCCACCTGCCCCGGCGGGACCTCCTCGCCGGTGTCCACGTCGAGCAGCGCGATCTCGGCGAACGGGTACGGCCTGCCGACGCAGCGGTCGTAGCGGTCGCTGCCCAGCCGGTGGGTGATCCGGAACGCGCCGTGCCCCATCTCGGTGGAGCCGAGCATGTCGACGAACTTGGAGCCGGGGACGTCGACCATGCCGTCGCGGGTGTACGCGGGGTGGCTGCCGACGGCGACCAGCCGGCGTACGTGCGCCTCGTGCGCGCAGTCACCGGTGTTGAACCAGTTGCGCACCGAGCTGAGGTCGCGCGTGGTCAGGTCGACCCGGGCCAGTTCCGACCAGGTCACCGCGAAGCCGAAGACGCCGGTGGGACGCCACCGCTCGATCGCGTCCAGGATCGTCTCCGCGCTGCGCTCGAACGGGCCGCCCTGCGCGGACAGGCACAGCAGCTGGTAGCCGTTGCAGAGCGCCTGGTTGAGCGTGATGATGCCGGCGGCGTGCGCGGCCGGCAGCGCGGACATCTCCCGCACCTCGCCGTACGGCCGGGACTCGGTGAGGCGGACCGCGCGGATCGCGGCGAACAGGCCGTGGTGCGAGTGGACGATCGCGGCAGGCACCCGGGTGGTGCCGGAGGAGTGGGTGATGACCACCGGTTCCTCGGGGTGGTGCCGGTGGTGCGGCGGTGCCTGCGCCGGGTCGCCGGTGCCGGTCTGCGCCGCGTCGCCGAGGATCTCCACGCCGAGGTCGTGCCCGGCCAGCGCGGCGTGGTCGGCGTCGACCACCACGCCGGCCCCGCGCAGCCGCCTGATGAACTCGGCCGCCAGCGGGACCGGCATGTTGCCGTTCATCAGCGCCGGGATCGCGCCGAGCCAGGTCAGCGCCAGGAAGTTGAGGAACACGTCGGGCGCGGAGGTCACGTACACCGCGATGGGGTCGGCCCGGCGGACGCCGCGCGCCCGGAACCAGGCGGCCCGGGCCGCGACCCGGTCGGTGAGCGTGGCCAGCGACAGCGGCGTCCAGGCGGGGATGCCGTCGACGTCGGCGTCGAACGTCACCCGGGGCATGTCCATGTCGGCGCCGTGCTCGGCCAGCCTGAGCAGCACGTTGCCCGCGCCCAGCTCCATGTCGGCCGCCAGCGTCGCCCGGAAGTTGTCGGCACCCAACGAGTGGCCTCCTCAGCTGACACGCGTCACGGCCGCGCCCCGTACCGGCCGCCGAGCGGGGACACGATCAGGCTAGAGCGCCCGCCACGCTGAGACAATGGTCGATGTACGGACGGTCAGGAGACCTCGCGGTTGAACAGGTGCGACGACCAGAACAGACTGGCGGCGGCCAGCCCGGACATGATCAGCGCGCCCTGCCACACCACGGTCTGGGTGATCTGGCCGGCGAACAGCGCGCGCATGCCGTCGGTGGCCCAGGCGAACGGGTTCCACACCGCGACCCGCTGGATCCACATCGGCGCCAGCACGAGCGGGATGAGCACGCCGGCGAGCAGCGACACCGGCTGCCCGACGGTGTTCACCAGCACGCCGAGGCTGTTCTCGTTGCGCACCAGCAACGCGATGTCGTACGAGATCGAGGTGCTGAGCAGCACCATCACCGACAGCAGCGCGTACGACACCAGCAGGTTCGCCAGGTGCACCCGCAGGCCGAACGGCAGCGCCACGAGCGTGACCACGACGGCCTGCACCACGTTGAGGCACACGTGCATCAGCGCCCGGCCCAGCAGCAGGCCGGTCCGGCTCACCGGCGTCACCCGGCACCTGTCGATGATGCCCGCCCGCAGCGCGCTGAGCAGCCCGTAACCGGCGAACAGGCCACCGAACAGGCCCATCGCCACGAACAGGCCGGGCACGTAGATCCGGTACGCGTCGGCGTAGGACGCGGCGCCCCGGTCGACCATCACCACCTTGAGGAACGGCGCGAAGAGGATCAGGTAGGTGATCGGCTGGGCCAGGCTGAACGCGACCATCACCGGGTTGCGCACCATCAGGCCGGCCTCCTGCTGGAAGATCAGCCAGGTGTCGCGGACGAGTTTCACGCCGTACTCCTCTCGGCGTCCGGTCACTCGGCGAGCGACCGGCCGGTCTTGGCCAGGAACACGTCGTCGAGGCTGGGCCGGCGGGCCTCGATCGCGCCGGGCTCGATGCCCCGGTCGTAGAGCGCCCGCATGATCTGCGGGATGGCGGTGGCGGCGCTGTCCACGTAGAGCCGCAGCGTGCCGTCGACCGGCTCGGCCGCGTGCACGTACGGCGCCTCGGCCAGCAGCTTCGTCGCGGCCGGCAGGTCGCCGGTCTCGCCCGCGACGTCGGCGGCGGCGAAGTCGACGGCGACCACGTCGCCGGAGATCTCCCGTTTGAGCGCCGACGGGGTGCCCTCGGCCACGATCCGCCCGGCGTCGATGATCGAGACCCGGTCGCAGAGGCTGTCGGCCTCGTCCAGGTAGTGCGTGGTGAGGAAGATGGTCATGCCCTCCTCGCGCAGCCGCCGTACCTCCTGCCACATCCGGACCCGGCTGGGCGGGTCCAGCCCGGCGGTGGGCTCGTCCAGGAACATGACCTGCGGCGAGTGGATGACGCCGAGCGCCACGTCGAGGCGGCGGCGCTGCCCGCCCGAGTACGTCTTGATCTTGCGGTCGGCGAAGTCGTCGAGCTGGAACGCGCGGATCGCCCCGACAGCCAGCTCCCGGGCGACCGACTTCGACAGCCCGTGCATCCGGGCCTGGAGCACCAGGTCCCGCCGGGCGGTGGAGTCGTCGTAGGTGCCGCTGGCCTGCGCCACGAAACCGATCCGCCGCCGGACCTGCGCGGGCGCGCGCAGCAGGTCGACACCGGCGATGGTCGCCGCTCCCCCGCTGGGCCGGATCAGCGTGGCGAGCATCCGCAGCGTGGTGGACTTGCCCGCGCCGTTCGGGCCGAGGAAACCGACGATCTCGCCGCGCCCCACCGCGAAGTCGACACCGCGTACCGCGTCGACGTTGGTGGCGCCGCGCCCGCGCCCGACCCGGAAGGACTTGCGTAGGCCGGTGGCCTCGATCATCGAGCCTCCTCGTGCGGCACGACGCCTGCGCGGGTGCGTCAGGTCAGGCTAGTTCGGCCCCGACTGTTGGACAACGGTCGATGCGTCAGGCGCCGGGACCGTCCGTGCCAACGCGGCGAGGTGCGCCGCCGCCGCGCGGGCGCCGCCGGCCGCCGCGAACGACCTACCCACCCGGCGCGCCCCCGTCCGGTACGCGGGTTCGTCGAGCACCGCGCTCAGCGCGGCGGTCAGCTGCGCCGGAGTCGCCGAGTGAAAGGAGACCTCCAGGCCGGCGCCGGCCCGGCGCACCTGACGCGCCACCGCCGGGTGGTCGTGCCGGATCGGCGCGACCACCACCGGCACGCCGTGGGCCAGCGCCTCGGACACGGTGCCCAGTCCGCCGTGGGACACCAGCGCGTCCAGCCGCGGCATCAGCTCCAGCACCGGCACCCGCGGCGCGACCAGCACGTGCGGCGGCGGGTCGGGCACCAGGCCGGCGGCGGCGGTGAGGACCACCTGGACCCGGTCGGCGAGCGGCGCGGTGGCCGCCGTGATCCGCCGGTAGAAGTCGGCGGCCAGGTGCTCGGCCATCGTCCCGACCGTGACCAGCACGTGCCGGCGACCGGGATCCCACTCCTGCCAGGCGAACGCGGGCGCGTTCGGCCGCCGTCCCAGCGCCGGCCCGGTGAGCACGCAACGCGGCGGAAGCGGCACCGGGCCGGTCAGCGCCGTCGTGGTCAGGCCGATCACGAGGTACGGCGAGAAGCGCAGGTCGATCGTCTCGTCCACCGGCACGTCGGTCATCGCCCACACCCGGCGGACCTGGGCGTCCACCCAGTCGGTGAACTCGGGCATCTCCTCGGTCGGCGGGGTCAGCTCCAGCATGCCGACGCAGAACGTCGCCCACGGCAGCCCGCGGCGGTGCGCGGCCAGCGCGCCCGCGAGCGCGTACTGGTCGGCCACCACCACGTCCGGCCGGTACCGCTCGACCGCCGCGTCGGCGGCGTCGCGGACGAACCGGTTGGCGGGCAGCACGTGCCCCTCCCAGAGGCTGCGCACCGAGGCCGCCCCGGACGCCCCGTCGGGGGGGTAGTAGCGCTTGCCGGTGGGGAACAGCGCGGCGTCCGGGCCGACCAGCGGGTACAGGTCGCTGCGCGGCCCGACCCAGGCCACCTCGTGCCCGGCCGCCTCCAGTTCCTGGGCGATGGCGACCGGGGCGTGCAGATGGGACTCCACCGGCAACACGACGAACAGGAAGCGAGCCACGTCGATATGATCGCACGCGCGTTGACATCCACCTGTGTCACTGATCTGATCCGTGGCGTGACGGTACGCGTATGACGGCGATCGACGCCGTCTCGGTGTTCCTGCCGCAGCGCCGGGTGCCGGTCGAGAGCCTGGCCGCGCCGCTGGGCCTGAGCGACATGCAGGTCCGCCTGTTCCGCCGCTTCCACGGCCTGACCGAGGTCCGCCGCGACCCCGGGCTGTCCCTGACCGACCTGCTGCTGCGCGCCGCGGCCGGCCTCACCACGCTGTCCGCGCTGCGGCGGCGGGTGCGGTTCGTGGTGTACGGGAGGGCGTTCCCGGTGGTCACCCCCTATCCGGTCAACCCGCTGCACGAGGTGTGCCGCACGCTCGGGCTGGGCCACGCGCTCGCGTTCACGCTCACCCAGCAGTCCTGCGCGAGCGCGCTGGCCGCGATCGACGTGGCCGGGCGGCTGCTCGCGTCCGAACCGGACACGCCGGACGGTCCACCGCTCGCGCTGGTGCTCACCGGGGAGAAGGCGTTCACCCGCGACGCCCAGTTCATCCCGGAGACGTCGGTGTTCAGCGAGGGCTCCTCGGCCTGCCTGCTCAGCGCCGGTGGTGGCCGGGACCGGCTGCTCGCGTACGCCTGCCACCAGCGGGGCGAGTTCGACGTGGCAGGCGGCGAGTCCCCGGCGCGGTTCCAGCGGGCGTACCGGCCGGCGCTGGCCGAGGTGATCGGCCGGGCGCTGGACCGGGCCGGCACCGGGCTGTACGAGCTGCGGCTGGTGCTGCCGCACAACGTCAACCTGATGACCTGGAAGCGGCTGTGCCGGCTGATCGGGCTGCCGCTGGACCGGGTGCTGCTGGACAACGTGACCGAGACCGGCCACGTGTTCTGCGCCGACGCGTTCGTCAACTACCGCACCGCCCGGGAGCGCGGCCTGCTCCGGCCGGGTGACCGGTACCTGGTCGCGGCGGTGGGCGCCGGGGACGGCGCGACGTTCGCCGCCATGGTGTTCGAGCACTGACCGGCGGACGGGAGGCCACCATGGACGACGGGCTGCGCCTGCTGCGGGCCGCGCGACTCACCGTCACCGGCCCGGCCGCTCTGCTCGGCGATCCCGCGCTGCGCGGCCGTGCCGCCGAGTACGTGGCGGACCTGACCCGGCCGTACGGGCTGCGGGTGCCCGACGGTCTGTTCGACGCGCCGCCGGGGGCGCTCGGGCAGTCGTACGGGGAGATGGCCGCCGAGCTGATCCCGGCCGTCGTGCCGCCGGACGAGCCGGTGGACGTGCTGGTGCTGGCGTTCGCCGTGCACGACGTGCTGCCCGGGCGGGCCACGGCGGCGTACCTCAGTCACGTGTGCCCGGGCACGCCGATGTCGTTCGCGCTCTGCGACCAGGGATCGGCCGCGGCGTTCACCGGGCTGCGGATCGCCCGCGAGTACGGGTGCCGCCGCGCCCTGCTGGTCACCGTCGAACAGGCGGTCCTGCCGTACGACGCGGGGGTGCCCGTACCGGCCCGCCACCGGGCCGTGGCCATGCTCTGGGGCGCGCTCGCCGGCGACGGCGCGCACCGCGGCGACGGCCACGCGACCGGGGACACCGCGCGGCACGGCGGCACCGCGCGGCACGGCGGCGACGGCGCGACCGGCGGCGACGGTGGGGCCGGCGGTCCCGAGCGGATCGGGCTCGGCGGCGGGGCGCGGGTGACCGCGCTGCGCCAGCACACGGACGTCCGGGCGGACGACGTGGCCGCGCTCGCGGCGGGCGAGGTGCGCGAGCTGACGGCCGGACGTACCGATGTCGCGGTCGTGCTCGGCGCGGACCTGGCCGCCGCGTGGCCCGGCCACCGCGGTGACACTGTCACGACCGGTCCGGCGAGGCAGCCGTCCACGGGCCTCTGGTGGGCGCTGCTGGACCGTCTGGCCGGGGACGCGACGCGACCCCGGCCGGTGGTGGCGGCCGACTACGAGCCCGGCCTGGGCTACCTGAGCGTGGTCGCGCTGGAGCCGGTCGGACGGTCAGAGCCCGTCGGCGAGCGCGGCGCGCACGAACGCGCACAGCCGCTCGTTGGCCTCCGGGGAGCCGACGGTGATCCGGACCCCGGCGCCGGGCAACGCCATCACCAGGATGCCCGCCTCCCGGGCGCGCTCGGCGAACCGCACGGCCCGCTCCCCCAGCGGTAGCCACACGAAGTTGGCCTCGCTGGGCGCCACGGTGAGCCCGAGGCCGCGCAGCGCGCCGATCAGGCCGGTACGTGCCGCCACCAGTTCCGTGCACCGCCGGGTCAGTTCCGCTTCCACTTCCGGTGTCAGGCTCGCCACCGCCGCGGCCTGGGCGAGCGCGCCCGGGAAGAACACCGCCCCGGTGAGCGCGGCGGCCCGGGTGAGGCGGGGCGGCACCACGGCGTACCCGACGCGCAGCGCGGCCAGCCCGTACGCCTTGGAGAACGTGCGCAGCACGCAGACGTTGTCGTACGCCCGGTACAGGTCCATCCCGTCCGGTGAGCGCGGGTCGGTGACGAACTCGCGGTACGCCTCGTCCACGATCACCGGGACGTCGGCCGGGACGCGGTCCAGGAACGCCTCGACGTCGTCGCGGCGCAGCGCCGCCCCGGTCGGGTTGTTGGGGTTGCACAGCAGCACGCACCGGGTCCGCTCGGTGACCGCGTCCGCCATCGCGGGCAGGTCGTGGTCGTACCCGCGCATCGGGACCGGCACGGCGCGGGCGCCGGCGTTGCCGATGATCAGCGGGTAGCCCTCGAAGGACAGGGCCGGGTGAACGACGTCCGGGCGCGGCCCGAGGGACTGCACGAGGTGCTGGCACAGGCCGGCCGAGCCGGAGCCGACGAGGATCGCCTCGGGGCCCACGCCGAGCCGCGCCGACAGCGCCGCCACGAGCGCCGACGACGTCCGGTCCGGGTAGCGCTGGAGCGTCGCGGCGGCGTCCTCGACCACCCGCCGCACCCCCGGTAACGGCGGGTAGGGCGTCTCGTTCATGGACAGGTCGGCCGGCGGTTGCGTCCCGACGGCGGTGGCAGGCGTCATCATCGCTCACTTTCCGACGGGACCGGTGGGGACGTGGTGTGCGCGTGCCGGTCGGCCAGCAGCCCGAGCTGGTACAGCCGGTCGAGGGCGGAGAGCGGCCGGACGTCGGTGCCGGAGAGGTTCCCGGCGGTGAGCCCGAGCAGCCGGGGGTTGGCGGCGGTGCGGCGCATCATCCGCGCGCCGAGCAGCTTCGGCAGCCCGGACACGGCGGTGATCATGCGGGAGGCGTTGTGGCTGACGGTGGCGACGTGGTCCAGCCGGGGCCGCCGCGCCGCCTCGAAGGCCCGCAGCGCCCGGTCCACGGCGGCCGGTTCCGGCGCGCCGCCCTCGGCGGCCAGGCAGGCGGCGAGCGTCTCGGCGTCGCCGAGGGAGCTGTTGACGCCCTGCGCCGCCATCGGGTGCACCGCGTGGGCGGCCTCGCCGGCGAGCGCGAGACCCGGTACGGCCAGTCGTGCGCTGCGCAGCCGGTAGACCGCGAGCAACTGGCGCCGGTGCAGGCTCGCCCGCACGGCCGGGCCCAGCGGGCGGATCGCCGGCACGTCGGCGAGCAGCCGCTCGCACCACGCGTCCAGGTCGGCCCGGCCCCGGAACTCGTCCGGCGTGACCTGCACGTAGAGGCGGCACCGCCCGTCCGGCAGCGGGTAGACCAGGCAGAGTCCCCGGCCGGTGCGGTAGGCGGACACCTCGTCGGCCACCGCGGCGCCGCCCACGTCGAACGCGACCAGGCCGTGCGGGTACTCCCGGCGCTCCACGCCGATCCCGGCCGCCCGGCGCAGCGGCGACGACATGCCGTCGGCCGCGACCACGAGCGGCGCCGCGACGTCCCGCTCGGCGCCGTCCGCGACGACCCGGACGCCGCCGACCCGGCCGTCGCCGTCGCGCCGGACGCCGGTCACCCGCACGCCCCACCGGACCTCCACGGTGGCGGGCAGCCCGTCGGCGAGGACCGCGCGCAGGTCGCCGTAGTCGGCGCAGAGGATCTGCCGGTACGCCCCGGGCAGGCCGGCGTAGTCCAGGCAGAGCAACGGCTCGCCGTACGCGTCGCGGATGGCCAGCCGCCCGACCGCACGCGCGCCGGCGGCCCGCAGGGCGTCCAGCGCGCCCCAGGAGTCGAGGATGCGTACCGTCTCGGGCTGGAGGATCTCGCCCTTGGCGATCGAAGCGGGGGCGCGCTGCCGGTCGAGCACGAGCACCCGCAGGCCGAGCTCGCCGAGCGCGTGCGCGCAGGCCAGCCCGCCGGCGCCGGCGCCGGCCACCACCACGTCGGCGGTCATCGGGCCACCGCGTCCGGTGCGGCGCCGGATCGCGCGGCGGCGGCGCTGCGGTACTCACCGAGCGCCCGCAGCGCGAGCGCCTGGGTGATCACCGCGTTCGGGTACCGCATGTGGTGGCGGATGTAGTTGCAGACCCGGGCGGCGGGCCAGGCGCCGTCCGGTCCGGCGGCGGCCACCAGCCGGGCCACGCCCCGGTCGACCGCGTCGGCGGCGTCGGGATCGCCGGTGGCGAGCAGGCCCTGCACCGCCCAGGACGTCTCCTCGACGGTGCCGTCCGTGCCGTCGCCCGGGCCCCACGAGCCGTCGGGCAGCTGGGTGTCGCGCAGCCACCGGGCCGCGCGGCGCACCACGTCGTGCCGGGCGTGCCCGACCCGGGACAGCGCGGCGACCACCACAGCGGTGCCGGAGGTGTGGTCGCGGTACCAGAGGTTCTCGAACGTGCCGTCGGGCGCGGCGCGGGTCAGCAGCCAGGCCGCCGCCCGGGCGATCGCCGGATGGTCGTCCGGGTGCCCGGCGTCGTGCAGCGCGAGGATCGCCTGGCTGGTGATGGCCGGGCAGGGGCCGTCGTTGGCGAGCCGGGTGTCGCGGACCCACAGGCTCCACGAACCGCGGCTGTCCTGGCGGCCGGCGAGCCACGCCAGTCCCTGGCGCAGCACCGGGTCGGCCCCGGCGCCGGGGAGGCCGGCGAGCGCGGAGAGGATCTCGGCCGACTCCAGCGTGACCGGCCAGCCCCGGGCGTTCGAGTAGCTCCACCCACCCGGCGGCACGTCCAGCGCCTCGAACGCCTCCGTCTTACGGGCGGCGTGGAGGAAGTCCCGGGTGGCGTGCAGCCGGGGATCGTCGGCGTAGCCGGCCGCGATCAGCCCGGTCGCCGCGTACCCGGACCGGGTGAGGTCCAGGTTGGTGACCGCGTCCCAGGAGCCGTCGGGGCGTACCGCCCGGCGCAGCCAGCCGACTACGGCGCGGGCGATGTCCGGCGCCTCGCCGCTGCGGGCCAGGCCGAGCAGGACGAGCGCGGCCGGCCACGGATCCTCGCTCAGCGCGCCGGTGCGGCCCTCGTGGTCGTGGATCGACCGCAGCAGCCGCACCGCCGCCGGACGGGCCCGGCGAAGCGTGGCCCGGCGCAGTCGGCCGGCGGGCAGCATGTCGGCCTGCATGAGCGCGAGCCCGACGAACGGCGCGGTCCGGAACGACAGGCGCTGCCGGCGTACCCGGTCGAACAGGACGATCTCCAGCGGCAGCCGGCGCAGCGGGCCGGCCTCGGCGGTCATCCCGGCCATCGTGAGCAGTTGCCGGCACAGCAGCGAGATGGCCGGATCGGTGATCGTGTCGACGCCGCCGAGCGCGGCCAGCCGGGCCCGGCCCGCCGCGATCGCGTCGGCGCTGTCGGCGGGCGCGGTCAGGGCCAGCGCCGCGACCGCCACGGCGGTGGGTACGACCTCCGTGCCGGCGCCCACGACGCCGCCCCAGCCGCCGTCGTCGTGCTGCGCCCGGCGCAGCCACGCGGTTCCGGCGCCGACCAGGTCGGCACAGCCGGACGGGTCGGCGGCGTGCAGCGCGGCGACCGCGCCCGCGGTGCCGAGCACCGAGGCGGGCGGGTCGTCACCGAAGGCGCCGTCGGGTCGGCGGCGGCGGAACAGCGCCTCGGCGCCGTCGGTGAGAGCCTTCCCGACGGCCTCGGCGGTCACAGCGGTCATGGCGCGTCCTCCAGCGGCAGTCGACTGCGGGTGGCGAGGGTCAGGCCCGCGACCGGCGGGCCGAGTTCGTGCCGGACGCGCATGCCGCGCTGCGCCAGCCAGGTCAGCAGCACCATCGGCAGCGCGAGCGCGAGCTGCACGGCGACGCCGAGGCCGAGCCCGACGGCCGCCGAGGCCAGCACGACCCGCTCGACGACCAGGACCGAGTGGGCGCGCAGCGCCACCAGGACGGGCATCCCGTCGCGGCGCGCCACCAGCGGGGCCAGCGCGGCGACGCCGGTGACCAGGACGACGAGCACCGTGGCCAGGTACGCCACCCGCGTGCCCGCCTCGGCCAGCAGCCCGGCGGTCACGGCGGCGCCGATCGTGACGGCGTAGAGCGCCACCACGGTCCGCACGGCCACCGGCACGCCCCGTCCCACCGGCAGCGTCCGGTAGCCGCCGGCGCGGTCACCGTCGATGTCGCGCAGCGCGCCGACCAGGTTGGACATCGCGTCGTGCGACCAGAACGCGACGACGAGCGCGAGCAGCACCGGCACCGCCCAGGCCCGGTCCGGCGCGAGGCCGGCGGCGAGCGCGCCGTAGCCGAGCGCGACCGCGCCGAGAGCGCCCCGAACCAGGTTGCCGGCGATCCCCCGGGCCTTGAACCACCTGCTGTACGCGACGATGCCGCACCCGGCCAGCAGCGCCGCCACCGTGGTGCCCCAGCCGCCGAGCACGGCCAGGACGCCGAGCGCGGCGAAGCAGGCGCTGCCGCACCACAGTGCCGTGCCCGCGCGCAGCCGGCTGGACGGGATCGGCCGGTGCGGCTTGCTGCCGGCGTCCAGCTCCCGGTCGAAGTAGTCACCGAGGTAGTGGCCGCCCAGCCAGCCGGCGGTGGGCGCGGCCCAGGCCGACAGCAGCAGCCACGGGTCGCGCCGTCCACCGGCGACCGCGGCGCCGGCCAGGCCGACCAGGCCGACGTACCAGAGGGTGTAGGGCCGCCAGGTCTCCACGTGGGCCCGTAGTGCTCGCACGGCGCCGGCCGTGCTCACGCCATCTCGCTCGTCATCCAGGCCGCGATGCCGGTGAGCACGTCCGCGCTCGCGGACGGGGTGAGCACTGCCAGCTCGGCGCGGGCCCGCTCGGCGTGCTCCAGCATCCGCCGCCGGGCGCCGTCGACCGCGCCGGTGTCGCGGAGCAGGGCGGTGACCCACTCGACGTCGCCGGGGCCGGCGCCGCGCCGGTGCAGCACCGCCAGCAGCTCCACACGGGCCGCGTCGCCGACCGCGTCGTACGCCAGCAGCAGCGGCAGGGTGGGGCGACCGTTGTTGAGGTCGCTCGTCGCCGGTTTGCCGGTCCGTTCCGGGGTGGACAGGTAGGACAGCAGGTCGTCGCGGATCTGGAACGCGGTGCCGACGTGCCCGCCGTAGCGGGCCAGCGCGGCCGACACCAGCGGGTCGGCGCCACCGAGCAGCGCGCCGATGTGGCACACGGCGCGGAACAGCGAGCCGGTCTTGAGCCGGATCATCTCCGGGTACCAGCGGGCGCCCGCGTCCAGGTCGCCGACGAGCCGTTCCTCCAGCGCCTGGCCCCGGCACAGGTCCTGGCCCGCCTCGGCGAGCGCGGTGACGGCGGCGACGACCGACGCCGGGGGCACGGCCCGGCCGCCCTCCACGACGGCCCGGAAGGCGTGGAAGATGAGGTGGTCGCCGGCCACTATGGCACCGGGGATGCCGTACGCGACCGGGACCGCGGGCCGGCCGCGGCGCAGCGTGTCGGCGTCGATGATGTCGTCGTGCACGAGCGTCGCGACGTGCAGGTACTCGGTGCCGAGCGCGGCGGCGAGGACGTCCCGGGGCGACCCGCCCACCGCCTCGGCGGCGTGCAGCGTCATCATCGGGCGGAGCATCTTGCCCGCCGGCAGCAGCGCGTAGCGCACGATCGCGTCGAGCTGGTCGGGCGTCTCCGGCCAGCGCCGGCCGAGTTCGGCACGCAGCAGCCGCCCCGATTCGCTGCGGGCCAGGTCGTCGATGAAGGGCGGATATCGCGTGGAGCCAGCAACCGTCATGACGCGTCGACCCTTTCGCCAGGGATCGGCTAGTCGCCACGCGAGACGTTACCGCTCGCCCCTCCCGCGAACAACCATTGATAAATGCGCATGCACATGGGTGGCCGCAAATGTCGTGACAGCATTCTTCAGCACAATGACCGATGCCCAGAGAAATCCGCCGTTTGGCCCACGGCCGCCATGTCGATGCATATACGTCAATGTTCGGGCGGACGGGACGGCACCGGACAGGTGCGGCCCCGCCGGGCCCGCTCAGGCGCCGGCGGCGAACTCCATGAGCGTCAGCCCGTCGGTGCCGTGGTAGGTGCGCCGGGGCGCCAGTCCCGCGGCGGCGGCCAGCACGGCGAACTCGGGCAGCCCGCGCTCGCGCCCACCGACGAGCACCAGCATGCGCAGGTCGTACGGCGACAGGTGCGGCACGTGCGGCACCGTCGGCAGCACCTCGATGACGAGCACCCGGCCCGTACTCCCGGCCGCCTCGGCGCAGCGCCGCAGGATCGCGGTGGCGTGGGCGTCGCTCCAGTCGGTGAGCGCGCGGGAGACCACGTACACGTCGGCGCCGGGCGGCAGCGGGGCGAAGAAGTCCCCGACCACGGCCCCGGCCCGGTCGGCGAGGCCGCACGCGGCGAAGGTCGCGGCGGCGGTGGCCACCGGCTCGTCGCGGTCGACGAGCGTGCCCCGCAGGTGCGGATGGGCGCCCAGCACCTCCCGCAGCAGCCCGCCCGCGCCCCCGGCCACGTCGACCACGTGCCCGACCTCGTGCCAGGGGTAGAGTGCCGCGACCTCCGGCGCGGTGAACCGCTGCTGGCTGAGCATCAGCGCGTCGAAGTAGGCGCGGTGGTCCGGGTGGGCGTCGAGGTCGGCCCAGAAGTCGCGCCCGTGCACCTCCCGGTAGCCGGGTCCGCCGGTGCGGATCGCGTGCGGCAGGCCCGTCCACGCCAGGTCCATCCGCGCGCCGAGGCCGGCGAGGTCCAGGTAGGCGCCGTGGCCGCCGCCGTCGCGGTCGCAGAGCAGCTCGCCGACGTCGGTCAGGCCGAACACGTCCGGCGACACCTCGACGAACACGCCCCGGTGCACGAGGTAGCGCAGCAGCCGGCCCAGCGCGGAGACGTCCGCGCCGCAGGCGTCGGCCAGCTCGCCCAGACCGGTGACGCCCGCGGCGATCCGGTCCGGCACGCGCAGCGTCACCGCCGTGCGTACCGCGAACGGGGTGGCCAGGTCGGTGAGCCGGTCGAGCCGCTCCCCCGCGTCACCCTCGATCGGGGCATCGATCGACACCGGCGCCTCCTCCCGCGTCGCGGGCCGGCACCGCCGCCCCCGCCGGTGCGAATGCTTCCAGGCGTACGGCGGGTGAGTCAACGACGACGGCTGGTTAGGACATTCATGGACGTGGAACAATGCGCGGACCAGCCGTGGCGCGCAGACCGGAGGGATCATCGATGACCACATCCATCGCGGCCGAGGTCCGGCTCGTCTCCGGCGCGCTGGGCGCCGAGGTCCACGGCATCGACCTGAACACGCTCACCGACGAGGGCTTCGCGCTGATCCACGACCTGCTGCTGAAGCACCAGGTGGTGTTCCTGGCCGGCCAGACCGGGCTGACGCCGCAGGCGCACGTCGCGTTCGGCCGCCGCTTCGGCGAGGTGGAGCTGCACCCGTATCTGCCCCGGCTGGACGGGCACCCGGAGATCGTCGTGATCGACTCCGCCGACGGCGGCAAGGTCGACGTCTGGCACACCGACATGACGTTCCACCAGAGCCCGCCGATCGCCTCGATCCTGCACCTGATCCATCTGCCCGAGGTCGGCGGCGACACCATGTGGACCAACCAGTGCCGGGTCTACGAGGCACTCTCCGCGCCGATGCGGGACCTGCTCGACGGGCTGACCGCCGTCCACGTCATCCGGATCGGCACCGAGTTCACCAGCCGCGCCGAACATCCGGTGGTCCGGGTGCACCCGGAGACCGGGCGCCGCTCGCTGTACGTCAACCGGCTGTTCACCTCGCACATCCCGCAACTGACGCGCAACGAGAGCGACGCGCTGCTGGAGCACCTGTTCACCTTCTCCGAGAGCCCCCAGTTCACCTGCCGGTACCGCTGGCGGACCGGGGACGTCGCGGTGTGGGACAACCGGGTCACCCAGCACTACGCCGTCAACGACTACGACGGCCTGCGGCGCGGGCAGCGGATCACCGTGCTCGGCGACCACCCGGCCGGGAACCCGCCCCGGTGGGAGCACTACGTGCCGGCACCCGGCGAGCGCTACTGGCCGGGCCGGGTCAACGCGGTGGAGAGCTACTGACCGCCGGTCACCAGGTGACCGGGAAGGAGGCGATGCCGCCGTTCATCCGGTCGTGCCGCCACGGGATCTCCGCAAGCGGCACGGCAGGCGACAGCGCCGGCATCCGGGTCAGCAGCGCGCCGAGCGACAGCTCCACCTGCATCCGGCCCAGCGCCGTGCCGAGGCAGAAGTGCGGCCCGAAGCCGAACGTCAGGTGCGGCACGCCGGGCCGGCGGTCGATGTCGAAGACGTTCGGCTCGGGGAAGAACCGGGGGTCGCGGTTGCCGGCCCACGGGATCGCCATCACGCAGTCGCCGGCCCGCATCGCGACCCCGCCGAGGACCAGGTCCTCGCGGACCACCTGCACCCGGAACATGGCGCTCACCGACGTGTAGCGCAGGATCTCGTCGGTGGCCGCGGGAAGCTTGCCCGGCGCGGCGCGCAGCTTCGCCAACTGCTCCGGGTGCTGGAACAGCGCGAGCAGGCCGGCGCTCGTGGAGTTGATCTCCAGCCCGCCGAGCAGCACGCCCATGGCCAGCTCGACCAGTTCGGCGTCGGCCAGCTCGTGCGCGTCTCCGCCGCGGACCCAGGCCGAGAGCAGGTCGTCACCGGGCTCGGCCCGCTTGCGCGCGAGCTGGCCGGCCAGGTAGTCCCGCAGTTCCGCCTGCGCGGTCGCGGCGGCGGCCGAGCCGTACGCGGTGACCGAGTTCAGCCCCTCGATCCAGCCGTAGAACCGGGGCCGGTCGGCGGCCGGCACGCCGAGCACGTCGCACACCACCAGCACCGGCAGCGGCGCCACCAGCCCGGCCACCACGTCGGCCGGGCGCGGACCGGCGAGCATGGCGTCGACCAGCTCGTCCACCAGCCGCTGCACCCGGGGCCGGAACGTGCCGATGCGCCGGGCGGTGAACGCGCGGCCGGCCACCCGCCGCACCACGGCGTGCGCCGCACCGTCCATGTTCAGCTCCCGAGGGCCGCCGCCGTCCGGTGTCGCTGTCGCGCCCGGCGGAAGCCGGGAGAACCGGGGATCGGCCAGGACGGTGCAGCAGTGCTCGTAGCCGAGCACGAGCCAGGCCGCCCGCCCGTCGGGCAACCGCACCCGGCTGACCGGCTCGGCCACGACCATCTCCAGCAGCTCGGCGGGAAGGTCGCCGGTGAACGGTTCGAACGGATAGGAACGCAGCCCGGAATTGACTGTCACGGCGCCACCGGCCGGCTGATAGCGGTCCACGTCCGACATCGGCTAAGGGTCCAGCATCGGTTCGTCCGGCGTCAATATCCGCGGCATCGGTCCGCGACCTTCCGCGTACCGGTGCCGATCCCCTAGCATCGGTTCTCCAGGGCTGCCGTTTCGCCGCGCGGATTGGTGGGATTTGACTGCGCCGCTGCGAATTCTGATGTCGACGTGGGGCTGGCGGTCGCATTTCTACAGCCTGGTACCGCTCGGCTGGGCGTTGCAGGCCGCCGGCCACGAGGTGCGGGTGGCCAGTCACCCGTCGATGGCCGCCACGATCAGCGCGGCCGGGCTCGCCGCCGTACCGCTGGGCGCGGACGTCGACTTCGCCGAGGCGTTCGCGGGCCGGATCGGCGCGGTGGCCCCGCTCGCCGGTTCCGCGCCGGCCGGCACGGTCGAGCCGGCGATCACCGCCGACGGCGGGGTGGTCCGGTTCGCCGAGGCCGTCCTCGACGACCTGGTCGCCTTCGGCCGGTCCTGGCGGCCGGACCTGGTCCTCTGGGAACCGTTCAACCTGGCCGCGCCGGTGGCCGCCGCCGCGCTGGGCGTGCCGGGCGTGCTGAACCTGTGGGGGCCGGACTCCTCGACCACGCTGCGCCTGGACCCGGACGAGGTGATCGGACCGCTGGCCGCCCGGTTCGGGCTCTCCGCCGCCGACGTGCCGCTGGACGGCGTACTGACGCTCGATCCGGTGCCGCCGCCCATGCAGGTGCCGATGCGGCGCCCCGGCCGCCCGGTGCGGTTCATGCCGTACAACGGCCCGGCCGTGGTGCCGGACTGGCTGCGCCGCCCGGCGGACCGGCCCCGGGTGTGCGTCACGGCGGGCACCATGATGGCCGGCGCCGGGCTGCACGACCGGCTCGACCTGGGCGGCGTGGTCCGGGCGGTGGCCGGGCTCGACGTGGAGGTCGTCGTGGTGGTCGAACCGCGCCAGCACGAGGGGCTGGGGCCGCTCCCGGCCCGGGTCCGCCTGGCCGACGGGCACCTGGCGGTACGGCTGGTGCTGCCGACCTGCGCCGCCCTGGTGCAGCAGGGCGGGGCCGGCACCACCATGACCGCGCTCACGTACGGCGTGCCACAGCTCGTCCTGCCGCAGGTCAGCGACCAGCACTTCAACGCCGGGCGGCTGGCGGCCACCGGCGCCGGCGCCTGGCTGGCGGGCGAGCGCGCCACCGCCACCGCGGTACGGGATCTCGTCGGCGAGCTGGTCGGCGACGGCCCCCGGCGGCGGGCCGCGGCGCTGATGCGTGACCGGGTCCACGCCATGCCCTCCCCCGCCGAACTGGTGCCGACGCTCGCCGCCCTGGCTCGGGGCGGCCCGATCTGAGGAGTCGCAGATGACGCAGGAGCCACCGGCCATCACCTACCCGCTCGCGCCGGCTCCGACGATCTACCACCCGTCGCCGGACTACACCCGGATGCGCGAGACGTGCCCGGTGGCCCGGGTCGAGCTGCCCGACGGGGCGTGCGCCTACCTGGCCACCCGGCACGCCGACGTGCGCCGGGTCTTCACCGACCAGCGGTTCAGCCGGGCCGCCGCGGCCGGCCCGAACCGCCCGACCCGGGAACTGGGCTCGCTCGCCGAGGACTCGCTGATCGGGATGGACCCGCCGCGGCACACCACGATGCGCCGGGCCGTCTCGCACGCGTTCACCGTCCGCCGGGTGGAGGAGCTGCGCCCGCGGGTGGCGGCGCTCGTCGACCGGATGATCGACGACCTGGAGGCGGCCGGTCCGCCGGCCGACCTGATCACGCACGTGTCCGGCCCCCTGCCGATCTCCGTGATCAGCACGCTGTTCGGCATCCCCGACCGGGACCGGGAGCGGGTACGCCAGTGGTCGGACGCGCTCGTCGGCGACTGGGACGCCGACCCGGAGGCGCCCCGGGCCGCGCTGGAGGCGTTCCGTGAGCTGATCGACCAGCGGCGCCGCGAGCCCGGCGACGACCTGATGAGCGCGCTCATCGCGGTCTGGGACGAACACGACGACCTGACCGAACGGGAGCTGGTCTCGGTCACCGCCGGGATCTTCGTGGGCGGGCACGAGACCACCACCAACCAGCTCAACCTGTTCCTGCTCGTGCTGGCCCGCCATCCCGAGCAGCTCGCCGGGCTGCGCGGCGACGATCCGGTGGCGGTCGCCCGGGCGGTCGAGGAACTGTCCCGCTTCATCCAGCTCGGCGACAACGGGGTGCTGCTGCCCCGGGTCACGACCGAGGAGGTGGAGCTGGGCGGCGTACGCCTGCCGGCCGGCGCCGCGGTGCTGCCGGCGATCGCGTCGGCGAACCGGGACGCCACCGTGTTCCCGGGCGCGGACACGCTCGACCTGGCCCGTGTGCACAACCCGCATCTGGCGTTCGGCGCCGGCCCGCACCACTGCCTGGGCGCGGCGCTGGCCCGGATGGAGTTGCAGGAGGCGCTGGGCGCACTGCTGCGGCGGCTGCCCGGGCTGCGGCTCGCGGTCGACGAGTCGGAGCTGCGGTTCCGGCCGGGGCTGGTGGTGCGCAGCCTGGAGTCGCTGCCGGTGACCTGGGACCGGTGACCGGTCAGCCGCCCGCCGACCCGGGGGTGACCCGGGTCGGCGCGGCGGGGTCGAGAGCCGCCTCCACCGCCACCTCCTCCACGCCGCGCAGCAGCCGTTCCGCCTGCTCCTCGGTGAAGCAGCCGAAGTCGAAGATCACCTGGAGGAGGACCGTCTCCGGCTGGTCCTCGACGGTGATGAACATCTGCTCGGGCAGGTGGTCCAGCGGGCCGTCCCAGACCAGGAACGTCTCGTCCGCCCGGCGGCGGATCCGCTCGGCGGTCACCGGGTCGTCGTGCAGCCCTCCGTCGGCCGCATGCCGGGTGGTCACCCGCCGGTCGTTGATCCGGCAGGTGATCCGGGCCGGGTACCCGCGTTCCGCGTCCAGCCGGTCCGCCACCTCGGCGAGCTGGGCCGGGTCGTAGTAGGCGTACTTCCCGGCGGAGACCGCGGCCCGGCGGGCGCGCGCCACCACCTCGTCCACAGTGGTGTCGGCGGTGTCGACGCGCAGCACGCCGTTCTGGCTGAGCGGGGCGACGGCCTCGGCGAAGCCCGGCCGGAACCGGTTGCCGACGATGAGCTTGGCGGTGAGCGGGCTGACGCCGGTGGCCCGGCCGATCGCGACCGCGATGACCGCGAGCAGCACGCGGGAGGTGTCGGTGCGGGTCCGCGCCGCGACGGCCCGCACCGCCAGGTACGCCGCGGGCGAGCTGAACCGGCCGTGCCAGTACCGGTGACCCCGGCGCCCACCGGCGGCCGGCTCACCGAACGTCAGCGGCGGGACGTCGCGCAGGTGTCCGGCCCAGTGACGCACGGCCCGGTCGCTGACCCGGCGCAGCGGCGGCGTCGCCTCCCGCCGGCCGAGGTCGAGGATCTGCACGGTACGCGGGTCGGCGACCCGGCGGACCGGCCGGCCGGCCAGGCCGAGGTCGGCCAGGATCAGGGACGTGGCGGTGCCGTCCACCACGAGGTGGTCGATCGTCAGCACCCGGTGCACCAGGGCGCCCCGGTGCCGGATCACCGCCATCTTCACCGACCAGTCCCGGTAGAGGTCGTAGTGGCTCAGCAGGCGGGCGTGGCCCAGGTCGTAGGCGAACGCGGCCACGTCGGCCGGGTCGGCGTCGTCGGGTACGTCCACCACGTCCAGGACCGTCTCGCCGCTTCCCGACACGACCTGGCACGGGCCGCTCCCGTCGCCGTCGCCCAGCCGCATCCGCAACGCCGGGTGGCGGGCCATCAGCGCGGCGAACTCGGCCGCGACCTGCTCGACCGTGACACCTGCCGGCACCGGGTGGGCACCGCTGACGTTGTGCGTCCAGCCGGTCTCCCGCATGTCCTGCATGATGGCCTTCTGCCCCCAGGTCAGGGGCGCGGTGCCGGCGCCCGGCCCGGCGAACGGCACGGGAACCTGGGCCTGGACCGTCTGCGCGAACACCCGTTCATCAGAGCAACGCGTATCGGCGTGTGTCAACGTGAGCGCGCACGGTTACGCTGCCGTCCATGCGGGACGCCGTCCGGGTCTGGATCCTTGCGGCAGCGGTGCCGGCGGACGAGCTGGCCCGGTACCGGGCGGTGCTCGACGCGGACGAGCGGGACCGGGCCGCGCGGTTCGGCACCGGGGTGCTGCGGGACCGGTTCACGGTGGCGCACGGCGCGCTGCGCGTCCTGGCCGGAGGGGCCACCGGCACGCCACCGGCGGCGCTGACCTGGCGCCGGGGCCGGTACGGCAAACCGGCGCTGACCGCACCGTGGAGCGGGCTGCACACGAGCCTGTCGTACTCCGGCGGTCTCGTGGCGGTCGCGCTCAGCGAGGGCCGTCCGGTCGGGGTGGACATCCAGCACGTCGCGCCGGGCGGGGATCCGGTGTCGGCGGCCGCGCGCTTCTTCCACCCCCGGGAGGCGCGGCACGTCGCGGCCGGACCGGACCCGGCCGGCCGGGCGCTGCGGTTCACCCGGCTGTGGGCGCGCAAGGAGGCGGCCGTCAAGGCGGCGGGGGGCCGGCTGTGGCCCAACCTCGGGATGCCGGTGCACCGGGGCGACGTGGTCGAGTGCGTCGACCCGGCCGGCCCGCACCGGCTCGCCGACCTGCCCACGCCCGCCGGGTACGCGGTGGCGGTCGCGCTCGCCGGCGACCGGCCGTACGCCGTCGAGTGCCGCACCGGCCTCGGTCACGATCGGTGACGATCGCCGTACCCGTTGACACCCGCCGATGTCCCCTGCTCTGATGGCTCCATGCCGACGCGCATGATCGACTCGTGGGACCACCGGTGCTAGCACACGACGCCCCGCCCCGTGACCAGGTCGTGGCCCGCCTGACCCTGCTGCTGACCCGGATGCTCCGGCCGGACGCCCCGGTCACCGAGCAGACCCAGCTGATGGACGAGCTCGGCCTCAGTTCCTCCCTCGGCCTGGAGCTGCTGCTGGCGCTGGAGGACGAGCTGGAGATCCAGATCGACGTCGAGGAACTGGACGAGGACCGGATGGCCACGCTCGGCGACCTGGCCGACTACATCACCGCCAACTCCACCCCGCGCTGACCGGGCCGACCATGGACCGGCCCGGCCTGAGCGTGGTGGTGCCCGCGCACGAGAACGCATCAGCGCTCGACGCGACGCTGCGCTCGCTGACCCGGCAGACGCTGCCGTCCGGGGACTTCGAGGTGGTCGTCGGCGACGACGGCTCGGCCGTGGCGCTGGGCCCGGTGGTGGACGCGTACCGGGACCGGCTGCGGATCGACTACGTCCGCAGCGAGCGGAACCGGGGCCGCAGCGCCAACCGAAACGCGGCGGCGGCCCGCGCCCGCGCGGACACGCTGATGTTCCTGGACGCCGACACGGTGGCGCATCCTGGGCTGCTGCAACGGCACCGCGACTTCCACGCCGGGCGGGCCGGCCGGCCGGGGGTGCTGCTCGGCCAGCGGTACGACCTGGACTGGGCCGGCGCGGACGCGCTGCGCCGGGGTGAGCCGGTCGCCCCGTCGATGCTCGACGCCGAGCGCGGCGACCCGCGGCTGGAGGACATCGCCCTTCCGCAGCGGATGGACGACTTCCCGAGCGCGCCCTGGGTGCTGGGCCTGACCCACAACGCCTCGGTGGACCACGAGTCGTTCCGGCGGGTCGGCGGCTTCGACGAGGCGATGGTCAAGTGGGGCTTCGAGGACCTCGACTTCTTCTACCGGGTGTTCCACCTGCACGGCGCCCCGCCGGGGCTGTTCCGGCTGGACGTCGACGCACTCTCCTACCACCTGCCGCACTTCCGCAAGACGTCCAACGGGCTCGCCTCGATGGACAACATGAAGTACCTGCTGCGCAAGCACCTGCGCTACGACGTCGAGGTGCTGTACGGGCTCAACACGTTCGGCCGGCACCTGGGCCGGATCCGGCTCTACGGCCAGGCCATCGAGGCGTACCGGGCCGGTGGGCTGGGCCGGCCGGACGTCCTGCCCGCGTCGCTGCGCGACGAGCTGACGGGGAGCGCGGCCCTGGTCGTCGGCAACGGCGTGTCCGCGCTGGCCCTGGGCGCCGGGTCGCACACGTTCGACCACGACGCGCCGGTCGGCGAGACGAACTCGCACCTGCTCGGCACCGTGCTCCAGCAGTTCAAGGCCGGCGCGCTGGACGTGATCGTCAACGTCGACATGTGGCGGTGCCTGCTGCCCGAGGACCTGCCCGCGTTCCTCACCCGTGGGCTGCTCAAGGCCGACCGGATCGAGCTGGTAGCCACCCGTACCGGCCCGGACCAGCGCGCCCTGCTACCGGTGCCGCTGGTCGCCGACCTCGACTACGTGGCCGACATGCTGCGCCCGCACTTCACCGTCGCCGTCGCCGCGTACGACACCGCCACGGTGATCACGCTCCGCTGAGGTCCCCGGCCGCCGGTCAGGACGGGCGCGCCAGGACCAGGCTGACGTTGTGGCCGCCGAAGCCGAAGGAGTTGGACAGCACCGCGTCCACCGCCGCCACCCGCGCCTTCTCGCGGATGTGGTCGACCTCGCCCGCCCGCTCCGGGTCGTCCAGGTTGTGCGTGGGCGGCAGCAGGCCGCGACGCAGCGCCTCGACCGCGATCGCGGCCTCGATCACGCCGGAGACGCCGAGCATGTGCCCGGTGACGCCTTTTGTCGAACTCAGCGGCGGCGGGCCGGCCCGGTAGACCTCGGTGAGCGCGGCCAGCTCGGCGGCGTCCCCGGCCCGGGTGCTGGTGCCGTGCGCGTTGACGTACCCGATGTCGGCGGGCACCAGCCCGGCGTCGCGGACGGCCATCCGCATGCACGCGGCCGCGCCGGCGCCGTCGGGGCGCGGCGTAGTCGGGTGGTGGGCGTCGTTCGTGGCGCCCCAGCCGAGCACGTCGGCGTGGCGGTGGGCGCCGCGCGCGGCGGCGTGCGCGGCGCGTTCCAGCACGAACACCCCGGCGCCCTCGCCGAGGACGAGCCCGTTGCGGCGCCTGTCGAAGGGGCGGCTCGCGGCGGCCGGGTCGGCCCAGCCGCGGGCGAGCGCCCGGGCGTTGCCGAACGCGTACGCGAAGGTCGGGAACAGCGGCGCCTCTGCGCATCCGGCGAGCACCACGTCCGCCTCCCCGGCGCGCAGGATGCGCAGCGCCTCGCCGATCGACTGCGCCCCGGCGGCGCACGCCGTGCCGATGGACGAGGTGTAGCCGTGGATGCCGAACTTGATCGCGATGCGGGCCGCGCCCATGTTCGGCAGCGTCCCGGGCAGCATGTACGGGCTGACCCCGAACCGGCCCCGCGCGGCGCGGCCGAGCACCTGTTCCTCCAGCATGGACAGACCGCCGACGCCGGAGACGACGGCCGCGACCCGGTACGGGTCGACGTCGTGGCCGATCCGCAGTCCGGCGTCGGCGAGCGCGTCCTCGGCGGCGCGCAGCACCATCACGATCGACCGGTCCACGACGCGGGACTCCGGGCCGGGCAGCACGCTCACCGGGTCGATCGCCGGGGCGAACGCGGCGACGTCGACCACGCCGTGCAGCGGATGGCCGGTGGGCGGGCGGGAGAGCCCGGACCGGCTGTCGCAGACCGCGTCGAACACCTCGGCGGCGGTGGAGCCGACCGGGCTGACCAGCCCGATCCCGGTGACGGTGACCGGTTCGCGCACGCTCACCGGCCCCGGTGTGCCGGCCGGGCCGCCGGGACGCGGCGCGGCCGGGTGCGGTGCGCCGGCATCGGTCAGTGCGCCGAGGCCGGTGCGATGCGCGCCGCCACGGTCCGGCTGAACTCGCCGACCGTCATCATGGCGAGTTCCTCCGCCTCGTCGTCGTCGAAGGCGACCCCGAACCGGTCCTCCACGCGCACCGCCAGCTCGGCCAGGCCGAGGGAGTCCACGTCGAGCCCGGCCGGGCCGAAGACGGTGTCATCGTCGACGTCGGAGACGTCGTACTTCATCTCGGTGAGTGCGGCGAGGAGGAACGCGCGGATCTCGTCGGTCATGTCCGGTGTTTCCCTTCCACGGCGTCCTGGCGGCGCGCTCGACCTGCTCGACGGAACGTGTGAGGCGCGGAGCGGACACTCCGCGTGGCATCGACCTTACTCGATCGGGTTGGTTTGGCAAGGTGCCCGGTCGGCCAGCCGTACCGGCAGCCGGTCGTACCCGCGCAGCATCAGCGCGCGGCGCGGCCCGGGCTCGGCGGCCAGCGCCGGGAAGCGGTCCAGCAGGCGGGGCAGCACCAGTCGTCCCTCGGCGCGGGCCAGCGTCGCCCCGAAGCAGTAGTGCGGCCCGGCGCTGAACGCCAGGTGCCGGTTGTCGGTGCGCGACGGGTCGAACCGGTCCGGGTCGGGGAAGCGGCGCGGATCCCGGTTCGCGGCGCCGGTCAGCACCACCACCGTCCGGCCGGCCGTCACCGGCAGGCCGGCGACCTCGGTGTCCGCGGCGGCGTAGCGGACCGCGAAGTGCACCGGCGGCTCGTACCGCAGGATCTCCTCGACGTACGACGCGGCCAGCGACGGATCGGCGCGCAACGCGTCCCGCGCGGCCGGCCGCTCGGTGAGCAGCACCAGCCCGTTGCCGAGCAGGTTCGCGGTGGTCCGGAACCCGGCGTTGTACATGATGATCAGGTTGGCCAGCAGCTCGTCGGCGGTCATCCGGCCGGGTTCGGCGTCCAGGCCGCGCAGCAGCGCCGAGACGAGGTCGTCGCGCGGCCGCTCCCGGCGCGCGGCGACCAGATCGGTGAAGTACGCGGTCAGCTCCGCCGCCGCGACGTTGGCGGCCCGGACCTCGCGCAT
Organism: Micromonospora sp. WMMD1274; assembly: GCF_049179035.1. Lineage (NCBI taxonomy): Bacteria > Bacillati > Actinomycetota > Actinomycetes > Micromonosporales > Micromonosporaceae > Micromonospora > Micromonospora sp. WMMD1274. Next base: position 7,345,434 of record NZ_JBMHMG010000001.1, read on the forward strand.
GGACCGGCGGCCGATCTCCAGCACCGCGTCGAACGCGCGGACCCGGGACGGGAACCACTCCCGGTCCGCCTCCGGCACGCCGAGCAGCTCGCCGATGACGTCACTGGGCAGCCGCAGCGCGAAGCGGGCCATGAAGTCGACCGGGCGGCCGTCCGCGCCGTCCGCGGCGAGTCCGTCGAGCAGGCCGTCGGCGATGCGCCCGATGGCCGGTTCCAGCGCGGCGACCCGGCGCGGGGTGAGCGCCTGGGAGAACAGGTGCCGGACCCGCAGGTGGTCCCCCTCGGCGGCGTTGAGCATCGACGACTGGAGGATCCGGATGACCTGGTGCTCGCGCCAGCGCACCCCGGCCCGGTCCAGGTAGTCGGCGCCGAGCACCCGGAAGACGGGGTCGCGCAGCACCCGGTTGACCGCGTCGTACCCGTGCACGACGAGCGCGTGCGGGTCGGCCGGCCGCAGCGCGACCGCCTCCCCCGCCTCGTGCAGCCGGGCGTAGAACGGGTACGGGTCGCGCCGCACCTCGTCACCGAGCAGCTCGTCGAGGGAGATCGTCACGCGCACGGCCGCTCCTCGCGTACGCCGGCGAGCATGTCGGCGGTGGTGTGCGCCCGGATGCCGGGCGGCACCGGGTCGGCGAACCGCGCGACGACCGCCCGGACGTGGGTCTCGGCGGCGTCGGCCAGGCCGTCGTAGACGGCCGCGAACAGGTCCCGGGCCGCCCGGCGCGGCCATCCGGTGGGCAGCAGTTCCAGCGGCAGCCGCGGGTCGAGCGTGGGAAACCGCCGGTACGTGTCCATCACCTCGGTCCGGGCCCGCACGGCGGCGGCGCCGTCGACGGACCCGAGCCGCGACACCAGCGGCGTCCACCGGCGCAGGAACGCCTCGTAGTGCCCGCTGATCGCGTCGACGTCCCAGGCGTCCACAGGAGCGCGCTGGCCGATCGCGTCCAGCGCGTCCTGCCGCCCCCGGAAGACCGTGACCGCGCCGAGGGCGAGCTGGGCGAGCCGCGCCCGCGCCGGCCCGGCCAGCTCGTACGGCGAGATCCACAGCCCGTCGTAGAGCGGCGCGAAGCCGAGCCAGCGCAACTGGCCGCGCAGCGCCCGGCGCTGGGTGCCGTGGTCCTGCGGCAGCGAGAAGGCGACGATGGTCCAGCACCCGTCCCACGCCTGCGTCTCGGCCGTGGAGGCGGTGATCCAGTTCCCGCCGGCGGACAGGTCGGCGGCGGCGGCGCGACTGAGCCGGTAGAAGCTGTTGCGGCCCTGGCGGGCGCCCTCCAGCACACCGCGGCGGGCCAGCCGGCTGATCGCCGTACGCGCACCGGCGCTGGTCACGCCGGCCTCGCCGAGCAGCGCGACGATCGCCGCGGACGGCAGCGCGGCGCGGGTACGCAGCGTGTAGTCGGTCAGGAGGGTCACCGCGACGCTCTGCGGCGAGGTGCCGGCCTGCCGCCGGGGCAGCCGCGGCGCCGGCCCCTCGTCCGGGTAGATCTCCTCGATGTCGAACGGGCTTGCCACACGCGCTCCGGACTCGGCTCAGGGACGGTGCACCGACTGTAGACGAACGCCGCCGCAGCTCATCGGAGCACATCGATTGACACTTCGGCGTCCGGCCGGAACACTATGTGCCAAACGACGGAGCCGGGCCGGGCGATCCACGTCAGTGGGTGAGGCGCGACACCGCGGCGGCCCGGGTCGCCGGCGCGGCGCGCACCCGCCCGTCCCCGCCCGCACAGGGCGATCGAAGGAGTCTCCGTGAGAATCAGAGCCAAGATGGTGGTGGCCCTGGCCGCGTCGCTGGTGGCGGCCGGCCTGGTGATCCCCGCCGTCCAACCCGCGTACGCGGCGTCGCTGACCGAGGTGACCAGCTTCGGCGACAACCCCGGCCGGATGCGCATGCACGTCTACGTGCCGGACGCCCGCCCGGCCCGGCCGGCCACAGTGGTGGCCATGCACGGCTGCGGCGGTTCCGGCCCCGGCTTCTACTCCGGCAGCGAGTTCGCCGGGCTGGCCGACCGGTACGGGTTCATCGTGATCTACCCCAGCGCGACCCAGCAGGCCGGCTTCGGCAACTGCTTCGACACCTGGTCCGACGCGGCCAAGCGGCGCGGCGGCGGCAGCGACCCGGTGTCGCTCATCTCGATGGTCCGCTACGTCCAGCAGCAGTACGGCGCCGACCCGGACCGGGTCTACGCCACCGGCAGCTCGTCCGGCGGCATGATGACCAACCACATGCTGGCGCTCTACCCGGACGTCTTCAAGGCCGGCGCGGCGTTCATGGGCGTGCCGTTCAACTGCTTCGCCGGCGCCGCCGACTATCCCCCCGGCTCCAGCCAGTGCACCGGCGGGAACATGAACCGCACCCCGCAGCAGTGGGGTGACGCGGTCCGCCAGGCGTACCCCGGCTACACCGGGCCCCGCCCCCGGGTGCAGTTGTGGCACGGCACCAACGACACGCTGGTGCCGTACTCGCTGCTCCAGGAGACGATCGAGCAGTGGACGAACGTGTTCGGCCTCAGCCAGAACCCGACGTCCACCGACACGCCGCAGTCCGGCTGGAACCGGCGGCGCTACGCCGACACCAACGGCACCGTCCAGGTCGAGGCGTACAGCATCCAGGGCGCCGGGCACAGCCTGCCGTCGGCGGGCATGGCCGCGGCCGCGGTGGCGTTCTTCGGCCTGACCGGCACGCCCGGTCCGACCACGCCCCCGCCCGGTCCGACCACGCCGCCGCCCGGTCCGACCACGCCCCCGCCGGGCCCGACCACACCCCCGCCCGGTCCGACCACACCCCCGCCGGGCCCGACCACCCCGCCGCCCGGCACCGGCGCCTGCTCGGTGAGCATCGAGCTGAACGCCTGGAACAACGGGCTGACCGAGAACATCACCGTCACCAACACCGGCACCGCCGCGGTGAACGGCTGGTCGCTGGTGTTCACGCTGCCCGGCGGCCAGACCATCACCTCGGGCTGGAACGCGTCCTACTCCCCCGCCTCGGGCCAGGTGACCGCGCGCAACCTCGCGTACAACGCGGTCATCCCGGCCCGTGGCTCGACCACCATCGGCTTCCAGGCCACGCACACCGGCAACACCGCCCGGCCCGGCTCGTTCAGCCTCAACGGCTCACCCTGCACGCTGACCTGACCGGCACCCCGCACTCCGGCGTTTCTTCCCACGGCGCCGGGGACGGCCCCGCGACCCGAGAGGTCGCGGGGCCGTTTCACGCGTGCACCAGCTCACCTGCGGCATAACGTTGAACCAAACGGTTCAGTGTCGTACGGTGAACCTCGTGGTTCAGCAAGAGACGCTCGACCGGGTGTTCGCCAGCCTGGCCGACCCCACCCGACGCGACATCCTGATCCGGCTCGGCGCGGGCCCGGCCACCATCAGCGAGCTGACCGAGCCCACCGGGATGAGCCTCACCGGCATGCGCAAGCACGTGCGCGCGCTGGAGGACGCGGGCCTCGTGGTGACGCGCAAGGTCGGCCGGTCCCGGCAGTGCCGGCTCAGCGAGGCGCCGCTGGACTCGGCCATGGCCTGGATCGCCTTCTACCGACGGCTCTGGGCGCGCCGCCTCGACGGCCTCGACGCCTATCTCACACTCACCACGGAGGACCGCGACCATGACGCTCCACATACGGGTGACACGGCACCTTCCGGGCACCCCTGACGAGGCGTTCGACGCCTACACCGACGCCGGCAAACAGAAGATCTGGTTCGGCATCCTGGACGAGGAGCCCGGCATCGTGGAGATCGACGTCGACCTGCGGATCGGCGGGAGGCAGACCGCCGTCTGGGGTCCGTCCCCCGACATGCTGTTCCGTGAGACGCAGACGTTCCTGGAGATCGACCGCCCGCGCCGGCTGGTCACCGAGTCCACGGGCACCGGCCCGGACGGCACGACCATGACCACGCGCATCGAGGTCACCTTCGAGGCGAGGGACGGCGGCACGCTGATGACAGTGGTGCAGAGCGGCTTCCCGACCCCGGACCTGCGCGACTTCTTCGCCGGCGAGGTCTGGGCCGGGGCGTTCGCCCGCATCGAGGCTTACCTGGTCCGAGAGCACGCAGAGGAGACCTCCCGTGGCTGACCTGTCCCGCACCGCCGTCGTCGCGCTCGCCACCGCCGCCGCGGTGGTCGTCAACCTGATCGTGTACGCGATCGGCAGGGCGGCCGGCGGCAGCTTCCTGTTCACCGCCGACGGCCGGCGGGTCGAGGTCGACGCGGTGACCGTCGCGGGCTTCAGCGCGCTGCCGCTGGCGCTCGGGCTCACCGCCGTCGCCCTGCTGGCGTCCCGGTTCGCCTGGGTGGTCCGGGCGGCACTGATCATCGGCCCGGTGCTCGCGGTCCTCACGATCGCCACCATGACGCTGCCCGCCGATCTGGACGCCACCAGCACGATCACGCTGGCGGTGTGCCACCTCACGCTCGCCCCGATCATCGTCGTCGCGGTGACCGCCCTCGGCCGGCGCGCGCGCCGCGCCACCACCGGCCCGGTCGCCGCCTGAGCCCGGGCGCGACCGGCCGCGCCCGCCCGCTGTCACCGGGTGTGGCCGGGTAGACAGCCACCACCGGCCCTTTTTGCCGACACCGCGTTGTTAACATGACGACATGGTGTCGACAAGTTTGAGAGGTGGCGGCTGATGTTCCTGGCCATTCGCGAGCTGGGGTTCGCGCGGCTGCGATTCGCCCTGATGGGGGCCGTGATCGCGCTGATCTCGGTGCTGATGGTGATGCTGTCCGGCCTGTCCGTCGGGCTGGTCCGCGACGGCGTGTCCGGCCTGCAGAACCTGCCGGTCACCTCGTTCGCCTTCGCCCACGGCGTGCAGCACGACTCGGCGTTCTCGCGCAGCGTGGTGGACGCCTCGGCGGTGGACACCTGGCGCGACCAGCCGGGCGTGGCGGAGGCGACCCCGTTCGGCAACACGCTCGTCAACGGGCGTACCGACGGGGGCACCGAGGTCGACCTGGCCCTGTTCGGCGTCGAGACCGACTCGTTCCTGTCGCCCGCCGTCAGCGAGGGCGACCGGCTCGGCCCGGCGGACGGGATCGTGGTGAGCCCCACCGCCATCGACGCGGGCCTGCGCGTCGGCGACACCGTGACGGTGGACCGGCTGGGCACGCGGCTGCGCGTCGTCGGCGTCACCCAGCAGCAGGACACCTTCGGCCACGTCGACGTGGCGTACGTGCCGCTGGCGACGTGGCAGGCGGTCAAGTCCGGCACCCCGGCCGGCGCGCAGACGCCGGCGCAGGCGGCTCAGGAGATCACCGCCGTCGCGGTCCGCGCGGCCGACGGCGACTCGGTGGACCTGGCCGCGGGCGACAAGGCGGCGGGCACGGAGAGCCTGACGCTCGACGAGTCATACGGCGCCTCGCCGGGCTACACCGCCGAGACGACAACGCTCCAGCTGATCCAGGGCTTCCTCTACGCGATCTCGGCGCTCGTGGCCGGCGCGTTCTTCGCGGTCTGGGCGATCCAGCGCAAGCAGGAAGTCGCCGTGCTGCGGGCGCTGGGCGCCTCGACCCGCTGGGTGCTGCGCGACGCCCTCACCCAGGCACTGATCCTGCTGGCCCTCGCCATCGCCGTGGGCATGGGGATCGGCCTCGGCCTCGGCGCGCTGATCTCCGGCGGCAACGTCCCGTTCGCGCTGCACCCGCAGAGCATCGCCGCCGCCGCGGCCGGGCTGCTCGTGCTCGGCCTGGTCGGCGCGGCAGCCGCAGTCGTCCGCCTCACCTCCATCGACCCGGCGACCGCCCTGGGAGGCAACCGATGAGCAGCCGGACCACACCGTCCCCCTCGACGCCGGGCACCACCCCGGCCGATCTCGGCCTGGTCATGCGCGGCGTCCACCTGCGGCACGGCGACGGCGCGGAGACCGTGCACGCGCTCGACGACGTCGACCTGACCGTCGCGCCGGGCGAACTGGCCGCGATCGTCGGGCCCTCCGGTGCCGGCAAGTCCAGCCTGCTCGCCGTCGCCGGCGGGCTGGCCCGCCCCGACGAGGGCACCGTCACCGTGGCCGGGCACGACATGACCGTGTCCAGCCGCCGGGCGCGCACCGAGCTGCGCCGACGGCACGTGGGGTTCGTGTTCCAGTCGGGCAACCTGCTCCCCGCGCTGACCGCCGCCGACCAGCTGCGCCTGCCGCTGCGGCTGGGCGGGCGACGGGAGCGGTCCGGGCGCGACCCGCTGGAGATGCTCGCGCACGTCGGCCTGGCCGGTAAGGCCGACCGCCGGCCGCACCAGCTCTCCGGCGGCGAGCGCCAGCGCGTCGGCATCGCCCGGGCGCTGATGACCGAACCCTCGGTGCTGCTGGTGGACGAGCCGACGGCGGCGCTGGACCGGGCCCGCAGCCACGACATCGTCCAGCTGCTCGCCCAGGAGGCGCGGGAGCGCTCGGTGGCCGTCGTGATGGTCACTCACGATCACGACGTGCTGCAATACTGTGACACCATCTACGAGATGATCGACGGCAAGCTGGCCACGAGCAGCTGACCGCGACGAGCAGGGAGCGACGCGGACCGGACACGGGCGGCGGGAGACACGGGGAGGTCGGTGTGCCGAAGATCCAAGCCTCGACCGTCGCGGAACACCGGGCCGCGCAGCGGGCGGCGTTGCTCGACGCCGCCCGCACCCTGCTCTCCGAGCACCCGGAGCAGATCCCGAGCCTGGCCGACGTCGCCCGGCACGCCGGGCTGGCCCGGTCCAGCGCGTACTCGTACTTCAAGTCCCGCACCGACATGTTCGACGTGCTGGTCGCCGACACCTTCCCCCGGTGGTCGGCCTTCGTCGAGAAGCAGATGGCCGAGGCTCGCACGCCGGGGGCGAGAATCCTGGCGTACGTCGAGGCCAACCTGCAACTGGTTGCCCGGGGCGACCACGCACTGGCCCGGGCGCTGGCGTCGGCGGGCAACAGCGAGGTGCTTGCGACCTCCAGCCGGCTGCTGCACGACAGCCTCGAGGCCCCGTTGCGCGCCGCGCTCACCGAGCACGGGGCGAGCGACCCGGACCGGATGGCGGAGCTCGTCCAGTCGGTCGTCTACGCCCTCAGCCGGATGATCGAGAACGGTCTCGACCTCACGGCCGCCACCGGCCTCGGCCGCGAGCTGCTCACCCCGTACCTGCGCCCGAACGCCGGCTGACCGCCCGCCCCTGACCTCCGGCACGGCACGACGGCGCCCGGCCGTCACCACGCCTGCTGAACAACGACGGCCCGGGTCGTCGCCGGCAGCCGCACCACGGGTGCACGCCCGGTCGACGACCCGGGCCGACGCGCGTCCGCAGCCGGCACCCGGAGACGCACCTGCGCTCCCGGAGGGCGCCCACCGACACGGTCCGGCGCAGCCGTCCGAACGATCGGCGCGGGCCACCGACCGGGGATCGGCGGCCGGCACTGTCGTCCGATCAGGAGGAACCGAACGATCGACCGCCGCATCGACGGTCATCATCGGTCACCGTTCCGCCTAGTGGAACAGCAGCTCAGAGGCGGTGCGGCGGACTAAGTTACTGATCAGTAGCCCGTTGACGGCATGTGAACCCGGCCCTACCGTTCCACTCAATCGAACGGCGTACGGTTCATCCGAACGCTCTCGGCCTCGCCGAGTGCGGCCCGAAACAGGAAGTCCGAGGCATGCCTGACGACAAGCTTCTCGCTCTTCTCTCCCCCACCAGGCTCGGTCGCCTCGCCCTGCGGAACCGGGTCTTCGTCCCCGGCCACACCACCAACTTCGGACTGAACAATGTGCCCACCCGTCGCCACGTCGCCTACCACGCGGAGCGGGCGCGCGGCGGTGTCGGCCTGATCATCACCGAGGCGATCCGCGTGCACCCCACGAGCGCGGGCCGCAGCATCAGCCTCGGCAGCTTCGACGACTCGTCGATCCCGGCGTACGCGGCGGTGACCGAGGCCGTGCACGAGCACGGGGCACGCATGTTCGCCCAGATCATGCACGCCGGACGGCAGGCCAACGGTGACGCGACCCGTACCGCCGCCTGGTCCTCGTCGCCGGTGCCGTGGGCGGCCGGCTCGCACGTGCCGCACGCGATGGGACGCCGGGACATCGCGGTCGTCGTCGAGGCGTTCGCCGCCGCCGCGCGACGGATGCGCGAGGCCGGCTTCGACGGCCTGGAGGTGCACGCCGGCCACGGCCACCTGCTCCAGCAGTTCCTCTCCCCGCACACGAACACCCGCGACGACGCGTACGGCGGCAGCCTCGACAACCGGATGCGTCTGACCCGCGAGGTGCTGACCGCGGTGCTCGCCGCCGCCCCCGAACTGCCCGTCGGGCTGCGGGTCAGCGCCGACGAGTTCCTGCCCGGCGGCCTCGACCCGGCCGCGGTGCTGGAGATCGTCGGAAAGCTGCGCGCCGAGTTCCCCCTCGCCTACGTGCACGTCAGCCACTCCGCCTACCACGGCAGCTGGTCGCTCGCGACCCAGATGGCGGACATGAGCTTCGGCCACGCCCCGTTCCGGCATCACGCGGCGCTGTTCAAGCGGGAGTTCCCGGACCTGCCGGTGCTCGCGGTGTGCCGGCTGGACAGCCTGCCGGAGGCCGCCGAACTCGTCGCCGCGGGCGAGGCCGACCTGGTCGGCCTGGCCCGCCCGCACATCGCCGATCCGCACCTGGTGCGCAAGGCCGAGCAGGGCCGCCAGCACGAGGTACGCGCCTGCCTGGCCTGCAACCAGGGCTGCATCGGCCGCCTGGAGACCAGCCTGCCGATCTCCTGCGTGGTGAACCCGGAGGTCGGCGCCGAGCGGGAGTGGGCCGACGCCTGGCCGGAGCTGCCCGGGCCGTCCGGCGCGCGGAACGTCCTCGTCGTCGGCGGCGGGCCGGCCGGGCTGGAGGCCGCCCTCTCCGCGCACCGGGCCGGGCACCGGGTGACCGTGGTCGAGGCGCGCGACCACCTCGGCGGTCAGGTAGAGGTGGCCGCGCGCGTACCCGGGCGGGAGCGGCTCGGTCTGCTCACCCGCGACCTGGCCCGCGACGTGGCGGCCGCCGGCATCCCGGTCCGGCTCGGCCACCGTGCCGGCGTCGAGGACGTGCTGGCCGGCGACTACCAGGACGTCGTCCTCGCCACCGGCTCCCGGCCCGCCCGCCGCGAGCTGCCCGGCGGCCCGCCGGTGATCGACATCTGGCAGGCCGTGGACGACCTGGCCGACCCCGGATACCGGCCCGCCGGCGCCGTCGTCGTGCTCGACGACGAGGGCACCTGGTCGGCGGCCTCGATCGCGGAGGCGCTCGCCCGCCGGGGTGCCCGGGTCCACCTCGTCTCCCCCACCGCCACGGTGAGCGCCAAGATCACCACGTACTCGCGCCTGGCGCTGCTCAAGCGCTTCGCGGACCTGGGGATCGCGGTGCACCCGATGCGGACCGCCCGCGCGGCGGGCGCCACGGCGGTGGCCCTCGGCGGCCCGCTCGCCGGCGGCGAGACGATCGTCGAGAACGTCACCACGGTCGTCGACGGCGGCTCGGCGCAGGCGGCGGACGAGTTGTACCGGCAGCTCGACGCGCTGCCCGACGGCCCCCGCGTCCACGTCGTCGGCGACGCGAACGCCCCCCGCACCGCCTTCGAGGCCGTCTACGAGGGACGCATGGCCGGCGCGTTCCTCGGCGCCTTCGACACCGCGTCCGCCCAGCGCGTGCGGTACGCCCACTGACCCGTCCACCCCGGTAGCGGTGCACCGCGGACCGGACCTCCCCCACCTGTAGAGGAGACAAGCATGCTGGACATCGAGGAGCGCCTCACCCTGGATGAGCGTTCCGCCGTGGACTTCGTCCTCGGCCTGCGCAAGCGCTGGGCGGACACCGTCTACCCGGCGCTGCGCGAGGAGTACGGCGCCACCGGCGCGTCGGCCACCACCGTCGCCGACGCCGGCCAGGTGCTGCGCGGTCTCCCGCTCTACCCGTGGTTCAGCCACCTCGAGCGGGTGCAGCAGAAGATGCTCTGGAAGGTCGCCGGCGACGCGGTGCTCAGCCGCCGCGAGGAGCTGACCGACCAGCTCACCTCGCTGCCCGAGCAGCCGAAGGGTTCGCTGGAGCTGAACCCCGACCTGGACCTGCCCGACTGGTACACCGACTACGACATCCACATCCAGCCCGGCAGCTTCTTCTCCGACGACATGTCGGCCTACGTGTACGAGTTCGGCGCGCGCATCGTCATGCTGCGCGACAACGACGGCTACAAGTTCCACACGCTGTTCGCCCAGACCGCGCTGCCCGAGCTGCCCGCGGCGACCCGGATCGTCGACATCGGGTGCGGTTTCGGCAAGAGCACCCGCCCGCTGCCCGCCAAGTACCCGACCGCGCAGGTGATCGGCGTGGACCTGGCCGCCCCCGGTCTGCGCCTGGCCCACGCCGAGGCGGAGGCGACCGGAGTCGCGATCGACTACCGGCAGGCCGACGGCCGGGCCACCGGCATCGAGTCGGACAGCTGCGACGTGGTCACCGGCACGATGGTGCTGCACGAGATGCCGGCCGCCGCGATCCGGGAAACGATCGTGGAGGCCGCGCGCCTGCTCAAGCCGGGCGGCTCGCTGCGCTTCCTGGAGTTCATGCTCACCGGCGACCCGCTGCGCGACGCCACCGTCTACGAGCACGCCGAGCGCAACAACGAGCCGTTCTTCCACGACCTGTTCGGCTCCGACCTGATCGAGGTCTGCACCGAGGCCGGTCTGACCGACGTGTCGTGGACCCCGTTCGACGAGCGCCGCAACGGCGTCCAGCCGCAGGGCTGGGGCGACCGTCCCGAGTGGCACTTCCCCTGGGCCGTACTGGCCGCGACCAAGCCGGAGGCGTGATGAGCACCGAGTTCGACTACTTCGGGGACCCCAAGGTCGGCAAGCTGCTCGACCTGGTGCTGCAGCTCTCCACCGAGCTGCACGTGACCCGCCAGCGGGTACGCGTCGTCGAGGCGCTGCTGGTCCGTTCCGGCGCGCTCACCGCGGGCGCCGTCGACGGGTTCGTCTCGACCGAGGAGGAGCAGCGGGTCCTCGACCGGGAGCGGGACGAGCTGCTGGCCCGCCTCATGCGCATCCTCACCGAGCACGGCCCCGCGGAGCACCCGCTGCGGGACCAGTGGGAGGCGGCCCTGAGCGAGAAGACCGGCTGATGAGCACACCGGACGCGCCCGGCCTGATCGACAGGTACCTGCAACTGTGCGAGGACCGCAAGCTCGACGAAGCAGGCCGCTTTCTCGCGGCGCAGGCGCGGTTGGTCTTCCCGGGCGGCCGGGAGTACTCGTCGCTGCGGGAGATGGCGGCCGCGTCGACCGGAACCTACCGGTGGGTGCGCAAGCACCGGGACCGCTACCTGGTGGGTGACGCCGACGGGCGGGTCACTGTGACCTCGCTCGGGCGGCTGTACGGGGAATGGCTCGACGGCACTCCGTTCGAGGACATCCGCTACGCGGACGTGTTCGTGCTCGACGGCGGACTCATCGTCGAGCAGCACGTCTACAACGATCTGGCCCTGGTCGCGTCGCTGCGCGACGCCTGACCGGCACTGGTCGCGCAGCAGCGCGACGCCTGACCGGCACTCGTCGCGCAGCAGCGCGACGCCTGATTCCCCCACCTCCGCCGCTCCGGCGGCGGAGGTGGTCTCCCCCGACTCATGACGAGGTGTGTGCATATGAAACGGAAGTGGGCTCTGCTCCCGGCGGCGCTGGCCGCCGCGCTGGTCCTGTCCGCGTGCGGCGGCGGCTCCGACGACGGCGCCGGTGGCGAGGGCGAGGAGGCGAAGCTGACCATGGCCATCGCCTCCGCCGTGATCGGCCCGAAGGAGGAGGTGGCCGTCTACGCGGTCGCCAAGGAACTCGGCTACTTCGCCGAGGAGAAGCTGACCGTCGAGACGATCAACGCCGACGGCTCGGTCGCCGCCCTCCAGGCGGTCGCGTCCGGCAGCGGCGACATCACCCCCGCCGACGCCGGCTCGGCGCTCGGCGCGGTGGAGAAGAACGTGCCGATCAAGGCGATCGGCGGCCTGGTGCAGAACTGGCCGTGGGTGATGGCGGTGAAGCCGGACTCCCCGATCACCGGCGGCGCCGACCTGCGCGGCAAGAAGATCGGCGTGATCAGCCTGGCCTCCGGCTCGGCCCCGTACGCCCGCGCCTACGTCAAGGCCGCCGGCCTGGACCCGGCCAAGGACGTCGAGCTGCTGCCGGTGGGCGTCGGCGCGCAGGCCGCCGCCGCGCTCAACGACGGCAAGGTCGACATGCTGGCGCTCTACACCCAGGCGTACGCGGTCATCGAGAACGCCGGCACCGAGCTGAAGTACCTGACCAACCCGGACGTGTTCTCCGGTATCCGGTCGCTGACCTTCAGCGTCGGCGCCCGTGACTTCGACGCCAAGAAGGACTCGTACGAGCGGTTCCTGCGCGCGGCGTACAAGGCGATGCTCTTCTCGGCGAAGAACCCCGAGGCCGCCATGAAGATCGGCTACAAGGTCTTCCCGCAGATCCTCGCCGGCAAGTCCGCCGACGAGCGCCTGAAGGCCGACACCGAGAGCCTCACCGCCTGGCTGAAGACGGCCACCCCGGCCAGCGGCGAGCCGGAGCAGTTCGGCGACTGGGGCGCGATCAGCGACGACGAGTGGGCGAAGACCCAGGCGTACACCAAGGAGGCCGGGCAGATCACCGGCGACGTCGACCTGAAGAAGCTGTGGGACCCGAGCCTGCTCTCCGGCGCGAACGACTTCGACAAGGCCGCGGTGCTGAGCAAGGCCGCGAACTACACCGCCTAGGCAGCGGACAGCGGAAGGGATTTCGATGGCCATCAAGGCGACGGCCCGGCGGGCGCAGACGCAGGCTCCGGCATCGGTGTCGGAAGACTCCTGGATCGAGATCGACGGGCTGGACAAGGAGTACCGGCCCCGGAAGTCGGCACCGACCCAGGCGCTGAGCGACATCAACCTGACGGTACGTCGCGGCGAGTTCATCTCGGTCGTGGGACCGTCCGGGTGCGGCAAGACCACTTTGCTGAAGATCCTCGCCGGGCTCAGCCCGAAGTCCGGCGGCGCGGTACGGATCGCCGGGCGGGACGTGACGAAGCCCCTTCCCGAGGTCGGGATGGTGTTCCAGGCACCGACGCTGCTGCCGTGGCGCACCATCTTCGACAACGTGATGGTGCCGGCGGAGATCCAGCGACTGGATCCCCGCCGGCACCGGGAACGCGCGCAGCAGTTGCTCGAGATGGTCGGTCTCAACGGCTTCGAGCAGAAGTACCCGCACGAGCTCAGCGGCGGCATGCAGCAGCGGGCCGGCATCTGCCGGGCGCTCGTGCACGACCCGGCGGTACTGCTGATGGACGAGCCGTTCGGCGCGCTCGACGCGATGACCCGCGAGTACATGAACGTGGAGCTGCTGCGCATCTGGCAGGAGAGCAACCAGACGATCGTGCTGGTCACGCACTCCATCCCGGAGGCGGTGTTCCTCTCCGACCGGGTGGTCGTGCTCAGCCCCCGGCCGGGCCGGATCGCGGAGGTCATGGACATCGACCTGGAGCGGCCGCGTGACCTGGGCGTCATGTCGTCCGACCGGGCCGGGGTCTACGTGGAGCGGATCCGCCGACACTTCAACGCCGCCGGCGTTATCGACTGACGAGGGACAGCCATGGCAACAAGCAACCTGGTCCGCGAGCCGGCCCAGCCACCGGCGCCGTCCGCCCGGCCCGCCCGGCCCGCCCGGCGCAAGTTCGACCTCCGCGAGAAGCCCCAGCTCTGGCTGGTCCCGACGGTCTTCGTCGTGGTCGTGCTGGCCTGGGAGTACGGCGTCCAGCTCATCGGCGTCGACGAGTACGTCCTGCCGCTGCCGTCGAGCGTGGTCGAGTCGCTGTGGCAGCAGCTCGGCGACGACCAGTTCTGGGGTCACTTCTGGGTGACCACCCAGGAGGCGCTGCTCGGGTTCGTGATCGGTGTCGGGGCCGCGCTGATCCTCGGCACGTTCATCTCCCAGATCAAGATCGTCGAAGCCACCCTGATGCCGTACATCGTGGCCTTCCAGACCGTGCCGAAGGTCGCCCTGGCCCCGCTGTTCGTGGTCTGGTTCGGCTTCGGCCTGACCAGCAAGGTGGTCATGGCCGCGGTGATCTCGTTCTTCCCGATGCTGGTCAACGTCATCGAGGGTCTGCGGGCGGCCGACGCCGACAAGATCCAGATGCTGACGGTGTTCGGCGCGAGCAAGACCCAGATCTTCCGGATGGTCCGGCTGCCCAGCGCGCTGCCGTTCATCTTCGCCGGCCTGGACATCGGCATCGTCTTCGCCATCCTCGGCGCGGTCGTCGGCGAGTTCATCGGCGCCAAGGAGGGCCTGGGCTACCTGCTGCTGCAGACCAACTACAACTTCGACATCGCCGGCATGTTCGCCGTCCTGGTGGTCCTGTCGGTGATGGGTCTGGTGGCGCACTTCGTGATCCGGCTGCTGCAGAAGCGCCTGGCCTTCTGGGCCGAGGACACGAAGGTGATCGGCGCGTGACGACAGCTGACGGGACCGTCGTCACGCGTGCGGAGCACCGGCCGGGCGTGGTTCACGCCCGCCCGGCCGGTGGCCGAACGGGAAAGGCAGGACACGAGACATGAACACCGACCCGAACCGGTTCGACGGGCGGGTGGCACTGGTCACCGGTGCGGCCCGCGGCATCGGCGCCCGGATCGCCGCGACCCTCGCACAGCGCGGCGCGACTGTGGCGCAGGCCGACCTGCTCGACGACTGGGCGGAGGCCGAGCTGACCGGCGGCGCGCACACCCGGCACCGGGTGGACGTCCGGTCGGCCGCCTCCTGCATCGACCTGGTGGCCGAGGTACTCGACTCCCACGGCCGCCTCGACCTGCTCGTCAACAACGCCGGGATCGTCCGGCGCGGGCCGGCGGCCACGATGTCCGAGGAGGACTTCACCGCCGTCCTGGACGTCAACCTGACCGGCACGTTCCGGATGTGCCAGGCCGCGTACCCGGCGCTGCGGCAGACCCGCGGCGCGGTGGTGAACATCGGCTCCACGAACGGGCACATCGCGGTACTGAACACGCTCGGGTACTGCGTCAGCAAGGCCGGCGTGATGCACATGGCGCGCGTGCTCGCCCTGGAGTGGGCGCCGGACCGGATCCGGGTCAACGCCGTCGGACCCACGATCGTCCCCACCGACATGACCTCCGACGTACGCGGCGACGAGGCGTACCTGGCCGACAAGATGGCGAGCATCCCGCTGGGCCGGATGGCGCAGCCGCAGGACGTCGCCAACGCGGTCGCCTACCTGCTCAGTGACGCCGCCGCCATGACCACCGGGCAGACGATCTTCGTCGACGGCGGCGTCACCATCCACTGACTTCCCCCTCTCCGACCCCTTCTGTGAGGACCACCATGCCCAAACCGGATACCGCGGCCGCTCTCGCGGCCGTCGACGCGCACTTCGACGAGTTCGTCGAGGAGCTCCAGCAGCTGTGCCGCATCCGCAGCCGCCGCCAGGAGCCGGAGCAGATGGAGGCCACCGCCGAGTTCATCGCCGGGTCGGTCCGCCGCTGGGGCGGCGAAGCCGAGATCATCCCGTGGGAGCAGTCGTACCCGTACGTGCTGGCCGAGGTGCCGGGCGAGGGTGACAAGGCGCTGCTGCACTTCACCCACTACGACGTGGAGGTCGAGCCGGCCGGTGACGACGCCGACTGGATCAGCCCGCCGTACGCGGCGGAGATCCACGACGGCCGGCTGTACGCCCGGGGCGTGGCCGACGACAAGGGCGTCGTCATGTCCCGCATCCACGCGGCGGCGGCCTGGAAGCTGGCCGGGCTGACCCCGCCGGTGACCAACCGGATCATCTTCGAGGGCAAGAAGTGGCTGCACAGCCCGGGTCTGGGCTCGTTCGTGCAGGCGCACGCCGACCGGCTCGCCAGCGACGCGGCGCTGTGGGAGAACTCCTGGCTCGACGGCGAGGACCGGCTGCTGCTCAAGCTCGCCGAGAAGGGCGTGCTCTACCTGCGGCTCACCGCGCAGACCCTGCCGCGCGACCTGACCAGCCAGAACACCGCGCTGCTGCCGGCTGCCACGGCCCGGCTGGCCGCCGCCCTGGCGCAGTTGCAGCGGCCCGACGGCACCGTGACGATCCCCGGTTTCGCCGACGACGCCCGGCCGCCGACGGACGAGGAGCGGGCGCTGCTGGAGCAGGTGGCGTTCGACGGGGACTTCCTGCGCAAGCGGGCGCAGGTCGACCGGTTCACCGGTGACCTGGACGACCAGGCCGCCGCCGTGGCCATCCGGACCGTGCCGACGCTCACCGTCGCCGGCTTCGCCGGCGGCGACATGCGCGACGACGTGACACTCGGCATCCCGTCGACCGCCTCGGCCAAGCTGGAGATCCGGCTGGTCCCCGGCCAGGATCCGGACCGGGTGCTCGGCTGCATCCGCGACCACCTGGCGGCGACCGGCTTCGGTGACCTGCGCATCGAGGTGATGGCGACCAGCCGGCCCAACCTCACCGACCACCGCGACCCGTTCGTCGCGCTGGTCGCCGACGCGGCCCGCCGGGTGTACGGGACCGAGCCGGTGATCGAGCCGTACACGCAGTGGATCGGCAACCAGGGCGTGATCGCCGACCGGCCGATCGTCGGCGTCGGCGTCTCCCGTGCCGACTCCGGTGTGGACGGCCCGAACGAGAACATCCGGCTGGACGACTACAAGGCCGGCATCAAGCACGTCATCGAGGTCATGGCGGCGCTGGCGGTGGCGGAGTGACCCGGGCCCGCGGCGTGGCCCGCCGCGCCTACGTCGACGTGCCGTGGGGTCAGGTGCACTACCGGCACGGCGGCGACGCCGACGCCCCGGTGCTGCTGATCCTGCACCAGTCCCCGCTCTCCTCGGCCACCTACGACGCGGTGATCGAGCCGCTGGCCCGCCGCGGCCTGCGGGTGATCGCCCCGGACACGCCGGGCTTCGGCATGTCCGACGCGCCGCCGCGCCCGTGGTCCATCCCGGAGTACGCGGCCGGGGTGTGGCAGTTCGCCGACGCCCTCGGACTGTCCCGGGTGCACCTGCTCGGGCAGCACACCGGCGCGATCGTCGGCGCCCAGGCGCTGATGTCCGCGCCGGAGCGGGTGCACCGGCTGATCCTCCAGGGCATCCCGCTCTACGACGAGCAGGAGCGGGCGGAGAAGAAGCGGTCGTACGCGCCCGGCTACGTGCCGGCGCGCGACGGCGGGCATCTGAAGGTGATCTGGGACCGGGTGTACGGCCTGTACCCCCGCCTGACCCCGGAGGAGGCGGACCGCCAGGTCACCGAGTACCTGCTGACCGGCCCGGACTACGCCACCGCGTACCGGGCGGTGTTCGACCACCACGTGGACACGGCCGCCCTGGACGCGCTGCCCATCGTGCTGCTGCACGGCGCCGACGACCTGCTGGACCGGATGACGCCCCAGGTGCGGGCCGCGCTGCCCGGCGCCGAGCTGGTCACCATCCCCGGTGGCACCGACTTCGTGGCCGACGAGCAGCCGGAGGCGTTCGCCGACGCGGTCGCCGCGCAGGTGAACGCCGACCTCGGGCGGGAGGTGGCGGCGTGAACGCCGGCACCCCGGTCGCCGAGGCGAAGGTCGTACCGGCGAACACGCTCTACACCGCGACCGTCGAGGTCTCCGGCGGCCGGGGCGGCAGCGCCCGGTCGCTGACCGGGTCGCTGCGGGTCGACCTGACCCGTCCCGCGCAGCGGGGTCCGGACGCGCCCGGCACCGACCCGGAGGAGCTGTTCGCGGCCGGGTACGCGGCCTGCTTCGACAGCGCGCTCACGGTGGCCGCCCGGCAGGCCGGCATCCGGCCCGGTCCGACCACTGTCACCGCCTCGGTCTCCCTCGGGCAGACGCAGGACGGCCGGTACGCGATCGCCGTGACGCTGGACGTGTCCGCGCCGCAGTGCCCGCAGGCGGACCTGGAACGCGCGGTGGAGCTGGCCGACCGGATGTGTCCCTACTCGAACGCCCTGCGGGGCAACACCGCGGTGGCGATCCGGGTCGATGGCCACCGCTGACCTGACCCGGCCCGCAGCGGTCCGCCACCCGGCGGATCCGCAGCGGCCCGCCGGCCCGATGGCCCTGGCCGCCGGGCTCGGCGCGGTCTACCTGATCTGGGGCTCGACCTACCTGGGCAACCGGGTGGCCCTGGACAGCATCCCGCCGCTGGTCGCCACCTCGGCCCGGTTCCTGGCCGCCGCGCTGCTGCTGTTCGCGGTGGCGGCCCTGCGCCGGGGACCGGCCGGGCTGCTGCTGCCCCGGCGGCAGTGGGGCGGCGTGGGCGCCAGCGGGCTGCTGATGGTCGGTGCGGGCAGCGCGCTGCTCGCCCTGGGCCAGCAGTACGTGCCGACCGGGCTGACGTCGCTGGTGGTGGCCGGCATGCCGCTGTGGGTGCTGGTGTTGCGGCTGGCGGTCGGTCCGCGCCCGTCGGCGCTCGCCGCGGTGGGCGTACTGGGCGGGGTGGCCGGGCTGGCGCTGCTGTTCTCGGTGCCGACGCAGGGATGGCACCTCGGCGGGATGCTGCTGCTGGTGGTCTCCACGATGGTCTGGGCGCTGGGCTCGACGCTGTCGCAGCGGCTGCACATGCCGGCCGACCACCTGGTCGGCACCGGCTGGCAGATGCTCGTCGGTGGCGTCGCGGTGGCGGTGGCGAGCGTGGCCAGCGGTGAGCTGGGGCGCTTCCGCCCGGCCGACGTGACGGGCCGGTCCTGGCTGGCGTGGACCTACCTGATGCTGGTGTGCACAGTGGTCGGCTTCAGCGTCTACACCTGGTTGCTGCGCAACGCGCCGATCCAGCTCGCGTCCACCTACGCGTACGTCAACCCGGTGGTGGCGGTCCTGCTCGGCATGATGGTGCTGGATGAATCGTTGTCCGGACGACAGGTGCTCGCCGGTGCCGTGGTGCTCGCCTCGGTGGCGCTCGTCATCGCGCGGGAGCGACCCCGGCAGGCCGGCGGCCTCCCGCCCGGGAAGACCCCCGTCGCACCAGCCTGACGCCCGGCGACCCCGCCCACGTACGTCGACACTGGAGGAACAGAGATGATCACGACAACGGTCGTCGAGAGCAGCGCCGGCCGGACCCGCTCCGGTCTGGGACGCGCCCTCGACATCGTCAACATCATCGCCGAACGGGCACCGGAGACCCTCGGCGTGTCGACGATCGCGCGGGAACTGGGCCTGCCGAAGGCGGTCGCCCACCGGATCCTCAAGGAGCTGGTGGCCGACAACTTCCTCACCTTCAACGAGGAGACCAAGCGGTACCGCCTCGGGACCGGCGCGCTGGCGGTGGGCCTGGCCGCGCTGCGTGCCCTGGACGTGCCGGACATCGCGCGCCGGTACCTGGTCCGGCTGGTCCGCGACAGCGGCGAGACCGCCACGCTGTCGGTGCGGCAGGGCTGGTCGCGCGTCTACATCGACCAGGTGCTCTCGCCGCACGAGGTCCGGATGTCGGTGTCCCTGGGCACCAGCCACGCGCTGCACTCCGGGTCGTCGTCGAAGGCGATCCTGGCGGCGCTGCCGGACGCCGAGGTGGACGACTACCTCGGCCACCACCCGCTGGACGCGGTCACCCCGGCGACCATCACCTCCACCGCGAAGCTGCGGGCCGAGCTGGCCCGGGTCCGCCGCCAGGGGTACGCGGTGAGCATGGGTGAACGGCAGAACGGGGCCGGCAGCGTCGCCGCGGTGGTGCGCTACGCGACCGGGCAGGTGTTCGGCTCGATCTCGCTGTGCGGGCCGCAGAACCGGTTCACCCCGGAGGTGTGCGCCGCGCACGGTGCGCTGGTCGCCGCGGCGGCGGCGGAGATCTCCGCCGAACTGGGTTTCCGGCCGCCGGCGCAGCGTGTCGCCGGCCGGACGGGTCAGGAACAGAACTGGGGAGGTGGAACAGGTGAGTGACGGACCGCTGACGGGCCTGCGGGTGCTGGACGTCTCGACGATCCTCGCCGGACCGCTGTGCTGTCAGATCCTCGGCGACTACGGCGCCGACGTGATCAAGATCGAACATCCGACCATGGGTGACAGCATGCGCGGCCACGGCAAGGCCAAGGACGGCCATCCCCTGTGGTGGAAGGAGATCTCCCGCAACAAGCGGCTGGTCGGGCTGAACCTGTCCGCGCCGGAGGGCGCGGCGCTGCTGCTGCGGCTGGCCGAGCGGGCCGACGTGCTGGTGGAGAACTTCCGGCCGGGCACGCTGGAGCGCTGGGGCGTCGGCCCGGAGGAGCTGCACCGGGTCAACCCCGGTCTGGTGATCGCCCGGATCACCGGCTTCGGGCAGACCGGCCCGTACGCCTCCCGGGCCGGGTTCGGCACGCTGGCCGAGGCGATGAGCGGGTTCGCCCACCTGACCGGCACCGCCGACGGCCCGCCCACGCTGCCCGCGTTCGGGCTGGCGGACAGCATCTGCGGCATCGCCACCTCGTCGGCCGTGATGATGGCGCTGTGGCACCGGGAGCGCTCCGGCGGCCGGGGCCAGGTCGTCGACATGAGCCTGCTGGAACCGATCATGACCGCTGTCGGTCCCGGTCCCACCGTCTACGACCAGCTCGGCGTGGTGGAGCAGCGGCAGGGCAACCGCTCGACGAACAACGCGCCGCGCAACACGTACCAGACCAAGGACGGTTCGTGGGTGGCGATCTCCACCAGCGCCCAGGCCATCGCCGAGCGGGTGCTGCGGCTGGTGGGCCACCCCGAGGTGATCGACGAGCCGTGGTTCCGTACCGGCGTCGGGCGGGTGGCGCACGCGGACCTGCTCGACGAGTACGTGGGCTCGTGGATCGCCGAGCGGACCCGCGACGAGGTGGCGGCGGCGTTCGCCGAGGCCGGCGCCGCTGTCGCCCCGGTCTACAGCGCCAAGGACATCGTCGAGGACCCGCACGTGCAGGCCACCGAGATGATCACCACGGTCGACGATCCGGACCTCGGTCCGATGCGGATGCACAACGTCATGTGGCGGATGTCGGAGACGCCGGGCCGGATCCGCTTCACCGGCCGCTCCCCCGGCGCCGACACCGACGCCCTGCTCGTCGAGGAGCTCGGCTGCGACCCAGCCGAGATCGCCGACCTGAAAGCCCGTGGCGTCGTCGCCTGACGACGCCGACAGCCGAAACGCGAGGAACCCCGTGGGCACCACTGCCAGAACCGCCGACCGCCTGCTCGACGCCGTGCAGGCCGGCGTCACGATCTACGACCTGGGCCGGCGGCTGACCGTCGGCATGCCGCAGTCACCGAACCACCCGGCGTTCGGGCTGACCCTGCCGCGCCGGCACGGCGACATGGTGCGTGCCGACGGCGGCTCCGCCGCCAACGACCTGCTGGTTATGGGCACGCACGTCGGCACGCACGTCGACGCGCTCGCGCACGTGTCCCAGGACGGCCGGCTGCACGGCGGCGCCGACGCCGCCGCGGCGCAGGTCGGCGGCCGGTTCGACGAGCTGGGCGTGCACACGGTCGCGCCGATGGTGCGCCGCGGCGTGCTGCTGGACGTGCCCGCCGCGCTGGGCGTCCAGAGCTGCGAGCCCGGCTACGAGATCACCCCCGCCGACCTGGACGCCGCGGTGTCCCGGCAGGGCACGCCGGTGGGCGCGGGCGACGTGGTGCTCATCCGCAGCGGCTGGGGTCGGCTGTTCGACCACGAGGACCGCAACCGGTACATCGGCAAGGACTCCGGTGTGCCGGGGGTCGGCGCGGACGGCGCCACCTGGCTGGCGCAGCGCGACGTGCACGCGGCCGGCGCGGACACCATCGCC
Source organism: Micromonospora sp. WMMD1274 (assembly GCF_049179035.1). Taxonomy (NCBI): domain Bacteria; kingdom Bacillati; phylum Actinomycetota; class Actinomycetes; order Micromonosporales; family Micromonosporaceae; genus Micromonospora; species Micromonospora sp. WMMD1274. The sequence goes on from NZ_JBMHMG010000001.1 coordinate 7,367,156, forward strand.
TTCGAGTGCCTGCCGCCGGGCAAGGGCCACAGCACGCTGCCCGCGCACCGGATCCTGCTGGTGGAGCACGGCATCTACCTGATCGAGACGATGGCGCTGGAGGAACTGGCCCGCGACGGGGTGCACGAGTTCACCTTCGTCATGGCGCCGCTGCCGCTGTACGGCGCCACCGGCTCCCCGGTGCGCCCGCTGGCGGTGATCAGCCGTGGCTGAGCCGACCCTGGGCCGCCACCTGGCCGCCTTCGCCGCCGACACCGCCGCCGAGACGCTGCCCGACGACGTGGTCGCGAGCGTCCGCGCCCGCGTCCTGGACGTGCTCGGCCTGTGCGTGGCGGCCCGGCCGCTGCCGACCAGCCAGGCGGCGCTGGACTACGTCGCCGAGCAGGGCGGCCGGGGCCAGGCCACCGCTGTCGGACTGGACGAGAAGGTCCCGGCCGCGCTGGCCGCGTTCGCCAACGGCGTGCTGGCGCACTCGCTCGACTACGACGACACGCACCTGCCCTCGGTGCTGCACCCCAGCGCGTCGGTGGTGCCGGCCGCGCTCGCCGCCGCCGAGGCCTCCGGGGCGTCCGGGCGGGAGACCGTCGCGGCCATCGCTGTCGGCCTGGAGGTGTGCGTCCGGCTCGGCATGGCCGGTTACGACCCGGCGGCCGGCAACTCCGTCTTCTTCGAGCACGGACAGCACGCCACCTCGATCTGCGGCACGCTCGGTGGCGCGGTCGCGGCGGCCCGGCTGCTGAAGCTGGACGCCGACGGCGCGCTCGACGCGCTCGGCGTGTCCGCCTCGATGGCGGCCGGGCTGATCGAGTCCAACCGCAACGGCGGCACAGTCAAGCGGATCCACTGCGGCTGGGCGGCGCACGCGGCGGTCAGCGCCGCGCAGCTGGCCCGGCACGGCGTGACCGGGCCGCCGACCGTGCTGGAGGGACGCTTCGGCTTCTTCCAGGCGTTCCTGCGCGGCGAGTTCGACGGCGACGAGATCGTCCGCGGGCTCGGCACCGACTGGGCGGTACCGGGCATCTTCTTCAAGCCGTACCCGGCGAACCACTTCACCCACGCCGCCATCGACGCGGCGATCGCGCTGCGCGAGCGCGGGTTGCCGCTGGACGAGATCGAGTCGATCACGCTCGGCGTGCCGTCGCCGACGGTGCGCACCATCGGCCAGCCCATCGAGCGCAAGCGTGCGCCGCAGACCGGTTACGAGGCGCAGTTCAGCGGCCCGTACGCGGTGGTCGCCGGCCTGGTCGGCGGCGGCGGTCTCGGCGTGGACCTCGCCGACTTCACCGACGCCCTCGCCCACGACCCGCAGCGGCGGGCGCTGATGGCGCTGGTCGACGTGGTGGGCGACGAGCGGTGCGACGCGATCTTCCCGCACCAGTTCCCGGCCGTGCTGCGGGTGGTCACCCGCGACGGGCGGGAGTGGGTGCAGGAGGTGCTCGCCAACCGGGGCGGGCCGCAGCGTCCGCTCAGTGACGCCGAACTGGCGGTCAAGTTCCGCACCAACGCCGCCGCCCTGCCGGAGGCGACCGCCGACCGCATCGCCGAGGAGGTCCACCGGCTGGACCGGGCCCCCGACGTCCACGGCCTGATGGGCCTGATCAACCGCCGCTGAACCGAGCACGAGGAGCAACACCATGAGCACCTACGACCTGCTGCTGACGAACGTCCGCGTGGTCCGGCACGACCGGCCCGAGCCCGAGCTGATGGACATCGCGGTCACCGACGGGCGGATCAGCCGCGTCGCCCCGCAGATCGACCGGGCGGAGGCCGCCCAGGTCGTCGACGGCGGCGGCCGGCTCGCCTTCCCCGGTGTGGTCGACGCGCACCAGCACTGGGGCATCTACAACCCGCTGAGCGAGGACGCCGTCTCGGAGAGCCGCGCCTCGGTGCAGGGTGGCGTCACCACCGCGCTGAACTACATGCGCACCGGGCAGTACTACCTCAACCGGGGCGGCCGGTACGCCGACTTCTTCCCCGAGGTGCTGGCCGCCACGGAGGGCCGCTCCTACATCGACTACGGCTTCCACCTGGCGCCGATGTCGCGGGAGCACATCGGCGAGGTGCCGTCGCTGGTCGAGGAGCACGGGGTCACCTCGTTCAAGATCTTCATGTTCTACGGCAGCCACGGCCTGCACGGCCGCTCCGCCGACCAGAACTCGTTCCTGATGATCCCGGAGGGCGAGCGGTACGACTACGCCCACTTCGAGTTCGTGATGCGGGGCGTCCAGGCGGCCCGGGAGCGTTTCCCCGAGCTGGCCGACGAGATCTCGCTGTCGCTGCACTGCGAGACCGCCGAGATCATGAGCGCGTACACCAAGCAGGTCGAGCAGGACGGCACGCTGCGCGGGCTGGAGGCGTACCACGCCTCGCGGCCGCCGCACTCCGAGGGACTGGCCGTGTCGATCGCGTCGTACCTGGCGCACGAGACCGGGCTGCCGAAGATCAACCTGCTGCACCTGACCTCGGAGAAGGCGGTCGACGCGGCGCTGCGGATGGCGCGGGCGTTCCCGCACATCGACTTCCGCCGCGAGGTGACCATCGGCCACCTGGTGGCCGACATCGACACCGCGCACGGCCTGGGCGGCAAGGTCAACCCGCCGCTGCGCCCGCGCGCCGACGTCGAGGCGCTCTGGGGGTACGTCCTGGACGGCAAGATCGACTGGGTGGTCAGCGACCACGCCTGCTGCAAGGACGAGGTCAAGTTCGGTGAGCCGCGCGACGACATCTTCGTCGCCAAGTCCGGGTTCGGCGGCGCCGAGTACCTGCTGCCCGGACTGGTCACCGAGGGCAACCGGCGCGGCCTGTCGTACCAGCGGGTGGCGGAGCTGACCTCGTGGAACCCGGCGCAGCGCTTCGGCCTGCGCAACAAGGGCGCGCTGGTGCAGGGGTACGACGCCGACATCTGCCTGGTCGACCCGGACTCGACCTGGACAGTGCGCGCCGAGGACTCCGAGTCGACGCAGGAGTACACGCCGTTCGAGGGCTTCGAGCTGACCGCCCGGGTCACCGACACCTTCGTCCGCGGGCAGCACGTGCTCGTCGACGGCAAGGTGACCGGCGAGCCGGCCGGCCGCTACCTCGCCCGCCCGCAGCGGTAGGGGGAACGACAGATGGCGGTGGCGCGCAGTTACCTGTACGTGCCGGGCGACCGGGCGGACCTGCTGGACAAGGCAGCCGGGCGGGGCGCGGACGCGCTCGTGCTCGACCTGGAGGACGCGGTCACACCCGCTCGCAAGGCGCAGGCCCGGGAGACGGTCGCCGGGTACCTGGGTGCCGCCGCGCCGGCCGGCCCCGAGCTGTGGGTGCGGATCAACAGCGACCAGGTCGAGGCGGACGTCGAGGTGCTCTCCCCCGCCGCGGCCGGGGTCTGGGTGCCGAAGGCCGAGCCGGACCTGCTCGCCGAGGTCGACGCGGCGCTGACCCGCGTGCAGCGGCGGCTCGGCCCGGACGCCCCGGCGTTCCGGGTGGTGGCGCTGATCGAGACCGCCCGGGGCGTGCTCACCGCGCCGCAGGTGGCCGCCGCAGCGCGGGTGCTGCGGCTCGGCCTCGGCGAGGCGGACCTCGCCGGTGAGCTGGGGTTGCAGCCCGGGCCGGAGCGGGCGGAGTTCGCGCCGATCCGCTCCCAGGTCGTGGTCGCGTCGGCAGCGGCCGGCATCACCCCGCCGGTGGGACCGGTGGAGACGACGCTGCGCGACCCGGAGCGGCTGGAGCAGACCACCCGGGCGCTGCTGCGGCAGGGCTTCCGCGCCCGCAGTGCCATCCACCCCGGGCAGATCGCAACCATCAACGAGGTGTTCACCCCCACCGAGGCCGAGGTGGCCTCCGCCCGGGCCGTGCTGGAGGCGCTGGAGCGGGCCGAACGCGGCGGCTCCGGGGTGGCCACCGACGCCGGCGGGCGGCTGCTGGACCGGGCGGTGGTACGGGCCGCCGCCGAGGTGGTACGCCGCGCCGAGGCGTCCGCCGGGTGACACGTGACGCCGGGCCGGGAACCGTCGACGGGTGCGACGCTCCGCGCCCTGAGCCGGTCGGCGTGAACCGGGCGGGGCGCTCCCGTGCGCCCCGCCCGGCGGCGTCTTCCAGTGGTTCCGGTCAGACCACCGCGGGCTGGGCCTCGGTGGCCATGACGAGCGCACCGAGCAGCGCGGCGTCCTGCGCGAAGTCCGACAGCACGATCTCCGGCGGGTACGGCAGCGTGTGGGTGAGCCGTTCGGTCAGCAGCTCCCGCACCAGGTCGTTGCCCGCGACGCTGCCGACCAGCACGATCCGCTGCGGGTCGAGCAGCAGACAGCACGTGACGAGCTGGCGGGCCAGTTCGTCGACACGCAGGCGGAGCTGATCGCGTACCGGGCCGGGCTGCTCCGCGGCGGCACACAGGCCGGCCGCCCGGCCGTCCACCCCGAGCCGCTGCGCCAGCTCGTCCAGGGCCCGGCCGGAGAACGTCGCCTCCAGCATCGGTTCCAGGCGGGGCGGCCAGCTGAGGTCGGTCAGTCCGTAGGCGATCTCGCCGGCCGCGCCGTGGCGGCCCGGCAGCACCTCGCCGTTGACGGTGACCGCCGCGGCGACCCCCGTGCCCAGCCCGACGACGAGTCCGGGATCGGCGTCGCGCAGCGCCCCCAGCCGCAGTTCGGCGTAGGCGGCGGCCTTCAGGTCGTTCGTCACCCGCACGTGCGCCAGGTTCAGGTGGGCGCGGACCGCCTCGCCCAGCCGCAACTGTTCCCAGCCGGGCACGTTCGGCGCCAGTTCGATGCCGTGGTCGTGGACGACGCCGGGCGAGGCGATGCCGGCCGCGACGATCGTGCCGCCGGTCTGCTCGGCGAGTTCGCACGCCCGATCCAGTGCCCGGGTGAGGGCCTGCTGCGCGCCCTGCTCGGCGATCGTGGGCAGGCGCTCGGAGGCGAGCAGCCGGCCGTCGGTGTCGCCCACGCCGATCGCCATCTTGGTGCCGCCGAAGTCGATGCCGAGCAGGCGTGGATTTGCCGGTCGTTCCATGGTGATGTCAGATCGCCCTTCGGGCCGTCGGTCCAGATCACGTGGTCGCCGCGACACGACGTCCGCGACCACGGCAAGCTGCGTCTGCTGCCCCGTCACGGGCCTACCCTCGCCGCGACCGCCTCGGCGAGAGCCGCGTCGGCACGGGTCAGCCGCTCGCGCAACGTCTGCGCCCGCTCCTGCACCGCGTCGAGCATTGTAGACAGTCGTCCGACCTGGTCCCGGACGGCCGCCTCGCCGGGGCCGTCGGCCTGGGCGCGGCGCAGCACGAGTTCGGGGCGGACCGCGGCGGCCAGCAGGTCCCGTACCGCGGCGTCGTCGAGCGTCAGACCGAGGTCGGCGGCGGTGGACCGGACCAGCTCGTCGGTCCAGGTGGCCGGCGCGCCGCCGCGGACCAGCCGGCCGAGCAGCGAGTGGGCTCCGCGGAACGGCACGCCGTGGCGGGCCAGCGCGTCGGCCGCCGCGGTGGTGGTGGCGCCGGAGGCGACGATCTCCTCGCCGGACGGCGGGCGCTGCGGGTCCAGCTTCTCGATCAGGCCGCCGAGCAGGGAGAAGAACCGGTACGCCCGGTCGTCGCCCTCCCAGAGCCGGGACTGCACGTCGGTGGTGGCGTTGTTCGAGTCCTCCCACCAGGCGGCGCCGACGTTGTTGAGCACGCTCGCCGCGTCGGCCGCGGCGGCACCGGCCATCGAGACTAGGTGTTCCAGCACCACCGGGTTGCGCTTCTGCGGCATGATGCTGCTGCCCTGGGTGAACTCGCCGGGCGTGACCACCCAGCCCCAGCTCAGCCAGTCCATCAGGGTGCGGGCGAGGCGGGCGCCGGTGGCGAGCGCCTGCGCGTTGAGCGTGGCGACCCGGATCAGGTGGTCGGCGCCGGCCACCGCCTCGTACGAGTTGACGATGAGCTGGTCGAAGCCGAGCAGATCGGCCAGGCGGCGGGGCGAGATGTCCAGGTCGGTGCCGGCGAAGGCGCAGGAGCCCAGCGGCGACCGGTTCATCTCGTCCAGCAGGTCGGCGTACGCGGCGGCCTCACCGGCGAGCGCCTCGGCGTAGCCGGCGAAGACGTGCCCGATGCTGGTCGGCTGGGCCGGGCGGCGGTGCGTGTAGCCGGTGACCACCACGTCGGCGTGCCGGTCCGCGCGGTCCAGCACGGTCCGGCCGGTGGCCAGCAGCGCGTCGAGCACCTGGAGCAGCTGGTCGCGCAGCACCATCCGGAAGACGCCGGCGTCGAGGTCGTTGCGGCTGCGCGCGAGCTGCACGCTCAGCTGCGACACCTCGATGCCGGCCGCGGCGGCGAGACGCTTCTCCAGCGTGTAGTAGACGTCCTCGACGCTGCCGTCGTACTCCAGCTCCTCGGGCCGGTCACCGGTGAGGGCGACCAGGCCGCGCAGCATCGTCGCGGCGGCCTCGTCGGAGATCAGGCCCTGCTCGGCGAGCATGACGACGTGGGCCTTGCTGGCCGTGACCATCGCCGGGTAGAGGTTGGCGACGTGGTGGTCGAACACGACGCGGAGATGGTGCTGTTGGTAGACGGTCAGTGACGGGCTCATGGTGGCCTCCCGAGGTGGTGCGTTGTCGTGCGGCGTGCCGCGCGTGGTCATCCGGTCGTCTGGTCCGGCCCGTCGGCGCCGGGCGGCCCGGGCAGCGGCGCGGCGAGCCACGCCCCGACCAGCTCGCGCAGGCGTGCGCCGGCGGTGACGCGGATCCGGCCGCCGGCCTCCTCGCCGGCCAGCGAAATGTGGCCCGACCAGCCCTGCCAGGGATCCGGCCGCGACTCCACCAGCACGTACGGGTACGGGGTGGGCAGCTTCGGCTTCGGCGGCAGGTCCGGCGCCGCGTCCAGGCGCACCGCGGCCGGGTCGAAGGCGAGCACCGCGGAACTCTCGTACGCGCCGCCGTGCCCGCGGGCGGGCAGTTCCCCGAACATCCCGGCCGTCTCGTCCGGGCCGACGAGCTGGAACCAGTTCACCAGCATCATGCTGGCCCGGTGGCGCCCGGACACCCACTCCATCGCGGCGCGGACGGTGGACATGTTGGCGTCGTGCCCGTTGACCACGAGCACCCGGGTGAAGCCCGCCTCGACGATGCCGGCGAGCACGTCGGCGAGGTAGCCGACGGCGATCTCCGGGCGCAGCGCCACAGTGCCCGGCCACGGCCGGGTCTGGCCGGGGCAGGCGGCGTACGGCGTGGCCGGGAAGAGCACCGCCCGGGCGGACCCGGTGGCCAGTTCCCCGGCGAAGCCCTCGGCCAGGATCAGGTCGGTGCCGATCGGCAGGTGCGGACCGTGCCACTCGACGGCGCCGACCGGCAGCACCGCCAGGTCGGCCGCCTCGGTCACGGCGGCGAACGCGTGCCCGGGTACCCGGGTGACCGGGAGCAGCCCTCCCCCGGTCCGCCACCGCTCGATCAGTTCGTCCACTGCTCGGCCCTCCGGGTCGCGGTGCGGCTGCTCTCCAGCCGCCCGGAGAACCACATCACCACGAAGATGAGCAGCACCTGGAGCATGCCGTAGGCGGCCGCGGTGCCCAGCTCGAAGCTGTACATCCGGTTGTTGATGGCCACCGAGATCGGCACCGTCGACGAGGTGTAGATGAGCACCGAGGCGACGAACTCGCCGACGCCGTGCACGAACGCCAGCAGCGCGCCGGCGAGCACGCCGGGCAGCATGAGCCGCACGGTGATCGTGTAGAACGCGCGCAGCCAGGAGGCGCCCAGGTTGCGCGCCGCGTCCTCCAGCGACGGGTCGATCAGCGCCAGCGTCGCGGAGCTGGACCGGAACACGATCGGCAGGAACCGCACGAAGTAGGCCAGCGGCAGGATCCAGAACGTGCCGACCAGCACCTGCCCGAAGCTGAACGCGTTGCCGGTGCTGAACGCCGAGATCAGGTTGATCGCCACGACCGTGCCGGGCAGCGCCCAGGCGATCATCACGGCCACGTCGAGCAGGCCGCGACCGACGAACGTCAGCCGCCGCACCGCGTACGCGATGAGCACGCCGATCACCACGCAGCCCACGACCGCGAGGAGGCTCATCTGCACCGAGTTGAGGATCGGCTGGAACGCCTTGGGGTCGGTGAAGATGGTGACGAAGTTCTCGAACGTGTACGTCGGCGGCAGCACCTCGGTGGTCCAGGACCGGTCCGCGGAGAACGCGACGAGCGCGATCGCGCCGACCGGGGCGAGCAGGACCAGCGTGGCCAGCACCGAGGCGAGCGGGGCGAGCCAGCGGCCGATCGGGTTGGTGATCTCCCGCCGGACCGCCGAGATGCCCTTGGACTGCGACTGGTAGTTGCGCCGCCCCTCGTACCAGCGCATGGCCAGCAGGAAGATGATCGAGACGATGCCGAGCACGGAGGCGTACGCCGAGGCCATCGGCAGGTCGCCGTTGGTGCGGTTGATGTAGATCTGCATGGTCATGGTCTGACTGACGTTGAACAGCAGTGGCGCGGTGTAGGACGCCAGTGACGTCATGAAGACCAGCAGCGACGCCGAGATCAGCGCCGGGGTGAGCATCGGCAGCAGGACGGTGCGCCACACGCGTACCCGGCCCGCGCCGAGGTTGTACGCCGCCTCCTCCACCGAGGGGTCCATCCCGGCCAGCGCCGCGGAGGCGGCCAGGTAGAAGAACGGGTACATGGTGAACGTGTGCACCACCAGCACGCCGGCGATGCCGTCGAAGGCCAGGACCGGCTTGTCGGTGCCGAGCAGCGCCTGAAGGCCGCGCGGCACGATGCCGATGTTGCTGTAGAGCAGCTGGAAGGAGACGGCGCCGATCAGCGGCGGCAGGGCCGCCGGCACGAGGATGAACGCCTCGATGAGCCGCCGGCCGCGGAAGTGGAAGCGCTTGAGCAGGAACGCCATCGCCACGCCGACGATGCCGCAGAGCAGCACGCTGGCCGCGGAGATGAACAGCGAGGTGAACAGCGACTCGCGGGCCACGCCGGAGGAGGAGAGGAACTGGAGGTAGTTGTCGCTGCCGTTGGCGCTGACGCTCTCCCGGAACGTGGCGAACATCGGCTGCACGACGAAGCCCCAGAGCACCAGGACCAGCGGCAGCACCAGCAGGTAGGGGAACCATCGGGAGCCGGCTCCGCCGGCCAGGCGCCGGCCGAGGGCCGCCGCCCAGCCGGGGGCGGTCGGGGTCGCAGCGGTCACGGCTTGACCACCCAGAGCCGCTCCGGTGTGAGCCGCAGGCCCACGACGTCGCCGAGCTGGATGCCGGCGGGCGCGTCGACCAGTGCGGCCATCACCTCGGCGCCGTCGACGTCGACCGTGATGTGGGTGGCCATGCCGGTGAACTCGACGTGGCTGATCCGGCCGCGCATGGCCGCCGTGTCGTCGTCGCCGCCGAGCGCGATGTGCTCGGGGCGCGCGGAGACCAGTGCGGTGTCGCCCTCGGCGAGCCCGTGACCGGCGGGAGCGCCCACTTCGATGGTGGCGCCGCCGGGCAGGCGTACCTGGACGCGCTGCTCCGCGGCGCCGGTCACCGGCAGGCTCAGCACGTTGCTGCGTCCGATGAACCGGGCCACGAACGCGTTCGCGGGCTGGTAGTAGACCTCGTGCGGGGAGCCGACCTGCTGGACCCGGCCGGACTCCATGACCGCGATCCGGTCCGACATCGCCATCGCCTCGGCCTGGTCGTGCGTGACGTAGATCGAGGTGGTGCCGCTCTCCCGCTGGATGCGCCGGATCTCGGCGCGGGTCTCCTCGCGCAGCTTCGCGTCGAGGTTCGACAGCGGCTCGTCGAGCAGCATGGTGCGAGGGCGGATCACCAGGGCCCGCGCCAGCGCGACGCGCTGCTGCTGGCCGCCGGAGAGCGCGTCGATGCGCCGGGCGCCGTACCCGGCGAGGTGCACCTGGGCGAGCGCCTCCTCCACTCGGCGGGCCTGGTCGGCGCGGGAGACCCGGCGGACCTTGAGCCCGTACGCGACGTTCTGCGCCACTGTCATGTGCGGGAACAGCGCGTAGTTCTGGAACACCATGCCGGTGTCCCGCTTGTTGGGCGTCCAGTGCGTGACGTCGTCGTCGCCGAAGTGGATGTGACCGGAGGTCGGGAAGTAGAAGCCGGCCACCATGCGCAGCGTCGTCGTCTTGCCACAACCGCTCGGTCCGAGCAGCGTGAAGAACTCGCCCGCTCCGATGGTGACGGTGACGTCATCGACCGCCGCGGAGTCGCTCGACTTGGCGAAGCGCTTACTGACCGCCGTCAGTCGGACATCGATCATTTCGTGGGTCCTTCCAGGACGAAGCCGGGCCGTGCCGGAGCACGGCCCGGATCCGAGCGTCTTAGCCCTTGCCCTTGATCTGGGCGTTCCAGTGGGTGATCCAGGCGGTCTCGTTCTTGCCGATCACGTCCCAGTCGACGTCCATCGGCTTGAGGTCGAGCTTGGTCAGCCACTCGGGCTTCTCGGCGATGTCGACAGCGGGGATCTGGAAGTAGTCCTTGGCCAGGCTGGCCCGCAGCGCGTCGTCGAACAGGAACTCGAGGAACTTCTTCGCGCCCTCGCTGTTGCCGCCCTTGACCGCGGCCACGCCGTCGACGAGCACCGGGGCGCCCGAGGCCGGCATCACGTAGCCGAACGGCATCTTCTCGTTGGCCTGCAGCAGGATGTCCTGAAGGTTCCAGGCGCTGACCACGCCCTGCTCACGCGACATCTTCAGGTAGAGGTCGCTGGGGTTGGCGGCGTACTCGACGGTGTTGGCGTCGAGCTTGCGCAGCCAGTCGTAGCCGGGCTGCGGGTTGGACCCGTCGGCGGTGAAGCGCTGGATCATCGAGGCGTAGATCGAGCGCATGGTGCCGGAGGCGGCCACGTCCCGGATGATGATCTTGTCTTTCCACTTCGGGTCGACCAGGTCGTCCCAGTCCTTCGGCGCGGTCTCCGGGGTCAGCGCCTTGTTGTTGTACATGATGACCTCGGGCAGCAGGATCTCGCCGAACCAGCGACCCTCGGCGTCCTTGTACCGCGCGTCGATCTTCGAGGCGAACGAGGGCTGCCAGGACTCCAGCAGGCCCTCGGACGCGCCGGCGGCGAGGCCCTGCTGGGTGCCGCCCCACCAGACGGACGCCTGCGGGTTGGCCTTCTCGGCGCGGACCCGCTCGAGCACCTCCTGGGCGCCCATGTTGAGCACCTCGACCTTGCCCTTGTACTCGGGGTTCTTGGTCGTGAACTGCTCGACGACGTAGTCGGTGACCGACTTGTCGCGGGCGCTGTAGATGACGACCTTCTCGGCCGACGCGGAGCCGGAGGAGCCGGCGTCCTTGTCGTCGTCGCTGCTGCCGCACGCGCTGACGGCCAGCAGCGCGCTGAACGCGACGGCCAGGGCCAAACGACGTTTCATTGGTACCTCCACTTTGCGGGGGAACTATCGGAAGCGGGAAAAGACGGTGTGCGATCCCGACCGGAGGCGCCGGCGGGTTCGCCGGTTCCCCGGGACGGGGTCGAGGGTCCGCGGGTGGCGCGCCGGACCGGGGCGCGCCGTATCGCGCCGCGACCGGTCGTCCCAGGGACGCGGTCGCCGCGACGGTTGCGGTGACGGTGGGTGGGTGTCGGGGTCGGGGGTGTCGGAGTCGTCGGGGGTCGGGTGGTGGTCAGGGAAGCGAGGGCCGGGGCACCGCGGCCGAGAGCGCGTAGCTGATCGCTCCGTGCAGCACGGCCTGGTCGCCGAGGGTGGCCCGCCGCACCTCGGTGGGTGCCGGGGTGCGGGCGGAGACGAGGGTCTGGAGCTGGCCGAGCGCCGGGTCGTCGAGTTCCGCGGCGGCGCCGCTGAGCAGCACCAGCCCCGGGTCGACCACGCAGGCGCAGGAGAGGATGAGCCCGGCCCAGGCGCCGAGGACCTCGTCGAGGTAGGCGCGGGCGGGCGCCGACGTCGCGGCGAGCCGGCTCAGCTCCCGTACCGGCGACTCGGGCCGGCGGCCCGGGTTGAGCGCGACGACCCGTTCCGCGATGGCGTTCACCGACCACCGGGCCTCGAACTCGCCGACGCCGCTGTAGCGGCGCTCGGCCGCGCCGCCCAGCGGCAGGAAGCCGACCTCGCCCGCGGCCCCGCTGGCGCCGCGGCGGACCTTGCCGTCGAGCACGAGCCCGGCGCCGATGCCGTCGGCGACGTGGATCAGCAGCAGGTTGGCCACGTCCGCGCCGGCGCCGGCGACGCACTCGCCGGCGGCCATGAGGTTCACGTCGTTGTCGACGACCACCGGTACGCCGAGCCGCCGTTGCACCGATTCGCCGATCGGCCACGCCTCGACCAGTCCGACCGACGGCGCGAGGCGTACCGCGCCGTTGCTGGACACGCCGGGCACCGCGATGGCGACGCCGCGGAGCGAGGGCAGGTTGTCGCCGACCAGGTCGAGGACGAACTCGCAGACGGTCTCCACCACGTTCGCGCCGAGCCGCGCGACGCGGTGCGCGATGACCGCGCCCTCACTGTCGGCGATCTCGCAGCTGATCCGCGGCGGCTCCAGCGACACCGCCGCGACGAGCTCGGCGCGGGGGTTGAACTCGAGCATCTCCCGGGGCCGGCCGGTGGTGGGCGCGCCGGGGCCGCGTTCGATGAGGTAACCCTCGGCGACGAGTTCCCGCACGAGCGCGGTCACAGTCGCCGCCGAGAGGCCGGTCATCTCGGCCAGGTCCACGCGGGACAGCCGCCGGGCCTGCCGGGCGGCCAAGATCACCGAGAGACGCTTGATCTCACGGGACCGCTCACGGCTGACCGGACTGGTCGGGGCTTTGTCAGACACACTTTCTTCCTAGTGAGAAAAAATTCTGGCGTCAAGTAACGAGATGATCTCGGTCCGCCGACCAGGGAAAATTCTGCGGCCGACAAGCCGGTCGCGCCGGGGCCAGCCCGACATGTCGCGCAAAACCGAGCCCTGTGGTCCACATTGGGGTGCCAAACCTGGACAAAGACTGTCCCCATGCCACGGCCGGCCTTCCGATGATCGCCCTGAGCAGGCACGATCGTTTATTCGGATAAGGAAGAAAGTCGTCCAGAGCTATTGACGACGCCTCCGCAAGATCCCTAGGTTACGGCCCGAAGGCCTTCCGGTGGACCGACGTCACCACCGTGCGTACCGCTCACCCCGTGACGGTGCGCGAGCACCACCATCCCGTTGTCGAGCACCACGACCCCCGAGGACCCGACGGTCCTCAGTGGACAGCTGTCTGCATCACGGCCCGGCACGAGCCACGTGTCAGCCGGCCCGCGCCGGGCCGACCGTCCCCAGCCGCAGCACTCTCGCTTCGAGACGAAGAGGTATGCCCATGAGATGGCGCACCAGCGCAGCGATCGCCATGTGCGGTCTGCTGTCGTTGGGCCTGGCCACTCCGGCCCAGGCCAACCCCCAGCAAGCACCGAAGCCCCAGGCCAAGAAGTCCGACAAGCCGGTCGACCTGGACATCATGTTCATCGGCGCCCACCCGGACGACGAGGCCGGCCAGCTCGGCATGCTCGGATACTGGAACGAGTATCACGGCATGAAGGCCGGCGTCATCACCACCACCCGCGGCGAGGGCGGTGGCAACGCCACCGGTCTCGAGGAGGGCCCAGAGCTCGGCATCCTGCGGGAGGCCGAGGAGCGCAAGGCCGTCGGCTGGGCCGGCGTCGAGCACATCTACAACCTGGACGCGCTGGACTTCTGGTACACCGCCAGCGCTCCCCTGACCGAGGAGGTCTGGGGCCACCAGGAGACGCTGTCCCGGATCGTGCGGGTCCTGCGGACCACCAAGCCCGAGGTCATCCTCACGATGAACCCCTCGGCGACGCAGGGCAACCACGGCAACCACCAGAAGGCGGCCATGCTGGCCGTGGAGGCCTTCTACGCGGCGGCCGACCCGAAGGCGTTCCCGGAGCAGATCAAGAAGGAAGGGCTCAAGCCCTGGCGGGTCTCCCGCATCTTCCAGACCGGTGGCAGCGGCACCACCGGCACCAACGGCCCCGCCTGCGAGACGACGTTCACGCCGGCCGAGGCCAGCAACGTCATCTTCGGCACCTGGCAGGGGTACGAGTCGGCGCGGCACGACGGCAACCGGTGGAACACGGTCCAGACCTGGGCCCGCCGGGAGTACGTGTCGCAGGGCTGGGGCAACAGCTCCTTCCCGACGACCAACCCGGATGCCATCGGCTGCAACCGGCTGACGCTGATCGACACCCGCACGCCGTACCCGGACCCGAACGTCGGCGCCGGCACCGGTGCGCTGCAGGGCGCCACGCTGCGCGCGCCCGGCGGCCTGCCGCTCGGCACCGAGGTCCACGTGCGTCCGCGCAACTGGGAGGCCGTCGGCGGCCAGCCCATCAAGGTGGACACCGTCCTGTACGCCGAGAAGGCCATCCCGGGCGCCAAGGTCACCCTGGACGTCCCGGCCGGCTGGAAGGTAAGCGGTAACGGCAACGTCGGCACGCTCACGCCGGGCAAGGAGGTCGTGAAGACCTTCACCGTCACCCCGCCGGCGCAGGTCGAGGTGGGCACCCGCTTCAAGCTCGAGGCCACGCTGACCAGCAAGAAGGACGGCAGCGGCGTCAGCAGCGCCCGGGTGCAGGGCACCGCTCCGGTGCGCGGCACCCTGGAGCCGCTGGAGGAGATCGCCGACTTCCGCGCCTGGACCGTGCGCAACAAGACCCAGCAGCTCGACGCGCTCATCGAGTCCCTGCTGAACATCCCCAGCGGCGGCACCCGCAGCGTCAAGGTCAACCTGACCAACCACGGCACCCGCGTCGAGTCCGGCACGGTCAAGCTGAACGTCCCCGCCGGCTTCTCGGTGGCCGAGCAGCAGGTGCCGTACAGCGGCCTGCGGCCGGGCGCCAGCACCTCGGTGACGTTCACCGTGACCAACACCGACGCGTCGCTGCCGACGGCCAACCGGGCCCCGGACAACGGCGCCTACCGGGTTCAGATCGAGACCAGCTACACCGGTGGCAGCGCGAACGAGCCGGGTGCGTTCAACCTGGTGCCGACCACCACGATCCCGAAGGCCGCCACCGCGCCGACTGTGGACGGTCACGGTCACGACCACGAGTACACCGGCGAGGTCATCGACATCTCCACCCGCTGGGAGGGCACCGCCGCCCCGGCGTCGGACATCTCCGGCACCGCCCAGCTCACCCACACCGACGACGCCCTGTACGCCATCTTCAACATCACCGACGACGTGCTCGGCACCGTCCTGCCGCCGGAGGACTGCAAGCGTCCGCGGCGTAACGACAACATCGAGTTCGGCATCGACCCGCGCGGCAACTCGGCGAACACCTCCACCGTGTCCAACATGGCGCTCTTCCCGGCCACCAACGACCCGGCCAACGGGAACCCGCCGTGCTTCGCCCGAGAGCGGGACAACCACCAGGGCGGCCCGGAGACCGCGCCGGGTGTGGAGATCGCCTCCGTGGTGACCAGCAACCCGTACACGGGTTACCGGATCGAGGTCAAGATTCCGTTCAGCGTGCTGCCGGACACCATCGACCCGAGCCGGATGGGCCTGAACATCCTGGTCAACGACTCGGACACGCAGGACCTCAGCTCGCAGACCCGGGTCGGCTGGTCGACCTGGAGCGGCGTGCGGGCCGACCCGTGGCGCTGGGGCAACGCGCTCCTGCCGGACCTGCCGGCGAAGCCGTCGGCGCCGAAGGCTCCGATCATGCCCGACACCGCGGCGCTGAGCGTGGACTCGCCGCAGACCCTGCTCCAGTCCGTCTCGGACGGGGTCGCACCGGGTGGTTACGCCAAGCTGGCGGACAACACCGTGAAGATCAAGAAGGTCACCCGCAGCGCGAGCAAGGTGTCCGTGCAGCTGCAGGTGAAGAAGGCCGGCACCGCCCGGGCCTTCCTCTGGGACGGCACCCGGGTCGTGGCGGACGCCAAGGCCGAGCTGCGCAAGGACGGCACGCTCGTCCTGCCGCTGAGCGGGTCGCTTCCGGCCGGCACCTCGCTGCTCGTCTCGTACGAGCACGGCGGCGCCACCACCGCTCTGTCGAAGAAGATCTGCTGAGCGGACACTGATCGCGTCGATCTGACGCACGCGATGGGCCGGGCCGGCAGGCCCGGCCCATCGTGCCGTCCGCGTTACCCGCGCCGCACCCCGCTCAGCGGACCGGCGCCGGACCGGTGGCGGTGGCCGGTGACACCTCGGCCGGCTCGCGCCACCAGCGGCGCGACGCCAGCGCGGCCAGCCCGGCGCCGGCGGTGTTGAGCAGGACGTCGTCGACGGAGGACACCCGGTCCAGCCGCAGGACGTACTGGGTCACCTCGACCACGGCCGAGCAGCCGGCCGCCAGCGCCAGGATCCGCGGTACCGACGCCAGCGTCGCGAACCGCAGCGGGGCGAGGAACCCGAGCGCCGCGAACACCAGCAGGTTGCCGACGATCTGGACCGTCACCGTCAGCGGCCCGCCCGTCAGGACGGCGAGCAGGTCCCGCAGCGGCACCAGGCTCACCCGGCCGGGAACCACGCCGGCGCCGTCCCCCGGCAGCATGATCATCCAGACCCACGGCACGGTCCCGTAGACGATGCCCACCTCGGCCAGCGACCTGCGCCACGCCGGCCGCGTGCCGCCGCGCCGGCGGGCCAGGAGCCACACCACGAGCGCGGCCGCCGGCAACGCCGCCACCGTGAGCAGCACGACCCCGTTGATCGTGCCGAACCAGCCGTGCCATCCCTCGATCACGCCGCCTCCGCCCGGATCCGCCGGGCCCGCACCGGGCCCGCCGTCGGTCAGGGTGCCACGGCCGCGTCGAGCGGTGGCCCCGGCCGGACGCCATCGGGTACGTGGCGACCGCGCCAACCACCTCCAGATTCGCATTCGGCCGCCGGCCGGTTGCGAATCCCCCGTCGATCGCTGATTTCCCGGCCGGCATTTCGGCGCGGGCCGCAATGGTGCCGGCCGTTTCGGGACACCCGGTCGTCACGCGCTCACCCATTCCACCGCGACCGCCGGGCATCCGGCCGGTGGCAGCGAGCATAACCGCAGATGGGCCGCGGTCCGGCCGGTGGAAATCACGCATCCGCTTTCACGCCGGCAGCGGGTAAAGAAAGACTCACCTAACCAAGGTAAGCCTTATCTTCGTCGTTCGGGATTCCGCGCGGAAACGGCGGCTAACGGCCGCCAACCCCGCATTCCGTTGTTAAGGTGAGCATGATCCTCACTGGCGGCCGACGGGTTTGAGGACCGGCCGCAGGGCAAATACCAGATGGCATTCGAGCACCACGAGGGCCGGCCGTACGCGTTCGCCGGCCCACATGACTTGGAGGCACCATGAAGACCCTGTTGCAGTCTCCGCCGGTACGTGAATGCGCCGCCACCGCGTGCAGCTTCAACGACAACGGCTGTCACGCTCCCGCGATCACCGTCGCGGCGACCGCCGACGCGGCCTCCTGCGCGACGTTCGTCGAGTCGTCGCTCAGCGGCGGGATGAAGGAGGTCACCGGCGCGGTGGGCGCGTGCGCGCGGGCCGAGTGCGTCTACAACACCAACCTCGCCTGCACCGCCGAGTCGATCACGGTCGGTCCGGGCGCCACGGTCAGCGACTGCCTCACCTACCAGCCCGCCTGACAAACCGGACAGCACGTCCGTACGGGTCACGACGGTCACCGTCGTGACCCGTACCGCGTCTCCGGCACCCGACCCGCCGTTGCACAGGTAAGCCTTACCTACTAACGTCTGACCTGGGCCGACTTCACCCCTTCCCGGCCGAGGAGACAGACATGGCGTTGCACCCCGCGGGGCGTCCGGCCCCGGCGGCCGGTGTCGTCCCGGTCGCCGCCGGGCCGTCGGCGGGCGGTACGGGCACCTCCACGCCCCGCGACGCCGTCGCCGCCCGGTGCGTACTGACCGCTGCCTCCTCACTGCGGCTCACGCTCGGCGACACCACCGCCGACCTCCTCGCCGCCCACGCCGTCCTCCCCGACGGCACGGTCGTCCTCGCGGTCGACGCGATGAGCCGCACCGGCGGCCTCCTGGTCGCCGCGCGGGGCCACAGCGGCGCGGTACGCCTCGACGTGACCCACCTCGCCCCGGTCGCCGTGCGCTCCCGGGTGCGCGCCCGGCTGCGGATCCTCGGCACCGCCCGCCGGTTCGACCCGGCCGCCCTCGACTCCTGCGATCCGGCCACCGTGATGTCGCTGCTCGACCTGCCCCCGGTGGCGCTGTGGGCGATCGCGCCGGACGAGGTCGTGCTCGACCGGGCCGCCGATCCCGTCTCGGTGGACCTCGGCGCGTACCGCGCGGCCCGGCCGGATCCGATCGCCGTCGACGAGGCCGCCCACCTCGCGCACCTGACGCGCTGCCACCGCGACGTCCTCGACCGGCTCGGCACGCTCGTCGACCCCGCCGCTTCGACGCGCGTCGTCCCGGTCGCGCTGGACGCCGAGGGCATCGTGCTGCGCGCGGAGCGGCCGGAAGGCCACACCGACACCCGGTTGCCCTTCGCCCGCCCGGTCACCGCCGGCGCCGGCCTGGCCGAGGCGCTGCGGACGCTGCTCGCCTAGGCCCGGCGAGCCGATCGCGGGAGCCGGATGACGGCGGGACGAAGGCGAGCGGTGGGGACAGCCGGGACGGCGACGACGCGCCACCTGTGGCGTCCGCCGGTCGCGGGCCGGCGAGCCACTGGTGGCGACAGTCGTCAGCCGGCGCAGCAGCCGCCGGTCTGGCCGCCGGCCGGGGTGTCGAGACTGACCAGGCTGAGCGGCGCGGAGAGCAGGCCCCCGGAGATTCCGGTCGCCAGCCCTTGCGCGGCCGGCTGGGCGGCCGGGTCGGGGCCGCAGCAGCCGTCGGTGCCGGTGGAGTCGGCGGGGTTGCTGTTGCAGACGCCGGTTTCGGGCAGGTCGAGCTGGACGTCGCGGGCGGCGTCCCAGTCGCCGGCGAGAGCGGCGACGACGGAGCGGACCTGCTCGTAGCCGGTGGCCATGAGGAACGTCGGCGCGCGGCCGTAGCTCTTCATGCCGACGGCGTAGTAGCCGATCTCCGGATGTGCGAGTTCGGCGGCGCCGTGCGGAGGAACGGTGCCGCAGGAGTGCTCGTTCGGGTCGATCAGCGGGGCGAGGGCGCGGGTGGCGCCCATGACCGGGTCGAGGTCCAGGCGCAGCTCGGCCGCGATCGAGTGGTCGGGGCGGAATCCGGTGGCGGCGACGATGCGGTCCACGGTGACGGACTCGTCGGTGCCGTCGGCGTGACGCACGACCACGGCGACCCGGCCCTCGGCCGGGGTGAGGGCGTGCACGGAGAAGCCGGTGAGCAGCCGGATGCGGCCGGCGTCGACGTGGTCGCGCAGCCGGGCGCCGAGCGCGCCGCGGGCGGGCAGGGCGTCGGCGTCTCCGCCGCCGTAGGTGCGGGCCGGGCTGGCCGAGCGGATCGCCCAGATCACCTCGGTGCCGGGCTCGGCGGTGGCCAGCTCGGCCAGTGAGAGCAGGGTGTTCGCGGCCGAGTGGCCGGCGCCGACGACGAGGGTGCGCCGGCCGGCGAAACGGTGCCGGTCGGTGCCGAGCACGTCGGGCAGTGCGTGTTCGAGGAACGCCGCCGCGTCCTTCTCACCCCGGGCGGGCAGGCCGGAGGCGCCGAGGACGTTGGGGGTGCCCCAGGTGCCGGAGGCGTCGATGACGGCGCGGGCCAGCAGTTCGTCGCCGTCGGCGAGGCGGATCAGGAACGGCGTCTGTTCGCGGCCGGCGGTGCGCAGCCGGTCCAGGCCGAGCCGGCTGATCGCCTCCACCCGCGCGCCGTAGCGCAGGTGGGGCTTGAGCTGCGGCAGGTCCGCGAGGGGCTGGAGGTAGTCGGTGACCAGCTCGGCGCCGGTGGGCAGGGCGTCCTCGGCCGGGGCGACCCAGCCGGTGTCGTCGAGTAGCCGGCGGGCGGCCGGGTCGACGTTGTACCGCCACGGGGAGAACACCCGCACGTGCCCCCACTGCCGCACCGCCGCGCCGGCGGTGTCGGCGGCCTCCAGGACGAGGAAGGGCAGGTCACGCTCGCGCAGGTGGGCGGCGGCGGCCAGACCCACCGGGCCCGCGCCGATCACCACGACGGGCGACTCGTCCAGGACACTCATCGGGAACTCCTCTGTATTGAGAATTGTCGAATCAATGAGGTGCGGTGGTGCCGCGCGGACGGCACGGACCGGGATCAGGTGACGGCGCGGCCGGCCGTCAGCAGGCTTCGACCGGATCGGGCGCCGGGCGGCCCATGACGACGTCGGCGGCGGACGGGAAGCATCCGACACAGGCGTCGTTGATGCGGTAGTGGCGTGCGGTGCCGACCGGCTCGACGAGCACGAACCGCACCTCGGTGAGGATCTTCAGGTGCTGGGAGACGGTGGACTGGGCGAGCCCGACGGCGGCGACGATCTCCCCCACGCTCATCGGCCGGGCGTGGCGGGCCAGGTACTCCACGAGCTGCACCCGCGTCGGGTCCGCGAGTGCCCGGAACCACGAGGCGTAGGTCTGCGCGGTGCCGCGGTCGAGGAGGTCGAACGGTGACCCGCAGGGCGGTGGCCCCTTCTCAGCGGGGAGCGGTCAGCGCGTAGGCGGCGGTGCGGGCGCGGTCGTGGAGGCGGTCGATCCGCTGCGCGGTTGTGGACACCCGGGCACAGGAGTCGCAGAACCGGACCCCTGCCAGGACCGACGGCCGGCGGCGCGGGAAGCCGAACATGGCGAGCCTCATTTCCTCGGGGCACCCTGTCTAGATGCCTGTCTAAACAGAGATTTGCACGCTGATTAGATAGATGTCAACCTAGGGGCATGCCGAAGCACCAGGCGCCGATCCCACTCGTCGACCTCGACGCCGACGTGCCGTGCTGCCCCCCGCTGGCGCAGCGCCGGGTCCCGGCCGAGACGGCCGCGGTGCTCGCACCCGCGTTCAAGGCCCTCGGCGATCCGGTACGGCTGCAGCTCATGTCGATGATCGCCTCCGCCGACGGCGGCGAGGCCTGCGTGTGCGACCTGACGCCGGCGTTCGACCTGACCGGGCCGACGATCTCCCACCACCTCAAGACCCTGCGCGAGGCGGGCCTGGTGGACGCCGAGCGGCGGGGCACCTGGGTCTACTACCGGGCGCGGCCACAGATCCTGCGCCAGCTCGCCGGCCTGCTGTCGATCGAGCCGACCGCCGCGACGCAGCGGTAGACCGCCGCGCGGCGCCCCGCGCTTCGATCCGCTCGATGCCGGCTTGACGCTTCCAGATTGCTCAGCGATGATTGAGTCAATGGACATTGAGCCTTCATCCCTCGCCGCCCGTGCGCGGATCCACGCCGCGCTCGGCGATCCGGCCCGCCTGGCCATCGTGGACGCGCTCACCCTGGGCGACGCCTCCCCCGGGGAGATCGCCCACGCCCTGGACATGCCGACGAACCTGGTCGCCCACCACGTCAAGGTCCTCACCGACGCCGGCCTCGTCGCCCGGGGCCGGTCGGAGGGCGACCGGCGGCGCACCTACCTGCGACTCCGACCGGCTGCCCTCTCCGCTCTCACGGCGCCGCCGCTGGCGGCTGCGCATCGGGTCGTCTTCGTCTGCACCCACAACTCCGCCCGCTCGCAACTGGCCGCGGCGCTGTGGAAGCGACGCACCAACGGCGACGCCGCGTCCGCCGGCACCAGGCCGGCGCCCCGGGTCCATCCCCGCGCGGTCGCCGTGGCCCACCGCCACGCCCTCGACCTCGACCCGGCCGGCACCGCACACGTCGACGACATCGTCCGGGACGACGACCTGGTCATCGCCGTCTGCGACAACGCCCACGAGGAGCTCACCGGGCCGGTCCGCCCCCGTCTGCACTGGTCGGTGCCGGACCCGGCCCGCATCGACACCGACGAAGCGTTCGAGGCGGCCTACGCCGACCTCGCCGACCGCGTCGACCGCGTCGCCCCGCACACCGCGGCGACCTCACCCGACGCGCACGCGCCGGCACCGACGACCCACGGGAGACACCCATGAGCACCGCGACCAGAGCCGACCACGCCCCACCGGTGGTGGCCCGCCTGTCGCGCCTCGACCGGTTCCTGCCGGTCTGGATCGGCCTGGCCATGGTCGCCGGCCTGCTGCTCGGCCGGATCGTTCCCGGACTGGACGACGCTCTCGACGCCGTCGAGGTCGGTGGCATCTCCCTGCCCATCGCTCTCGGTCTGCTGATCATGATGTATCCGGTACTGGCCAAGGTCCGCTACGACCGCCTCGACACCGTCACCGGTGACCGGCGTCTCCTGGTCTCGTCGCTGATCCTCAACTGGATCGTCGGTCCCGCCGTCATGTTCGCCTTGGCCTGGGTGTTCCTGGCCGACCAGCCGGAGTACCGCACCGGTCTGATCATCGTCGGTCTGGCCCGCTGCATCGCGATGGTCATCATCTGGAACGACCTGGCCTGCGGCGACCGGGAGGCAGCGGCGGTCCTCGTCGCCGTCAACTCGGTGTTCCAGGTCCTCGCCTTCGGCCTGCTCGGCTGGTTCTACCTGTCGGTACTGCCCGGCTGGCTGGGTCTGGACGGCGCCGCGCTGGAGGTCTCCGGCTGGGACATCGCCGGCAACGTGCTCGTCTTCCTCGGCATCCCACTGCTCGCCGGCTACCTCTCCCGCCGCCTCGGCGAACGCGCCAAGGGCCGCGACTGGTACGAGCAGCGATTCCTGCCCAGGATCGGGCCCGTCGCCCTGTACGGACTGCTGTTCACCATCGTCGTCCTGTTCGCTCTGCAGGGCGAGGCCATCACCGGCCGACCGGTCGACGTGGCCCGCATCGCCCTGCCGCTGCTGGCCTACTTCGCCCTCATGTGGGCCGGCTCCTACCTGCTCGGCCGGGCCGTCGGCCTGAACTACGAACGCACCACCACCCTGGCGTTCACCGCGGCGGGCAACAACTTCGAACTGGCCATCGCGGTCGCGATCGGCACCTTCGGGATCGCCTCCGGCCAGGCCCTGGCCGGCGTCGTCGGCCCGCTGATCGAGGTCCCGGTCCTCGTCGGCCTGGTCTACGTGTCGCTGTGGGCCCGCGCCCGCCTGTTCCCCGCCCCGGAAACCCGGCCATGAGACGCCTCGACTGCGCCGCGGCACGCCGCGCGGCGACCACCGGAATCAGGGAGACCCGATGAGCGACAAGCCCAGCGTCCTGTTCGTCTGCGTGCACAACGCCGGCCGTTCCCAGATGGCCGCCGGGTGGCTACGCCACCTCGCCGGCGACACCGTCGAGGTCCGCTCCGCCGGCAGCGCACCCGCCGGCGAGGTCAACCCTGCCGCCGTCGAGGCCATGCGGGAGGCCGGCATCGACATCACCGACCAGACCCCCAAGCTCCTGCGGTACGAGACGGCGGAGTCCTCGGACGTCATCGTCACCATGGGTTGCGGTGACGCCTGTCCCGTCTTCCCGGGCAAGCGGTACGAGGACTGGAAGCTCGAAGACCCCGCAGGCAAGGGCCTCGACGCGGTACGCCCCATCCGGGACGAGATCCGCACCCGGGTGGAACGGCTGCTCGCCGAACTGCGCCGCAGCGCCTGACATCCGCCCTGACTGTTCCGCGGCCGGACGGCGGTCGTCAGCTCCCGGCGTGCAACTGACGGTGATCCGCTCCTGGTTGCGCCGGCAGGCGGCCGCCGTTGGTGCAACGATGCAAGCGTGGGAACTGCGAAAACCTCCACCCCTGCCATCTCGCCGCTTGCCGGCGAGCCGATCAAGCGTGCCGATGCCGAACGGCTCGCGGGAGTCCTGAAGGCGTTCGCCGACCCGGCCCGGTTGCGCCTGCTCAGCCTGATCCAGTCCGCTCCGGAGGGCGAGGCGTCCGTCAGCGACCTCACCGCGCCGCTCGGTCTCTCCCAGCCGACCGTCAGCCATCACCTTCGGATCCTCACCGAGGCCGGCCTGCTCGAGCGTGAGAAGCGGGGTGTGTGGGCGTACTACCGCCTGGTGCCGTCCGCGATCTCGGCGATCGCCGAGTCGTTGACGCCGCCTCGTAAACGGCCGACGAAGAAGGTCCGCTGAGCGGGGGACTGCCGGGCTGCCGCGCGTGCCCGCCGGCCTGACCGGGTCGTGCCCCGGAACGTCAGCCGGCCACCGGGAAGTTGGATCGGACGAGCGCGTCCGGGTCGTGGCGGCGCTTGACCGCCCGGAGCCGGTCGAGGGCCGGAGTGAACGCGTCGGCCCGATCGCCCCGCTGCTGAGCGTCCAGCCCCGGCACCTGGGCGGCGCCCTCGCCCGGGCC
The DNA here is from genome assembly GCF_049179035.1 of Micromonospora sp. WMMD1274. NCBI lineage: Bacteria > Bacillati > Actinomycetota > Actinomycetes > Micromonosporales > Micromonosporaceae > Micromonospora > Micromonospora sp. WMMD1274. The sequence continues at coordinate 7,391,295 of NZ_JBMHMG010000001.1, forward strand.
TCCGACAGCCCGCACGGCCCCGTACGCGCTCTACCTGTTCGGTGTCGCCACCGATCCGGCGGCGGTCACGGCGCGCCAGCGGGACCTGCCGTCGGCACTGCCGCTGGCACCGTGCCCGTTGGGCTGCGCGGCGATGCCCAGTCCGACCAAGCGGGCATACCGGACGAGCGCGACGACGTCGTCGGCGAAGGGTGCATCCGCATGACGGATTCGTGGGCCAATCCGGCGCGACTGCTCGGCAGCGACCTGCATCTGGAACTGGCCGGCGCCGGTGGCCGCCGGTCCGCGCTCACCCGTGCCCTGCAAGAGGCCGTCCGGACGGGAGGCTGGGCGCCGGCACCCTCCTGCCGCCGTACCGTTCCCCGCTCCCCCACCGGTCCGGTGGGCCGGCCCTTGAGGACCGCGGCCCGACCCGGTAGAAACGGCGGGGCCGACAGGAGAATCAGCCATGACCGATATCGACGGGCGGTTGTCCGCGACGCCGCGTACGACCCTGCGCCGGATGAAGGAGAAGGGGCACCGCGACCGCGCCGCCCTCTTCGGCGTGCTGCGGGCCGCCTTCGTCTGCCATCTCGGGGTGATCGTCGACGGCGGCCCGATGGTGGTGCCGACCGTCTACGGCTTCGACGACCGGCACCTCTACCTGCACGGCTCGGTGGCCAGCCGGAGTCTCACCACCGACGCCGAGGTCTGCGTGACCGTCACAGTGGTCGACGGCCTGGTCCTGGCGCGGTCGGTGTTCGAGCACGGGATCAACTACCGCAGCGCGATGATCTACGGCCGGCCCCGGTGGGTGACCGACACCGAGGAGAAGCTGCACGGCCTGCGGCTGCTGACCGAGCACGTGGCCCCGGGCCAGTGGGACCACGCCCGCCGGCCGAACCGGCGGGAACTCGCGGCCACCACGCTGCTGGCGCTTCCGCTGGCCGAGGCGTCCGTCAAGACACGCAGCGGCCCGCCGGACGACGGCGACGGCCCGGACGCCGCTCTCGGGCTGTGGGCGGGCGAGCTTCCCCTGGTCGCGCGCTGGGAACAGCCGGCGACCGACCCGGCGCTGCCGCCGACGACGCCGGTGCCGGCGCACGTCGCCGCGCGCGCCGGCACCCGCGCCGACCAGGCCTGACCGGCCGGGCGGCCCGCGGCCCGCCTACCGGAGCTGGCGGGCCACCTCCGCCAGCGGCAGGCGGGGCTGGACGGCCGCGCGGGCGGCCACCACCGCGAGCGCCCGGGGCACTCCGGCGCAGTACGCGATGATCTCCCGCACCGCCGCGCGCTCGGCGGTGAGGCGACGCTCGCCGAGGCGGGCGGCCAGCAGGTCCCACGCCTCGCCGGCGGCCAGTTCGTCGACCACGACCGGGCACGCGGCCTCGCCGACGACCAGGCCGGTGAGGCGGTCCCGGCTGGTCACGACCACCATGCAGCCGGGTACGCCGGGCAGCAGCGGCCGCACCTGGTCGGCGTCGCGGGCGTCGTCGAGCACGATGAGCATCCGGCGTCCGGCGAGCGCGCTGCGGTAGAGCCCGGTGCGCGCCGCCGGTCCGCACGGGACACCACCGGGGACGTCGAGCGCCTCGATGAGGCCGCCGAGCGCCTCCGCCGGCGCCACCGCCGCTCTGCCCGGTTCACTGCCGCCGAGCTGGACGTGCAGCACCCCGTCGGAGAACCGGGCCGCCGACCGGTGCGCCCAGCGCAGCGCCAGCGCCGTCTTGCCGATGCCGGACCGGCCGGACAGGACGCACACGACCACGCTCGACATCCGCCGCGGTCCGCCGTCGAGCAGCCGGTCGAGTTGCCGCAGTTGTGCCGTACGGCCGGTGAAGCCGGGAATCTCCAGCGGCAGTTGCATGGGGCGGATCCGGCCCGACGGCGCCGGGTTGGCGGGCAGGCCGAGGACCTCGCGGAGCAGCCGGACGGTCGCGGGCCGCGGACGGGTCACGCGCGACGACTCCAGGTTGCGGATGCTCCGGACGCTCAGTCCGGTACGGGCGGCCAACTCCTCCTGTGTCAGGTTGGCCAGTCGCCGTGCGGTAGCGATTTCATGACCCAACGTATCCATGTAGCCGATCACAGCGTCGTCTCCGTACCGGTTCTGGTGGATTCATGCCGGTGGACCACCGAAGCCGAGGCCGCTGAGCGGGCAGTCAGCGGCGACATTGCCGGTGATCTGCCGGTGAAGCTCCTGTTGGCCAGACGAGGTTAAGTCCACAGTGGGTCCGACGCTATCGACCGGAGTCGAATCGACGGTCGACGAGACGGGCCCTTCCCGGCATCGGTGCAGCGTCGCAGAAGCAGCACTTCCGGTCACTCTCCGCAAACCTCAGAACCGTCCGGCGCGGGCCCGGAGGGCAGCGCGCCGACCAGGAGGACGAACATGCGAAGGTACGTCAGCGACACCGCCGAACTCACCGACGAGTACGGCATCCGGATCGGCCGCTGGACGCAGTACCGCGATCTCGGCCCGTTGCCGTTCGACGCCATGTGGTGCGTGATCCCGCCCGGTGGCAGCAGCAGCGAGGACGTCCACCCGGAGGTCGAGTTCGCCGTGGTGACCCGCGGCACGGCCATCTACGAGGCGGGCGGCGAGAAGGTCGAGGTGCCGACCGGCGGCGTGATCCTGCTCGAACCGGAGCAGCGGCACGTCATCCACAACCCCTCGCCGGAGCAGCCGCTCACCATCCTCAGCATCTACTGGATGCCCCGGCCCGACGAGGCCGGGCAGGCCGGTGCGGACGGCGGGCAGAGCGGGGCGGACGGCGGGCAGAGCGGCGCGGACGGCGGGCAGAGCGGCGCGGACGGCGGAGCCGGCCGTGACTGACGCCGCCTCCACCGCCGGGGCGGTGCTGGTGGTGACGCCGCCGCCGACGCCGAACGGGCCGCTGCACCTCGGGCACCTCAGCGGCCCGTACGTCGCCGGGGACATCGCCGCCCGCGCCCTGCGGGCCGCCGGCCGGCGGGTGGTGACCCAGTGCGGCCTGGACGCGCACCAGAACTACGTGCTCGCCCGGGCGCAGGCGCTGGGCGAGACTCCCGCGGACACCGCCGCCCGCTACGGCTCGTCGATCCACACCGCCCTGCGCGCCGCACGCATCCGGTACGACGTCATGGCCGACCCGCTGGCCGACGCCGACTACCGCCGGGCGGTGGCGAGCCTGCTCACCGAGCTGGTGGAGGCCAAGGTGGTGGAGGTCGCTCCGGTGTCGCTGCGCGCCTGCGCGGCCTGCGGGCGGACCCTGCACCACGTCCGGGTCGCCGGGCGCTGCCCGTCCTGCGGCGCCGGCGCGAACGGCGGCACCTGCGAGGGGTGCGGCGGCTTCTGCACCGCCGCGAACCTGGTCGGCGCGCGGTCGACCTGCTGCGACGCGGCACCCGAGCCGGTCACCCGCACGGTCCCGGTGCTGCGGCTGGACGAGCACCGGGAACGGCTCGCCGAGTTCTGGTCCCGCGCGTCACTGCCGCCCCGGCTGCGGCGCCTCGTCGCGTCGTACCTCGACGGCGGGCTGCCGGAGGTGCCACTGGCTTACCCGTCGGACTGGGGCATCGAGTGGGACGACGGCCTGCGTATCGACGTCTGGGCCGAGATGGCGTTGGCCAACCTGGTGCTGCCCGCCCGCCACCTGCGGCCGGACGCGGACACGCTGGCCGGGTACCTGGACGCGTGGCGGGACGTGGACGAGCAGTGGATCTTCCTCGGGGTCGACAACGCGTTCTACTACGCACTGCTCATCCCGGCCCTGCACCTGGCCGCCGGGCTGCCCGACCGGCCGACCGGGCTGGTGGTCAACGAGTTCTATCGGCTCACCGGCGCCAAGTTCTCCACCAGCCGCGAACACGCGATCTGGGCGCACGAGTTCCTGGCCACCGAGGACCCGGCGGTGGTCCGGGCGTTCCTGAGCTGGGACCGGCCGGACAGCTACGAGTCGGACTTCCGCCCGGAGGCGTACGAGGCGTTCACCGCCCGGTACGCCGCGACCCTGGCCGGCACCACCGCCGGCCTGGACGGCGTACTGGCCGACACCGAGCTGACCCGCGGCGAGCAGGCGCTGCGCCCGGAGCACTTCGACCCCGCCACCGCGGTCCGGGCGGCGCTGGCCGCGTACCCCGGCCGGCCGGAGCGGGCGGCCCGGCTGCTCGGCATCGTCGCCGGCGCGGAACCGGCGGAGTCCGATGGGTGAGCCGCGCGTGCTCGTCGTCGGCGCGGGCGTGAGCGGTGTCCTGCTGGCCCGGCGGCTGCGGGACGCGGGCGCCGAGGCGGTCCTGATCGGCCCGCACGGGGGCGGCCCGGACGGGCGGCCCGCCGACGCGACGGCCGCGTCCGGTGGGCTGGTGCGGGCCTTCGAGCCCGATCCGGCCGCCCGGGCCCTGGCCGCCGCGAGCCTCGCGGAACTGCGGGCCGATCCGTCCCTCGCGACCGCCGCCGGGTGGCGGCGGACCGGCTCGCTCTACCTGCTCGACGCCGGGTCGGCGGACGGCGCGGACGGCGCCGAGGTGCTCACCCGGGACGAGGTCGCCCAGCGGTTCGGTTTCGCCGGGCTGCCGGACGGCACGGTCGGGATCTGGGAGGACCGGGCCGGATACCTGGACCCGGACCGGCTGCGCCGGACCGTCCTGCGTGGCCTGGACCGGACCGAGACGACACCGGTGGCCCGCCTCGACGATCGCGCGGTCGAGCTGCGCGACGGCCGCCGGCTCACCGGCGACCTCGTCGTCGTGGCCGCCGGGGCCTGGACCCCGCGGCTGTTGCGCGCCGCCGGGTTGCCGACCTCGCTGCGCACCAAGCACATCCAGTACGCCCACCACGCCACCGGCCGGGACGACCTGCCGTGCTTCGTGGACGAGACCAGCGGCCTCTACGGCCGGCCGGCCGGTCCCGGGCGCGTGCTGCTCGGGCTGCCCAGCGACAGGTGGGACGTCGACCCGCCGGCCCCCGAGCCGGACACCGCTCTGGCGGCACGGGTCCGGGCGGTGGCCGCACGACGGCTGCCCGGCGTGGACCTGCGACCGGCCGGGCCGCCGGTGAGCGCCGCCGACTGCTACAGCGAACCCGCCGGCCTGGCGCTGCGCCACGTGGCCGGCGGCGTGCAGACGTTCACCGGCGGCAGCGGCGGCGCCGCCAAGACCGTCCTGGCCGCCAGCCGGCTCGCCGCCACCGCCCTGCTGAACACCCGAACCGCGATCCCTGTCCCCCACGGCCAGACAGAGGCAGACTGATGACGCAGACCTTTCACACAGTGGGAATCGGCGCCGGGCCGGCGAACCTGAGCCTCGCGGCGATGTACGACACCCTCGCGCCGCACGACATCGCGCTGTTCGAGGCGCGGGACCGGCCGGGCTGGCACGACGGGATGCTGCACAGCGGCGTCCGCATGCAGACCGGCTGGGTCAAGGACCTGGTCTCGCTCTACGACCCGACCCACCCGCTGTCGTTCCTCAACTACCTGGTCACCACCGGCCGGGTGTACGCCCTGCTGGGCGCCGGGTTCGACACCATCCCCCGGATCGAGTACCAGCAGTACCTGGTGTGGGCGGCGGCTCAGCTGCCGCGCATCACGTACGGCACCCGCGTCGACCGGGTGGAGTTCGACGGCGCGCTGGTCAGCCGCAGCGGCGGTGCGGAGGTCGCCCGCTCCCGGCACCTGGTGCTCGGCAGCGGGACCGTCCCCTTCGTACCGGAGTTCCTGGACGCCCTCGACCCGCGGCATCTGTTCGTCGCCGACGAGCTGCACCAGCGCCTCCCCACCGTGCCGGACGAGCCGGACCTGCCGTGGATCGTGATCGGCAGCGGCCAGACCAGCGCGGAGTGCGTCGCGGCGCTGCTCGCCCGCGGGTGCCGCGACATCAGGTGGATCGGGCGGCGGTCGTGGTTCGCCCCGCTGGAGGACTCCCCGTCGGCGAACGACCTGTACCGGCCCGCCTACCAGGAGGCGTTCCTCACCCTCTCCCGGGACGTGCGGGAACGCCTCGTCTCCGGCCAGATCCTGACCAGCGACGGCATCTCCCCGGGCACGTTGCGCGGCATCTACCAGCACAACTACGAGGAGCGGCTGCGTACCGGGCGGTTCCCGGTGACGATCATGCCGAGCCGTACCGTGACCGGCGCCCGGCAGCTCGACGGGGAGGTCGAGCTGGAGTGCCTGACCGCCGGCAGCGGCGAGGAGCGGCACCGGGCGGTGAACCTGGTCGTCGCGGCGGGACGCCGGCAGGCGCCGCTGCCCTTCGACCCGGAGCTGACCGCGCTGGTCGACCTGGACGAGCGCGGCGAGCCGGTCATCGAGTCGGACTACTCGATCCGGTGGAAGCACGCCGACGACCACAAGATCTTCGTGCTGAACCGGGGGCGGTACGTCCAGGGGCTCGTCGACTCCAACCTGAGCATCCTGCCGATCCGCAGCGCGATGGTCCTCAACTCGATCGCCGGCCGTACCGTCTGCCGGTTCCGCGACGACTACCTCAGCACCCGATGGGCGTGAGCGCGATGACCACATTCGACTACGACGACCGGATCTTCGTCTCCGTCGACCACGCCGGTGACGCCGACCCGCTGCGGGGGCACTACCACCAGCGCGGCGACCTGGTCTGGGCGGAGATCTCCGGCGGTCCGGTCCGGCACGGCCGGCTCGCCGGCACCTGCGACGCGCAGGGGGTGGTGCGCTTCGCGTACGTGGAGGTGCTCACCGACGGCAGCATCGTGGTCGGCGAGTGCGAGTCCCGGCCCGAGCGGCTGCCGGACGGCCGGATCCGGCTGCGCGAGCAGTGGCGCCGGCACGGGCCGCGTCGGGACAGCGGCGTCTCGGTCATCGAGGAGGCCGCCCCGGCGCGCGTCGAGGCGAGGGAGGAGCAGCGTGTCTGACATCCAGATCGTCAGCTTCGTCGCCGCGAGCCTGCTCATCATCATCGTGCCGGGCGTCGACTTCGCCCTGGTCACCCGGCAGACCGTCCGGTACGGGCGGCGGGCCGGATTCGTGGTGCTGGCCGGGCTGTTCGCCGCCGCCCTGGTGCACGCCTCGCTCGCCACCGCCGGCCTGTCCGCCCTGCTGGTCTCCTCACCGGCGCTCTACACGGTGCTGCGCGTCGCCGGCGCGCTGTACCTGCTCTACCTGGGCGGCACCATCCTCTGGGCCACCCGGCCGCGCCGGAGCGCCCCGGTGGCGCAGCCGGTGCCGGTCGGCGCGGGTGGGGCCGGTGCCGGCACTGAGGCCGCCGCGCCGGTCCGGGACGTCCCGGCCGCCGACGAGCCGCACGTGGCGCGCCGCTCGTTCGTCATGGGCGTCACCAGCCAGCTGCTGAACGTCAAGGTGGTCGTCTTCTACGTCTCGTTCGTGCCGCAGTTCGTCAAGCCCGGCGACGGCGCGGCGGCCCGCACGGCGGTGCTGGCCGCCACGTTCATCGGCCTCGCCGTGCTCTGGTGGGCCTGCTACATCCTGCTCATCGACCGGTTGCAGCCCTGGCTGACGCGGCCGTCGGTGCTGCTGGTGATCGAACGGCTGACCGGGCTGATCCTGATCGTCCTGGCGGTGCGGATCGCGCTGAGCCACTGAGCCGCACCCACAGGCGCCCGCCGGCCCGGCCGCATCCAGCCGGGCCGGCGGCGCTGTGGTGTCAGGCGTTGCGCGGACGGTGGGCGACGGTGAGGACGTGGGTGGTCGGCCAGTCCAGCGGCCGGCCGTCCAGGTCGGTGAGGGACGCGACCGGTGCGATCCGGTTGTCGATCACCCAGTCGTTGCGGACCGGCGCCGAGGCCGGACCGATCTCGAAGCCCGCCTCGGTGAGCAGCGCCGTCCAGTCGGCGAAGCTCAGGCCGCAGAACTGCTCCTTCGTCTCCGACAGCCAGTTGTCCGTGTAGTCCTTGCGGGTCAGGTAGTCCATCGCCACGCCCAGGGCAAGGCGTACCGCGCCGTCGGCGAGCGGCTCGTAGTCGAAGCCGAACGCGAAGTCCACGGCGAACTGGTCCAGCCGCGCCCGCGTCGACAGTCCCGAGACGTACCGCCGGACCTCGGCCGAGGTCAGGTCGGCCAGGTCACGGCGGGGCGAGGCGGGGTTGTCGCCGTCGTCCGCGGTCAGCCGCAGGATCACCGGCCGGCCGGGGTCGTCCGGTCCGCACACGTCGCTGTTGATCCAGACGCCGCCGGGCACCGTGTGGTCGTGGATGCGGCGGGCGAACTGGAGCAGCGACTCCCGCTGCCGCCCGTACGACCAGATCTCGTGGGTGAGCGCGAACGTGAGCGTGGTGTCCACCGACCGGTCCTTGAACACGGCGCCGCCGAGGACGTTGCGGTGGAAGAAGTAGACGTTGGCGTTGCGGAACACGCCCTGCGCCTTCTTGTGCAGGCACTCCTGGTAGAGGTGGCGGGCCACCTCCACGCCGATCAGGTCGCTCTCCCGCAGCGCGGCCTCCCGGTCGGCCAGCTCCAGGACCGCGCCCGCGCCGCAGCCGATGTCCACGATGCGTCCGGGCTGCACGTACCGGCGCACCGAGTCCCACTTGCGTTGCGCGGCCGAGGCGAACGCCTCCACGTAGGTCCGGTAGTCGCGGGTGACCGTGAGGCCGCCCTCGTCGCCGACGAGCGGGTCGTTCACCACCGACCGGATCGCCTCGACGAGGCGGTAGCGCTCGAACACGTCGATCGTCGCCGGGTGGGTGAGCGTACGCCAGGTCTCGTCGCCGGCGGCCAGGCGCAGCAGCACGTCCCATGGCCGCTCGGGCGCCTCGCTCAGGCCCGGGTCGGCCTCGACCTGCGCGATCGCGAAGCCGAGCCGCTCGTACAGCTTCGCGACCTCCGGCGTGGAGCAGGCCACCACCGTGTCGGCGGGCGTGAGTTCGAGCCCGGTGGCCACCGCGATGCTCTTGAGCGTGACCTCCGCGAACGCGTCGGTGTACGCGGTGTCGAAGATCGGCACGGCCAGCGAGCGCAGCCCGGTCAGCACGCTGAACCGCTCGATCGCGGCTTCCCGCCTGTGGTACGCGACCGGGTTGCGCCGGGTGTTCTCGTGGTTGGCCGACGTCACCGCCCAGACCACAGTGGCCTCGTCACCGGCGAGCCGGCTCAGGTAGTCGGCCTGGAACCGGGTCAGCAGGTGATGCCGCCCCGGGAACAGCACGAAGCGGGTCGGCAGGTCGGTCATGGGCACCTCGCCTGGGCCGTGGAGCGGTCGGTGATCATACCGGGACGCGCCAGGAACGCCACAGATGGCCGTACCGGCCGTCGGCGGCCAGCAGCTCGTCGTGCGTGCCCTGCTCCACGATCCGGCCGTGGTCGAGCACGACGATCCGGTCCGCGGTGACCGCCTGGCTGAGCCGGTGCGCCACGATCAGCGTGGTACGCCCCCGCGTGGCCGCGAGGGCCGCCCGGTCCAGGTCACGCGCCCCGGCGCTGCCGGCCTCGGCGGTCGCCTCGTCCAGCACGGCGACGGCGGGCGCGGTGAGCACCAGCCGGGCCAGGGCCACCTGCTGGGCCTGCGCGGCGGTGAGCCGGTGACCGCCCTCGCCCACCGGTGTGGCAAGGCCCTCCGGCAGGGTACGCAGCCAGGTGGTGGCGCCGACCCGGTCCAGCGCGTCGAGCAGCTCGGCGTCGGTCGCGTCCGGGGCGGCCAGGCGCAGGTCCGCGGCGAGCGGCCCGGCGAAGACGTGCACCTCCTGGCTGACCAGTGCCACGTCGCGCCGGGAGACGGCCTCGTCCACCCCGGTCAGCGGCGCGCCGTCCAGGCGTACCGATCCGTCGGTGGGCGCGATGATCCCGGCGGCGATGCCGGCGAGCGTGCTCTTGCCGGCGCCGCTGGCGCCGACGAGCGCGACCCGCTCCCCCGGCGCCAGGCGCAGCTCGACGTCGGCGAGCACGAGCGGACCGTCGTCGTAGTGGTGGCGGCGCACCGTGACGTCCAGCGCCGCCGGGCCGCGCGGGCCGGCCGGCGCGGTGGCCGGGCCGGGGGTGGAGGCCGGGCCGGCCGCGGCGGGCGGTGCGGTGTCGGGCAGGCTCGCCACGCCGACCAGGCGGGCGAGGCTCGCGCCGGCCTGCAGCACCGAGTCGGACTCCAGCAGCAGCAGGCCGATCGGGTTGAACAGCCGGTGGAAGTAGAGCGCGGCGGTGGTCGCCGCGCCGACGGTGACCAGGTCGTCGCGGACCAGGAAGAACCCGGCCACGAGCACGGCGGCCAGGCCGAGGAACTCCGACCGGTTGATCCGCAGCCCGAACCGGGTGTGCAGGTTGAAGATCTCCAGCGACAGGTCGCGGGCCAGGCCGGACCGCTCGGCGATCGCTGCCACGTGCGCGTCCTCGGTCCGGTACGCGCGCACCGTCGCCGCGCCGCGCAGCGCACCGGCCATCGCCTGCGTCCGCTCACCGGTGGCGACCCGCTCGCGGGCGTAGTACGGCATCGAGCGCCGCAGGTACCAGCGCAGCGCCAGCGCGTACGCGGGCGCGGCCACCAGCCCGGCGAGGCCGAGCCGCCAGTCCAGCGCGACCAGCCCGAACACGGTGAGCACGACGGACAGCAGCGCGCCGACGAACGCCGGGCCGCTCACCGCGATCACGTTCGTCACCACCGCCACGTCGTCGCCGACGCGGGCCAGCAGGTCGCCGGTGCCGGCCCGCTCCAGCGTCGCCGACGGCAGGTGCAGCGCCCGGTCGAGGACGCGCTCGCGCAGCCGGGCCAGCACCGTCTCGCCGAGCCGGGACGCGAGCGCGGCGCCGAGCGCGGTGAGCAGGCCGGTGAGCACGGCGGCGGCGGCGATCACCGCCACCCGGCCGGCGATCCGGGAGACCGGGGCGTCGGCGATGACGTCGTCGACCAGACGGCCGAGCACCCAGGGCGCGACCAGGCCGCCCGTGGCGGCGGCGACGAGCACCGTCGCGGCGGCGGCGCTGAGGCCGGGCCGGTCGCGGAACTGGGCGCCGAGCGTGGTCCAGGTCTGCCGGGCGGACGCGACCGGCAGCAACGTCCGGGTGGGGGTACGCGGGTCAGCGGTCACCGCAGTGTCTCCTCGCGGTAGCGGGCGTCGGAGGCCAGCAGGCGTTCGTGCGGTCCCTCGGCGGCCACCCGGCCGTCCGCGATCACCACCACCCGGTCGGTGATCCGCAGCAGGGCCGGGCTGCTGGTGATCAGGAGCGTGCCCCGGGGCGCCACCCGGCGCGCTTCGGCGAGTCCGTCGGCGAGCTGCGCCTCGGTGGCCGCGTCGACGGCGGTGGTGGGATCGTGCAGCACCAGCACGGGCGGGTCGGCGTGCAGCGCCCGCGCCAGCCCGAGCCGCTGGCGCTGTCCACCGGAGAGGTTCGCGCCCCGCTCGACGAGGCGGTGGTCGAGGCCGTCGGGGTGCGCGTCCACCACGTCCTCGGCGGCGGCGGCCCGGACGGCGGCGTGCAGCCGCGCCTGGTCGGCAGGGGCGCCGGCGGCGAGGTTGGCCGCGACAGTGCCCTCGAACAGCGTCACGTCGTGCGGCTCGACCAGCACGGTGCGGCGCAGCGCGTCGACGTGCAGCTCGTCGGCGGGTACGCCGTCGACACGCACGGCGCCCCGGCGCGCGTCCGGCGGCACCCGCCCGGACAGCAGCGCCACCAGCGCCTCGGCGTCGGCCGGGTCGTACGCGAGCACACCGACCACCTCGCCGGGGCCGACGCGCAGGTTCACCCCGTCCAGTCCGGCGTGCCCGGCGTCGTCGAGGGTCAACCGCGGCCCGTCCGGGTGTGCCGGGGTCGGTGCGTCGCCGGGCCGGGTCAGCGGCTCGGCACCGACTACGCGCGCCACCCGGGCCGCGGAGGCGCGGGCCATCGCGAACAGCTGCACGCACCAGCCCATGGTCTGCACCGGCTCGGCGACGAACTGCGCGAGCCCGACCACCGTGACCAGCTCGCCGATGGTGAGCCGGCCGCGCAGGGCGAGCCAGCCGGCCACCCCGGCGACCGCCGCGAGGAACAGGCCGTTGGCGGCGGTGGTGAGCCCGAGGTGCAGTCCCTTGGTGTTGGCGGCGCGCAGCGTGACCGCGAGGGCGTTGCGGCTGGCGGCGGCGTACCGGCCGGCGGCGTGGTGCTGGGCGCCGATGCCGCGCAGCACGCGCAGGCCGGAGACGAGGTCCACGGCGAGCGCCGTGGTCTCCGCGAGGGCCTCCTGCTGGGAGGTGCTGCGCCGGGACAGCAGCGGCGCCATCCGTTGCAGGACCAGGACCAGGACCGGTACGCCGACGAGCACGCCGAGTCCGAGGGGGACGTCGATGACCAGGAGCGCGGTGGCCGCGACGGTGAGCGCGGTCACTGCGGCGACGCCGAACCCGGCCACCCGCACCACGAGCGCGGAGAGTTCGGCGTCGGAGGCGGCGACGGAGAGCAGTTCGCCGTCGCGCAGGCCGGAGCGGTGCCCGCGCGGGTCGAGCGCGCGCTCGGCGATCTCCACCCGCAGCAGGTGCGCCTCCCGCTCCACCGCGGCGTACGCCTGGCGGGCGCCGTTGCGGTAGGCGAACGCGAGCACGGCGAACAGGGCCGCGAGGCCGGCGACCGAGTACGCCAGCGCCCACGGGTCGCCGGTGACCACGGCGCGGTCGATGATCAGGCCGATCGCCACCGGCACGAGCGCCTCGGCGACCTGGTGCAGGCCGAGCAGCGTCACGCCGATCAGCACCGGCCGTCGCTGGCGGCGCAATGCCTGACGCAGCACGTACCGGGCCGTGACGGCGCCGCCGGCGGGGAGCGGGGACACGAGGGGATGCCTCCAGTGATCGAAGTGAGGACAGCCTAACCTCAGCCTCGGTGGCCGAGTCGGGTGGCACGGCTCACCACGGTCTCCGCCAGCGGGGCACGGTGACCGCCGGTAATGTTGATCAGGCCGAGAGTGCACCCATATGTCCGCTGCCCCGAGGAGCGACCATGCTCGATCACGCGTCCGGCCGCATCGACATCGCCCGCCTTCAGGAGACGCTCGACGGACCGTGGGCCGAGGTCCGTCAGGCTCACCGCAAACACCTCGACGAGCGCTTCCTGCCGGTCTACGGCGAGACGGGCGACCAGGCGCGCGAGCGGATCACCCGGCTGCTCGGCGAACTGCCGGTCGAGCTGGGCATCGCCGCGGGCTTCCCGCCCGAGTACGGCGGCCGGTCCGACATCGGCGCCTCGATCGTCGCCACCGAGATGCTCGCGCAGGTCGACCTGTCACTCATGGTGAAGGCCGGCGTGCAGTGGGGCCTGTTCGGCGGCGCGGTCGCCGCCCTTGGCACGAAGCGGCACCACGACGCCTACCTCCGGGACATCGTCGAGGGACGGATCTTCGGCTGCTTCGCGATGACCGAGACCGGCCACGGCTCGGACGTGCAGCAACTGCGCACCACCTGCGTGTACGACCCGCAGACGCAGACCTTCGACCTGCACACGCCGCACGAGGCGGCGCGCAAGGACTACATCGGCAACGCGGCCCGGGACGGGCGGATGGCTGTGGTCTTCGCCCAGCTCATCACCGGCGGACGCCGCCACGGGGTGCACGCGTGGCTGGTGCCGATCCGCGACGAGCACGGCAACCCGATGCCCGGCGTGACGATCGGCGACGCCGGCCCCAAGGCCGGCCTGCTCGGCGTGGACAACGGGCGGCTCAGCTTCGACCACGTACGGGTGCCGCGGGACATGCTCCTGGACCGGTACGCGCAGGTGGCCGAGGACGGGACGTACTCCAGCCCGATCGAGAACGACTCCCGCCGCTTCTTCACCATGCTCGGCACGCTGGTGCGGGGCCGGGTCAGCGTGGGTGGCGCCGCGTCGGCGGCCACCAAGGCGGCCCTGGCCATCGCGGTGCGGTACGGCGACATCCGCCGCCAGTTCAGTGACGCCGAGGGCGACCGCGAGGTGCTGCTCAACGACTACCTGGCCCACCAGCGCAAGCTGCTGCCCGCGCTGGCCACCACGTACGCGCTGCACTTCGCCCAGACCGAGCTGGTCGCCGCGCTCGACGAGATCCAGGGCGGCGACGGGCCGGTCGACGAGCACCGGCAGCGGGAGCTGGAGTCGCGGGCCGCCGGGCTCAAGGCGGCGCAGACCTGGCACGCCACACGCACCATCCAGGCGTGCCGGGAGGCGTGCGGCGGGGCCGGCTACCTGTCCGAGAACCGGCTGCCGAGCCTCAAGGCCGACACCGACGTGTTCACCACGTTCGAGGGCGACAACACGGTGCTGCTCCAGCTCGTCGCCAAGGGGCTGCTGACCGGCTACCGGGACGAGTTCGGCTCGCTGGACGGCTGGGGACGCGCGTCCTTCGTCGCCGAGCAGGTACGCGAGATGGTGCTGGAGCGCACCGCCGCCCGGGCGCTCATCGCGCGGCTGGTCGGCGCCGTGCCCGGCCGGGACGACGAGGTCGCCGTCACCGACCGGGGCTGGCAGCTCAAGGTGTTCGAGGACCGGGAGGAACACCTGCTCGACAGCGCGGTCCGCCGCCTGCGCGGTGGCGCGTCCAGCAAGAAGGACCGCCCGTTCGACATCTTCAACGACGTCCAGGACCACGTCCTCGCCGTCGCCGCCGCGCACGTCGACCGCGTCACGCTGGAGGCGTTCGTCGCAGGCATCGACGCCACCGCCGACCCGGCGGTCAAGGAACTGCTGTCGCGGGTCTGCGACCTGTACGCGCTGAGCGTCATCGAGGCGAACAAGGGCTGGCTGCTGGAGCACGGCCGGCTCACCCCGGCCCGGTCGAAGGCGATCACCGGCGTGGTGAACGGGCTGCTCAAGGAGCTGCGCCCGTACATGCGCACGCTCGTGGACGGTTTCGCCATCCCGGACGCGTGGCTGCACGCCGCGATCCTGCGCGAGGAGCCCGCCCGGCAGGACGAGATGGCCGCGCACGACGCCGCTGACCCGCAGGCCGCCGGCGCCGACTCGCCGGGCGGCGTCGCCGACTCGCCGGCCGCCGCCCCGTAGCCGGCCGGCCGGAGACGCCGGCGTCACGGCCCCCGGTCAGCCTCCGGGGGCCGGCGCGGGGCGCGTCCGTGCCGGTGGCCCGGGTGTCCCGGCCGGTTCGCCGTCGGCGGTCCGCGACGCGGCGTACCCGCCGGCGCCGATCGCCAGGTACAGCCCGCCGAACAGCCAGAACGCGGCGAACAGGAAGCCGCGCTCGGCCATCGCGAGGATCATGACGAGCGCGCCGGCCAAGGCGGTCAGCGCGTATCCCGCCCGGATGCCGTACGCGCACAGCGCGCCGGCCGCGAGCGGTCCGGCGATCCACAGCGCCGCACCCGCCCAGCCGACACCGACCGAGCCGCCGGCCGACGCGACCGCCACGAGCACGCCGGGCAGCGCCACGAACCCGCCGGTCAGGTAGCGCCACCACCGTCCACCGGCTCCCCGCCGCACGGCCCACGGCACGGTCGCCGCCGCCCAGGCCACCAGCGCGAGCGGGACGTGGTACAGGCCGATCTCGCCGGCCGCGCAGGCGGCCACGGTGAGGACCGTCGCGGCGGCGAACCGTGCTGCGCCGCGGACCCGGCCGGGCAGCACGAGCGGCGCGGCCACGAGGAGCGCCGGCAGCAGGGTGAGCAGCGCGATCCCGGGGCCGAACCGCCGTACGACGCCCTGCTCGCCGGAGTCGGCCCCGAGCGGGTCCACCGGCACCGCGGACGGCAGCAGGAAGCTCACGCACACGGCGATCAGCACGCCGGCCGCCAGCGCGACCACTGACAGCGTCCGGGCGGCCCGCTCCGCGCCGTCCTGGACCGGCAGGCCCAGTTCCTCCCGCGCCTGGCCCGCCACGGTGTCCGGACCGCCGAGACCGGCGAGGATCTCGGCGATGTCGCGTCCGCCGTCCAGCGCGTCGGCGATGTGCGCACGGACGTCCGCGACGATCTCGTGCGCGGCGTCCGGCGGGATCTCCGACAACTCCGCGTCGAGGGCCCGCAGATAGGTCTCCGCCGCCTCCGGGAGGCCGTCGTCGCTCATGTCTCCTCCGCCATCAGCTCGTCCACGTGCGGCTGGATCTCCCGCCACACCGCCGCGAACATCCGCAGGTGCGTCCGCCCCTGATCGGTGATCGTGTAGTACCGCCGGGCGTGCCCCTGCTCGGGCGCGACCCACCGGGTCTCCACGGTGCTCGCCTGCCGCATGCGGGCGAGCAGCGGATACAGGCTGCCCTCGCTCGCGGTCAGGCCACGGACGGCGAGCCACTCGGCCAGTTCCAGGCCGTACATGTCGCGTCGCGAGAGCAGCGCGAGCACGCAGTACTCCAGCACGCCCTTGCGGATGTTCGTGGTGATCCGCTCACGTGCGCCGTCCATGCGTCGCAAGATACCTTGTTATGCAAGACATGTGGCGCAAGGGGTCCGCGGTACGCCTCGCACGGCGTACCGCGGACCGGCGTCGCGGGGCCTGTCAGAGCGTCCGGTACGAGCCGAACGTGCCGCGCGTCGTCCAGCCCCGGAAGAGGCCGAGCCCGTACCCGTGCCCGCTGCAGTCGGCGGACTGGTAGCCGATGACGTTCTGGAAGCCGCCGCTCCAGCCGAGCAGCCAGTCGGCGTCGGCCGGGAACGGGCGGCAGAGGTCGTCCGGCGCGGCCTGCCGGGCGACCACGGCGAGCGGATTGCTGGAGTAGAAGACCAGGCCCGTGTCGGGGTTCGGGATCGTCGCCGGCTCGGCGGCGGCGGGCGCGGCGAACAGCGGGACGGTCAGGGCCGCGGCGGCGAGACCGGCGGTGATTCGCAGGGCGGACGTGCGCATTCTGTCCTCCAGGGACGGTGGGCGGCCAGGGAGGGGCGGCGGTTTCCCGCCCCGTCAGGAGCGATGCGCATCGATGCCAACGGTGCCGCAGAAAGGTTGAGTTGTCAATCAAAGCGGTGGCAAGCATCGATCAATGTGTATTGACACATTTCGTTACGGCGGTGATAGTAACTGCAAAAGCTCCCGCCGGTCCCCCTGCGGGGACGCATCGCGGCGGCGCCACACCGACGTGGCCGACACACCGCCACCACCACCATCCAGGGAGCGCCGCCACGACGTCCCCTGGAGGGCGCATGCGAAGAAGATCGAAGATCTACGCCGGGCTGGCGGCCGCCATCGTCCCGCTCGCCTCCGTGGTCGTGGCGCTCGGCGCGACACCCGCGGGCGCCGCGATCGGCGGCTCGGGGCCCTACCCCGCCGACTACGAGACCTCGTCGAGCCTGCCCAACCACACCATCTTCCGGCCCCAGACGCTCCCGTCCGAGCGCCTTCCCGTCCTGGTCTGGGGCAACGGCGCCTGCTCGGCGAACGGCCTGTCGCAGGGCAACTTCCTCCGCGAGATCGCCTCCCACGGCTTCCTCGCCATCGCCGACGGCGCACCGAACGGCTCCGGCTCCACGAACTCCCAGATGCTCACCCAGTCCATCGACTGGGCGGTGGCGGAGAACTCCCGGTCGGGCAGCAAGTACCACAACCGGATCGACACCACGAAGATCGCCGTGGCCGGGTTCTCCTGCGGCGGTCTGGAGGCGTACGCGGTCTCGAACGACCCGCGCGTCACCACCACCGGCATCTTCAGCAGCGGCCTGCTCAACGACGCCGACGACTACCAGCTGCGGAGACTGACCAAACCGATCGCGTACTTCGTCGGCGGGCCCAGCGACATCGCGTACCCGAACGCGATGGACGACTGGGGCAAGCTGCCGGCCGGGCTGCCCGCCTTCATGGGCAACCTGAACGTCGGACACGGCGGCACGTACGACCAGCCCAACGGCGGCGAGTTCGGCCGCGTCGCGGTGCTCTACCTCAAGTGGCGCCTGAAGGGCGACATCAGCGCCGGCGCCAACTTCGTCGGCCCGGACTGCGGCCTGTGCCGCAGCCAGTGGAGCGTCCAGCAGAAGAACCTGACGCTGGACGCCCCGCCGCCCACCACTCCCCCGCCCACGACCCCGCCGCCGACCACGCCACCGCCGACCACTCCCCCGCCGACCACGCCGCCACCGGGCGGGGCCTCCTGCACCGCCGTCTACGCCGTCCAGGACCAGTGGAACGGTGGCTTCGTCGCCAACGTGACGGTCACCGCCGGGAGCGCCGCGCTGACCGGCTGGCGCGTGACGCTCACGCTGCCGGGCGGCGCCGCGATCAGCTCGCTGTGGAACGGCGTGCCCAGCGGCACCAGCGGCACCGTCACCGTGGCCAACCAGAGCTACAACGGACGGCTGGCCGCCGGGCAGACCACCACCTTCGGGTTCCAGGGCACCGGAACCGGCGGCGGCGCCACCGCCACCTGCACCGGAAGCTGAGCCACCTCGTCGGGGGCCGGCGCCGGACGCCGGCCCCCGACGAGGTGAGTATCGTCTCGCCGCGACCCCCGGCCGCCCGCCGGTCCGTCGTGGACGGTCCCGGCAGGGCCCGGGAAGACTGCCTGCTAGCGCGCCCGGCAGCGGCCGAGGCGAACGCCGCACGCACCGGAAAGTCCTGCGCCGTAAGCCTTTCCGTCATCCACACGAAGTTGACATGGTTGATGGTTGGGCTAGGGTTCCGCCGAACGGTTGTCACCGAGGCAGGTATCCGGTCACCACGAGGACGGCATGACGGCACAGTGCAGTGGCTTCGACATCCGCTTGCTGGGCAATCTCCGGATCACGTACGCCGGGCGGGAGCTGCCACTGCGCTCGGCTCAGCGCCGGGCCGTCTTCAGCGCGCTGGCGCTCACCCCGGAGCGGGGCCTGTCCCGGGACGAGCTGATCACCGCAGTCTGGGGTGACCACCCGCCGGCCAGCGCGACCGGCAACCTCTACACGTACGTCTCCGCCCTGCGCCGGATGCTCGAACCGGACCGGGACAGGTGGTCCTCCGGCCGGGTGCTCACCTCCGAGGGCGGCAGCTACCGGCTGCACCTCGACGCCGACGCCGTCGACGTGCACCGCTTCGAGCGGCTCCGCGAACGCAGCCGCGCGCCCCGCGCCACCGGGGACACCGCCGGCGAACTGGCCGCCCTGGACGCCGCGCTCGCGCAGTGGCGGGGCGACGAGGCGCTCGTCGGCGTACCGGGACCACGGGCCGCCGGCCACCGGATCCGGCTGGGCGAGCTGTACCTGACCACTGTGGAACGGCGGGCCGAGCTGATGCTGGGCCTCGGACGCGGCGCCGAGGTCGTCGACCGCCTGCTCGCGCTCGTCGACCGCCACCCGGCCCGGGAGAGCCTGTACGCGGTGGCGATGCGGGCGCTGGCCGCGCAGGGCCGTACCGCCGAGGCGCTCGCGCTCTACGCCACGCTGCGGGACCGGCTGGTCGAGGAGTCGGGCACCGAACCCGCCGCCGCCGTCCGGCAGATCCACGACCAGCTGTCGGCCGGCAGCCCGGCCCCGCCGCGCGGCCCCGGCCCGGTGCCGCGGCGGCACCCCGGTTTCCGGGGCCGTTCCGCAGCGCTGGCCCGGCTGCGGTCGGCGGTGACCGGCCTGGCGGGCGGGCGCGGTGGCAGCGTCTGGATCAGCGGCGAGGCGGGCATCGGGAAGTCGGCGCTGCTGGCCGAGGGACTCAGCGGCGCGGCACCGCTCGGCGTCCAGGTCGGCTGGGCCGTCGGCGACGAGCTGGCGTACCGGATGCCGTTGAGCATCGTGCTGGAGTGCCTCTCCCTGGGCAACGACGCGGACGGCCTGCCCGCCTCGCTGCACGCCTGCTCCGGTGGGGCGCCACCGACCACGACCGTGATCGACACGGTCCAGCGGTTCGTTGTCGAACGGTGCGCCGAACGGCCGCTGCTGCTGGTCCTGGACGACCTCCAGTGGGCCGACGACATGTCGCTGCTGGTCTGGCACGCGCTGCACAAGCTCACCATGCGGCTGCCGCTGCTGCTCGTGTCCGCCGCCCGCCCGGTCCCGGCCGGATACGAGGTGCGGCTCCTGCGCCGGGTGCTGCCCCGCGACGGCACCACGCTCGTCGAACTCGGCCCGCTGGACGACGACACCGCGACCGCGCTGGTGCGCGACTGGTCCCGCCCGCCCGGGCCGGGTGCCGGCACCACGCGCTCGTTCGTCGCGGCGGCCGCCGGGAACCCGTACTACCTGCGGCATCTCGTCCTCGCCGACCACGACGGCCGGACCGCCGACACGCCCGGCCCCGAACTGACCGACGCGGTCTCCCGGCACCTGCAACCGCTCGCCGACGACACCCGCCAACTGCTGCGGGCGATCGCGTTCCTCGGCAACAACTACCTGGTCGCCGACCTGGCCGCGGTCACCGGCAGGTCGGCGCCGCAACTCGTACCGGCCGTGGAGGAGGCGCTGGCCGCCGGCGTCCTCGTGGAGGACGGGCGCCGCCTGCGGTTCCGGCATCCGGTCATCCGCCGGGTCCTGCGCGGCGCGATCCCGACCGCGCTGCGGGTGCTGATGCACCGGCAGTTCGCGCAGCGGCTCGCCGAGGCCGGCGGCGACCTCGGCCGGGTCGCGGGCCAGTTGCTGGCCGGGCCGGTGCCGGTCGACGCCTGGGTGCAGGACTGGCTGACCACGCACGCCGCGCAGCTGAGCGCCGTCGCGCCCGCGCCCGCGATCGCGGTGCTGCGGCACGCCGTCGCCTCGCCCGGCCTCTCCCCGTCGTCCCGCGAGCTGCTCACCGCGGAACTGGCCCGGGTGCTGCACCGCTGCGGCCTGCCCGCCGGGGCCGAGGCGAGCTGGGTGTCGGCGCACACCGGCGACGCCGCGACGCGCGCCGAGATGAGCCGGATCGCCGGCGTGGACGGGCCCTCCCCGAGCGTCGGACCGGCGGTCGTCGGCCACCGGTGAGGAGACTGCGCGTCACCGTTCTGGGGCCGGTACGCGCCTGGAACGGCCCGGTCGAGATCGGCCTCGGACCGGCCCGGCGGCGGGCCCTGTTCGCGATGCTGGCCGCGAACGCCAACCGCCCCGTCACCCGCGCCGAGCTGATCCGGGCGCTGTGGGGCGAGTCCGCGCCGAGCACCGCGGCGGGCAACATCTACACCTACGTCTCCGGGCTGCGGCGCAGCCTGGGCCCGGCGGGAGGGATGCTGCGTTCCGGCCGGGCCGGGTACACGTTGCGCCTCGAACCGGGCGCGCTGGACGCCGACCGGTTCGAGGCGCTGTGCGAGGCGGCGGTGGAGCCGGCTGCCGCCGGGCGGCCCGGGCAGGCCGTCGCCCTGCTCGACGAGGCGCTCGCGCTCTGGCAGGGCGAGGCGTACGCGAACGTCACCGGACTCTTCGCCGACCTCGACCGGCACCGCCTGACCGAGCTGCGGATCGCCGCGGCGGAGCGGCGGGCCCGGCTGGTCCTGACCGGCGGCGGCGACGACGCGCTGATCGCCGACCTGACCGCCCTGGTCCGCGACCACCCGCTGCACGAGCCGTTCCACGAGCTGCTGATGTGCGCGCTGCACCGGGCCGGCCGGGGCACCGAGGCGCTCGACGTCTTCCACGCGGCGCGCCGGGTGCTGGTGGGCGAACTCGGCGTCGAGCCCGGCCCGGCCCTGCGCGAGTTGCAGAGCCGGATCCTCGCCGCAGCGGCCGCACCGGCCGCACCGACTGAACCGGCCGCAGCGGCTGGACCGGCCGTGCCGGTGACGCCGGCAGCGGTGGCCGCGCCGGCCGTACCGCGGTGGGGTCGCCTGGTCGGACGCGACGGCGAGCTGGCGTTGCTGCGCGGCCTGCTGGCCGCGCTGGGCGAGGGCCGCAGCGCGATCGTGTGGATCGAGGGCGAGCCGGGAATCGGCAAGTCGGCGCTGCTCGACGCGGCGCTGCACGAGGCGCGGGCGCTGGGCCACCGGGTCGCGCGCGGCAGCGCCGAGGAACTCAGCAGCCGCTTCCCGCTGCACGTGATGCGCCGGGCGCTGCGCCTGGAGGACGTGCCGCACGACGACCCGGCCACGGCCGTCGACCGGATGCTCGACCACGTCCGCCGGCTGACCGCCGAGGGCCCGCTGGTGCTGGCCGTCGACCACCTCCAGTGGGCCGACGAGGCGAGTCTGCTGGCCTGGGAGCGGCTGGCCGCGCTGACCCGGTGGCTGCCGCTGCTGCTCGTCGCGACCGCCCGGCCCGAGCCCGGCCGCCGCGACCTGGCCCGGTTACGGCGCGGGGTGAGCACCCGCGACGGGCACCTGATCCGGCTCACTCCCCTGCCCCCGTCCGACATCGAGCAGATCTTCGGCCGGACGGTGGGCGTGCCGCCCGGCGCCACGCTGCGGTCGCTGGCGCCGCTGGCCGCCGGCAACCCGCTGTACGCCCGGGAACTGGTCACCGGCCTCGTGGCCGAGGACGGGGTACGGGTGGTCGACGGGCTCGCCGAGGTCGACGCCCGGGCCGACGAGATGCCACGGTCGCTTCTGGACACCGTGCGGGCCAGCCTCGACCACCTCTCCCCCGGCGCGCGGGAGGCGCTACGGTACGCCGCCCTGCTCGGCGACGCGTTCGCCGTCGCCGAGGTCGCGGCGGTCACCGGGCGCACGCCGTTCGACCTGATGTCCGACCTGGAGGAGGCGGTCACCGCCGACGTCCTCGTGGACGCGGGCAGCGAGCTGGCGTTCCGGCAACCGGTGCTGCGGCGGGCGCTCGCCGGCAGCATCCCCGCCGCGCTGCGACCGACGCTGCACCGGCACGCGGCGCAGGCGCTCGCGGACAACGGCGGCCCCGTCACCCGGGTCGCCGACCATCTGCTCGCCGGGCCGCCCGAGGTGGACGAGTGGCTGGTGGGCTGGCTGGTCGCGCACGGCGCCGAACTGTCCCGGCAGGCCCCGGAGCCGGCGCGCGAACTGCTGCGCCGCGCCCTGGCGAGCCCTCGGCTGCTGCAGGCGGCGCGGGCGACACTCGCCGCTCTCCTCGACGGCCCGGACCGGTAGCGCCTCGCCGCCGGGACGGGATCGCCGGGCGGACCGCGAAAAGGGCAGGCATGAGTCGACGGTGACCGGGGAAGCGGCGGCACGCAGCGTACGCCTCACGGCGTACCGGAGGGAGTGCCCATGACCGCGTCCAGCGAGCCGGCCCGCGGGGCCGGCGTTCCGACCCGTGCCGGCCGGACCCGAACCGGCGGGGCGGCCAAGACCAGCGCGGCCGCCGCGTTCGCGCTCGTGTTCGGCGTGGCCGCGCTGTTCAGCGTGCTCACCGCCATCCTCGCCTGGATCGGCGTGGTGCTCGCCATCATCGGCATCGTCCTGGGCGTCGTCGGGCTCAAGATGGCCGCGCGACCAGGGGTGACCGGTCGCGGCGTGGCGATCGGCGGGCTGGTGCTCAGTGTGATCGCCCTGCTGCTCGGGCTCGCGCTCGGCGCGGGCCTCACGACGTTCCTCAACAACGAGGGCGCGGTGGACCGGATCCAGCAGCAGGTCGACGACCTGCGCGAACGACTCGACCGTTAGGTGTCTCGCCGTCGGCCCGCCACCTCGCCGGGCAGCACGGACGGCACTCCCAGCGGGTACGGGGTGAGCGTCGCCGCGCAGACCCGCCCCACGGCTCGCCGAGCGGTACGGACAACTGCTGTTGATCGCGCTCGGAGAGGGTGTGTGACAGGAGACTTCGGGTAGGGCGGGGAGAACCGACGAGAGAGGACTGTCCGATGCCGAGCACCACAGGGCCCATGCTGGAGACGTACCCGAAGTCGATCAACCTGGATCGGGCGAAGCTGGCCGCGGCGGTCGATGCCCTCAACGACTGCGCCCAGGCCTGCACCGCCTGCGCGGACGCCTGCCTCAGCGAGGACATGGTCGCCGAGCTGACGAAGTGCATCCGGACGAACCTGGACTGCGCCGACATCTGCGCCACAACCGCCCGGGTGCTGTCCCGGCACACCGGCTACGACGCCACCATCAGCCGCACGCTGCTGGAGGCGTGCGCGACTGCCTGCCGATCGTGCGGCGACGAGTGCGCGGCGCACGCCGACAAGCACGAGCACTGCCGGATCTGCGCGGAGGCGTGCCGCGCCTGTGAGCAGCGCTGCCGGGACCTGCTGGCCACGATCAGCTGAGGACGGCACGGGCCGCCGGAACGGGGAGGGTGCCGGCGACCTCAGGCGTGACATCACCGCGCAGTACATCTAGCGCAGCCCGGGTACGCCCAGGAACCGGCGTGCGGCGGCGGCCGGGACCGGCGTACCCGGGCCGGTCCGGCGCGCGAGGTGCTGACGCAGGGCGGCCAGGGCGAGGGCGTCGAAGCGTACCCGCCCGTCGACCGGCGGCTCCTCCACCGCCAGTTCCCGCAACAGCAGCCGGGCGGGGGCGCCGGCCTCCGGCTCCTGCACCTGGAGCACCGTGAACGCCGTACCGGGCAGGAACAGGACCCGGGCCGGGACCCCGTCGCCGGTCTCGAACGCCGCCGTGCGCCGCGCGGTCGCCGACCAGATCAGCACCTCGACCGCGCCCGGCAGGTCGGCGGGCGGCTCGGCGAGCGCGTTGGTGAACCCCCAGTCGGTGAGCACCCGCCGCTGCGCGATCCGCCGCAGGTCCGCGGTGGTCAGCTCGGCGCCGGCGTACGCGACGCCGCGGTGCACGGGCAGCCGGCGTACGCCCGCGGACACGCACCTGGCGAACGGCACGTGACCGCCCGGCTCGGCGGAGCGCAGCGCCTGGTCGAGGCCGTCCCCCGCGGCGGAGAGGTAGAGGCGGACCGCGGTGGCGCACTCCGTCGCGTCGGCTCCGCCGGCGAGCGCCGGGTGCGCGGCGAGCACGTCCGCCACGTCGGCGGAGACGGCGGCGATCTCCCGGCGGAAGGCGCGCCGGAACCAGGTGCGTTCCTCGTCCAGGTCGGGCCCCGGGCGTACGCCCCGCGCGTCGTCGCCGGGGGTGCGCTGGAAGCGGACGGGCGCCGGTGCGGGGCGGTGCACCGGCAGCGTCATCGTCGGGCTGGTCGCCCAGCCCGCGCCGCCGCCGACCACCGGCCCGGCCGCGTCGGGCACCGTCGCATCGGGCCCGGTCGCGTCCAGCCCTGCGCCGTCGAGCCCGGCCACGACCGGCCCGGCCACGACCGGCCCGGCCGCGTGAGGTCCGGCCACGTCCGGCCCGACGCCGCGGAGTCCGGCCGTGCCCGACCCGGCCCCGTGAAGCCTGCCCGTGTCCGGCCCGACGCCGTGGAGGCGGGCCACGTCGGGCGCGGCCCTGTTCGGCCCGGCTTCGTCCGGCGGGGCGGCGGAGCCGGCGCCCCCGAAAGCGGCACCGCCGCCGGCTGCCTCGTCGGTCGGCGGCGCGGGTGGGCCGGCCACGGTGACCGGCACCGTCTTCGGGACGGGCGCCGGCACCAGCACCGGCGGTGCGGGAAGCGGACCGGCGGCGTGAGCCGTCGTGTGCCGGTACGTCCCGGCCTCGATCCCGCGCGCCGAGAGCCCGGGGCGTCCCGGAGCGACGACCGAGGACGGCTGCACCGCCGCGCGCCTGCGGGTCGCCGGGTCCAGCCGCTCCGCCAGGTCACCGGCCAGCTCCCGGTGGCGTTCGGCCGCGGCCGGTGCCGGATCGTCCACGACCAGACGGACGCGGTTCGGGTCCATCGGGACCGCGCGGATCCGGTCGGCGTGGCGGGGCGGCTCCGGGGCGCGCAGCCAGAGGCCGGACGGGATCACCTCGACCACCGCGTCGTGGGCGTACTGGTAGACGCGCGGGCCGACCGGCTCGCCGAGTTCCGGCGGCGCGCGGTGACGCAGGATGCGCGGCGTCACCGCCTTCGCCCCCAGCGTCTCCCGGGGCCGGTAGGCCAGCTCCTCGGCGAAGACCTGCCAGCCGGGCCGCCCGTCGGCGTCGACTGTGAACATGGCCGGGCCGTCGGGCCGGCCGCTGGGCACGCCGGTGAAGACGCGCACCGGGCTGCGCAGCAGGTCGGCCAGCGCCTGCCCGAACTGCTCGCCGTCGGGCAGCGCGACCGGGCCGTACTGGACGAAGCGGGCGTGCTCGCGGCCCTCGGGCGCCAGGCCGCGCCAGAACCGGGCGATGTCGTCCAGGCGCAGCGGCGCCGTCCCGGGGCAGCCCACCAGGACCGGCATGGCGTCCGGCAGGCACGGCATCGTCGAGGTGAGGTGGCTTCCGTGTACGGCGACTGCGGCCTCGTCGCGGCTCTCCCGGAGCCAGACACCGCCGGGCAGCGGCTCGGCGGCGCAGGTCGAGCTGATCGTCAGGTGGTCGACGGCGGCGCCGTCCCAGGCCGGTACGGGATAGCGCTTCGACTGCCAGACCGGCGTGTGGCCGCGCCGGTAGCAGACCCAGCCGCCGAGATCGGTGGCGTGCACGAACAGCAGTCCCGCCGCACCCGGGATCATCCGTCCGAACGGGGCGATCACCGGCCGGCCCAGCCGGTCGGAGAGCCACTGGCCGGCGAGCGCCCCGGTCTCCGGGCGGGCGCCGCAGACCACCAGCCGGATGCCCCGGCGCAGGCGTTGCCGGCGCAGCTCGGTCGCGACCGTGTCCCAGATGTCGAACGGCAGTTCGTGTTGCAGGTCCAGGATCACGATGTCGTTGTCGGGATCCCGGTCCACCGACAGCGCGACCGTACGGGCCTCCGTGCTGATCCGCTCGCTGGCGTGCAGCACCAGGGCGTTGCCGACGGTGTGGCGCGTGATCACCTCAGATCATGCCGGAGCGCAGGGCGTAGGCCACCGCGTGCGAGCGGTTGCGCAGCTTCAGCCGGTGGTTGAGGCCGTAGATGACGTTCTTCACAGTGCGTTCGGAGTAGCGCAGCTCGTCGGCGATCTCGTTGGTGTCGAAGCCCTCGGCCATCAGCCGCAGCACGTCGATCTCGCGCGCGGTCAGGCCGGAGGCGTTGAGCCCGTTGGGGTTGAGCACGTCGCGCTGGAGCCGTTCGATGTGCTTGAGCAGCTCACCCACCAGGTTCGGGGGCAGCACGCCGCCGCCGGAGGCGGCCGCCCGGACGCTGTGCACGAGGCGTTCGGCGGTGACCGCCACGCGCGGCAGGACCGCCACCACCCGGCACTCCACAGCGGTCAGCAGCTCCTGCTCGCTGACCTCGGTCGTGATCAGGACGACCGGGGCGCCGATCTCGGTCGCCGCGAGGCGCAGCATGGCGATCACGTCGGTGGTGAGCCGCTCCGCGGCGACGACGAGCACCTGCGCCCGCGTCCGGTCCGCGCTCTCCAGCAGCGTGATGTCGGAGCGCGACCGGAGGTGGGCGGTCAGGCCGGTGTGGGTCAGCGGGTCGGGCGCGTGCACAAAGACGGCAACTTGCTCCACAGCCATCTCCATCACTGTCAGTAGGGGCTGACAGTCTCATGGAGAGTCCTTCAGGAAATCTCCACACTCTCTTTCCCGATGGCGTCGAGCCGTGAAGATCTGCACATAACCGCTGGTCAGACTTTTTTCAGTCAGTGAAGATTGATTTCGACGGGGCCCATCTTCTCCGTTGCGAGCTTCCCGGCGTTCGCAGCGGCGGCCTGGATCGCCTCCATAATCGCCGTCTGCAACGACGCTGCGTCACGCTGCTCGTACACCCGTGGGTCGACCCGGACGGCCTGGACCTTGCCCAGGCCGCTGGCCATGACCACCACAGTGGCGTCCTGGGAGCGGCCGGTGACGATCGCCCGCTCCAGCTCCGACTGCGCGTTGCGCATCTGGTCCTCCAGGCGCTGCGCGTTCTCCATGAACTCCTGGAACGAGGGTGGGATCGGCGTGGACTCGGGCTGCATGCCGGGCCTTTCTGTGTGTGGGCGGGTGGTCAGCCGACGGCGGCCAGGCCGCCGAGCCGCTCGCCGGCCGCCGGGCCGGGCGCGGCCAGGTCGGCGAGCGCGAGGGTACGGGAGCCGGTGCGCCGGGTCAGCGCGAGCGAGAACTGGTGGGCGGCGTGGACTGTGCGCTCGGGCAGCCGGCCGGCCATCTGCGTCAGCGCGGCCCGGACGTCGTCGGGCACCTCATGACCCCGCCGCACCAGGTGCCGCAGCACGACGGTGGCCAGCTCGTCGGTGCTGAACTCGGGCACCGACCACTGCTGGCCGAACACCTCGTTCACCGCCGGCACCGCGGTCCGCAGGCTCGCCAAGGCCGCCTCCTCGCCGGTCAGCACCACCACCGGATCGCCGAGCCGGGAACGCATCCGGCTCACGAGCGCCTCGGCGATCTCCGGCGCGACGCCGGAGGAGTCGTCGACGTAGTCGAGCTGGAGCACACCCCCGGCCGCGTCGTCGAGGACCGCGTCCACCAGGCTCCCGGCCTGGCCGGGCCACTGCGGCGCCAGTTCCCGGCTCGTGCTCACCCGCACCAGCTGGCCGACCGGCACCAGGCCCAGCTCCGACAGGCATGCCGCGTACAGCCGGGCGTACTCGCTGCGGCCGCTCCCGGCCCGGCCGCCGAGCAGCACGTTGCCGGTGCGGCCGGGGCCGCGCCGGCGGTTGCGTCCCTCGCAGAGCTGCAACAGCGTGTGCCCGGCCGCCTCCTTGACGCGCTGCCCGCCGACCAGGCCGCAGATCCGCTTCCAGCTGCGGGCCGCGTTGATCGCGCCGGTCGGGTCGGTCGCCGCGTCGGGCTGCTCGCCCTGCTCGACCGGCAGGTCCTCCAGCAGCGCCAGCTCGGGTTCGACGTCGGCGGCGGTGAGCCGGTTGAGTTCGCTGTCCTTCGTGGGCGGCGTGGTCGCCAGGCGCGACGCCTGGTTGTTGATCAGCGCCTCGAACAGCTTGCGGGCCACCCGGCCGTTGCCGAACGTCGCGTTCTTCGGCACCCGGGTGAAGTACGCGGTGAGCGCGTCCACCGCGTCGTCGGTCAGCTCGTAGTAGTGCTTGCTGACCAGGTTCGAGGTGATGGTGACCAGTTCCTCGACGGAGTAGTTCGGGAACTCGACGGTACGGGTGAAGCGGGACGCCATACCCGGGTTGGAGGCGAGGAACTGCTCCATCAGCTCGGAGTAGCCCGCGACGATCACCACCAGCTCGTCGCGGTGGTCCTCCATCATCTTCATCAGGGCGTCGATGGCCTCCTGGCCGAAGTCCGGCCCGGAGCCGCCCGAGCCGCTGGACAGCGTGTACGCCTCGTCGATGAAGAGCACGCCGCCGAGCGCCTTGGTGACAAGCTCGGTCGTCTTGATCGCCGTGGAGCCGATGTACTGGCCCACCAGGTCGGCCCGCGCCGCCTCGACCATGTGGCCCTTGGACAGGATGCCCAGCTCCTTGAGCACCGAGCCGTACAGGCGGGCCACTGTGGTCTTACCGGTGCCGGGCGGCCCGGCGAAGACCAGGTGCCGGCTCATCGGCGGCATCGGCAGGCCCATCTGGAGCCGGACCTGCGACATCTTGATCAGGTTGATCAGCGCGGTGACCTCCTGCTTCACCCCGCGCAGACCGATCAGCCCGTTCAACTCGCGAAGCGGCTCGCTCAGCTCGTCCGCGCCGCTCTCCGCCGCCGTACCCTCGTCGCCGGCCACCGGGGCCGGCGCGGCGGACGGCGGACCGGCGGGCGCCGGGGTGGCTTGCGGGCGGCCCACGGTCAGCGCCTCGGTCGTCACCGTGGCGCCGGGCCCGCGGCGGACGTCCTCGCCGCCGCTGTCGCGCACCACGCACCGGGTCAGCGCCACCGGCTCCACGGTGTCCACGCCGATGCCGGCCCCGCCGCTGCCCAGCACCTCCCCGTCGCTCACCGACCCGCGGGAGCCCGCCTCGAAGACGATCCCGTCGGCCCGGGCGTCGCGCACCCGGGTCTGCGTGACGGTCGCCGACCCGGTGACCCGCAGGCCGTCGCGGGCCGCGCCGACGATCTCGCTGTCGCCGAGCTGGAGCGTCCCCTCGGCCAGCACGCCCGCACCCCGCAGCAGGGACGCGCGCAGCGTCAGGTCGGCGCCTGCGCCCACCCGGACGCAGGCCACGCCGGTTCCGGTGAGGCGGGCCTCGTGCACGACGCCCCGCGCGGGGCCGGTCAGCGCGAGCGCTGTCGCCCCGCCCGCGTCCATCACCAGGTCGGTGCCCTCCAGCGAGGCGCCGTCCTGGACCAGCACCCCGCCGCCCGTGGTGATCTCGGCGCGCAGCCGCTGGAGCACGACAGCCGACTCACCGGTGAGCACGGCGACGTTGTCGCGCGTGCCCCGCACGGTCAGCCCGAGGAAGCGGGGCGAGCCGCCGGTGACGGCGACCCCGACCGGCGCGTCCTGGACCGTGCAGTCGGTGAAGGTCGGGCGGCCGCCGCCGAGCACCTGCACGGCGGTGTGCCCGGCACCGCCGAACGTGCAGTTGCGGAACGACGGCGACGCGCCCTCGGCGATGTGCGCCGACTGCACCGCGGCGCCGGTGAACGTCGAGTCGCTGATCTGCACGTCGCCTTCGCCGCGCACGAAGACGTCCACGTTGCCGCTGCCGGTGACGGCCAGGCCGCGGATGCGCGCCCAGGCGCGCTGCTCGACCACGAGGGCGGGCTTGCCGGCCCCGGTGATCTCGCACTGCTCGATCGTGAGACGGGCGTCGCCGCCGGCACACACGCTGTTCGCGCCGGACGTGCGCAGGCGGCAGCGGCGCAGCGTCAGGGCGCTCTGCTCCCCCACCACGACGCTGCTCGTGGCGACGTCGTGGACGTCGGTGTCCTCGATCGTGCTCGACCCGGCCGACATCACCACCACACCCGCGCCCGCCGAGCTGGTCACGTCGCAGCCACGCAGCGCGACGGTGCCCTGCATCCGGGCCAGCAGCGTCACCCAGGAGGCGCCGCTGACCCGGCAGTCGTCGAGCGCCACCTCGCCCGCGTACACGTCTACCGCCGCCAGCGTCGTGTCGGCGCTGCTGAGCGTGATGCCGCGCAGCTGGGCGCCCTCACCGCGTACGACGAGGACGCTGCCCTCCTCCACCTGCACCTCGACGGTGCCGGGCCGGGCCGCGCTGATCGTCACCCGGTCACCGACCACGAGCTTCTCGACGTACCGGCCGGGGTGGACGTCGATAGTGGCGCCGGGCTCGGCCCGGGACAGCGCGGAGCCGATCGTCGGGTACGAGCCCGGCTTCCGGTCGCCCACCACAAGAACCTGCCGACTCACCGCGTCATCCCTTCCGGTCCAGCCCGGGCAGCACCCGCAGGCGCCCGCGGGCCGCCGCGCCGATGCGTACCCGGGGCTCGGCCGTGGCCCAGCGGTCCACACTGCGCCGCAGCGACGTGATCGCCAGCTCGTCGAGCGAAACCCGGTTGGAGTCGACCCGGCCGGTGTCGTCGATCTCGTTGGCGCCGATCTCCCGCAGCAGGACCGCGCCGCGCTCACCCTCGGCGGGCCGGCGCAGGTCCAGCACCTTGAAGTTCGTACCGGGCAGGAACAGCACCCGGTCCTCGACGTGCTCGTCCCCCTCCGGCTCCAGCAGGCTGGTCCGGCGGGCGGTCATCGACCAGATCAGCACGTCGGTGTCGCCGTCCTCGGACGCGCACGGCTGGGTCAGCGCGTTGACGAAGCTCCAGTCGGTGACCAGCCGCCGGTCCTGGTAGAGCGCCCACTCCCCGGCGGTCGGCGACAGCCGGTAGACGGTGGTGCCCCGGAACGACGGCATCCGGGAGACCCCGGCGACCACGCAACGCGCGAACGGCACGTGCGGCCCCTTGCGGCCGGAGCGCAGACCCGCGTCGACACCCGGTCCGCGACCGGTCAGATAGAGTCGCAGCGCTACCGAGTCGGCGAGCACGTCCTCGGTGGACACGCCCGAGCCCTGCATGCCCGGGTGCTCGGACATGATCCGGGACACCGAGCTGGCCATCACGTCGAACTCGCGGCTGAGCGTGCGGCGCAGCCATGCGCGCTCGTCGGCGAGCCCCTTCTTCTCCGACAGCAGCGCGCCCGCGCCGGCCGACGGCACCGGCTGCACCCGCGCCTCGGCGGCCACCTCCGACGGTTCGGCGTTCTCCGACGGCGTGGCGGCGTTCGACGGCTCGGCCTGTCCGTCGGGCTCGGCGGTCCGCGCGGGCGCGGCCACGTGCGACGGACCGGCTCCGGCGGGCGGAGCGGGCGGCAGGTCGACCGCGACGGCAGGCAGCGACGGCAGGGCCGCGACCGGCGCCGCCGGCCCGGCCGCCACCGGCGGCGTCGCGAGCGCCTGGCCGAAACCGGCGGGCATGGTCGGCGGCGCCGGCTCGCCGAAGCCCGCCGGCATGGTGGGCGGCGCGGGGTACGTGTCCTGTCCGGCGTCCTCGACGGGTGCCGCCGAGGGCCCGCTCCCGGAGTCGGCGGCGACCACCGGTCCGTCGGCGGCGCCAGGCCCGGCAGGTGCGGCAGGCACGGCAGGCACGGCGGGCGTGACCGGCTCACCGGCGGCGATCGGCGGCGTGGGTGCGGACACCATCACGGGCACCACCGGCGGTGCCGTCGGCAGTGGCACAGCAGGTGGAGGCGGCAGCTCGGACACGACCGGCGGCGCAGGCGGTGCGGGCAGCTCGGAGACGAGCGGCACGGCGGGCGGTTCCGGCAGTTCCGCCGCGACCGGCGGCGCAGGCGGCTCGGAGACGACCGGAGGCGCTGCCGGGAGCGGCACCGCGGGCGGAGCCGGGAGCGCGGACACGAGCGGCACCGCGGGCGGAGCCGGCAACTCGGACGCGAGCGGCGCGACCGGGGGCGGCGGCAGTGCGGGCGCGACCGGAAGCGGCACCGCGGGCGGTGCGGCCGGCTGCTCCCGGCCGGCGGGGAGGGGCGGGACCGGCGCGGGAACGGCGACCACCACACTGTCCGCCGCGGGCGGTGCGACAGGCGCGGGCGGGGCGACCTCCACGTACGCGGGCACCGGCACGGTCGCGCCCACCGCCCGCATCTCGGTCTCCAGGTCGATGACCACCTCGGCCCGGCTGGCCGGTTTCGCGCCGGGCACCAGCACCGACGCGGGCATCAGCGCGCGGCTCGTACCGGCCATGCCGTCGACGCGTGCGGCCAGGTCGAGCGCCAGCTCCCGCATCCGGTGGGCGGTGGAGTGGACGGTGTCGTCGAAGACGAGCGTGCCGCTGCCCGCGTCGAGCATCGCGGACCGGACCTGCTCGGCGTTCTTCGGCTCGGCGGTGGAGCGTACCCAGAGGCCGGTCTGCACCACCTCGACCACCGCGCCGGGGGCGAACCAGTAGACCCGGGGCGCGACCTCCTCGGCGCCGGCCAGCGGCGGACGGTGGCTGAGCACAGTGGGGCGGCGGGCCCGCGAGTTGGGGTGCGCCCGGGGCGTGTAGGACAGTTCGAGCGCGTACGGCGCCCAGCCGAACGCCCCGTCCGGCAGCACGGTACGGATCTCGTACCGGTGCGGGCTGCCGATCGGCACGCCGGTGTAGCAGGTGACGTCGGTGTTGAGCAGGTCGGCGAGCGCCTGGCCGAACGCCTCGCCCTCGGGGATCCGGACCTCGCCGAACTGCACGAAGCGCACCCGCTGGCGGTTCTCCTCGTCGAGTCCGCGCCAGAAGCGCACCACGTCGTCGAGCGACAGCGGCGGCGTGCCGGGGCAGCCCAGCAGCACGGTCATCGTCTCCGCCTGGCAGGGCACGTACGCGGTGAGCCGCTGCCGTTGCGGGTCGACCACCTGCGGGTCGCGGTTGCTGTGGATCCAGACCCCGGCCGGGATCGGCTCGATCTCGGCGGTGGCGCTGGACGGCCGGGTGTCGATCGCGGCCCGGTCCCATCGCGGCGTCGGGTAGCGCTTGGCGTCCCAGGCGGGCGGACGGCCGGGCCGGAACCGCACCCAGCCGCTGCCCGGTGCGGAGTGGACGAACAGCGTTCCGGCGGAGCCGCGTACCAGGTCGCCGTCCGGGGCGATGACGGTGCGGTTGAGGCGTTCGGAGAGCCACTGACCGGCCATCGCCGCGGAGTTGCCGTGCCGGCCGCAGGCGATGAGCCGGATGCCGCGGCGGCGGCGCGGCAGCACCCCGGCCATCGCCTCCCACGCGCTGATCGGCATGCCGTCGCCGAGGTCGAGCACGACGACGTCGTTCTCCGCGTCCTCGATCACGGACAGCGCCAGCGACTGGGCCTCGGGACTGATGGCGTCCTCGGCGTGCACCACGAGGGCGTTGCCGACGGTGTGCTGGACGACGCCCTCGGGACGGTCCTTGCCGCCGCCGAACAGGTCCCGGATCCGGGTTGCCATGATCGACCTACCCCACTTCTGCGGCCGCGAGGGCCCTCATGCCCAGCGCCGGGCCCTGGGGCACCAGCGCGAGCAGCTCTCTCGGGAAGGGAACGTTCACGACCCGGTCGAGCTTCAGCGCCCGTACCGCGTCCTGGTCGCCGATCGGGTACGCCTTTCCGTCGTCCGCGATGTACGTGGGCAGGGGTTGCGCCGCACCGGGACCGACCGGCGCCGGGAGCACCGCCATGCCGCTGCCGGGCGCCAGGAGCACTGTCGTGCGGCCGTCGGGGCGGACGCCGGAGCGGGCCAGCGGGACGAGCACCGCGGTGCTGTCGAACCGCGTCCCGTCCACCGCGCTCTGGCGCAGGCACAGCGCGTACGGGCCGGGTTCCTGCGGGGTGAGGCCGGTCAGGTCGGGCAGCCGGGTGAGCAGCGACCGGTCGGCCGACATCCGGGCCGCGGCGAGGTCGGCGGCGCTCAGCTCCACCG
Source organism: Micromonospora sp. WMMD1274 (assembly GCF_049179035.1). Lineage (NCBI taxonomy): Bacteria > Bacillati > Actinomycetota > Actinomycetes > Micromonosporales > Micromonosporaceae > Micromonospora > Micromonospora sp. WMMD1274. The sequence continues at coordinate 7,425,650 of NZ_JBMHMG010000001.1, forward strand.
GCTCCTCCCCGGAGGTGGCGGTGGCCAGCAGGAACTCGGTACGGCTCAGCGGCGCGAGGCCGTCGCGGCGCAGCACCAGCAGTTGCTCCGCGCCGGTGTCGGGCCGCTGCCGGAACAGCGTGCCGATCGGGTACGAGCGGTCGCCGACCCGCCCGGAGCGGCCCTCGCCGGGGATCTCGGCCGGCGCCAGGTCCGGTCCGTCGGGCAGGAAGTCGAGCCAGTCCTGCGGGGCGGGCACCTTGCGGGTGGTGGTGGCGCCGAGCGCGGCGAGCACGGCCGGGTCGGCCACCCGGTGCCTGCGGCCGGCGGTCACCAGGTAGGTGGGTCCGTCGGCGGCGCGGACGACGGCGAAGCGGTCGGCCGGCAGCGGGACGGCCTCGGCGCGCGGGTCGAGGTTGAGGCCGAGGCGGTCGCCGGGTTCGTCGACGACGGAGCCGGGCAGGCAGGCCAGCCACGGGCCGGCGACCATCGACCCGGTGGCGACCGACTGCGGGGCGCCGTCGATGCCGATCGACGGTCCGCGCGGAACGTCCTTGATCGACTCCTTGGAGATCAGCTTCACGGTTGCGGCGCTGCCCTGGATCAGCATGGCCGAGGTCAGGTTCGGCGTCGGGCGCAGCACGCCGTCGAGGTAGACGTACCGGTTGCCGCTCTCCTTCTCCACCAGGATCACACCGCTCTTGGTGTACGCCTTGCTGCCGCCCGGGACGATCCAGCCGTAGACGGCGAACCCGGCCACGACCAGGACGCTGATCAGCACGCCGAAGGCCAGGCCGGTGACGGCACGCTGCCCGGGAATCTCCGCCGTCGACGGGTCGCCCTGCACCAGGGCGGAACTCAACCGGCCCATCATGAACTGGTGGGCGTGGACGTGGTCGCGCTGGGTCTGCACCGCCGGCTACCCGAAGAGTCCGCGGGCCCAGGCGTAGAGCCCAAGCACCTGGGCGAGCACCGGCAGCACGACCAGGCCGGTCGCGACGTCCAGCCCGCCGGCGGTGTACTCCCAGAACGGCAGCATGCGCCGCGGCCACGGCCGCAGCGCGGCCATCACCAGCGGCACCAGAAGGGCGACGAGCCCGCCGAGCAGGACGTACCGGCCGGTCGGGGCGAGCTTGTCGGAGAACATCAGGGCCACCATGAGGTAGCCGACGGTACCGGCCGCCACCAGGGCGACCCGCTGCCAGAACCCGAAGAAGGTACGCGAGCGCAACAGGATTGCACTCGATGTCACCAGCACGAGTGTCCACCCGGACCAGCCCGGCACCCGCATGGTGTGGTGCATCAGCACCGGCAGGACCAGGGCGGACGCGGTCATGCAGGCGGTCAGGTAGGTGTCCGCCTCGTCCGCGCGCGACTTGACCAGGTCGGAGTCCTCCGGCTCGATGTCGTACGACATGTCGGCGCCGGTCTTGGGCAGCTGCGGTCCGCGCAGCCGGGCCAGCTTCACCGCCGCCCGGGGCGCGATCACGATCAGCACCAGGATCACCGACACGGCCACCGCGGAGACCTGCGGCGCGGTGAGCGCGAAGCCGTCACCGGCCAGCAGCACGAGCACCACCATCGCGGCGGTCAGCGCGACGATCAGCAGCGGGGCAAACGGCATGACCGGCGTGACCGTACGCTGCGCGATCAGCAGGAACGCGGTCACCGCGACGACCGCGACGGCGGCGGCCAGCCCGGCGGCGGCGGTCCAGGCCACGCCGTCCGGGTCGCCGTCGACGGCGCTGGACGCGGCGACGGCCGCGAAGAACGCCGCGCCGCCGCCGAACAGCAGCGGGAACGCGCCGTCGGTCTGCTGGCGGGCGCTGACGATCGCCGCGGTGAACAGCCCGGCCGCGAGCACCGCGCCGGCGATCACCTGGGGCAGCACCGGCCCCCGGTCCACGAGTACGGCGGCGATCAGGCCCATCGCCACCAGGGAGAGGACGAGGAACAGCACCCGGCGGTACTCCGGCTGCCACCTGTCGGCCCGCCGGTTGACCACAGTGGCGACGCCCTCGGCCAGGTCGTCGAAGTCGAGTTCGGGCAACGGGTCCTGTGCCGGGCGCAGGTGCAGTTCCTCGCCCTCCAGCCAGTCCAGGCTCTCCGGCGTGCCGGACAGCTCGAACGGCGGCTGGCCGAGGCGTTGCAGCACCCACGACTCGTCGGGCACCTCGCCGTCGGGCACCCGGGCCACGTCGGTGGTGTGCCGCACCAGCAGCGGCATCAGGTTCGCCACCGGCATCCGGGCCGGCACGGCCAGGTCGGCCCGGCGGGCCGGCCCGATCACCGTGATCCGGCACAGTTGGTCGTTCAGCGCTGCGGTCACCAGCGAGCCTCTCTCATCGGGCCGTGTCCGACACGAAACCGGTCTGCATCAGGCGTACGCCGCGCCGGGTGACGAGCTGGGCGCGCCCGGGCGGCAGTTGACGGGGCTTCGCCTCGCCGAGGAACTTGCCCTCCTCCTTGGGGTAGGAGAAGAGCGTCGCGGGCGTGCCCAGCTCCCACATCCGCCGGATCACCGGGTCCATCATGGCCCGCATCGCGCCGGAGGTGCTCCGCGCGACGATCACGTGCAGGCCGATGTAGGCGCCCTGGGCCAGCAGCGGCAGGAGCGGGTCGAGCGTCGAGCCCATCCCGGTGCTCTTGGTCATCAGGTCGTAGTCGTCGACGATGACGAACAGCTCCGGCCCCTCCCACCAGTCGCGCTTGCGCATCCGCTCGGACGAGACGTCCGCCCCGGGCATGCGCCGGTTCATCGAGACCGACGCCTGGCCGGCCAGCTCGTGCATCTTGTCGCCGGTGAACGCGAAGCCCACCTGGTACGCGGCGCCGATCGCGGTGTCCAGGTCTCGGCGCGAGTCGCCGAGCACGACCTTCGCCCGCTCCGGCGGGTAGTGCTGCTGGATGGACCGCAGCACGAGCCGCAGCAGGTTGGTCTTGCCGGTCTCGCTGTCACCGAGGACCAGCATGTGCGGGGTGGTCATGAAGTCGTGCCAGACCGGGGCGAGACGCTGCTCGTCCTGGCCGATGACGAACTTGAAGTCGGACTCGGGCGGCGGCAGCGTCTCGACCATCAGGTGCGCCGGAAGCATCCGTACCGGCGGGGCGGCCGGGCCGGGCCAGAACGTGCCGATCTCCTCGACCACCGACTTGGTGGCTTCGGCCAGGTCGCCCACCTCGGAGCTGCCGTCCATCCGGGGCAGCGCGGCCAGGAAGTGCAGCGCCCCCGCGGTGAGGCCGCGGCCGACCTGGTTGGGCACGGTGGCCGCCTTGCGGGAGCCGTGCTCGGACTCCATCGCGTCGCCGAGCCGCAGCTCCAGCTTCGTGCCGAGCAGGTCCCGCATCCAGGTACGCAGCTCCGACCAGCGGGTCGCGGTGACGATCACGTGCACGCCGAAGGACAGGCCCCGCGAGGCGAGTTCCTGGAACTTCTGCTCCAGTTCCTGGAAGTCCTGCTTCATCGTGTACCAGCCGTCGATGACCAGGAAGACGTGCCCGAAGCCGTCCTCGATCACCCCGTCGGCGACCTTGGCCAGGTAGCTGGTCATGGAGTCGAGGCCGTGCCGCGCGAACTCGGCCTCGCGCCTCTCCATGACCTGGAGGACCTCCTCGACCGTCCGGACGACGCGGTCGCGTTCCATCCGGGTCGCGATCGAGCCGACGTGCGGCAGGCCGGCGATCGAGGCGAGACCACCGCCGCCGAAGTCGAGGCCGTAGAACTGCACCTCGCGCGGCGTGTTCGCCAGCGACAGCGCCAGGATCAGGCTGCGCAGCAGCGTCGACTTGCCGCTCTGCGGGGCGCCCGCGATGCCGACGTGGCCGTCCGCGCCGTTCAGGTCGACCACCAGCAGCTCGCGCAGCTGCTCGGCGGGCCGGTCCACCACGCCCACCGGCACCCGCAGGCCGCCCTGGACGGCCGGGTCGTCGATGGTCATGCCGCGTACCGGGTCGGGCAGCACACTCGGCATGAGCGAGTCCAGGCTGGGCGCGCTGGACAGCGGCGGCAGCCAGACCTGGCGGGCCGGTGGGCCCGAGCCGGCGAGCCGGTCCAGCAGCACCTCGACCAGGCTCGGCCCGTTCGCGTCGGCGGCGGGCTCCTCGACCTGCTCGGCCGGGCGCTCCGGCCCGGGGTCGTGGCGCACCGCGACCTGCCGGGTGGTGAACGGCACCACGTCCGCGGTGGGCTCGTCCCCGGCGTCCGCGACGCCGCCGCGGCGTCCACTTCCGGTGTACGCGCCGGAGACGTACGCCGCCTTGAAGCGCACCAGGTTCGTGGTGTCCACCTTCAGGTAGCCGTTGCCGGGCTCGGGCGGCAGCTCGTACGCCGCGCCCACGCCGATCACCGACCGCGACTCCATCGAGGAGAACGTGCGCAGCGCCAGCCGGTACGACAGGTGTCCCTCGACCCGGTTGATCCGCCCCTCGTCCAGGCGCTGGGAGGCGAGCAGCAGGTGCACGCCGAGCGACCGGCCGAGCCGGCCGATGGACACGAACAGGTCCATGAACTCACTCTTGCTGGACAGCAGCTCGCTGAACTCGTCCACGATGATCAGCAGCACCGGGAAGGGCACGAGCTGGGCACCGTTGCCGCGCGCCTTCTCGTAGTCGAACAGCGAGGCGTAACCGCTCGCGCGCAGCATCTCCTGCCGCCGGGTCATCTCGCCGTTCAGCGCGTCCTGCATCCGGTCGACCAGCGGCAGCTCGTCGGCCAGGTTGGTGATCACCGCCGAGGTGTGCGGCAGCTTGTCCATGCCGAGGAAGGTGGCGCCGCCCTTGAAGTCGACCAGCACCAGGTTGAGGATCTCCGAGCTGTGCGTCGCGGCCAGGCCGCAGACGAGGGTACGCAGCAGCTCCGACTTGCCCGAGCCGGTGGCGCCGATGAGCAGGCCGTGCGGCCCCATGCCGCCCTGCGCGGACTCCTTCAGGTCCAGCTCGATGACCTCGCCCTCCTCGGTGACGCCGATCGGCACCATGAGGCGGTTGCGTTGCGGTGTGCGGGTACGCCACAGGGCCTGCACGTCGAAGGTCATGGCGTCGCGGATGCCGAGCAGCGTGGTCAGTTCGAAGCTGGTGTCCAGCGGCTCGTCGGAGACCTCCAGCGTGCCGCTGGTCCGCTTCGGCGCGATGATGCGGGCGAGCGCCTCGCACTGGGTCTGGTCCAGGCCGTCCCGCTTGGCCGAGCCGGTCGTGGCGCCGGCCGGGAACTCCACGACGTCGTCGGTGACTGTCAGCCGCAGCACCTTGGGGCCGCCGGGCATCGCGCCGGTCAGGTCGAGCAGCACCACGTTGCGGATGCCCGCGCCGAGCAGGCGGGAGCTGTCCGGCAGGTCCACCAGATGCGCGACGATGACCAGGAACGGCTCGCTGGTGGTCGGCCTGACGGCCCGGTCGTGGTCGCCCCGGTCGGTGATCTCCGGGCCGAGCATGTCCATCAGCGCGTCGTGGCTGCCGGCGAACATCCGGACCGGACCCGCCGCGTCGTACGCGGTGGGGTGCGCGTTGTGCGGCAGCCACTTGACCCACTCCCACGGGCCCCGGTGCACCTCGGCGGCGAGCACCGCGATCCGCAGCTCGTCCGGGGCGTGGAACGTGGCGAGCTGCGCCACCATGGCGCGGGCCAGGTCGATCGCCGGGTCGATCGCGCCCTCGAACTCGACGCTGGTGAAGCTCGGCAGGCCGACGGAGGTGGGGATGCCGGACACCGTCCGGTACGCCTCGGAGAACCGCCGCAGCGAGATCGACGACAGCGGTTCGAGGTCCTCGATCGGCTTGGTGGACGGCGGGTTGAACTTCAGCATCGCGGTCTGCCGGCCGAGACCGATCCGGACCCGGCCGAAGTCGTCGTGGCTGGGCCGGCGCTCCCACAGCCGGCTGCCCATCGCGATCGACCACAGCCAGCCCGGCTGCGGGTTGTTCCACAGCACGTGGCGGCGCTGCTGGTCGGCCGCCTCGCGGGCCTGCTTGCGCAACTGCCCGATGTAGCGGAGGAAGTCGCGCCGCTCGCCGCGCATCTTGCGCTTGCGCTCGGCGGCCGCCCGGCCGATCTGCATGACGCCCATGAGCAGCATGCCGCCGGCCATCGCGCCGCCCATCACGTACATCACGGGGGTGCGGTTGTAGAGGCCGAACATGGCGAGCATCGCGCCCATGCCGAGGCCCATCGGCACGACCATCGCGAACGAGCGGAAGTCGAGCGGGGCCTCCTCCGCCATCAGCGGCGGCTCCTGGAGCTCGATCGAGCCTTCCGGCGCCTCCGGGCCGGGCGCGCGGGGCGGGCGCTTGACGGTGACCGTACTCATCCGATCGTCCCCGCATCGGCGCCGTCGCCGCCCCAGACGGTACGCTCCTGGCGCAGCAGCTTCACCGCGTAGCGGTCGTTGCGGTAGCGCTCGGCCACCTTGACGTCGTCGTCCTCCTCGGCCTGGCGCTTCTTCTCCTTCTCCGCCCGCTCCTCCTCGTCCCTGCGGCGTCGCTCCTGCTCGGCCCAGAACGCCTCGGCGCGGGCGGCCGCCGCCTTCTCCTCCTCGGCCAGCGACGTCGTGAACTCGGCGTCGCTGACGCCGGGCTCGCCGCACCGGCGCATCTTCTCCAGGTCGGCGCTGAAGAAGTCGAAAGTGCCGCCGGCCGGCCGGGGCGCCTTCGCGGGCGTGACCCGCCGCCACACGGCGCGCGGGGGCTGCGGTGTCTCCGACATGGTCACCCTTCCCTGCCGTCGTCCGCTGACGTACCGGTCAGCCAGTCCGCGTCGCTGAGGTCGTCCCAGTCCGTCGTGTCGTCGGGGTCGTCGTCCGGGCGGACCAGCGGCACGTGGTCGTCGGCCGCCGGCCGGGCGCGGTCACCGCCCCAGACGGCGTCGTCCTCGCGCAGCCCGGCGGCGGGCTCCCGGCCCGCGCCGGGCTCGCGGTCGTCGTCGCGACCGGAGCGCCGGACCGTGCCGGTCCGGGCCGGGTCGTCGGGGTCCGCGCCGGCCGCCGCGCGGCCGGTCGTCTGCGGGCCGGGACCGGCGAGTCCGGCCACGGCGGCGGTGCCGGCCAGCCCGAGCGCGCCGGGGACCGCGACCGCCACCTCGCCCTCGGCCACGGCAGCGGCCACGCCGGCCTTCCGGTGCGTCCCCTCCGGACCGCCGCCTCCCGGCGGGGCCGGCTGGTTCCCCGGCGCGGTTGGGTTCCCCTGCGCGGGCGGACTCGGCTGCGCGGGCTGGTTCGGCTGTGCGGGCTGGTTCGGCTGTGCGGGCTGGTTCGGCGCGGCTGCCTGGGCGGGCGGGTTCGGCACCGGGCCTGGCTGGGCGGGCAGGCCCGGCTGGCCCACGATCACCGGAGCCGCCACGACACCGCCGGCCGCCGGCTCCGCGACGGCCGGAGGCGGCGCGACGGCCGGAGGCGGCGCGACGGCCGGAGGCGGCGCGACGGCCGGAGCCGGTGCGACAGCCGCGGGCGGCGCGACGGCCGCGGGCGGCGCAACAGCCGCGGGCGGCTCGGCCCGCGGCGGCGGTTCCACCGCCGGGGACAGGTCGACCACGGTCGGCACCTCCACCGCCGTCGGCGGTGCGATCACCTCGGGTACGGGCGCGCCCGGCGACGTACCGCCGATGCCGGGCACGGGCGCTGCCGGAACCTCCGGCGCGGCCGGCTCCTCGGCGGCGGCCCCCGGCACGCCCGGATCTCCGGCTACCTGCGGACCGGGTTGCGAGCCCGGCACGCCGGTGACCGGCGCGGAGCCGTCGAGTCCCGCGCCGCCGCCCGCCGTCGCGTCGCCCGGCCCCGGCGGCGGGCCGGGCACGCCGGCTACCGGCGCGGAGCCGTCGAGTCCCCCGCCACCGGCCGCCGTGCCGCCGCCCGCCTCCGGCCCGCCGTCCCCCGGTCCGGCCGGAGTCCAGTCGGCCTCGTCCGTCCGGATCAGTCCGGACGCGTCGGGCGCGGTCCGGGGTGCGGTCCCGGCCGGCGCGTTGGCGCCCGGCGGGCCGGCCACCGGCGGCACCACACCGGCCGCCGGCGGCACCACACCGGCCGCCGGCGGCGTCGCACCGGTGCTCGGCGGCACGGGAGGCGCGGAGTGGGCCGGCTCCCCCAGCCCGACACCGCCCGCGTCCGCTCCGGTGGGCGCCTGCGGTGTGCCGGTGTCGGGGGTCGACGGACGCCAGTCGTCGAGGTCGGCCTGGATCAGTCCGGAGGCGTCGGGCGCGTCCGGCACACCGCCGCCGGGTGTGCCCGCACCGGCGCCCGGCGCACCCGGCGCTCCGGGCATCATCGGCATGGCGGGGCCGGCCGGCGCCGCCACCGGCGAGTCGACGCCGACGCCCGGAGCCACGGGCGGGGCGGCGGGGATCTGCGGGCCGTCGACGCCGAGCCCGTCACCACCGGCCGGCGCACCGCCCGACCCGTCCGGTACACCCGCGTCCACGCCCACCGGTCCCCAGGTCTCCGGATCGCCGCTGACGAGTCCCCGGGCGTCGGGCGACTCGGCCCCGCCGGGATTGTTCGCGCCGCCCGCGGGCCCCGGCATGCCGGGCATGGGCGGCATGCCCGCACCGAGCCCGGCGCCGCCGGACGAGGCGCCGGCCGGCGCGCCGGGGACCTGCACGCCGTCCAACCCGGGTGACCGCCAGTCCGCCTCGTCGCCCTCCACCAGGCCCTTGGCGTCAGGGGCCTCGGGGACACCGGATCCGCCGCCGGCACCGGCACCGGGAGCGCCCGCGCCGGGCATGCCCGGCATCATCGGCGACTGGAAGCCGCCGCCACCGGGCACGGCGCCACCGGGGGCGGCCGGGATGTCCACACCGTCGACTGCGCCGGGGACGAAGTCGTCGCTGTTGCCGAGCAGCCCGTTCGCGTCCGGCTTCTCCGGCAGGCTCGGGCTACCGCCCGCGCCGGGGCCGGCGCCGCCGGGTGAGCCGAAGCCGGGGACGCCCGGCGCGGTGAAGCCGCCGCCCGGTCTGCCGATGCCTGCACCTGTGCCGGCCCCGGGCTTCGGGCCGCCCACCTCACCCGGTCCGGAGAACGACGGCGGCTTGACCGAACCGGCGCCGCCCGCGCCGCCGCCGAGGTTGGCCGAGCCGGGCGGCTTGATGCCCGGCGGAACCACACCGGGGACGAACCCGCCCGGCACGCCGCCGCCACCTGGTAGGCCGCCACCGCCCGGGAAACCGGCTCCCCCCGGCCCGTTGATGCCCGGTGCGTCGAAGCCGGGCAGCCCGCTGCCGCCGCCGGGCGTGGGACCACCGATCGCACCGGGGCCCGAGAACGACGGCGGGGTGAAGGTCCCCGGTCCCTGGCCGGTGCCCGGTCCGCCGGTGCCGGGCCCACCGGACAGGTTCGGCGGGGTGATCGTGGGCACCGTGATGTTCGGCGGCGCGTTGACCGGCGGAGTGGTGACGCCACCGATGGAGGGCGTGGTGAACACCGGCGGGGGGACCGTCGGCGGGGGCGTGAGGTTCGGCGTCGTGAGGTTGGGGGTGGTGAGGTTCGGCATCGTCGGCGTGGTGATGCTGGGCGTGGGCATGGTGACCCCGGACGTCCCCGCCCTGTCGGTGGTCATCCGGTACTTCTCGGCGACCGTGTGGACGACCTCGGACATCTGCTGGGCCATCGGCTTCTCGTACTCCGTGCCGCTGATCGGCACCGGGCCGCTGCCGCTTCCGACGCCGTTGTCCGAGGCGATCGACGCCCAGGCGCGGTCCAGGTAGGTGATCGTCTGCTGGGCCCAGGCCAGATGGTTGGCGGCGTCGTAGAGCTGCGACGGCAGCGAGTTGCGGTTGGTCGAGGAGTTGATGCTGTTGGCCGCCGTGGTGGAGTCCGGGACCGCGCCGCCGGCCAGGTGCTCTGCCTGCTTGCCGAGCAGGTCGGCGTAGTAATTCATCTTGTCGCGGAACCCGTTGGCCGCCGGCCCCTTCCACGCCTTGTCGTCGCCGACCATCGAGGTGACAGCGGTACGGATGGTCTGTTCGAGCCAGATCAGCAGGTCCTGGGTCGCCTGGAAGGCCTGCGCGGTCTCGACGACGGACCGGACGCTCACCAGCGTTTTGGCATGGTCCTGCCCGCTCTCGGTGGTCAGCGCGGCGCCGCCGTTCACCGCGGCCTCGAGCTTCCGCCAGCCCCGGGTCTCCTTCGCCCAGGTCTGGTAGTCGTACAGGTCGCTGACGGGGATCACCTTGGGTGGGAAGGTGGCCGCCTCCTCCGCGGGGTCGTTCCAGCCGTCGAGCTTGCTGTCACCGAGACCGTTGCCCATGCCCTGTCCCTCTTCGCGAGCGGCGAGACCTGTCCGCCCGCGTCAGTTTCCGTCGGTCTTGACGATCTTCTGGCCGTAGGTGCTCAGGTTGTCCAGGCCCTTGAAGGAGTCACCCATGATCTCGCCGAGCTTGTCGGTGGTCAGCGCGTTCAGCTCTTCGAGGTTCTCGTACTCCGCGGCCATCTTCAGCAGGGCGGCCTGCACCGCGAGCAGGGCGGTGTTCATGTTGACGAGCATGTCCTTCATGTCGCCCTTGACGCCGCCGTCCTGGGCCGTCGCCCCGACGATCGCCTGCCGCAGCACCTCGGCCCGGGCGAAGGCGCCGGGACGCGGGTCGATCGCGCCCACCTGGTCGGCCGTGGTGAGCAGGATCTTCCCCGCGCCGGTGATGCTGCCCAGCACGTCCTCCGCGAACCACTTCAGGGCGGCGGTGTTGACCGCCACGCCACTGGTCGAGGCGGTGTCACCCTTGAACGTCGGGTTGATCGCCGGCGGTTTGAAGCCCGAACCGGTCTGGATCTTGTCGTCGATCCAGTCGGACTGGTCGGTGAACGCGGGCGGCTTCACGTTCGACGGGTCGGTGATGTTGTCCTTGTACGTCTTGACGAGGTTTTTCCAGCCGTCGGTGTCGAGGATGTTCTTGTCGTACCAGTCGCGGGCCTCGATCCACTCCGGATGCTCGGCGCGGACCTCGTCCTTCCACTTCTCGTAGTTCACGCCGGTGCGATTGTTCTGGTTCTTGTTGTAGAACGCCATCCAGGAGTCGTGCGCCGCCTGAACGGTGCCCTCCGGCTTGTTGAGGGCGGCGTCGCCCATGCCGTAGGCGTTCATCGCGCTGATGGCTTTGTCGTTGGGGTATCCCCAGTCAATGCGGGCCATGGAGCTCACTCCACTCGAGAGTCGACGACGGAACGTTGGCACAGACCCCAGCGGCCCGGGTCGTCTAGCTCACCGGGCCGGGGACGGACGACGTGGGCCGCCACGCCGCGTCCGCGGCGGCCGTCCGGCGGTTCAGCCGCCGCGGACGTCGTTCCAGATCATGGCGTGACGCTGCTCGGTGGTGCCGTAGTTGTCCGAGATCTGCAGCAGCGTCATCCGGGCCTGCTCCAGGTAGCCGACCATCGAGTCGGCCGCCTGGTTCCAGGCCAGCTTCGAGACCTTGTACTGCTCCTGGGCGGCACCGGTCCACTGGGCGAGGCTGGCCTCGACGGTGCGCTCCATCTCCTCCAGCGACGACTGGATCTGGCCGTTGATGCGGTTCATGTCGGTCAGCACGGCGTCTGCCTGCACGAAGTCGAAGGTGTAGTTGGACATGTCGGTCCTCTCGGGAGATCGGGGGTCGGGGTGCGGCTCAGATGCCCGGCAGGGCCGCGCCGAAGGAGTTGGCCACGCTCGACGCCTCGTCCTCGGCCGTCTGGTAGCCCTTGGTGGTGACACCCATGACCTCGAGCATGTTGAGCAGCTCGTTGATCACCCGCTGGAAGGCGTTCTCCCAGTTGTCCATGGCCTGGTTGAAGCCCTGCGACGCCTGGCCGGTCCAGGACGAGATCAGGATGGCCATCTGCCCGTTGACCGCGCGCAACTGGCCGGTGAATTCGGTGGCCTTGTCGGAGAACTCCTGGGCAGCCCGCTGCATACCCTCTTCGGTGGTGCTGACGATCGGCATCGTCACGGCCGGACTCCTCGTGTCAGGGAACGGTGGCAGGGAAGAGTGTTGATCCGCGGCCGTGCCCGGCGGCAACCCGGTCGCGCCACCATGTCCGAACGTCACCCAACATTGCACGGCAGCGCCCCCGGCACGGGCGGCGCCGGCCGACAGCCCGGGAAGAGTGGTTGCACTTTCATGCACTGATCCCCGGCCGGAGTTCCGGCGCGACCGGGGCGGCGTCTTCACTGGACCGCGACGTCGAGGGAGTGGTCCGTCGTGAACTACAGCGAGCGCATCGAAGGCCTGTTCCAGGAGTACGAGCGGCAGCGCAACAGCCTCGCCGAGATGCAGGCCCGGATGAGCGCCCTCTCGGCCACCGCGACGTCACCGCGGCGCGAGGTGAGCGTCACCGTCGGCCAGAACGGTGTGCTGACCGACGTCCAGTTCCCCTCCGGCGCCCACAAGCGGCTCACCACCGCCGACCTGACCCGGCTCATCCTGGAGACCTACGCCGACGCCAAGGAACAGGTCATGAACCAGGCGGCCGAGGTGCTGGCGCCGGTGCTGCCGGACGGCCTCGACGCCCACAAGCTGGTCCGGGGCCAGGCCGGGGCCGACGCGTTCCTGCCCAAGGAACCCCGCATGGTGACGAGCGTGCGGGAACTCCTGACCCGGGGGCCCGAATGATCAGCAACAATCCCGGCGGGCGGCTGTGGGTCGACCCGGACGGCGTGGAAGGGCTCGGCCGGGCGTACGAGTCGCACGTGCAGCTCTACGAGTCCTACCTCGCCCAGTTGACCGCCCTGCGCGCCCGGTACGCCAACGCCTGGGGCGACGACGACATGGGCGAGCAGTTCTCGACCAAGTTCCTGGAGGGCCTGGACAACCTCGAAGCGATCATCGGCGGCGTCAAGGGCACCCTGCACTACACCGCCCAGGGCCTCACGGAGAGCGGCCGGGCGTACCGGGAGGCGGACGAGGCCGCCCTGGACGTCAGCCGGAAGATGGCCAAGGACTTCGACCGCCTGGACGGCCCCACGTACGCGACGCGGACGGCCGTCACGGGCCGGGTGCTGGAGCCCACCGCGGAGGGTGAGCCGCGCCGGCGCCATCTGCTGTCCCGCAAGCTGGCGGTCAGTGAGCCGGCCGGTGAGCCGGTCACCGAGCAGGCCCGGCTCCTTCCGCAGCAGCAGGGCACGCCCATGCGGTCGGTGCGGCCCGCCGAGCCGCTGCTCCCGGTCACCGCCGCCCTGCCGGCCATCTCGTCCTACTTCGTGCAGCCGGAGTACGCGACCGCGCACGTCGGCGGCCGGCCGCTGCCCGAGGAGTACCGCCTGATCGCGCTCAACCCGTTCGAGGACGGCAGCACCCGGGTGGACGCGAACCTCTACGACTCGATCACCCCGCTGACCGGCACACCCGTCACCACCCCGGACGGCAGGACGATCGATCCCGGACAGGGCCGGTTCTTCGTCGTCAAGGAGAACCCGGCCGTGGACCCCACAGCGCCCGGCTACCAGCCGCTGTACCTGAGCTACGCGCCCGACGGCACGCCCACCCCGATCATCCCCGGCGCCTGAGCCACCCACCGCGCCCCGCCAGGACATGCCCGACTTCCACATTCCCAACGACCCGCAGTGGCAGTGGGCGTACGACCTGATCCTCGTCGCCGTCGGCGAGGAGTACCCGAAGGCCGACCCCACCGCCCTGCGGGCCATGGGCGACGAGCTGTACGCGCTCAGCAGCACCATCCTCAACGGGATGGGCGCCACCGCCAACCTCGGCTACGGGCTGGCCGGGAGCCTGTCCGGCCCGGCGATGGACGCGTTCCAGCAGTACCAGGTCGGGATCACCAGGAACGTGCCGGCCGGTGGCAACATCGCGCTGGCGCTGGGCGGCTCGGCCTACAACTTCGCGCTGGACTCGGAGAACACCCAGTACAACATCGTCATCGCGGCCTTCACCCAGGTCGTGGAGATCGCCATCGCGCTGGCCTCCGGCTTCGGCGCGGCGGCGGTGCCCGCCCTGATCAAGATCGGTCAGGAGATCGTCGGAGCGTTGATCAGCCTGTTCCGCCAGCGGCTGCGGAACATGCTGATGCGGCTGGCCTGGGAGGCGTTCCAGGAGGGCCTGGAGGAACTCTGGCAGAGCGCCGCCGCCCAGGTCACGCAGATCATCGAGGGCAACCGCAAGTCCCTCGACTACAAGGATCTGGCGATGGCGTTCGCCGGTGGCGCCTTCATCGGCGCGGGCGTCAGCGGCGTACAGATGATCGGCGGCAAGTTCTTCCCGAAGATCAACAACAACGTCCTGTCGCGGGAAGGGCTGTCGGCGCTCGCCGAGACGCTGTTCGAGGGCCTGTTCACCATGATGGTCGGCGGCGGCGGCTTCAACCCGTGGGCCACCATGAGCTCGTCGATGATCGGCGGGATGGCCCACCACTACGCCACAGTGGTCGGCCAGAGCTACGGCCCGGGCGCCGCTGCCGGAGCGCCACCGCCGACGATCGAGACGAACAACCTCACGACCACCGCGCCCACGCCTCCGCCCACGGCCGTGGACGGACCACCCGTTCCCCCGCCCGTCGGCTCCGCCGCCGGACCGGGCAGTCAGGGCGGCGGTCCGGGTCCACAGCCCTCGGGTGGGCCGGTCGCCGGGGGTGGCGGTGCCGGGCAGGGGTCCGGGCAGGGGTCCGGGCAGGGCGATGCCGGGAGTCAAGGGCCGGCGCAGCAGGGCTCCGGGAACCAGGGCCCCGGCAGTCAGGGCACCGGCCAGGGCAGCGCCGCTCCGGGCACCCAGCCCTCCGAGGGCCAGACCCCGGGCGGGCAGACTCCGGGCGGCCAGGCCGCAGGCGGTCAGACCCCGGGCGGTCAGACTGCGGGCGGGCAGACTGCGGGCGGGCAAGCCCCTGGCAGTCAGACCGCTGACGGCCAGATCGCGGGCGGTCAGACGCCGGGCAGTCAGACCTCGGGCGGTCAGACCCCGGGCAGCCAAACCGGGGGCGGGCAACCCGCGGGTGGCCAAACCGCAGGCGGGCAAACGGCGGGCGGGCAGACGGCTGATGGCCCATCGTCGAGCAGCCCCACCGCTGATGGCCAGACCGGCGGAGGTCAGGTCCGCGACGGCTCACAGGACGGGGCCCAGAACGGCAGTACGAGCCCGAGCGGCAGCACGAGCCCGAACGGCGCCGGAAGTCAGAGCCCGAGCGGGCACGGCACCGCCGGTCAGGGCGCCGACGGCGACCCGCGTGGGGTCGGCGGTGCGGCCCCGGGGTCGGGCCCGCTCGCAGGCGGCGAGGTCACCACCCCGCGCGCCGACTCGTCGGGCACGCCGAACGGCACCCCGGCGGGCAGCGGCACCGGTACGCCCACGACCGGCACCCCGGCGGGCAGCGGCACGCCCACGACCGGCACCCCGGCCACGGTCGCGGACGTCACGGCTCCGTACGGCGGCGGCCTTCCCGGTTTCGATGCTCCGACGCCGAGCAGCGGGCCGACCGGTCTCGACACACCGGCGCCTGTGACGTCGCCCGCCGCCACCCCCGGCCCGGCGGCTGTCCCGGCGTCGCCGCCCAGCCAGCCGGCCGGCGCGGCCACGACAACCGGCGACCCGGCACCGTCCACCGTCACGCCGAGCGCCGGCACTCCGGCCACCGTCATGCCCGGCCCGGCCGCACCGACGACCACCGCACCGGCCACCGTCACGGCGAGCACGAGCACACCGTCCACCGCCACGACGAGCACCGGCACGGCGAGCACCGGGGCGACGTCCACGAGCCCGCCGTCCACGAGTTCACCGACCAGCACGCCGAGCACCGGCACGTCGACCCCGAGCACATCGACCACCGGCACGTCGCCGTCGACCCCGACAAGCACCGGCGAGCCGACCGCTCCCTCGCGTGACGTCGTCAGCACCGTGGAGGCGCCCCCACCGCCACTGGCACCCGTCGAGGGCATCTCGGTCGACGGTCCGGCCGTGGTCGCCTCCCCGGCGACCGATCCCGGTGCCGGCGCGACGCCCGCACCGGAACCGGCGGTCGCGACGCCCGGCCCGCTCACCTCCACCGCCGTCGACACCACGACGGTCGGCGTCCCGTCGGGCGTTCCGGTGGAAGCCGACGGCCGAGGCACGGGGACGGACGGGACCGGCGCCGGACCGACGGGTGCCGTGGACACCGCGCCGACGCCGGACGGCCCGACGACAGGGCAGCACGACACGGCCGGTCCGGCGCCGGACGGGCCGCAGGGCATTCCCGCGCCGCTCGCCGTCGCGGACCTACCCGCGCCCACCCGGGCCGGGCCGAGCCCGCAGTTCCGGCAGGCCAAGGCGAGCGCGGAGCCGAAACGACTGCGCACCGAACGGTACGTGCCCTGGAAGGACACCGTCGTCCCCGGCACGCACCTGCTGCGCGGCGAGATCACGACGATCGACTTCATCACCCGGGAGTTCACCGCCGACGGCCGGGACTACCGGTCGTTCGACGTACACCTGGATCTGGTCTCCAAGAACGACCAGATGTCTCCCCGGGAGCTACGGGACTTCGCCGACGCGGTGCAACGCACCGTGGACGAGATGGTCAACGGCCGGTACACGCTGCCCGACGGCCGCCTGCTGCACATCGACCTGGTCGTCGACACGCCGCCGTGGCGCGACGGCATGACCCGTGACTGGCAGGCCGACCCGCGACGCAACCCGCCGGTCGAGGTGACCTCGGAGACCGGGGTGGGCACCGACCAGCACCGGTGGAACACCGGCGACCGCCTGCCCGTGATGGTGCACGAGGTGATGCACTACCTGGGGGCCAAGGAGGGTCACCAGGCCCCCGAGCACCTGTTCACCACCGTCGGCCGCCCGGGGGTGATGGGTCTCGACGTCGACACCCTGCCGGCGTCGCCGGAGCAGGCCGCGACCTCGACCGGGCCGACCGGCTATCTCACCGCTGTGGACCTGGCGACGATCCACGACGCCGCGCTGACCGCCGGCCCGGTGCGCGACCTTCCGGTCCCGCGGACGCCGCACGACCAGACGCCGGACCCGCGTCCGAACCCGCAGATTCCGTCCCGCGCCCCGGCCCCGCCACCGCCACCACCGCCGGGCATGCCGGGCATGCCACCGCCGCCACCACCCGGCGTGCCGGGCATGCTCCCACCGCCGCCACCGCCGGGCATGCGGCCACCACCCGGCGCGCCGCCACCGCCGCCGGCCGGTCCCACGACCCAGGCCGTCGACCTGACCCCGACGGACCTCTCACCCGCCACGCTGCGCAGCCGTGCGCCGCGGCCCGTGCCGACCCCCGTCGGCCAGAAGCTGAACGAGAAGTACGACGTCGTGCACGTCGTGGACCAGGGATCGCCCGGCCTGGGCCACCAGGCCGCGACGATCGCGATGCTCGACGGGCTGGCCGCCACCGGCTACCGGGGCACGGTCGTGCTCACCTATCCCGGCAACAAGACGCCCTACTACGCCGCGCAGCTCGGGCGGCAGCAGGAGTTCGAGACCCCGGCGGGCTCGTACGACCTGTTCCATCGGGAGTGGACCGGCCACCGCGGCGGGATGGACGTCGTCATGCGCCCGCAGGGGCCGCCCGGCACGCGCGAGGAGGCCTGGAAGACGACGGACTGGCCCGGCGCGCCACGGGCCAAGGCGTGGCAGGTGGCGCGGCAGCAGGAGTTCCGGGACAAGAAGGTCCGCGAGCAGAACCACACCCAGAGTCTGCGCCTGGACGAGGTCGGCAGCAGGCCGCTCCCAGAGGGCGACGTGTTGACCGTGCTGCCGGCCGTCGACGTACCGAAGAACGACGACGGCTCGGAGCGGACCGCGGAGCAGAAGCAGGAGTGGTTCCAGCAGGCGTGGGCCGGTCCGCTGCGCGACGCCGCCGGTGGCAGGGACCACGACGTCGTCACGCTCCAGCCGTTCCTGTGGGACCAGTTCCCCCGGCAGGTCCGCAGCGCGGACGGGACGATCACTGATCTCGACCGGGCCTCGACCGGGGTGCCGGCCTACCGCCGTCCGCCGCCCGCCGATCCGCCGCCCGCCCGGGACGTCATCACCACCACCGGCATTCCCGGGGCCGACGACCTCGCGGCCCTGGTCGACGACGACGCCACCGACGTGGTGCTCGTCTACTACGGCGACACGCCCGACACTCCCCCGCACCAGGCGGTCGTCGACCGGCTGGCCGCCGCCGCCCGCCCCGACCGGCCGACTGTCGTCCTGGTCCTCGGCAACAGCGAGCGCGGCTTCACCACGAGCAACGCCGACGTCCACGTCGCCGCGCTGCCCCGCGTCACACCGGAACAGATGGCCGGGCTCCAGGACCGCGCCACGCTCGTGGTCACCGAGGGTGCGAACACCTGGCAGGAGTCCCTCGCGGCGGGCAAGCCCACGCTCTCCGTGACCGGGGCCGCGGGTGACACCCGGCCGTGGGAACACGAGCCCGCACCGGTCCGGGACGACTCCGCCCGAAGTGGCCACGACCTGCTCGTGAACGCGTCGGAGTACCTGCGCAGCGGCGGCGACCCCGCCCCGGTGCGGGACTTCGTCCAGGACGACGACGGCGGCGTGCGGACGTACTTCGACGGGTGGCGGGACGCGCTCGGCCGGACCGGCTCCGACCAGGTCGACCAGGCCCTCGCCACGGTCACCGGCCTGCCGCTGGACCCGGACGCCCGCCCCCGCACCGACACCGCGCCGGCCGCTCCCCCGGTCGACGACACCTTGCGCGTCCCGGGAGTCCCGCCGCCCCGGCTCGCCGCGCCCAAGACCCGCGACGAGATCGACCGGGCGCGCGCCGCGCAGCACGACACCGCGCCACGCCGGGTCGCGAACACCAGCGCGTACGACGTCATCGACCGTGGGCCCCATCCCGACACCCGCGTGCCCGACGTGGTCGCGCGCTCGTACGAGCGGGCCGGCCTGCCCCTTCCGGCGGGCGACCGGCCCCGCCCGCGCCTCGACGCGGTCGACAACCGGATCGCGTACGACCATCGGGTGCTGGACGTCGACGGCCGCAGGGTGCAGGACTTCACGGTGAAGGTCTTCCTCGACGCCCGGGACGACACGGCGGCGGCCGCGCGGCCGGACGTCGAGACCCGGGTACGCGACGCGGTCGACCGGATCTACAACCAGGGCTTCCGGATCGGCGCCGATCAGCTGAACGTCACTGTGGAGTTCACGACCCGGCCGAGCGACGCGCACGCCACCGTCGCGCTGCACGGCACCCGGTCGCCGACCACCCAGACCAGCTGGTCGACGCACTCCTCCGACCTGGATCTCGCGCACGAGATCGGGCATTTCCTCGGCCTGCGCGACGAGTACCCGGTGGCGGACCGCGCCCTGGACGGCACGTTCGTCAAGGGTGACAACTCGTTGATGGCGACCACCACGCCGGACCAGGACCCGCGGCTGCTGGCGCGCAACGTGAACCGGATCGCCGGTCAGCGGTCCGACGTGCTCTCGCCCGACCGCGGCGGACTGCCGCCCCGCACGGTGCCGGTCCGGTTCGAGCCGGTACGGGTGGTCGGCGGCCGTAACGCGCGGTTCGACGAGCTGACCCAGCACACCCGCGAGGTCGGCCCGGGCAACTACCGGCAGGAGACGGCCGACCTCAGGGACGAGGGCGCGCCGATCGGGTTCGTCGTCAACTCGATGCTGCCCGCCGAAGACGTCGACCAGATCCCCGAGGTGGTCCGCGCCGTCACCGAGGGCCTGGACCCGGGCACCACAGTCGTGTTCATCTTCGGCGTCAACACCACCGCCGAGGTGCCCGACCTCGCCTTCCGGGAGGCGGTCGCCCGGGCGGCCCGGCTCGCGGAGAGCCTCGACGTACCGGTGGCGGTGAACGGCTACGCCGTCGGCACGAAGAACGGCAAGTTCCCGTACGGCCGCACCCGCAACCAGGTGCTCCGCGACCCGGACACGGTGGCCGCGATCCAGGGCCTCGCGCAGGGCGGCCCGGACGGCGGGGCCCGGCGCTACCCGTACGTGTCGATCCAGGACTTCGACCTGGGCGCCCGTACGACGGCCGACGGCACCCACGTCTTCGACCGCGTCGACCGCGAGACCCGCTTCGACCCGGACGCGACCGGACCGCAGGACGAGCCACCGGCCCGGCCTCTGATGATCTCCGGCGGTTACCGCGTCGGTGACACCGAGGAGCTGATCCGGCGCACCCGGGAGCGGCTGGAACGACGCGCGCGCGACCACCGGGCGAGGATCGACGACCTCGCCCCGGGCGACGATCGCACGACCGAGGAACAGAAGCTGGCCGCCGTGCGCAGCGGCCTCGCCAAGCTCGACACGCAGGCGGGCCGGGACGCCTTCGTCCGGGACTTTATTACAGCCGTGGACGAGGACATGCGGTCCCGGGACCGGCAGGCCACCGTCCACCCGATGCTCCCGTACTCGCCGGAGCCGAACCTGTTCGTCGACGGCCTGCTCACCCTCGGCCGGCCCGAGGTGCGGTTCGGTGACGCGGGCGCGGAGTTCCTCCTGCTGGCCGAGAGCCTGCACCAGGCGTACGGCGAGGAACTGGCCGTCGCCCACGGCGCGGCGACGCCGGCGGACCTGCCCGCTGACGTCCTCACCGTCGACGTCCAGGTCGAGTCGCAGAACAACAGGCATCCCGACCGCGACATGGCCTTCATGACGGACTTCGTGGGCGCCGCCACGCCCACCGACCTGTCCCGGCTCGCGGCCGAGTTCGCCGTCGGCAACTTCCTGCCGCAGTCGCACGCCGTGCCGACGAACGTCAACCGGCAGCTGTTCTACACCGAGGGCACCGGCTTCAAGGAGTACCGGGCCGACCTGCGCAAGCCGGCCGTCGCCGCCCCGAAGCCGTTCGCCGCGCCCACCGACCTGTTGCCCGGCCCGTCGTGGACGTGGCAGCAGACGCTCACGCCGCAGCAGCTCCGGCAGCTCGGCGCGCAACCGCACAACCGGTACCTCACCGCCGTCTCGCTGCCGGCGCCGGGCGCCGCCCCGGCACCGGCGGTCCCGCCCGCCGTCGACCCCGACCTGGACCCGGCGCGACCGGCGCGGACCGTGGGCCTGCCGAACAGCCAGCGCCTCGTCGCCGCGCACCTGCTGGCGACGTCCGACGACGCCGGCACCGTCCAGCAGGAGTTCGCCGCCGCGACCGCCGTCGCCGACCGCGGCGGGCTCGGCCGGCAGCCGGGTTCCCTCTACGACACGATCGCCGCCGAGATGCCCGGCGACGACGCGGACGACCTGCGGATGCGCACGCTGCGCGCCGGCCGGGACGCGATGAGCCTCGACGAGGCCGCGGCGATGCGGCAGCGCAACCCGTACGACAACGGCCATTTCGTCCGCGCCGTGCTCGCCCCCGACCCCGGGCCGCAGCGCCGCGACACGCCCATCGACGACGCCGAGCGGCGACGCATCGCCAACGCGTACGACGTGGTCGAGTTCGCCGCCGCCCGCGGCACCCAGGTGCACCTGATCGTGTACGACGACCCGGCCGGGCCGCCGCGCGACCACCCGGTGGTCGGCGCCAGGCCGCGTGCCCGGCTGGAGCTGCTGCGCACGATCGACCCGTCGGGTCACGTCACCTACGCACGCCATGTGCCACCGCCGTCGACCCCGGCGAGCGACACCGACAGCGACGGCGACAGCGATTCCGGCGGCTTCGACCTGTTCGGCGACGACGACGGCTACGGCGGCTTCGGCGACGGCTTCGCCGACCACGACAGCGACGGGGACCGCGACGGCGACGGAAGCGACGACGGTCTCGTCACGTCCGCGCCGGCCGACGACCCGGCCGCCCGGTCGACCGTCGACGCCACCACCGCGGAAGAGACCGCAGCGGAAGAGACCCCCGCCGGCGAGGACACCGCGGGCGGGACGTCGTCGGCCACCGGGACCACCCCGGCGCTTCCGTCGCCCGACGCGGTACGCCGGAGCCTGCCGTCGTACCTGCGGGAGAGCCGCACCCTCGGCCTCGCCGAGCAGTTGCGTGCGACCGAGAACGCGGCGCTCGGCACGGCGCTGCGGACCCTCGACCCCGGCCTGTCCGACGACGTGGTCGCCGCGGTGGAGGCGGACAGCCGCGACGACGTGGACCAGTTCCTCGGCGAGGGCCGACCGTATCCGGTCACGATCGGCGGGCGCCCCGCCGAGCTGCGGGTCACCGCCGTCCTCGACTGGGACGCGCTCACCGTGGACCGGGCCCACGACGACCCGCGCAAGGTCACCGCCAAGACCCGGGAGAACCTCACCCACACGCTGCGCCACAACCGGGACCGGCACGTCGAGCCGAAGGCGACTGTCACCGCGATGCCCGGTGTCGTCATCGGGGTCGGCGGCTCGGTGCCGACGGCGCCTACCGTCGAGTACTCCGCCGCCCACAAGGACACGTACACGTCCACCACCACTGTCAAGGTCACCGGACTGACCGAGGTGACGGTGCCGATCCGGTTCGTGGCCCGGCTCGTGCGGCCCGGCCGTCCCGCCGCCGAACCGGTCGAGACCTCGGGGAGCGTCGCTCTCGCCGTACACACGGGGTTGCGGACGGCAGACGCGACCGCCACCGCCGCCGCGGACCGTGCGCTCGACGCGCCGGTGCCGGCCCGGTTCGGGGTGGAGAGTGTCCGGAGCCGGCCGGCCGATCCGGGCGCCACGTTCTTCGACCAGGTGGAGGCGATCCTCGCCGAGGACGGCATGGCCGACCTCGTCCGGATCGGCGCGCCCGGCCGCCCGGTGATGCAGAAGCTGCTCAGCGACGCGACGTTCTCCGGCAGCCTGCCGGCGATGGTGGTCACCGACCCGACGAACGTCCACGACGGCTGGGTGCGGTCGGGTTCGCTGCCGCGCGCCGCGCGCACCGGCTGGCGGCGTTTCTTCCCGGGCCGGGCCCGGCAGGTCGAGGTCCGCCTGGTCGCCCGGCAGGTCGAGGAGGTGGAGCGGGTCGACGGGCTCACCCACGTCGACACGTCCGCGTTCGGCGGCGAGGGCACGAGCGCCGCCGCCACCAAGCGGCCGTGGGGTCTGTGGGGCCTCGCCGGCGCCGGAGTGGACGCCGCGCCGCTGAGCCTGGTCGTCGGGCCGCGCGTCGGTGGCGGCCGGGAGCGTGGCGCCGCCCAGACGATCGCCGAGCGGACCGGCGGCAAGCAGACGGTGACGGGCACCGCGCCCGGCGTCCGCTACCGCGTCGAGTACGGCGTCCAGGTGCGCGTCCTGGGCCGCGCGCCGCGGATGCTGTCCGGTTCCGTCGACGCGCTCCAGTGGACCACCGGCGACCGGCTGCCCGGCACCGCCCTCGACCCGGACGGCCGGGAGTGGCGCGGACGGCGCGGCGCCGACCGGACCCACTTCGCACCGGCACGCGTCGAGCAGGGCGAGTCGTTCGGCGGCGCGTACCTGACCCGGGTCGGCGACCGCAGCCTGTACGAGACGGTCGCCGACGCGGTGCGGTCGGTGCCCGGTCACGAGCGGTTCCGCCTGGCCACCCGCGACGAGATGCTGCGGCACTTCGGCGACGAGCAGCTCGCCGACGGGCTGACCCCCGAGCTCCAGGCGGCGCTGACCCGGTCCACCGACCTGCGGACGCAGCTCTCCCCCGACCAGCTGCGTCACCTGGCGGACCGGATCGTCGGCCCCGGGCTGAAGATCCCGCTGATCCGCACCGGCACGTTCCACGACCACGTCACTGTGGTGACCATCCGGGGCAGCCTCGGCGACGTGTCCGACGGCGACCTGCTCGACCACGACAAGATCGGCACCGCCGCCAAGCGGACCGCCAGGTCCACGGTGACCAGCGCCCGCGACGACAGCCGGTCGGCCGAGCTGAGCCTGGAGCCCCGCATCCTCGGCCCGCTCGGCCAGGCCGCCTCGACGCTGCTCGGCGGCCCGCGCGCCGCGCTCACCTGGGGCACCACCGACGAGAGCGCCGTCACCGGCGGGCAGTCCACCGAGAGCGACCACGGGCCGGCGCTCGACGACGACGGCAAGCCCACCGGGGTACGGCTGCGCGAGTTCGCCGCCACCCTCGACCTCACCGTCAGCACCCGGTCCACGGTGCGGGTCAACCAGGCCGGGCGGCAGCTGTCCCTCGGGACGTACGGCCGGGACGTGCCCACCGTCGTCGCCACGTCCGAGCAGCGTCCCCGCACGCACCGCCTCGACGTGCGCATGCTGGTCCCGGAGACGCGCGTGTCCCGGCAGCGCCCCGCTGCGGAGCCCGGCCCGGTCCCCCGCGACGTGGAGACCATGGCGTACCCGCCTCCCCTGAGCCGGCTGACCGGCGGGCCGCACGATCTCGACGGACGCCGGGTGGAGTCGTTCGTCGGCGCCGACCGGTTGCAGGAAGCGGTAGTCGACACGCTGCGCGACGCCGGCCGGGACGACGTCTACGCGGTCGAGGACGGCCTGATCTCCACAGTGGTCGCCGATGAGCTGTCGCCCGAACGCCTCACCGGTGACGCCGAGCTGTTCAGCCGTCCGCTGGCACTGAGCAACCTGTGGCACGGCCGCCGGGCCGCCGACGCCCGCGCCGACGTGCGGATACGGCTGCGGCCCACCAACCCGACGGTGCTCGACGGCGCCGAGTTCGCCCGGGTCGAGCGGACCTTCGCCAGCGGCACCGCCCGCAAGAGCACGAACGCGCGCGCGATCGAGCTGAGCGTCTCCGGCACCGGCGTCGCCTCGGTCAGCGGGCCGGTCACCGACCACGGCGGCAGCACCGGCCGGCCCGGGGGCGCCGTCATCCTGTCCGTCACGCCGTGGCGGCGGGCGTGGGGGCGGATCAGCGAGCGCAGCGTCTCGGGCGTGTCCAAGCTGCGCCTCGGCGCCGGCCGGGCCGAACGCGAACTGCTGGTGCGGGTGGACGTCGAGGCGGAGGTGGTCGCCGAGGCCCGGCACGACAGCAACCTGCGTCCACTGGGCCGCTGGCCCGGCGCACCGGCCCGGCGGGCCGGCCGGCGGCTCACCCTGCCCGGCGCGGTCGTCATGCGGATGACCCCGGCGGAGCTGAAGCAGCTCCAGGACCGCGACCGCGCCCGCCGGCACGGCACCGCCGACGTACGGCTGCAACTGGAACACGCCGAGCGGGCCGGGACGCTCCGCGCCGACCAGGACGAGCAGCGCGCGCGGATGGCCCGCGAACAGGCCACGGAACGCGGGAACCTGCTGCGGCGGCAGCACACCGAGCAGCGCGACGCCCGCGCCTACGTCGACCGGGTCCACCGGGACCGCGCGGTCGGCGCGGCGGCCCGGCAACTCGTCGACGACTCCTTCGCCGCACTTCAGGACCGCCACCGGCGCGAACTCGGCGAGCTGACCGCCACGCACGACCAGGCCACGCAGGCGCTGCTGGCGGCGCAGGAGCAGGAGCGGGCCACGCAGGCCGAGCACCAGCAGCGGGAACGCGACCTGGTACGCGAGGCACAGCAGCGGCGCGACGAGGACGCGGCCGGCCCCGGCACGACCGCCCACGCGGCACAGCCGGAGTTCCGGCCCGGACCGCGACTGTCGCTCGGCATCGGCGGCGTCACCACCCACATCGACCTCACCGACCGCATCCCGCACCTGCGGCGTGCCCTGGCCCGGGAGTCGAGCGAGGAACTCGCCCAGGCGATCCTGCCGTCGACCCGGGACCGCGGCCCGAACGACCCGATCCGAGGGCTCGGCAGCACCGGCTTCCTCGGCGCCGCCCACCTGCACCTGGCCGACGCGCTCAACGGCGGCCGGAGCGAGACGGTACGGCTGGAACGGCGGTTCCGGGGCGCCACGTACCACGTCACGCTCACCGCCGAGCCGGTCGGCGAGCCGAGCTTCACCGGCATCGACCTGGTCGACGAACTGTCGGTCACCGACCGCGCTGTGGTCGGCGAGGCGCACACCCGCACCACCTCGCGAACGGCGGCGCAGGTCACGCTGACCGGGCGGGCGCAGGGCACCGAGACCGACCGGGTCGACGGCGACGCCACCCGCACCACCGGGCACGGCCCGGCCTCCGGCACCGTGGCCGCCGGGCTCACCGGCACCGCGGCCCTCGGCAACCAGGCCACCAAGTCGACCGAGCGCACCGGCCGCACGTACGAGCAGTCGCTGACCGTCTCCGGTCCGGTGCCCACGTACCGCGGGCCGGTGCGCCTCACCGTCACCGTCACCGGCAGAGGGCTGCCCGAGGGCGGCGTGTCGGTCCACGCGGTCCACGACGTCACCACGTACTCGGCGACCGAGGGCAGGGAACCGGCCGCCTCCGGCCCGGTCACACCGGTTGCCGCCGAGCAGACCACCGACGAGGGGCGGCGGCTGTGGCGCGAGGAGGCCGGGTTCGACCGGCTGCCCGAGCCGGGCCGGTTCGCCGTCGAGGACGTCCTGGTCGACCTGCCCGGCCTGCACGAGGCGGCCCGGCAGGCGCTCGTCGCCTCCGGCGCCGCACCCGGCCGGGACGTCGACGCGGCGCTGCGCGACACGCTGACCGTGAGCCGGATCAAGGCGCTGCCGGCGATGCTGAACGGCGCGTTCCCGCTGCCGATGCCGGCCGGGCTGGGCCGCGACCTGTTCCTCGACGCCCGCCTGGTGGCCCGCCCGAAGCTCCTGCGCGCGGACGCCACGCTGAAGATCGGCGGCTCGGCGAAGCGCAGCGCGGACACCGAGTACGAGCAGACCGCCGGCCGTTCGTTCGCGCTGAAGACGGCCGGGCCGCTCGTCGTCGGCGGCGTCGGCCATCCGGGCGGCGCGAGCCGGGTGGGCGAGCGGCAGGACTTCGCGGCCGTGAACGCGGCCACGCTGGTCGAGCAGCAGCTCTACCGGACCGACCCGGGCGCCCAGGTGAAGGACGAGGGCAAGGTCGCCGCCGCCACGACCGGCAAGCCGGCCCGGCGCACCGACCCGGACGACAAGCTCACCGCCGCTGTCGAGTACGACGTCGAGTTCCGTTTCGTCGCCCGGTCCCGCGACGCCGCCGGCAAGCACCGGGCCGGCACCGAGGTCCGGGTGCCCGGCGGCTTCGTCGTCCGGCTGGACGAGGCGGCGGCCCGGGACGTCACCGGCCGGGACCTCCCCCCGGGTCTGCGTACGTCAGCGCTCGCCGTCGCCGACGCGGCGAAGACGCTGTCGGCCGCGGCGGCCCGCCTGGACGGGCTGACCTCCCGGACGGACGCGGACGCGGAGGCCGTCGCCGAGGCCGAACGGGCCCTGACCGAGGCCGAGAACGCCTGGTGGGACGCCTACCGCGCGCACGAGGCCGAGGTCGCCCCGCCACCGGCCCCGGCACCGCCGGTGGACGTGCCCGCCGCCGAGGTGGCCACGCCCACCGCGCAGGCGCCGGTCGTCGGCGACCCGGTCGACGTCACCACCGGCCGGGTCCTCTACACCGAGGTCGACGCCCGGCTCCCCGGGCTCACCCTGGAACGGACCCACCGCTCCGACTACCGGTGGGGCCGCTGCTTCGGCCCGACCTGGGCCTCCACGCTGGACCAGCGCGTCGTCACCGACGGCACGTACGCGCGGTTCCTGGCCGCCGACGGCTCCATCCGCACGTACCCGATGCCGGCCGAGGGCGACGAGGCGCTGCCGGTCGTCGGCCCCGGCGGGCCGCTGCGCCGGCTGGCCGGCGGCGGCTGGCTGCTCACCGAGCCGGGCCGGTCGCTGCTGTTCGCGCCCGCCGACGCCCACGGCGACTCCTGGCTCACCGACGTGGTCACCGACCGCACCGGGTGGCGGATCGAACGCACGGCCGACGGCACGCCCGGCCTGCTGCTCTCCGCGTCCGGCCTGGTCGTGGTGCCGCACCTGGCCGGCGGCCTGGTCGTCGGCGCACACGTCCGCGCCGCCGACGGCACCGTCCACCTCCCCTCCTTCGGCTACGACGACAGGCGGCGCCTGGTCGAGGTCCGCAACTCCTCCGGACACGAGACGCGGCTGCGCTACGACGACGCGGGCCGGCTCGTGCGCTGGCAGGACCGCAACGGCGAGTGGTTCGGATACGACTACGACGAGGCGGGCCGCTGCGTCCGGGCCGGCGGCGGCGGTGACGTCCTGCGCTACTCCCTGCGCTACGACGACGGCGTCACGCACGTGACGAACTCGCTGGGCGAAGTGACCCGGTACGAGTTCGACGAGCGCCACCTGGTCACCGCGATCGTCGACCCGCTGGGCGCGACGGTCCGGCAGGAGTGGGACACGGCGCACCGGCTGCTGTCGCGCACCGACCCGCTCGGTCGCGTCACCCGCTTCGACCACGAGGCGCGCACGCTCACGCTCCCGGACGGCTCGACCCACCCGGTCCCGCCGCGCCCGCCCGCGCACGCGGACGACATCGAGTTCGACGCGCTCGGACGGGTCCGGGCGACCCGGGCCCCGGACGGCGCGGTCACGACGTACGGCTGGACCGCCGAGGGGGATCTCGCGTGGCGGGTCCGCCCGGACGGCTCCACGCAACGGTGGTTCTACGACGGTGAAGGGAATCTGGTGGACGTCATCGACGCATCAGGAAGGGCGGTGAGCTTCGAGTACGGCCCCTTCGATCTACCCACGGCACGGGTGGATCAGGCGGGGAACCGCACCGAGTTCACGTACGACACGGAACTACGGCTCATCGGGGTGACGAATCCGGCGGGCCGGACGTGGCACTACGAGTACGACGCGGCAGGCCGGCTGTGCGGGCAGACCGACTTCGACGGCCGTACCCAGCGCTACGAGCACGACGAGGCGGGCCGGCTGGTCGCGCACACCGACGCCGCCGGCACCGTCACCCGCTACCGCTGGGACGCGCGGGGCCGGGTCGTGGAACGCCGGGTCGGCGACGCCGTCACCCGCGTCGAGTACGACGCCGACGGCCACGTGGCGGCAGTGCTCAGCCCGGACGCGCAGGTGCGGTTCACCCGCGACGCCGAGGGCCGGGTGCTGTCCGAGACGATCAACGGCCGGACCGTGCGCACCTCGTACACCGCCTCCGGCGCGGTCGAGGCGCGCACCACGCCGTCGGGCCGGTCGAGCCGGTGGACGTTCGACGCCGACGGCCGCCCGGAGAGCCTGACCGCCGGGGAGCACCTGCTCGGCTTCACCCACGACGACGCCGGCCGGGAGATCGGCCGGACCGTCGGCGGCCTGGTCACGCTGCGGCAGACCTTCGACGCGGCCGGGCGGCTCACCGGGCAGCACATCGCCGACGCCGCCGAGCGCCGCTACACCTACGACGCCGCCGACCGCGTCACCGCGATCGCCGACTCGCTCGCCGGTGACCAGTCCTTCACCGCCGACGACACCGGCCGCATCCGGGCCGTCGACGGGGACGTCCCGCAGCGGTACGACTACGACGAGGCCGGCAACCTGGTCGGCGCCGGTGGCGGGCGCTGGGAGTTCACCGGCACCATGCTCGTGCGCTCCGACGACGCGACGTTC
Organism: Micromonospora sp. WMMD1274; assembly: GCF_049179035.1. Lineage (NCBI taxonomy): Bacteria > Bacillati > Actinomycetota > Actinomycetes > Micromonosporales > Micromonosporaceae > Micromonospora > Micromonospora sp. WMMD1274. The sequence goes on from NZ_JBMHMG010000001.1 coordinate 7,454,871, forward strand.
TCCTACGACGCGAAGGGCCGCCTCACCGGCCGGGTCGACGACGCGGGCGCGTGGCGCTTCGAGTGGGACGCCGAGGACCGGCTGGTCCTGGCCGTCACGCCCGGCGGTGACCGCTGGCGTTACCGCTACGACGGCTTCGGCCGGCGTATCGCCAAGCAGCGTCTCGGCGACGGCGACCGGGTGCTGGAGGAGGTGTCGTTCGCCTGGTCCGGTGACCTGATGCTGGAGCAGACGCACCGCGACGCCGCCGGCGCCACCACCACGACCACGTGGGACTACCGTCCGGACGCGGCGGTGCCGGTCGCGCAGACCGACGACGGCACGCTCCGCGCGGTGATCACCGACACCATCGGCACCCCGACCCACCTGGTCGAGCCGGGCGGCGGGCTGCGCTGGTGGTCGCGGGGCGACCTGTGGGGGCGCGGCGCGGACCGGACCGCGACGCCGCTGGCCTTCCCCGGCCAGTACGTCGACGCCGAGACCGGCCTGCACTACAACCGGTTCCGCTACTACGACCCGGCCACCGGCCGGTACGTCAGCCCCGATCCGCTGGGCCTGTCCGGCGGCCCGAACCCGACCGCGTACGTCAGCAACCCGCTGACCGTGGCCGACCCGCTGGGCCTGACCAGTTGCACGCCCGCTCCGACGACGCCGCACCCGCTGGCCGCTGTGGAGCCGGCGCTCGCCGCGCCCTCCGACCAGACGCCCAGCAGCCTGCCCACGAACGCGGCACCACCGCCGCCGAGCGCGCTCTACGGCATGCCGACCTGGGTGCGGGAGGCCAGGCGCAACCCGGACGGCACCGTCACCTACGAGTACGTGGAGCGCGACACCCCGTCGCCGCCGCCGCTGAGCACACCGGTCGGACAGGTCACCGCGCAGGCCCAGGCCTGGTTCGACACTGTCGGTTTCGCCTCGCAGACGACGCTGGCCGACACGTCCTCGACGGCGTACCAGAGCTACCAGAGCATCCGTTCCGACCTGTACGCGAGCACCGGGCACCGCCCGCGTACCGGGCCGCGCAGCAACCGGGACGGTCACTTCAACGAGCCGATGGTCGGCAACCGCCCGTACAACAACGCGGAGGGGACCGGCCTCGGCGACCGGATCGGCGCGGAGTCCGACGGCGGTCGCCGGACCGCCAGCCAGATCGCGAACTACCTGCGGGGGTTCACGCAGATCGACTCCATCACCAGTGCCGCCGGGCGGGAGTTCGCCGCTGTGGTCACGTTCGCCGAGCAGGCCCGTGGCTACACCCAGGAGCGTCACGAGGCGGCGAACGCGCTCCAGGAGATCCACTCCCTGGCGAGGAGCGAACGCGCACAGCACTACTGGGAGAACGTCGGTCACTGGTACGGCCCCGCCCGTCGCGGTTACGCCAGCGAGGAGGACTACGTTCCGCCGTCGCAGCGGCCCCGGCCCGATCAGCTGATCACCGGTGAACGCAGGCGGCAGCGGACCACGACGCACGCCTACGCCGTCGACGGCGAGCCGAGCGGCAGCCGGGACCGGAACGACAGGTCGCGCAGCCCGCGGGACCGCAGCCGTCCCAGCGGCAGCAGCCACCGCCGGGGCCGTCGTCAGGAGTACGGCTTCCAGGGGCAGCAGACCGGTCCGGTCAGTATCGGCACCGCCTCCGCCGCGACGCAGGCGGACACCACGACGCCACTGGCCGAGCAGCTGGCGGCGGCGCAGGGCGACCCGCAGGCGCAGGCCCGGATCCTCGACACCTTCCGGGACGCACTGTCGCGGAACGTCACGTTGAGCAACGGGTCGACGTTGCAGATCATGGCCGCCAACTCGCACGGCGACACGGCCAACACCGACGTCGACCTGGAGACGCTCAACGACGCGGACCGGCGGCACCTGCGGCAGATCCACCAGTCCCGTGACAGCGGCAACCAGAACGACTGCATCACGCTCACGATGGCGGTCGACAGCTACAAGCAGTCCGGGTTGGTCACCCAGATCCCGCCGCAGACGCAGCCGAGGGAGCTGAGCGACCTCCAGAAGCAGTACCCGGGGCGTACCACCGAGGAGGTCGGCACCCTCCAGGGGCTGGTGGACGCGCTCGGCGCCATGCCGAACGGCACCAACGGCATCGTCGGCTTCCGCACCGGCGGACCGGGCACCGTCGGCCACGTGGTGAACGTGTCGAAGGACTCGCAGGGCCGGGTGACGTTCGAGGACTCGCAGGTCCCCGGTCTGGCCACGCTGCCGCAGATCGGACCGGACGGTTCCGTCGTCCTCATCCGGACCAGCGACCCGGCGCCGGGCCCGTCCTCCGACGTGGACATGGCGTCGGTCCGCGACGCGGACTCCGACGTGGACATGGCCTCGGTCCGCGACAGTGACTCCGACGTCGACATGACCTCCGTCCGCGACAGTGACTCCGACGTCGACATGGCCTCCGTCCGCGACGCCGACAGCGACGTGGACATGACGGACTTCTCGCCGACCACCGAGACGTTCGCCGGTGTGGCGCCGGAGGCGGTGGCGAAGACCACCGCGCAGACGCCGACGGTGGGTGACCCGATCGACGTCACCACCGGCCGGATGATCCTCACCCACACCGACGCGGTCATGCCGGGGCTCACGCTGGAGCGGACCTACCGCTCCGACTACCGGTGGGGCCGGTCGTTCGGCCGCGCCTGGGCCTCCACCGTCGACCAGCGGATCGTCGTCGACGGCGAGCAGGTCCGCTACCTGGCCGCCGACGGCTCGCTGCTCACGTACCCGCTGCCCGCCGAGGGCGAGGTGGCGCAGCCGGAGACCGGCCGGACGCTGCCGCTGCGCCGGCTGGTGGGCGGCGGCTGGCTGCTGACCGACCCGACGTCCGGCCGCAGCCTGCTGTTCGCCGCGGTGTCGGACACCGAGTCGCTGCTCACCGACGTCACCGACGGCGGCGTCCGCTGGACGATCGTCCGCGACCGCCGGGGTACGCCGACCCGGCTGCTGTCGTCCACCGGGGCCACCGTCGCGTTCACCTCGTCCGCCGGGCTGGTCACGATGGTCTCCCTGCCCAACGCGGCCGGTGACCTGACGGTGGCGTCGCAGTTCGGCTACGACGGCGACCTCAACCTGGTCGAGGTGACGAACTCCTCGGGCGACCCCGAGCGCTTCACGTACGCCGACGGGCGGCTGGTGCGCTGGGAGGACCGCAACGGCGAGTGGTACACGTACACCTACGACGGGGCCGGCCGGTGCGTCGCCACCGACGGCAGGGGCGGCTACCTGCGTTACCGGTTCGACTACCAGCCGGGCCGCACGGTGGTGACCGACTCGCTCGGCGCGGTGCGCACGTACGAACTCAACGACCGCTTCCAGGTGGTCGCGGAAACCGACGCGCTCGGCGCGACCACGCGCAACGTCTGGGACGAGGCGTACCGCCTGCGGTCCACGACCGACCCGCTGGGCCGCACCACGTCCAGCGAGTACGACGCGCTCGGGCGGCTGATCGCGGTCACCCGGCCGGACGGCAGCCGGTCCACCACCACGTACGACGAACTCGGTCGCGCGGTGTCCTGGACCGACTTCGACGGCAGCACCCGCAACCGCCAGTTCGGCCCCGACGGGCTGATGGTCGCCGAGGTGGACGCCTCCGGTGAGGTGGTCCGGTACGAGCAGCCGGCCGCCGACGGCCGGGGCACGACCACCCACGTCGGACCGACCGCCGTCGTGCGCGACGCGGCCCGCCGGATCACCTCGGTGAGCACCGGGCAGGGCGAGACGGAGTACGTCTACGACACGCTCGGCCGCCTGTTCAGCATGCAGGACGACACCGGTCTCACCGAGTTCGGCTGGACGCTGGAGGGTGACCTGGCCTGGCGGGAGAACCCGGACGGCTCGGTCGAGGAGTTCCTCTACGACGGCGAGGGCAACCTGGTCGAGTGGGTCGACGCCACCGGTCGCCGGACGTTCCGCGAGTACGGCGCGTTCGACCTGGTCACGGCCGAGATCGACGACGAGGGCAACCGCACCGAGTACGCGTACGACACCGAGCTGCGGCTGGTCCGGGTCACCAACCCGGCGGGCGCGACGTGGAGCTACACGTACGACCCGAACGGCCGGATGGTGTCCGAGACCGACTTCGACGGCCGCACCCAGCGGTACGTCTACGACGCCGCCGGGCAGCTCGTCGAGCGCACCGACGCGGCCGGCGAGGTCACGCACTACACGTACGACCTGCTCGGCCGGCTCGTGGAGCGGCGCACCGGCGAGTCGGTGACGCGCCTCGCGTACGACGCGGCGGGGCGGGTCGTCCCCGCCGAGGGTGACGCCTCGCCGATCCGGCCGGAGCACGACGCCGGCGGCCGGGTGGTCACCGAGCCGCTGAACAGCGCCACGGTGTCCACCTCGTCCGGCGGCTCCCTGCCGGAGCCGCGCACCGCTCCCGTACCCCGGCGGTGACCCGCCGCCCGCCCCGGCCGTCACGGCGGCCGGGGCGGGCACCCCGTCCGACCACCATCGACAGAGAAGGACCACCTGATGAACGCCGACGACGCCCGCACCCGGGCGCAGGCCGCGCTGCGCCGGCTGGAGAACCCGGCGCAGCCGCTGACGCTGCTCGCCCC
>NZ_JBMHMG010000002.1:0-10869 GCF_049179035.1 Micromonospora sp. WMMD1274
GGCGCGTTCCTTGAGCCGTTGGTACATTTTCCAGTGCTTCGCCGGACCAGGGAATCCGTCGGTCAGCACCAGCTCGCGGTACGTTGAACCCACCGGCGGGTGCTTCTCGATGAGCGGTAGTCCCCAGCTCGCGCAGGTGTCACGTACAAACTGGCGGGTGGCCTCAACGCCGATCCCGGTGTTCGCGTGAATCGCATGAGTCGCTCGCCGGCGGAACAGGTGGGCCAGCACTGTGGAGTCGTGGCCGCCGGAGAACAGCACCGCAGTCGCCACATGCTTGCGGTTACGGCCGTGGCCGTCGTGGTGCTCGACGATCTCCTCCCGAACGGCCCGGTCAAGCAGGTCGTGGGCCGCCTTGATGAGCGCATCGAGGCGAGCATTGCGCGCTGGCATACTCAGTTCAACCATGCCGGGCAGTTCGGTCGCGCTACGCACGGTCTGAATCCTTTCGTCACCAGCGCTCTGACCTAAGACAGCAGCCGTCCTCGGAGCTTCGGCACTGTGGGCAGGTCATGGTCCGATCACGGCTTCACCGGTGGAGAGGGGTGCAGCCCGGGATCTTGCGGCGAGGGTGATGCGTAGTAGCGGCCCCAGCTCGGGTCCTGCGGAGTCATGGGGTAGCTGTTGAGCCACGACCAGTCCCCGTAGACCGGCCGCCCTGCGGCTTCTTCCCGGTCGGTGAACCGCGCGAAGGAGATGCTTTCCCGATGGTGATCGGTGATGCGGACCCCGGCGGCGAGGAAGCTGTGCAGGACCGCCTCGTTGAGCATGAGGAGCGCCTTGTCCCGCCACAGCCGGTCTCGTCGCGTGTCAAGGCCCAGCCCGCGCGCCACTGCGGGCAGCTGGTGGTAGCGCGCCGGGTCGGCGAGGTTGCGACTGGCGATCTCGGAGGCCATGTAACTGCCGCTGAACGGCGCGCAGGGATAGATGACCCCGCCCACCCTTAAGGTCATGTCGCTGATCGCGGGCAGCGCCGGCCAGCGCAGTCCCAACAGCGCGAACCAGGGATGCTGCGGGTGGCGCAGTTCCACCTCCAAGACGCAGGAGGCAGGGACGGCGAACAGCGCCCGGCCGACGTCAATGCCGTCGATGATCCAGGGCAGCACGTCGAACCGGGTCCGGTTCGACGGTCCTCGCCAACCCAGTTGTATGGCTTGATCGGTGAATCGCGCCTGAGCGGGATCTCCGGTCACCTCGCCGGCTGCGGTGGTCCATCCTGCGTACCGGATCAGCTGCGAGTTGCGGATCCGCACGGCAGGCATGTCGGCTGACGCTGGGGAGAAGACCGACATCATCGGGACGATGGCACCGCCGTTGGTGGACAGGTCCAGGTGGTTCTCCAACTCGCCGCGGATCTGATCGGCCCGGTTGATCCCTCTGAGATCACGCACGCGCAGGGCGCTCCAACGGGCGCGTCCGATGCACCGTTCCGCGTTACGCCACGCCAGCTTCGCCCCGAACACCAACTCGTCGGTGGTCTGCCACCACGTGCCGCTGGTCTCAACCTCGCGTCGCATCTGCGCCAGGCGAGTCCGCAAGCCGTCGCGTCCTGTCTCGTGGAAGTAGCGCGTGAGAAAGGCGTGGGCGTCGCTGAGAACCCGAGCCGGGCCGTCGGTGGGACCGCCGGGCGCGTGCGCTGGGCAGCTGCTGGCCGCCGTCACTGGCGTGGGCGACCGCGACGCGGCACGGGTGCGGAAGGCCGCTTCATCATCAAGCCGTGATGCCGGCGGCATCACCGGCAGGCTGCCTTCGGTCACGTCGTGCCCGTTCCTGCTGGTCCTGATGCTGGCTGTCGCTGTGTCGGCTCCGCTTGGCGGGAGAGCCGCACGGGCGTTGGTCGCCGCCTCACCAGGGCGGCCTTCGGCTGGTGGCGACCACTGGCACGGTGAAGGTGAGAAAGGCGCCGTCCCTTTCGGTCAGGGCCGCGCGATCGAGCCGCCTGACCGTGCGCAGCATCGGGGTGTTCTCCGCGTGCATGTGCAGCACGAGCGCGGCGTAGCCGCTACTGCTGGCGAGCCCGAGCAACCAGACCAGCAGGGTCGAACCGAGTCCGTGCCGCTGCCAGTCGTCCCGAACGAGCAGCGCTGCCTCAGCTTGGTCTCCCTCGGCGATCAGGTTCGCCATCGCCACCACAGCTGCCATCGCGCCGTCGCCCGCAGCGGCAAGCAGGGTCACTCCGCGAGCCGGCTCCAGCAGCCGACGCAGGCGGGCGGGTGATGGCACCGCACCCGACAGATAGCGCCAGTGCCGGCTGCGCGCTGAGCAGGTTTGATGCAGTTCCATCACGGCCGGCAGATCGTCGGCACAAGCCGCATACACCGTCAGCTCCGGGCCTCCGGGCAGGGTCACCGTGCTGCGGTCGCGGTCAGTTCGGCTACCCACGGCGGCCGTCGGCAGAAAGCCCAGCCATGGGGCCGGCTCGTCGGCGGTGCCGGGCGGCCCTCAGCAGGGTGGTGAACGGCGTGAGACGACCGCCAGCGCACGGCGCGCTCGCCGTCTTGCCTGGCCGCTCGGAGCCCGGTGATGCCGGCGGCATCACTACGTGCTCACTCCTCATCGTGTTGACATCTCCCGTCCCGGTACCGTATTCATGTTTCAGGCGTGATTACCGTACCGAATTTGAGCCCGAATGCCAGCCTTGAGGGAGCGCAACCTTGCCGGAGCACCAAGGCCCCGTCGTCAACAGGACGATGCGCCCCCACGAATCGGCACCGAGAGCGGTCCGCCTGGCCACGGTTGTGTGTTGCGCCGGCTCCACGGTGTTCGCCGACGCGGCCGTGTACCTGGCTGCTGGCTGGGACGCGAACACGCCGTTCGGCGCGATGGCACTGGATGCCGGCGTGCTCATCGTCCTGCTCGCTCTGGCGCTCGTCTCGGTCGTCGCGGGCCTGTCCCTCCCCATGTCGGGCAGCCTCGCCGGACTACGTGCTGCGGCCGGCGGATCGGTCGTGACGGCGGTGGCACTTCCTTTCCTCATGGCTGACCGAATGGCGGCGGGACCGCGCGCAGTGGTGGGTGCCGCCGTCTTGGCCCACGGCGTTCTGCTGCTGTGGCTGCCCGGTCGCGGACAAGCTCCGCGGTGGCTTGCCCGGCGCAGGGCGGACGCCGCGGCTCGTGCTGGTCAGGAGCTGCGGAACCTGGCTCACGCTCCATGGTTTTGACCAGCTGGTCCGTCAATCAGCCTGACGCCGACCACGAAGACAACGGGGGCACTGAAGATGGCACCTCAGAGTTCGCACAGCGGAGGCGTGCACACGACACCTCGCCCGCCCGACGGCCTGGACGACGAGGACGGCGGTCCTGCCAGCGCGCCGCCAGATGGCTACGTGGGAACGACGGACGTGAACGCCTACAGCCGGTACATGCGCGTGGATGAGCTGCTGCGGCTTCAGGTGCCGGCACCCGAGCGTGCTCATCGTGACGAGTTGCTGTTCCAGGTGGCGCACCAGAGCACCGAGCTGTGGTTACGCGTGGCGGTGGAGGCGTCGCAGGAGGCGGCGTGGCACCTGCGTTCGGGCGATGTGGGCGCGGGGGAGTTGCTCGTTCACCAAGCGGCCGACGCGATCCGGACAGTGACCGGCCAGCTCGACATGTTCGAGCACCTCTCGCCGATGGCGTTCGCCGTCATGCGACCTCGGCTGGGCACGGGGTCAGGTGCGCAGTCGCCGGGCTGGGTGGGAATCGGGCGGGCCGGGCGAGAGCTGGCAAAGGCATTCGAGCATCTCTGCGAACACTGCGGAGTCTCCCTGGAGCAGCTGTGCCGGTGGCGGGCCGACCAGCCGATCTACCGGCTGGCGGAGCGGATGGTGGATTGGGACGAGGCTGTGGCGCTGTGGCGGATGCGGCACTACCTCCTTGCGGCCCGGCTCGTCGGCGACGGCGGGTTCGGCACCCAGGGCACGCCGGTCGGGACCCTGGCGAAGCTGACCGCCCACAGGTACTTCCCCGACCTGTGGGCGGTCCGTACCGCCGTCGTAACCAGCGCCACGTCGCTGCGGGAGATGGCGTGATGGCCCGGACACCGATGGATTGCTCTGCGGTGCGGCGTGAACTGCCGTCGTTGGCCGGACGCGTCCATTTGGCCAGTTGCAGTCACGCGCCCCGGTCACCGGTTGTCGAGTCGTCCCTGCTGGCCATGCTCACCGCGATGGAGAGCCCCGCGGTGACGTGGCAGGCGTGGGAGCATCAGGTGACGCAGTTGCGCTATCGAGTCGCGGCGTTGCTCGGGGCCCAGGAGCACCAGATCGGATTGCTGGCCGACGCGTCAACGGCCGCGCACCAGGTGGGCTCTGCGCGGGGATGGACGACGCGGTCTCGGATCGTGACGTGCAGCGCCGAGTTCCCCGGGGTCGCCCACGCCTGGCTGACGCAGCGCCGGCGAGGGGCCGAGGTGGTCTTCGTCGGCGACCGAGACGGCCGGGTGTGCCTCACCGACTACCTGCGGGCGATCGACGGCCGCACAGCCCTGGTGTCGGTGCCCGCGGTCACCTACAGCAGCGGTCAGCGCCTGCCGGTGCGCGACATCGTCGAGGCGGCGCATCATGCCGGTGCGGAGGTCTTCGTCGACGCCTACCAGGCGTTCGGGGTGGAGCCGCTTGATGTGCGGCAGTGGAACTGTGACTACCTCGTGGCCGGCTTCGGCAAGTACGCCCTCGGGCTGCCGGGGGTCGTCGCTCTGTATGAGGCCGCTGCCAGTGGTGGACGCGTACCGGGTCTGACCGGCTGGCAGGGTCGTCGCGATCCTCACCGGTTCGATCCTCACCTGGTGGACTGGCCGGACGACGCGCGCCGGTTCCAGGTCGGGACGCCAGCGGTGCCAGCGGTGTACGCCGCCAACGCGGCCCTGTCGCTGATCGCCGACCTGGACTTGGGGCAGGTTCGACGTCACGTGGCGCAGATGGCGCGGCTCGCCCGCGAGCTGGTGACGCGGCAAGGCCTGTTCGTGACGACTCCCGAGGAGCACGGCGCCCATCTGGCGGTCCTGCACCCCGCACCGGAGGCCATCACGCGGTGGCTGGCAGACCGGCACGTCGCGGTCGCACCGCGAGGCCGGGTGGTCAGGCTCGCGATGCACGCCTTCACCACCGCAGAGGACGTCGAGACGGCATGCCGACTGTTGGGGGAGTTCCCCGACGCCCGGGCGGCAGAGCGCCGCCGGTCTCATCGACAGGGAGTGGTGGCATGAACGGCGTCGACGCGGTGCAGCGGTGGCTGACGGGTCAGCGGTGCAGCGACGACTTTCCGTATCGAGACGTCGTCGCCAGCGTGCGGGAGCACGGGAAGCACTTCGTACCGCCGCAGATGCTGGAGGTGCTGGGACAGGCCAGGGAGGTGACCAACTCCGTCGCCGGGCCCGACGCTGGCGGCCGTCTCCTGCGCTCGTTCTTGAACGTGCTGCTCGACAAGGCCGACGGCCGCTACGACTACCGCACGTATCTGGCGCTGGAGCTGCTTCCCCTGCCGGACGCCGACCGCGGCGACATCGTCGTGGACGCGGCGGCGGCGTTGCGATGCCGGGACCGGCTGGTCGTGGCGTTGATCGCAGACGTGTTGAGGTTCGAGCACGCCGCCGCAGAGGACCAGCGACAGCCGCTGCCGGAGTTCCGGCCGGCATCTGGCCTGACACGTAAGCGGCTCAGGCTCGGCATGCGCGTGCTTCAACCCGCGCTTGCCCGCCTCGGCCTTGAACAGGCGGGTGCCGTGGACGATGTTCGCCCGGATCGTCTGTGGCGGGCCGTCGAGGAATTCCTCAACCGGGACGAACGCCAGGCGGTCGCCCTGTCGATGTTGCCCGTCTCCCGGGTGCACGACGAGTACCTGTTCCTCCGAGTCCTCCAGTCGTGGGAGGCGACGTTCGCGCTGGTGGCGGTGGACCTGTGCAGCGTTATTCAACTCCTCGGCGACGGGCATGCTGTGCACGGCGGGGCGCGGCTGGATGCGGCGACCGGGATCCTGCGGGAAGCCTCACCCCTGTTCTCGCTGCTGGCCACCATGCAGGTCGCGGCGTTCCGCGACTTCCGTCGGTGGACCGAGGGCGCCAGTGCCATCCAGAGCTACAGCTACAAGCTGGTGGAGTCGCTGTGCCGCCGCCCGGAACTGGCCCGGCTACACTCGGTCGCCTTCCAGTCCGCGCCGCAGGCGCGGATGCGGGCGCTGTCCGGGCAGGCCACGGTGCAGTCCCAGGTGGGGAAGCTGGAGCGGGCTGGATTCGCAGCGGTCGTCGAGGACCAACTCGTCGAGAGCATGGCGTCCTTCGCGGCCGCGCTGACAGGGTGGCGTCGCACCCACTACTCGCTCGCGGTGCGGATGCTGGGCAACGAGGCGGGCACCGGCTACACCTCGGGAACCGCCTACCTCAAAGAAGTCAAGGACATCCCTGTTTTCAACCGGGCGCCCTCAACTCCGTCTGGGGCACGGCGTGACCGGCGGTGATGCCGGCGGCATCACCGCCAACCGTGCACCCGGTGGTTCCGGTGCTCGTCCCGCCCGGCTAGGCGTGCTGCTGGGGACGCTCTACGGGCCGGTGACGTTCGGCATCATGGCGGCGGCGGTCGCGGTGCCCTACATTCCGGACGTCTCTGGCTCGGTCAGCACGGTGTGGCTGTTGTCTGGGTACGCCATCGCTCTCGGCGTCGGTACTGCGGTGTTCGGGCCGTTGACCGAACGCTGGGGAACACGGGCCTGTCTCCGTATCGGCGCGGTGCTGTTGCTCGCCGGCACGGTGGTGTGTCTGCTGGCACCGACACCGGAGGCGGTGGTGTCCGGCCGGGTGGTGCTGGCTGTCGGATCGTCTGCCGTCGTGACCGTGGTGCTCACCATCGCAGCTCACGTCGATGCCGAGCATCGCGGCGCGGTGGCGAGGGCGTTGGGCGCGGTGATGGCGACGTTCCTGGCCGGGGCGACGCTCGCGGGTGGAGCCGCCACGGAGGTGATCGGGTGGCGCGCGGCCGTGGTCTTGCCCGTCCTGTCGGTGCTGGCGGTCCCGTGGATAACGCGACACCACCATCGGCGGGGGAGGCCGTCGGCTGCCTTCGACGCTGTCGGAGCAGGACTGTTGACGGTGTTCGCGACGTGCACGGTCGGGCTGACGCAGATCGCGGTGCTGACGCTGACGACTGCATCGGCGCTGGCCGCAGGTGCGGCCGCCAGCGGGCTCGCCCTGTGGGTTCGAGCGCGGCGCCGGCCCGACGCGTTCGTGCCTGCCGCACTGGTGCGCGAGGCCCAGTTCAGGCGGGTGTGCCTGCTGGCTGGCTGCATCTACGGGGCGCGGTTTGCCGTGGTGCTCGCCGACGGACACCTGCTCGCCGACGCCGGATGGACGCCGCTGAACAGCGGCGTGGTGCTGGTGCTGTGTGCGGTAGCGGGGGTGGCCGTGTCCCACGGCCTGGCCCTCCGGCAGCGGTCGTCGGCCAAGGCGCTGCTGCTGGCTGCTGGAGCGCTGGTGATCGTGGGGTTAGTGCCATCAGACTCGGTCGGCCCATTGGTGATCACGTCGACGGTCATCTCGTCAGCGGTTTTCGCGCTGGGGCAACCGATGCTGACCGTCGCGCTGGCCGCCTTGCGTACGGATCGGCGGGGAACGGCTGTCGGACTGACCTACTTCTCGGGATTCGCTGGTGGAGCCGGTGGAACCGCAGTCGTGTCGGTGCTCATGCCCCCGCTGGGCGCGAGCGTCGCGATCGCCGTGGTGGCGCTGGCCTGCCTGGCTGGCGCAGTCCTGGCTGTGTCCCACGTCCGTGTTCGCGATGAGCGGGGTGCCGCTACCAGCCCTTCCAGTGATGCCGCCGGCATCACCCTAGAGCGCAAGGAGGCTGTCCGTTGAGCCATGGCGAATCGCCAGCCCCGGCCGGTACGCGACGCGCGTTCGGTGTCGTCACCGCGACGGTCCTGATGGTGGTCGCGGTGATCATTCTGGCGGCCACCGGCTGCGGTAGAAATCGGGATTCCGAGGGCGGAGCGTCCGCGCGGTTGACCTCGGCCGCTGAGGCGACTGCGTCGCCCGGGCCGAGCGTGACTCCGTGGCGGTACGGCTCGCAGCTGCGCCCGTGCGACGCCTTCGTGGTGGCTCCGCTGGAGGAGCTGCTCGGTGTCGTTGCCGACCCTCGCCGCGACGCCACGGACGGCCCGCTGAAGGGATGCGTTGTCGGTTTCGGCCCCAGGGGCGTGGCCAACCTGATGGTTGAGGTGAATGACCACGCGGAGGTGCGGTTCAACGGGTTGAAGGCGGTGGCGCAGGAGGAAGAAGCGCTGCGTCAGGTACCGAGTGGATGCCAGGACAGCTACGTCTATGTGGATAGTCTGCTCGGCCCGCGCCTTGCCTGTCTCGACGGCAACTTGTACCTGACGGTGGGCTGGACGCAGGACGCTCTGCCGTCCGGCAGCGACGACCAGGCCGTCATGGAAGCGCTTGGCCGCATGACTCACGAGACGCTCGCCAACCTGCGCAAGCCGTAGCCCCAGCAGCTTTCACCGCGCCGGCGTACGTGGAGGTCACTCGCCGGCGGGCCCGGCCTCTGAACCGCCCCAGAGGCCGGGCCACCTCCACCACGAGAGGCGACACGAATCGGGGGACAACTGCGATGCTCAACCTGGCCGATCCAAGAGATGTCATGACCATGACAACGACCTCCCGCCGACCCCCGAACGACAGGGCGGCGAACACACGCAGGGCCAGCAGAGCAGCCCACGGCCCGGCTCGCCTCCCATCGCCAGCACCGGACCAGCGGGGCAAGGTGGCCGTCATCACCGGCGCCAACGCCGGCGTGGGGTACCACACCGCTCGCCTGCTTGCCGCCGCCGGCATGACCGTGATCATGGCTTGCCGGCACTCAGGACGAATGAGCGCAGCGGCGTCGGCCATCAAGGCGACACAGCCCGACGCGATCATTCGGCAACTGCGAGTGGATCTGGGAAACCTAGAATCCGTTCGCGCTGCGGCAGGCCAAGTTCTGGACGATCACGGACGGATCGATGTCCTCGTGAACAACGCCGGCCTGATGGGCGTTCCGCGGTGGGACACCTTCGACGGCGTCGAGATGCACTTCGGGGTGAACCATCTCGCGCACTTCGCGCTCACCGGACTTCTTCTGCCCGCGTTGCTGACGGCGCCGGACCCCCGGATCGTCACCGTCAGCAGCACCGCGCACCGCGTTGCCCGGCTGGATCCGCACGACTGGCCCGACCCAAAGGTGTACCGCCCGTACCAGGCGTACGCGGCAAGCAAGCTGGCGAACCTCCTGTTCTCGTACGAGCTGCACCGGCTGCTGCTGGCCAGCGGTTGCTCTGCGCGGAGCATCGCGTGCCACCCCGGGTGGTCCGACACACAGCTGCTGGACTCGGCACGTCGGCGAGGTGGCCGTCCTTCGGTGGCGCAGGGGTTGCAGATCCTGGCGATGGTGGTGGCGCAGCCTGCGGCGCAGGGAGCTCAGCCGACGCTCACGGCTAGCCTCGCCGACGTGCCATCTGGCGCGTACCTCGGCCCCCGCCGCTGGTTGCGCACCCGAGGACCCGTCGGTGTGGAGCAGCCGAGTGACGCCTCACGCGATGAGAGGGCCGCACGGCTGCTGTGGGACATCTCGGCTGAGCTGTCGGGGATCGACCCGTCCAACGCGTTGAGACCGCCCCGGCCCGGCTCCGCCGGCCCCGATCCGGCGGAGCGGCCAGTTGACGAGGGCTGGTCGGTGCGATGACAACCAGCACGCTGTCACGGGAAAGTGTGGCGCGGCGGTACGGGGCGAACCCAGGGATCGGCCGTCGACGCATCAGCAGGAGTGAGGCACGATCCGAAGGCCGGACCATAGAAGCTCCTGGCCCGCCTGCGCGGCTGCGCGATCCGCAGGCAGAGCTGTCCGCGCTGTTGAGGACGTGGCGTAGACGACTGACCCCGGCTGACCTGCCGGTGGTCGACCCGTACCCACGTCGACGGAAGCAGGTCGTAAGCCAGTACGACATCGCCTATGCGCTGGGAAGCACACCCTACTGGTACGGAGAACTGGAACGAGGGCGTGGGCGCGGTAGGCACACCGACGATTATCTCGACAGGGTTGCCGCCGTTCTGCGGCTCAGCGACCGCGAGCGGGAGGTCCTGTACCGCCTAGCCGTCGGGCGTGTGCCGGCTGGAGAGCAGAAGCCCGCCGACCCGCCGCGGATCAGCTCGGCGATGGGCAGATTCGTGCGCAGTCAGCCGTACCCGTGCATGGTCGTCGACAACGCCTTCACCGTTCGGGCGCACAACGCTCGATCGGCGAGCTGGTTTCCGTGGTTGAGGAGCGATGCGCCTAACCTGATGCGGTGGGCGTTCACGGACCCGTCCGCGCGGCAGCAGCTCGACCGGTGGGAAGAGGAGTGGGTGCCGGCGCTCCTGGCTCAGCTACGCCTCGCTTACATACGCGACCCTGAGAACACGGCGCTGGCCGAGGTCATCCGGGACATCATGGCGGTAAATGATCTTGTGCGGTGGCGTTGGGACAACCTCCCCAGCGTCGAGGACGACGGGACGCCGGTGCGAGGTGTCAGGGTCATGGCCGGCGCACCGGTCAAGGTGGGGATCCTCTACTGCTCCCCTGAAGGATGTTCCGGCGTTCGCATGCTGACGATGGTGCCCATCGAACCGGCTAACGTAAGGCGGTAGCTGGGGCGTCTGTGGTGCCGGCTGGACTGGCTGCCACGCCTGCGTGCGAGGCGTGATCCGGCACGTAGGCGGGGGATAGCTGACGGGGCAGGGCGAGGGGGGTGATGCCGGCGGCATCACCGTGGGCCGGGCCGCGCGCCGTGGTGACGATTCGGCGTGGGCGGTTGCGGGCGGAGAAACCCGAGCGCGCGGACACACCGATGAGCAACCCCACCACGACGACGCAGATCCCGCCAACC
>NZ_JBMHMG010000003.1:0-129571 GCF_049179035.1 Micromonospora sp. WMMD1274
AGCCGTTGGTACATTTTCCAGTGCTTCGCCGGACCAGGGAATCCGTCGGTCAGCACCAGCTCGCGGTACGTTGAACCCACCGGCGGGTGCTTCTCGATGAGCGGTAGTCCCCAGCTCGCGCAGGTGTCACGTACAAACTGGCGGGTGGCCTCAACGCCGATCCCGGTGTTCGCGTGAATCGCATGAGTCGCTCGCCGGCGGAACAGGTGGGCCAGCACTGTGGAGTCGTGGCCGCCGGAGAACAGCACCGCAGTCGCCACATGCTTGCGGTTACGGCCGTGGCCGTCGTGGTGCTCGACGATCTCCTCCCGAACGGCCCGGTCAAGCAGGTCGTGGGCCGCCTTGATGAGCGCATCGAGGCGAGCATTGCGCGCTGGCATACTCAGTTCAACCATGCCGGGCAGTTCGGTCGCGCTACGCACGGTCTGAATCCTTTCGTCACCAGCGCTCTGACCTAAGACAGCAGCCGTCCTCGGAGCTTCGGCACTGTGGGCAGGTCATGGTCCGATCACGGCTTCACCGGTGGAGAGGGGTGCAGCCCGGGATCTTGCGGCGAGGGTGATGCGTAGTAGCGGCCCCAGCTCGGGTCCTGCGGAGTCATGGGGTAGCTGTTGAGCCACGACCAGTCCCCGTAGACCGGCCGCCCTGCGGCTTCTTCCCGGTCGGTGAACCGCGCGAAGGAGATGCTTTCCCGATGGTGATCGGTGATGCGGACCCCGGCGGCGAGGAAGCTGTGCAGGACCGCCTCGTTGAGCATGAGGAGCGCCTTGTCCCGCCACAGCCGGTCTCGTCGCGTGTCAAGGCCCAGCCCGCGCGCCACTGCGGGCAGCTGGTGGTAGCGCGCCGGGTCGGCGAGGTTGCGACTGGCGATCTCGGAGGCCATGTAACTGCCGCTGAACGGCGCGCAGGGATAGATGACCCCGCCCACCCTTAAGGTCATGTCGCTGATCGCGGGCAGCGCCGGCCAGCGCAGTCCCAACAGCGCGAACCAGGGATGCTGCGGGTGGCGCAGTTCCACCTCCAAGACGCAGGAGGCAGGGACGGCGAACAGCGCCCGGCCGACGTCAATGCCGTCGATGATCCAGGGCAGCACGTCGAACCGGGTCCGGTTCGACGGTCCTCGCCAACCCAGTTGTATGGCTTGATCGGTGAATCGCGCCTGAGCGGGATCTCCGGTCACCTCGCCGGCTGCGGTGGTCCATCCTGCGTACCGGATCAGCTGCGAGTTGCGGATCCGCACGGCAGGCATGTCGGCTGACGCTGGGGAGAAGACCGACATCATCGGGACGATGGCACCGCCGTTGGTGGACAGGTCCAGGTGGTTCTCCAACTCGCCGCGGATCTGATCGGCCCGGTTGATCCCTCTGAGATCACGCACGCGCAGGGCGCTCCAACGGGCGCGTCCGATGCACCGTTCCGCGTTACGCCACGCCAGCTTCGCCCCGAACACCAACTCGTCGGTGGTCTGCCACCACGTGCCGCTGGTCTCAACCTCGCGTCGCATCTGCGCCAGGCGAGTCCGCAAGCCGTCGCGTCCTGTCTCGTGGAAGTAGCGCGTGAGAAAGGCGTGGGCGTCGCTGAGAACCCGAGCCGGGCCGTCGGTGGGACCGCCGGGCGCGTGCGCTGGGCAGCTGCTGGCCGCCGTCACTGGCGTGGGCGACCGCGACGCGGCACGGGTGCGGAAGGCCGCTTCATCATCAAGCCGTGATGCCGGCGGCATCACCGGCAGGCTGCCTTCGGTCACGTCGTGCCCGTTCCTGCTGGTCCTGATGCTGGCTGTCGCTGTGTCGGCTCCGCTTGGCGGGAGAGCCGCACGGGCGTTGGTCGCCGCCTCACCAGGGCGGCCTTCGGCTGGTGGCGACCACTGGCACGGTGAAGGTGAGAAAGGCGCCGTCCCTTTCGGTCAGGGCCGCGCGATCGAGCCGCCTGACCGTGCGCAGCATCGGGGTGTTCTCCGCGTGCATGTGCAGCACGAGCGCGGCGTAGCCGCTACTGCTGGCGAGCCCGAGCAACCAGACCAGCAGGGTCGAACCGAGTCCGTGCCGCTGCCAGTCGTCCCGAACGAGCAGCGCTGCCTCAGCTTGGTCTCCCTCGGCGATCAGGTTCGCCATCGCCACCACAGCTGCCATCGCGCCGTCGCCCGCAGCGGCAAGCAGGGTCACTCCGCGAGCCGGCTCCAGCAGCCGACGCAGGCGGGCGGGTGATGGCACCGCACCCGACAGATAGCGCCAGTGCCGGCTGCGCGCTGAGCAGGTTTGATGCAGTTCCATCACGGCCGGCAGATCGTCGGCACAAGCCGCATACACCGTCAGCTCCGGGCCTCCGGGCAGGGTCACCGTGCTGCGGTCGCGGTCAGTTCGGCTACCCACGGCGGCCGTCGGCAGAAAGCCCAGCCATGGGGCCGGCTCGTCGGCGGTGCCGGGCGGCCCTCAGCAGGGTGGTGAACGGCGTGAGACGACCGCCAGCGCACGGCGCGCTCGCCGTCTTGCCTGGCCGCTCGGAGCCCGGTGATGCCGGCGGCATCACTACGTGCTCACTCCTCATCGTGTTGACATCTCCCGTCCCGGTACCGTATTCATGTTTCAGGCGTGATTACCGTACCGAATTTGAGCCCGAATGCCAGCCTTGAGGGAGCGCAACCTTGCCGGAGCACCAAGGCCCCGTCGTCAACAGGACGATGCGCCCCCACGAATCGGCACCGAGAGCGGTCCGCCTGGCCACGGTTGTGTGTTGCGCCGGCTCCACGGTGTTCGCCGACGCGGCCGTGTACCTGGCTGCTGGCTGGGACGCGAACACGCCGTTCGGCGCGATGGCACTGGATGCCGGCGTGCTCATCGTCCTGCTCGCTCTGGCGCTCGTCTCGGTCGTCGCGGGCCTGTCCCTCCCCATGTCGGGCAGCCTCGCCGGACTACGTGCTGCGGCCGGCGGATCGGTCGTGACGGCGGTGGCACTTCCTTTCCTCATGGCTGACCGAATGGCGGCGGGACCGCGCGCAGTGGTGGGTGCCGCCGTCTTGGCCCACGGCGTTCTGCTGCTGTGGCTGCCCGGTCGCGGACAAGCTCCGCGGTGGCTTGCCCGGCGCAGGGCGGACGCCGCGGCTCGTGCTGGTCAGGAGCTGCGGAACCTGGCTCACGCTCCATGGTTTTGACCAGCTGGTCCGTCAATCAGCCTGACGCCGACCACGAAGACAACGGGGGCACTGAAGATGGCACCTCAGAGTTCGCACAGCGGAGGCGTGCACACGACACCTCGCCCGCCCGACGGCCTGGACGACGAGGACGGCGGTCCTGCCAGCGCGCCGCCAGATGGCTACGTGGGAACGACGGACGTGAACGCCTACAGCCGGTACATGCGCGTGGATGAGCTGCTGCGGCTTCAGGTGCCGGCACCCGAGCGTGCTCATCGTGACGAGTTGCTGTTCCAGGTGGCGCACCAGAGCACCGAGCTGTGGTTACGCGTGGCGGTGGAGGCGTCGCAGGAGGCGGCGTGGCACCTGCGTTCGGGCGATGTGGGCGCGGGGGAGTTGCTCGTTCACCAAGCGGCCGACGCGATCCGGACAGTGACCGGCCAGCTCGACATGTTCGAGCACCTCTCGCCGATGGCGTTCGCCGTCATGCGACCTCGGCTGGGCACGGGGTCAGGTGCGCAGTCGCCGGGCTGGGTGGGAATCGGGCGGGCCGGGCGAGAGCTGGCAAAGGCATTCGAGCATCTCTGCGAACACTGCGGAGTCTCCCTGGAGCAGCTGTGCCGGTGGCGGGCCGACCAGCCGATCTACCGGCTGGCGGAGCGGATGGTGGATTGGGACGAGGCTGTGGCGCTGTGGCGGATGCGGCACTACCTCCTTGCGGCCCGGCTCGTCGGCGACGGCGGGTTCGGCACCCAGGGCACGCCGGTCGGGACCCTGGCGAAGCTGACCGCCCACAGGTACTTCCCCGACCTGTGGGCGGTCCGTACCGCCGTCGTAACCAGCGCCACGTCGCTGCGGGAGATGGCGTGATGGCCCGGACACCGATGGATTGCTCTGCGGTGCGGCGTGAACTGCCGTCGTTGGCCGGACGCGTCCATTTGGCCAGTTGCAGTCACGCGCCCCGGTCACCGGTTGTCGAGTCGTCCCTGCTGGCCATGCTCACCGCGATGGAGAGCCCCGCGGTGACGTGGCAGGCGTGGGAGCATCAGGTGACGCAGTTGCGCTATCGAGTCGCGGCGTTGCTCGGGGCCCAGGAGCACCAGATCGGATTGCTGGCCGACGCGTCAACGGCCGCGCACCAGGTGGGCTCTGCGCGGGGATGGACGACGCGGTCTCGGATCGTGACGTGCAGCGCCGAGTTCCCCGGGGTCGCCCACGCCTGGCTGACGCAGCGCCGGCGAGGGGCCGAGGTGGTCTTCGTCGGCGACCGAGACGGCCGGGTGTGCCTCACCGACTACCTGCGGGCGATCGACGGCCGCACAGCCCTGGTGTCGGTGCCCGCGGTCACCTACAGCAGCGGTCAGCGCCTGCCGGTGCGCGACATCGTCGAGGCGGCGCATCATGCCGGTGCGGAGGTCTTCGTCGACGCCTACCAGGCGTTCGGGGTGGAGCCGCTTGATGTGCGGCAGTGGAACTGTGACTACCTCGTGGCCGGCTTCGGCAAGTACGCCCTCGGGCTGCCGGGGGTCGTCGCTCTGTATGAGGCCGCTGCCAGTGGTGGACGCGTACCGGGTCTGACCGGCTGGCAGGGTCGTCGCGATCCTCACCGGTTCGATCCTCACCTGGTGGACTGGCCGGACGACGCGCGCCGGTTCCAGGTCGGGACGCCAGCGGTGCCAGCGGTGTACGCCGCCAACGCGGCCCTGTCGCTGATCGCCGACCTGGACTTGGGGCAGGTTCGACGTCACGTGGCGCAGATGGCGCGGCTCGCCCGCGAGCTGGTGACGCGGCAAGGCCTGTTCGTGACGACTCCCGAGGAGCACGGCGCCCATCTGGCGGTCCTGCACCCCGCACCGGAGGCCATCACGCGGTGGCTGGCAGACCGGCACGTCGCGGTCGCACCGCGAGGCCGGGTGGTCAGGCTCGCGATGCACGCCTTCACCACCGCAGAGGACGTCGAGACGGCATGCCGACTGTTGGGGGAGTTCCCCGACGCCCGGGCGGCAGAGCGCCGCCGGTCTCATCGACAGGGAGTGGTGGCATGAACGGCGTCGACGCGGTGCAGCGGTGGCTGACGGGTCAGCGGTGCAGCGACGACTTTCCGTATCGAGACGTCGTCGCCAGCGTGCGGGAGCACGGGAAGCACTTCGTACCGCCGCAGATGCTGGAGGTGCTGGGACAGGCCAGGGAGGTGACCAACTCCGTCGCCGGGCCCGACGCTGGCGGCCGTCTCCTGCGCTCGTTCTTGAACGTGCTGCTCGACAAGGCCGACGGCCGCTACGACTACCGCACGTATCTGGCGCTGGAGCTGCTTCCCCTGCCGGACGCCGACCGCGGCGACATCGTCGTGGACGCGGCGGCGGCGTTGCGATGCCGGGACCGGCTGGTCGTGGCGTTGATCGCAGACGTGTTGAGGTTCGAGCACGCCGCCGCAGAGGACCAGCGACAGCCGCTGCCGGAGTTCCGGCCGGCATCTGGCCTGACACGTAAGCGGCTCAGGCTCGGCATGCGCGTGCTTCAACCCGCGCTTGCCCGCCTCGGCCTTGAACAGGCGGGTGCCGTGGACGATGTTCGCCCGGATCGTCTGTGGCGGGCCGTCGAGGAATTCCTCAACCGGGACGAACGCCAGGCGGTCGCCCTGTCGATGTTGCCCGTCTCCCGGGTGCACGACGAGTACCTGTTCCTCCGAGTCCTCCAGTCGTGGGAGGCGACGTTCGCGCTGGTGGCGGTGGACCTGTGCAGCGTTATTCAACTCCTCGGCGACGGGCATGCTGTGCACGGCGGGGCGCGGCTGGATGCGGCGACCGGGATCCTGCGGGAAGCCTCACCCCTGTTCTCGCTGCTGGCCACCATGCAGGTCGCGGCGTTCCGCGACTTCCGTCGGTGGACCGAGGGCGCCAGTGCCATCCAGAGCTACAGCTACAAGCTGGTGGAGTCGCTGTGCCGCCGCCCGGAACTGGCCCGGCTACACTCGGTCGCCTTCCAGTCCGCGCCGCAGGCGCGGATGCGGGCGCTGTCCGGGCAGGCCACGGTGCAGTCCCAGGTGGGGAAGCTGGAGCGGGCTGGATTCGCAGCGGTCGTCGAGGACCAACTCGTCGAGAGCATGGCGTCCTTCGCGGCCGCGCTGACAGGGTGGCGTCGCACCCACTACTCGCTCGCGGTGCGGATGCTGGGCAACGAGGCGGGCACCGGCTACACCTCGGGAACCGCCTACCTCAAAGAAGTCAAGGACATCCCTGTTTTCAACCGGGCGCCCTCAACTCCGTCTGGGGCACGGCGTGACCGGCGGTGATGCCGGCGGCATCACCGCCAACCGTGCACCCGGTGGTTCCGGTGCTCGTCCCGCCCGGCTAGGCGTGCTGCTGGGGACGCTCTACGGGCCGGTGACGTTCGGCATCATGGCGGCGGCGGTCGCGGTGCCCTACATTCCGGACGTCTCTGGCTCGGTCAGCACGGTGTGGCTGTTGTCTGGGTACGCCATCGCTCTCGGCGTCGGTACTGCGGTGTTCGGGCCGTTGACCGAACGCTGGGGAACACGGGCCTGTCTCCGTATCGGCGCGGTGCTGTTGCTCGCCGGCACGGTGGTGTGTCTGCTGGCACCGACACCGGAGGCGGTGGTGTCCGGCCGGGTGGTGCTGGCTGTCGGATCGTCTGCCGTCGTGACCGTGGTGCTCACCATCGCAGCTCACGTCGATGCCGAGCATCGCGGCGCGGTGGCGAGGGCGTTGGGCGCGGTGATGGCGACGTTCCTGGCCGGGGCGACGCTCGCGGGTGGAGCCGCCACGGAGGTGATCGGGTGGCGCGCGGCCGTGGTCTTGCCCGTCCTGTCGGTGCTGGCGGTCCCGTGGATAACGCGACACCACCATCGGCGGGGGAGGCCGTCGGCTGCCTTCGACGCTGTCGGAGCAGGACTGTTGACGGTGTTCGCGACGTGCACGGTCGGGCTGACGCAGATCGCGGTGCTGACGCTGACGACTGCATCGGCGCTGGCCGCAGGTGCGGCCGCCAGCGGGCTCGCCCTGTGGGTTCGAGCGCGGCGCCGGCCCGACGCGTTCGTGCCTGCCGCACTGGTGCGCGAGGCCCAGTTCAGGCGGGTGTGCCTGCTGGCTGGCTGCATCTACGGGGCGCGGTTTGCCGTGGTGCTCGCCGACGGACACCTGCTCGCCGACGCCGGATGGACGCCGCTGAACAGCGGCGTGGTGCTGGTGCTGTGTGCGGTAGCGGGGGTGGCCGTGTCCCACGGCCTGGCCCTCCGGCAGCGGTCGTCGGCCAAGGCGCTGCTGCTGGCTGCTGGAGCGCTGGTGATCGTGGGGTTAGTGCCATCAGACTCGGTCGGCCCATTGGTGATCACGTCGACGGTCATCTCGTCAGCGGTTTTCGCGCTGGGGCAACCGATGCTGACCGTCGCGCTGGCCGCCTTGCGTACGGATCGGCGGGGAACGGCTGTCGGACTGACCTACTTCTCGGGATTCGCTGGTGGAGCCGGTGGAACCGCAGTCGTGTCGGTGCTCATGCCCCCGCTGGGCGCGAGCGTCGCGATCGCCGTGGTGGCGCTGGCCTGCCTGGCTGGCGCAGTCCTGGCTGTGTCCCACGTCCGTGTTCGCGATGAGCGGGGTGCCGCTACCAGCCCTTCCAGTGATGCCGCCGGCATCACCCTAGAGCGCAAGGAGGCTGTCCGTTGAGCCATGGCGAATCGCCAGCCCCGGCCGGTACGCGACGCGCGTTCGGTGTCGTCACCGCGACGGTCCTGATGGTGGTCGCGGTGATCATTCTGGCGGCCACCGGCTGCGGTAGAAATCGGGATTCCGAGGGCGGAGCGTCCGCGCGGTTGACCTCGGCCGCTGAGGCGACTGCGTCGCCCGGGCCGAGCGTGACTCCGTGGCGGTACGGCTCGCAGCTGCGCCCGTGCGACGCCTTCGTGGTGGCTCCGCTGGAGGAGCTGCTCGGTGTCGTTGCCGACCCTCGCCGCGACGCCACGGACGGCCCGCTGAAGGGATGCGTTGTCGGTTTCGGCCCCAGGGGCGTGGCCAACCTGATGGTTGAGGTGAATGACCACGCGGAGGTGCGGTTCAACGGGTTGAAGGCGGTGGCGCAGGAGGAAGAAGCGCTGCGTCAGGTACCGAGTGGATGCCAGGACAGCTACGTCTATGTGGATAGTCTGCTCGGCCCGCGCCTTGCCTGTCTCGACGGCAACTTGTACCTGACGGTGGGCTGGACGCAGGACGCTCTGCCGTCCGGCAGCGACGACCAGGCCGTCATGGAAGCGCTTGGCCGCATGACTCACGAGACGCTCGCCAACCTGCGCAAGCCGTAGCCCCAGCAGCTTTCACCGCGCCGGCGTACGTGGAGGTCACTCGCCGGCGGGCCCGGCCTCTGAACCGCCCCAGAGGCCGGGCCACCTCCACCACGAGAGGCGACACGAATCGGGGGACAACTGCGATGCTCAACCTGGCCGATCCAAGAGATGTCATGACCATGACAACGACCTCCCGCCGACCCCCGAACGACAGGGCGGCGAACACACGCAGGGCCAGCAGAGCAGCCCACGGCCCGGCTCGCCTCCCATCGCCAGCACCGGACCAGCGGGGCAAGGTGGCCGTCATCACCGGCGCCAACGCCGGCGTGGGGTACCACACCGCTCGCCTGCTTGCCGCCGCCGGCATGACCGTGATCATGGCTTGCCGGCACTCAGGACGAATGAGCGCAGCGGCGTCGGCCATCAAGGCGACACAGCCCGACGCGATCATTCGGCAACTGCGAGTGGATCTGGGAAACCTAGAATCCGTTCGCGCTGCGGCAGGCCAAGTTCTGGACGATCACGGACGGATCGATGTCCTCGTGAACAACGCCGGCCTGATGGGCGTTCCGCGGTGGGACACCTTCGACGGCGTCGAGATGCACTTCGGGGTGAACCATCTCGCGCACTTCGCGCTCACCGGACTTCTTCTGCCCGCGTTGCTGACGGCGCCGGACCCCCGGATCGTCACCGTCAGCAGCACCGCGCACCGCGTTGCCCGGCTGGATCCGCACGACTGGCCCGACCCAAAGGTGTACCGCCCGTACCAGGCGTACGCGGCAAGCAAGCTGGCGAACCTCCTGTTCTCGTACGAGCTGCACCGGCTGCTGCTGGCCAGCGGTTGCTCTGCGCGGAGCATCGCGTGCCACCCCGGGTGGTCCGACACACAGCTGCTGGACTCGGCACGTCGGCGAGGTGGCCGTCCTTCGGTGGCGCAGGGGTTGCAGATCCTGGCGATGGTGGTGGCGCAGCCTGCGGCGCAGGGAGCTCAGCCGACGCTCACGGCTAGCCTCGCCGACGTGCCATCTGGCGCGTACCTCGGCCCCCGCCGCTGGTTGCGCACCCGAGGACCCGTCGGTGTGGAGCAGCCGAGTGACGCCTCACGCGATGAGAGGGCCGCACGGCTGCTGTGGGACATCTCGGCTGAGCTGTCGGGGATCGACCCGTCCAACGCGTTGAGACCGCCCCGGCCCGGCTCCGCCGGCCCCGATCCGGCGGAGCGGCCAGTTGACGAGGGCTGGTCGGTGCGATGACAACCAGCACGCTGTCACGGGAAAGTGTGGCGCGGCGGTACGGGGCGAACCCAGGGATCGGCCGTCGACGCATCAGCAGGAGTGAGGCACGATCCGAAGGCCGGACCATAGAAGCTCCTGGCCCGCCTGCGCGGCTGCGCGATCCGCAGGCAGAGCTGTCCGCGCTGTTGAGGACGTGGCGTAGACGACTGACCCCGGCTGACCTGCCGGTGGTCGACCCGTACCCACGTCGACGGAAGCAGGTCGTAAGCCAGTACGACATCGCCTATGCGCTGGGAAGCACACCCTACTGGTACGGAGAACTGGAACGAGGGCGTGGGCGCGGTAGGCACACCGACGATTATCTCGACAGGGTTGCCGCCGTTCTGCGGCTCAGCGACCGCGAGCGGGAGGTCCTGTACCGCCTAGCCGTCGGGCGTGTGCCGGCTGGAGAGCAGAAGCCCGCCGACCCGCCGCGGATCAGCTCGGCGATGGGCAGATTCGTGCGCAGTCAGCCGTACCCGTGCATGGTCGTCGACAACGCCTTCACCGTTCGGGCGCACAACGCTCGATCGGCGAGCTGGTTTCCGTGGTTGAGGAGCGATGCGCCTAACCTGATGCGGTGGGCGTTCACGGACCCGTCCGCGCGGCAGCAGCTCGACCGGTGGGAAGAGGAGTGGGTGCCGGCGCTCCTGGCTCAGCTACGCCTCGCTTACATACGCGACCCTGAGAACACGGCGCTGGCCGAGGTCATCCGGGACATCATGGCGGTAAATGATCTTGTGCGGTGGCGTTGGGACAACCTCCCCAGCGTCGAGGACGACGGGACGCCGGTGCGAGGTGTCAGGGTCATGGCCGGCGCACCGGTCAAGGTGGGGATCCTCTACTGCTCCCCTGAAGGATGTTCCGGCGTTCGCATGCTGACGATGGTGCCCATCGAACCGGCTAACGTAAGGCGGTAGCTGGGGCGTCTGTGGTGCCGGCTGGACTGGCTGCCACGCCTGCGTGCGAGGCGTGATCCGGCACGTAGGCGGGGGATAGCTGACGGGGCAGGGCGAGGGGGGTGATGCCGGCGGCATCACCGTGGGCCGGGCCGCGCGCCGTGGTGACGATTCGGCGTGGGCGGTTGCGGGCGGAGAAACCCGAGCGCGCGGACACACCGATGAGCAACCCCACCACGACGACGCAGATCCCGCCAACCTGCGTCACCGGCGGCATGGCGTGATCCTGGATCGTCATCGTGGTAATGGCGGCTAGCGGCACTAGGCCCACGGTCAGCGCGCCATGCTCGACGGTCGCTAGCTGGATCCCTCGGAACCAGCACCAGAAGCCGACGCTGGTCAAGGCGACTCCGAGGGAGAGCAGCACGAGCCATTCCGTGAGGGTGGGCAGTCGCCAGGACGGCGGTTCGCCAGCGGCCAGTGACGCCGCTGTCAGCAACGGCACCGCGAGGGCGCAGCTGTACGCTGACAGCCGCACCGGGCCGATCCGGGGGAGCAGTTTGGCGGCGACGAGCGCGAAGGAGACATCGCCGAGGAGCGCTCCGACGGCCGCTGCTAGGCCGAGCGGACTGGCGTGCCCGGTGCCGTGGACCAGTGTGGTTCCCGCGACGACGATTCCTGCGGCCACGAGCAGACGCGCGCTCGGAGCGTGTCGACGAATGAGCGGTGCCAGGATGGCAACCGCCACTGGCACCGCGCCGACCACGGTCGATACGGTCGCCGCGTCCGCGTGGCGCAGCGCCACCACGAGGCAGGTGTTGTAACCGGCCAATCCTGCGGCGGACAAGATGGCCAACCAGCCCCACTCGCCGCGTGTGAGACAGACGTTGGTCGCTGACCGCATGGTGCCGGGCAACGCCACGGAGACGAGCATGGCTGCGGCTAGGGCGACTGCGGCGATGGCGTACCGGATCGCCTGACCGGCGAACACCGGGTAGTCCAGCAGCAGCCGAGTCGAAACGATCGACGCTCCCAGCATGAGCTGAGCGACCGCACATAGCGCCATGCCAGCGAGGACAGACGATCTCATCAAAGCCGGCATCAGCGGGTGGATCGTGACTTCGGCGAACCGGTGCATGCACGCATGCGCGTCCTTCCTCCTGCGAGCGGGCCAAGCTGGCATCGCTGCTGAGCTCAGGCTCCGAGACGCGTGACCGCGTCGCTAGCGACGCGCAATAGGGCTACTGACAGTTGGCCTCGGCCGGGTAGCTCAACTGCCCCGAGCTCTAGCAACGAGGGCTAGTGAGCGAGCGATCACCCCGGCGAGGCTGAATCCGCCGTAAGCGCGCTTCGGCAGCGAGCACAACGAATTCGGGCCCGAGCTGCCCTCCACTCCTGCGCTTACGGACGGGCCCTCCATTCGGGGGAAAAGAGGTATCGATGCGCAGCGTCATCCGCAAGTCCCGCCCATTACAGGCCGCACTGCT
Organism: Micromonospora sp. WMMD1274; assembly: GCF_049179035.1. Classification (NCBI taxonomy): domain Bacteria; kingdom Bacillati; phylum Actinomycetota; class Actinomycetes; order Micromonosporales; family Micromonosporaceae; genus Micromonospora; species Micromonospora sp. WMMD1274. The sequence goes on from NZ_JBMHMG010000003.1 coordinate 12,084, forward strand.
CACCGGGGCCGCCGTCACCGCGACCCTCGGCGTCGCCGCAACGCCCGCGCACGCCGCCTCGGCGAGCTGCACCGCGCCCTACTTCTACGGGGGCTGGTACCGGACGTGCACCACCGGGTCCATCCCGGCCAACTCCTCGGGGCACTTCATCGACGTCCATGTCGGCCCCGCCTGCCAGGGGTCGCCTTGGAAGGTCTGGGACACCGTCACCGGCGTGACGGTGGCCAGCGGAAGGGACGACGCCAACCGCCGGGTCTATGGCCTCTACGGGAACTCCTACAAGGCCAAGCTCACGGATGCCTGCTGGCGCGACAGGATCAGCATCGACAACTATCGCTAGGGCGTGCCGGGCCGCGGAGCGCGGTGCCCTCGTCGTAGAAGGCGGCGGACCGGTGCAGCACCGTGTCACATGCGGCTCTCGTTCGGTGCGGTGATGCCGTCGGCATCACCGCGCCGCGCGGTCGGCCGCATTCACTGAGGGCTGGCTGGCCTATCAGGCAACCGGCGTCCAATGCCAAGGGCGGGGCCCCTTTTCGCCGCGTATGCAGGTCAGCCGGTAACGTGCTTGTCCGGTCAGGTGGCGATGCTGGGCGGCCATTTGCGCGGCGAACGTGACCTTTCGCAGCTCCCGCGTGTCGCGCAGGACTGTGTAGCCCTCCCACTCTGTGACGTCGTGGCCGTAGCGTGTGCAGAATTGCGCCCACTCTTCTGCCGACAGGGAACCGAACGTGAAGTGGTCAACGGCAATGGATGCAAGATCCCATTCAGGAGGCCCGTAGGCGAACCGTTCCAGATCGAGCACGACCGGACCGGTTGCGGTGGCGACGATGTTGCCGCCCCAGGCGTCGCCGTGCACCGCCGCAGGTGGAAGACCAACGGGCAGGTTCTCATACTGCTCGGTCAGGCGCTGAAGGTGAGCAAGGAGCCATTCGCGCTCGTCGGTGTTGAAGACCGTGGTCTCGGCGATGCGTTCTTTGAGCCGTACGAACGGCGCCAACGCCGGCAAGGCGAGATCCGGTGGTGGCTGGAGTCGGTGGATCTGCCGAAGGATGTCCGCGACCTGGTCGACGCTTCCCTCGCGGTGGTCGGGCAGTTCCCGCCAGAATGTCACGGCTCGACCGTCGACCTGTACTGGCTGGGCAATGCCGGGCACGACTCGGACGACAGGGATGCCAGACTCTTGCAGCCACCGAGAGACCCGGACCTCCTTGGCTGCTGCGTCTGTTTGTCCGGGTCGCGCAACGCGGGCGACGACGGCACCGGGAAGCCGGTACAGGACGTTTTCCCCTGCCCGGACCAGCTCAGCGCCGGTGGCGTCGAGCCCGACCTGCTGGCAGGCTCTGGTGAGCGCTGCGATGGCCTCGGTCATGCAACCGCCCTGACCGTTGATTGAATCTGCGTGCGCAGCGCGTGAACCTCGGGGATGCCCGTGTGAGGCCCGGCCAGGCGATGCAGTTCGCGAAGATCCTCAGCGGCGCGGAGAGAGCGAACGGTGCCAGCGTCATTGAGCGCGAGCTGACCGATGTGCGCGGCTTCGTGAGGATCATCTTGGGCCATGGTGAGGGCGGCAAGTTTGGTGCGGGAGATCGCTCTGGAGCGTGCGAACTCTGGCTGGTGATGCTCGACCGAGTACCGGAATCGGCTCGTGGCCTCGGTTGGAAGCTTGGTGTTCATGGCAACGTCGTACAGCGCGTGAGCGGTGTCGCCGTGGTGCTGGGCCTCGTCGTAGAAGCGCATCCAGGGCGGGTCGTCGACCGGCTCCGAGTGAGCAAATGCCTCGTCTGCCGCTCCTACTGCCGCTAGCGCATCCTGGGCACGAGCCGGACCAAGCTTGGCCAGGGCGCGAGCGCGGACGGTATGAAGCATGGCGCGTTCTGTCGCGGTCAGCCGTTCGGCTCGCACGAGCCCCATCTCGACGTAGGTGAGGCCCTCGTCGGGCTGCCCACACCAGATAGCCTGGCGAGCCATGTAGGACAGCAGCAGGCCACGTTGGTGCCAGTTCCCGCCGACCTCCGCGCATTGCAGCGCGAAGGCGAATCTCCTCCGCGCGGCATCGTGTTCGTAGGCGTCGAAGAGCATGAACGCGACCACACCGGCTAGCTGTGCCATGGCGGTGTGCAGGTCGGCGTGGAGCTTCGGCGGGCACGAGCGTTGGAGGAGCTGCGCGAGCCGACGCAGCTTGTCGTCGGCGATCTCACGGGCGAGGGCGCCACCGTGACTGTTATCCCAGTGCTCGAAGATGTCCGCCGCTTCGACGACCTGGTTGATGTGCTCGCGGCCAATCCGTTGCGGTAGTTCGTGTGATGGCTCGGCTCCCAGCAGCGTCATCGCGGGAGAGCTGACGACGCCAGCTCCCACCAGCACCCCCAGCATGCCCAGCATGTCTCGTCGGTCCACGCTATCGACGTTAGCCGAGTTCGCAGCGCGCGGATTATAGAGGCCGAGCTCCTCGTCGCGCTGCGCGCCGAGGGCGGCCCGCAGGGCGGCTCGGTACTCCGCCTTGGGCCAATGAATTAGTCCGTCTTCGAGCTTGCCCAAGTAGTTGGCGTTGAAGGCGCTACGGCTGCGCCGATGCGGATCCGGGTACAGCACCTCGTTGACCAGCGCTGCCAGCTCGGATCGAGACATGGGCTCTCCGGGATGCCGGCGAGAGGGAATGCGCTCACGTGCCGAGCGGAGTAGCTGGTTCTTCACTATGCGGCCCCGGGGTCAGCGTCAGGCTGCTTCGAACCGCGCAGCCCTTGAACAGTTCAGTTGCCGTGATTGGGACAGCATGGCACTGTGCGTCACACTTTCTCAAGCCCTGCGTGAGGTCGAGCCTGATCGCTGTCTTGGCTCTCCGAACAAGACAGTTGGGCCGGCCTTGGTGCGGCCGGCCCAACTAGCAGGAAGAGCTTCGAAAGCTATAGATCAGGAAGGGTCGAACACGCCTTCGCGTACGTCGCCGAGGAAGGCACGCCATCCATCGGTCGGGAAGAGGAGGGTCCCTCCGGTGCGATCCTTGGTGTCCCGGACGCCGACCGTGGCCGCGTCATGGGCAACCTCGACGCAGTTGGCGCCGCCGCTACTTCTGGTGGACTTCCGCCAGTTGGTGAAGTTCGGGTCTCTCACGCTGCTCTTCCTGTCGGCTCAGTGATCTTCTCGGCGGTCTCCTGTAGAAACCGCACGCTCTGTTGTGGTGCAAGCGCGGCATCGCTCAGCCGCTCGTACAGGTCAAGGTAGTGGTTCACGGCATCAGGGCTGGTCAGCACGAGGTCGTCGGTGACCGTGTCGACGGCGACGACGACTGGGTCCTGCGGGTCCGGGTAGGTGTAGATCGAAAACCCTGAGCGCGGCACCATGTGGCCGGTGATCTGGCCGTCGACGGGCAGGATCCGCACACTGATCTTGGCGTCCGTGGTGGCCTGATTAGCGATGTGGATCAGCTGATCCCGCAGAACCGGAAGGGCAGTAGCAGGACGGCGGACCGCCAGCTCATCGATGACCACCTCGTAGGTAGGGCCGTCCGGGCGATGAAGCACTCGCTGCCGTCCGATACGCGCCTCGACCGCCTGATCGGGATCAAAATGCGCCGACCAGTCGGCCTTGTCGACGCCCGCTCGGGCCCGCGTGAACTCGCCGGTTTGCAGCAGCCCAGGCAGCAGTGTCATCTGGTATTCACGGATGGTTGATGCGCCTGCCTCAAGGTTCGCGTACAGCGCCTGGCGGGCTCCCATCTCACTGGCCGCCGACTCCCACCATCCTCGCTCGCTGGCCTGTCGAGCGATGGTCAGCAAGGTGGTCCATGCCTCTCCGGTGACCTTGAGATGCTCCAGAATCTTCATCACGTCGTTGGGGTTCGGCCTCATTCGGCCGTTCTCCAGCCGCGACACGGTAGTCCGCGGTAGACCGGCCGCCCGGGCCAACGCCTCGGATGACATCCGCCGCTCCTGGCGTAGCGCAGCCAGCTCAGCCGCCAGCCGCAGCCGCCGGACGTACGTACTGATCACCAGCACCTCCGACTGACGCCCAAAGTGAACTGTGCAGAGACGCGGACGTCGCCGGCCCGAGCGTACATCTGAACTGTCCGTGCCGTAACCCTGTGCGATCGGGATGGTGTGGGATGCGCTGAGCATCCCTCCATCCCCAACCATCCCCATCCCTCCCTACCTGAACGTCTTCCCTCGCCATCAGCCGGTAGGCCACCGTTGGTCGGCAGGTGACGTTCGCCACCAGGGCGATAGCGGACCGTGACGCGTTGGTTTCCCGCCCCGTGAGCTGACCGGATCCGATCGTCCAGGTTGCGGTGTCGAGAGGAGCACTTCATGGGAGAGGCAGTGCTGCTCGCCGTCTTCCTGGTCGGGATGGTCCTCGGTGGCGCCGCCGGCTGGCTCGTGAGGAAGAGATCCAGCGGCTGGTGCCGCTCGTGCGGAGGGCCGATCTCACCCTCCAGCACGGCTATTGAGCGGCGGTCGGCGTGAGCCGTTTCCCCAGCAGCTGGCGGTCCGACGTCAGCGGCACGACTACAGGAGTGGGGTTGGACAGGACTGCGAGGCAGGGCTCCGCCGTGAGAACAAGGCGGTTGGCCGACATGCCTGTCCGGGTCAAGGCGGCCCTGATTGTGGTGCCGACCGCACTGGCTGCGGTGCTCTCGACAGGGTTCGGGCTTTGGTCCTCGGTGGAGGAGGCTGGAGCTGCGCGACGCGCGGGAGACATGTTCGCTGCTAGCGCAGCCGGCGCAGAGGTGACACAGCGGTTACAGGTCGAGCGGATCGCCGCGGTGGGTTTGCTGCTGCCTGGCTCGACTGTCACGCCAGCCGCTTTCGAGCGCGCGGTCCAGGACACGGATCGAGCGGTATCCCGGTTCGACGAGCAGAGCAACCGGCTTGATGACATCCCGGAGTCCGTGCGAGCGGCGTTGGCCAGGGTGGACGCCGGCTTAAGAGACGTGGGAGCGCAGCGGCAGCGGGTGCGCGGTGATGGGTTGGCATCGTTGTCGGCGGTGGCCTTCGGTTACCGAGGGGTAATCGCTGATCTTGACGACCTGCTGCCCGCAGTAGCGCAGAGCGGGGTGACTCCTCAGCTCGCGGATGAGATACGAGCGTCGGCGGCGTTGTCGCGTGCTCGGGAGTCGGTGGGCCAGCAGCAGGTGGCGGTGTTGCAGGCGTTGGCGGCGCGGCGGTTGACCCCGGCGCTACATGCCGAGGTTGTGGCCGCTCGCTCTGCACAGGACGAGGCGCTGCGTGAGTTCGACGCGTTGGCGCGGCCGTCGTGGCAGGCATTGGTGGGTCGGACGTTGACCGGCCCGGACGTGCTGGCGGCTGTACGGCTGGACGGGGCGGTGTCGGGCACCGGCGTGTACGAGCCGGTACGGCTGCCGGGCGGTGCTGAGCAGTGGAGCCGGGTGATGACCACCCGGGCGGACCTCCTGGCCCAGGTGCAGTCGACGGTAAACGGCGACATTGGGGCTGCCGCCGATGACCTGTGGATGGAGCAGGTTCGCGCAGCGGTGGTGCAGGCCAGTGTGCTGACGGTGATGTTGGCCGTTGCCGTGCTCACCGCGTTGCGGGTGGCGCGGTCGTTGGTTGGCCAGCTGTCGATGTTGGAGCAGGGTGCGCGGCGGGTCGCGGACGTCGAGCTGCCGGGCCTGGTCGGACGGCTGCGGGCGACCTCGGACCCTGCGGAGGCTCAGCGGTTGGCCGAGGGTGCTGGCGGGGTGGCGGTGCCGGTGGTCGGCCGGGACGAGGTGGGCCGGGTCGCAGACGCCTTCAACGGGGTTCTGCGCTCGGCGGTGGACGCGACGGTGGATCAGGCGCGAGGCCGGGCTCTGGTAAGCGCGATGATCACGTCGATCGGGCGGCGGGTGCAGGCGCTGACGGAGCAGCTGCTGGGCAGCATCGACACCCTCGAACGGGACGAGGAGGATCCGGACCGGCTGGCCAGGGTGTTCGACGCTGACCAGCAGGCAACTCGTCTGCGCCGCTACGGCGCGAACCTGCTGATCGTCGCCGGTGGTGGCCCGGGCCAGGTGCAGCGACAGCCGGTGGAGCTCGGCGACCTCATCAACGCGGCGTTGTCGGAAACCGAGGGCTTCGCCCGGATCAGTGTGGAGCGGCTGGTCGAGGTCGAGATGGACGCCCGCGCGGTCGACGCGGTCAAGTCCATCCTCGCGGAGCTGCTGGACAACGCTACCCGGTTCTCCGCCGACCAGGTGCGGGTGTTCGCGGTGTGGGCCGGGCGCGACGTGCAGATCCTCATCGTCGACTCTGGTCTCGGGTTGGTCCCCGAGCAGTTGGAGCGTGCCAACGCGCTGTTGGCGAGCCCGGAGGTGGAGGTCGCGGTCACCGACCAGATGGGTCTGGTCGTGGTTTCCCGCCTTGCCCGCGAGTTCGGCGTGAAGGTGCGGCTCAACCCGAGCCGGCCGACCGGTATCACGGCCGAGGTGACCGTACCGGCCGAGTACGTGACCCGGGTGCACGTACGGGAGATTGTCGTTCCCAGCCAGATCCAGCGACGGCCTCAGCAAACGTTTGCGCCGCCGGTCAATGCGGGTTCCGCGCCGGTGCCGCCCATTCCGCGAACCGGTAGCGGCTGGACCGGGCCCACCCAGTCGTCCCCGACGGTGCCGCCGTCGGACGCGACGATGGAATTGCCGCTGGTGCGCCGCGAGCGAGGTCCGCTTCCGTTACCGGCGGGCACTGCCCGGCCGGCGGATACCCCGATGTTTCGGGAGATGGCGGCCCGGTCGCCGTGGCTGTGGCCGCAGAACGGCGACGGGCACGGTGGGTTTCGAACCGCGGCCGACGCGGGCTGGCAGGCCGCGGCGACCACCGCTGAGCCGGCTACCGATGGGCGTACCACGTCCGGTCTGCCACGGCGTCGTCCCCAAGCGCACGTGGTGCCGGGCGGGATACCGACACAGCGCACCCACTCCGAGCCTTCCGCGCCGATCGATCCTGCGGCGATCCGGGCGCAGGTCGCCGGCACGTTACGCGGTCTGCGGGCCGCGTCTCTCACCCCTCCCCTCTCGACAGGAGAACGCCGATGAGCGTCACCACTGCCACACCCCGCAATCCCCAGCTCTCGATCGTGCTGGACGGCTTGGCCCGGCAAATTCCGGCCGTGGCCCATGTCGTCGCGGTGTCCGGTGACGGGCTGCTGCTGGCCAGCACCGCCGGTTTGGACAGCGACCGGGGTGACCAGCTCGCCGCGATCGTGTCCGGTCTGGTCAGCCTGGCCCGCGGTGCCACCGACCTGCTGGAGACCGGCGGTGTGCAGTTCCAGATGCTGATGATGAACGACGGCATCCTCGTGGTGCAGCAGGTGCCCGACGGAACCTCGCTGGCGGCCTTGGCCCGCACCGACTGCGACCCGTCCCTGGTCGCCTACGAACTGGCGGCCCTCGCGGCCCGGATCGGCGAGCAGGCCAAGCCGGGACCCCGCACCGCCGGCTGACTCGCGTGCGGGCGGTGATGAGCGTGGACAGGGACACCAGCGTGACAGACGGCCGGGCCTCGGTGGTCACAGTCCTGGTGGCGGGCGGCCCAGAAGTGGGCAAGACCTGCTTCCTGCGGGCCGCCAGTCATGGCCACGCGGTGCTGGCCGGCCAGCCGGGCAGCGTGTGGGAGATCGGCTACGCCGCGCTGCCTAACGGCGCCACCATCGCGCTGCGCACGACCCCCGATCAGCGGCGCTGGTGGTGGATGTGGGGCCAGCTGAGCGCCGGTGCCTTCGGCGCCGTGGTGTTGGTCGACACCACACGGCTGCCCGCTTCGTATCCGGCACTGGACTGGCTCGACGCCCGCCGCCTGCCGTATGTAGTCGCGATCAACCGGCCGCTTGGCGGCACCCGCAACCGTCGTGAGATCCGCGAGGCGTTGCGGGTCGCGTCGCACGTCCCGGTTCTGACCTGCGACGCCACCGAGCCGGCCTCCGTCCTTGCCGTCCTGGACCACCTTCTCACCGCCGAGCGCACCGGCAGCCACCCATCCGTGATGCCGCCGGCATCACCCCTGGCCGCGAGAAGCAACCTCATCGCCCCTGAACACGGCCAGTACCGGCGCATCCCTGACGCGAACCCGTTGACGAAAGGATTCCTGTGACCCCTCAACAGACCACCGGCCGATCTCGGTGGCGGCTAGCGATCGCCACCGCCGTCGCCGCCTTGCTTCTCGCTGTCTCCGGATGCTCCGGGTCCAGCCTCGGCGGCTCGGACGCCAGCGGCGAGGAGATCCGCATCGGCCTGATCGTGCCGAAGTCCGGCCCCTACAAGGCGATTGGCGACGACCAGGCCGCCGGGTGGCGGCTGGCCCTGGACAAGTTGGGCGGCAAGCTCGGCGGTCGACCCGTGAAGGTGATCGAGGCCGACGAGGGTGACGGCAAGGCGGTCGCGCTCGCGTCGGCGCGCAAGCTGATCGAGCAGGACAAGGTCCTCGCCTTGGTCGGCGGCGGGACCGCGGACACGGTGCAGACCCTGTACCCGCTGCTGAAGGAGTCCGGGGTGCCGCTGATCGGCACCGGCGGACGCCCCTCGACGGTAGAGGATCCCACCTACCTGTGGTCGACGTCGTGGTTGAGCCAGGAGACCGGCGCGTCGATCGCCGGCTACCTGCGCCAGAAGGTCGGCGAGGGCCGAGTGTGGGTGATCGGCCCGGACTACATCGGTGGCCACGACCAGATCAACGGGTTCGTCGACCCGTTCCGCAAGGCCGGCGGGAAGCTGGCCAACCCGGGTGGAGAGCCGACGTGGACGCCGTGGGCACCGGCCCCGACCACCGAGTTCTCCCCGTACCTGACGAAGATCAAGGAATCCGATGCGGCTGCGGTCTACACCTTCTACGCCGGCGCCTCTGCGGTGGAGTTCGTCAAGCAGTACCGGCAGTACGGCATCACCACGCCGCTGTACGCCTCGGGGTTCCTCACCGAAGGCCCGTCGCTGGCGGCGCTGGGCCCGGCGGCGAAGGGGATCTACACGGCCCTGAATTACTCCACCACCCTGGACAACGCGGCGAACAGGGACTTCGTGCGCCGCTTCACGGCGGCCAACGATGGAAAGCTGCCGAATCTCTACCACGTGTGCGCGTGGGACGCGGCGCTCGTGCTGGACAAGGCCATCGCCGAAGCCCTCGCCCGCCCCGACGCCACGGCGGCCACACCAGCACCCACGGCGTCGCCGGTGCCTGGCAGCTCCACGGCGGTCAGTCCGGCCGCCTCGTCCGCTGCGGTGGGCGGGGGGAGTGGTGAGCTGACCGGGCGCTCGCTGACGGCGGCGCTGTCGCGGGTCGGGTCGATCGACTCGCCCCGGGGTGCCTGGCAGTTCGGGCCCAAGAACCACACCCCGGTGCAGGCGTACTACCTGCGCGAGGTCGCCCAGGACGGGCAGGTGTGGGTCAACCGCACCGTGCAAACCCTGACCACTCTCGGCTCCTGACCCCGGAAGGGACAGACACGATGACGACGAGAACCGCTGGCGATCAGACCGCCGGGTACATGTTCGACAACGCCACCGACGAGGCCACCAACCAGCTGCGGTTCCTCGGTGAGATCCTCGACCCTGGCACCCGTCGGATCCTGACCGAGGTCGGGCTGAAGCCGGGCTGGAACGTCACCGACGTCGGCGCCGGGGCGGGCACGCTGACCGCCTGGCTGTCCGAGCAGGTCGCCCCGGGCGGACGTGTCACCGCCGTGGATCTCGACCCCCGCCACATCCCGTCCGGGCCCAACATGATCGTGCGGGCCGGCGACATCCGTCAGATGGAGCTGGAGGGGTCGCAGCAGGCGGTCGTGGCGCGGCTGGTGCTGATGCACCTGCCCGAGCGGGAGCAGGTCCTCGCCGAGCTGGTGGGGGCTCTCGCTCCGGGTGGGGTGCTCGTGGTGGCGGACTGGGACTGCACGTGGCGGGACATGATCCGCCGCAGCCCCAGCCCTCGCGCCACCGAGCTGATCGAGCGCTTCCATGACGCGCTGCTCGCCTTCGGGGAGTCGAGGGGGGCGGACATGGGCTGGGCCAAGCGGGCACCGGAGGTGATGCTGCGCGCCGGTCTGGTCGACGTCGACAGCCGCATCGAGTCCCGGTCGTGGCGCGGTGGCACCGGCATCTGCCTGCTGCACCGCTCCAACTCGATCCAGCGCGAGGCGGCGTTGCTCGACGCCGGGATGACCCGCGACGAGCTGGCCGAGCTGCGGGAGGTGCTGATGGACCCGGAGCTGGTGTTGTCGGGCTACCTGATGCACACCACCGTCGGCCGCCGCCCCACCACGGCCTGACCACCACCGCACCCGGAAGGGAGGAGTGCCGTGGGCCTGAACGGGCTCGTCAACCCCTACACGGTCACCGCGCTGGACGGTGTCGCGTACGGGCTGCTGCTGTTCACCATCGCCGCCGGGCTGACGTTGATCGTCGGCGTGGCCGGGGTGTTCTCGATGGCCCACGGCACCCTCTACCTCGCCGGCGCCTACCTCGCCTGGCACTTCGCCGACGGCGGCTGGGCCGGCCTCGCCCTCGCCTTGGCCGCCGCAGTGGTGGTCGGCGGGCTCGGGGGAGCGGGTCTGGCCGCCGCGGTGCGCCCGCTGACCAGCCGTCCGCTGGATCAGGTGCTGGCCACCCTCGGCATCGCCTACATCGCCGCCGACCAGTTCAGCACGATCATCGGTGCGGAGCCGCGCTCGGTTGACCCGCCCCGGGCGGTCGCCGGGTCGGTCAGCCTGGGCGACTACCAGTACCCGATCTACCGGCTGCTGTTCATCGCTGTCGGCCTCGCGCTGGTCGTGGCCCTGTTCTGGCTCGTCGAGCGGTCGCGCATCGGGGCGGTGGTGCGCGCGGTGGTCGCCGACCCGGGCATGGCCGCCGCCACCGGCCTGCGCACCGGCATCGTCCGGACCGGGGTGTTGGTCGGTGGGGCAGTCCTCGCCGTGACCGGCGGGGCGCTCGGCGCACCGGTCATCGGCCCCGCTCCGGGAGTGGACACCACCATCCTGGTCTATTCGCTGATCGTCTGCGTCGTCGGTGGCCTCGGCAGCATTCGCGGCGCGCTGCTCGCCGCGCTCGGCGTCGGGCAGATCCTCACCCTCGGCGTCGCCCTCGCTCCCGGCGCTGCCGCATTCCTGCTCGCCGCCGCGATGCTCGCCGCGCTGACCATCCGCCAGCGCACCGAACTGCCGGGACGGCCCGCATGACCACCACTCTCACCCCCACCCCCGCCTCCACTGGCACCCGCTCCCGCCGCCCGGGTCGCCTGCCGTCCTGGAGTCTGCCCGCAGCCGGGGTCGCGGGCCTGGTGGCGGCGATGGCGCTGCCGTGGCTGGTCAACGCCTACCTCGTCTCACTCGCCACCACCGCCCTGGTCGTGGCCGTGCTCGCGATGAGCGCTCAACTCCTGTCCGGCTGGGCCGGACTGGCACCGCTGGGCCAAGCCGCCTACCTGGTCGTCGGCGCGTACACCGCCGCGAGCATCGCCACGCTGACCAGCCTCGGCCCGGTTCAACTCCTCGCGGCTACCGCCGCCGGGGCGGTCGCCGCCGCGGTCACCGGCCTGCTGGCCGTGCGCGCCCGGGGCACCACCTTCTTGATGGTCACCTTCGGTCTGGGTGAACTCGTGCACGCTGCGGCGAACCAGTGGGCTCCGGGCGGCAGCGAAGGGGTTCACGCTCCGCCCGTCGTGGCGCTGCCCGGCCTGCCCACCATGGTGCGACCTGGCTGGGTGTACCTGTACGTGCTGGCCTGCACCCTGCTCATCGGCGTCGCGGTCGCCGCTGTCGTCCGCACGCGCTTTGCCCTGCTGCTGCGCGGCATCGCCGCCCACGAACCCCGGGTACAGGCGGCCGGGCACCACACCGGCCGGCTGCTGCTCGCCGCCTACGTGCTCGCCGGTGCCGTCGCCGGAGCGGCCGGATCGCTGGCCATCGCGGCCACCCGGTACGTGTCGCCCGCCGACGCGGCGATGGGCGTCTCCGCCCTCGCCCTAGCCGCCGCGCTCATCGGATCCGGCAGCATGACCGGCGCCTGCACCGGCGCGATCCTCCTCGTCGCCGCCCGCGACTGGATCGGCGGCCTGCTCGGCGGCCACGGACCCACCCTGCTCGGCCTGGCGTTCCTGCTGCTGGCATACCTGCCCCGGCACCGCCGCGCCGGCCTCACGACCCGACTGTCCGGGAGGCGACCATGACCTCTACGCTCCTGCGACTGGAGGCGGTCAGCCGCTCCTACGGCGCACGCCGCGCCGTCGACGAGGTCAGCGTCGAGCTGCCCCCTGGGGCCCGGCACGCCATCATCGGCCCCAACGGCGCCGGCAAGAGCACCTTGCTGCACCTCGTCGCCGGCACCCGGCGCCCCACCTCCGGGCGCATCCGCTACGCCGGACACGACATCAGCGGCTGGCCGGCGCACCGCCGGGCCCGCGCCGGAATCGCCCGCACCTGGCAACACCCGGCGCTGGCCCGCCCGCTCACCGCCGTGCAGAACGTGCTGCTCGCCGTCCCCGGCCAGCGCCTCACCGCCCTGCGGCCCCAACCGCATGCCGTGGCGGCCGCCCACGCGGCACTGGCCCAGGTCGGTCTGGCCGAGCTGGCCGAGCGGCCCGCCGGCCAGCTCGCCTACGGCGACCAGCGCCGCCTAGAGATCGCCGTGGCGCTTGCCGCCGAACCCCGGCTCCTGCTGCTCGACGAGCCTTCCGCTGGTCTCGCCGCCGGGGAGATCACCCGCCTCGCCGAGCTGATCCGCGCGCTGCCGGACGACATGACAGTGCTGCTGGTCGACCACAACCTCGACTTCGTCGCCGCCGTCGCCGGCATGGTCACCGTGCTGCACCACGGGCAGCACATCGCCACCGGCACCCCCTCAGAGATCCGCGAACACCCCGACGTGCGCCGCGTCTACCTCGGCGCCGATGCCCCCACCAGCTTCGCACCCGACAGCCCTGCCACCACGGCGGCCGTGGCCGGGACGCCAGTCCTGCGCGTGCGCAACCTAGGCGCCGCCTACAGCGGGGCGCCGGTGCTCACCGACATCACCCTCGACGTGCGGGCCGGCCGGGTGGCCGCGGTTGTCGGCCGCAACGGCGCCGGCAAGACCACCCTGATCAACACCATCGCCGGCCTACACCCCGCCCAACCCGGCACCGGCATCCTCCTGCACGGACAGCCCTTGACCGACTGCGACACCCGCCGTCGCGCCCGCGCCGGCATCGGCATGGTCCCCCAAGGCCGTCGCCTGTTCGCCGGACTCACCGTCGACGAACACCTCGCCCTGCCCCGACCGCACCCCACCCGCTCCAGGACCGTCGATGCCTGCCAGGTGCTCGACCTGTTCCCGGGCCTGGCCGAGCGGCGCCAGCACCGACCTCACCAGCTCTCCGGGGGCGAGCAGCAGATGCTCGCCCTGGCCCGCGCGTTGATCGCCGCCCCGGACGCGCTCCTGCTCGATGAGCCGTCCGAAGGACTCGCGCCCGCCGTCGTCGGGCAGCTCGCGGCGATCATCACCGGCCTCGCCGCCGAAGGCACCGCGATCCTGCTCGCCGAGCAGAACCTCGCCCTGGCCTGCCAGGTCGCGCATGACATCGCCGTCCTGGACCGTGCCCGCATCGTCCGTCACGTCGCCACAGCCGACATCCGCGAGTACCCCACCGAACTCCATGACCTGCTCACGGTCCCGACCACCACACCGACACCGTCATGACCGCGACGCGCGATCACCACCGACCCGGCGAGGCCACCCCCGTGCCTCACCGACGTCCACCCGGCGCGACGGTCCGGCCGCGCCCGGTGGACACCGCCGCCCGCACCGCACACCCCGTTGCGGGTGGCGGCGGGTGGTTGGCGACGCTGACCCGGACACTGTCGCCAACCACCCCACCCACCATGCGGCTGGTGACGCCGTGACCGACGACGATGACACCAGCCTGTGGCTGCTCACCGACCTGTCCAGCTGCACCACCTGCTGGCAGCGCCTTCAGCCCTACACCTGCGCGAGCAGGCGCTTCTACGTCTGCTTCTGCTTCACCCTCTACGACGCCGGACATCTGGAGGCCCTCGTCGTCGGACACGCCGCCGCCCACGACCGGCGCACCGCCACCGAACGCCCCCTCATCACCTACAACCGGTGGCACCAGTCCACGCGGGCGGACCTGCGGCAGTACCTGCTCCGCATGGTCGATCACGCCCTCGTCCACACACCACACCGCGTCGAGCTGCGCTGGCACCCGCACGTACCCGCCGCCACTGCGGTCTACCAGCCATGACCGGGAGACCTGCACCACCAGCGCCGCCTGATGCCGCCGGCATCACCCGCCACGCCGACAACCGGAGGATTGCCATGACAACAACTACGCTGCCGGCCCGTTCCGGGCCGATACACCAGCTGCTCAACCCGAGCATCCACACGGTCCTGGACCGACTCGACATCAGAACCAACCAGCGGGTGCTGGAGATCGGCGCTGGCACCGGCGAGATCACCGCCCGTCTGGCCCAGCTCGTCGGCCGCTACGGGTCCGTCACCGCCGTCGACGCCGACACCAGCCACCTCACCGGCACCGCCGTCATCGACGTTCAGCAGCGCGACCCGAACCGGGACCTCCTGCCTGGCCAGACCGGCAGGTACGACCACATCGTCGCCCGCTGGCCCCACGGCACCCTGCGCGACCCGGCAGACGTGATCGAGCAGATGATCGCCCGCCTACGCCCGGGCGGCTGGCTCGTCCTCGCCGACATCACACCCACCCCGCCCCGGATCTACCGGGCGCCTGACGACGAGGCCGGCACCCTGATCCACACCGTCATGCAGCAGGTCCACCACGCCCTCACCGGCCCGGACGGCGCGACGTGGACCGCCGATCCCGAAACCCTGCTGTTGAGCCAGGGCATGGTGCAGCACTGCATCCACAGCGCCACCGAAACCTGGACCGGTGCCGGCCCCGGTTGCCGGCTGCTCGCCGATGTCGTCAGCCACCTTCGTCCACGCCTGGACATCACGCACGAGGACGCGAACCGATTCGCCGACCTCATGACCGACCCCCGCGTGCTCCTGGGCTCCTACGAACGCCGTGTCATCCACGCCCGCGAGCGCGACTGAAGGCACGACAACCATGACCCACCTGACCCTCCCGGCCCGCCGCCGCCTTGCCGCGCTACTCGGCGGCAGCCTCGTCCTGCTCACCGCGTGCCAGAACGCCGGCACTGCCGCCCCAGGACAGGACGCCGCCCCGCCCGCCGCACAGCAGCCGGCCATCACACCATCCACGGCCGCCACCGCCGCCGGGCTCACCGCTCAGCAGCGCCTGGACCTGCTCGCCAGCACCATCAGCGCCACACCCGCCGACACCACCGATGGACTGCCTTACACCTACTTGCACCTTCAGCAATGGGCACGCGCGACCAACACGATCGTCCGCACCGACGTACGGCGCTGGCGGCACGACGCAGACGGGTCCGGCCGAGAGATCATCCGCCGGGCACCAGACCTGCGTGGCGTGGACCACGAGCCCACGCCCGAGGAACGCCACGATCTCAGCCGGGCCGCGCAGCAGTCGCTCCAGTACCGGGTCGGCCAGCTGCATCCCTACCTTCCCGGGGGCGTCCCGGCCGACCCCGGCGAGCTGACCAAACTGCTGGCGCCACCCCAACTGGCCGACGAGCCCGCCTACCCGAGGATGCTGGCCAGCGGCTTCGTCGGACTGGCCACCAGCCATCACCTCGACCCGCAGCAACGAGCAACGACCCTGCGCGTCCTGGCGACCGTCCCCCACATCACGTACCGGGGCACGACGACCGACCTCGCCGGCCGGCCCGGCCTGTCCTTCCAGGTTGTCGCCGACGGATCAACCTCGACGTTGGTCATCGACCCGGCAAGCGGCGAACTGCTCGCCGCGAAGGAGAGGATCGATCGCGGGCGCCGGCCCGGTCTGTTCTCCTACACCCTCCTGCTGGATCGCGGCCGTGCTGCCACCGACAGCCCTACGTCACCCACCACCCCGCCGCGGTCGTGACACACCTGCGGTGACAAGCCGACCGGCCGCCAAACCCTCTACGCCGCCGACGAGATCGCCACCCCGATCCTAGGGGGTAGGACGGCGACCGGTCCTCCGTGGTCGGCGGCAGCGGACCCCCCGTCCCCTGCCGCCGGCCACCGAACCCGGCGAGACGATAAGCAGCAAGGAGCACGACGTGACGCACCGAATCCGGACCGCCCGATGGGTAGAGAAAGACCTCGTTGCCGCAGTGATCGCCGAGGCCCTCCAACCCACTCCCATCGCCGCCTGGCTGGTCGCCGACGAGGAGCAGCGCGGCCGCGTCCTGACCGATGTCGCCGCCATCTGGGTTGAACACGCCATGTTTTACGGCGACGTCCACGTCACCAGCGACCTCGCTGCCACCACGGTCTGCTTTCACCGGTACCGGCCGCTCCCGCCACCGGCCAGCTACACCACGCGCCTCACCACCGCCGCCGGCCCGCACGCCGACCGCTTCGCAGCGCTCGACGACCTCATCGTCGGCGCGCAGCCCAGCGAGGCGCACTACCACCTCGCGTACCTTGCCGTACGCCCCGAACACCAACGCGCCGGCAGGGGCAGCGCACTGATGGCGCACCTGCGCAACCGCCTCGATCGCATCGAGCTGCCCTCCTGGACGGTCGCCCTACCAGACGGCCAACACCTACTCGCCTGCAACGGCTACCAGCCTGATCAGGCGATCACCCCGGCCAAGAGCCTGACCCTTAGCACCATGAGTCGTAACCCGCGACGCGGCAGTGACACCACGACCGCCGCACCCACTCCACCGACCTCTGCTGCCAGAAACCACAGGCGTAGCGTCGACGACGAAGAGCCGAGGTCTACGCAGATGGATCAACACGAGACGCTCGCTACCGGCTTGTTCCGGCAATGACCGACACCATCGGCCCTAGGCCATCGCACACCCGGGCGGCGGTCATCGGCCCGGACGCCGGCCACCCCGAGGCGAACCGGCGCGACCTTCGTCGCTACTGGTCGGCGTACGGGATCAGCGCGATCGGCAGCGGCGTCGGTGCCGGCGCGCTACCGCTGGTCGCGATCCTCGTGCTGCATGCCACCGACTGGCAGGTGTCGCTGCTCGCGGCGCTGGCCGGCCTGGCCGGTGTCGCGGTCACCCTGCCACTGGCGACGTGGATCGAGTTCCGCCCCAAACGACCGGCCATGATCAGCGCCGACCTGGCCCGCTTCGCCGCCCTGGCCAGCGTGCCGGCCGCGGCGGCGGCCGGTGCGCTCACCTACGCCCACCTGTGCGCGGTCGCCGTCGTGCAGACCGCCGCAACGATCGTGTCGCTGGCGGCCAGCAACAGCTACCTCAAAACCCTTACCGCCATCGACCAGCGGGCCACGATGAACAGCCGGTTGGAGAGCACCACCTGGACCGCGAGCACCCTCGGGCCGCCAGTCGGTGGGCTGCTGGTGTCCTGGACCGGCCCACTCGCCTCGGTCCTGGCAGACGCCGCCAGTTTCCTGCTCTCCGCCTTCGGCTGGCGGCGGATCCGCCACCGCGAACCGCCACCACCCCAGCCGCCGAAGGACCGGCGATGGCTGACCGAGACCGTCGGCGGCTGGAGGTACATCCTCACCCATCCGCCACTGCGGATGCTGTTCGCCAACGCGATGCTCTTCGGCGGCTGCATCACGGCCTCCACCCCGCTGATCGCCGTCTACCTCCTGCGCGACCTGCACTTCACGCCCCTCCAGTACGGGCTCGCCCTCGGCGTACCCTGCGCCGCCGGGATCCTCGGTTCGCTACTCGCCCCGACGATCATCCGCCGCGCTGGCCTGACCCGCACCCTGCTCATCGCCGGGGCAGCCCGCTGCCTGTGGATGAGCCCGATCCTGCTCGCACCCGACACCACCGGCGGCCTCGTCCTGATCATCGTCGCCGACGGCGCGCTGCTGCTGTGCGCCGGCGTGTTCAACCCGGCGTTCGCCACCTACCGGATGAACGTCACCACCGACACCCACCTGTCCCGCGTCGTCGGCGCCTGGGCCATGACCAACAAACTCGTCCAACCCATCTGCATCGCAGCAGCCGGACTCCTCGCCGCCGCAGCCGGAATCCGCACCGCTATCGCGGTCCTCGCCGCGCTGCTACTCACCACCGCAGTCCTGCTGCCCTGGACCGCCCTACGTTCCCCACCGGCTCCGGCTTACGATCGGGGCCGGCCTTGAGCTGGCCAGGCGGGTGCGAGCGAGGCCCAGCCGCTCGCGCAGTTGGACATGCGATGGTGCCCGAGCCAAGAACGGTTGTCTGCCACCGTCGTCGCCTCGCCAGGTTGACGGCACCGGGCACGGACCCGGACCGGCCGCCGAGCAGACACAGCGTGTCCCGCCATCGCACGCCGAGTGAGGACATGCCTTGTCCGGCCGGCAGCTGACCGACAACCGTCGGCGCATCATCGACGCTCTGCTGCGCCATCCCGGCCGTTCCTGGATGGTACGCGAGCTAACTGACACCGTGCCGGGTGTGCCCGCAGGCGCGGTGAGAGACACCATCAACCAGTTCCTCGCGCAAAGCGTCATGCGTCAAGTGCCCCATCGCCGTGCTCTGACTGTGGTGCTCACGGGCACAGGGCAGGAACGGCTGGAGCGGCTGATCACCAACCCATACGGGGACGCATCACGGGGCCAACCCGCACGATAGGCCCGCTGCCCCTCCACTGACGCCGGATGGTCATCGACTGTGTACGAGGGCATCGCGCTGAGTTGCCCTCGCAGGTGATGCCGGCGGCATCAGCTGTGGCGGTGCGATGCGCCCGTGCCGAAGTGGCGACGAATGGCCTATGCCGGCAACTGAGCAGCCCGCAATGGCCGCTGGGCGGTAGAGGCGGGGATGAAGGCCCCGCCCGAAAGCACTCTTCGAGCTGGCTCGTGCTGAGCTGCCGTGGCGGATGTACCGACCGCTGGTGATGCTGCCGGCATCAACCGATCGCGGCGGTCGCCTTGCTGCCTGTTACCTGCCGGCGTGGCACGCGTTCATCGCTCAGGTGCACTAGTAGAATGCGAGTACCCTTATGAGCCATGCATTTTGGAGCTGCCGGTGTCAGGTCTCGAATTCCACAACACAGCAGGCGACCCGGGGAAGCGGTGCTTTCGGGCTGGAGCGGAGGCAGTCCGTGGCGATCAGTGATTCGGATATCTCGACGGCGCTTTCGGCTTACCTGGAGTGCTATCCGGACGAAGCGGCATCGCTGTCCGAGCCGGTAAGGCTGCTGGCTGAGGGGTCGGGTTTCGCCTCACGATACAACTTCTCGATGCACGTGACTGTCGGCGCGCTCTTGGTGCGTAACGGCGCGGACGTGCTTCTTGTCGATCACCGTGCCTACGGGATCCCCTTGCAGCCTGGAGGGCATGTCGAGCCGACAGATTCCACGCTGATCAGTGCGGCCGTCCGGGAGTTGGTGGAGGAAACCGGTGTTGATTCCGGCAGTCTCGTCCTCGCCTCTCCGATTCCGGTGTACGTCGAGTACGGGAGGGTTCCGGCGCGGCCGGCGAAGGACGAGCCGGAGCACTTCCATCTTGACTTCGGTTACTCATTCGTGACGACGCGGGCGGATGTGGGGTGCATTCAGGAGTCGGAGGTGCGGGGCGCGGCCTGGTATCCGCTTCCGGTGGCGGAGCGGCTAGTCGGACACCGCATTGCGCGAGCGGTGACGGTACCTGCGTGAGGGGTTAAGCCGCCAAGAGGGATGCTTCAGGCCGAGCGGTTGTCGTGCCTACCGTGTTGTGGTCGGGTTTCGCCTGGGAGTTCGTCACCTGCTCATTCGAAGGAAGGCTTGCGGTTCCGGCTCCGCTTGAGTTCGAAGAAGCCGTCTGTTTCCGCGACGAGGACTAGGCCGTCCCAGAGTCGTCCGGCGGCTTCATCGCGGGGCGCAGGTGTGATGACGGGGCCGAACAGAGCGGTGCCGGCGATGCGGAGAACGGGTGTCCCGACGTCGATGCCGATCTCGTCGAACGCCTCGTTGTGCGAGTCGATGATGAGCTGGTCGAACTCCGTGCTGGTGGCCGCAGAGGCTACAGAGATGGGCAACCCGGCCTCGCTGAGGGCTTCGGGAATCACGGTGGGATCGTCGCGGCGTTTCTGGTTGTGAAGGCGGGTGCCGATCGCGGTGTACAGGGGTCCGAGGATGCCCGGGCCGCTGTGGTCAGCTGCGGCGGCGCAGACCCGCACTGGGCCCCATGCCTTGGTCATCAGGTCCAGGTAGTCCTCGCTGAGTCCCTTGCCGTCGCGCTGAATGAGATTCAGGTAGGCCAGCGACATGATGCGCCATTCGGCTCGTACGGGCCGGACCTGCTCTACCTCTAGCAGCCAGCGTGAGGTGATCCAGGCCCAGGGGCACAGCGGATCGAACCAGAAGGGGACTCGTACCGGTTGCTCTTCGTCTTTCACCATGAGTCCTGTCCTTTCACGCCCGGTTGCTCGGCAGGTTCGATGGGGAAGAGTTCGCTTTGAATGGGAACGTTGCTCTTGGCTGTACGGCCCGCGATCTTCACCAGGTCGGCAAGCCCGTTGAGTTGGGCGTTGACGTCTGCGGCGTTGATGAGCCGGGTGAACACTTGTGCGGTGATGTCGACGTCGGCGTAGGCGCGGTGGCGGTCGGCCGGATGCGTGAGGGAGAAGTGCGCCAAGAGCGTGTCGAGTTTGTAGTTCAGCAGGCCCGGAATGAGGTGTTTGGCCAGGGGGATAGTGTCCAGGAGATCAGTGCGGGCAAGCGTGGGGCAGTGCTCGCGTTGGTTGTAGATAAGGTTGGCTTCCGTGGCGGCGTGCTGAGCGACTAGTAGGTACCGCTTGCCGGCGGTGAATCGCCGGTCCAGTGCGCCGAGCGCTTCAGCCGGGCTGGGTGCCAGCTCCAACTGCTCGGCGGTCAGGCCGGTCTGGATGGTAAGGGCGGGAGTCACGGGGGCGAAGGCGGGTGGCCTGATGAGGGATGTGCTCCTGCCGGCGGATGCCCATTCGCCTCCCGTGTAGCGCAGTGCGAGGGCCGCGACTTCGACAGGTTGGGCCGGGTAGCCTGTGGGAGTTGTGGCCTCGAAGTCGATGACCACGAACGTGGTCGCCAGAAACTCGGGGTCCGTCGTCAGCGCGCCCATGATGAGTCCACCGTTCTCCGAGGTGCCGTGCGTCTTTGCCCCGGCATCGTTACGGGCAGCTTGAGTGTCCGCTGTCGTGATGAGCTGTCACCGAATGAGGCTGGTCACGGCCTGGGTGGCAACGTGCAGGTCGGGCGCGCCCCAGAGGCGCTCGCCGGTCCAAGTCTCGCTCAATGCCCGGTACAGGTCTGACATCACGGGCAGGTACTCGGGCGGGAGTGGCGCCGGCTGTGGCCACTGGCTCCTGGGCACGCTGTCGGCGATTAGCTTGCCTACCGGCACTTCGAGCCCGTGGGCCACGTACCAGTTTCGTAGGACCTGTTTGCCGCAGTGCACGCCGTTGAACATCAGGCGGCTTTCGTCGGGTGTGCCGGGGCTGTCGGCGACCACGATGGCACCGTCGCTCGCCGTCAGGAACTCGACCTTGCCGTCGCAGTGGTTCAGCCCGACCTCGCTGGCGTGCCGGCTCAGCACGTCGTTGACCTTGATGGTGAGGTCGCCCATCGTCTGGAACTGCTTGTCGTTGACGCCGGCGAGGCGCTGGGCCTCGTCTTGGTCGATGAACCGGTTGACGGCCTCCAACATCGTTGCGTACTCAAGGATTGGTTGCTCTAGCTTCTCGCCGACTACAGGAGCGCTGCGGAGCCCGGCCTCGGCCGGGGTGAGCGCGCCGGCCGCGACCCGGCGGTGCACCGAGCTGCCTTGGGGCAGTTCGTTGCGAAAGAGGACCTGCACCGGAATGAGGTAGTTTCCCGTGCCTGGGAGGAGCGGCCCGGAGTGTGGATCCGGTACGCGCGCGAGATCGAACTCGATCCGGTTCGGAGCGATGAACCGGCGGAAATGGGTGGGCACGCCCGCCTCCTTCAACCTGGTGAAGTTGAAGACGGCCATGCGACAGGTGGCCTCGCCTTTGCCTGGAATTTGGTCGGGCATCCGCCCGTAGTGGAACACCGTGTAGTGGTCGGTGTACTCGAAGATCCCGATGCCCGTCCTCGTCGCCGTGGGGGCTTCGATGATCTCCAGGTTCTTGGTCGAGTGGAGGACGGGCATCATGCTCCTCTGCTGGGGCTGACTGACGGTGTCGCCTGGCGGATCCTGGGAAGTGCGGCTTGGTGTCCGGTCAAGCGTGTGTGTGGTGCGGAATGCCGTCTCACCGGCGAATCGGGGCGCGGTTCACCCCGGGACCATCCGGTAGGACTTCAGGGCCGCACCGCCTCCCGTCTCCGGCGGCGGCCAGGTGGCGGTTGACCACTGTGAGGACGTGCATGGAGGCCGCTCGGGCGGAGGTAAGGCCGTCGTAGGCGTCGTCGACGGCTAGGCAACGCTGCGGTGGGACGCCGAGACGTCGGGCGGCCGCAAGGTACAGGTCAGGGGCCGGTTTACCGTGGGCGACGTCTTCTCGCGTGACGACGGCTGTGAACTCGTGCCCGAGGCCCAGGGCGTCGATCCCCGGATCGACGAGGAGTCGACTGGCGCCCGACGCTATGGCGCAGGGCAGCCCGGCACGGCGTGCGGTGTGCAGGAGCGCGACGACGCATGCAATGGGGGCGAGGTCGTGCACGCTTGCGAGCAGGTGGGTGCGGCTCTGCTGGATGATCTCGTCGTGTGGCAGGTGTTGGGCGCCCGGTAGCGCGGCCAGTAGGTCGTGGATGGACAGGCCGACGTGCCGGCGGTACCAGGTGGGGTCCAGGTCGAGGCTATGCAGCCGCAGTGACGCTCGTAGGGCCTGCTCGTGGCTGGTTGTGGTGTCGGCGAGAGTTCCGTCGAAATCGAAGATCACAGCCTCGATGTCGGCGGGGATCGTGGGCGTGCAACCGTCTGCTGAATTCGGGTCGGTTGAGTGGTTGAGGGTTTGGTTCATGCCTGCGCCGTGCCCGAGCCGCAGCACATGCAGGGTGCCTGGCGGTTCTGCCATGGTTCGCGGAGGCAGCTGAGGCCGGTCCCGGCGTCCTGGATCCAGCGCTCAATGAGATCAGCCGCTTCGTACTCGTCGACGTTGCGGCGGTCCAGGACTCGGTAGCGTGTCGGGTCGGTGGCGGCGAGCCGCTCGTAGAGCGTGCAGGCGTCCTGCATGAACGTGACCTGTTCGCTGGTGAAGATGCACTTGTCGCGCCGTTGCGCGCGTGTCACGGCCTCGGATGCTTCGTCGGTGACGAGGATCGTGAGGTCGGGCAGGGGCCGGTAGGAGGCTGCAAAGTCTCGTAGGGCGACGGCCGTTTCAAGGGCGGTGTCGCCGTCGTGGGGGTGCAGTTGCAGCGCCTGGCACACCGCTGTGGTGTCGACGCTGCGGCCCTCGACGACGGTTTGTCCACTGGACAGGGCGGGAAGCGCGGTGTCCAGGTCGTGCCGCTTGATGGCCAGCAACAGCATGGTTTCGGCCAGCGGTGCTCCGCCGCGCAGGAAGGGGTCTCCCGCACTGGCCTCGATCAGCGCCCGCAGGAGGGCTTTGCCCAGTCCAGGGCCGCCGTCAATTCGCCGGGAAAACTCCTCCAGCAGCACCGGCTTGTTGTCGAGGGCTTCGACAGCGCGAAGGGTCAGATAGGTCTTGCCGATTCCGGTGATGCCGTCGACCGAGATCAGCGGGCCGCGGATGCAGGGGTGGCGTTCCGAACTGATGCCGCCGGCATCACCCGCGTGCTTCGCCGGTGCCCGGCGGGTGTGCTGGCTGGGGTTGGCGGATCCGCCTTCTGATGCTGCCGGCATCACCTGCACCCCTACCTGCCCACTGCGTGTCCTCGGCAGGGGCGCTGGTACGGAGTGCTCGTTCATGCGGCCCATGTGGTGGCCTCTCGGGTGATGATGGCTGCGTAGTGGTCGAGGGTGGCCTCGTTGTCGCGTTCGGTGAGCAGGACCGCGAGCGTGTGATCGAGGATCTGGGCGGCGCCCCGGCACGGTTGGCCGCGTGGGGAGAACATCGGCCGGGTATCGCAGGGGATGAGCCGGAAGCTGCCGGTGGAGTTCGACACTCCGTGCTGTGCGAGGTGTTCGGTGAACTTCCGGGCGTGGGGGAGGTCGATGCGCAGGAGCGGGGAGTAGCCGTTCCAGTCCTCGCCCGCTGCCGGGGCGAGGGCGGCCAGGCCGGGCACCTGTTCCAAGGCATGGAGCAGGTGGCGGGTCTGTGCGCGGCGCCGCGCGACGAGGTCCGGGAGTCGGCGGACGTTGGCACGGGCGATGGCAGCGAGCGGAGCGGCGAGGCGAGAGTTGGTCGCCAAGCGGCTCAAGGGCTCGTGGCCGGAAGGGGCCGGTTGCCAGTGGCTGCGGAAGGCGGCGGCGTGCTCAGCCAGATCGCTGTGGTCGGTGAGTAGGAATCCGCCCTCGCCGCTCCACAGGATCTTGCCGTCTTTCATCGAGAAGCAGCCGATGGTGCCGATGGTGCCGGCTCGGTGCCCGTCGCGGGCGGTGCCGGCGGCTTGGGCGGCGTCCTCGATGACGATGAGGTCGTGCGCGGATGCGAACGCGGTCAGAGCTGCGGGGTCTCCCATCCGACCCCACAGATGCACCGGGAGGATTGCCCGGGTTCGTGAGGTGAGCTTGCGGGCCGCGTCGTCGTAGTCCACGTCCAAAGTGCCCGGGTCGCTGTCGACGAACACCGGTGTGGCGCCGAGCACGGCCAGCGGGGCCACGGTCATGACGACGCTGAGCGCCGGCACGAGGACTTCGTCTCCCGGGCCGATGCCGCCGGCCGACAGCGCGGTGTGCAGTGCTGCGGTGCCGGAGGAGACCGCGACGGCGTGCGAGACGCCGAATGCCTCGGCCAGGTCGTGCTCCAACTGCCCGGCGGCTGGGCCACCGCTGGGGTCGGGCATCTGAGCGAGCACCCCGGCGAGCTGATCGGCGATCGAGGCGGCGGCGTCGGAGGGCAGCGTCATCGCGGCACCTCCGTGTTCAGCAGCCGTGGCATGTCCAGCACCAGCGGCCACATGTTCACGCAGTCGCGGCTGAACAACGAGCAGTTCGTGCAGGCGGGCCTGGTGGCGAACAGGGTGCGTGCGTCGCCGTCGCGGATGGTGCGCTGGCGTTCGGGCGGGGTGGCGGCGATCCGTCGATCGGACGGGCAGTCCCAGACCGAGCCGTCGGGTTGGATGAAGAAGAGGCGGGCACCGCCGAAGCAGTCCGCCACATGCCCGTTGCCCTGGGTGGAGATCGCGGCGACGAACCGTTGAAGGTAGGACGGGTCAGGCAGGGCCAGGCCGTGGGGGTCGCGGTAGAGGCGTTGGAGGTGCTCGCCGACATCGACGACATCGGCGGGGGTGTGAGACAGGGCGTCGAAGAGTTGGTGGTCAGGTGCCAGCGAGATCGGCTGCGGCACGTAGTAGTCCACGCCGATGTCGGCGGCCAGCTGCGCGACGTCGGTGATCTCCTGTGGTCGCGGTCGGGTGACCACGGTGTAGATCCCGACCCGGGGCCTGGGCTGTTCACCTCGGGCCTTGAGCAGAGTGCTGATGCCGGCCAGGACGTCGTGGTAGCCGAAGCGGCCTGATCGTGATGGCCGCATCACGTCGTTGGTGTCGGCGTCCGCGCTGTCGAGGGACACTGAGACGCCGTCGACGCCGAGGGCGACGAGACGCTCGGCGATGTGCGGGCGGGTGAGCGGAATACCGTTGGTCGCGATGACGACCTGGCAGCCCGCGTCCTTGATGAGGGAGATGATCCCGAGCGTGGCGGGCCAGTCCAGCGGTTCGCCGCCGGCGATGATCACGCGCTCGACGGGGGAGTCGGCCAGTGTGCGCGCGAACGCCGCCAGGGTCTTCGCCGACAGGTCGCTGCGGGACAGGTGTGACAGGACGCCTGCTTGCTGGGGCAGGTTGTTCTTGTGATCCTCGATGGTGCCGAAGTAGCAGTGGGGGCAGGCGAACGTGCAGGGGGAGCGCAGGCCCCACAGCAGGGTGACGTCACGAGACATGGGCGGCCTGCCGATCCATCAGGGTGGCTACGATCTCACCGACGGCGCGGGCAGTTTCCTCCTGCGACATGCCGGCCACGTCGAGGTGGACATAGCGTTCGGGATTGTCGTTTGCCTCCGTCCGGTAGAGGGTGTCGATTTGGTTGAGCAGTTGTAGGTCCGCCGGTGTGAGTGGTCGGCCGATGCGGTCGGCGAAGCGCCGCGCGCATTCCTTGGGGTCTCCCGTCAGGAGGATCGTGATGTCGGAGAGCCGTCGCCAGCGCCGAAACCCGGACAGGAGGTGGTCGGCCAGCCTTTCCGGCGCCGAGTCAGGGTGCTCCGAGCGGAGGATCGCGGCCTGATACACCGCGACGGAGTCCATTCCCCGGTCTTCAAGGATCACCTCGACACCGGTCAGGTCCCGTCCTGCCAGCCGCTCGGCTTTGCCGAGCTGCAAGGCGAACAGTGCGAGGGTTTCCGCGACCGGGTGGCCGGTACGCAGGAAGGGGTCGCCGTGCTCGGTCAGCGCGGCGATGACCCGCCCGTGCAGCACCGTGCCGCCGGAGTCGGTTAGTTCGTCCAAGAGCAAGCAGCGCTCGCCGAGTTGCGCGGCGAGCGCTCGGGCCGCGCTCGTCTTTCCGACCCCGTTGATTCCCTCGATGCTCACCCACAGCGGTGCCGCACCTAATACGGGGGCGGTTATCATGCTGGCCGCCGGCAGACATAGAGCAGCTCGGTGGCCACGTCGGGCACGGCGATCGCCGAGACCACGTTCAGCAGGGCGTCGGGCACGC
Organism: Micromonospora sp. WMMD1274; assembly: GCF_049179035.1. Taxonomy (NCBI): domain Bacteria; kingdom Bacillati; phylum Actinomycetota; class Actinomycetes; order Micromonosporales; family Micromonosporaceae; genus Micromonospora; species Micromonospora sp. WMMD1274. The sequence goes on from NZ_JBMHMG010000003.1 coordinate 38,834, forward strand.
GCGCGAGCAGGTCGCGGTACCAGCCGGAGGCGGCGTTGCCGTATTGGCGGGTAAGCGCTGCCGCGACGATGTCTGGTTCGGGCGGCAGCAGGCCCATCACGTCCTCGACGACCAAGCCCGCCTCGGCGAGCACCTGTTCGATCTCCTCGCGCGACCATTCATAGACGTGGACGCGGTACTGGAGGGGCCGCGGTGGAGGACCGACAGCGGCGGGGGTGGATAGGTAGAGCACCCCGCCCGGCGCCAGCGCCGCCGCGGTGTTGCGCAGGCTCGCCGCGCCGAGCTCGAACGGCAGGTGCTCCAGCGCCGAGGTGTAGATGGCGATGTCGAAAGCGGGCAGGTCCGGCCACGGCTTGGCGACATCGCACTCCACCAGGTCGATCGGGAAGGAGTCACCGTAGGTCGCGCGCAGGTCCTCGATACGCGTCCGGGCTTCATCGAGATTGGCAGTGCTGATGTCCAGCCCGACATAGCCTGCGATCGTCGGTGCGTAGCGGTGTAGCAGCGGCAGCGCCAGCCCTCGGCCACAACACACGTCCAGCACCCGCGAGCCCGGCGCGCACCGCTGAGCGACGACCAGGTGCTGCACGAGGTTCATCAGGCCCGACGGTTTGGTTTCACCGCGGCTCAAGGCCGCGTAGAAGTCGTCCATCTGGTTGGTGCTGTACGGCCCCACCATCGGGGTTCCCGGCCGGGTCCGGAACTGCTCGGGCAGCTGCGTGGCGGTCATGATTCGCCTCCCAGGCGTGCGTCGGATTGGAGCGTGCGAGCCTGATCGGCTCCGGTGCCGCCGGCCGCGTCACCTGCTGGTCGGGACTGCGGTGATGCCGGCGGCATCAAGTCCTCGGTGGTCTGTGCCGGGTCGTTCCACGGGAAGACGACCCAGTCGAGGGTGTCCCACACCCAGGTGTCCGGGGTGAAGGCCGCCGCTCTGCTTCGGCAGAGCGCAGCCGTGCGTACGGCCGACGTGGGCAGGTGCGTGGCCAGCCAGGAAAGCGCTGCCAGGTACGTCGCGCCGGTGCCGCAGATGTCGTCGACCAGGAGCACCTGATCACCGCCGTGCTCCGCGAGCGCCGCGTCGGGCGCGTCCGGGAGTTCGACTTGCCCGGTCGCGGGGAGGTACAGCGCATCACTGCGGTTGTGGCGTGCTGTGAACTCGACGACCGGCACCCCGTAGTGGGCGCCGAGGAGTCGGGCCAGCGGAACTCCGCCGCGAGCGATGCCGACGACCACGTCAGGCGTCGGCTCGTGCGCGCCGATCAGCGCGGCAGCAGCAGTGAAAGCTTCCTGTGTCAGGCGCCAGACGCGGCGGTGCTCGAAGACGCGCTGCACGCCGGCTGGCTGGTGAGGCGGATCGGTGGTCTGTGCGGCCAGGATGTCCACGGGCTACCTACTCTCAGTCGGGACGGACGTCGTTGTGAGCCAGGGCGAGAAACTGCTGGGAGAGCACCGGGTCGCTGCGGAACCGGCCGCCGGCCTGAAGCGAACTGGTGCGGGCTGCCTCCATCCGGACGCCCCGCATGCTCATGCATAGGTGTGTGCCGCGGACGGCTACGGCCACGTCGTCGCTGCCGATCACGGCCACGAGGTCCTCGGCGACCTGCCGGGTGAACCGCTCCTGAACCTGGAGACGACCGGCGTACCGCTGAGCTATCCGACCGAACTTCGACAGGCCCACGACCTCACCGGCGGGTACGTACCCTGCGGCGACCCGCAGGTTCATCGGCAGCAAATGGTGCTCGCACAGCGACCACACGCTGATGCCACCCACGACGACCAGTTGGCCGCTCAGGTGTGACTCGGCGAAGCATGTTGCGGGCGCAGCAGCGTCTGGGCCAAGGAAGGTGCTCCACCAGGACGCGACGCGCGCCGGTGTACCGGTCAGACCCTCACGGGTAGGGTCCTCGCCCAACGCAAGCAGGAGCTGAGAAATCAGGTCCTGCACGCGGCCGGCGTTGACGCGCGGCTCGGACAGTGCGGGTGCGGCGCTGTACGCGGTCTGGGTGAGACCGGCGAGGGAGGAGCTTGTCACGGCGTTCTCGCTTCCGCGGACGGGAGGGGCGGGGGTGTGGTCAGCGGCCTCGCGCGTCGGCGAAGGCCAGCACGTGCAGTCGGGTGGTGAAGTGCCAGTGCCGGGCCGCGACCGCGTCCGCCAGGACACGAGTCGCCTCGACGATGGCCTCGGCGGTGGTGCCCTCCGGCATCACCCAAACCGGCGCGAGCCGGTGGGCGGCGACCAGCTCGGCGATCCGGTCGAGATCGGCAACCGAGGAAGCAACGACCTTGAAAACCGCTCGCTTCGACGCCACGAAGGCATCCAGCGCGGCGGGCACGATGCTCTTGCTCTCCTGCACTCCGAAACTCGCCAGCTTGGGAGAAACGTTGAACCGCACTCCGTCGACCAACAGCGCCGGGTCGGGTGCGATCGTGCCGTTAGTTTCGAACTCGATCCGCTTTCCGGCCGCCAGCAACCTCCGGACGAGAGTCACCAGGCTCCGCTGCTGGATCAGTGGCTCACCGCCGGTGATCACGACCAGCTCGACCGCAGAGGACGCGGCCCACTCCACCAGGTCTGTCACCGACCGCTTCGTCGACTCCGCACGCGGGTCGAACTGGGACCAGTCCCAGGTGTACTTCGTGTCGCACCGCGCGCAGGTCAGGTTGCACCGCGACAGGCGGATGAACAGCGCTGGGTACCCGCAGCTCGGGCCCTCGCCTTGAAAGGTCGGCGTCTGGACACCAAAGCACTCCGCGACAATCAGCCGGGGCTCAGTCTCGCTCGTCGGCAGCCCGACCAAGGCGGGCTCCAGCGCGGTCACCGCCGCTCCACGTCGAACCGGGCCCAGCTACGGGCAGTCTCGCGGACGCAGACTGCGACCAGGCGACCGGGGATCGTCGGCTGAAGGTTCTCGATGAACCAGCCCGCCAGGAATTGGGCCAGAAGCTCCGAGGTCGGCTCGAAGGGAAGGATCTCGTGCAGGTTGTGGTGGTCGAGCTCGGTATCCAAGAATGCCTTAAAGGGAGCGAGCGCACCGAAGTCCGTGACGAAGCCGGGCTCCTCCAGGCGGGAAGCGGTAAGGATGACCTCGACCTCGTAGCTGTGTCCATGCTGGTGGGAGCACTTATGCTCAGGTGGCAGGCCAGGGAGACGATGCCCACCTTCGAAGTCGAACCTCTTGCCGATCGTGATCATGCCCGGCGGCATCGAAACCGCGCTGTAGTCCATGTGAGTTCCCTTGGAAGTCCGCGACGGAGCGCTTCGGTTAACCGGCGAGAAAGTGACGCGCTACCTCGGGCCGCCCATTGACCCCGGCCGCAGCCGCGAATCGAGGACGACTAATGGGCGTAAGTGCGGGGGTCGCCCCAGCCGTGACCTGGTTTGGGCAACGGTTCTCCGCAGGACGAACAGCCGGTCCAACACGAGGTCGTCGTAGATGTAGGTGGGGCCGCAGAAGGCGCGTCGGCAATGCGTGTCGTCGCCGGATTGGCCACATGACAACCTCCCTCGTGATGCTGTGAAGGCACGTCAGCCATGCGGTGAATGGACGCACCCTCGGAGAGGATCACCTACCGCCACCGTCCTTCACGGCCACTGGCGGCAGGGGCTCCTCCCCAGGCTTGCGAGTCTCGTCACTCACCGTGTCGATCCGTTCACCCTGACTCACGCGCTGAAGACGTTAAACGCCCATCGATACACGGAGTTGCACAAAGTTTTCACACCTGTCCCAGTGAGCGGCAGCGCTGTCGATGGAACCCACCGCCGTCCTAAGCTGAGATGGACCGAGCCCATCGGACGCCAAAGGAGCGGATCGTGGACAAGGTGCTGACTGTCGGCGACAACATCGCAGTGTTGCGAAAGGCTGCCGGAATGACGCAACACAGGTTGGCGCGAGAGGCCAGTGTCTCGCACAGCCTGTTGACCAAGGTCGAAACCGGCGACAGGCCCGCATCCCACGCTTTCGTAGCCGCAGTGGCCAGCGCACTTCATGTGCCGATCGAGCGCGTCTACGGTCAACCCTATGACGGCTCGGACGTGCCCACAGCGGTAGACGCTTTACGGGTCGCCCTCCGTGGTTACGACCTTCCGCCAGCAGGCGACGTGCCGCCTCCCGCGTTCGAGGACCTTCGGTCAACGGTCGAGGCGATGTCGGCTCTGCGGCGCGATGGGAAGTACACGAAGCTCGCCACGCGGCTCCCAGCCGTAATCGAACAGCTCACCGAGGCGGTTCACACCGCCACCAGCTCCGACACCGAGCGTTTGTTCAGGTTGCTGGTGAGCGCCTATTACGTAGCCCACGGCCTCGCGTACCGGCTGGGGTACGCGGATATGGCGGAAAGTATTGAGCACAAGCTGCTCTGGGCTGCCGAGCGGTCAGGCGATCCGCTCGCGGCCGGACTCGCGCAGTGGACGCGAGTCACCACCTTCCAGTCGGCGGGCGACTACGCCAGAGGTCTGCGCATTCTCGATGCCGCGCGATCCAGCCTCACGGACCGGGTCGAGCGGGATCATGAAGACTCAGCCGTCACCGTGTACGGCAGCATGCACCTACGCGCGGCCACGCTGGCGTCCCGTGCGGGAGATGCCTCAACGACCAGCGAACACCTGGCCGCAGCTGAGGAACTGACCCGCTACGCCCCCAACGACAAGGTTCACTACCACGTGACCTTCGGACCGGCCAACCTCCGCATCCACGAAGTCGCGGCCTGGATCGAACTCGGAGAGCCCGAACGCGCTATACGGCGGGGCGCCGACTTCGCCCCGCCGGCCGACATACCCGCCACCCGCGCCGGGCACCACTACATCGACCTCGCCCGCGCGCACGTCCTGACCGGCAACCGCGCCGGAACCCTCGGGGCGCTTGAAGCTGCGAAGAAGCTCGCACCCGAGCAGACTCGGTATCATCCAATGGTCAGGGAGACCACTCGCGCCCTGCTTACGCTGCACCGCCGAGCCAACGCTGAACTGACAGCTTTCACCACCTGGCTAGGCATCGAGAGCTGAGTTTGGGACGCACCGGAGTCCGTTACGCCGAAGCCTTCGCCCTTACGCCCGTTCTCGGCAGACTCCCTACTCCGCATCCCTCGGGCGCTCTGTCGGCACCGCAGGACCGCGAGTTGAACATCAGCTACAACCCGGCCGCTCGACAACCCGCCCCGTGATGCCGACGGCATCACCAAAGCGTGCGAATAGCACCCCAGGACATCGCAAGGGGTACTTCCGACTCCTGACGCTAGTGATGCCGCCGGCCACGCGGATCATGAGGTCCCCGTGAATGCGTCTGAGCGAGGCTGAGGGTTGGAGGTCACGTGTAGGGGTTGGTGTAGCTATAGAGCATCTCGACCCGCTCGTGCTGGGCAGCGAACTCCTCGCGGCGGCGGTCGCGCTGTTTCCACAGGATCGCCAGCCATCGCAGGGCGCAGGTGCGCTGGTTCGCGGAAAACTGGTGTCGGTTGGCGTCGGTAATGCCGAGGTCGGGCAGCAGCTGGACCCAGATGTTGTTCGGGATCGCGCGGCCGGAGATGTGCTCGATGAGGTCGGCGGCGTCGAAGGCCACGTTACTGAACCCGGCGTACTCGAAGTCGACGCAGGCAGCGCCGTCGTTGGTCAACATCCAGTTGAGCAGGTTCGCATCACCACGGGACATTACCGGCGCGGCCGGCGCGGCGACAAGGTCCGCGTCGCCGCTGCGCTGCCATACCGCGAGTAGCTGTTGCATGGCGGGGGTGAGCGGATCGTCGGGCTGGCTGGCCAGCAGCTCCGGCCACGCCTGCGTCAAGCGGACCATGTAGTGCTCGCCGGTGTCGATCCGGGGAAGGGTGGCCAGCAGACCGGTCAGGGGCACTGCCTGGAGCTGCGTAGTCGTGTGCGCAAGGGCGCGCAGCGCGGCCAGTTGGTCCGCAGCCTTGAGTATTGGCTGGCCATGGAGCTGGGTCATGCCAATCGCGGGCTCGACCGGTGCGTCGTCATACCACAGCAAGGTGGGGACGGTACGGAGGCCGTGGGGCGTGAGCAGAGTCAACGCTGCCCACTCCCGCTGTACACGCTGCCGGTCGGTCTTGACGTACAGCTTGATTACCACGTCGCCGTCCGGAGACGTCCACAGGTAGAGGTCGTTCTGCATGCCTCCCTTGAGGGGGCGCAGATTCAGCGCCGACAGCATGGCGTCACGATCGTCGTCGGTGCCGCCGCGCACGTGGCGAAGCTCAGCGAGCAGGTCAGCCGGGACGTCGATGAGGGGGACGGACACGCCTTTAGCTCCAGACGGTGCGGCATAGCAAGGGCTGTCGGGGATCGATCGTAGTGGGCCCGCCGCTGGGCGAGGTCGGAGCCGCCGTGACCCGCACACTGGCCGGGATGGACATCCCACCGCGCTAGGAAGTTGGTCTAGGTTGCGGGGGCGCGTCATCGGAGTGGGCACGGCGGCGCCTTCCCACCTTTCAGGGTGATGCCGGCGGCATCAGCGACGGGTCGGGCTCTGCGGCCTCCGGGTCAGGCAGCGTCGATGTTGACCGTTGGAAGCCGGGGTAGGGGAGAACACCCTCAGCGGTTGCTGCCTCTTCCACCCGGGCGACGAATTCAGGTTGAGGACGATCCCCGGTCCACCCTTCGGCTAGGTACGGGTCGACAAGGACCGTGCCACGGATTGCTGCCGGCAAGTAGCGGGCTGCCCACCGCAGCTCTGCCACGTTGCGCAATTGGCGATCGAGCTGGCGCCGAAGTTCGAGCTCCAGCGCAGCGGCACGGGTCAGGCGGGCTTCGTACTCGCCGCTCAGCCGGGCAATGCGCTCATCGGCAACCTTCTCAGCATCTGCGATGCGCGGAGCGGCTAGACGCTCAGCGGCGGCTGAGATGTAGGCATCGAGGTTGGCGGTAACCTCGCCCAGCCGCTCGGCGAGGTCATTGGGCGTGGTAGCCAACGAGTCCTCTCCTTGTTCCTGCGGGCGAGCGGTAGTGGCGTGGCATAGCGGGCCGGGACCGTGACGGAGCCGCGCTTCCGAGCGGCTCCTCCGGTAAACCCGAGGCCTCGTCAACAGTCAGCGCAGCCATCACCGTCTTCCGTCACCCTTCAGCTGGGTCCGCAACCCGGCGACGTGGCCGGCGATGGTGGTCTTGCCGGTGCCGTTCTCGCCCGGACGCAGCGAGGGATGGCCCTGAGCATTGTTCATCGGCACAGTGGCTTGCGCGGTGCGGGCAGCGTCGAGCTCTTCGATGCGGGCGGTGAACTGGGCCAGTTGCGCCCACACGTCGTGGGGGTCGGTATGGGTGTAGTCGACGTGGAAGCGTCGCGGGTCGTCCTCGGCGATCTTGTTTGAGGCGCTGAGCTGCTTGACGTCCTGGTACAGGGTGACCGTCGTGCCGCCGGGCCAGGTGCGTTCCCAGCGGATGTAGCGCTTCGTCGCCTTGGTGCCGGGGGTGCGGCCCTCCGGTGCGTGCGGGGTCCACCCTTCGTGCTGGAGAGTGAGGTACACCTGGCTGGGGCGGGCCGAATCGCCCTTGTGCCGGCGGGCGAAGTCGTTGAGCAACTCGCGAATGGCGTCGTTGTCGGTGCGGTCGGTCGCGCGCCAGTCGCGCGGCCGGGCACCGGTGGCCTCGGCGACGGCGTCGACATCGTGGTGGTCGTAGCCGGTCCGCACTCCGGAGACGGACATCCCGGAGGCCTCGGCGAGATCGGCCAGAGTGTAGGGGCGGGGCTGGACGAACTCCCGGCCGTAGGCGACGAGGTGGCGGATCTGGGCCTCCGCCCGCTCCCTGGCGCGTCGGGCGGACGCCAGCGCGGCCAGCAACGGGTCAACGGAGGCATGCTCCCATCCCGTCCATAGCTGGTCGGCGGTGCGCCTGCGGTCGTCGTCTGCTTGCTGGCGCGCGGCGTCATAGGCGTCGAGTTCGTCGACGTCGGCGGTGGCCGGTGCGACGGGCAGGGGATGGAGGATGGCAGTTACGTCGGTGACGGTGTCGCTTCTCATGCTATACATTCTGCACACGGTTTTGCGATGCTCGCAACTAGATGCGACACGCGGTTTTACTTCTTTCGGGGCGAGTTAGGTCCGAGAAGGAAACATTCCCGGACCTTACTCAGCCGTACGATGCTGCCCCTTGTCGTCCGCGCCAGCCCTGAAGAGTTGAAAACCACCCCGATCCACGAGCTATACCCTTCCCGCATGGCAGCGAGGGCCAAAGCGTTTGACGTGCATCCATGCCAGGTACGGGGTAAGAGCTTCAGGTCTCCCTCTGACTGTCGGGTGTGGTCTAGGCTGCTCCTATGCCCCCTCAGATCCCACGACCCCCGGATGCGGCAACGGCCCCGCCGTTGGAGCTAACCCCCGCCGGGGCACCGGCCCTCACTGGCGCCTCGGCGGCCGGCGTGCACGGCGAGGGCGGACCGGCGGCGCTGCGGGCCGGCAATCTCGACCCGGTCCGCGTGTGCGCCCGGCCTTGCGGTCCCTGTCCGTGGCGGCGGGACAACGCCGGCCGCAAGCGGTACGGCAACCTGCCCGAGTACGCGGCCGGAACCATCCCCGGTGAGCCCGGGTTCGGCGAACCGGTCGACGGCGACCCCCAGGCGGCGTTGGGGACCTTGTTCGCCTGCCACCACATCTCCTCGGACAAGCCGCACGTGTGCGCCGGGCATGTCGCGGTGGTCGGCCGGGACCACCCCCTCGTCCGGCTCGGTGTCATCTGGGGCCTGATCGACCCGGCCACACTGGAACCGGGGGCGGATTGGCCGCCGATGTTCGACAGCTATCAGGAGATGATCGCCGCGGTCGGCCCGGACGCCCCGCTGCCGCCCGGAACGGAGCTGGTGCAGCGATGAGGCTGATACCGAGTACGGGCGGCGCCGCTCGCGCGTCCACGGTGGACCACCGCAGACGGTTCACCCTGCCCACAGCGCTGGCTGATGCCGCCGGCATCACTGCGGGCCCGGTAGTCGTGCTGCGCGGGGAGCGGGCGGGTGAGCTGCTCGTGGCCACCACCGCCGCCGCGCTGGCCCGGGTGCGCGCGGCCGTGGCCGCCACCACGGCTGCGCATGGCGTGCACGCCTCGCTGCGGGCCGCGCTGACCGACGGTCTGGGTCGGGCCGCGCCCGGTCCGGCGGCCGGCGCCCCGGTCGACCTGCCGGCCGAAGGTCGGATCGTCTGCGACACGGTGCCGCTGCTGGCGCTGCTCGACGGCGACCCGGCCGCCGAGGCACTGGTGCCGCTGCTGTCCCGGTTCATCATCACCGACGCGGCCGAGAACGAGGTGTTCATGGTGCTGCTCGCCGCCGGTCTGGCTGCGGCCGACTCGATCGGCGGACAGCTCGACGGCCACGAGCAGGTGATGGACACTCTGGCCGCACTCGGGCTACGGACCGCGGGCCTCGACACCGAGTGGGCGCCGGTCCGCACGCGCGAGTTCGCGCTGCGCACCGTCGACCCCGGGCTGACCGACGCCGAGCGGGCAACGATCGCTCTGGCCGCGCACCTCGGCGTACCGGCGCTGCTCGGCCGTCCGGTCGGCGAGCTGCCCGCCGCAGCGAGCGGCGTCACGGTGCTCGACTACCGGGACTTGACGTCGGCGTCGGCCGCCGACGTCCCCGCCGTGGCCGCGTCGGCGTGACCGGGCCTACCGCCACGGCGGCAGGCCCGGCCGGTCCGCCGCCGGCTCCCCGGGAACAGGCCGCCGCCACGCCGGCCCAGGACCGGTCAGGTCCGGGCGCCGGCCCGGCTGGGGAGGTGTTGCACGGCGAGCTGGTCGCTGCGGCGACCGGCGGCGTGCCGGCCGTCCGCCCGGGTCCGGCACGCCTCGACGTTGAGCGGTGGCTGGCTGACCATCGGCCCCGTGACGGCGCTGACCTTGCCCGGCTGCGCGAACTGGTTGATGACGTTGCCGGTTATGCGCAGGCATCACGTGCGCCCGCCACCATGCGCAAGTACGACGCCGGGTGGGCCGCGTTCACCGACTGGTGCGCGGAGTTCGGCTTCGAGGCCGGGCCGCCAGCCGCGGTGGAGGTGGTCGCGCTCTACCTGGCACAGCTGGGCAGGGACCGGCTGGCGATCTCCACGATGGACGGGCGGCTCGCCGCGATCCGCGACCGGCACATCGAGGCCGGGTGGCTGCCGCCGACGGACGATCCGCAGCTGCGCCGGATCCGCGACGGAGTGCGGCGGGTACGCGGGCGGCCCACCGAGGGCGTCGACGCGATCGGTCTGCCTCTGCTCGCCGCGATGCTCGCCACCCTCCCGGCCGGCCCGGCCCCGGCGGGCGCGTCCCTGGATGTCCGGCGCGCGCACCTGGCCGCGCTGCGCGACCGGTGTCTGCTCACCGTCGGTTACCTGGCCGCGCTGCGCCGGGAGGAACTGGCTGGAGTGCCCGTCGATCACCTGGAATTGCGCCCGGAGGGGCTGCGGCTGCTGGTCGCCCGGAGCAAGGCGGACCCGAAGGCGATCGGGCGCCGAATCGACCTGCCGTGGGCGCCGGAGGAAATGGCCTGGCTCTGCCCGGTGCGCGCCACGCTCGCCTGGCTGGATGCCGCCGGCCGCCGGCCACACCTGCACCGGCCAGGCCGGGACCGCACCGGCTCGGTGCCGCTGCTGTCCGGCATCACCCCCGGTGCGCGGATACGTGGCACCGCGCTGACCGACCGGCACGTCGCCCGCGTCGTCAAGACCACCGCGACCGTTGCCGGACAACCGGCTGAGGTCGTCGACCAATTTGCTGGCCACAGCCTTCGCGCGGGGTTCGCCACCGCAGCCGAGGCCGCGGGCGTGCCGCGACCGGTCGTCGCCCGAGTCCTCGGTCACGGCACGGGCACCACCGACCGCTACATCCGGCACACCTGGGATGGCCAGGCGCAGCACGCGGTGTATGCACTCGCCAGGGCGACTGTCGTCGCACCTGCGGCCGGGCATGGGCCCGCGGTGATGCTGGCGGCATCACCGCTGCCTGCTCCCACCTGAGCAGTTGTCGGGACGGATTCCCGACAACCGTTCGCTACGCCCCGACAACGCATCCTCTTGAAGGAAGGTCTCATGGAGCCCAGTCCGCTCCGCGACAACGGGCCATACACCTCACATGAGCAGACCCGAAGCCAATTCGCCGCCGTTGCCTACGGCATACCGACGCGGACCTCTGACGACCTCACTGGCATCTCGGCGTTGGTTCTGGCCGAGGCGCTGCTGATAGCGGGGGTTGACACCAGCGATTACGAACAGGCTGCGCTCGCGGCCATCGCCCGGCAGTTGGACCCCGAGATGGTCCAGGTGATCGCTGGGTGGGTCATCCGTGCCCGGTTAGCCGGCGCTCACCCGGCTCCCAAGACTGCCGATCCGTGCAGCGCTGATGCGACCGAGCCCTGACACGGCTTGTCCTCGCCTCGCGTGGGGGGAGACCAACAGACTGGGGCTGGGGACGCCATCTGTGGCATCCCCAGCCCTCGGTCGGCGGCGATGTACGTCTCAGCAGAGCGCGTGCAGGGGGCCGGTGCCGAGCGACCCGGTGGCCACGCCGGCGAGCGCCAGGGCGCCGAGGGCGTACGTTGAACGTCGGAGCAGGCGGGTGAGCATCTGTGGTTCCTCCTCGCAGAGAGTCGTACGGCTCAGCCTGCCGGCCGCTACCTGCGCTCACCAGCTCTTGGGGGTTGGCCTACTACTGGTTGCGATTGGCTGATCAGCCTGGCCAACAGCCACTGGCCCGTGCTGAAGCACAGCATGGACACTGTGCCGTGTGGCCAGTAGACGTGGTGTTCGCCCAGACCCCAGGCGCCGACGACGGAGAGCAGGACACCGGCGTAGGCGGCTCGGCCGGCCACACTTTGCACGGCGTACCCGGCTAGCAGGGTGCAGGCGACCAACGCGCCGACGCCGATTGTCCCGAACGGCTGGGCGATGGCCTGCAAGGCGAGGACGTCAGGGGCACGACCGTCGGCGGCGATGCCGCGGTAAACAAGCTGCCCTGTAGCGATGCCGGCGAGGACATCGAGAGTTGGATAGCAGATCGCGTAGACCGCTCCAGTGGTGACGCTAGCCCACTTCAGGATCGGCCTGTCTGGGGTGGTGCGCAGGCAGAGGGAGACCGGTCCAAGGGCGATCAGCGGAGCGACGAAGAGCAGGACGATGTGCAGGACGAGCCACTCTCGGGCCGTCGCGGCGGTGAGCTGGTAGGGATGTGCGAGGCCGAGGACCGCCGCAGCGGCCGGCGGTACCGCGATCTGAACAGCCAATAGCCGGGGAGCAGGATGCTCTGGTTTGTCGACCACCGGCGCAGTGTTGTCTCCGCAGCCTGGCGTAGGCCAGCTACCGGCGGTTGCGCTACCAGGAAATCGACGGACCCCTTGGCTAAGGGGTGCCGGTCTAGGTTCCGTCGTCGAGGGCAGCCCGTGGAACCTGTTGGGCGATCTGCTCCGCCAAACGCTCGACCTCTGCGCGGAGGCGCGCAAGGTTCCACCTGTTCGTACCGTTGGCCTGTTGTTCGGCCGCCATCGTTCGATGTACGGGGCCCAGGTACTCGATGATGTCGTCGATGGGCCAGTAGTCGCCGCCGTGCAGAGTGTGGAAGCCTACCCAGCCGTGGGCATCTGGCCCGTAGCTGAGACCCCCGTGAACTCGGACTGGCGCGGTCAGTCCGTTGCTGCGAAGAAAGGCCGGCAGCTGAACGTACCCGTTGAGGTTGAAGGGCCCGCTCATGATGAGGCACCTCTGACCGTGGGCAGTCCATTCTTCGACGGCACGTCCAGCTGTCTTGGGCAGGGAGGTCATTGGCTCCGGCTCACGGGCGACGCAGGTAACAGGACTTCAAAGAGTAGGCCGTCCTCGTCAGCGAGACGCTCCGCCCGGGGGTGGAAGCGTGAGGTGATGCGGTGCTGCCTACCTTCGCGCTCCGTGAGCTGTATCATGGCTGCATGACGAACTCCGAGCCCTCCGGGGTGCATGACGACACGGCGGCGCAGCTCGCTTCGGTCGGCATTCCTGTGACGGAAGAGGGCAAGGAGCGCGCTCGGCGGCGGCTGTCGGCGGCTGCGGCTCGTCGCACGCCGGAGCTGCGGGCAACGTGGCGTCGGCAGCTCGGGCTCGGCCCTCAGCGCGCTGCGTGAGCGGGGAGCCGCGTCCGGTTCGCCTAGTCTTGGACACTTCGGCGATCGTTGCCTTCACGGGCGGATCTGTGCCGGTAGGTGAGCTGATTGCCGAGGTGGACGATGAGAAAGGCCTGACCGGCCTGCCTGTGTTGTGTCTGGCAGAGGCGAGCCGGCTGGCCGTCGAAGAGGCTCGCCTCACGCTGCTGGTCAATCACTCGGCGACGGTGCTGCTCGCCCTGCCCGCGGAGGACTGGCGGTCCCTTGGCACGTCGACCCATGAGGTCATCGGCCGAGCGGATGCGGCCTCAGCGGTGCTGGCCGCCGTTTGGCACGACTGCGACGTGTTGACAGCGGTTCCCGCGTTGTATGCGGGACTCGACGAGGGCGGACCTATTCTGCCCATCGAAGAGTAAGTGATGCCGCCGGCATCACCGCCCCGATGCCGGACCGTGAATCAGCCGCCGAGAGTCCTTCCCTGGAAAGGGATGTGCCTGTTGCCGGCGTCGATGTTCCGATTGTCAGCAGCAGCAGGACGGTCGGCGCTTTCCGCATGAGAACGAGCTGATCGCGTGGTTTCCTCTCTTGCGCGCTGTCGCGAAGGTTGGTCATTCGTCTTGGGGTCGATCGCTGGGGTGGTGGCGATGCGCCGGAGTCTCGCCCTCACGTCGTTCCTTCCCGCCTGATTGCTGGGGTCCGCCTCATGCATACCCGGCATCGGTGCCACGCCGGCCTCCTCAGCAAGCGCCATTGCACCGGCCCTTAGCTGACCGGTCGCCAGCGCCAGGTCAAAGCCCTTTCCCTGGTAGGTGCTCGCCCGTGACCAACTGCCTCGTCGGTTCGCCCCAACGCCGCTGCCCGGGAGCTGTTCATACAGGTGGCCGCGATGCAGCGCCACACGGGCTCCCCGGTTGACCAGGGTCGCGATGTCCGGCAGCCGGGCCGTGAGCTCCTGCCCCATGCCCTTCCAGGCGTCGATGTCGATGTCGCGCCTCAGCTCGGCCCAGCGGCGCCATGTCCCCTCATCCCGGACGTGGCCGCGCAGCCACTCCTCAGCTCTCGCCAGAATGGCAGGGCCGGCCCCGGGCTCGGGTCTGCCCAGGCTGTGCAGCTGGTCGGCGGCGCGTGCGGCGCGACGCCATGTGGCCGCGAGTTGCGTCGTGGTGGATGACCGGACGACGTGGGTGATGCCTGCGGCGTCAGATCCGGCCCCGATGAGGTAGTCGGCCTCATAGGTGAGGGCCATTGCCGTTCGGGCCAGCGTTCGTAGGTCGCTCGCGGTGAGGGTGGTGCGGTTTTGCACGAGCCAGGTTCGAGCGGCGTCAAGGGCGGCGGTGAAGTCACGGGGGATGTGGATGAGGGTCCATCGGGCTGCGTCACTGACCAGGGGAGGGGGACCCATTTGCTGAAGGTGCGGCGTCCGCGCCGCGGTGGGTCGTCGTATCGCCGAGGAGGCCGCATGCTGAAGTGAAGCGTGTGTTTTCTCCGCGTCGACGACGGCGTTCTCGATTATCGGTAGGCCTACCTCGGCGGAGGACTTGCGAAGCCATTGCGCCAGCGGCCCGTCTGCCTCACTTGCTGCTCTGGCGAGCCGCGCTAGCGTCTCAATGTTCTGGTGGCGTTCAACGCCCGCTCTGATCGCAAATCCTTCCGATGATATCGGTTCCCCCGTGGTGGGGTGGAAATGGGAGTTCAGGACGTCGCTTGCCGCTCTGGTCGAGTCTGCGGCCTGCTGGTAAGCCTGAGCAAGGGGATGAGCGGAGGGCTGTTGCAGGGGCGCAGTCAGCCGACTTTCGCTGGTGGCCATCCGGAGTTGATCCGGAAACTCGCCCCTGTATTCAGGACCGCCGAGGCGGTCAACCTGCCTTTCAATTGCCCGGTATAGGTTCGTCCGTGCTAGAGCAACCGAGATGCAATCGGCGGCTGTCGCCCAAGGCGGATCTAAGGCGTGTTTCGTAACTCGGGTTGGCCGGTTGAAGTCACGGCGTGGCGGTGATCGATAACTGACGAGGTCTCCGGTACTTGGTACAACGACCAAGAAGCACCATGCACCGGAGACCTCGTGGCCACCTTAGCGGTGACGAGGCGGCATGACCTGACTGACGCGCAGTGGGCTGTCCTGGCCCCGTTGCTGCCTGCTGCGTCGTCGACAGGCCGGCCGCCGAAGTGGGAGAAAAGGCAGCTCATCGATGGGATCCGGTGGCGGATCCGGATCGGTGCGCCGTGGCGCGACGTGCCAGCGGAGTACGCGCCCTGGCCGACGATCTACGGACTTTTCCGTCGTTGGCAGCGCGATGGAACCTGGGACCGAATCTTGTCGGCGTTGCAGGCCCAGGGCGACGCCCGGGGACGGATCGACTGGACAGTCAGCGTGGACTCGATGACCAGTCGCGCTCACCAGCACGCTGCAGGTGCCCGCACCGACGGCCATCTGCAGAAGGAACCACCCGGTGGGGTTCATGACGAGCCGGCCGATCACGGGCTGGGCCGCTCCCGTGGAGGGCTGACGACCAAGACGCATCTGGCCTGTGAGCAGGGTCAGAAAGTCTTGTCCTTGATCGTCACCGCCGGGCATCGAGGGGACAGCCCGCAGTTCATCCCTGTCCTGCGCCGCATCCGCGTGAACCGCCTCGGTGTCGGCCGGGCAAGGACCCGGCCGGTGCTGGTGCTGGCCGACAAGGCCTACACCAGCCGCGCCAACCGCAGATACCTGCGCTCTCGGGGAATCCGGGCGTGCATCCCGAGCAAGGCCGACCAGGACGCCCACCGCAAAGCCAAAGGCTCCCGCGGCGGGCGCCCACCAGCGTTCGACCCGCAGCTCTACCGGCTACGCCACGCCGTCGAGAACGGCATCAACAGGCTCAAACGCCACCGCGGCGTCGCCACCCGCTACGACAAGTTGGCCGTCCGGTTCCAAGCCGTCCTGACCATCACCATCATCACCGAGTGGCTCTGACCTCGTTATGAAACACGCCTTAGCTTGATCTTTAACCTGTTCGGCGTGGACGGGGATTCGAGGTCTTCGTTTTCTTGGTGTCCGGTTTGTTGGTCTTCTTCGAGGTCGCGATGTGGACGTCGTGACGTGGGGTGCGCTGGGTGTTGCGGCGTCCGGGCGGCCGTCCAGGTCCTGGTCGGGAGGGTTTCGGTGCGCCGGCGGGGCAGATGGACTTCGCGCGGAGGTGTCGAAACCCTCGGCGGACCCGAGCTGGTGACAGACGCTGCGGCGGTGCTGGCTTCTCCCAGGGGCGGCGTAGGTCAGCGGCCGCGACGCGGGCCAAGCGAAGCTGGGTGTAGGCGGCCAGGATCAGCCAGGTCCAGAGGTCGGCTGCCTGCGGAGTGCGGATCTTCGGGCAGGTCCAGCCGAGAGTCTGCTTGAACAGGCGAAATGTGTGCTCGATGTCGAAGCGGCGCAGGAACGTCTGCCAGAGGCGGTTGACGTCAGCGGCGGTGGGATCGACCCCGGACCACCACAGCCACACCGGCTTCGGGGTCGCACCGCTGGGCAGATGATCGACCTCGAGGCGGATGACGGTTCCCTCAATGACCGGCAGTACCTTCGCTGAGTTGGTCCAGGCGGATCGGTGGGTCAACCGAGGGTGCAGCCGGTTCCAGGCTCGGGCCCACGCGGTGCCGTAGAGACGAGTGTCGGTAATCGTTTCCGCGTCGGGTTCGCCCCAGGTAGCGGAGTCACCGAAGACGAACTCGCCGCCGTGGCGGGGTGGCCGGCCGGTCGTTCCCGGAAGGCGGGGCGGCGCGGCCCGGCGGAGTACCCGGTCCGAGCGCAGCCGGGCAAGGACCTGCACGGGCAGGTCACGCAGCAGGAAAGCCAGGCGGGGCGCGTCGTAGCCGGCGTCGGCCACGACCAGGATGTCCGGGTCGCCGGGCTGCCACTGTCCAGCCGTGACCAGTCGCTGCACGATGTCCCGCAGCTGCCCGGCGGTGACCGTCGCGGCGTCATCACCGGGCGCCAGCCGCACCGCGTCCAACGGCGCGGTCCACGAACTTCGGCCCGATTCCAGGGCCACGACCATCGAATACGGCCAGCCGGGGATCATGATGGTCTGATCCTTGCCGCGTCCGTAGGTGTGACACAGGATCCGCTGCGGCGAGGTATGCGCGTCCGGCCGCAGCCAACACGTGATGTCCACCGCCAGGACGAGACGGCCGTCGGCCGCCCGCGGTAGCGGCACTGCGGCGAGGGCGCTACGCAGCCGATCGATGTCCAGCCGCCCGCAGGCGAGGGCGTCATACAACGCCCCGTGACCCCGACGGTGCTCACCCACCAGCGACAACTCCACCAACGACCGGACCGGACCGTCGGCGCACAACACCGCATCCGTCAGGTCGAACAACGCATCAGCCCGCGCGGTCAAGCAGTCGTAGAACTCTCGCCGGAACCTGCCCAGGTCCCCGACGCCATCAGCCGGACCACGGTCATGCACACTGATCACCAGAACAGCCCTTGGTTATTGATGCTCTTCCCTAGACAAGAAGATCATCGACCAAGGGCTGTTTCCATGCTCAGCCAGGACCCCCACAAGACCCGCGAAGGTTAAAGATCAAGTTAGAAGGAGCATCTGCACTCGCGCTACGGCCGACGCGCCTTCATCCAGAAGCCGGCCGTAGGTCACCGCAACTCCCGTAGCGCTTTGTCCAGGTGGGTCGCGGCCGAGGACCACACCAACCGTCGCCAGGGGGAGAAGGTTTCCGAGGCGACGGCGGTCGAGGCCACCCTTGCCAGGGCAGCGATCAGGTCCACCGTCGCCGCGCGAGCCTCGTCGGGTTCGACCGCGCGAAGCGCCGGACCGCAGGAGGTCACCAGGTCATCGGGTAGTTCGCGGGTCAGCCGATCGTAGGACTCGCGGAGAGCTAGTCCGGCGAAGGTCCAGCTGTCGCTACGGTGCTCGTCGCGGTCCGCAGCTTCCATACACACGGCGTAAGACAGCAGTAGAGCGGATTGAAACTTCCCGTCGTCAGGGGAGTTCACCGAAGCGATGGCGCTCAAGCTTTCCGCGATCAAGTCATTTACCACTCTTATATTGTCCACCCCCGGATAAAGACTCGCCAAGGAAAGTAATCTGCCTGTGGATAACCATTTGCCCGACCACGGCCCAGTCCGGCCTGACGCGGTTCGATGGTGCGACGGCGGCGGCCTGGAAGCGGATGCCCGTCGAACGCGCGTTCGATAGTCTCCTTACGTGTCCGAGTGGTTTCGACGCTGGGAGGTGCAGATCCGGTGGCGGCCGGGGCAGGCCGGCGGGCGACCGTCAGCCCGCCGGGTCGACTCGGTAGCGGCCCTTCGCGCCGTGGTGATCTGGGCCCGGTCACACCCGGACACCACGGCGGTGCGGTACCGCGCTGTTCACGAATTGTGTGGCGAATCGCCACTGGCCTGCTCGCGGGGTCATCCGTACGACGGAGGGTCGGCAACCCGCGCCGGACGCGGTTGGCGTGACTGTCCGTGCGGTGGCCACATGATCTTGACATGCCGCTGGCAAGGCTGTGGTGACGTCCGCTGGGACCCACCATTTTGTGCGGAATTGCATTAGATGCAACATAGGGCAGGGCGGTGATCTGAAGAGAATCGCAGGTCAGGCGGGTCTGTGGTGGGCGTTGCGACGTTACGAGTCTCGGCGTGTCCAGGACGTCTTGAGTAGCTGCAAGATTGATGCATCTGATACAACGTCGGGGTGCGGCGTGATGACCCTGGCTCGGTGAGCCTCGTGCTGGCGCCCAACGTTGTGCATCTGGATCCGGCGCCAGTGGTGTTCGAGGAGATGCTGCGGGGTTGGGCGGCTCAGCAGCGCAGCCGTTTCCTGGCCGAGGCGACGGTCACGCAGCGGCTGCGGTTGGCGCGGCGGCTGGCGGAGTTCTCGGGGCTGTATCCGTGGCAGTGGACGCCGGCCGAGGGGGAGGCGTTCATCTCCCACCTGCGTGGTGGCGACAGGCCATTGGCGTTGTCGACGGCCCGCGGCTACGAGGTGGACCTGCGGATGTTCTGCGAGTACCTGCTGGATGCCCGGTACGGCTGGGCCTCGTTGTGCGTCGAGCGGTTCGGCGTGGCACCGCAGCAGGTGTTTCACCAGGACAACTCCGTCGTTCACATCGAGGATTACGAGGGTGAGCCGGGACGGCGGCCGTTGACCTACGACGAGTTGCAGGCGTTGTTCGACGCGGCCGACGGCCGGGTCGCTGAGATCAGGTCGCGGGGTGTCAAGGGTGCGCTGGCCGCGTCGCGGGACGCGGCGATGCTGAAGCTGACGTACGCCTTCGGGCTGCGTCGGCGGGAGGTGGCGATGCTCGACCTGGTCGATGTGCGGTCGAATCCGAAGGCGCCGCAGTTCGGTCGGTGCGGGATGGTGATGGTGCGCTACGGCAAGGCGTCGCGGGGCGGGCCGCCACGGCGGCGCACGGTGCTGTTGGTGCCGGAGATGGATTGGGTGGTGCCGGTGGTGGAGCACTGGTTGCACGAGGTGCGTCCGGCGCTGGGGCCGGGCAAGCATCCGGCGCTGTGGGTGAGCGAGCGGGCGAGTGTCGACGCGGTCGGTCAACGACGCGTTCGTCGCGGCGCGGGAGACCGCCGGGCTGGATCCGGCGCTGGATCCGCATTGCCTGCGTCATTCCTACGTCACGCATTTGATCGAGTTCGACTATCCGGTCAAGTTCGTGCAGGACCAGGTGGGGCACAAGTTCGCCAGCACCACCGCCATCTACACCGGGGTATCCAACGACTACCGCAACCAGCTGCTGCGACGCGTCATGCAAGACCGGCTCGGAGAGATGTGGGACGCGCAGTGATCAAGAAGATGGGGTACCGGTGGCACCTGCGGCAGTTGATGGCCGCCAGGGACATGTTCGCCACCACGGACCTGGTGCCGCTGCTGGCCGAGCGGGGTGTCACGCTGTCGCGGGAGCAGGTGTTCCGGCTGGTGACGCAGCCGCCGCAGCGGCTGTCGATGGACACGCTCGTTGCGTTGTGCGACATCCTCGGGTGCACGCCCAACGACCTGATCGAGCCGCAGGTGGCCAATCAGACGGTCCGCAAGGCGGCCGCCGGTGGTGGCAGGGTGGCGCCGGCCGCGCCGCCGCCACGGGCCACGATCCGCCGGCCCAGGCACGGGTGAGCCCGCGCCGTCGGCGCGTCCGTAACCGCTACGTCGGTGACCCCACCGAGGCGGCCCAGGAACGGCTGCTCGGCCACGTGGTCACGGTGATCGGCGCGCAGTTGTCCCGCGAGGCGGCACAGGCGCTGCTGGAGCGGGCGAACGCCTGGACGTTCATCCCGATGCGTCAGCTCGACCAGCACCTGACCGCCCGGCCGGACGCCCTCGCCGCGCCGGACCCGCACGCGCCGAGGGTGCTCCTGCGGCTGATCTACGCCCTGGTCGACGCCGGCCTCGGGCACGCGGTCACGCTGCCCAGCTGCGCCGGGTGCGGCCGATCACTGCCGGACCTGCAACGCGGCCGGCCGCACCCGGACGGGATCGGCCGATGCTGCCAGCCCTGCATGCTCAAAGCCGAGCAGATCATCTGCGCGCGGTGCGGGCGACCCGGCGACCGCGCCGCCCGCCGCGACGAGGGGGTGATCTGCCGGGCCTGCTACGGCACCGACCCGGCCCGGCAGCAGCAGTGCGCCGGCTGCGGCCGGCGCCGGCAACCGACGCGACGGACCCCTGACGGTCGACCGCTGTGTCAGGGCTGCGCGCCCCGCCCGGTCCACGTCTGCGTGACCTGCGCGCTGCCGTCGCCCGCGCACGCGATCACCGACGCCGGTTCCGTCTGTCGACGCTGCTACCGGGCGCCCGAGCGCCGATGTGGTGGCTGTGGCCGCCCGAGGCAGATCAAACGCCGCGCCGCCGGCGGCAGCCCGGATCTGTGCGCTGCCTGCGCCGAGTCGCCGGTGGCCGAATGTGGCGCCTGCGGCCGGTGGCGGCACTGCCAGCGCGGACCGGACGGCCTGCCGCGCTGTCCCGGCTGCCGACCGCGACCGCTGCGCGAGTGCGCGCTGTGTCGACGCCGCCGCACCACCCAGGCGCACTGGCCGCTGGGGCCGGTCTGCTCGACCTGCTACAGCGGAACGGTCAACAACCCCGGCCCCTGCGCCACCTGTGGCCAGGTCCGGGTCCTCGTTGGCCGCGACGCGCGAGCAACCGGCGTGTGCGGACCCTGCGCGATCCGCGACACCGGCCGCAACGGCATGCGTGCAAACCTGGACTACCTGTGCGCCTCGTGCGGGGAAGCCGGGGACCTCTACGCCGCGCGCCGATGCGCCCGGTGCGTGCTCACCGACCGTGTCACCGACCTCCTCGGCGACGACCACGGCACCATCGACCTCCAGCTACTTCCGTTCGCCGACGCGCTGGTCAACGCGGCCATCCCACGGCACGCCCTCGCCTGGCTGCGCCGCAGCGGCTCCGCCCGGCTGCTCGCCGAGCTGGCCGCGACCAGGGCGCCGGTCACCCACGAGGTGCTCGATGAACTCCTGCACACGCCGAAGGCGGGCGCGGTCGACTACCTGCGCAAACTGCTCGTGGCCACCAGCGTCCTGCCCGACCGGCTGGAGCCGCTGGCCCGGCTCGAACCGTGGCTCGACGCCCTGCTCGTCGACCAGCCAGCCGATCGCCAACGACTCGTCCGGCCCTTCGCCCAGTGGGTCGTCCTGCGCAAGGCCCGCCGCGCCGCCACCCGCGGCCGATACACCGCCAGCTCCGCCACCGCCGACCGCGAGGACATCCACCAGGCGCTGGCCCTGATGTCCTGGCTGGGCCAGCGCAACCTGACGATCGACGACCTCACCCAGCCGCGCCTGGACGAGTTCATGACCGACGGCCGAGCCCACCGACGCCGGGCGGTCCGGGCCTTCACCGCCTGGACCGCCGCGCGACGGATCACTCCGAACCTGGTCATCGCCCGCCGCCGCGACGACACGCCCTCCCGGTTCCTCGCCGAAGACCACCACCTGCACCTGCTGCGGCGGTGCCTCACCCCGGACGACCCGACGCCGGTCGACGTGAAGGTGGCCGGCGGTCTCATCCTGCTCTACGGCGTCCGGTTGCCGAAGATCCACGCGCTGACCACCGAGCGGCTGAGTCGAGACGACCGGGGAACCTACCTGGCCCTCGACTCCGTGCCGGTCCTGCTGCCGCCGACCCTCGCGCAGCTCGTCGACCAGCTCATCGCGCAACCACCACGCACGTTCGGTCTGCGCCCCACCGCGCAGGCCCAGGCCGCCTACCTCTTCCCGGGCAGACCGCCGACCCGCCCCATCGCGGCGGCCAGCCTCGGACACCGTCTACGCCAACACGGCATTCCCGTTGGCGCCGCCCGCAACAACGCCCTGATCGCCCTCGCGGCCGACCTGCCCGCACCCGTCATCACCGACCTGTTCGGCCTCACCCACAAGACCGCCGCCACCTGGAGCACCTACGCCCGAGCCGACTGGACCGCCTATCTCAACAGCCGACCCGACCCCGACGCCCCGCACCCATGACCGGTCCATCCCTCTGCTCGGGGCCGTAGGCTGCGGAAATGGACATCGCCTGCGACTGGGCCCGCCCGTAGCTTTCCGCGAAAGATCAACGATCAGTGGTTGATCGTGAGTGAGAGGCGCGCTCAGCGACGGGTCGGTGCTGGTCGGCGGCCGATTCCGGGCCAGAATCGGCCGACCCGGGCGGCGTAGTCGGCGTAGGCGGCGCCGTGGGTGCGGGCAAGGTAGGGCTCCTCGACGGCGCGGACCTGCAGCTGGATCGACGCGACCAGGACTGCGGTGGCGGCCAGGGCGATGGGGTTGGGCACCATCGCGGCAAGACCGGCGCTGGTGGCGGTCATGGCGGTGAAGATGGGGTTGCGGGCCAGGGCGAACGCGCCGCCGGTGACCAGGGCGGTGCGCTCGGCCGGGTCGACCCCGACGCGCCAGGAGGCGCCCATGCTCAGTTGCGCGGCGAGGGTGGCGGTCACGCCGGCGCCGACCAGGACCAGCCCAGCCACCCGCAGCCTGCTGTGGTCAAGAACGCTGACCGGGTCCATCCTGGCCAGGGCAGCAGCCGGACCGGCGAGGCCGAGCAGCAGCGCGGCGACGAACAGCAGTTTCGCCCACCAGCCCACCGACCCGGGCGGACCGGCATCCAGCCGCAGCCCTGTGTCGCCGGTTGCCTTCCACTGCGCGACGCTGCGCCACCCGAACGCCAGCCCGAGGCCGGTCAGGTACAACGCGACCGCGATCGCAGCCATCACCGTGCCCCTCCTGCAAACCCAGGCTGGGCGGCTGGCAGGGAGCGGGTGCGGCCGGCGCGTACGCCGTTGCCGATGACGACGATTTCGGCGAGTTCGTGGATCAGGACGACAGCGGCCAGGCCGAGGACGCCGAAGGTGGCCAGCGGGATAAGAACGGTGATCAGTCCAAGGGACAGGCCGACGTTCTGCAGCATGATGCGGCGGCTTCGGCGAGCGTGGGCAAGGGTTTGTGGCAGGTGCCGCAGGTCTTCGCCCATCAGCGCGACGTCGGCGGTTTCGATCGCGACGTCGGTCCCCATGGCGCCCATGGCGATGCCGACGTCGGCGGTGGCCAGGGCAGGGGCGTCGTTGACACCGTCACCGACCATCGCGGTCGGCCGCGCGGCGCGCATGGCCGTGATGATGCGGGACTTGTCCTCGGGTCGAAGGTCGGCGTGAACCTCGTCGATGCCGGCCTGGGCGGCGAGTGCGGTGGCGGTGCGGGTGTTGTCGCCGGTGAGCATCGCCACGGTGTATCCGTCGGCGTGGAGCCGGGCGACGACTTCGGCGGCTTCGGGTCGTAGTTCGTCGCGGACGGCGATGGCGCCGATCAGGGTGCCGTCGTGTTCGACGAGGACGGCGGTCGCGCCGGCTGTCTGCATGGCGGTGACGTGCTCGCCCAAGGGGCCGGGGTGGATCCAGCCGGGGCGGCCGAGCCGTGCCGGCCGGTCGTCGACGATGCCGGTCAGGCCGGCACCGGTGACGGCCTCGACGTCGGCGGCCGGGATGTGGTCGGGTGCGGCGGCGAGGATCGCCCGGGCCAGGGGGTGTTCGCTGCGTGATTCGAGTGCTGCGGCGACCCGAAGGACCTGGTCGCGGCTGGTCGTGTCGGTGGTGGCAACGTCAACGACGGTGGGTTCGTTGCGGGTCAGGGTGCCGGTCTTGTCCAGCGCGACCGCGCGGATCCGGCCCAACGCTTCGAGTGCGGCGCCGCCCTTGACCAGCGCGCCGATGCGGCTGGCGGCGCCGATCGCGGCGACGACGGTTACCGGCACGGAGATGGCCAGCGCGCACGGGGAAGCGGCGACGAGCACGACGAGGGCACGTTCGATCCAGGTACGTGGATCGCCGGCTAGAGCGCCGGCCACGGCGATGATCGCGGCGAGAATCATGATGCCGGGTACCAGCGGTTTGGCGATCCGGTCGGCGAGCCGCTGGGCGGCACCCTTGCGAGACTGCTCGGCCTCCACGATGCGCACGATCCGCGCCAGAGAGTTGTCGGACGCGGTAGCGGTCACCTGCACCTCAATGGCACCGGTGCCATTGATCGAACCGGCGTAGACGGCATCACCAGGATTCGCCTCAACCGGCACGGACTCACCGGTCAATGCGGACACGTCGAGCGCGGAACGGCCCGTGCGGATCACACCATCGGTCGCCAGGCGTTCACCGGGCCGCACGAGCAGCAGATCACCAACGCGCAACTGGGCGGGGTCGATGGTGACTTGCGCCCCTTCGCGAAGGACTGTCGCCTCAGCGGGTACGAGGTTGAGCAGCGCCCGCAGGCCGCGCCGAGTCCGGGCGACGGAGTACTCCTCCAAGCCTTCGCTGATGGAGTAGAGGAACGCCAGCATGGCGGCCTCGGTGACCTCGCCGAGCACCACCGCACCGACAGCGGCGATCGTCATCAAAGTGCCGACGCCGATCTTTCCCTTGGCCAGGCGTTTCAGGGTGTTCGGCACAAACGTCCACGCGCCGACCAGCAACGCAACAGTGTTGAGGCCGATGCCAACCGGGCGCGGGGCGTCGACCAGCCCGGCGATGAACCCGGCGAGCAGAAACACCCCGGCGACGGCAGCAGCCCGCAACTCGCTGACCTGCCACAGCCGCTCGGGCTCGCGCTCCTCCTCGGCACCTTCCACGCGGGGTTCGTCGTCTCCGCAGCCGCACGCGTCGCTCATCGCACAGCCTCCTCGTCGCCGATCCCGGTACCGTCAGGGCCGTAGTTGGGGCACAGCGCCACCGCATCGCCGGTGGCGGCCAGCAACTGCTCGGCGCTGGCGAGCAGATCGAGCAACTCAGGCCGGGCCAACGAGTACACCGACGCCCGGCCGACCGGCCGATAGTCGACCAGGCCACAGTCACGCAGACACGCCAGATGCTTCGACACCGTCGACTGAGCCAGACCCAGCTCGCCGGTCAGGTCCACCACCCGAGCCTGCCCCCGGGCCAGCCGCTGAACGATCCGCAGCCGGGTCGGATCGGCCAGAGACGCGAACAACGCCACCGCCGGACTCAACCCGGCCCGGTCACAGCCCTCCACACGATTCATCGCCATGCAGCGATACTAGCGCCATTAGGGAATGCATTACCGGCGGCGTGGTCCACGTCACCGCCCGCTCGGCAGTTGGCCCCGGACGCGCCCATGCTGGTCTTCCTGCCCGCGGTGTGGCCCCGGCAGCTGCGTACCTGGGTGCCGGACCGGGCCACCCGCTGTGAGACCTGGTACGAGCAGGACCCGAAGACGTACGAGGTGCTGAGGGCCCGTCCGTAGTTTCCGGACCAAAACAACGCTAAGAACTGGGGCATTGATCTCGGTCTGACGGACCCGTAGCCTCCCGTCCGTTTGGTGACGGTCGATGGCTGGGTGGTGGGTTCGTGGGTACGCGGGATGTGTTCTCTGAGGAGGAGCTGGCGCAGCTTCGGGCGTTCCCGGAGATCGGCCGGGTGGACCTGATTCGGCACTTCACGCTGACGGACGTGGACGAGGCGTTCGTGCGTGCTCGTTCGCCGGTTGCCGAATTGTTCCCTGTTGGGATCAAGGCGACGTCCGTCCCCGACCGGGCGGGTGTCCGTTGAGGGTTCCTCGTACAGAACCGGGGTTCAGGTCGGCTCGCGCATGAGGTCGCCGAAGATGAGCGCGCCAGCGCGGACGGCTTGGGGCATTGTGAGCACGACTCCGGACAGGTCGTGTCGGTGTTGGTAGGCCGTGGCGTGGTCGGTGTTGGTGAAGAAGTTGATGACTGGGCAGCAGCTTTGGGTGATTGGGCCGGTGCCGCGTGAGCCGACGAACACGACTGCCGTCTGAGGGTGCCAGATCCACTGTCCGGTCCGGCTGGTGGCGGTGATCGGTTCGCCGCTGTGCGGGTCGGTCGAGGTGATGTCGATGTCGCGGTTGAGCATCGCGGCGATGCCGAGTGCGTCGATTGCGCAGTTGGCGAAGGCCTGCGGCCCGCTGGCGATGCGGACCCGGTGCGGCGAGGCGCCGGCGGCGAAGGGCACCGCGCCGGTGACCACGGAGGTGTCCGGGTCGGTGAACACCAGCTCGGTGTGGCTGAGCTCGCGCAGGGTGTCGGGCAGGTCCACGCCGTGTGCGCGGGCCGAGTCGGCAAGCTGCGACGTCGGCGGTGGTGCGCCGGTGGTGGCGAAGCTGGCCAACACCCGCTAGTGCAGATCCCGTAGCGGGGCGGGCAGCGCGGCCCGGCGGGTGAGCAGGTTGTCGGGGGGCAGCCCGGCGCAGGACAGCATCGTGGCGAGGTCGCCGTCGCTATCGCTGCTGTTCATGGTGGCTCCGCTCGTTCGGGGCTGGTGGGCAGCCTTGGTGTCTGGGGCGGCGCCGGTGCCAGGCGATGACGACACCGATGGCCACGGCGAGGACCACGCCGGCGGTGCCGAGCAGCGCGGTGTTGCTGGTGGCCGCGCCGATGCCGGCGCCGATGCCGGCGAGGCCGCCGGTGAGCAGCAGTGCGTGCAGGGTGCAGCACACGGCCAGGGCGCCGGCGGCCCATACGGCGCTGCGGCGGGGGCGGCTGTCAGGCACAGCAGGAGGTCGGCAGTTCGTTGCGGAACGTCCCGGCGGTGATCCGCAGGCTTTCGGCCATCGTCAGGTAGGGCGCCCAGGTGTCGGCGATGTCGTCGACGGTCATCCCGGCTTTGATGGCGTAGGTGGCGGCCAGCATCATCTCTCCGGCGCCGTCGGCGAGGGCGTGGACGCCGAGCACCCGGCCGGTGTTCGCGTCCGCGACGACCTTGACCGCTCCGCGGGTGTCGCGGTTGACCAGCGCCCTGGGCACGTCGGCGAGGTCGAGGATGCGGCAGGCGCAGTCGTGCCCGGCGGCGAGGGCGTCGGCTTCGGTGAGCCCGGCCGAGGCCAGCTGCGGCCGGGTGAACACCACCGACGGCAGGCCGGTGTAGTCCAACCGGGCCGGGCGGGTGCCGTCGCCGGCGAGGGCGTTGACCGCCGCGACGCGGCCGGTGGCGGCGGCGACGTAGACGTACTGCGGTGCGCCGGTGACGTCGCCCGCGGCATACACCCGGGGGTTGGTGGTGCGCTGCGCGGCGTCGACAACCACGAACCCCCGCTCGTCGGTCTTCACGCCGGCGACGGCCAGGTCGAGGCCGTCGGTGCGGGCCCGCCGGCCAGTGGCCACCAGCAGCCGCTGCCCGCTCGCCCGCCGCCCGGACGCGGTGACGACCTCCACCCCGCCGGCAGCGCGCTGCACCTCGGTGGCGTGCTCTTCCAGCATGGTGATGCCGTCGTCGGCGAACACGGCGCGCAGCGCCTCGGCGAGTTCCGGTTCGGCCCTCGGCGCGAGCCGCCCGACCAGGGTGACCCGGGTGCCGAGGTGGGCGAACAACTGCGCCTGTTCCATGCCGACGTACCCGCCGCCGACCACTACCAGCGAGTCAGGCAGCTCGGACTGCTCCATCGCCGTGGTAGAGGTCAGGTAGTCCACCTCGCCGAGGCCGGGCAGATCAGGCCGGGCCGGTTCAGCACCGGTCGCGATCACGTAGGCGCGAGCACGCAGCGGCCGGTCGTCGATGGTGAGGGTGTCGCCATCGGTGAACCGGGCCTGCCCGGGCCGGACCTCGAAGCCGTAGGCGGCGGCGACGTCGCCGTACTTGGCCTGCCGTAGCCGACCCACCAGCTCGTCCTTCTGCCCGACGAGCGCGCGCAGGTCCACTCCGTCGGCGGAGGTGGGCGCCCCAGGAAACGGGTTGGACAGCGCAGCGTGCCGAGTGCCGGCCGCGGCCAGCAGCGTCTTCGACGGCACACAACCGACGTTCACGCACGTGCCACCCAGCACCGCCCGTTCGATGAGCACCACCCTCGCGCCGGCCTGCCGGGCCGCGATCGCGGCGGCCATCGCCGCCCCGCCGGAGCCCACCACCGCGAGATCGACGTCGTCGTTGTCCGCCATGAGCTGCCTTCCGCTGGTCATCGGGCCCTTACCGAGCTAAGACTGGACCTTCCAGTGCAGGGTAAGGTCAAGAGGCGGAAGGTGACCGGGATTGCGGATCGGTGAGCTCGCGGCGGTCACGGGCACCACGACCAAGACGCTGCGCTTCTACGAAGACATCGGCCTGCTGCGCCCCGCCGGGCGCACCGCAGCCGGGTACCGCCAGTACGGCGTGGAGGCGGTGGCGCGGCTGGACTTCATCCGCCGTGGCCGCGCCGCCGGACTGACCCTGGCGCAGATCCGCGAGGTCCTCGACGTCCGCGACCGGGGCCACGCCCCGTGCGCGCACGTCGAGGACCTGCTCGCCACGCGGCTGCGCGACCTCGACGCCCAGATCGCCGACCTGCAGGCGCTACGCGACACAGTCACGCAGCTGCACGACGCCGCCAGCACGCCCGACCCTGGCAGTTGCCATCCAGAGCAGGTCTGCCGCTACCTGTAACCCCACCCCCGCGAGAGGGGATCCGCCGTGACCGCCGCCCTGGTACCCGCCAGCCCCTAGGCCTCGCCGTAGTTTTCAGCGAGAAACAACTCCAGCGCAGGTCAGGGCGGCCTGCGCGAATGACTGGAGCCGGGATCGTCATCCGGTTTGACCAGCGCTGGAGTTGTTTTTGGTCCGGAAGCCGGTAGGCCCTGAGGGAGCAGACCGTGCGGGCCCCGAAGTCGGTCGTCGCCGACCGGTCGTACGTCGTCAACCGCGACACAACAACTCGCGACCTGCCAGCGTGGTTGGCTGCCCTGCTCATCCGGCCAACGACTGCAGCCTGCGGCCGTCGGCTCTGCTGCCGAATTCGGTTGAGGCGGCGAAGGGCGGCCCCGCGCTCATGATCAGCGAATAGCGCAGGAGTCGAATAGGTGCACTCCACCGGTGGTTGCCCTGGATTGTCCCGGCTAGCGGGAAGCGCTGCGCTCATATCTGAGCGCCGCGCTGCGGGCCGGGAGGTTCGCGGCGTTGAGTGGCGGCAAGCCGCTGCTGCTCCGCTAGGCGCCGCTCACGTTCGCGGTCTTCGCGCATCTGGTTGGCGCGTTGTGCCTCGGCTTCCCGTCGCGCTCGTCGCTCTGTCTCCCTGTTGGTATCCGGCTGGCGGACCGTGCCGGCGGCGACGGGCTCTCTCTCGGTGGCACGCTGGAGCTTGCGGCGTAGCTCCTCGCGTGCGTGATTGGCTGCTGCTGCGCGGTTGGCTCGTGCGCGCGTCGCGCGGACGGGTTCGATCGCCGCCTTCGTCTCCTCGTACGCCTGGTGGCGCGGACTGGCGTCCGGGCGGGGCTGCTTGCCGAGGATGCGGGTGTCTTCCTCAGGCACCTGGTGCGTCTGTCGGTATGCGGCGGCGAGGCCGGCGGCGCGGTCCCACGCCAGCGCGGCCGTGGTGTCATTGTCGGGGCGCTGGCCGAGAGGCTTGGCCCACTCTGGTTGCTGGGCGGCTACCTCACGGGCCATGTCCACCAGGCGCTCCGCGAGGTGGGCGCGACGTTCCTCAAGATGGGTCGCCCACGTCGAGGTGTCGTGGCTGATGAGGTGGCGGGTGTCGGCCAGCCAGTCCGGCACGGCGGGAGCCGCGGTGGGCCGGTGTCCCTCGCGGTCGTGCTGTTCGGCGGTGCGGACGGCGGTGGGCAGGCGGCGACGCCAGCCGGCTTCGGTGTCGATGCGGGCGACGATGGTGCGAGCCTGCTCGACCCGGGCGACGGCCTTCTCAACGCTTTCGTGGATGGTGGTCCGGGCGTTGTTCAGGGCGTCGGTGGTGGTGGGTGCGCCGGGGTTCTCGCGTTGCGCGGTTTCGCGTGCGCGGTCGTCGGGTCGCATGGTGGCGCGTAGGCGCTGCTCCCTGGCCAGTTGCTCGGCGTGGGCTCGGTCGGCGCGTGCCTGGGCTTCGATTTCTCCTCGGTAGCGGGTTGCGGCCTGGGCTTGGTCCGGCGTGCGGGCTTCGCGGGCAAGTCGGCGCGCTGCCGCAAGCCGGCGGGCGGTCTGGTCGAGCTCGGCTTGGCTAGCGCGGTGGGCCTCGGCGAGTTGGACGTCGGAGAGCATGCCGTGCGGACGGTCCGGCCAGGCGGGATGCTGGTGCCCTCTGACGCGTACCGGCGCGGGTAGTTCAGTGGCGTCGTGTCGGACCCACGCGAGCGCGGTCTCGGCATCGTGCAGCCGACTCGCGGCCCGGTCCCGGAGCCTGCTGAGAGCGGCGTCGCTGACGCCGGCGAGGGGACGAGGGGGAGCCTGGGTGAGCTGATCTGCGACGCGTTGCTGCGTGGCGCGGATGCGGTGGGTCAGGAGCACGCAGGGGTCCTGGGCTCCGGCGAGGTCGGTGATGCCGGCGGCATCGAGCATGTCCGGCGCGGACCAGCCGGCGCGTTCGGCGCGAGCGAGCGCGGCGGAGACCCGTGACCACGTGGGTGAGCTAAGCAGGTGGTTGCCCGCGTTCCCGAGGGCGGCGCGGACGGCGGCCCGGTGCCGGTCGGCGGCGGCGATGTCGGCGACGTAGCGGTACTGGTTGGCGAGTTCGGGCAGGTGCTCGGCGGTGGCGAACGACTCGCGCAGCTCCTCGGTCGCGGAGACCGCCGCGCCGACGTTGCGGCGGATGCTGTCCAGGGCCTCGTGTACCCGTTCGCCTGCTGCGGTGATGACGTACGCGGCGTTGGTGAGCCGGCCGCGGGTGAGCGCGACGTAGGCCTGCACGCGGCTGGCCGCACCGGTGAGCAGGACGCGTACACGGTCGACCGTCATGCCCTGGGTGCGGTGGATCGTCGTCGCGTAGGCCAGCTCGACGTCCTCACGGACGTACCGGGCGGGCAGGCGGATCCGTCCGCCGTGCTGGTCGTGGCGGACGCTGAGGCTGCCGTCGTCGTGCCGTTGCTCGACGTGCCACACGTCGCCGTTGAGCACCATGTCCCGCCCGCTGAACAGCCGGAGTCGAGACTCGTTGCGGCGGCTGACCACGAGGTCGCCACGACCGGCCTGGGTGCCGTCGTGCAGCGTGACGCCGATGGGCTCGACCTGACCGGCGGCGATCCTGTCCGCACGCGCCCGGTCGTTGAGCACGCGGGTGTCGTCGTTGGTCGGTGCCACCATGAGGGAGGTTTCGCCGGCGGCAACGTCGGTCCGCCACGCCTCGTAGACCCGATCGATCATGGTGTCCCGGTCGCCGTGCTGGATCCGGTCTCTGCTCCAGTACCAGCGCCAGGCCTCGTCCGTGCCGTCACGCAGCGCGAGCGACGCGGCCCCTTCGGCCGGGTCGTCGAACCGGTGGATCCGGTCCAGCTCCACGGCGCCGGCCTCGCGTTGCACGAGCCGTAGCATGCCGCCGGACGCGGGCGCGCCGAGCTGCTGGGGATCGCCGAGAAGCCGTACCACCGCGCCGGCCCGGTGGGCGTCGGCGATGATCGCGTCGAGGGTGAGGGTGCCGGCCATGCCGGCCTCGTCGACGAGGATCACGTCCCCGGCGCGGAGCTGCCACGCCCGCCCCCGGCTGCCCTTGTCGCGGTGGTGCAGCCATCGGTGGAGAGTGTGCGCGGGCACCGACAGTTCGTCGGAGAGCACGGCGGCGGCGCGGGCGGACGGGGCGAGGCCGATGAGCCGGCCGCCTGCGGCCTCAACGGCGCGGGCGACGACGCGCGTGGCGGTGGTCTTGCCGGCGCCTGCTGGGCCGATCCCGGCGACCACGAGCCGGCCATCGGTGGCGAACGCGCGGGCCACGTCGATCTGGCCGGCGTCGAGCTGCCGGGCACCTGGTGCGGCTTGCATGCGGGCGAGGGTGGTGTCGAACACCTCGCCAGAGACGGGGGCGATGACGGTGGTCTTGGCGGCGGTCACCACCCGGTGCTCTGCGGCGAGGATGCGCCCGGAGGAGTACCGGACCGTCTGCGCGTGCTGGAACACCGACTCGCCGTCGGCGCGGGTCAGCTCGGGCAGGGTCGGCGCGGTGGTGGGCGCGGTGATCCGGACGGACTCACCGCGCAGGGCGAGGTCGGTAACCGTTCTGGCGAGTTCGACGCGTGCGCCGAGACCGGCCGCCGAGAGCTGCCGGCGGACTTCGGCGTCGATGTGGTGGCGGGTCCAGGTCGCGCGCTGCTGCTCGATCGTGGACACGGCGGCGCGGGCCAGGCGCGCGAGTTGCTCGTGATCGTCCGGGATGATGCCGCCGGCATCGCCGCGGCGGGTAGCCTCGGCGGCCTTGCGGACGTCGGTGAGAAGTTGGTCGACGCGCCGCTGGCCGACGGCCTCAACTGCTCGGCTCCGCCACTCGTCGCGCAGGGCGGCGAGGCTGCGCGCCTGCCGCTTCGGCGGCCGTGTCTCCAGGGTCGCCTGCTGGGCGAGCTGGTGCCGGATGTGCGCCGGGGGTTCGTGGCCGTGGTCGCGAACGTACGTGTCGATCAGCTCTGCGGTCCGGGTGCTGATGCTGGCGCGGCGGCCGGAGAACAGCGTCCGGAGGGTATCGGGGACCCCGGCGATCTCGTAGACCGGGCGGCGTCCGCGGCCGTGGTCGACGGCTACCACTGTGCCGCCGAGGCGCTCGGCGACCGTGTGCACGACTGCCGCGTTGTACTGCTCCGACATGGACACGGCGGCGGCGTGCAGCGCGCGGCTGTCGATGGTGCGCCACTTGCCGTCGGCGGTCTTGACCCGGTTGGCGATGGCGACGTGTGTGTGCAGGTTAGGGTCACCGGTCCGGCTGTCGTAGTGGTCGAAGGTGGCGGCTATGACGCCGCTGGTGGCGTCGAGCTGGGCGACTCCGGCGCGGCCTGCCCGGGTCTTGATCACCGTGTTCTCGGCGTCGGCGAGCACCGTCCGCCACGCGGATGAGTGCGCCTGCTCGACGACGCGCCGGGTCGCCTCGTCGCCGAGGGCCCACAGAGTCTCCACGCTCTTGGGGGGCGTGAAGACGAGGTCGAATCCGGTGACTGCCTGGGGGGAGGGCTTGGCGACCTGGGCGATGTACTTGGTCAGCTCGGCGGCGTCGCGGGGGCGGCGGCCGTGCTGCTCGGCGAACATCTTGGCACCCATGGCGCGGGACAGTCGCGTCCGTTCTCCGGCGGTGGGGGCGCGTCCGGTCATGCGTTGGTGCGCCTCGTACCGCTGCTTGACTCGTTCCTGGTAGGTGTCGACGGGTTCGTACCGCATGGGTCGGCGGCCGAGTCGTACACGCTGTTCGGCTTCCTTAGCGCTGAGCCCTTCGTCGATGAGCTGCTCAATCATGGCGTCGGCGTTGGGGTGCAGTCCCTCGCCGAACAGGGCGCGCATCTGCGCCTCGGCGACGGTGCCGGAGATGCCGAGTTCGGGCAGCGCGCGGCCTGCCCAGGTGCCGGGAGGGTTGCCGTCGGCGTGGTAGTAGTCGGTGATCTCCTGCCCTCGGCTGCGACGGACGTCGGCGGTGGCTACCTCGCGGGTGAGGTAGGTGTAGCCGTCGCCGCCGTGCAGCGGGTGCAAGGTCATCACGCTTCTAGCCTACAAGATCACTGATAGTGCCAGAGGTGTGTAGCTGATCGGCTGGTCAGAAGTGCTGTGCCGCTTGCGGCTCCGCTTCGTCGGTCAGCACGCGCCTTCGGCGCGTCGATCATCCACAGGTGACCAGCGCGCTGGTCACCTGTGGATGATCGTTGGCGGCTCTTGTGGCGGGCGGCTAGGCTGGCGATCATCGGCCGGCGCCGATTCCACTGGCCTCGGCCCGGCAACCGCTAGTTTTCGGGGGTGTTCGATGGCGGTGCGACGGTCTTCGACGGTGGCGGCTCAGGCGAGGGCCGCGGCGAGGTCGCGTGTGTCGGCGGCGATGGAGGCGCGGCGGGAGCGCGAGCGGCGCATCGGTGAGCTCGCCGACGAGCACGCGGTGGCGCTGGCCATGGTGCAGGAGGTGCGGGATCGCGCTGACAGGCAGATCGCGGAGCACATGGCGGCGGCGGATCGTGTGGTGGGCGAGATGGTGGAGCTGGGGGAGCGGCCGGACGCGGTGGCGGCGCTGCTCGGCCTGTCGCCGGCGGAAGTGCGCGCCGCGCGTCGACGGGCCCGGGAAGCGGCGGGTGAGGCCGAGCCGGCCGCCGGCGCCTCGGGCGAGGACGCGGATGAGGCGGGCGCCCGGGTGATGAGTGGGGCGGACGAGCGGGTGTGATGCGACGGTGAGCGGCTTCGTCCTGGCGGTCGACCCGGTGGCATGCCGTGATGAGGTTGCCCGGTTCTGGTCCAAGGTCGTGCGCGGGCCGGGCTCGGCGTGCTGGATCTGGGCCGGGGCGGTCGGTGACGACGGGTACGGCAGTTTTTCGATCCGCCGGCCGGTGCTCGATGAGCAGGGGCGGGCGCGGCCGGCGTCGAGGTCGGGTCGGGTGTTGATGCGTGAGCACGTCGTCAGCGCGCCTCGGTACGCCTTGGCGGCGACCCACGGGGTGATGCTGACGGCATCAGTCGTCGCTGCTCATGAGGTGTGCGATGAGCCGATCTGCGTGCGGGCGCATGAGGGCCTGGTCGAGGGTGGCCTTGCGCACGTGGTGGTGAGCACTCAGGCGGAGAACCTGTCGCAGATGGGGCGTCTGGGCCGGGGCGGGGGTACGCCGCGGCCGTGGCAGGCGCGTGGGCTTGACCGGCGCGCGAGGGCTGCTCGGTCCCGAGCGCTTCGCGATGTGGTCAGGGAACACGGCTGGGACGTAGCCCGGATGGAGGCCGCGGTGGCGGCGTTGCAGCCTGCGGAGCAGGCGCGGCTGTTCTGACTGCGTGGGTTGGTATGTGGCGCCTGCCCCTGTGGTGAGGGAGCAGGCGCCACGTGCGGATAAGGGCGTCGGCGTTGCCGCTGGTCGGCCGTGCGGCACGGGAGCGGCAGCGCGGGCGGGCGTGCTCGATGCGCGTCCGTTCGCTCTCGCGTCGCGGTGGCCGTTGCTTGCCGGTCAGCCGGCGCGGCGTGGGGAGATTCCGACCTTGCGGCCCGGGGTGAGGGTGTCGGTGGGTCGTTGGGGGAAGGGTTCGCCGTTGTTGTGTTCGCGCTCCAGTCGTTCGGTGTACTCCGCGAGTGCTTGCTCTAGGTAGTCGCGCCAGCGTGGTAGGCCGTGGGGTGCGCTATAGAACGCGTTCATCGCGCGTTCTGCGGTGTCTTTGCCGATCCTGGCGCTGATGGGTCGGTCTTTGGGGGTGTCACCGGACGCCGCCGGGGCGTCGCTGTCGCGACGCCCGGCGGGGGGTTCTGGTTCGTTCGGTGTGGCGTTTCGCCTAGCCACGAAGGCTCCTGCGCTCGATGACATCGGTGATGCGGCAGTAGGCGCGGCTGACCGCTGTGCGGGGGTCGAAGAGGGTGAGGGGTACGCCGGCGCTCTGTGAGCTGTTTACCGTTGCGGATTGGGGGACTCCGCTGCCGTGCCATTCCTCTTCGGGCTGCGGGTCGGCCGTGTCGATCAGGGCGTCGGGGAATGCCTCTTTGACGAAGCGGTAGGCGTCCTGGTCGTTGCGGCGGCGGGGTCGGAAGTTGATGAGGAAGACGTGGGCGATCTCGATGGTCTTGTTCAGTCGCGTGTTGATCCGCTTGACGGTCTTCGTCAGCTGGGCGATGCCGCGCAGGTCGAACTCCCCTGGGTTGATCGGGGTGGCGATCTCGTCGGCGGCGTAGAGGGCGTTGATGGTCAGCAGGGACAGCGCGGGCGGGGTGTCGAGCAGGATGACGTCGAACTCGTCGCGCAGGGTCTCGACGTGTGCTGAGAGGAAGGTGTGGTTGCCCATCTCGCTGGCGAGCCCTGCCGCGACCTCGGACAGCTTCTCGCCTCCGGCGATGAGGAAGATGTTTTCGTGCGGGGTGGGCACGACGACGTCGGCAGGCTTGGCCTCGTCATCCATGAGCAGGTAGTAGGTGCCTTCGGTGTCCCCTTGGGCGGCGGGAACACCGAGGCCGGTGGTGGCGTTGCCTTGTTCATCGCAGTCGATGACGAGGACTCGGAAGCCGCGTCGGGCGAGTTCACCGGCGAGGGCGAGGATGGTGGTGGTCTTACCACTGCCACCCTTCTGGTTCGCCACTGCGATGACCACCGCGCGGATCAGTCTCCGGGTGATGCGGGCAGCGGCGCGGCGCGTTTCCCGGTTTGCGGGGGTTCGCTGGTTGGGCGGGGTGATGCCGGCGGCATCAGTTGCGGCAGCGTTGGGCATGACGGGCTCCTGGTGCGGTCTGGGCGGTCGGGAGGGGTGAGGGGTGGGCGCGCCGCCGGGTGCTGCGGCGCGCCCACCCTGGGGCTGGCTCTACTTCTCGTCGGCTGCTTCGAGGAGGGCCTGCTGCTCCCACTCGGCCGGCTCGTAGGCGGCTTCGTCCATGAGCCGCTTGATGTGCTGGGCGTCCTCGGTGTCGTATTCGATGCTGTCCTGCGCCCGGATCTCGGACAGGGCCAGGTCGTAGACGTAGGCGGCGCGGGCGGCGAGCTTGGCGTCGATGTTGGTGTCGTAGCCGAACAGGGTGTAGACGGTGGTGGACTCGTCGACGACGGAGGCGGCCTTGAGCCACTTCACGGCGAGCTGTTGCGCCTCGAAGCTGTGGTCTTCCTCGACCAGCAGGATTCGGCGGGCGAGTCGGGCGGTGAGGGCTTCCCGGCTGGGTGCCTTGGCGGCGATCCGGGCGCAGGCTGCCTCGCGGGCGTTGGCGGCTGCCGCGTGTTCGCGCTCCTCCTTCTCGCGCTCCTCCCGGCGTGCCCGCTGTTCCTCCGTCTCCTGCGGTTGGGTGACGCGGGGCGCGGGGATGGTGGTGCTGGTGCGCTCGACCTTCACGACGGTGCCCGTGGCGGTGGGAGTGGTCTCGCTGTCCGCGTCGGCGGTCGTCTCGGTGTCGGCGGCCTCGGCGTCCGGGTCGGAGTCCGGGTCGGCGGGCTGCGACTCTTCGTCGGTTGCCTCCGGCTCCTCGGGCTCGGGCGGCGGCAGCTCGGTCAGGTAGTACTCGATGTGATCGCCGGTGACGACGTAGGCGGCGAGGGTGCCTGCCTCGCGGGCGGCGGTGATCTGGTCGTCGTCGTGGATCTGGTAGTCCCACCGGCTTCCGGGCTTGTCGGCAAAGTAGGTGGTGGGGTTGGGGATGACGACGATGCCCTCTGCGGCGAGCTTCTTGCGCTTGTCTTCCTTGTCCTTGGCGGCCTTGTGGGCGCTGTACTCCTTGCGGGCGTGGTCGACGGCGAGGCGAGAGCGAGCGGTCTTCTCGTCGTCGGTCTTGGCGGGCATGGCTACGACAGCGTCGATGACCTTCTTGATGCGGTCGGGGTCCTTCGTGATCTTGGCCAGTTCGACGGCGGCCTCGACCGGGATGATGCCCTCGCGGAGCGCGGCCTGCGCTTCGTCGGGCAGGTTGAGCAGACCGATCCGCTTGGAGATGTACGGCTGTGGGATGCCGGTGCGGCGGCTGATCTCCCGTTGGCCCAGCTTGTCCTCGTCGATGAGGCGCTTGAGCTCGCGGGCCTCTTCCAACGGCGTGTAGTTCTCGCGGAGGACGTTCTCCGTCAGCCGGTGGATGCGCTTGGTGGTGTTGTCCTTGAGCGTGTCGGACACGACCGCGCGGTAAGCGCTGCGTCCGGCGGCGCGGGCGGCGGCCCACCGGCGGTGGCCGAAGTTGATGACGTACTTGATTTGCTCCTTGGCCTTGTCGCGCTGCTCGTCGGTAACCGAGTCGGCGTCCACGCCGAAGATCAGGGCGGCGGTGGCGGTGTAGAGCTTGGTCACGTCGTTGCCGTAGCCTGCCCAGACGTCGACCGGGACGACCACTCCGGCCGACAGCTGGCCTTCGGACTTGATCGAAGCGACGAGCTTGTCATCCGGGGTGAGGCGGCTTTCGGGGTTCTCGGGGTCCGGGGCGACCTCTCCGATGGGCAGGTCTTGGATGGTGGCACCGGCGGCCTGGGCGGCCTCGATGGCCGCCTTCTCCATCTGCTCCTCTTCCTGCTGGAGCTGGGCGAGCGGGTTGCTTGCGAGGCCACTACCTCTGCGGGCCATGTGGGGCTCCTTGTACACTGTGGGTGGGTGAAATTGCTGTGGGGGTGGCTTGTCCTGGGCGGTCAGCCGCCCCCACATTTGTTTGTCTTCCGTCTCACGACTTCCGACTCACATGTCTATAGTATCTAAACTTTCTTAGATGTCAAAGCCGTTTTAGCGAAGTTGTTCGGCTACTTTGGGTTGCGCCTACCGTGTGGGGGCGAGGTCTTCTGGCCGGGCTTCGTCCGTCCGTCAGGGTAGCGGCTGGGGGGCGCGGTTTTCGGGGTGGTGCGGGCCGTGGCGTCCGGTGGCCTGGTGGATGGGGCGTGTCGGGCGGTCCGGTTCGCGCGGGTCGTTCAGTGGGTGACGGACTCGATGGTGCTGGCGGGGCAGCCGGCAGGGCAGCGGGTGTCGTCGCCTTCGGGGTCGGCGGTGGTGGGGCTCAGCGACCAGGGGCACCAGTCGTCGTTGCCGTTGCGGTGGTTGTTCCAGCGGTGCTGGTCGGTGTTCGGCATGTCGTCGCTCCGTGGTTTCTGTGAAGGGTTGGCCGGGCGTTGGCGCGGCGGGTGAGACGGGGGTAGCCGGGGGTGCGGGGGCGGCGCGTGAGCGCCCCGCTCGGGTTCGGGCGCTCGATGCGCCCGAACCCGTAGCCGGTGGTGGTCCGGGCCTGTCGAGCCCCGGTGGGCGTGTCCGGGGCTCGACAGGCGGTGGTCAGTGAAACTGGAACAGCTCGCGGGCTTCGGATACCGCCACTATCGGGCCGGTTTCGAGCTGCACCATGCACTGCCCGAGTGGGCCGCGCGGCAGGATGGTCGCCAGTCGTTCCGGTCCGCCGCCGCCGTTGCGGAAGATGACCGTCATGCCGGGGGTGAGGGTGTGGGGGTTTGCTCGGGGGCGCTGGTTGTGCTGGCTCATCGGCTCTCCCTCGGGTCCGGGTCGGTGGCGCGGGTGCGGCGGCCGAGAATATTGACCTTGTCGGTGAGGATGAGCGGGGCGTCGGCGGGGCCTTTGATGTGGGGGCGTACGTAGGTGCGGCGGCGCAGGGCGCGGCCGGGGCCGTAGGGCTGCTCGCGGAAGAATCCGGCTACCCACCATCGGCGGGTGTAGGTGCGGGTCTTGCCGGTGGTGGTGTCCTCGGTGCGGGTCTGCTGCTTGCGGCGCAGGCTGACCAGGCGTACGACGGGGGCGGGGCGCTTGGCGCGCTGGTACGCCTTGCGGGTGGATTTGTCGGCGGGGGTGTCGGTGATCTCGGCGTCGGGCTGGGTGGTGAGGATCCACGTCGCGATGAGGGCGGTAAGGATCTTGCGGGTGTCGTCGGTGTCGGTGTCGTGGTTCTGGCCGTAGACCAGGCCGGTTCCGGTGTGCACGGGGGCGAGCCATCCGATGCGCTCGCGCAGGTGCTGTAACCGCTGTTCGGTGATCTGGCCGGTTTCGGTGAGGACGGTTTCGGCTGGCGTGTAGAAGACGGTCCAGACGCCTCCGGGGATGGGTCCCCAGGATGCGGCCGTTACGGGCATGGTGTTGCCCGTTTCGTGGTCGGTGAGCCAGACGATGGGGTCTTGCCAGACGAGCAGGCCGTCAGGTGCGGGAAGCTCGGCGGGCAGTACGCGGACATCGGGAAGGTCTCGGGCGGCGTGGGCGGCGAGAGCGGTGAATTCGCTGTCCACCCAGAACAGTTTGCCGTTCTCGACGTGGTTGCCCATGAGGGCGGTGTACTGGTTGATGAGTGTGGGATTGGCGGTGTGGACTGCGGAGGCGTGTAGCGGTGCTCCGGGGATCATGTGACCGGGGATGCTGTAGCCGGACCCGGTGGTGAGTACGTCCAGGACGAAAGCACCTCCTGCGTTGCGCCAGAACCTGACCAGTCGATCGCGCACCTTGGGCAACGCTTGGGGCCGGATCGATCGAACGTCGGGAACGGTGGTCGGCTGGGCGGCGGCGGTGCCGCGTAGCGGCCGACGGGGCGGGGTGAGAGGCGTTGCGGCGAACAGCGCTCGGTGCAGGTGGGCGAGCATCTGGGGGTCGTGGTCGATGCCGCGCTGTCGGCCGTTTGTGATGGCGCGCGTGGTGATCGCGGCGACGTCGCGTACCTCTACCAGGGCGGCGCAGGTGGCGCATGCGGTCCAGGTCCCGCCGAGGTCCTTGTGGCGGCCGATGGGCTCGATTCCCTCGTCGTCGCCCATCACGAGCATTTCGAGGGTGTTGAATGTGAATTCGGCGACGACGGCGGGGGAGGAACAGAAGTCGCATACCTTGTTGAGCGAGGGAAGCTGTTCTTGAGGAACAGGGACGGGTTCGTGGTCGGCGGTGATACCGCCCGGGTGGAAATAGACGCTTTCGTTGTTGGATTTGCGCCACACCGTAAGGGGCCTGCGGCAGGTCTGGCAGCCGTACTGCTGGGTCACTCTCGCTCTCCCGGAGGGTTGGTCTGGTGTGTCGTGTGGTTCGGGGGGTTCGCCGTCCCCCTCCCTCACACTTAAAATTCTAGCACACTTGTGGGGTTGGATGGGTGCTGACCTGGGGTTTTTTCGTGCGTTCCCGTCTGAGGGGAGATCCATCCCGGCGGCCTGGTCGTGACCGACCACGGTCGGGGTCGGGGGTGCAACCGGGGTGTGGTTGCGGCCCCGGCCCCGGCCGTGGTTGCCCTTGTGGCAGGCCGGTGGGATGGATCGGGGAGGGACCATCCTGGAGCCTGCCTCCCCGGCGAGGGGACGCGGTCCAGCGGCGGGACGCTGGTCCGGCTGAAGGCCATCGGCCCGCAGGGCCGATAGCGCGGGCACCGCGGCGGGGGAGTGGCTCTACGGCCCGCCGCCCCTCGATGGTGATGCCGCCGGCATCACCCCGCGACCGGCCGGCGCCGGCGGCACGGCGGCCGCGGTGACAACTGGACGCGCACCTGGCAGGGCGAGGGGGCCCACCGGTGGGCCCCCGCCCGGTCACGGCGGGAGCAACGGTCCGCACCACGACGGCGCCACGACATCATCGTTCTTCATTGGGCGCGCACCGTTCGTGACGGCGGTGGCCTGCCACGACGGGCGTATCCCGGGCGCAACGGGGTGCGCGGGGTGGGTATGCTGGTGGTCAGGTGGTTGACGTTTGTGGCCTGTTGGGGCCGGTGTGGCGTCGACACCAGACGGCCGGAGGGGGTTCGCCAAACCAACCCTCCGGCCGTTGCCGTTCTCCGCTGTTATTGATCTCGGGGGCGGCCAGCGCCGGTTCCGGGTCCAGGGCGGTTGGCTTGGTGAGCGGCGAGGGTGCGGCGGAGCCAGGCGCGGTGGGTGTAGGGGCCTAGGCGTTCGTCTTCGCGCTCTTCCTCGATGTCAGGTGGAGGCAGGAGGGGGCGCCCGGTCTTCTCGCCGGTCCAGTAGGGGATGGAGTACCGCACGTAGGAGCGCATGGTCGCGAAGGCAATGTGGAGGGCGTCTGCCGCGTCTTCGGTGTTGAGTTCGTCGTCCGGATCGCCATCCTTGACCGGCGGTGGCTTCTTGGCGGCGGCGCGTTGGGCGAGCAGTGCGATGTAGTCTTCGACGCCGTGGGGGCCGTCGAAGGGGTACCAGTATTCGCGGCCGTCCTTTGTGCCGTGCGGGAAGTCGGGGTCGGTGCGGGCGCGGACGTTGACGGAGTTGCCGGGGGTCCAGCCGGCGAGGTGGGCGATTCCGGCGCGGTTGGTGCAAAGGCGGCCGCCGACGAGGCGGGTGGGTACGGCCGGGTCGTCGGTGCGGTGGTGGCCGGGTGTGGTCACGGGGTCCTCGTGGGCTCGGGTGCGGGCGACGGTGGTCGCCGGACCTGAGCCGGTGAGGGAGGACGGCGGTGGTGCGGCGGCCGTACGGCGGGCCGCCCGCCGGCCGCTGGGGGGCGGTCGGCGGGTGGTTGCCGTACGGCGGTCAGCGTATCGGGTGGCCGCGGTGGTGGTGTCGGTCGGCGTCATGAGGGTGACTGCTCCGGGGCTGGTTGGTCGGGGTTGGTGCGGTTGGCTTCGTACTCGGCCGCGAGGCGGCTCAGCTGGCCGGCGAGGGCGTAGTGGTCGACGAGTTCGTCGGAGAGTTTGCTGATCTGCTCTTTGATCGGGTCGATCTTGTATCGGCGGAGGTCGGCGAGGCGTCGGGGTGCGGCGTGGCGGGCGGCGGCCTGGATGAGGTCGGCGCGGTCGGGGCGCTCGTGCCAGGCGGCCACGAGGGTTCGGATGATGGCGGATCCGTATCGGCTGGTTGCGGTGGGCGCGCTGGTGCTCGTCCAGCGGTCGACGCTGCGTCGGAGTCCCAGGTATTCGCTGTCGGGGCGGTCGAGGTATTCGGCGGGGGTCAGGATGACGCCGCCGGTGATGGTGACGCCGTTGATGACCGGCCGTTCGGCGCGGTCGTTGTCGTTGTAGGCGTTCTCGCCGAACTGGACGTAGATGGCGGCGGGGGTCGCGGAGTCCTCGCCTCTGAACTCGGGTGCGATGACGATCGTTCCTGTGGCGCGGGGCGCGCGGAAGCGGTAGGTGACGCGACCGGTTTCGGTGTCGGTGGTTTCGGCGGTGGTGAGGTCGGCGTAGGGGCTGGGGAGGGCGAGGGTGCGGCGGTCGGTCATGGTGGGCTCCGGGTTGAGGGGCGCGGCCGGGCCGGGCCGTGCCGCGCCCCCGGGGTGTCAGCGGGGTGCGGTGGCGGGGTTGGTCAGGCGGTCGGCGTGGGCGCGTAGCTGGGCCAGCGCGGTGGTGGCCTGGTCCAGGAGTCGCAGCTGTTCGGCCAGGTGGGCGGGGGAGGCATGGGGGAGCAGCGTGGCGAGTTCGTCGTAGGCCTCGCGTGCCTGGGTGGCGGTGTGGTCGAGCTCGTCGAGGGTGTCGGCGAGGTGGTCGTAGATCCGGGTGATGGGGCAGTCGCGTCGGTGCTGGCCGGC
Organism: Micromonospora sp. WMMD1274; assembly: GCF_049179035.1. NCBI lineage: Bacteria > Bacillati > Actinomycetota > Actinomycetes > Micromonosporales > Micromonosporaceae > Micromonospora > Micromonospora sp. WMMD1274. The sequence goes on from NZ_JBMHMG010000003.1 coordinate 82,111, forward strand.
GATGGGTTGGCCGGGCGGGCACTTGCAGGGCAGGGTGGCGCGGTAGGTGTCGGGGCGGGTGGGGTCGGGGTGAGGTGTCTGGTTCGCACGAGCCTGTCGCGAACCGTGGGGGGAATGTCGGCGCCGCGGATGGTGTGGTGGGTCTCGGCGGCGTGGGTGAGCACCGCGAGAGCCATCACGCTGAGGGCATCCATGCGGGCGTGGCCGGGTTGCTCGGGGGTGCTGGTGGTGCATCCGGCGGGGCATCGCGGGCTGGCGGTCGGGCCGGCGTCGGCGGGCGATCGCGACCAGGAGCACGGGTCGCCGTGGCGGGTGCTGTGGTGGTTCCATCGGGTCATCGGGGTGGTCCGTTCGTGTCGGGTGATGTCGGCGGCATCGGTTGGTGGGTGAGTGGGGCGGCGTAGCCGGGGGTGCGGGGGCGGCGCGTGAGCGCCCCGCCCGGGGTCGGGCGCTCGATGCGCCCGACCCCGTGGCCGGCGGTCAGGTTCCTGTCTGGTGCTCGGTGAGGTCTTCGGCGCACTGGTGGACGGCGCGCAGGTCCTCGGCGGCGGCGTGCAGGCGCTGGCGCATGGTGGCGAGGGTGGCGGTGGGGGTGCCGGGTTCCGGGGCCGTGCTGCTGTAATCGGCCAGCGCGGTGGTGGCGATGTCGATGCGGTCGAGGGCTCGGCCAATGGCGGACGCGATCTCCTCGGCGGTGCTGGTGAGGGTGTGCGAGCGGGGCGGCTGGACGGCGGCGGTGTGCAGGCGGGCCTCACCGTTGATCTTCGTGATCTTGTAGGCGGTGCCGTTGATGAGCAGGGTTTCGCCGGGGGGCGTGATCAGGTCCTCGGGCTCGTAGCGGTGCCTGAGTCCATGAACAGGCCACAGGTACGGTCCGAAGGGCTTGGGTCCGGCGGCGCGGCCCGTCGCGAGGTGGTCGCCGTATCCGAGTCCGTAAACCTCGTCGCCGACGCGGAGTTTGTGGTGCCCAAGCCAGTGACCGGGCATGCCGTCGGCCGGTGGGGTGGGGTCGAGGTGCAGCGTGACGGGGCAGGTGGGGCAGCCGGTGTCGCAGGGCAGGCTGGCGGCGTGCATGCGGGCCGGGTGGGTGGCGTCCTGGTTGCACTCCTGGCCTTGCGGGGCGGCGCAGGTGGGGCAACTGGTGGTGGCGGTGGCGTGGCGCTGTTGCTCCTCTTGGCGGGCTTCGGCGCGGTGCTCGGCGTCGATCTCGGCCGCGTCGCCGGCGTGTTCGTCGTGCTCTCGCCAGGACAGGTAGTCGTCGTCGGTGGGGGCGTCGAACATCGTTGATCTCCGTTGGTCGGATGGTGCGGGTCGTGGCGGTCGGTGGGTGATACCGGCTTGGGTGTTGGGTTATCGGGCGTCGGTTGTCGCGCTGCCGCCGTCGTCTGCGCTGGTGGGGGTGTGGCCTACGTCGATCAGTTGGCGGATCAGGGCACGTTTGGAGGCGGTGGGGCGGTGCGCGTCTGGGTCGAACGTGATGGTGTCGAGGTGGGTGAATCGGGCGGCCAGGAGTGCGGTGAGACGGGTCTGATGGGTGGGGTCGATCTCGGGCGATTCGTAGCGGCGACGGATCGCGTCGGCGGTGGTCTTGCCGTAGCTGGTGAGGATTTCGGGTAGTTCGGGGTTGCCGGCTGGGAAGGCCTTGTCGATGTCGGCGAAGATGCCGTCGGTGAGCCGGCGGGAGGCGCGGACCTCTGCGGCGGTGCCGAGCAGTACGACTCCGTAGTCATGGGGTGCGGGGGCGGGCTGGTGGACGCCCTTGCAGTGGAGGGCCTCGGCGATGCCGATGAGGATGGTCGCTCGGGCCTCGCCGTGACCGTCGGCGCCGGGAACGGGGTGTGTGGCGATGGTGAGGCGTGAGTGTCGAGTGCCGCAGGCCGCGCGGGCGGCGGCGGGGGTGATGTCGTGGCGGGCCATGAGCTCCGCCGCGGTGTGGCGGGCGGTTTCGCGTAGAGCGGCGGGGGCGGTCGCGTCGGTTGCGACGGTGAGGTATGCGGCGACCTGGTCGATGGGGTCGGGCGTAGGGCTGGTCATCCTCGGGGCTGCCTTTCGAGTGATGCCGGCGGCATCGGTTTGGTGGGTGAGTGGGGGCGGCGTAGCCGGGGGTGCGGGGGCGGCGCGTGAGCGCCCCGCTCGGGGTCGGGCGCTCGATGCGCCCGACCCCGTGGCCGGCGCTCAGGTGGACAGAGCGCGGCGGCTGGTGGCGTTGACTCCGGGGTCGCCGACATCGGCGAGGCGGGCGGCGGCGCGGCCGGCGGTCCTTCCGTCCTTGGTGGTGCGGTGGGCGTGCTTGTCGAGGTCGCCGAATCGCTCGGCGATGAAGGCGTCAATCCGCTTCGCGCGGTCGGCGAGGATGAGCGCTGCGCCGGGGTTGGTGGTCGGGTCGGTCAGCGGGCGGCGACGGGCGGTAATCCGCGCGGCGACGGTGTCGCCGTAGCCGGACAGGAACGACGAGAGGAAGTCGCGGGCGCGGCGCTGCTCGGCGGCGGCGCTGGCGGCGGCGGTCTGCGCCTGGGCGAGGATCAGCGGCAGGAGTTGCCGCAGGTGGTGAACGTCCGACGTCGCGCCGACCACAATCACGGTGTAGGGGCGGGGGGCCGGAACGGGTTTCAGGATGACGCGGCATCCCATGGCACGGGCGACGTCACCGGCCAGTACGGCGCGTGCTTCGCCATGGCCGTCGGTGTTGAGCAGGGCGACGGGCGCGCAGTTGATTCCTTCCGGGGCGTCGCCTCGGGCGGCGGCGGCTTGGTCGGCGGTGATGCCGTGCCGTCCGATGAGTTCGGCGGCCTTGGCGGCGGCTGCCTCGCGTTCACCGAGCGGCGCTGCCTCGTCTTCAGCGATGGCGAGGCACGCGGCGATACGAGCGGCGATTTTCGTGCGGTTGGTCATGATGCCTCCCGGTCGGGAGGCACGGGGAGGGCAGACCCTCCCCGTGCCTAAAATTCTAGCACACTAGACAGTGGTGGCCGTCGCGGCGATCGCGGCGCGGGCGGCGCGGCGCTGCTCCCGGCGGGCTTCCCGCTCTCGGTCGCTGCGCGCGATGATCTGCCCGACTGCGGCGGCGAGATCGGCTACGGCGTCGGGGTGTTCGGCCGTGACCTCGTAGGCGGCGGCGACGGTGCGGCTGTCGTGGTCGACGTGCACGCGGCTGCCGTGCAGGGCCTCCGTCGGCGCGGGCCAGTCCAGGCCGTACCCGGCTGCGGTGAGCTGGTCAAGAAGGTTGTTCCACAGGATCTCTGCGGCGTCGGCTACGGGCTCGTAGTTGGTGCAGGCGGGGCAGAGGCATCCGGGTTCGCACGGTTGCCCAGCCTCGGCGTTGCAGGCGACGCACTCGCCGCGCTTCTCCGGCGGGAGTTCGGTGGTCTGGGCGACGTCGTAGACACGTCCGGTGCGGAACTTCGGCTTACCGGTGTCCTCGTCCGCCTCGTCGTCGGCTTCGGCGCTTTCGGCCTCCTGCTCGTCCGAGGTCTCGGGCTCGTCGGCGTCGGTGTCCTTCTTGTCCTTGCCGACCGGCTTGATCAGCCTCAGCGCGGTTTCGCCCTCCTTGACTACCCGGCCGCGCTGCAACCATCCCTTGAAGCTGTCCACGTCGGACAAAACAAAACCGCGTTCGTCGGCCTGCTGGGCGAGCAGGGCTTGGTTTCGCAGGCTGTAGGACAGGATCCGCAGGGACACACCGCCCGTCGCCGCGTGGCGCGCGAAGCGGCGGATGCCTTCGGCGTCTTCGAGCTGCTCGGTCGAGCTGTTCATGACCTGCCGGTCGCGCTGGCGGAACTCCCGGATCTGCTCGTCGCTGTAGCGGCTTGCGCGCTTGCGAGGGGCGCTACGGGTGGTCGACTTGCGGGGCATGGGGTGAACTCCTGTCCTGGGCCGCTCGGCCCTATATTTAAAATTCTAGCACACTTGCTGGGCTGGGTGTTAATCAGGTCAGTCCGGTTTCCGCGTATCGCTGAGCGTGAGCGGGGCAGAGGGCGGCGCCGAACGTGAGGACCGTGGGTACGTCGTGGCATCCGAGGTGGTCGCATCCGGCGGGTGGCATCTTGTGCAGGTCTCGCCAGAGGTTGGCGACGATGGTTTCCGTTGTGTGGGGCAGGCGGTGGCGGGGCAGGTGGGCGGGCACGGGGCGGCCGTCCACGGTGAGGGTGAACAGGTCCCGGTGAGTGTGGGCGGGGACGGTGTGGCGGTGCACGATGGTCCGTAGGTTGTTGACCGTGATGGTCAACTCGCCGTGAGTCTCGTTTTCGGGGTGGGGCCATGCTGGTGATCGGTGCTCGGCTCGCCATGCGTCGCCTCCGTACAGGCGGCAGACCGCTTCGGCGATTTCTCGGGCGGCCGGTTCGCAGCCGTACTCGGGGCCGGTGGGGTACGGGGTGATGGTGAGCGTGTCCATGCGGGTGGGGTGGGGACGGTCGGTGGTGCTGGTCATGGTCGGTCTCCTGCGATCGTGAGTGACGGGAGCGGTAGCCGGCGTCGGCGTGCTCGATGCGCGTCGATGCCGTTGGGCGGTCCGGTCGTGCCCGGCCGCTGTCGGCGGCCGGGCACGTGTGGTCAGGTCGGCTGGCCGAGGAGGTATCGAGCCTGGCCGGTGGTGGCCCATCGCGCCGTGTCGTGCAACAGCCGTGCGGTGCGGCGGGTGAGGGTGAGCGCGTAGATGTTGGGATTGCAGACGTAGCGCTTGCCCATCTGCCACAGGTCCAGACACATCACGGCGAGTCGGAGCAGGGCGCGCATGCGGCCGGGGTTCGTGTCGGCGCACTGGTGGCGGCGGGCGTACTTGATCAGTTCCACGGTGGTGGCGCGGAAGTCGAGAGCGGTCGTGGCGTCGGTGATGGTCGCCGTGGGCCAGGTGGGGGCGTGCTCGCACAGATGCAGATGGCTCGTCACCTGCTCCATGTGCTGGCGGGCCTGGTCGAGCAGTTCGCACACCTGGTGGATACGGCGTTCTGCGGGCGGGGTGGTCAGGATCGGGAGGGTCATCGTGGGTGCGGTGGAGGCTGACACGGGTTCTCCTGGTTGGGTTCGGTGGTTGTCGAGAGGGGTTCGCCGGTCCTCTCGCTGTGCGGGGTGGTCGGGGCGGTCGCATCGGACCGCCCCGACCGGGGTGCTACCGGAAGCGGCGGCGGTGGACTCGTCGGGCGAGCACGGTCGCTCCCTCGGGGTACGGGAAGAACGGCAGTGCGTCTTCTTCCATGTACGGGAAGTGCGACATGACGTCTTCGCCTAGGCGCTTAGCGTGGTACATGGCGACGTCTGCGCGGGATAGCAACTGCTCGGCGCTGGTGTCGTTGTCGTCGGCGGTGGCGGTGCCGATGCTGGCGGCGCATCGAAGGGTTGTTCCGAAGAAGGGCACCGTTGCTGCGGCGAGCGCGCGGGCGGCGGCGTGAGCATTGGCGTTGCCGTGGTCCAACCCGCCGTTGGTGATGATCAGGAACTCATCGCCGCTGAGGCGGCCGACGTAGGCATCGGGGAGGTTCAGCGCCGTGAGGGTGTGGGCGACGTGCCGTAGTACGGCGTCGCCAGCGGCATGGCCGTGCTCGTCGTTGATGTCCTTGAAGCGGTTGAGGTCGAGCAGGGCGACGGAAACCGGGCGGGTGCGGTCGGCTACCTGGTCGTTGAGGTGGGTCAGCAGGGCGCGACGGTTGGGCAGACCGGTCAGGGCGTCGTGGCGGGCGTCGTGTTCGGCCGTGGTCAGGGCGGTGTGGAGGCGGGCGCATCGCCAGAGCAGCGCGAGGCACGATGCGGTCGTGGTGCCGAGCAGGATTTCGGTGAGTCCAGGCACTGAGTACTCCTCAGAGAGGTTGGTCTGGTGTGAGCTCGGTGGGGGTTCGCCGTCCCCATCGATACTTAAAATTCTAGCACACTTGACGTTGCTTCGGTAGTCCTGACCTGGGGCTTTGCGTTCCCGACGGCCGTCTCGGGGTGATGCCGGCGGCATCGGGGCGGGACCGCCACCGCGCAACGGTCCCGCCCCGGTCTAGGCGTTACGGGGCGTACGCGTAGAGGTCGCGGCCGTCGATGATGAGGGCGTCGGCGGCGATGGCTGCGGCGAGCTTCCGGGCGTAGCCGCCGACGACGTCCCACACCTCGGCGTGGAACACGCTCACGCTCTCGGCGGCACCGTCCAAGATCGGGATGATGACGGCAACGGCGTTGTCAGGTCGGACCGGGACTCCGGTGATGGTGCAGTCAGGAACGATGTGCAGAGCGAACAGCAGGGCGGCGCGGTTGACGTAGCGCTCGCGGTCGATGTCGCTGCCGCGCACAGCCTGGAAGATGTCCATGATGCTCCTTGATCGAGTGGCGGCGTCGGCTCTGCGACCCGCCGTTGGTCTGGTGTGGTGTGTGGTTGGGGGGGTTCGCCGTCCCCCTCCCTCACACTTAAAATTCTAGCACACTTGTGGGGTTGGATGGGTGCTGACCTGGGGTTTTTTCGTGCGTTCCCGTCTGAGGGGAGATCCATCCCGGCGGCCTGGTCGTGACCGACCACGGTCGGGGTCGGGGGTGCAACCGGGGTGTGGTTGCGGCCCCGGCCCCGGCCGTGGTTGCCCTTGTGGCAGGCCGGTGGGATGGATCGGGGAGGGACCATCCTGGAGCCTGCCTCCCCGGCGAGGGGACGCGGTCCAGCGGCGGGACGCTGGTCCGGCTGAAGGCCATCGGCCCGCAGGGCCGATAGCGCGGGCACCGCGGCCGGGGGAGAGGCCCCGACAGCCCGAACCCGGTGATGCCGCCGGCATCACCCCACGAACCGGCCGGCGCCGGCGGGCCCGTGGCCGTGGTGGCGACTGGACGCGCAGATGGCAGGGCGAGGGGGCCCACCGGTGGGCCCCCGCCCGGTCACGGCGGGAGCAACGGCCGGTGGGTTGTGGGTCAGCGGCGTGCAGCTTGGGGTTGGTGGGCGGGGGCTGTCATGGCGCACAGCAGGTCGTACGCGGTTTGACAGTCGCCGAGGGCGCGGTGGCCGCCGCCGAGGGGTAGCCAGCGGCGGCGTAGTTGCCAGTCGGAGCGGCGGCCCATGAGGCAGGACCAGCGGTCCGCGTCGCCGAGGTGGGCCGGGTTCAGGTCGTCTCGGCGGGCGTGGCGTAGGACGGTGGCGTGGTCGAAGTCGGCGTTGTACGCGAGGACGGTGCGGTTGTGGGTGACGGTGAGCAGCTCGGGCAACACTTGGGCGAGGGGTGGGGCGTCGGCGAGTTCGGTGTCGGTGATGCCGTGTACCCACTGGGCTTCGGGTTCGACGTCGCAGCCGGGGTTGACCAGGGTGTCGAGCAGCGTCTCGCCGGTGGCGGCGTCGATGACGGCGACTTCGACGATGTAGCCATGAAGGCCGGTGGTTTCGGTGTCGAGGATGACCGCGGCACCGGGTTCGCGCATCGCCCGTGCCCAGCGGATCGCGGCGCCGGCCTCGGTGGCCACGGCGATCTCGTGTCGGTGGGCTTTGAGGTGTGGGTGCGCGGCGATCGCCTTGGTGACCTCTTTGACGGTCGGGGCGCCGTCGACGCGCTCGAAGTCGATCTCCCACCGTCCGGCGCCGCGGTGCCACCAGGCCCACACCTCGATGCCGTGCCGCGAGCCGAGCTCGGACACCCACCGGCGGATCACCGCGGCCCGGTCGACGGGTCGGCGGGCCAGGTGCCGCAGCGGTGACGGTTCTCCGGCCTTGACCGCGTGCACGGCTTCCCAGTCGATACCGGGGTGCTCGCGCAGCTCGTCGAGGTCGCCGATGCGGTACAGCGGCACGCTGACGTCGCGGTAGCGGGTGATCTCCACGGTCGTGTGGGTCTTCGGCGCGATCAGGTCGGCGGCGAGCAGGTACTTGAAGTCGGTGGGCCGGATCTCCAGGTACTCGGCGGCCTGGTGGGACATGAGCAGCCGGTCGACGCGTAGCTGCTCGGCCAGGTCATCATCGCCGGCGAGGGCGTCGAGGTCGGCCTTGGCGTACCGGTTCGCGCGGCCGGGCCGCAGGCCTCGCTCGCGGGTGATCTTTTCGAAGTCGGCCTTGCGCCAGCCGAGGTAGGCGGGGGCGTCCCACGCGCTGATGCTGGCGGCCGTCCATGCCTGGCGATTGGCGACGATCCCGGCGAGCTGGTCGACGTCGACGGCGTCCAACGCTTTGCAGTCCCACAGCGGCCACTCCTTGTACCAGCTGGACACCGCGAGCGCGCCGGCGTCGGCGAGGGCTTCCACGTCGGGTTTGTCGACGGCCAGGCCGGTGCGCTCGGCGAGCCGGGCCGCGGCTCGGTTCCCGCCGATCGGCGCCTCGTCACCGACGGCGGCCACGATCTGCTCGCGGCGGGCGGCGACGTCGTCGGCGACCGCTGCGGACCAGCGCCGCCCGGCGACGTCGGCGGCCGGGATCAGCCCGGCCCTGGTGGCGGCGTCCCACTGCCACTCGGCCAGGCCGGTGTGCCGCAGGACCTGCACCGGCCCGTAGTCGGCCGGGTTGCTCGTGGTCGAGGTTTCGGTCATCGCCGCCCCCGACGTCGCTCGATCGGCCGGCCCACGACCGCCGGCACCCGCACCGGCCCCGCCGCCGGGGCGGCCGGCCAGTCCGGCATTCGCAGCACCGCGTAGACGTGGGCGAACCCGCCACGGTCCTTGGTGGTGCCCACCTGCACTTCGATCCCACCGCCGGCGAGCCGGTCCAGCAACGCGCGGGCCTCCGCCGGGTCACCCTCCACCCTGATCTGCAACATGACCCCCACGGTAGACCGGCCACACCCGACAGTCAAACAGCAAAAGCGCAGGTCAATCGCGGTTTCTACGCTGGTTAGGTTTCTACCTTTCCGGCGTTGGTGAGGGCACATTCGATGGCCTGGCGCAGCACCTTGCCGGTGGTGATGACCTGGCCGATGAGCAGCTCGCGCTCGCGCAGGTCGGCGTGGCTGGGGCCGGCGCCTCGCCACCGGGCGGCGGGGTTGTGCAGGTGGCCGCGCCAATGGTCGCCGTGCTGGTCGTACCAGGCCTGCAACTTGGCCACGGCCGGCCGGGAGGTCCAGTAGCAGGCCCGCACGAGCAGCTCGCCGACATCGTCGGGCAGGTGCAGCGCCACCCGGGCGTCGAACACCTCGTCGTGGGTGCCCCACGGCCGTCCGCGCCGCTGCCGTGGCACCGGCCGCCACCGCCGCGCGGTCCACCCGCGCTCGTCGAGCAGCCCTCGCAGCGCCGGCAGCACATACGCGGTGCGGGTCCCGACCAGCGTCCCGGCCTCCCGGAGCCGGTCGAACTCGACGTGCAGCGCGTCGATGAGCTGGTTGCGGGCCGCCACCGGCAGGTCCTCCGCAGCGGCCCGCCGCGCCAGCTCCTTGCGGCGCTCGGTCCACCACCGTCGCTCCACCTCCCGGGCCGCTTCGACGGCTTCGGCCAGCGCATCCGCCATCGGCCGTCGCACCCGCACATTAAGCACACGCATGCAGCCACTATAAGAGCAGCTCATCAGCTTTCTAGCGTCCTGTTAGGTGGTTACCTTTCCGCCGACCGAGTAGACGAGCTGCTTCGTGCCCGGCTGGCATCGGCACCACCCGCCCGTACTTGCCCGACGAGCCCCGCTCCGACCAACCCCGGACGGGCGGGGTAGCGGGGCGGCACGTGGGTCGACCGCGGCCTGAACCCGCAGCCCTGTTGGGCCCGCCCGTAGTTTCCAGACCAAAAACAACGGTAAGCAGTTGATCTAGGCGCGTACCTGGGGTGCGCTGCCAAAGGGAGCGGGTTGCAGGGGAGACTTTTCGCCGTTTCCTGCGATCCCGATAGGTGGGATGCGAGATCAGCGGCGGCGGCTGACCGCCGAGGACGTCCCGACCTCATTACGCGGCCGGCCTACTGCGCCTGCCCGAACCCGCTGGCTGACGTCGCCTGAGCTGGTCCAACAGCGGCGCCGCCTGGCGGGCGCGGTCGTACAGTGCGGGGGTGACTATCGCCTACGACTGGGGCGTGGACCAGCCCCCGGATCCGGCCGCCGAGGACGCGGGCGAGGCGGCTGGGCTCGGCCCGGAGCAGCTGCCGGAGGTGCGGGAGCTGATGGCGCGGGGCTGGCAGTTGGCCCCCGACGCGCCGCTGTACGCGTTCCTGCCGGCGGTGTGGCCGCGCGTGCTGCGCACGTGGGTGCCTGATCGGGCCACCCGTTACGACACCTGGTACGAGCAGGACCCGAAGACGCACGCCGTTCTGCGCACGGAGACCCGCGAGGCCGGTCCGGCGATGATGGCGGAGATCGACGACGACCATGACTGGACCCTGGCCCGGGTCGGTATCAGCGGGCGCCCCCGGGGGCGTCTCTGGCTGCTCAAGCCGCCGCCCGGGTACGACAGCGTGGACGCCGTCCTCGACCAGGTGTGGCACCGCGCGCAGCAGCAGGGCATTGAGCTGACGTTGAACGAGCCGTTCGTGCAGTTAACGGCCCGCACCGTGCGCGGCGAGGCCCCGCCGCCCTGACTCACGCCGTGTGCCCTGCGGCAGGAGGCGTCATCTTGCTGGTTTGATGCCGCCGGCATCACGCAGAGCCGGGCGGCCGCGAAGGCGGCCACCCGGCTCTTGATCGGTGCTGGTTCAGGCCCAGGGGACCTGGTAGTAGCGGCAGCCGGGGCTGACGGTGCACTGGTTCCAGCGGCCGGTGTGGATGGTCGGGGCGTAGAACAGCTGCGAGTAGCCGGAGGCGAAGAACGATCCGTAGTTGTCGTCGCGGTACTTGCCGCTGCCGGCGGTGAGCTGGCTGTTGTAGTAGTAGCCGGTGGTGCTGGGCTTGTCGCTGCGCCAGCTGCCGGAGCTGACGTAGGCGAAGTAGAACGGGTTCTGCCCGCAGTAGCCGTCCGGTCCGGTGACGTTGGTCCGGCAGTTGTTGGTGAACTCCTGCGGCTGCATCTGCGGGCCGTAGTCCCAGATCAGGGTGTTGCGCCACCGCGGCCGGGTGCCCTCGAACGCCTGACGGACGATGAAGTCGAACGCGCCGATCACGCCGGCGGCGTTGCCGTAGGCGGCGTTGCCCTTGACCTCGGCGATGTAGTTGCCGCCCACGGTGCGCCCGCACACCGATCCGGACTCGCACCAGCTGTCGTAGTCGTCGGCGGCGACGCCCACCCGCTCGGCGACCGGAGCGGTCTGCTGGAAGTCGTCGGCCACGATCGTGGTGGTCGGCTTGCCGTTCGCGCCGGCGGTGGTCAACGCCCCACCCATGCACGTCCAGGACGAGGGGCGCTGCGTCTTCGCTTGCGCCACGCAGGCCTGCAACCCGGTCCCGGCCGGGCCGGTCAGGCCCTTCCACGACGGCGCGGCCGACGCCGCGCCGGGCAGGACCGCCGCGATCGACACGACCGTCAGCCCGGCGGCGAGTAGTGCTCTGGTGATCCTCATGAGACCTCCCTAAGGCTCCTCGGTTACAACCAGACACCGCACCGCAACCATCAGCGACGATCGACAACAAGGATCGATAGCGGCAGATCCTGCAACTTGCACCACCGGTGACCGAGCGGGTCGTCGCGCTGACATATGCCGATCCGTCCGTCACCCCGGCACCTGCCCGGACCAGGTGTTTCACGCCTGCCTTAAACAGCCACCCGTCACTACGTCGCCTGCCCCGGGCTGCGACCAGGCCCGGCCTGCCGGGTCACGTACCACGGACAAACCACTAGCACCGCAGCGACCGGGACGGCGAAGGCTTCGCCGCACACCGTGCGTCGGCGCCGGAATCCGAGCCGCCGGAACCGGTGACCGGTGCAGATGACCGTGGTGTCGGCGGGCAGCTCGTCGCCGATCGCGCGGGCTGGGCGTGCTCGCACGCCTCGCACACCGCTTCTGGTGGCGAGGTGGTGAGTGTTCCGTCGCTGATGCTCATGACCTTCTGCACCCGGGTGTGCGCGGTGACCTGGCCGCAGCCGTCGCAGGCGAGGTAGAGCACGGGAAGCGGTTGCGGGCCGGCGCGCAGCTCGCGCCAGAGGCTCCTGGCCAGCTCCCGGGCGAGCCGCCAGCCGGCCGGTTCCGTCTCCCTCGGGGTCACGACCGGGCTGGTTCCTGGTTGAGCAGGGCGTCGTACGGGCGCAGCGAGGGCGCGGGCCGGGTGTCGGCCGGCAGCGCGGCGATCTGCGCCGCCAGGCGTTCCCGGGCCAGCTGCGGCGGGACGAGCGCGGGCAGCGCCTTGTACAGGGTGCTGCGGGAGATCCCGAGCAGCTTCGCGATCGACGAGATCGACCGGTCCGGCTCCGCCAGGAGCTGCATCGCGTAGGCGACCTTCTCCGGGGTCATCGCCGGCGGGCGGCCGAGGCGTTGGCCGCGGGCGCGGGCGGCGGCCAGGCCCTCGTTGGTGTTGGCCACGATGATCGTGCGGATGAACTCGGCCAGGGCGGCGAAGACGTGGAAGACGAACATGCCCCCGGCGGTGGTGGTGTCCAGCTTCTCGTGCAGTGACTGGAACCCGACCCTGTGGCGCTTGAGCCGGCCCACGATCGTGATGAGGTCCTCCAGCGAGCGGCCGAGCCGATCCAGCGACACGACGGTGAGCGCGTCGCCGGGACGCAGGTACTCGAACGCGTCGTGCAGGCCCGGCCGGTCGGCGTTCTTCCCGGATGCCTTGTCGAAGAAGCACTTCGCGCACCCGGCCGCGCTCAGCGCGGCCTGCTGCCGGGCGAGGTTCTGCTCCCGGGTAGAGACCCGGCCATAGCCGACGAGCACACCCGCCAGTGGAGTGGGCGCCAGCAGATCGCCGCCTTCGGGCGGGAGGGCGGCGGTCACCGGTGGCCAGCCTGGAGACGCTCGACCAGCCAGAAACCCCGGCAGTCGCCGCCGTCGGGCAGGTAGACGAGCAGGCCGTGTTCGTCGTCCCACTCCAGATCCCCGGGCCGCCCTTCGCCGGTGTCCCGCTCGCGCAGCACGTCGACCTGTTCCTCGGTGAGGGTGACGGTCCCGTCGCCGTTGTCCGTGCCGGCGGTGGCACCATCGAAGTGCTCCGGGTCGGTGAGCCACGCGGCCTGCTCGGGCCCGACGGTGGCCACGTACTCGGTGCCGTAGGTCATGGCGTTCAGGGTGACCGAGAAACCCCCGTCGCCTTGTTGGACACGCCGAGGTTTCCGGACAGGTTTTCCGAACGCCCTTGATCGGCCGAGGCGCCCGTTTTCGATCTTGTTCGGGAAACGACCGATTCCCAGACAGTTTCCCGCTCCAGACCTGGGTACACTTGACATTCGTCGCGACGTGCCCCGTCACCGGCAGCAGGGCCCGATCGATGCGCATTGCCGGGGGTCGTGTTGTTGACGGTGCGATGCCGCCTCTGCCGCGCCGCACCGCGACGACGCGCAGCGCGGCCGGCATCCGGGGGGTGGGTGCCGGCCACACGCTGTTTCGGTCTCCCCGGCTATCGCGCTGCACCCCGGGCTCGACCGATCGGCGATGTCGACGTGACGTTCTAGCGTGTCGAGTCGATGAGGTCGAGTTGTTGCAGGGCGGTCCGGCCGACCCACGCGTCGCGGACGGGAAACGCCCCGGAGCTCACGACGGCGTCTCGCAGAGGTTTGGCCCAGCTATGTTCGAGGAGAAGCACGACCGCTCCGGTCCCTGCTGGCATGGAGTCGCGTAGCTGTGGGATGTCGTCGCCTTTGAAGAGGTAGCCTCGCCCCCCTGAGGTGCTCTCTCCCATCACTGCTGATGAGCCGGATTCACGGAGCAGCCTGCCCAGCAGGTCACCGGAGTGCGTTGAGTTAAGGGGAAGCAGGTCAGGGCTCGGCTGCTGTTCGATCGTGCGGTTGCGGTGCTTAAGGATGGTGAGCACGTCGAGCACCCGTATCTGATCATTGGCGAGCAGGTCCTTCAGTTCCTTGCGCACCTCGGGGGGAATCTGGTCACTCTTGAATCCGATCATCAGCATCTGCACGGGCCCGATCACTGGTTCCCCCGATCCCCTGGATGCCCTCTCGCCACGATCGCGCGGCGGATCCCGTCCCGCTGCGACGGATGGTAGTCACGCGCGGGATAGGCGGGCGGCAGATGCGTCTTCCCTCCCGCTGGCCTGTCAAACGAAGCTGCTGGCTGGGGGAGCTGACCGGTCACCGGCGTACTTTGCCCCTGCCGGGTGCTGGCTTCAGTTGCGCTTGTGGATGATGTGTTTGAGGCGGCGGGGACGCTGGGGGATGCCTACGGCGAAGCCGGCGTGGGACTGGAAGACCTACGAGAGATCACCGTGCGACCAGCACACCGCGACCCCTCGTCGACCCCCGCGGCCCGTGACGCCGGCACCCTGCGACATCGGCGACTAGGAAGCCCGTGCTCGCGGATCACGACCACCGCCTGGTGCGGCCCTTGCGGGAGAGAGGCAGGTCGTCAACGCTGGCGGCACGTGCAGTCGCTGCGCCGGCGGCGTGCAAAGCCATCACCGGCACCTCCTTGTAGCTGACGATCAACGTGGCTCAGGTAGACGCCGCGGGCAGTGCGGTGGCGTCGGCGTCGGGCACGTGGAGCACGAGTAGAGCGATGTCGTCGTCGCTGCTGGCGGCGTACCGGTCGAGCAGGTGCTCGCACACTTGCTCTGCCGTCAGGTTCTGCGTACCGGTGAGGGCGGTGGTGAGGTCGGCCAACCCGGCGTCGAGCAGCTCCCCGCGGCGGTCGATGAGTCCATCGGTGTAGAGGACCACCGTCGAGCCGGGCGCCAGCGTGATGGCGTGATCGGTTCGCGTGGCGTCGGGGCTGACGCCGAGCATCACCTCTGGCCGGGTGCGCAGGAGCTTGGCGGTGCCGTCGGGGACGATCAACACCGGTGGTGGATGCCCGGCGTTGGACCATCGCAACGTCTGAGGCCCGCCCGTGTGATCGAGGCGGGCCAGCACTGCGGTCGCGAACGCGGTGACCGCCAGGGTACGCATAGCGGTGTCCAGTTCACCCAGCACAGCGCTGGGTGGTTTGCGCAGTGTGACGGCGACACCGCGGAGCAGGTTGCGAACCGCTCCAGATCCTCCACCGACGGCGGACCCTCGAAACACCCGTACGCCGCGACCTGCCGCGCCGACAGGAACGACCTCTCGTTCCCATCTCCGACCTGCTCGCCCACACCAAACATGGACGATCAAACTACGCGACATCCACCACGTCCAATACCCCCTCCGCCGGACCTGACCTCAACCCAAGTTCTTAACGCCAGTTTTCGCAAGATCGTTAGTCGCGGGCCTTCCTCCGCCGAGAACACATCCTGAGTCGCCACAAACCCACCACCCGAGCATCGACCGTCACCGAACGGGACGGGACGCTACGGCTGGGTGGAGAGCTTGATCAACCCTCAGTTCTTAGCGTTGTTTTTGGTCTGGAAACTACGGGCGGGCCTGTTGGCTGCCGGGTGGCATGCCGCCGCTCGCACCCAACGCCATACCCTCGTCATGATCGGGACCCCGGGCGTGAACGACGACGGCGCCCGGCAGGTCGCCACCGCTGCGCCGGTGGCCGGGAACCCGATGCCGGCGGGATCGGCAGCGGGGGAGTGATGCCGCCGGCATCGGGTCGTTCAGGCGGTATGCAGTGACGAGGTGAGGACGTCGGCAGTTTCGTGGAGGAGCGCCGCGAGCTGATCGGCGGTGTCGGGCACGGCCTCGCCGGGGAGGGGGTCGAAGGCGAGTGCGGCTTCGGCTACGAGGGCGGCATGGTCGTGCAGTCCGAAGTCGAGGCTGCCGTGGTGTTGGGCGCGGTGGGCCAGGGTGGCGGCAAGGCTGCGGGCGATGAGCAGGGTCCACGCCGGTACCGCGACGAGCTGGTTGGGGTCGTACGGAGCGACGGTGTCGGTCGCGTGGTGCCGCTTCGGGGGCAGGCTGACGGCCAGAAGTCGTGCGTGGCCGGGGCATTCGATGGCGTGGTCGGGTCCGGCGCGGTAGGCGGCGCGGGAGGCGGCGTTGAGGGTGTCCCATCGCTGGTCGCCGGCGCTGTGGGAGCAGTCCAGGCAGGTGTAGGTGTAGCGGCCTGGGACGGTTGGCGCGTGTGTCGCTGTGCTGGTGGGCATCTCCGTTTCTCTCCCCGTGTCTGTTGTTGCGGTTTGTGCAGGGTTGGAGAGCGGGTGTGGTGGGCCTAGGGTGTGAGCCCGAGGCCCACCACGTGTGCCGAGTTGCGTGGGTTGACGGGACCCCCTTGATGCGCTGTGACCGTGCCGGCTTCGTCGTACCCCCTCCCGCCGGCCGCCTTAGCTCGTGTGGAACGGGCTGAGGCGGGTTTGCGCATCCCCCGATCCGCCCTCCCTTGTCGCGACTGGCACTCCGGTGCCCGACGCACCGATTCGGGTTTCGACACATGTTGATGTCGAGTGCTGCTGTTGTTTCACTATGGTTGTCCGCTACGGTGTCACTGCCACAAGAGTGGTCGGGCGTAGTCAGTCAAGCACGATCATCCGATCTCTGCAACTATTGTGGCACCGAGAGTCAATATCGCCACTGTTGTGGTGTCCTGGGTTGGTCGGGAGGGGTGGTCATGGCGGACCCTGGGAGGGCCAGTGGTTCGACGTCCTTCGCGGCCCGGCTGCGGCGGTTGTTCGAGACCCATCTAAAACCCGGCGCGGACCGCTCCTACACTCCGGATGAGGTGGCCAAGGCGACCGGATTGTCGACCAGCTACCTGAACTACCTGCTCAGTGGCGAGCGGGACAATCCTTCCCGGTCAGCGATCCAGAGTCTGGCGAACTTCTTCCGGGTGGAACCGAACTACTTCTTCGACTCCGTTGCGAAGAGCGAGGTCGGCGATCTGGATGTCGACCCTGATCTGGAGACGATCACGGTGCTTGCGCGGCGGATGCCCGCTGGTCCCTCCAGGGCGGGTCTGCGTGCGATTGTCGAGCAGGTGGCCGCGTTGGAGGCGCAGGGCAAAGCAGGGCGGCGGGGTCGTCCGGACGCCAAGGCGTAGGCGGTTAGCTGAGGACGAGGTAGGCGGGGATCGCGACCATCGCGCCGACGCCGACGCCGGCTGTCACTTGAGCCAGGGTGTGCTCGCGCAGGCGGACCCGCGACCATCCGACGAGCACCACCACGGGCAGTGACGCGAGAAGCGCGGGACCGAATTCGATCACGAGGACGGCGGCGGAGCCGGCGGCGACCGCTGCGTGGATGCTGAGTTTCCACACGAGGTTGGCCGCGGTGACGGCCAGGCCGATGGCGAACATGACGACGACCATGGCGGTGACGGGTCGAGGAGCGTCGAGGGTCACCATCAGGGTCAGGCCGACGAGGACAGAGAGCAGCCCGTAGATCAGCGGTGTTTTTCGCTGTTCGCGTACTCGGATGTGATGGTCGGTGAGACTGCCTCGACGCACTCGCCACCAGATCAGGGTGTTGGGGATGACGGAGCAGAACACGGCGCCGACGAGAGCCCAGCCGAGACCGAGGCTGACCGGTGAGGTGCTGTGGACACCCACGATGACCGGCATGGCCGCCGCCAGTAGAGCAGGGGCGAAGACCTCGGTCACGACGCGCGCCGCCAGGCTCGCGGGTTGCCGTACGGGGTTGTCGATGACGTCGTGCACCCCCGCATTGTGCCTGTCCCGGCTGACGCGTCCGGCGCGGGTCCGGGCGGGCTGCGTGCGGGTAGCTGCCTGTTGATCTGTGGTGCAGCTCTCGCCGGGGGAGTGGCAGCACCGACGTCCGACGGTGACGCGAATCGATCTGACAGGGTTTGATCGGATCTGGCCCTACGCACACCGTGAAACTTCCACGAACTTGGGCTTTGCGGTGGTGACGCGGGGGGACGCGCCTGGTTATGCTGCCTGCTTGCGCTTGCCACTATTGTGGTTCTCCGGCTGGGCCGAGCGACTGAGTGTCCGATCAGGACAGGTTGGGCGGGTGGCACGAAGGGGTCTGTGAGTTGAAGATCCACACGGGGGAGTGGTGGAAATCGATGTGGGGTCGACAACGTCGGATACAGCGTCTGGTCCGAGGGCTCGATGTGACCCTGCCGGCACCGTTGACTGTGCATGGGTTGATGTCGGCGCTGGAGAGGGCGCGCGGACGTCGGATCCAGCTCGCCGCCATGACGATCGACGACCAGACGCCGTGCGGCCTGTGGGTAGCCACTGCCGAGACCGACTACGTGCTCTACGACCGTGGCGCCTCACCGGTGCTTCAGCGTCACACGATCCTGCACGAGCTGATGCACATCGCCCTGCGGCACACCGGGGAGGGGGTGGTGCCCATCGACGGCCGCCTCGTGGATGCTTTCGGTGCGGCGGGGGCTCGGGTGGTCCTGGCGCGGTCGGCGGCGACGTTCGAGCACCAACAGGAGCATGACGCGGAGCTGCTGGCCACCTATCTGGGCGCGCGGTTGAACGGAGGCGAGCAGGTTGGCTCCTTCGACCAGTTGGGGGACGACACAGCGGCGGTGATGTATCGGATCGCGGCGACGCTGACCGACTAGACGGGGGATTCGCATGGTGGTGGCGGCTGGCCATATCGTGGCGGCGCTGATCGCCGCGGTGGCGCTCGTGATGAAGCTCGGGGCGCTGCGCCGTGACCCAACCAACCCGAAGATCCTCGCCAGTGTGGGGATCTGCCTGGGATGCGGGATCGCCGTCACCGCAGGCTGGGCCCCCGTGCATAGCTTCATCGACAGGTCGACGGGTGTGCCGAACCTGGCCAAGCTTGTCGAGCACGGATCCGCGCTGGTGACGGCTACCGCAATCCAGTTCCTGTTTCTGCATTTGGGTGGGCCGCAGCGGGCGCTGCGGTTGATGCGGCGGCGCCTGGCGTTCTTCGCCGTGGTGCTCTCGGTGATGGTGGCGATGTTCTGGCTTGCCGACTTTCCGGCGTCGGAGCCGCTGCACTTCGCAGAGCGCTACGGGAACCTGCCGCAGGTCTCCGTGTACATGCTCGCGTTCCTGGCCTATCTCGGGGTGTCCGTCGTGGACATCCTGCGCATGTCGCATGGTTACGCGAAGTACGCCGGCATGCGTCTGCGAACGATCATGCGACTGCTCAGCGCCGGAGCGTTGTTCGGGGCGGGGTTCGTGGCGCACAAGGCGCTGTTCATCGGGCTGAAGCTGGCTGGTGTATCGCCTCCGTGGCCTGAGCCCATCGTGACGCAGACGCTGATCACGATGTCGGTAGCGCTGATCTGTTCCAGTTTCGTGTTGGCGACGTTCTGGAAGACGGTCGACGGGGTGCGCGCCTGGCCCCGCAAGAGCACGATGTTCCGTGATCTTCACCGGCTGTGGTACCTGCTCTATCAGGCGGTGCCGGACATCGTGTTGCATCCGCCCCGCCGACCGCACCGCGACTCGTGGTGGGTGTGGGGTGCCGGGCAGCAACTGTACCGGCGGTGTGTGGAGATCGGCGATGGTTTGCAGGCCGTGGGCCCGCTGGACGAGGAGGTGGCAGCGGCTGCGCACCGCCGGGCGGTAGAGGCGGGTTGGGACAGCGTCCGAGCCTGCGCCGCCGGCGAGGCCGCAGCGATCCTGGTCGCCGTGGGACGGCTCGAAGCTGGCCGTGTCACGCCGCAGGAGGTGGACCCGGGGCTGGAGCCCCAGCCGGCGAAGGCCACCGACGCTGATGTGGATGCCGACGCACGGCGCCTCGCGTTGATCTCGATGGCACTGTCGGAAGAACTGGTGACTGACACGGCAGCGGAGTTCTGCCCACCAGGAAGCCTTAGCTCAGCGGCTGGCGGCGGCGGGTGACAGGTTGGGGGTGATGCCGCCGGCATCACCTCCAACCCACTCCCCTCTCCCCTGCCCTGGTAACCCCGGAGGGCGTCAGTGAGAATTTTTCACGTCAGTTCGGGGCGGTGAACAATGTGTTGATCAGCGGTTCTCCCTGAAGGACTTCGATCAGCGGTCTCCCCTCGACTGTGCGACGGCGTCGTGGTGCGCGGGGGCGAAAGGCTCGCTCAACCTGGTCAAGACACCAGAGCAGCCGCTGGCTGTGGTGCTGGCGATGCCGTGCTTCGGGTTCGATCTCATCGAGCTGGCGGGCGTCGCGCTCGGCGAGTTGGTATCGGCGTCTACAGCCTCGGACGCCGTGTTCGGCCAATGCTTCGCGTACGGCCAAGCGCACCTGGTAGGTGGTTGCCCGGTCGAAGGTGTCGGTGATGAACAGAATCTGAGCAAGCGTCTGTCGGTCGAGCTGCACGGTCAGCTTGACCGGCGCCGGTTGCGGCACGGAGGTCTTCCAATCGCGTGGTGAAGATAAGCCTTGGTGGGGGGCGCATTGGGGCGCGTCGTGGTTTATCGTCAGCGAGGAAGGCGCTGCCCGTTCCCCCGTGCGGGCAGCGCCTGTTTCTATGTCGTGGGTTCTGCTCCCGTGCCGGCTGCTTTTCGTCGAGCCCGTTGGCCTCGGGGCGGCTCGGTTCGGTCGCGGGGCTGCGGGCCGGTGTCGTCGGACTGCTGCTGGGCAGCTCTCAGCTCGGCGATCTGTTGTTCGTACAGTTCACGCAGGTCCCGGATGCGCTGTTCGCCGTGGGCTCGTTCGGCGATGAGTTGGTCTTGGGCGGCAGCAAGGTTGGCGTTGGCGGTAGCGAGCTGCTGCATCGTGGTGTTGTGCTGCCGGGAGACCTGGTCGTACTCGCCGCGCAGGTTGGCCAGTGCCTGCTCTGCTGAGGTGCGGGCGTGGTCGGCAGCGGACCGATCGGCTCCGGCGGTCGCGAGGCGCGCCTCGGTCGTAGTGAGTCGGCCGGCGAGATCGTTTGCCCGCTGGTGGGCGGTGTCCCGCGCTTCGACGGCGGCGTCCCTCGTCGCTGTCATGGCGGCGAGGTCACGACGCAGAGCGTCCACCTGGTCGCGGAGTTGGGTCGCCTCGGCGATTCGTTCGTCTCGGGCCTGTTCCACAACTGCGAGGTCGGCCAGGGCCCGTTCGGCTCGTTCCGTGGCTCGGGCGGCGGTGGTGTCTGCCTCGCGCTGAGCCGCGAGCGCCGCGTCTCTGGCGGCTTCGGCAGCGGTCTTCGCGGAGGTCGCAGCCTCGGCACGTCGGTTGGCGTCCTCGGCCGCGCGCTCCGCCTTCTGGCGGCCAGTCTCGGCGGCACGCTTCGTTTCCAGGGCCTCGTCTCGCGCGGCCCGGGCCTTGTCCGCGTCGGCGATGGCTGTATCGCGTTCAGCCTCGGCGGCCTTGCGCGCTACTTCCTCCCGTTCGGCGCGCTGGTCGCTGTCGTCGGCTCGGCGCAGCGCCGCTTTGCTCTGTTCCTCGGCCGCCGCGACCTGCTGCACTGCATGCTCGGTTGCCTCTTGGGCGGTGACCCGGTGCTCCTCGGCCTGACGCAACGCGTCGTCGCGCTCGATTTGGAGATCAGCCGCGACCCCGTCGGCCTCCTGACGGAGGTCCTCGGCCCTACGGGCACGGCGTTCGGCGTCGACGGCTCTGCGCTCGGCGCTGGCAATGAGTTCCGCAGCCTCGGTGCGGACAGCCGCGATCTCTTCGGCCGCGGTGCTGGGGCTGGCGAGGGTGGAGAGTTCCGCGACTGCTCGGGTGACCTGGGATTGCAGGTCAGCCATCGTCTTGGTGATCTGCTCCCGCACGATGTCGGCTCGGTCAGTGGCCATGCTGAACGGCCGGGATAAGGAGTCTGGGGTGATGCCGGCGGCATCGCCGCGCCTGGCAAGCCTGTTGCGTTCGGCATAAGCGGTGTTGCGGTTGTGCTGTACCTCCTCCCCCCTACTGTCGGTCTTCACCTTGAAGCAGTAGCTGTTCGGCCTCGACTGCCCTGGTTCCCGTGGCTTAACCGGATCTCCGCAGTTCGGGAAGAGGCACGCCGCGTGGTCCGGGTCGGTGCACCACCCGTCATCTTGGGCTTCATCAGCGCACTCGGGGTGCCGGCACGTGCGGGCCGGGGCTGACGGCAATGTTTCGTCACTCACGATTCCATCATATCAAACGTTCTGACGTTTTAACGCGCAAACGACCAAACGTTTAAACGTTACAGCGTTAGATGATTTGTATGTCGAAGGCGGTGGCGAGAACCGCTAGTGCGTGCGCTTCGGCGTGTGTGTCGATGTCGCCGGCTGTTCCAGGCGAGGGCTCTTCCGCCCAGTCCGGTGGCCACCAGAGAGGTTCGGTCGGTTCCGGGTTCGCGGCGCGGCGGCGCTCGGCGAAGCGGTCCAGCGCCGCCCGCCACAACCGTCGTTCCCGGCGGTGCCTGGCGTCGATTCGCGCTAGATGCGCCCCAGCGTCGAGGGTTTCCCCGGCCGCCCGGGTGCTCGCCCTTCCCTCTCCCCACTCCGTTCCAGAGCTAGCGGTTCTCGGAAGTGCCCGAGCGAGTCCGAGTCGAACGAGTTCGGGCAGCAGGTTGTAGGTCTCAGAGCGGCTGACGCCGGCCGCCACGGCGATCTGCGGGGCCGTGCCGCTCGCTCCGGCAATGAGCGCCTGGTGGATGCGCCAACCGGTCGCGCCGAGCAGCGGTCGCGATCGCCGGGCTCGGTCGCGCACGCCGAAGACGGCCGGGATCGGTCGGGGGTCGGGCCACGTATCGGGGTCTGCGGCGAGGTGGCGAAAGGCGGTCGGGATGACGAGTTCGTAGAGGTCGCCGTGCGTTCCGCGTCCGGCCGAGACGCGCCGCACGACCCTCTGTTCTGCTGGGAGGTCACGCAGCTCGCGCAGGATGGCCGCCGCGGTGGTGTGGTCGATGATGCCGGCACAGGCCCGGGAGTAGGACCGGGTTCCCGCCTCGACGTAGCGCCGGCCCACGCGCCACCCGAGCCAGGCCATCCCCGACAGCAGCACGCGGGCGTTGTGCCTTTGTTTCCCGGTGACCAGATGGTCGAGGCTCACAAGCACGACCGCGAGCCAGCGACGAACGAAATCACAATCAGTGACCTCTCCCCCTGCCCCCCCGGTGTAGTGGGTTGCTTGTGGGGCTTGTGTGGACGCGCTGATGGCGGCCCGTTGCGCCTTGTGCCACTCTGCGGCCAGACGGCGGCGCCAGCGCGTCCCGTAGCGTCCGGTGTAGAGGGTGAGCAGGCCGGACCACCGCCCGGTGTCCAGGTTGTGGAGGACATCAGCGTGGGAGTGGCCCCGTGCGGCGGCGGCGCAGAGGACGGCGTAGCAGGCCTCTGAGCGGGTCCATGGGCGGCCGTCGTGGGTGGTGTGGTCGGCGGGCCACACGCCGTGCTCGGCGATCTGGGTGTGCAGGGGGCTGAGCGGCCGAGGTCGGCCGGCCTGCAGAACGTGTGCCGTCGCGGCGGTGGGCTGGTCGTCGGGTGCTAGGTCGCTGAGGAGGGCCAGGGCGCGGGTGACGAGATCGGCCGCTGATCGTGTGGTCACCGCCTGGTACGCCTCGGGCAGAGGGGTGGTCAGGCGGCGGAACCCTCCGTCCTTGCATGGAGATCCGGGAGCGGTGAGGCAACCGTCGTCGGGGTTGACGGTGGAGCTGATGTCGAGGGTGGGCCAGAGGCGGCGGCAGGCGTGGGCGAGCTGGCGGGCTTGGGCGAGAGTGACGGGGACTGCGAGGGGGATCCAGACATGGCGGCCGCCGCTGGCGGCGACATCGCAGATGGGCCGGCCGCCGAGCTGCCGGAAGAACTGGGCGGCGTCGGCGGCGTGGGCGGCGACGGTGGCGGCGTCGTGCTGGTGGCCCTTGGCGTCGAAGTCGAGGCCGAGGACCCAGGCCACTCCCCCGGTGTAGAGCCGCAGGGCGGCGGGCCGGTCGGGCAGCTCGGTGGTGAGCCGCTGGTCGTGTGGGTAGATGTGGCGGCGTTGGGTGCGCGAGTAGCGGCGCAGCCGCATGTAGGGGCTGCGGGTGAGGTGGGGTGTGAGGGCTCGCCAGGTGTGCTCCGCGATTTGACGCGGGTCACTTCCCGGCGGGCTTCCTAGGTTGCTAGGAGGAATGGTCTGGGGCGGTGATGCCGAGGGCATCGCCGGGTGGTCGGCTCCCGCCGGCGTGAGGCCGGGGAGAGAGGTCTGGACCGCGGGCACGCGGTGACACGCCGGGCCGATTTCGGACAGGCTGATGCGTGCCGGCGGGGCAGGTGCTACCGTCATGGCAGCGACGCCTCCACAGGCATAGCGCAACTCGGTTCGGGACCTCCGGCGGCAGGCAACCACAAGGGATCTCGGACTGAGTGCTGGTCTTCAGTTGTGAGGTGGCCGAGCTGCGACCCTCGGCCTTACCTCGCTGGTGCGCCCCGGTTTCGTACCGGGGCGTTCGTCATGTCAGCGTCTGGCGAGATCCTTTCCGTGGTGAGCTGGGCATCTGTCAGGCGGCGTAGGACGCGCTGCGGGGCAGGTCGACCAGGGGTGCCTGCTCGGTGGGCTTGGTGGCCCAGACGGGTAGGCCGTCGTCGTCGACCGGCATCCGGGCGAGCAGTTCGTTGATCACTGCCGAGGCGCTGGTGCCCATCGCCTTCATGGCCCGGTCGAGCTTGACGGCGTTGGCCGGTTCGAGCGTCGGGTTCGGCCGCCAGGTGCCGCCGGACGCGGCGTCGTACTGGGGTGGATTGCCCCGCTGGGGGGCTCCGAGGCGTGCTCCTCTGCGCTGTGGCATGTGATGATCCAACCATGCCGGACCCGGTACGTACCACAATTCCTCCGGCGTGTTTTCGGCTTGTGTGGAAGCGTTTTTCGTCGGCTTTCTAGGGCTGTCTAGGTGGGGCGCGGGGACAGTCGTTAGTAGACGGATATGTGGACGTGGTTGGTGTGTTCTCCGCTGGGTCCGGTGCCGCCGAAGGGATTGCGGTAGGAGTGCCATCCCTTGGCGGGGGACCACACCTGCCGGTACCAGATGACGTACATGATTCCGAGCCGGTCGGCGTTGGCGACGGCCCACGCGGCCATGGCGTCGCCGCGTGCGCGTTGGGCTCCGGTGGCGACACCTCCGGAGGTCATCATCCAGTCACAGGCGCGCCCCTTGGGGTGCTCGCCCGGGCCGGACGGTCTGAAGCAGCGGGGGTTGTCGTAACTGGCGGCTTTGGCTTGGGCGATGAGGTGCGCGGTGCGCGGGGTCAGGCAGCCTCGGTTGGTGGTGGGGTCGGGGCGCACGACGCAGCCCTCCTTCGGCCAGGTGCCGTCGGGGTTGCGGGGTGCGGGTTCCGCTGAGGCCGGGGTGATGCGGTCGCAGTCGAGTTCGGTGTCGGCGAGATCGCGCAGGGCGGCTAGGGCGGTGGCGGTGTGCTTGGCGTACGCGTCGGGATAGGCGCTGCGCTGGACGGTTTGTGCTGCCACGGTTAGTGGCAGCCTCTTCCAGTCCGGCACTTTGGACAGGGCGGTGTAGAAGGCGGTGGCGGCGTAGGTGGGGTCGTTGACCTGCTGACGGCTGCCCCATCCGGGCGGAGTTTGCTGGAACAGCCCGCTGGATCCGTGGCGGTCCGGCGTGAGGTCGTTGCGCAGGCTGGACTCCTGTGCGGCCGTGGCGATGGCGATGGCCCAGGCTCGTGGCGGGAGCTGTCGCTGTTGGCCGATGGCGAGGATGGTCCGGGCGTGGCGTTGCTGCTCGGGGTCGAGTCGCCATGCGGTGCCGGTGGAGGTCAGGCAGTCCGTGGCGCTGGCGGCGGCCTGCTGGGGAGTGGCTGCTGTTGTGGTGACGATGATGCCGCCGAGCAGGAGTACGACGGCGGCACCGGCGGCGGCGAGCCGGCTCATCGGCGCATCGCCAGCCATGAGGGCTGCATGCCGCTATAGCACAAGTTCGCTGTTCTGTCAATAGGACGCATCCGGCTCTCGCGTGCCTCCGGGTCGACGGTGTTCCTGCGCCGGGGGGGCGGACTGCCGGGGGCGCAACCGTCAGGTCGTGTAACTCGCCGCATAAGTTGGTACCGTACTCCATGTTGAACGGGGGAGTAGATACCTTGAGCGATGATCAAAGCCGCGAGGTGCTGTTTCCGGGAGCGGAACGAGCCCGGGCATACGGAGCGCCGCCGGAACCGCCGAGCGCGCCAGACGCGGCACCGGCTGAGCGGGCGAAGATACCGCCGGCACCCGTCGTACCTGCCCCTGACCAGGCGGTCGTCCGGCCAGCAGTCCGCAGGGGGCACCGGTCGGAGGGTGGCACGGATCGAGACGGTGAGCGCGGCGGACGGCTGGTGGACGCCCCGGCGGGCGCGGTCGCGGCAGCGGAATGGGGATGGCGGGGGCGGCTGAATAGGTGGACGTTCGGCGCGGCCAGGGTTCCTGCCGGTCCGCAGGAGCAGGCCTACCGGGTGGGCCGGGTGCGTGTGCTCCGGGCGTTCGCGGCGCCGCAACGGGTCGTGGTCGCCAACCCCAAGGGGGGTGCGGGCAAGACACCTGTCACCTTGGGCTTGGCTGCCACGTTGGGATGGTTCCGGGGCGGCTACACCTTGGCGTGGGACAACAACGAGACCCGGGGCACCCTCGGCCTGCGGGCGGAGGAGGCGGTGCACGACCGAAACGTTGTGGACCTGCTCCAGGCGATCGACGGCTTCCTGAACGCTCGTGCCAGCGTTGGGCACCTCGGCGGTTTCATTCGTCCGCAGAGCGCGCATTTCGATGTTCTCGCCAGCGATGACGTGCCCGGGCGGATGGACGTCATCGACGCTGCCGGTTTTCATCAACTCGCCGATGTTCTCGGTCGGTTCTATCGGTTCATGGTTATCGATACTGGCAACAATGTGAGGTCGGCGAATTGGTGGGCCGCGACATCATCTGCGGACTGCGTTGTGGTGCCGACGACGGTGCGGGCGGATGTCGCGGAAACCGGTTTGTGGATGCTGCACCATCTGGCGCGTCTGGGCCGTACTGATCTGGCTCGCGGCGCGGTGGCGGTGGTGTCGTGTGCGGATCCGAAGGTGGATCACGGACTACTGACGGCCATCGTCGAGCGCTACCGCGAGGTGGTGCGCGAGGTGGTGGTATTGCCGTTCGACGCTCGGCTGAGCGCTGGCGACCGGGTGACATACCGGGACCTGGGAGCGCCGCTTCGCCGGTCGCTCCTGATGGCAGCCGTGGCAGTCGTTGACGCGCTGTCGGCAGCGTCAGCAACGAAGGGGGCATGAGGGATGAGCGCACTGCGGACGGTCGTCGAGTGGTGGGCGGCGGTGCCGACGCCGACGCCGGCACCGGGCGGAGGGGGAGTCAAGAACCCGCTGGACGGTGTGACCCCGGACATGGGAGTGCTCGGTGGCCCGTTCACCGCGACGTGGGTACGTGTCGCCGGCGCCATCTGGGCGCTGATGATCGCGGTGGTGGCCCTGTATGTCGGAGCCGGGTTCGTGTCCATGGCGCAGGCTCGCCAGCTGAACAACTCGCACATGATGAGTGAGGCGACCAGCAGCGTGAAGCTGCGTCTGGCGGCCCTGGGCGGCGTGGTGCTGCTGCCGTTGATCATCGGCGCTGTGATCGCCGCGGTGGGGTAGTCGTGACGCGTCGAGGTGCTGCGGCGGTCGTGGTGGCCGTCATCGCCGCAGGGGCGGTGGTATGGCTCGTGCCGGGTGGCCGGGCGGTGATGCCGCCGGCATCACCCCCGGCTCCGCCAACGGGATGGAGCGTAGAGCACCCGCCGGTGGCCGGGCTGCCCCGATCCGAGGTGACACCGGGGGATGGTGCTGCAAGAGTCAGCGAGGGTGTGCCGGTCGGGTATGCCCGCACCGGGCAGGGAGCGGTGCAGGCGGCGACAGCGTGGCTGGCCTTGGTCGAAGGCGCGGCGGGACTGGACGCCTCTCGACGCGAGGCGTTGCTGTCCGCGATCGGCGACGGCCAGTTCGTTCAGGCGGCGCAGACGCGGCTGGCCGCGCGGTCTCTGGTGCTCGGTCTGGATGGCCGGGGACTGTCCGCCCGGGGGCCGGTGATGGCGGTGGTGTGGCTCGACCGCGGTGCGTATCGGGTGGTGCGGTTCTCGAACGGATCGGCGGAGGTCGACATCTGGTACGCGTACACACTCGGCGTGCGGGTGGCCGGCGATCCGGAGGTGCCGCTGCGGTGGCATCGGGCGAGAGCGCAGTTGCGGTGGGCCGCCGCGGAGGGGGATTGGCGGCTGGTGTCGGACCTGACGATCCGGGATGGGCCGGATCCGGGTGTGCCGGAGCCGTCCGCGGTGGACAAGGCCGATGCCCTCGCCGGTGCCGGTGGGGGATGGACGCTGTATGCGACGTCACTGGACTGAGGAGACTGACGTGAGCGAGGACGACCAGACCCGAGGAACGGCAGGGGAATCGTCGGAGAGCGCGGGCCAGCACCGACGAGCCCTGCTCTTGGTGGCGGTGGTCTCGGCGCTGGCCGTTGCCGTTGTCGTCGTGGCGCTCACCCGCGGCGGGGAGGAGAGACCGTCCCCGGCTGCCAGCGCCACACCGCCGGTCGAGGAGGCTGTGGGACGCTCCGACGTGTCCGCGTGCTCGGGCGGACCTGACCCGGCGCAGGCGGTCGTGGCGACCCTCACCACCGCGGCGACTCCGGAGGGTGCGGCAGAGACGGCTGCGGCGGTGGTGCGGTGGACGGAGAGCACCGCGTTCGCCCAACCGGGGGCGGTGGACGTGGTGCGTCAGGTGGGCAACGACTTCGGTTCTCCGGATCTGGTGGCCCTTCACCAGGGGCAGGCCCCTTACCTGTCGCGGATGACGGTCAGTCAACCGCAGCCGTCACGCGGCGCGTTCCGGGTGACAGGGGACGGGACCAGCGCCACGGTGACGGTGCTGCTGCCGGTGCGGTGGTCGACCGGCGCAGCGGTGCACGACGACTGGCGGGCTGTCGACGTGCGCCTGGATCGGCTCAACGATCGCTGGGCGGTGGTGTCGGCGGCCAGCAGTGAACTTCCCGACGGGGTGAAACCCTTGCAGGGTGCGACAGTGACCGATCGGGACTGGTCCCGCTACGGTTCGGCGCTGAGCGCCAACGGATTCCGTAGGTACGCCGATGGTAACTGCTGACAGCATGAGGCGGGCCGGCCGGTGGGCGGCCCGGTGCCTGCTGATCGCGGTGGCCTGCCTGGCGGTGATGCCGGCGGCATCACCAGCGTCGGCGGACCCAGCCGAGGACCAGGCCGCGACGGAGGTCGCGGCGGCGCGGTGCGCGAAGGCGCGCGAGGATCTGAGAATCCCCCGGCCGTTCGTGCAGGTCTGCGAATCCCGCCTGGTCGACGCCCTCAAGCAGGGCGCGGTGGCGACCGGAGACGCGGTCGAGCGCGTCTGCGAGTGGCTGCCTGATTTGCCGCTGGTGGGGGACGTCTGCGGCCGGGTGAAGCAGCTCATGGCGGGCATCGCGGAGGAGTACCAGCAGCGACTCGCGGCGCTGCGGGCGGGGGTGGACTTCGCCAAGGATCCGTGGGGCCAGACCATGAACCGGGTGGCGGATCACCTGGCGACGTCGCTGAGCGACCTGCTGACCCGGGTGGTGACGAACCTGGCCCATCTGAGCGCGCCGGACGTGCGGTCGACGGCGTTCGTCCAGTCGTACGCGGCGGGCTCGGGGATCGCCATGTTCGTGC
Organism: Micromonospora sp. WMMD1274; assembly: GCF_049179035.1. Taxonomy (NCBI): domain Bacteria; kingdom Bacillati; phylum Actinomycetota; class Actinomycetes; order Micromonosporales; family Micromonosporaceae; genus Micromonospora; species Micromonospora sp. WMMD1274. The sequence goes on from NZ_JBMHMG010000003.1 coordinate 111,397, forward strand.
TCGTGGCGATGCTCGCGCGGGTGTTCTACAAGGCCGGCTCGGGCGAGATGACAGGCGAGGAACTGGCCGATTCGGTGTGGCGGCGCCTGCCGTGGGCGATGGTCCTGGTGCTGTTCGGGCCTGGCCTGGGTTACCTGCTGGTGCAGCTGTCCAACGGCGCGACGGCCAGCATCATGGCGTACTTCGCCACGGACGTGGCATCGCTGGCGGCGAAGCTCAATGCGATGGCGGTGCCGGCGAACATGGGGCTGATACCGGGCGGCCCGCTGATCGGGATTCTCATCGTCGTGGCCGCGCTGGTAGGAGCGTTCGCGTTGCTGGTGGGTCTGCTCGTGCAGTTGCTGACCCTCTACCTCACGGGCGCGGTGATGGCGATCGCGTTCGTCCTGGCGATCGATCCCGCGACGCGGCCCCAGGCGCAGAAGTTGCCGACGTTGTGGTTGTGGTTGCTGGCCGGCCGGCCCCTGGTCTTCTTCCTGCTCGGTGTAGTCGCCAAGTACGGTGACAGCTCGTTCAGCGTGGCAGCCATTCAGGACGACGGGATGCGGGCGCTGGTGTCCGCTCTGGTCGCCGCCTTGATGCTGCTGTTTGTCGGGTTCGCGCCGTGGGCGGTGGTCAAGTTCGCCCCAGTCTTGCCCGGCGGCGGCGCAGAGCGGATAGCCCGTTCCAAACGATCGTCGAACAGCGCGTTCAGCGGCGTCGCCAGCTCGGCGATGATGCAGCTGGCGTATCGGCGGATGTCCTCCGGCCCCTCCTCCGATTCTGGCGGCAGCGGAGGCAGTCCTCGTCCCGCTGAGGGCCACAGCGAGCCCGGGCCACGTTCGCCTCAACGCCAGGGCGCCTCTGAGCAGTCGTCTGCGCAGCCGCCTTCGACGTCCAGCGGATCGGGCCAGGACGCCAGCGACGGCGGCGGTCGGGGCGGCCAGGGCGAGTCCGCATCGTCACGGCCAAATTCCGGAACCGCGCCGTTGTCGGGTACGGCAGCTCCGCCTGCGGCCGGTCCTTCGGCAGGAGCCGGCGGTGGCGCGAGTGCCGGGGCCGGCGCGGGCGCGGGCGCGGCCGGGGGCGCAGGCGTGGCGGCCGGTGCCGGTGCGACCGTGGCCACCGGCGGGGTCGCCGCAGGGGTGTTGCTCGCTGCGCAGGCCGCTGCGGCCACCAAGCAGAAGATCGACGACGCTGCGCACCGCGCAGGCGACGTGGCGGGAGACTAGCCAGTGAGTGACGCACCGGTCCGTACGGCTCGGCTCGGCGGAGAGATCCGGGCGCGAGGGTTCCTCGGCGGCGCCCGGAGCCGCACCGGCAACATCGTGGTCAGCGTCTGCCTCGGTGCCGGTCTCCTCATCGCGGTCACCGCCGGCGGCCTCGGCGGCTTGGCGGCCGGCGCGGCCATCTTCGGCTCCGGGTACCTGCTGACCCGACAGAATCCCCTCACCGGCCGGTCGCCGGGCACCGAACTGATCCTGCGGGGGTGGTGGGCACTGCGGTGCCGACGGGGTGAGACAGAGCTGATTCCTGTGCACCTGGCCGAGCCGATCCCGGTGCCGACGACGAAGGCTGACCGACGGGCGGCCGGCCGATGGGCGCGGCGGGTCCGAGACGAGGCGCCCGGACTGGAAGGTATCCAATGGTTGTCCGGGCCGGACGATACTGCGGTGCTCCTGCATCGGTGCCCCGGCGAGCAGTCCTACCTGTCGGTGGCCATCGAGGTCGACGGCCAACCGGCGGGACTACGCGCCCAAAGCGACTACGACCGAGCCGCAGCGGCGTACGGACACCTGCTGGCCCGGTTGGCACGCGACGAGGGTCTGATCTCGGGCATCCAGTCCGTCACCCGGATCATGCCCACCGACTCCGCCGTGCACGAACGGTGGGCGGCGGACCACGTGGACCCGCAGGCGCCGACGGCATTGACCCAGTCCTACGCCGAGCTGGTACGGATGACCGCCGGCGCGACCGAGATGATGCGCCACTACCTCGTGCTTCGGCTACCAGTCACCACGGTGTTCGCCCGGGCCGCCGCCGCCCACGGCGAAGGGGAAACCGGGTGGGCGCGTCTGGCGGTCGAGCAGGCGCAGTGGGTGGCGACGCTGGCTCGCCGAGCGGACCTACGCAACCCCCGGCTGGTGAGCACCCACCGGCTCGCGGCGCTGCTGCGCCATCTGCAAAACCCGCAGTTCCCCCTCGATCAGACCGTCGACGTCACCTCCGACACCTGGCTCCGCTCGCGCCGCACACTGCGGCACGCCGCAGTGGTGGACGAGTCCTGGTGGCACCGCGTCGCGGTCATCCCCTCCTCTGCGGTGACTCCCGAGCCGGTACATACCCGGTGGATCGCCCCCCTGCTGCACGGCATCACTCACCCGGTCATCCGCACGATCAGCCTGCACGTGGAGGTGCAGCCAGCGGCGAAAGCACGTCGCCGGGCCCGCGAGGACGTCACCGTTGACCGCGGCATCCGCGACGCCGCGCTGCGCCGGGGCTCGGTCGACGACGGTACCCAGGTCGTGCAGCTGTCCGCGTCGGCGCAACGCCTAGCCGATCTGCAACCCGGCTCGGGCATCCACGGCGCCCGGTGGGCCGGATACCTGTGCGTCACCGCCGCCGACGAGGACCAGGTGATGCGCGCCTCAACCGCGCTCGCCGACGCCGCCGGGGAATGCGGGATCAGCCACCTCGACTGGCTCGACACACGCCACGACACGGCCATGCCGACGACCTGGCCGGTTTGGCGAGGCATGGAGGCACAACCGTGACCCGATCCGCTCAGCCCTCGAACGCCGGAATCCCGCGCCGACCGCCGGTGATGCCGCCGGCATCACCTCCCAACCCCCAGCCGGTGTCCTCCGCGCCGCCAGCTCCGCCGTTACCCGCCCCACCACCGCTGCCGGCTGCGGCCAGAGTGATGCTGGCGGCATCACCTCCGCGCCCGCAGATGCCGGACACCGGCACCAGCCCCACGCCCGCCCCGGAAGTGCTGGTTCCGGCTACGTGGCGGTGGCGCCGCTCCCCCCTGCTCGGCAGGTTCGGGATCTACGCACCCCGCGTCCCAGGAATCTTGAGCACCACCCGGCAGAGCGAGGTGCTCTGCACCGCCATCTCTGCGCCCCCCACCCACACCGACGGCATCCTCAATGGCATCGACCTGGTGACCGGCCAACCCATCCACCACGACCCGTTCACGGCCTACCAACGCAAAACCGTGAGCTCGCCCAACGTGGTGGTGCTCGGCGACGTCGGCAAGGGCAAGTCCGCGCTCATCAAGACCGTGTACGTCTACCGGCCCCTGGCGTTCCGGAATCGGCGCACCGTCGTAGCAGACCGGAAGGACCAAGGTGGGGAGGGCGAGTACAGCGAGCTGTGCCGGCAGCTGGGCGGCCAGCCCATCCGGTTCCAGGTGGGCGAGGGTGGCAGCAGGATCAACCTCCTAGACCCGGTGATCGGAGTGTCGGCGGAAAGCGCCACCCAAGTCGCCGGGCAGCTGCAACTGCTCCGTGCGGTGGTCCACGCCGCGTCAGGAGCCGAACCGGACTCGTGGCAGGGCGCGGCGCTGCGCACCGCTCACCTTCGAGCCCTGGCCGAGGCGGAGTCGGCCGGCCGAACCGCGGTCGTCGACGACGTCATCGCCGCGTTGAGGCTCGCCCCTCCCGTGGAGATGTTCGGAGACGTGGCCACGAGCACTGCCCGCGATCGGTTCGCGGAGGCGGCACTGAGCCTCGCGTTCGATCTGGAAAGGGTCTGCGGTGACGACCTCGCCGGCCTGTTCGACGGCCCCACGAGCACGGACGTGCGCCTCGCCGATCGCCTGACCAGCTTCGACCTGTCGCAACTGCCCACGGAGGGCCCCGCGATCCCGCTGGTCATGACCGTGCTCAACACATGGTTGACCAACCTGTTGCGACGTCGGCGAGGCTGGCAGACGACGTTCGTCGCCGAGGAGGGCTGGCACCTGGCCGAAGGAGTCGGCGCTCGGCTGTTCCAGCGCAACAGCAAGCTGGCCCGGGGCATCGGCTTGGCCAACGTCGTGGCACTGCACCACCTGGCCGATATTCCGGAGGATTCACCCGCGGTCGCCATGCTCAAGGAAGCGGAGACGGTGTACATGTATGCCCAGGCCCGCGAGGACGACGCGTCGCGGTGTGTACGCCTGTACTCCCTGCCGCCGCACCTGCTGGGCGATCTGATGACCCTTCAGCAGGGGGTGTGTCTTCTGCGGATCGGGTCCGGCGCCCCACTGCTGATGCAGCACCTACGCTCGTCGGCGGAGGCCGCGTTGACGGACACCGATGCGGCGATGACCGGCGCCGGTGAGGGGGGTGCCCGCTGATGCCGGCGGCATCACCGTCCGGATCCGGACCCGGGGCGTGGTTCGGGGTGATGACGTCACTCGCCGGTGCGCTCGCCGCCTGGCACAGCGCGGTCTGGCTGTCGGGGCTGCTCACCGGCGCACCGGCGCGTCCGAACCTCGGCGACACGATGGAGGCGTTCATGCGATCGCCGGCGAACCCGGCCTCCGGGTACGCAGGGGCGCAGGTCGCGCCGGCCGCGCTGATCTGGGCGCTGTTCGTCGCGGAACTCACGGCGGTCGCCGCCGTCGCGGTGGGGTGGAAGACGCGACGCAGCCGCCGCCAACGCGACGGGCTGGCCGGGCACCGGCAATGGGCGCCGTTCCTGGGCAAGCGGGCCGCGCGTCGATCCGCCGCGCAGACCCGCCCTGGCCTGTCCGATCGGCGCAATGCCCCCATGGAAGAGGTGGCCGTTCCGTTGGCTCGTTCCGTGGGGGATGGACGCCGGTTGTACGTGCGCCACGAGGATTCGATCGCGGTGATGGCACCGCCGCGTGCTTTTAAAACCGCCGGGGTGCTGGCGGATCTCGTGCGGACCGCGCCGGGCCCCTGCGTAGCCGGGTCCAGCAAGGGCGACTTGCTGTCGATCACCTACCTGTCCCGCAAGGCTCGGGGAACGGTGTACGTGTTCGACCCGGGAGACGTGATCGGCTGGCCGACGCCTCTGCGGTGGTCGCCGGTGCGAGGCTGTGAGCAGCCACGAGTCGCTATCTCAACCGCGGAGGCGTTCGCCGCCGCGACGCCCGACGACACGCACACCACCAACTCGAAGTTCTTCATCAAGCAGGCCCGAGACGTCTTGAGGTGCCTGCTGCACGCCGCTGCCCTGGACGGCCGCGACATGGGCAGTGTGGTGGAATGGGCGCTGCGGATGGACAGCCCCAGCCTGCCGGCCCGGGAGATTCTGCGCAGCCACCTCGACGCCGCCCCTGGATGGGCGACGGCGCTGGAGGAGGCCACCTCGGGCGACCGCGGCAACGGGCCGCTGGAGTCGACGAAGAAGACCTTGGCGGACATGCTCAGCATGTTCGCCGACCCCGCGGTTCTCCAGGCGTGCCGCCCGTCGGAGCAGGAGGCGTTCGACATCAGCCGGTTCCTGGAGTCCACCGACACGGTGTACGTGATGAGCGGGGACAACGACACCGTCGCTCCGTTGGTCACCGCGTTCGTCAACGAGATCCTGCGACAGGCGAGAGCAGCCGCCGAGCGGCGGTGGCCCGCCCGCCTCGATCCACCGCTGCGGTGCGTCATCGACGAGGTCGGCAACGTCGCCCCGCTGCCTCGTTTGGGTAGCCTCATGTCCCGCCTCGGGGGCCAGGGCACCACCCTCGCGATCGGCGGACAGGGACTCGGGCAGGCGCGGGACCGGTGGGGTGAGGCCGGAGCGGCTGAGGTGTTCGGGTCCGCCACGGCGAAGATCGTCATGGGTGGCACCAGCGAACCGGACCTGCTGAGCATGATGAGTTCACTGGCCGGTGTGATGGAGGTGCCGGTCAACTCCACCACGGTGGCGCGGGGAGAGGTGTCCACGACCGCCAGCGACCGTGAGCGGCCGATCCTGCACCCGCACCAGATTCGGGAGCTGTCACCGTCGCAGGGCCTGCTGATCTACCGGCAAGCCCCGCCGGTGGTCGTGGAGTTCCAGCCGTACTGGGAGGGTCCGTGGGCGAAGGAAGCCGCCCAGAGTGCGGAAGCCGTGGCACGGTTGACCGGACGGCTGGCATGAGCGGCGCTGAGATCCTGCCCGATGACGGCGACCTGCTGCTGGAGATCGGCCAGGCCGTCGCGGCGGTGGACAACCGTCTCGTCGCGGTGGAGAACGCTGTGCTGGCCACGCCGGGCCGACGGTCCCGACGGCTAGCCGCGTCGCGGCCACCGACCGTGTGGGCGCCGACGTTGCGGCGGGGCAGGACGGCGATGCGCCGTGATGCCGCCGGCATCACCTTCTCGGTCTGGTCGTTCGATCACCTCTGCACCGCCGACCAGGTGGTCGCGCTGACCCGGGTGCGGGACTTCGTCGACTGGCTCAACGAGGCCTACGAGTTGACGGCGTCGACCTACGGCATCGCGTCGTGCTGGTATCGCCACCCCGGGGTCGTTCGTGAGCTGTGGGCGTTGCTCGGGTCGTACCAGCACGACTTTGGGGCTGAACGGATGTCGCCCCACCGAAGCCGGGACGGACCCGCATACTGGCATGATCGCCTCCTGTGGCCGACGCTGCGCAGGCTGCGGGAGGAACACGGCCTGCGAGAGTGCATCGCCTCCGCCGGGCACACCGCCCGCGTCGTAGGCGCCGCCTTGGCCACAGATCATGGCTTCGCGGACGAGATCGAACGGTTACAGGGAAGGGACACATGATCACCGCGACGGTAGGGGTCGTCAGGGCTGGCCTGCACAGGTACCTCGAATCCTGGCGGTCGGGTGAGGCCGTAGACGTGGTGTACCTCGGCCTGTACGGCACCAACGAGGCGGTGCTGGCACCGCTGCCGGTGTGGAACGGGCTGATCCAGCGGCTGGCGCGAGAGATGGACAAGCAAGCAGTGGCGAAGGTTCGTGAGCGCCTGAATCACGGCGCAGGTCCTCAGCCCACCACGATCCTGGAACTGGCGCGGCTGACGAGGGTCGCTGAGCTTCCCGTGCAGGTGCTCCAGAGCCGCGGCTTGCCGCGCGGCAGCGCCGACCTTGCCGTGTGGACGCCGGCCCTGGCCGACGTCAAGGCCCTCGCCGAACAGGGCGAAGCCACTGCGGCGGCGGCGTTGCGTCACATCGGCGACATCGTGCTCGACCGTGCCCCCAATCAGTCCTCTGCCGCCGGTGACGGGATCCGGTACGCGGTGTGCGACGTCGACGGCTTCCACGCCGTGGTGGTCACTTACCGGCCCGCTCGGCAGGGGCGTCGATCCCACGGCCGTCGGGGTCTGACGAACCGGCCGGTGGTGGAACTGCTCGCGGTAGACATCCTGCGGTGGCACGAAGACTGCTAGTGCCCTGACCAACAACGTTCACGGTGTTGGATGACACGCCGTCCGGCGTGCCGGAAGCGCGGCGTGGGTGGTTCAGGCTGTGTTGGTGGCAGAACCCGTTCGCGTTCGGCGGCTCAGTGACCAGGAGGGTCAGCAGCTGCTGAGGATTACTCGTAGAGGTACCGGCTCGCCGATCCGGTTACGGCGGGCCATGGTCGTGCTCGCCTCGGCCGGTGGGAACACGGTGCCGGCGATCGCCCGTCTCGTGCAGGCTGATGAGGACACGATCCGGCAGGTCATCCACCGGTTCAATGAGATGGGGATGGCCAGCCTGGACCCTCAGTGGGCGGGTGGCCGTCCCCGCCAGATCAGTAGCGACGAGGAACAGTTCATCGTCGAGACGGCCAACACCCGCCCTGAGAAGCTGGGGCGGCCGTTCATCCGGTGGAGCATCCGCAAGCTCGCCGACCACCTGCGCGTTCACTCCACCCGCCGGATCCGTATCGGGCGGGAACGGCTGCGGCAGATCCTGCACCGGCACCAGATCACCTTCCAACGGACCAAGACGTGGAAGGAGTCCACCGACCCTGACCGGGACGTCAAGCTCGCCCGGATCGAGTACGTGAGCAGCCACTTCCCGCAGCGGACGTTCGCCTTCGACGAGTTCGGGCCCCTGGTGATCCGCCCTCAGGCCGGCGCCGGGTGGGCGCCCGCCGGCCATCCGCACCGGCTGCCCGCGAACTACCACAAGCTGCACGGAGTCCGGCAGTTCCACGGCTGCTACTCCATCGGCGACGACCAACTCTGGGGCGTTGTCCGGCGCCGCAAGAGCGCCGCGAACACCCTCGCCGCGCTCAAGTCGATCCGCGCCGCCCGCCCGGACGGGGCGCCGATCTACGTCATCCTGGACAACCTGTCCGCGCACAAAGGCCTCAAGATCCGCAGGTGGGCGGCCCGGAACAAGGTCGAGCTCTGCTTCACCCCGACCTACGCCTCCTGGGCCAACCCGATCGAGGCCCAGTTCGGGCCGCTACGCACCTTCGTCATCGCCGGCTCGAACCACCCCAACCACCCCTCCCTGACCCGGCGGCTGCAGACCTACCTGCGCTGGCGCAACGCCAACGCCCGCCACCCCGACGTCCTGGCCGCCCAACGCCGCGAACGCGCCCGCATCCGCAGCCAACGACAACGACGCTGGGGCCAACCCGCCGCACGCGCAGCAGCCTGACCCCGACACCGTGAACGTTCGTGGTCAGGGCACTAGCGGAGCGCGGCAATGCCGTCCGATGCACGGAAGTCAAGGCTTGGCAGCAAACAGCTCAAGCTGGCCGGCTATCTCGCACGACGAACACAACGGGCCACCACGAGCCTTGGCCCGGCCCTGGTCGGCGCCCCACCCCCAGCGGCACCGGGGCTCGGGAATGCCCGCTTGAACGGCTTCCGTCTCCAGGCTGCGGATCTGGGCCACGGCGTCGGCCGCAACCGGCCACATCGCCAGTTCGTCCAGTTCGCCGGGCTCGGCGAACGCCCCGCACAGACACTCCCCGGACATGTGGAGCATGTCGGCGACCTCGTTGCGGGGGCAGTCGAGGAACCGACGCCGGTAGGTGTTCAAGTCCAGTGCCGTCCAGTTCCGCAGCGGAGATACCCAGACGATCGACTTCCGGCGCTCAACCTCTGGGATTCTGGCGCGCCGCTTCGACTCACCGCTGCGCCGGCCAGCCAGGAAGACCATCCGCTCGCGCGACGGCATCCTCACCAGCTCGTTCTTGGCCGCTTCCAAGGCGCGTTCCTTGAGCCGTTGGTACATTTTCCAGTGCTTCGCCGGACCAGGGAATCCGTCGGTCAGCACCAGCTCGCGGTACGTTGAACCCACCGGCGGGTGCTTCTCGATGAGCGGTAGTCCCCAGCTCGCGCAGGTGTCACGTACAAACTGGCGGGTGGCCTCAACGCCGATCCCGGTGTTCGCGTGAATCGCATGAGTCGCTCGCCGGCGGAACAGGTGGGCCAGCACTGTGGAGTCGTGGCCGCCGGAGAACAGCACCGCAGTCGCCACATGCTTGCGGTTACGGCCGTGGCCGTCGTGGTGCTCGACGATCTCCTCCCGAACGGCCCGGTCAAGCAGGTCGTGGGCCGCCTTGATGAGCGCATCGAGGCGAGCATTGCGCGCTGGCATACTCAGTTCAACCATGCCGGGCAGTTCGGTCGCGCTACGCACGGTCTGAATCCTTTCGTCACCAGCGCTCTGACCTAAGACAGCAGCCGTCCTCGGAGCTTCGGCACTGTGGGCAGGTCATGGTCCGATCACGGCTTCACCGGTGGAGAGGGGTGCAGCCCGGGATCTTGCGGCGAGGGTGATGCGTAGTAGCGGCCCCAGCTCGGGTCCTGCGGAGTCATGGGGTAGCTGTTGAGCCACGACCAGTCCCCGTAGACCGGCCGCCCTGCGGCTTCTTCCCGGTCGGTGAACCGCGCGAAGGAGATGCTTTCCCGATGGTGATCGGTGATGCGGACCCCGGCGGCGAGGAAGCTGTGCAGGACCGCCTCGTTGAGCATGAGGAGCGCCTTGTCCCGCCACAGCCGGTCTCGTCGCGTGTCAAGGCCCAGCCCGCGCGCCACTGCGGGCAGCTGGTGGTAGCGCGCCGGGTCGGCGAGGTTGCGACTGGCGATCTCGGAGGCCATGTAACTGCCGCTGAACGGCGCGCAGGGATAGATGACCCCGCCCACCCTTAAGGTCATGTCGCTGATCGCGGGCAGCGCCGGCCAGCGCAGTCCCAACAGCGCGAACCAGGGATGCTGCGGGTGGCGCAGTTCCACCTCCAAGACGCAGGAGGCAGGGACGGCGAACAGCGCCCGGCCGACGTCAATGCCGTCGATGATCCAGGGCAGCACGTCGAACCGGGTCCGGTTCGACGGTCCTCGCCAACCCAGTTGTATGGCTTGATCGGTGAATCGCGCCTGAGCGGGATCTCCGGTCACCTCGCCGGCTGCGGTGGTCCATCCTGCGTACCGGATCAGCTGCGAGTTGCGGATCCGCACGGCAGGCATGTCGGCTGACGCTGGGGAGAAGACCGACATCATCGGGACGATGGCACCGCCGTTGGTGGACAGGTCCAGGTGGTTCTCCAACTCGCCGCGGATCTGATCGGCCCGGTTGATCCCTCTGAGATCACGCACGCGCAGGGCGCTCCAACGGGCGCGTCCGATGCACCGTTCCGCGTTACGCCACGCCAGCTTCGCCCCGAACACCAACTCGTCGGTGGTCTGCCACCACGTGCCGCTGGTCTCAACCTCGCGTCGCATCTGCGCCAGGCGAGTCCGCAAGCCGTCGCGTCCTGTCTCGTGGAAGTAGCGCGTGAGAAAGGCGTGGGCGTCGCTGAGAACCCGAGCCGGGCCGTCGGTGGGACCGCCGGGCGCGTGCGCTGGGCAGCTGCTGGCCGCCGTCACTGGCGTGGGCGACCGCGACGCGGCACGGGTGCGGAAGGCCGCTTCATCATCAAGCCGTGATGCCGGCGGCATCACCGGCAGGCTGCCTTCGGTCACGTCGTGCCCGTTCCTGCTGGTCCTGATGCTGGCTGTCGCTGTGTCGGCTCCGCTTGGCGGGAGAGCCGCACGGGCGTTGGTCGCCGCCTCACCAGGGCGGCCTTCGGCTGGTGGCGACCACTGGCACGGTGAAGGTGAGAAAGGCGCCGTCCCTTTCGGTCAGGGCCGCGCGATCGAGCCGCCTGACCGTGCGCAGCATCGGGGTGTTCTCCGCGTGCATGTGCAGCACGAGCGCGGCGTAGCCGCTACTGCTGGCGAGCCCGAGCAACCAGACCAGCAGGGTCGAACCGAGTCCGTGCCGCTGCCAGTCGTCCCGAACGAGCAGCGCTGCCTCAGCTTGGTCTCCCTCGGCGATCAGGTTCGCCATCGCCACCACAGCTGCCATCGCGCCGTCGCCCGCAGCGGCAAGCAGGGTCACTCCGCGAGCCGGCTCCAGCAGCCGACGCAGGCGGGCGGGTGATGGCACCGCACCCGACAGATAGCGCCAGTGCCGGCTGCGCGCTGAGCAGGTTTGATGCAGTTCCATCACGGCCGGCAGATCGTCGGCACAAGCCGCATACACCGTCAGCTCCGGGCCTCCGGGCAGGGTCACCGTGCTGCGGTCGCGGTCAGTTCGGCTACCCACGGCGGCCGTCGGCAGAAAGCCCAGCCATGGGGCCGGCTCGTCGGCGGTGCCGGGCGGCCCTCAGCAGGGTGGTGAACGGCGTGAGACGACCGCCAGCGCACGGCGCGCTCGCCGTCTTGCCTGGCCGCTCGGAGCCCGGTGATGCCGGCGGCATCACTACGTGCTCACTCCTCATCGTGTTGACATCTCCCGTCCCGGTACCGTATTCATGTTTCAGGCGTGATTACCGTACCGAATTTGAGCCCGAATGCCAGCCTTGAGGGAGCGCAACCTTGCCGGAGCACCAAGGCCCCGTCGTCAACAGGACGATGCGCCCCCACGAATCGGCACCGAGAGCGGTCCGCCTGGCCACGGTTGTGTGTTGCGCCGGCTCCACGGTGTTCGCCGACGCGGCCGTGTACCTGGCTGCTGGCTGGGACGCGAACACGCCGTTCGGCGCGATGGCACTGGATGCCGGCGTGCTCATCGTCCTGCTCGCTCTGGCGCTCGTCTCGGTCGTCGCGGGCCTGTCCCTCCCCATGTCGGGCAGCCTCGCCGGACTACGTGCTGCGGCCGGCGGATCGGTCGTGACGGCGGTGGCACTTCCTTTCCTCATGGCTGACCGAATGGCGGCGGGACCGCGCGCAGTGGTGGGTGCCGCCGTCTTGGCCCACGGCGTTCTGCTGCTGTGGCTGCCCGGTCGCGGACAAGCTCCGCGGTGGCTTGCCCGGCGCAGGGCGGACGCCGCGGCTCGTGCTGGTCAGGAGCTGCGGAACCTGGCTCACGCTCCATGGTTTTGACCAGCTGGTCCGTCAATCAGCCTGACGCCGACCACGAAGACAACGGGGGCACTGAAGATGGCACCTCAGAGTTCGCACAGCGGAGGCGTGCACACGACACCTCGCCCGCCCGACGGCCTGGACGACGAGGACGGCGGTCCTGCCAGCGCGCCGCCAGATGGCTACGTGGGAACGACGGACGTGAACGCCTACAGCCGGTACATGCGCGTGGATGAGCTGCTGCGGCTTCAGGTGCCGGCACCCGAGCGTGCTCATCGTGACGAGTTGCTGTTCCAGGTGGCGCACCAGAGCACCGAGCTGTGGTTACGCGTGGCGGTGGAGGCGTCGCAGGAGGCGGCGTGGCACCTGCGTTCGGGCGATGTGGGCGCGGGGGAGTTGCTCGTTCACCAAGCGGCCGACGCGATCCGGACAGTGACCGGCCAGCTCGACATGTTCGAGCACCTCTCGCCGATGGCGTTCGCCGTCATGCGACCTCGGCTGGGCACGGGGTCAGGTGCGCAGTCGCCGGGCTGGGTGGGAATCGGGCGGGCCGGGCGAGAGCTGGCAAAGGCATTCGAGCATCTCTGCGAACACTGCGGAGTCTCCCTGGAGCAGCTGTGCCGGTGGCGGGCCGACCAGCCGATCTACCGGCTGGCGGAGCGGATGGTGGATTGGGACGAGGCTGTGGCGCTGTGGCGGATGCGGCACTACCTCCTTGCGGCCCGGCTCGTCGGCGACGGCGGGTTCGGCACCCAGGGCACGCCGGTCGGGACCCTGGCGAAGCTGACCGCCCACAGGTACTTCCCCGACCTGTGGGCGGTCCGTACCGCCGTCGTAACCAGCGCCACGTCGCTGCGGGAGATGGCGTGATGGCCCGGACACCGATGGATTGCTCTGCGGTGCGGCGTGAACTGCCGTCGTTGGCCGGACGCGTCCATTTGGCCAGTTGCAGTCACGCGCCCCGGTCACCGGTTGTCGAGTCGTCCCTGCTGGCCATGCTCACCGCGATGGAGAGCCCCGCGGTGACGTGGCAGGCGTGGGAGCATCAGGTGACGCAGTTGCGCTATCGAGTCGCGGCGTTGCTCGGGGCCCAGGAGCACCAGATCGGATTGCTGGCCGACGCGTCAACGGCCGCGCACCAGGTGGGCTCTGCGCGGGGATGGACGACGCGGTCTCGGATCGTGACGTGCAGCGCCGAGTTCCCCGGGGTCGCCCACGCCTGGCTGACGCAGCGCCGGCGAGGGGCCGAGGTGGTCTTCGTCGGCGACCGAGACGGCCGGGTGTGCCTCACCGACTACCTGCGGGCGATCGACGGCCGCACAGCCCTGGTGTCGGTGCCCGCGGTCACCTACAGCAGCGGTCAGCGCCTGCCGGTGCGCGACATCGTCGAGGCGGCGCATCATGCCGGTGCGGAGGTCTTCGTCGACGCCTACCAGGCGTTCGGGGTGGAGCCGCTTGATGTGCGGCAGTGGAACTGTGACTACCTCGTGGCCGGCTTCGGCAAGTACGCCCTCGGGCTGCCGGGGGTCGTCGCTCTGTATGAGGCCGCTGCCAGTGGTGGACGCGTACCGGGTCTGACCGGCTGGCAGGGTCGTCGCGATCCTCACCGGTTCGATCCTCACCTGGTGGACTGGCCGGACGACGCGCGCCGGTTCCAGGTCGGGACGCCAGCGGTGCCAGCGGTGTACGCCGCCAACGCGGCCCTGTCGCTGATCGCCGACCTGGACTTGGGGCAGGTTCGACGTCACGTGGCGCAGATGGCGCGGCTCGCCCGCGAGCTGGTGACGCGGCAAGGCCTGTTCGTGACGACTCCCGAGGAGCACGGCGCCCATCTGGCGGTCCTGCACCCCGCACCGGAGGCCATCACGCGGTGGCTGGCAGACCGGCACGTCGCGGTCGCACCGCGAGGCCGGGTGGTCAGGCTCGCGATGCACGCCTTCACCACCGCAGAGGACGTCGAGACGGCATGCCGACTGTTGGGGGAGTTCCCCGACGCCCGGGCGGCAGAGCGCCGCCGGTCTCATCGACAGGGAGTGGTGGCATGAACGGCGTCGACGCGGTGCAGCGGTGGCTGACGGGTCAGCGGTGCAGCGACGACTTTCCGTATCGAGACGTCGTCGCCAGCGTGCGGGAGCACGGGAAGCACTTCGTACCGCCGCAGATGCTGGAGGTGCTGGGACAGGCCAGGGAGGTGACCAACTCCGTCGCCGGGCCCGACGCTGGCGGCCGTCTCCTGCGCTCGTTCTTGAACGTGCTGCTCGACAAGGCCGACGGCCGCTACGACTACCGCACGTATCTGGCGCTGGAGCTGCTTCCCCTGCCGGACGCCGACCGCGGCGACATCGTCGTGGACGCGGCGGCGGCGTTGCGATGCCGGGACCGGCTGGTCGTGGCGTTGATCGCAGACGTGTTGAGGTTCGAGCACGCCGCCGCAGAGGACCAGCGACAGCCGCTGCCGGAGTTCCGGCCGGCATCTGGCCTGACACGTAAGCGGCTCAGGCTCGGCATGCGCGTGCTTCAACCCGCGCTTGCCCGCCTCGGCCTTGAACAGGCGGGTGCCGTGGACGATGTTCGCCCGGATCGTCTGTGGCGGGCCGTCGAGGAATTCCTCAACCGGGACGAACGCCAGGCGGTCGCCCTGTCGATGTTGCCCGTCTCCCGGGTGCACGACGAGTACCTGTTCCTCCGAGTCCTCCAGTCGTGGGAGGCGACGTTCGCGCTGGTGGCGGTGGACCTGTGCAGCGTTATTCAACTCCTCGGCGACGGGCATGCTGTGCACGGCGGGGCGCGGCTGGATGCGGCGACCGGGATCCTGCGGGAAGCCTCACCCCTGTTCTCGCTGCTGGCCACCATGCAGGTCGCGGCGTTCCGCGACTTCCGTCGGTGGACCGAGGGCGCCAGTGCCATCCAGAGCTACAGCTACAAGCTGGTGGAGTCGCTGTGCCGCCGCCCGGAACTGGCCCGGCTACACTCGGTCGCCTTCCAGTCCGCGCCGCAGGCGCGGATGCGGGCGCTGTCCGGGCAGGCCACGGTGCAGTCCCAGGTGGGGAAGCTGGAGCGGGCTGGATTCGCAGCGGTCGTCGAGGACCAACTCGTCGAGAGCATGGCGTCCTTCGCGGCCGCGCTGACAGGGTGGCGTCGCACCCACTACTCGCTCGCGGTGCGGATGCTGGGCAACGAGGCGGGCACCGGCTACACCTCGGGAACCGCCTACCTCAAAGAAGTCAAGGACATCCCTGTTTTCAACCGGGCGCCCTCAACTCCGTCTGGGGCACGGCGTGACCGGCGGTGATGCCGGCGGCATCACCGCCAACCGTGCACCCGGTGGTTCCGGTGCTCGTCCCGCCCGGCTAGGCGTGCTGCTGGGGACGCTCTACGGGCCGGTGACGTTCGGCATCATGGCGGCGGCGGTCGCGGTGCCCTACATTCCGGACGTCTCTGGCTCGGTCAGCACGGTGTGGCTGTTGTCTGGGTACGCCATCGCTCTCGGCGTCGGTACTGCGGTGTTCGGGCCGTTGACCGAACGCTGGGGAACACGGGCCTGTCTCCGTATCGGCGCGGTGCTGTTGCTCGCCGGCACGGTGGTGTGTCTGCTGGCACCGACACCGGAGGCGGTGGTGTCCGGCCGGGTGGTGCTGGCTGTCGGATCGTCTGCCGTCGTGACCGTGGTGCTCACCATCGCAGCTCACGTCGATGCCGAGCATCGCGGCGCGGTGGCGAGGGCGTTGGGCGCGGTGATGGCGACGTTCCTGGCCGGGGCGACGCTCGCGGGTGGAGCCGCCACGGAGGTGATCGGGTGGCGCGCGGCCGTGGTCTTGCCCGTCCTGTCGGTGCTGGCGGTCCCGTGGATAACGCGACACCACCATCGGCGGGGGAGGCCGTCGGCTGCCTTCGACGCTGTCGGAGCAGGACTGTTGACGGTGTTCGCGACGTGCACGGTCGGGCTGACGCAGATCGCGGTGCTGACGCTGACGACTGCATCGGCGCTGGCCGCAGGTGCGGCCGCCAGCGGGCTCGCCCTGTGGGTTCGAGCGCGGCGCCGGCCCGACGCGTTCGTGCCTGCCGCACTGGTGCGCGAGGCCCAGTTCAGGCGGGTGTGCCTGCTGGCTGGCTGCATCTACGGGGCGCGGTTTGCCGTGGTGCTCGCCGACGGACACCTGCTCGCCGACGCCGGATGGACGCCGCTGAACAGCGGCGTGGTGCTGGTGCTGTGTGCGGTAGCGGGGGTGGCCGTGTCCCACGGCCTGGCCCTCCGGCAGCGGTCGTCGGCCAAGGCGCTGCTGCTGGCTGCTGGAGCGCTGGTGATCGTGGGGTTAGTGCCATCAGACTCGGTCGGCCCATTGGTGATCACGTCGACGGTCATCTCGTCAGCGGTTTTCGCGCTGGGGCAACCGATGCTGACCGTCGCGCTGGCCGCCTTGCGTACGGATCGGCGGGGAACGGCTGTCGGACTGACCTACTTCTCGGGATTCGCTGGTGGAGCCGGTGGAACCGCAGTCGTGTCGGTGCTCATGCCCCCGCTGGGCGCGAGCGTCGCGATCGCCGTGGTGGCGCTGGCCTGCCTGGCTGGCGCAGTCCTGGCTGTGTCCCACGTCCGTGTTCGCGATGAGCGGGGTGCCGCTACCAGCCCTTCCAGTGATGCCGCCGGCATCACCCTAGAGCGCAAGGAGGCTGTCCGTTGAGCCATGGCGAATCGCCAGCCCCGGCCGGTACGCGACGCGCGTTCGGTGTCGTCACCGCGACGGTCCTGATGGTGGTCGCGGTGATCATTCTGGCGGCCACCGGCTGCGGTAGAAATCGGGATTCCGAGGGCGGAGCGTCCGCGCGGTTGACCTCGGCCGCTGAGGCGACTGCGTCGCCCGGGCCGAGCGTGACTCCGTGGCGGTACGGCTCGCAGCTGCGCCCGTGCGACGCCTTCGTGGTGGCTCCGCTGGAGGAGCTGCTCGGTGTCGTTGCCGACCCTCGCCGCGACGCCACGGACGGCCCGCTGAAGGGATGCGTTGTCGGTTTCGGCCCCAGGGGCGTGGCCAACCTGATGGTTGAGGTGAATGACCACGCGGAGGTGCGGTTCAACGGGTTGAAGGCGGTGGCGCAGGAGGAAGAAGCGCTGCGTCAGGTACCGAGTGGATGCCAGGACAGCTACGTCTATGTGGATAGTCTGCTCGGCCCGCGCCTTGCCTGTCTCGACGGCAACTTGTACCTGACGGTGGGCTGGACGCAGGACGCTCTGCCGTCCGGCAGCGACGACCAGGCCGTCATGGAAGCGCTTGGCCGCATGACTCACGAGACGCTCGCCAACCTGCGCAAGCCGTAGCCCCAGCAGCTTTCACCGCGCCGGCGTACGTGGAGGTCACTCGCCGGCGGGCCCGGCCTCTGAACCGCCCCAGAGGCCGGGCCACCTCCACCACGAGAGGCGACACGAATCG
Organism: Micromonospora sp. WMMD1274; assembly: GCF_049179035.1. Classification (NCBI taxonomy): domain Bacteria; kingdom Bacillati; phylum Actinomycetota; class Actinomycetes; order Micromonosporales; family Micromonosporaceae; genus Micromonospora; species Micromonospora sp. WMMD1274. Next base: position 129,052 of record NZ_JBMHMG010000003.1, read on the forward strand.
GGGGACAACTGCGATGCTCAACCTGGCCGATCCAAGAGATGTCATGACCATGACAACGACCTCCCGCCGACCCCCGAACGACAGGGCGGCGAACACACGCAGGGCCAGCAGAGCAGCCCACGGCCCGGCTCGCCTCCCATCGCCAGCACCGGACCAGCGGGGCAAGGTGGCCGTCATCACCGGCGCCAACGCCGGCGTGGGGTACCACACCGCTCGCCTGCTTGCCGCCGCCGGCATGACCGTGATCATGGCTTGCCGGCACTCAGGACGAATGAGCGCAGCGGCGTCGGCCATCAAGGCGACACAGCCCGACGCGATCATTCGGCAACTGCGAGTGGATCTGGGAAACCTAGAATCCGTTCGCGCTGCGGCAGGCCAAGTTCTGGACGATCACGGACGGATCGATGTCCTCGTGAACAACGCCGGCCTGATGGGCGTTCCGCGGTGGGACACCTTCGACGGCGTCGAGATGCACTTCGGGGTGAACCATCTCGCGCACTTCGCGCTCACCGGACTTCTT
>NZ_JBMHMG010000004.1:0-9617 GCF_049179035.1 Micromonospora sp. WMMD1274
AAACAGCTCAAGCTGGCCGGCTATCTCGCACGACGAACACAACGGGCCACCACGAGCCTTGGCCCGGCCCTGGTCGGCGCCCCACCCCCAGCGGCACCGGGGCTCGGGAATGCCCGCTTGAACGGCTTCCGTCTCCAGGCTGCGGATCTGGGCCACGGCGTCGGCCGCAACCGGCCACATCGCCAGTTCGTCCAGTTCGCCGGGCTCGGCGAACGCCCCGCACAGACACTCCCCGGACATGTGGAGCATGTCGGCGACCTCGTTGCGGGGGCAGTCGAGGAACCGACGCCGGTAGGTGTTCAAGTCCAGTGCCGTCCAGTTCCGCAGCGGAGATACCCAGACGATCGACTTCCGGCGCTCAACCTCTGGGATTCTGGCGCGCCGCTTCGACTCACCGCTGCGCCGGCCAGCCAGGAAGACCATCCGCTCGCGCGACGGCATCCTCACCAGCTCGTTCTTGGCCGCTTCCAAGGCGCGTTCCTTGAGCCGTTGGTACATTTTCCAGTGCTTCGCCGGACCAGGGAATCCGTCGGTCAGCACCAGCTCGCGGTACGTTGAACCCACCGGCGGGTGCTTCTCGATGAGCGGTAGTCCCCAGCTCGCGCAGGTGTCACGTACAAACTGGCGGGTGGCCTCAACGCCGATCCCGGTGTTCGCGTGAATCGCATGAGTCGCTCGCCGGCGGAACAGGTGGGCCAGCACTGTGGAGTCGTGGCCGCCGGAGAACAGCACCGCAGTCGCCACATGCTTGCGGTTACGGCCGTGGCCGTCGTGGTGCTCGACGATCTCCTCCCGAACGGCCCGGTCAAGCAGGTCGTGGGCCGCCTTGATGAGCGCATCGAGGCGAGCATTGCGCGCTGGCATACTCAGTTCAACCATGCCGGGCAGTTCGGTCGCGCTACGCACGGTCTGAATCCTTTCGTCACCAGCGCTCTGACCTAAGACAGCAGCCGTCCTCGGAGCTTCGGCACTGTGGGCAGGTCATGGTCCGATCACGGCTTCACCGGTGGAGAGGGGTGCAGCCCGGGATCTTGCGGCGAGGGTGATGCGTAGTAGCGGCCCCAGCTCGGGTCCTGCGGAGTCATGGGGTAGCTGTTGAGCCACGACCAGTCCCCGTAGACCGGCCGCCCTGCGGCTTCTTCCCGGTCGGTGAACCGCGCGAAGGAGATGCTTTCCCGATGGTGATCGGTGATGCGGACCCCGGCGGCGAGGAAGCTGTGCAGGACCGCCTCGTTGAGCATGAGGAGCGCCTTGTCCCGCCACAGCCGGTCTCGTCGCGTGTCAAGGCCCAGCCCGCGCGCCACTGCGGGCAGCTGGTGGTAGCGCGCCGGGTCGGCGAGGTTGCGACTGGCGATCTCGGAGGCCATGTAACTGCCGCTGAACGGCGCGCAGGGATAGATGACCCCGCCCACCCTTAAGGTCATGTCGCTGATCGCGGGCAGCGCCGGCCAGCGCAGTCCCAACAGCGCGAACCAGGGATGCTGCGGGTGGCGCAGTTCCACCTCCAAGACGCAGGAGGCAGGGACGGCGAACAGCGCCCGGCCGACGTCAATGCCGTCGATGATCCAGGGCAGCACGTCGAACCGGGTCCGGTTCGACGGTCCTCGCCAACCCAGTTGTATGGCTTGATCGGTGAATCGCGCCTGAGCGGGATCTCCGGTCACCTCGCCGGCTGCGGTGGTCCATCCTGCGTACCGGATCAGCTGCGAGTTGCGGATCCGCACGGCAGGCATGTCGGCTGACGCTGGGGAGAAGACCGACATCATCGGGACGATGGCACCGCCGTTGGTGGACAGGTCCAGGTGGTTCTCCAACTCGCCGCGGATCTGATCGGCCCGGTTGATCCCTCTGAGATCACGCACGCGCAGGGCGCTCCAACGGGCGCGTCCGATGCACCGTTCCGCGTTACGCCACGCCAGCTTCGCCCCGAACACCAACTCGTCGGTGGTCTGCCACCACGTGCCGCTGGTCTCAACCTCGCGTCGCATCTGCGCCAGGCGAGTCCGCAAGCCGTCGCGTCCTGTCTCGTGGAAGTAGCGCGTGAGAAAGGCGTGGGCGTCGCTGAGAACCCGAGCCGGGCCGTCGGTGGGACCGCCGGGCGCGTGCGCTGGGCAGCTGCTGGCCGCCGTCACTGGCGTGGGCGACCGCGACGCGGCACGGGTGCGGAAGGCCGCTTCATCATCAAGCCGTGATGCCGGCGGCATCACCGGCAGGCTGCCTTCGGTCACGTCGTGCCCGTTCCTGCTGGTCCTGATGCTGGCTGTCGCTGTGTCGGCTCCGCTTGGCGGGAGAGCCGCACGGGCGTTGGTCGCCGCCTCACCAGGGCGGCCTTCGGCTGGTGGCGACCACTGGCACGGTGAAGGTGAGAAAGGCGCCGTCCCTTTCGGTCAGGGCCGCGCGATCGAGCCGCCTGACCGTGCGCAGCATCGGGGTGTTCTCCGCGTGCATGTGCAGCACGAGCGCGGCGTAGCCGCTACTGCTGGCGAGCCCGAGCAACCAGACCAGCAGGGTCGAACCGAGTCCGTGCCGCTGCCAGTCGTCCCGAACGAGCAGCGCTGCCTCAGCTTGGTCTCCCTCGGCGATCAGGTTCGCCATCGCCACCACAGCTGCCATCGCGCCGTCGCCCGCAGCGGCAAGCAGGGTCACTCCGCGAGCCGGCTCCAGCAGCCGACGCAGGCGGGCGGGTGATGGCACCGCACCCGACAGATAGCGCCAGTGCCGGCTGCGCGCTGAGCAGGTTTGATGCAGTTCCATCACGGCCGGCAGATCGTCGGCACAAGCCGCATACACCGTCAGCTCCGGGCCTCCGGGCAGGGTCACCGTGCTGCGGTCGCGGTCAGTTCGGCTACCCACGGCGGCCGTCGGCAGAAAGCCCAGCCATGGGGCCGGCTCGTCGGCGGTGCCGGGCGGCCCTCAGCAGGGTGGTGAACGGCGTGAGACGACCGCCAGCGCACGGCGCGCTCGCCGTCTTGCCTGGCCGCTCGGAGCCCGGTGATGCCGGCGGCATCACTACGTGCTCACTCCTCATCGTGTTGACATCTCCCGTCCCGGTACCGTATTCATGTTTCAGGCGTGATTACCGTACCGAATTTGAGCCCGAATGCCAGCCTTGAGGGAGCGCAACCTTGCCGGAGCACCAAGGCCCCGTCGTCAACAGGACGATGCGCCCCCACGAATCGGCACCGAGAGCGGTCCGCCTGGCCACGGTTGTGTGTTGCGCCGGCTCCACGGTGTTCGCCGACGCGGCCGTGTACCTGGCTGCTGGCTGGGACGCGAACACGCCGTTCGGCGCGATGGCACTGGATGCCGGCGTGCTCATCGTCCTGCTCGCTCTGGCGCTCGTCTCGGTCGTCGCGGGCCTGTCCCTCCCCATGTCGGGCAGCCTCGCCGGACTACGTGCTGCGGCCGGCGGATCGGTCGTGACGGCGGTGGCACTTCCTTTCCTCATGGCTGACCGAATGGCGGCGGGACCGCGCGCAGTGGTGGGTGCCGCCGTCTTGGCCCACGGCGTTCTGCTGCTGTGGCTGCCCGGTCGCGGACAAGCTCCGCGGTGGCTTGCCCGGCGCAGGGCGGACGCCGCGGCTCGTGCTGGTCAGGAGCTGCGGAACCTGGCTCACGCTCCATGGTTTTGACCAGCTGGTCCGTCAATCAGCCTGACGCCGACCACGAAGACAACGGGGGCACTGAAGATGGCACCTCAGAGTTCGCACAGCGGAGGCGTGCACACGACACCTCGCCCGCCCGACGGCCTGGACGACGAGGACGGCGGTCCTGCCAGCGCGCCGCCAGATGGCTACGTGGGAACGACGGACGTGAACGCCTACAGCCGGTACATGCGCGTGGATGAGCTGCTGCGGCTTCAGGTGCCGGCACCCGAGCGTGCTCATCGTGACGAGTTGCTGTTCCAGGTGGCGCACCAGAGCACCGAGCTGTGGTTACGCGTGGCGGTGGAGGCGTCGCAGGAGGCGGCGTGGCACCTGCGTTCGGGCGATGTGGGCGCGGGGGAGTTGCTCGTTCACCAAGCGGCCGACGCGATCCGGACAGTGACCGGCCAGCTCGACATGTTCGAGCACCTCTCGCCGATGGCGTTCGCCGTCATGCGACCTCGGCTGGGCACGGGGTCAGGTGCGCAGTCGCCGGGCTGGGTGGGAATCGGGCGGGCCGGGCGAGAGCTGGCAAAGGCATTCGAGCATCTCTGCGAACACTGCGGAGTCTCCCTGGAGCAGCTGTGCCGGTGGCGGGCCGACCAGCCGATCTACCGGCTGGCGGAGCGGATGGTGGATTGGGACGAGGCTGTGGCGCTGTGGCGGATGCGGCACTACCTCCTTGCGGCCCGGCTCGTCGGCGACGGCGGGTTCGGCACCCAGGGCACGCCGGTCGGGACCCTGGCGAAGCTGACCGCCCACAGGTACTTCCCCGACCTGTGGGCGGTCCGTACCGCCGTCGTAACCAGCGCCACGTCGCTGCGGGAGATGGCGTGATGGCCCGGACACCGATGGATTGCTCTGCGGTGCGGCGTGAACTGCCGTCGTTGGCCGGACGCGTCCATTTGGCCAGTTGCAGTCACGCGCCCCGGTCACCGGTTGTCGAGTCGTCCCTGCTGGCCATGCTCACCGCGATGGAGAGCCCCGCGGTGACGTGGCAGGCGTGGGAGCATCAGGTGACGCAGTTGCGCTATCGAGTCGCGGCGTTGCTCGGGGCCCAGGAGCACCAGATCGGATTGCTGGCCGACGCGTCAACGGCCGCGCACCAGGTGGGCTCTGCGCGGGGATGGACGACGCGGTCTCGGATCGTGACGTGCAGCGCCGAGTTCCCCGGGGTCGCCCACGCCTGGCTGACGCAGCGCCGGCGAGGGGCCGAGGTGGTCTTCGTCGGCGACCGAGACGGCCGGGTGTGCCTCACCGACTACCTGCGGGCGATCGACGGCCGCACAGCCCTGGTGTCGGTGCCCGCGGTCACCTACAGCAGCGGTCAGCGCCTGCCGGTGCGCGACATCGTCGAGGCGGCGCATCATGCCGGTGCGGAGGTCTTCGTCGACGCCTACCAGGCGTTCGGGGTGGAGCCGCTTGATGTGCGGCAGTGGAACTGTGACTACCTCGTGGCCGGCTTCGGCAAGTACGCCCTCGGGCTGCCGGGGGTCGTCGCTCTGTATGAGGCCGCTGCCAGTGGTGGACGCGTACCGGGTCTGACCGGCTGGCAGGGTCGTCGCGATCCTCACCGGTTCGATCCTCACCTGGTGGACTGGCCGGACGACGCGCGCCGGTTCCAGGTCGGGACGCCAGCGGTGCCAGCGGTGTACGCCGCCAACGCGGCCCTGTCGCTGATCGCCGACCTGGACTTGGGGCAGGTTCGACGTCACGTGGCGCAGATGGCGCGGCTCGCCCGCGAGCTGGTGACGCGGCAAGGCCTGTTCGTGACGACTCCCGAGGAGCACGGCGCCCATCTGGCGGTCCTGCACCCCGCACCGGAGGCCATCACGCGGTGGCTGGCAGACCGGCACGTCGCGGTCGCACCGCGAGGCCGGGTGGTCAGGCTCGCGATGCACGCCTTCACCACCGCAGAGGACGTCGAGACGGCATGCCGACTGTTGGGGGAGTTCCCCGACGCCCGGGCGGCAGAGCGCCGCCGGTCTCATCGACAGGGAGTGGTGGCATGAACGGCGTCGACGCGGTGCAGCGGTGGCTGACGGGTCAGCGGTGCAGCGACGACTTTCCGTATCGAGACGTCGTCGCCAGCGTGCGGGAGCACGGGAAGCACTTCGTACCGCCGCAGATGCTGGAGGTGCTGGGACAGGCCAGGGAGGTGACCAACTCCGTCGCCGGGCCCGACGCTGGCGGCCGTCTCCTGCGCTCGTTCTTGAACGTGCTGCTCGACAAGGCCGACGGCCGCTACGACTACCGCACGTATCTGGCGCTGGAGCTGCTTCCCCTGCCGGACGCCGACCGCGGCGACATCGTCGTGGACGCGGCGGCGGCGTTGCGATGCCGGGACCGGCTGGTCGTGGCGTTGATCGCAGACGTGTTGAGGTTCGAGCACGCCGCCGCAGAGGACCAGCGACAGCCGCTGCCGGAGTTCCGGCCGGCATCTGGCCTGACACGTAAGCGGCTCAGGCTCGGCATGCGCGTGCTTCAACCCGCGCTTGCCCGCCTCGGCCTTGAACAGGCGGGTGCCGTGGACGATGTTCGCCCGGATCGTCTGTGGCGGGCCGTCGAGGAATTCCTCAACCGGGACGAACGCCAGGCGGTCGCCCTGTCGATGTTGCCCGTCTCCCGGGTGCACGACGAGTACCTGTTCCTCCGAGTCCTCCAGTCGTGGGAGGCGACGTTCGCGCTGGTGGCGGTGGACCTGTGCAGCGTTATTCAACTCCTCGGCGACGGGCATGCTGTGCACGGCGGGGCGCGGCTGGATGCGGCGACCGGGATCCTGCGGGAAGCCTCACCCCTGTTCTCGCTGCTGGCCACCATGCAGGTCGCGGCGTTCCGCGACTTCCGTCGGTGGACCGAGGGCGCCAGTGCCATCCAGAGCTACAGCTACAAGCTGGTGGAGTCGCTGTGCCGCCGCCCGGAACTGGCCCGGCTACACTCGGTCGCCTTCCAGTCCGCGCCGCAGGCGCGGATGCGGGCGCTGTCCGGGCAGGCCACGGTGCAGTCCCAGGTGGGGAAGCTGGAGCGGGCTGGATTCGCAGCGGTCGTCGAGGACCAACTCGTCGAGAGCATGGCGTCCTTCGCGGCCGCGCTGACAGGGTGGCGTCGCACCCACTACTCGCTCGCGGTGCGGATGCTGGGCAACGAGGCGGGCACCGGCTACACCTCGGGAACCGCCTACCTCAAAGAAGTCAAGGACATCCCTGTTTTCAACCGGGCGCCCTCAACTCCGTCTGGGGCACGGCGTGACCGGCGGTGATGCCGGCGGCATCACCGCCAACCGTGCACCCGGTGGTTCCGGTGCTCGTCCCGCCCGGCTAGGCGTGCTGCTGGGGACGCTCTACGGGCCGGTGACGTTCGGCATCATGGCGGCGGCGGTCGCGGTGCCCTACATTCCGGACGTCTCTGGCTCGGTCAGCACGGTGTGGCTGTTGTCTGGGTACGCCATCGCTCTCGGCGTCGGTACTGCGGTGTTCGGGCCGTTGACCGAACGCTGGGGAACACGGGCCTGTCTCCGTATCGGCGCGGTGCTGTTGCTCGCCGGCACGGTGGTGTGTCTGCTGGCACCGACACCGGAGGCGGTGGTGTCCGGCCGGGTGGTGCTGGCTGTCGGATCGTCTGCCGTCGTGACCGTGGTGCTCACCATCGCAGCTCACGTCGATGCCGAGCATCGCGGCGCGGTGGCGAGGGCGTTGGGCGCGGTGATGGCGACGTTCCTGGCCGGGGCGACGCTCGCGGGTGGAGCCGCCACGGAGGTGATCGGGTGGCGCGCGGCCGTGGTCTTGCCCGTCCTGTCGGTGCTGGCGGTCCCGTGGATAACGCGACACCACCATCGGCGGGGGAGGCCGTCGGCTGCCTTCGACGCTGTCGGAGCAGGACTGTTGACGGTGTTCGCGACGTGCACGGTCGGGCTGACGCAGATCGCGGTGCTGACGCTGACGACTGCATCGGCGCTGGCCGCAGGTGCGGCCGCCAGCGGGCTCGCCCTGTGGGTTCGAGCGCGGCGCCGGCCCGACGCGTTCGTGCCTGCCGCACTGGTGCGCGAGGCCCAGTTCAGGCGGGTGTGCCTGCTGGCTGGCTGCATCTACGGGGCGCGGTTTGCCGTGGTGCTCGCCGACGGACACCTGCTCGCCGACGCCGGATGGACGCCGCTGAACAGCGGCGTGGTGCTGGTGCTGTGTGCGGTAGCGGGGGTGGCCGTGTCCCACGGCCTGGCCCTCCGGCAGCGGTCGTCGGCCAAGGCGCTGCTGCTGGCTGCTGGAGCGCTGGTGATCGTGGGGTTAGTGCCATCAGACTCGGTCGGCCCATTGGTGATCACGTCGACGGTCATCTCGTCAGCGGTTTTCGCGCTGGGGCAACCGATGCTGACCGTCGCGCTGGCCGCCTTGCGTACGGATCGGCGGGGAACGGCTGTCGGACTGACCTACTTCTCGGGATTCGCTGGTGGAGCCGGTGGAACCGCAGTCGTGTCGGTGCTCATGCCCCCGCTGGGCGCGAGCGTCGCGATCGCCGTGGTGGCGCTGGCCTGCCTGGCTGGCGCAGTCCTGGCTGTGTCCCACGTCCGTGTTCGCGATGAGCGGGGTGCCGCTACCAGCCCTTCCAGTGATGCCGCCGGCATCACCCTAGAGCGCAAGGAGGCTGTCCGTTGAGCCATGGCGAATCGCCAGCCCCGGCCGGTACGCGACGCGCGTTCGGTGTCGTCACCGCGACGGTCCTGATGGTGGTCGCGGTGATCATTCTGGCGGCCACCGGCTGCGGTAGAAATCGGGATTCCGAGGGCGGAGCGTCCGCGCGGTTGACCTCGGCCGCTGAGGCGACTGCGTCGCCCGGGCCGAGCGTGACTCCGTGGCGGTACGGCTCGCAGCTGCGCCCGTGCGACGCCTTCGTGGTGGCTCCGCTGGAGGAGCTGCTCGGTGTCGTTGCCGACCCTCGCCGCGACGCCACGGACGGCCCGCTGAAGGGATGCGTTGTCGGTTTCGGCCCCAGGGGCGTGGCCAACCTGATGGTTGAGGTGAATGACCACGCGGAGGTGCGGTTCAACGGGTTGAAGGCGGTGGCGCAGGAGGAAGAAGCGCTGCGTCAGGTACCGAGTGGATGCCAGGACAGCTACGTCTATGTGGATAGTCTGCTCGGCCCGCGCCTTGCCTGTCTCGACGGCAACTTGTACCTGACGGTGGGCTGGACGCAGGACGCTCTGCCGTCCGGCAGCGACGACCAGGCCGTCATGGAAGCGCTTGGCCGCATGACTCACGAGACGCTCGCCAACCTGCGCAAGCCGTAGCCCCAGCAGCTTTCACCGCGCCGGCGTACGTGGAGGTCACTCGCCGGCGGGCCCGGCCTCTGAACCGCCCCAGAGGCCGGGCCACCTCCACCACGAGAGGCGACACGAATCGGGGGACAACTGCGATGCTCAACCTGGCCGATCCAAGAGATGTCATGACCATGACAACGACCTCCCGCCGACCCCCGAACGACAGGGCGGCGAACACACGCAGGGCCAGCAGAGCAGCCCACGGCCCGGCTCGCCTCCCATCGCCAGCACCGGACCAGCGGGGCAAGGTGGCCGTCATCACCGGCGCCAACGCCGGCGTGGGGTACCACACCGCTCGCCTGCTTGCCGCCGCCGGCATGACCGTGATCATGGCTTGCCGGCACTCAGGACGAATGAGCGCAGCGGCGTCGGCCATCAAGGCGACACAGCCCGACGCGATCATTCGGCAACTGCGAGTGGATCTGGGAAACCTAGAATCCGTTCGCGCTGCGGCAGGCCAAGTTCTGGACGATCACGGACGGATCGATGTCCTCGTGAACAACGCCGGCCTGATGGGCGTTCCGCGGTGGGACACCTTCGACGGCGTCGAGATGCACTTCGGGGTGAACCATCTCGCGCACTTCGCGCTCACCGGACTTCTTCTGCCCGCGTTGCTGACGGCGCCGGACCCCCGGATCGTCACCGTCAGCAGCACCGCGCAA